>NZ_VSSB01000001.1:1572691-2850492 GCF_008122505.1 Agromyces mariniharenae | reverse complement strand
TGAGCCAGGATCAAACTCTCCAAAAAAAATGTTCAACCAACACCCCGAAGAGCGCCGGTCAAGAGTTGACCTCTGACAGACAGAACAATCAATACTGACTGTCCATCAATCCAAAGGAATCCCACCATCCAAAGATGGTCGGGGTTCAAAAATTGGCATTGAACATAGTGCACGCTGTTGAGTTCTCAAGGAACGGACGCACCCGAGTTACGGCCTCGCGGCCTGCTCTCAGGGCAACCTATCTATCGTACCACCTCCGAAGCGGGCTTCGGAACACGCGGTTCCAGCCGGCGGCCGGATCGGCCTGGAGGAGGCGACGCGAACGTCGGTCCTCTTCGGGAGTGGCTTTCCATCTTAGGCTTGAAATCACCGAGTCGCAACGCGACTTCGAGGCTATTTGGCTAAGACGCTCTCGCCCGTCTCGGCCGGGCCGCTTCCGCTTCCCGCACCGCCGTGGCGACATGTACGAACTTACGCGGCGCCGCCCGTTCCCGCCAAATCAGGGCTGCATCCCGGGCGTGTCGCGCCGGGTGGCGCGGCGCGCGTCGGCGGGCGCGGCGCGGAGCGGCACGGCAGTCGACGAAGGGCGGAGCAAGAGCGAGACGGCGCAACGCGTCGCCTCGCGTACCCGGCAGACCCGGGAACCGGACGCTTGCCCGCAACCACGCGCCCGACGAGCGGAGGCCCCGACCCGCCCAGCCGATGCACGGCGACCGGGGCCTCGACGCGGCATCCGTCGGGTCAGTGCACCTCGTCGGGGTGCGCGCTCACGCGACCCTCGCGCTCGAGGTCGGTGATGGCCCGCACCTCGGCCTCGTCGAGCTCGAAGTCGAAGACGTCGAAGTTCTCGGCCATGCGCTCGCGCCGGTTCGACTTCGGGAACACGATGTGGCCGCGCTGCAGGTGCCACCGGATCACGATCTGCGCCGGCGTCTTGCCGTGCGCCTCGGCCGGGCCCGTGATCTCGGGCAGTTCGAAGAGCGGGTACTTGCCCTGGCCGAGCGGCCCCCAGGCCTCGATGGCGATGGCGTGCTCCTCGGCGAAGGCCGCGGTCTCGGGCTGCTGGTGGTAGGGGTGCAGCTCGATCTGGTCGACGGCCGGCACGACGTCGGTCTCGTCGAACAGGCGCTGGAGGTGGGGAGCGAGGAAGTTCGAGACGCCGATCGAGCGGACGCGTCCCGACTCGCGAAGGCGCTCGAACGCCTTCCACGTCTCGACGTAGCGGTCGTTCCGCGGCGTGGGCCAGTGGATCAGGTAGAGGTCGAGGTACTCGAGCCCCAGCCGGTCGAGGCTGCGGTCGAACGCGTCGAAGGCCGACTGCGTGCCCTGGTCGTCGTTCCACAGCTTCGTCGTGACGAAGAGCTCCTCGCGCGACAGCCTGGAGTCGGCGAGCGCGCGGCCGACGCCCTCCTCGTTCCCGTAGATGCGCGCGGTGTCGATGTGCCGGTAGCCGACCTCGAGCGCGTCGGTCACGATGCGCTCGGTCTGCTTCGGGTCGACCTTGAAGACGCCGAAGCCGAGCTGCGGGATGGAGTTGCCGTCGTTCAACTGGATGCGGGGAACCGGGGGTTGGGTCATGAACCTCATCCCATCACGCCGGTCGCGGCATCCGGCAGGGGCTTTCGCTCCCCGCGAATCCCGCGCTCGCAGTGAGGTCGACCGAGACCGGATGCCGCGTGGACGCGTCAGCCGGCGAACGCCTCGGGCGGAAGGAAGGCGATGAGCAGCGCCGGCGCGCTCGTCATGAGGTTCACGAGGAAGTGGGCCACGATGATCGGCATGAGTCGGCCCTGCCGGCGCACGATGATGCCCGAGCCGATCCCCCAGACGAAGAACGCGACGAGGTAGATCACCACGACGTCGGGCGTGGCGGCGTAGAACACGTGCTGGACGGCGAAGATCGCGGCGGGCACCACGATCGCCCAGACCGGGTGCCAGCCGCGGGCGAACAGTCCGCCCTGCGAGTACCCGCGGAAGACGAGCTCCTCGGTCGGCGCGTTCAGCGGGGCGAACGTCACCACGGCGATGACGGCGAGCGCCGTGAGCACGGCCCGATCGAACACCGGCTCGTAGCCGACGTCGTAGAACAGCGTCTCGAACCGCGTGAAGAGGTCGGCGCCGAAGAGCGCGAAGCCCGTGGCCAGCACCGCGACGATGAAGGGGATCCACAGCACGACGAGCCAGAGGATCCCCCAGAGCACGTCCGTGCCGAGTCGGCGCCAGGAGAAGTCGATGAGGTCGCGTGCTCGCAGCCCCTCGTCGTGCAGGGCACGACGCACGAGGGCGAGCGACACGAGGTTCACGACGAGCATCGACACGGCCGCGTAGAGCATCATCGGCGGGAAGGCGGCGTCGTCGCCGGCCGCGACGAGGATGAGCCAGGTCACGACCGCGGCGAGTCCGACGAGCACGACCCGGAGGATCGGGAGGCCGACGAGACGGGAGACGCGACCCGGCTCCGGCACCGCGGCGGGCGGCGCCTGCGCCGTCGTCGACGGGACAGGGGCCGACGATGCGGCATCCGCGGTCATGGGGCGTGTCTAGCATGTCGGCGGCCCGCTTCGCTCGAGCGAGCGGTCGAGGTCGCACCGACGGCATACGATGGAGGGCTGTGCTACCCGCGATCACCTATCCTGCCGACCTGCCCGTCTCGGGGCAGCGCGAGGAGATCGCACGCGCCATCCGCGACCACCAGGTCGTGATCGTCGCCGGCGCGACCGGATCGGGCAAGACGACGCAACTCCCGAAGATCTGCCTCGAGCTCGGGCGCGAGCGGATCGCGCACACCCAGCCGCGCCGCATCGCCGCCCGCACGATCGCGGAGCGCATCTCGGAGGAGCTCGGCGTCGAGCTCGGCGACCTCGTCGGCTACCAGGTGCGCTTCACCGACCGGGCGAGCGAGGCCACGCGCATCAAGGTGATGACCGACGGCATCCTGCTCAACGAGATCCACCACGATCGCGACCTCCGCCGCTACGACACGATCATCATCGACGAGGCGCACGAGCGCAGCCTCAACATCGACTTCCTGCTCGGCTACCTGAAGCGGCTCCTCCCCCGCCGCCCCGAGCTGCGGGTCATCGTCACGAGCGCGACGATCGACCCCGAGAGCTTCGCGAGGCACTTCGCGACGGTGTCCACGGACGGTGGCGCGGGCGAGCCCGCGCCCGTCATCGAGGTGTCGGGCCGCACGTACCCGGTCGAGGTGCGGTACCGGCCGCTCGTCGCCGAGTCCCCGTCGACGGGCTCAGGGGACGACTCCGACGACGAGGGGGCCGCCGCCGAGGACCGCGACGTGCAGCGGGGAATCCTCGACGCACTCGACGAACTCGACCGCGAGGCACGCGGCGACGTGCTCGTCTTCCTCTCGGGCGAGAGCGAGATCCGCGACGCGGAGGCCGCGGTGCGCGCGCACGCGACGCGGCGCGGCGGCGGCGAGACCGAGGTGCTCCCACTCTACGGCCGGCTCTCCTCGGCCGACCAGCACCGCGTGTTCGAGCCCTCGAAGGTCGCGGGCCTGCGGCGCCGGATCGTCCTCGCCACGAACGTCGCCGAGACGAGCCTCACGGTGCCCGGCATCCGCTACGTCGTCGACGCCGGCACGGCGCGCATCAGCCGTTACTCGGCGCGATCGAAGGTGCAGCGCCTGCCGATCGAGCCGATCTCGCAGGCGTCGGCGAACCAGCGGTCGGGGCGGTCGGGCCGCACGAGCGACGGCATCGCCATCCGCCTGTACGCCGAGGGCGACTACGAGAAGCGCTCCGAGTACACCGATCCCGAGATCCTGCGCACCAACCTCGCGGCGGTCATCCTGCAGATGGCCTCGCTCGGGCTCGGCGCGGTGGAGGACTTCCCGTTCCTCACCCCGCCCGACACCCGCGGCATCCGCGACGGCCTCGACCTGCTGCGAGAGCTCGGGGCGATCGACGACGACGGCGAAGGTGACGGCCCGCAGCTGACGCGCGTCGGGCGGCAGCTCGCGCGGCTGCCGATCGAGCCGCGGTTCGCCCGCATGGTCCTCGAGTCGAAGACGCAGGGCGTGTCGCGCGAGGTGCTCGCGATCGTGGCCGGCCTCACGATCCAGGATCCCCGCGAGCGCCCGCTCGACAAGCGCGAGCAGGCCGACGGCTTCCACGCCCGGTTCGTCGACCCCGGCAGCGACTTCCTCTCGCTCCTCAACCTCTGGAACCACCTCGAGGAGCGGCAGCGCGAGCTCTCGGGCAGCGCGTTCCGGCGCATGTGCAAGGCGGAGTTCCTCAACTACCTGCGCGTGCGCGAGTGGCAGGACCTCTACCGGCAGCTCGTGCGCCTCGCGAAGCCACTCGGGCTGCATGTGGCGAAGGACGCGGGCGCCCCGAACCCCGACGGGATCCATCGCGCCCTGCTCGCCGGGCTCCTCTCGCAGATCGGCCTCCGCGACGACGCGAAGACGTCGAGCGGGCGCGGCGGTGCGGGCGCCGCGCGCGAATCCGAGCGACGGGGACGGCGGCAGCAGGCCGAGTTCCTCGGCGCCCGGAACGCGCGGTTCGTGGTGTTCCCCGGCTCGGCGCTCGCGAAGAAGCCGCCGGCGGCGCTCATGAGCGCCGAGCTCGTCGAGACGAGCCGCCTGTTCGCGCGCACGAACGCGGCCATCGACCCGGCCTGGGCCGAGCAGCTCGCCGGCCCGCTCGCGAAGCGCACCTACTCCGAGCCGCGGTGGGAGCGCCGGCAGGGGTCGGCCGTCGCCGACGAGAAGGTCACGCTCTTCGGCGTGCCGATCGTGGCCAAGCGACGCATCCAGCTCGCCCGCGTCGACGCGCTGCTCGCGCGCGAGCTGTTCATCCGGCACGCGCTCGTCGAGGAGGACTGGGACACGAACCGCCTCGACGGGCGCCTCTTCTCGTTCGTGCGGGCCAACCGCGCGCTGCGCCGCGAGCTCGGCGAGGTCGAGGAGCGCACGCGCCGTCGCGACATCCTCGCGGGCGACGAGGCCGTCGTGGCGTTCTACGAGGCACGGGTGCCCGCGGATGTCGCGGACACGCGCGCGTTCGAGCGCTGGTGGCGCGGCGAGCACCGCATTCGACCCGGCCTGCTCACGATGACGCGCGCCGACCTGCTCGGCGACGAGGCCGATGAGGACCGCGGCGACGGCTTCCCCGATCGCTGGCGGCAGGCCGACCAGACCTACTCGCTCGCCTACCGGTTCGAGCCGGGCGCCGAGGACGACGGCGTCACGGCGGTGGTGCCGCTCGTGCTCCTGCCGCGCGTGCGCCCCGACGGGTTCGACTGGCAGGTGCCGGGGCTGCGCGACGAACTCATCACGGCACTGCTCCGCACCCTGCCGAAGGTGCTGCGCCGCCAGGTCGTGCCCGCCGCCGAGTGGGCGGCGCGGATCTCGGCCGAGCTGCCCGACGGCCCCGAGGGGGGCGCCGAGCGCGAGCCGTTCACCGCGATGCTCGCGCAGGCGATCCGGCGGCTCACGTTCGCGCCCGTCGACCCGTCGGACTTCGACCTCGAGCGCGTTCCGCCGCACCTGCGGGTCACGTATCGCGCGGTCGACGAGCGCGGCCGCACGGTCGGGTCGTCGAAGGACCTCGGCGAGCTGCAGTCGCGGCTCGCGAGCCGCAGCCGCGACGCGGTGGCGAAGGCCGTGACGGGGAACTCGCGGGGCGAGAGACCGTCGAAGCCGTCGACGCGAACCGCGGCACGCGAGCAGCCCGAGCTCGAGACGCCCGCGTCGCGGGCTCCCGGGCCGGCGGGAATCACCATCGCCGAGAAGTCCGGGATCACGACGTGGGAGTGGGACGAGCTGCCCGCGCACGTCGACACGCGCCAGGCGGGCAACGTGATCCGCGCGTATCCGGCACTCGTCGACGAGAAGACGTCGGTCGCGCTGCGCCTCGTCGCCACGGCGGAGGAGCGCGACCGGGCGACGCGGCGCGGCATCCGCCGGCTGCTCGTGCTCGCGACGCCGACGCCGGTCGCCTACGTGCAGGAGCACCTGTCGAACGAGGAGAAGCTCTCGCTCGCGGCGAGCGCGTACTCGGGCACGCGTGCGCTGCTCGACGACTGCCTGGCGGCCTGCGTCGACGCCGAGTTGCGGGCTCGCCACCCCGACGGCCTGCTGCGCACGCGGGCCGAGTTCGAGGCCGTGCGCGATGCCGTGTCGGCCGGCGTCGTCGACCGCATGTTCGAGACGGTCGCGCTGGTCGCGCGCATCCTGAAGGCCGCGCGCGAGGCCGACCGCGCCATCTCGGCCGCCTCGAGCATCCACCTGATGGCAGCGCTCGGCGACATGCGGGCGCAGCTGGCGGGGCTCGTGCCGAACGGCTTCGTGTCGGCGACCGGGCTCGAGCGGCTGCGGCACCTGCCGCGCTACCTCGAGGCGATCACGCTGCGCGTGCGCAAGCTCGTCGACAACCCCGGACGCGACCGGCAGGCCGCGAACCAGCTCGAGCCGGCGGTCGCCGCGTTCGATGCCGCGGGCGGGCGGATCCCGATCGACCCCGAGGCCGACCCGACGCTCGTGCGCGTTCGGTGGATGCTCGAGGAGCTGCGCGTCGGCCTGTTCGCGCAGGAGCTCCGCACGGCCGAGACCGTGTCGCCGCAGCGCATCGCGAAGGCGCTGGCCGAGGTCGGGGGCTGAGCGCCCCGGCGCCGCACCGTCAGTCCTCCGCGACGCCTCCCGAGACGCCGAGCGCTGCGAATCGCTCCTCGTAGGCCGGCGCGAGCTCGCCGAAGCGGCGGACCCACGCGTCGCGGTCGCGCGGTGCGTCGGGCTCGGCGAGGTGCCGGGAGAGCGCCTCGAGGTAGGCGTGCCAGCCGGGCCCGTACTCGGGCTGCGTCACGTGCTCGTGCCGGATGTGCAGGCGGGTGCGCTCGCCATCGGGTTCGAGCGCCACGGTCAGCAGGCTCGGCGGCTCGCCGACGACGGTCCAGGTCGTCGTGAAGCCGTGCGGCCGGTCGCATGCGGTGACCTCGCCGTCGCAGTAGACCGTGCCGTCCGTCCCGAACGCCTGCCACCGGCCGCCCAGCCGGAACTCGCCTCGGTGCACGGCCATGAAGCGCGCGAGGCGCTCGGGCGTCGTGATCGCCTGCCACAGGTCGTCGGGGTCGGTGTCGTACACCTCGTGGAACTCGAGCAGCAGCCCGGGCTCATCGGGGGCGATGTCGCTCGTCACGGCCATCATGGCTCCTCTCGTGGGGCGCGCCCCGCGGCGGCGCGACGGCTGCGCTTGCCGCGGGCGACCTCGGTGTGCAACGCCGCGAGCCCCGCGGTCCACATCGTGCGGTAGCGCTCGAGCTGGCGGTCGGCGTCGTCGAGTCCACCGGGATCGATGGAGTAGAGCCGGCGCGCGCCATCGGGCCGCACGGTGGCGAAGCCGTGCTCGCGCAGGATGCGCAGCTGCCGCGACACGGCGGGCTGGGTGATGCCGAACTCTTCGCCCACCACGTCGACGACCTCACCCGCGCTCGTCTCGCCGCCGGCCAGGAGGTCGAGGATGCGGCGGCGCACCGGGTCGCCGAGGACGTCGAACGCGTGCACACCGTCAGATTATCACTTCACCGTTATATACGCCATGACTGATAGGCGCGTTCCCGCGGCATCCGCGTCGATAGAGTGGACGGACCGTGGGCAGCTACACCGATCTCCTCAGAACCTCGGGCGTCGCTCGTATCATCGCCGCCCAGCTGACCGCTCGGTTCCCCTCGGGGATGCTCTCGCTCGCGTTCCTCCTGCACGTCGAGCAGCAGACCGGCTCCTACGGCGCGGCGGGCCTCGTGCTCGCCGCCACGTCGATCGGCCAGGCCGTCGCCGGACCCCTCACGAGCCGGCTCATGGGCCGCCTCGGCATGCGCCCGGTGCTCATCACCACGCTCGTGATCTGCGCGACCGCCGTCGTCGCCATCGGCGTGCTGCCGCTCACGGTGCCGGCCTACATGGCGGTCGGCCTCGTGGCCGGCCTCTCGACGCCGCCCGTGCAGTCCGCCGTGCGCACCATCTACCCGAAGATGGTGAACTCCCGGCAGCTCACGCCGCTCTTCTCGCTCGACGCGTCGGCGCAGGAGATCATCTGGGTCGTCGGTCCCGTCGTCACGACGTTCGTGTCCACGCAGATCGGCACCGTCTGGGGCATCCTGCTCGCCGCGGCCATGATGATCGGCGGCGGCATCTGGTTCATCTCCTCCCCCGAGCTCGGGCGCGTTCGCATCCCCCGCTCCAAGCGGCGGTTCGGCGCGGTGCTCACCCGCCCGCCGGTCATGCTCGCGACGATCGTCGGCTTCCTCCTCATCGGCGCGTGCGCCGCGGTCGAGGCCGGCGTCGTCGCCGTGTTCGGGCACGATGGCGCCGAGGCCGGCATCGTGCTCGCCATCTTCTCGGTCGGCAGCCTCGCGGGCGGCCTCTTCCTCGGGCACGTGCCGATCGGGCCGTGGTCGACCGCGCGCCGCATGTTCATCGTGTTCGCGGGCATGGCGCTCGCCGCGTTCGTCATGGACTTCTGGTGGCTCTCGGCGACCCTCTTCATCGCGGGCATCGGCATCGCGCCCGCGCTCGCCGTGCTGTTCGCGATCGTGTCGGCGAGCGTCAAGTTCTCGGACACCGCCGAGGCGTACGGCTGGGTCGGCACCGGCCAGCTCATCGGCGCGGCGCTCGGCTCGGCCGTCGCCGGCTTCCTCATCGACGGGTACGGCGCGCAGGGCGCGTTCGTCGCGGCCGCCGCGCTCGCCCTGCTCGGGGTCCTCGCCGCGGTGCTCGGCAAGCCGTGGCATCCCGACCTGCGCGAGCGCGACGCGAGCCCCATCCCCGACACCGAACCGGTGCCGGCGCAACCCAGCTGAGAGGAGCCACGACGATGACGCAGCCGCCCGTCGCCCCGGCGCCCAGCCTGTCGCTTTCCGACGGCAACACCATCCCGCAGCTCGGCTTCGGCCTCTACAAGGTGCCGGCAGCGGATGCCGCGCGCCTCAGCCGCGAGGCGATCGCCATCGGGTACCGGCACCTCGACACCGCCGCGCTCTACGCGAACGAGGAGGGCGTCGGCGAGGCCGTGCGCTCGGCGGAGGTGCCGCGCGACGAGCTCTTCGTCGCCAGCAAGGTCTGGATGGACGACAACGGCTACGACTCGACGCTGCGCGCGTTCGACGCGAGCATGCAGCGGCTCGGCCTGGCGACGCTCGACCTCTACATGATCCACTGGCCGGTGCCCTCGACCGACCGGTACGTGGACACGTGGCGAGCGCTCGTGCGGCTGCAGGAGGAGGGACGCGTGCAGTCGATCGGCGTGGCGAACTTCCACGCGCACCACCTCGAGCGCATCATCGGCGAGACCGGCGTCGCGCCCGTCGTGAACCAGGTCGAGTTGCACCCGTGGCTGCCACAGGAGGAGCTGCGCGCGTTCGACGAGGCGCACGGCATCCGCACCGAGGCGTGGTCGCCCCTCGCGCGCGGCCGCGTGCTCGGCACCCCGTTGCTCGCCGATCTCGCCGACAAGCGCGGACGCACGCCCGCGCAGGTCGTGCTGCGCTGGCACCTCGAGCTCGGCAACATCGTGATCCCGAAGGCGTCCTCCGCCGCCCGGCTGCGCGAGAACCTCGACGTGTTCGACTTCGCGCTCGACGACGAGGACCTGGCCGCGATCGCCACCCTCGAGAGCGGCGAGCGCACGGGCCGCGATCCCGACTTCGACTGAGCGGACATCCCGCTGAACGAGCGGGAACCGGGGTTCGTTGGGGCCGTTCGGCGATTCACAGCGAAGCGCAATCCGATCGTGACCGGACTCCCAGCAGGGGTCCAGACATGCGATCGGGGCCGGGCAATACGGTGAGCCCATGAGACGACGACTGGTCCCCGCAGCGGCCGCGGCCGCCCTCCTCGCACTGCTCCTCGCCGGCTGCACCGCGGGCGCCGGCCAGTCCGACGCACCGGTGATGGAACCGGGCGAGATGGCGCCCCAGCAGCAGGTGGAGGGCGAGGATGCCGCGGGCGGGACTGCCGACGGCGAGCAGTTCGCCGACCGCAGCATGATCACCGTCGGCTGGGTCTCGATCACGGTCGAGGACCCGGTCGACGCCGCGCAGCAGGCCGTGGACCTCGCGGAGGCGCGAGGCGGACGCGTCGACAGCCGCACCGAGACGCCGGGCACCGACGCCGAGCCGCCGAGCGCCTCGCTCACGCTCCGGATCCCGTCGGACGACCTCGATCCGTTCCTCGCCGAGCTGCGCGAGCTCGGCACGGTCAGCTCCGTGTCCATGAACGCCTCGGATGTCACGCAGCAGCGCAAGGACCTCGACGGACGCATCGACGCGCTCACCGCCTCGGTCGACCGGCTGCAGCAGCTGCTCTCGGAGGCGACGACGATCGCCGACCTGATCGCCATCGAGTCCGAGCTCACCACCCGGCAGGCCGAGCTCGACAGCCTCACCCAGCAGCGCGACGCGCTCGTCGACCAGGTCGACTACTCGACGATCACCGTCGATCTCGTGACCGAGGGGGTCGCGCCCGATCCGCAGCCCGACGACTTCTGGAGCGGCCTCGCGGCCGGCTGGAACGCCCTGATCGGCTTCGCGACCTGGCTCGGCATCGCGGTCGGCGTGCTGCTCCCGTGGGCGCTCGCCGCCCTCGTCATCGGCGCGATCGTGCTCGTGATCGTGCTCGTCGCGACGCGCTCGCGCCGCTCGAAGCCCGCGGCGCCCGACACGACGCCCGGGGCATCCGACCCGTCGCCGCCGGCCGCGCCCCCGGCATCGGATGCCGCACCCCAGCCCCCGCGCGAGCGGACACCGCAGGCGTAGTCTGGCGTCGTGAGCGAGACGCCGGAGACCCTGCTGCACGACGAACTCCTCGAACGGGTGCGCGAGCGCGCAGCAGGGTACGACCGCGACAACGCGTTCTTCGTCGACGACCTCGCCGAGCTGCGCGACGCAGGGTACCTCACGGCGCTCGTGCCCGAGGCGTACGGCGGGCTCGGCTGGGGCTTCGACGACGCCGTCCGCGCGCAGCTGCGGCTCGCGGGCGCCGCCCCCGCCACGGCGCTGGCCGTGAACATGCACCTCGTGTGGACGGGGGTGGCGAAGATCCTGCGCGATCGCGGCGACGACACGCTCGACTTCCTCCTCCGCGAGGCGGGGCAGGGCGAGATCTTCGGCTTCGGCATCAGCGAGGCGGGCAACGACCTCATGCTGTTCGGCTCACGCACCGCGGCCGAGCCCCAGGCGGGCGGCGGCTATCGCTACTCGGGCCGCAAGGTCTTCACGTCGCTCTCGCCGGCGTGGACCCGCCTCGGCACGATGGGCCTCGACACCGCGTCCGCCGACGCGCCGAAGATCGTCTACGGGTTCATCGACCGCGAGGACCCCGACGTGCGCATCCTCGACGACTGGGACACCCTGGGCATGCGCGCGACGCAGAGCCGGACGACGGTGCTCGACGGCGCGTTCGCCGCGCCCGACCGCATCGTGCGACGGCTGGACCCCGGCCCCAACGCCGACCCGCTCGTCTTCGGCATCTTCGCGAGCTTCGAGCTGCTGCTCGCGGCCGTCTACGCGGGCATCGGCGCGCGGGCGCTCGACCTCGCCGTGGCCGCCGCGCACCGCCGCACGTCGATGAAGCGCGACGGGGCTCCGCTCTCGCAGGATCCCGACATCCGCTGGCGCATCGCCGACGCCGCGATCGCGCAGGAGGCCGTCGAGCCCCAGCTGCTCGCCGTGGCGCGTGACCTCGACGCGCTCGTCGACCACGGCCCGATGTGGTTCGCGAAGCTCGTGGGCGTGAAGGTGCGCTCCACCGAGACGGCGAAGCACGTCGTCGACCAGGCCGTCCGCGTTGCGGGCGGCTCCTCCTACTTCGCCGGCTCGGAGCTCGGCCGTCTCTACCGCGACGTGCTCGCGGGCATCTTCCACCCGTCCGACGACGAGTCGGCGCACGGCACCGTCGCGAACGCGTGGCTCGGCCCGCTGGACGCGTGATCGAGCGGATGCCGCGCCGTCGCGGCATCCGCCGGGCGCGTCGCGCCGCCGCCCACTAGGCTGGGCATCGCGGCGCCGCAGCCGCACCAGCCGCTCCAGGAGGTCCCGTGAACGTCGTCGCCTTCATCATCGCCATGGCCTTCTTCGTCTTCGGCATGCTGCTCATGGGCTACGCCCCGGGGCTGCCGGGCTTCGAGGCCGTCGTGTTCTTCGGCGGCATCCTCAGCGTCGCCATCGCGGTCGCCATCCCGGTCAACATCCTCGGCCGCGGCGACGGCGTCTGACGGGTGACCCTGCCCCAGCGCGACACGCGCGTCACCTACCCCGGCGGGGCGCTCACCGCGAGGAGTCGCGTGCTGCACGTCGCCCCCGCGCACGAGGGCCGCCTCGCGGTCGTCACCGAGGCGACGAGCTTCCACCCGGTGGATGCCGCGTGGCCCGACCAGCCCGCCGACGCCGGCGTGATCCGCGCGAACGGCGTCGACCTCCCGGTGCGCGACGCCGTCGTCGCCGCCACCGACGGCACCGACCTCCACCTCGGCGACGACATCCCGGTCCGCAAGGGCACCGAGGGGTGGGCGTTCCTCGTCGCGCACCTCGTCGACGGCGACGCGGCGATCGCCGAGGGCGACGAGGTCGAGGTCGAGGCGGATGCCGCGACGCGACGCGCACTCTCGACCGGCCACACCGCCTGCCACCTCGCCTCGCTCGCGCTCAACCGCGTGCTGGCCGACCGGTGGTCGAAGCCCGCGCGCGAGGACTCGCTCGGCAGCCCCGACTTCGACGGCGCCGCCATCGCGTCGTCGCGCATCCTGCCCGACGGCTCGCTCGACCGCTACCGGCTCAACAAGTCGCTGCGGCGGGCGGGATTCGACACGGCGTCGCTCGCCGGCGAGCTCGACGACGTGCGCAGCGCCGTCGCCGAGCAGCTCGAGCGCTGGATCGCGGCGGGCGCCGTCGTGCGCGTCGAGGCGGCCGGCGACGGGCTCACCGACCGGCGCACTTGGGTGTGCGAACTGCCCGAGGGCACGGCGCGCATCCCCTGCGGCGGCACGCACGTCGCCTCCGCGACCGAGCTCGGATCGGTGATGACCTCGTTCGCCGTGGTCGACGACGGCGGCACGCCCGTGCTCGAGATGACGAACGCCGTCCGACCGCGACACTGAATCGGGGGTGCCGGAGGCACCCTCCAGCGGGGTTACCATATGCCTCGTGGGTATTCGCATCGAGAAGGTCGATCTCCCCGGGATCGGCTTCCGCCACGACCTCGTCACCGAAGGGGGTCGAAAGATCAGCGTGGTGTCGCACCGGGACGGTGAGCGCGACCTCGGCGTCTTCGACGAAGACGACCCCGACGCCTGCCGCGACTCCATTCCGCTGAACGACGACGAGGCCGCGGCCCTCGCCGACGTGCTCGGCGCATCCGTCATGCTCAGTCGCCTCACGAGCCTCAGCGATGAGACCGCCGGCCTGTACACCGAGCAGATCGCGCTGCCGACGGACTCGCCGTACCTCAACCGCACGCTGGGCGACACGAAGGCGCGCACGCGCACGCATGCGTCCATCGTCGCGATCGTCCGCGACGGGGCGATCATCCCCTCCCCGACGCCGGCTGAGCCGCTGCGCGCGGGCGACGTCATCGTGGCCGTCGGCACTCGTGAAGGACTCGACGGAGTAGCCCGGCTGCTCTCCAACGGCCCAGACTGAGGCGGGCCGCATGCACGAGACCACGCTGCTCCTCATCGAAGTCGGCGCGCTGCTTCTCGGCATGAGCCTGTTGGGGCGTCTCGCGCTCCTCATCGGGATCTCGCCGATCCCGTTCTACCTCCTGCTCGGCCTCGCCTTCGGCGAGGGCGGCTTCGTGCCGCTCGACGCGAGCGAGGAGTTCCTGCAGACCGGTTCCGAGATCGGCATCATCCTGCTGCTCGCGCTGCTCGGGCTCGAGTACACGGCGACCGAGCTCTTCGGCAGCCTGAAGTCGGCCCGCGTGCCCGGCATCGTCGACGCACTGTCGAACGCGCTCCCCGGCGCAGCGATGGCGCTCCTGCTCGGCTGGGGTCCGGTGGCCGCCGTCGCGTTGGCCGGCGTGACCTGGGTGTCATCGTCGGGCGTCATCGCGAAGCTCCTGCGCGACCTCGGTCGCCTGTCGAACCGCGAGACGCCGGCGATCCTCGCCGTCCTCGTCATCGAGGACCTCGCGATGGCGTTCTACCTGCCGGTGCTCTCGGCCATCGTCATCGGCGTGAGCGTGCTGCAAGGGGCGATCTCGGTCGCGATCGCCGTGGCCGTCGTGACCCTCATCCTCTACGTGGCCCTGCGGCACGGGCACTTCGTGTCGCGGCTGTTCCCCGCCGACCAGTACGAGCCGCTGCTGCTCGGCGTCCTCGGCCTCACGATGCTCGTCGCGGGCCTCGCCGCCCAGGTCGGCGTGTCGGCCGCCGTCGGCGCGTTCCTCGTGGGCATCGCGCTGTCGGGGCGGGTCGCGGCCAACGCGAGCGCCGTGCTCACGCCGTTGCGCGACCTGTTCGCCGCGACGTTCTTCGTGTTCTTCGGCCTGACCTCCGACTCGTCGAAGCTCGTGCCGATGATCCTGCCCGCCCTGGGGCTCGCGATCGTGACGATCGTCACGAAGCTCATCTCGGGCGCGTACGCCGCGCGGAGAGCCGGGGTCGGCACGCTCGGCCAGTGGCGCGCGGGCTTCGCGCTCGCGCCGCGCGGCGAGTTCTCCATCGTCATCGCGGGCATCGCGGTGACGGCCGGCGTCGCGCCGGGCATCGCCCCGCTCGCCACGGCCTACGTGCTCATCACGATCATCGCGGGCACGTTCCTCGCACGCGTCCCCGACGCCGCGTGGTTCCGCGCGGCAGTGCGGCGCCGAGCGGCCAAGCCGGCGCCCGGAACCGCCTGACGGACTCCCGGGCCGACTACTCCGCGGGCTGCTCGGCGGCGGCCGCGGCATCCGCCCGGTCCGCCGCGGCGAGCGCGTCGAGCTCGGCGTCGGCCGCATCGGAAGCCGCGAGGAGCTCGCGCACGCGGGGCACGACCTCGGTGCCGTACCGCTCGATGCTGCCCATCATCGCCTCGTGCGGCAGCGTGCCGTTCGAGTACTTGAGGTCGAAGCGGACGGCGCCGATCGCGCGCATCGCCGCGGCGATCTTCTGCGCGACGGTCTCGGGCGATCCGGCGTAGAGCGCGCCGTTCGGTCCCGCCTCGCCCTCGAAGTGCTCCCGGGTCACGGGGCCCCAGCCGCGCTCCTTGCCGATCCGGTCGATGATGACCTTGTAGTGCGGCCAGAGCGTGTCGAGCGCCTCCTGGTCGGTGTCCGCGATGAAGCCGGGCGAGTGCACGGCGACGGGCTGCGGCTGGTGGCCGAACTGGTCGAGGGCGCGGCGGTAGAGGTCGGCGAGGGGCGCGAAGCGGGCGGGGCTGCCGCCGATGATCGCCAGCACGAGCGGCAGGCCGTAGTGTGCGGCGCGGACGACCGACTCGGGACTGCCGCCGACGCCGACCCACGTCTTCAGGTGCCCGTGCTCGACGGGCGGGTAGACGAGCTGGTCGGTGAGCGGTGCGCGCAGCTCGCCCGTCCACGTGACCGGTTCCTGCGTGATCAGCTCGGAGAAGAGGTTGAGCTTCTCCTCGAACAGCTCCTGGTACTGGTTGAGCTCGAAGCCGAAGAGCGGGAACGACTCGATGAACGAGCCGCGTCCGAGGATGACCTCCGCGCGGCCGCCCGAGAGGCCGTCGAGCGTGGCGAAGCGCTGGAACACCCGCACGGGGTCGTCGGAGCTCAGCACGGTGACGGCCGAGCCGAGGTGGATGCGCTCGGTGCGGCCGGCGATGGTGCCGAGCACGACCTCCGGCGCCGAGACGGCGAACTCGTGCCGGTGGTGCTCGCCCACGCCGAAGAAGTCGAGACCCAGCCGGTCGGCCAGCACCGCCTCGTCGACGACGTTGCGCAGCACCTGCGCGTGCGTGAGCGTCGACCCGTCGGCCGCGACCGTCACGTCGCCGAAGGTGTCGAGTCCGAATTCGTAGCGCTCGGCCATGTCCTGCCTCATCTCCGCGTCTCCATGCGTACGCATCCCACCGGAACCCCCGTGAGCCCGAGACTATTCCCCCGGCGCCCGCGCCGGAATGCGCGGCGGCGTGGGAATGCGCGGCGACGCCGGGGCGTTGCCGGTGGGTGTCGGCGTACGGATCCAGCGCGTCGGCGAGAATGGAGGCGTGGACGTGACGGACCGGCCGGTCATCGGCATCTTCGGTGCGGGGAAGGTGGGCACCGCGCTCGCCCGACTCCTCGTGGCATCCGGGTACGAGGTCCGCATCACGGGCTCGCCGCGGCAGACCGCGCTCGACCTGCTCGTCTCGGTGGTCGCTCCCGGCGCCCGCGTGCTCCCGCCCGCCGAGCTCGTGGCCGAGGCCGACGTCATCATCGTCGCCGTGCCGTTCGGCAAGGCCGGCACGGTGCCGTGGGAGGACTTCGGCGACAAGGTCGTCGTCGACGCCATGAACTACTGGCCGCCGGTCGACGGCCACATCGACTCGGTCGACGCCGACGAGCGCTCGACGAGCGAGATCAACGCGGCCAGGAACCCGCTGGCGCGCGTCGTGAAGTCGCTGAACCACCTCGGCTACCACGAGATGGAGGACGACAGCATGGACGCGGGGTCGCCCCTGCGCCGTGCCATCGCCGTGGTCGGCGACGACCCCGAGGCGCGTGCCGTGCTCGCGCGCATCATCGACGACATCGGCTTCGACGCCGTCGACGGCGGTCCGCTCGCCGCCGGCCGGGCGCTCGAACCGGGGCATCCGGCGTTCGGTCGCGAGCTCTCGTCGACCGAGCTCTCGGCGCTGCTCGCGCCCGCCGCGCACCTCGCGGCCTGAGCACCGCCCGCCGCCGCGGCATCCGCTCGAATATGGTGGAGCAATGCCCGACCCCGTGACCGTGCGGCCCGGCGCCGCCGAGCGCCTCTCGCGCATGGTGCAGCTGCCGACGGTGTCGGCCGAGCTCGACGAGCGCGGCCTCGCCGACTTCGACCGGTTCCGCGACCTCGTCGCCGAGCTCTACCCGCTCGTGCACGAGCGCCTCGCGTTCGAGCAGGTCACCGACGTCGGGCTGCTCTACCGCTGGCGCGGCTCGGGCGACGACGACCCCGTCGTGCTGATGGCCCACTTCGACGTCGTCCCGGCCGTCGACGACGACGGCTGGACGTTCCCGCCCTTCGAGGGGCGCATCCACGACGGCTCCGTCTGGGGCCGGGGCACCCTCGACGACAAGGGCCCGCTGCTCGTGATCCTCGAGGCCGTCGAGAACATGCTCGCCGACGGATTCGTGCCCGAGCGCGACGTGTACCTCTCGTTCGGCGGCAACGAGGAGAGCCACGGCGCCGCCGCCCGGGCCGCCGCCGACCTGTTCCAGGATCGCGGCATCATCCCGTGGCTCGTGCTCGACGAGGGCGGCGCCGTCGTCGACGCGCCGCTGCCGTTCGTGCACGTGCCGGCCGCCATGGTCGGCGTGGGCGAGAAGGGCATCGTGACGGTGCGGCTCTCGGCGCTCGGCGAGGGCGGCCACGCGTCGACGCCGCCCGCGACCACGGCCACCGCCCGCATCGCGCGCGCGGTGCACCGCCTGTCGCCGAACCCGTTCCCGAAGCGCACGCCGCGGTCGCTGCGCACGATGCTGTCGACGTTCGCGCCGCACACCCGCGGTCCGGTCCGCCTCGCGCTGCGCGTGCTCGCCGCGACGCCGTGGCTGACCGCGCGGCTGTTCGCACGCCTCGACGGCGAGCCCGCGGCGCTCGTGCGGACGACCATCGCCGCGACCATGCTCGAGGGCGGGTCGGCGCCCAACGTGCTCCCGGCACGCGCGGCGGCCACGCTCAACCTGCGGATCGCGGTGGGCGAGACGGTCGGCACCACGGCGGCCCGCGTGCGGCGCGTGGTCGGCGACCCGGCCGTCGACGTCCAGGTGGTCGAGGGCAGCGACCCGTCGCCCGAGTCCCCGACCGACACCGCGCAGTTCGCCGCGATCGCCGCCGCCGTCGACGCGTCGTATCCCGGCGCCATCACCGCGCCGTACCTCATGATGGCGGCGACCGACTCGCGGTGGTTCCACCGGTTCTCGCCGGCCGTGTTCCGTTTCGCCCCGATCGCGATGACGGCGGGCCAGCGGGCGGCGATCCACGGGGTCGACGAGCACGTGACGATCGACAGCCTCGAGCGTGGCGAGCGGTTCCACCGGGCGCTGCTCGAGTCGGTGAACGCGGTCGGTTCCGCGGCCGCGGTGCCGGGGCATCCGCGCGTGGCGGAGGCGGGGCATCCGCTGCACTAGGGTGAATCCACCCCCACCCGAAGGAGCCCCGATGACGCGCGCTGCCAGACTCGGACCGGTGGCCGCCATCGTCGGCTTCCTGGCGTTCGTCGAGTTCACGAGCGGCATCCTGCAGGGCTACTACACGCCGCTGCTCACCGACATCGCGCGGCACCTCGGCATCCACGACGCCGACGTGAACTGGCTCGAGGGCACGCAGCTCATGCTGTCGGCGCTCGTCGTGCCCGCGTTCGCCAAGCTCGGCGACATGGTCGGCCACAAGCGCATGCTCATGTGGTCGACGGCGATCACGGCGGTGGCCTCGACGGCGCTGGCGTTCACCGACCAGTTCTGGGTGTTCCTCGTCGCGTGGGCGCTGCAGGGCTTCTACGTGGTCTGGCTGCCGCTCGAAGTCGCGCTCATCTGGTCGCGCAGCCGCTCGGCCGAGCGCCCGGCCGCGATGACCCGCAAGGCGGCCGGCCTCCTCGTCGCGGCACTCGAGCTCGGAGCCATCGCCGGCGCCCTCTCGGCGGGCGCGCTGGCCGACGTGCTGCCGATGACGGTGCTCCTGCTGGTGCCCGCGATCGCGGTCGTGGCGTGCTTCTTCGTCGTGTGGTTCGGCGTGAAGGAGTCGCCCGACCTCGCGGGCGGCACGCTCGACACCGTCGGCCTCGTCCTCATCTCGCTCGCACTCCTGGCGCTCACGGGCGGCCTCAGCTTCATGCGCCTGAACGGCCCCGCCGACCTGCTCAGCTGGGCGCTCGTGGCGCTCGGCGTGCTGCTCGTCGTGCCGTTCGCGCGCTGGGAGCTGCGCCACCCCGACCCGCTCATCGACGTGCGCATGTTCCGCTCGCCGTCGCTCTGGCCGGTGTTCCTCACCGCGGGCCTCTTCGGGGTCAGCGTGCTCGGCGCGCAGGCGCCGCTCTCCACGTTCGCGCGCACGGATGCCGCGGAGGTCGGCTACGGGCTCGGCGCCACGAGCTTCCAGACCTCCCTCCTCGTCGGCGCCTACGTGCTCTCCCTCGTCGTCGGCGCCATGCTGTTCCCCCTCGTGACCCGCTGGATCACCCCGCGCATCGCGCTCATCGGCGCGAGCTCGCTCGTCGCCCTCGGCTACCTCCTGTTCCTGCCGTTCCACGACGGGTACGCCCAGGTGCTAGCGAACATGATCATCGCCGGCATCGGGTCGGGTGCGCTCGTGGCCGCCCTGCCCGCCGCGGCGGCCGCGGCGGCGCCCGCGCACCAGACCGGCGTCGCCACGGGACTCACCAACTCGGTGAAGACCGTGGGCGGCGCGATCGCGTCGTGCGTGTTCGGCATCGCGCTGCTCGGCGCGGCCGGCGAGGCGGCGACATCGACCGCCGGCTCGTTCGCCGGCTACGTCACCGTGTGGCTCGTGTGCGGCGTGACCGCGGCCGTCGCCGCCGTGCTGCTCGCCTTCGTGCCCAAGCTCGCGTTCTCCGACGCGCCCGCCGCCGAGGGCGCCGCCGTCGTACGCTGAGTCCCGGGGCCGCCGGCGGGGCGCGGCCGATCGGGGGGGCACGATGACCGATGCCGCGACACTCACCGCGACGCTCGAGGGCATGGCGACCGCCGAGGAGCGCGAGAAGTACACGCGGTACTTCGCGCCCGACCCCGACGCGCCGTTCATCGGGGTGCGGATGGGCGCCGTGTTCGACCTCGCGAAGACCGCGCTCGACCTGCCCGTCGCGGAGCTCGAGGCGCTGCTCGAGCAGCCGACGCACGAGGTGCGGGCGCTCGCGTGCAGCATCATGGGCAAGTCCGCGGCGCACCGCCGCACGTCTTCCGAACGGCGGGCCGAGCTCTACGAGCTGTACCTCCGACGGCACGACCGCATCGACCAGTGGGACCTCGTCGACCTCGCCGCGCAGCAGGTGGTCGGCGGCCACCTGCTCGATCGCGACCGGGCGCCGCTCGCCCGGCTCGCGGCATCCGGATTCTGGCCCGAGCGCCGCACCGCGCTCGTGGCGACGTTCGCGTTCCTCAAGCGCGGCGAGGTCGACGATGCGTTCGGGCTCGCCGAGACGCTCGTCGACGACCCCGAGCCGCTCGTGCAGAAGGCGCTCGGCTGGGTGCTGCGCTCCGCGGGCGACGTCGACCGCGACCGGCTCACGGCGTTCGTCGAGGGGCACGCCGCGACGATGCCGCGCGTCGCGCTGCGCGCGGCCATCGAGCACTATCCCAAGGAGGAGCGGGCGCGGATCCTGGCGATCCGCTGACGAGTGCGCCGGCGGAGCGACCCGGCGAGCCCGGGGCTCACCGGCGGCGCGTGGCTACTCGAGCTCCTCCGTCGCGCGCGACAGCGAGCGCTGCTGCCGGCGACGCGCGCCGAGGTCGAGCAGGCCCACACCGAACGCGATCGCGACGAAGAGCGCGACGGCGGTCATGCCGAAGCCGTACGCGTCGTGGTACACCGCGAGGTCCTGCGTGTCGGCCGTGCCCGTCTCGCGGTAGATCGTGGCGTAGAAGAGCGACAGCGCGACGGCCGTGCCGACCGCGGTGCCGATGCGCTGCCCGAGCTGGCCCACCGAGCCGGCCAGGCCGCCCTGCTTCACCGGGATGTCGGCGAGCGCGAGCGTCTGGTTCGGCGAGATCACGAGGCCGCCGCCGAAGCCGGCGATGACCATCGCACCGGCCATGGCCCAGGGCGTGAGGTCGGCCGGGGTGTACAGCGCCGCGAGCACGAGCAAGCCGATGCCGAGGAGCACGGTCGCGAGGCCCCAGACGACGAGCGGCCTGCCCAGCCGGTTCACGAGGTTGCCGCCGATCCAGGACGAGATGGCGCTCATGAGTGCGAAGCCGATGCTCACCATCCCGGCGAAGACGGGTGCGAGGCCGAGACCGTGCTGCAGGTAGAGCGTGGTGAGCAGGAACATCGACGGCGCGGCGGCGAAGTACGCCGACGCGAGCACCGTGCCGTTGCGATAGGAGCTCACGCCGAACAGCGAGAGCGGCACGAGCGGATGCTTGCCGGTCGCCGCGTAGTGGCGCTCCCACGCGACGAACGCGGAGGCGGCGAACACGAACACGACGAGCAGCCACCACCGCGCGGGGTTGTCGGTCGGCGAGCCCGTGGTGAAGAGGAACGGCCACATGAGCGCCACCACGGTGATGCCGAACAGCAGGAGGCCGACCGGGTCGAGCTGCAGCTTCCGCGTCGACGGGAGCCGTGTCTCGGGAAGGAGCCACAGCGCGAGCGCGATCGCGATGAGCGAGAGCGGCACGTTCATCCAGAAGATGCCGCGCCAACCGTCTTCGGGGCCGCCGATCGCGATGGCGAGGCCGCCCAGCGTCGGGCCGAACGCGGTCGCGATGCCGATGGTTGCGCCGAACAGGCCGAACGCCTTGCCGCGCTCGGGGCCCCGGAAGAGCTGCTGGATGATCCCGAGCACCTGGGGCATCTGGATGCCGGCCGCGACGCCCTGCAGGAGCCGCGCGACGAGGAGCACGATGCCGTTCGGCGCGAGGGCGCAGGCGAGGCTCGTGAGCGTGAAGAGGGTCAGGCCGATGACGAAGAGCGTGCGCCGCGATCGCTGGTCGCCGATGCGACCTGCGGGCACGAGCGTGAGGCCGAACGTCAGCACGTAGCCCGAGACGATGAGCTGCAGCTCGGTCGAGCTCGCGTCGAACGCCGACTCGATCGACGGCAGCGCGACGTTGACCTTCGAGAGGTCGAGGATCGTGAGTCCCGCGACCGCCACGCACACCCAGTAGGCGCGCCAGCGCTTGGCATCGGACAGCGGGATCGACAGCGTGGGCGGCTGCGGCGCGGGCGTTGGCGGTTGCGACATCCCGACCAGCCTATGCCCGGGTGCCGAGCCGCTCGGAAGGCCCGGTCCGTTCCGGACGACGACTGCTCGGCGTACGCTCGAACGAGGGGCGATGGCGATGGCCGAGGTGTTGACCTTCGCGACTCCGTCGGCGGAGTCGGCACGTTCCGCGGCCACGTGGAGTGACGCCCGCGTCGCCGCCGTCGTCGGCAGCGCCTCCGCCGCGGTCGCGCTCGCCGGCTCGTGGATCCCCTCACTGTGGGGCGACGAGGCCGCGAGCATCATGTCGGCGCAGCGGGACTGGCCGTCGCTCTTCGCGATGCTCGGCACGGTGGATGCCGTCCACGGGCTCTACTACGCCCTCCTGCACTTCTGGATCGACCTCGTCGGCATCTCGCCGTTCGCCCTTCGACTTCCCTCGGGGCTCGCCATCGGGACGGCTGCCGCGGGCCTCTACCTGCTCGTGCGCACGTCGGCGGGATGCTGGATCGCGGTGGTCGCGGCCGCCGTGTTCACCGTGCTGCCGCGGGTCGCCCAGGTCGCCGTCGAAGCCCGGCCGACGCCGTTCGCGGTCGCCCTCGCGGTCTGGCTGACCCTGCTGATGCTGCGCCTCGTCGACGGGCGGGCTCGGGGCGCGTGGTGGTGGGGCTACGCCGTCGGCCTCGCCGTCGGCACGTACCTCTTCCTGTACGTCATCCTCCTCGTGCCGGTGCACGTCGTCGCCGTCGTCGCCTGGACGCTCGACCGCCGCAAGCGCGAGATCCGAACGCCGCGGATCCGCTCCTTCCTCCTCGCATGGTCCTGCGCCGTGGTGCTGGCGGTGCCGATCTGCGTGATCGCCGTGCTGCAACGACGGCAGGTCGCCTTCCGTGGCCGCCAGCCCGCCGTGACCCTCGAGACGGTGCTGGTCGCGCCGTGGTTCATGCTGCCGATGCTGGCGTTCGCCGGCTGGGCCCTCATCGCGATCGGCGTCGCCGCCGCCGCCGTCCACCGGCACGACCCGTCGTGGCGCGGACGCACGCGCCTGCTCGTGCTGAGCGCGGCATGGGCGGTGATCCCCGCCGCTGCGCTGCTGCTCGTCACCGCGTTCGCGACGCCGGTGTACACCGCGCGCTATCTCGTGCTGACGGCGCCCGCTGCGGCCATCGCGATCTCCGTCGGCGTCTCCGTGCTGCCGTGGCGGCGGTCGCACGTCATCGCCGCCGCCCTGATCGCGGCGCTCGCGCTCCCGGCGATCGTCGACCAGCGCCTCCCCTACGCGAAGAACTTCGGCACCGATTGGCAGACGGTCTCCGCCGTCGTCGCGGAGCACTCGGTCGTCGGCGACGGGATCGTGTTCGACGAGAGCGTGCGACCGTCCCGCCGGCCCCGCCTCGCGATGTACACGTATCCCGAGGGCTTCCACGGTCTCGTGGACCTGGCCCTCGTCCGCTCCCATGACGAGACCGACGGGCTGTGGGACGTCACGGCGCCCCTCTCGGCGGTCGACCATCGCCTCGAGGGCGTCGATCGCGTCCTCGTCGTGCTGCGGAGCCGTCGCGGCGCGGACCCCGACGTCGCCGTGCTGCGCGAGCACGGCTTCGTCCTCACCGCGGTGCATCCGATCGAGTCGTCCCGCGTCGCCGTGTATGAGCGGGACGCAGCGGGAACGCGGGACTAGGCTCGGGACCAGCACCGGCGCCCCTGCGCCGTTCCCCGACGAAAGGACTTCCGTCGTGTCGAAGAAGACCATCGTGACGCTCGTGGACGACCTCGACGGCACCGACGCCGCTGAGACGATCGCCTTCGCGGTCGACGGCGCCGCGTACGAGATCGACTTGTCGGCCGACAACGCCGCCGCCCTGCGCGCGACGTTCGAGCCGTACGTCAAGGCCGGCCGCCGCACGAGCGCGTCCCGCCGCGGCGGACGCTCCTCGTCCGCCGGCTCGGGCGGCGCGACGCCGAAGGAGATCCGCGCGTGGGCCGCCGACAACGGCGTCGACGTGCCCGCCCGCGGCCGCATCCCGGCCGGCGTGCACGAGCAGTACCTCGCCGCGAAGCACTAGCCCGAAACAGTGCGAGGTCGGCTTCCGAAGAAGCCGACCTCGCGTCGGTGGACCCAGGGGGATTCGAACCCCCGACCTTCTCATTGCGAACGAGACGCGCTACCAACTGCGCCATGGGCCCGAGCCGTGAACGACTCTATCACCACTCGACGCACGGGAATGACCACCCGCCGGCTCGGGCCGGACGGGTCGCCCGGCCGCCGGTCCGACGCTCAGCCCGCCTGACGCCGACGGCGCAGCACGGCGTCGAGGTCGCCGAACCCGGGCGGCGCCTCCTCGACGATGCCCATGCGGGCATACGGGCTCACCGGCTCGGCCTCGGGCGCGCGCGGCGCCCCGCGACGAGCGCCGACAGGGGCAGCGGATGCCGCGGGCACCTCGCTCGGGCGGGCGGGACGTTCGATCGACGGCACCGCCGGCTCGAGCTCCTCGGCGCGGCGCGCGAGCTCCGCCTCCACGGAGGAGCGGCGCAGCTGCTCGGCCGCCTCGATCGACGCCATCGCGGCCGCCGCGATCGTGCCGCGCGAGAGGTGCAGCGGCTTGGGCAGCGGCTGCGGGGTCCACCCGTGGTCCTCCGCCTCCTCCTCGGCGAGGTCGATCGGCTCGAACGGCTCGGCCTCGGGCACGGCGATCGGGGCGGCGACGGGCACGGCGATGTGCACGCGAGCGAGCCCGACGAGGAACGTGAACGCGAGCGCCACGGCGAGCGCGCCGCCGGCCACGATGAGCAGGGACGCGCCGAACGCCGCCGCGACGAGTCCGCCGACGACGGTGAGCAGTCCGGCGAGCAGGAGCAGCGAACTCAGCCCACGGCGGCGGCGCAGGGAGCGGCGGCGATCCGCGGCATCCGTCGCGGTGACCGACGGCGCCGACGACGGCACCGACGCGACCGTCGGGATCGGCTCGGTGACGGGCGCGGCCGACGCGGCCAGCTCGCGTGCGGCCTCGGCCGCCTCCTCGGCGGCGCGCCGCTCGGCGATCGCGAGGTGCTCGGCCGCCTCGGCGGCGAGCCGGGCGGTGACCTCGTGCTCGTGCAGGATGCGCTGCTGCGTCGCGACCTCGCGCGCGGTGGCCTCGACGCGCACGGCCTCGGGCGTCTCGGCGGTCTCCGCGAGGATGCGCAGCGTCTGCTGCAGCCGAACCGCATTGCGCTCGGTCGCGAGGTACTGCCGACGGCGCAGCCAGCTCGGCAGGAGGTACGCGATCCAGAGCGCGGCGGCCGCTGCCACCAGCACGCCCCCGCCGATCACGTCCATGCGACCACGCTAGGACAACGCGGGCGGATGGGCCTGCTGGACGCGCGCGTGTTCAGCGATCGGCGACGTGCAGCGGGTACGCGGCGGCCGCACGGTCCTCCGCGCTGATGCGGGCGGCGTCCTCGGGCACGCGTCCCTCGTGCCAGCGGCGCAGCACGCCGCGCGGCACCTCCTCGGCCACGAGCGCGAACGAGAAGTGGTCGCGCCAGTCGCCGTTGATGTGGATGAACCGCCGCCGCAGGCCCTCGTAGCGGAAGCCGAGCTTCTCGACGACGCGCAGCGACGGGGCGTTCTCGGGACGGATGCAGATCTCCATGCGGTGCAGGCGCAGCGTGGAGAAGCAGTAGTCGGTCGCGAGGGCGACGGCGGTCGGCGTGATGCCGCGGCCGGCGTGGGCCTGCGACACCCAGTAGCCGATCGTCGCCGACGACAGCGAGCCGAAGGTGATCGACGACACGTTGAGCTGGCCGACGAGCTCGCCGTCGACCTCGATGACGAACGGCAGCGCGTGCCCGGTGCGGGCGTGGGCGAGCAGGTTGCGGATGCTCGCGCGCGTGTCGATCACCGTGCCGCCGCCGGGGTAGGTCGCCTCCCACTGGCGCAGCCACGAGCGGTTGTCGAGCAGCACGCGCTCGAGCACCTTGGCGTCGCGCGCGCGGATCGGCCGCAGAGTGACGTCCCCGTCACGCAGCGTGGGGATCGCGGCCGTCGCCATCGTCAGCTCCGTTCGAAGCCGGCGACGTACTCGGCGAGCCAGGGCTTCAGCTCGGGGCCGAGGTCGTCGCGATCGGCGGCGAGCTGGATGACCGCCTTGATGTAGTCGAGCTTGTCGCCGGTGTCGTAGCGGCGACCGCGGAACACCACGCCGTAGACGCCGCCCGCACCGTCGAGGTCGCCTGCCATCTCCATGAGCGCGTCGGTGAGCTGGATCTCGCCGCCCTTGCCGGGGGGCGTGCGCTCGAGGATGTCGAACACCTCGGGCTTCAGCACGTAGCGGCCGATGACCGCGAGGTTCGACGGCGCGACGTCGGCGGCGGGCTTCTCGACGAGGCCCGTGACGCGCACGACGTCGGGGTCGTCGGTCGCCTCGACCTCGGCGGCGCCGTACAGGTGGATGGAGGCCGGGTCGACCTCGAGCAGCGCGACGATCGTGGCATCCCGCTTGCCGTGCTCGGCGAGCATGCGCGTGAGCAGCGGGTCGCGGGCGTCGATGAGGTCGTCGCCGAGCAGCACGGCGAACGACTCGTCGCCGACGTGCTTGCGGGCACGCAGCACCGCGTGGCCGAGGCCCTTGGGGTCGCCCTGGCGCACGAAGTGCACGTCGGCCAGGTCGCTCGACTCCTGCACCTTCGAGAGCTTGGAGTCGTCGCCCTTCGTCTCGAGCGTGTACTCGAGCTCCGCAACGCGGTCGAAGTGGTTGGCGAGCGCGTTCTTGTTGCGCCCGATGATCATGAGGACGTCGTCGAGCCCAGCGGCGACGGCCTCCTCCACGACGTACTGGATCGCTGGCTTGTCGACGACCGGGAGCATCTCCTTCGGCATCGCCTTGGTCGCCGGGAGGAACCTCGTCCCGAGGCCCGCCGCAGGGATGACGGCCTTCGTGATCCGTTGAGTCATGCGGACAGCGTATCCGGATGTCGCGACGGGCCGCAGGGACGGGGCGTCACGTTGCGCCGCCCTAGGATGTGTGGCATGCCCGAGCATCCGGACGTCCAGAAGCGCGTGCTGCGCGCCGAGCTCCGAGAGCGCAGGCAGAACATGCCGGCGCACGAGCGGGAGCTCGCGACCGAGGGGTTCACCGCACGCCTCGAGGAGCTCGTCGGCACCACCGAGGCCGAGTCGTTGTCGTGCTACCTGTCGATGCCGACCGAACCGAATACGCGGCCGTTCGTGAACTGGGCGGAGGCCCGCGGCATCCGCGTGCTGTTCCCCGTGACCCGTGAGGACGGCCTGCTCGACTGGACCGTCGGCGAGGACGAGACCGAGTCGATCGGGCTGCACGGCGTGCCGCTGCCCGACGGCGAGCTGCTCGGGCCGATGGCCATCAACGACGTCGACCTCATCCTCGTGCCCGCCGCGGCGGTCGACCGCACGGGCATGCGGCTGGGCTGGGGCCGGGGCTTTTTCGACAAGACCCTCGGATCGATGGAAAAATGTCCTCCGGTGTACGCCGTCGTCTTCGACAGCGAGTTCGTCGACGAGGTGCCGCGAGAGGTGCACGACCAGGCCGTGAACGGGGTCGTGACGCCCACGCGCATCATCGCGTTCTGAGCGGCGCGCCACGATCCGGAAGAGTCAGACCCACATGCCCACGTACTCCTACCGCTGCACCGAGTGCGGCAACGCCTTCGACATCCACCAGGCGTTCACCGACGACGCGCTCACCGTCTGCGACGTCTGCGGCGGCCGCCTCCGCAAGCTCTTCAACACCATCGGCGTGACGTTCAACGGCTCGGGCTTCTACCGCACCGACTCGCGCGGCGAGGGCGGCACGGGAGGCCCGGGCGGCTCCGGTGGGTCGGGCGGCTCGGATGCCGCGTCGGGCGGTTCCTCGTCGAGCTCGTCCTCGAGCACGTCGGGCTCCTCCTCGTCGGGCGGCGGCTCCTCCTCGGGTTCGACCTCGTCGGGATCCTCCGCTAGCGTGGCCTGACGTGCCGTCGGAGACCGAACGTCCAGGAGGGACCGTGCTCAAGGGCTTCAAGGAATTCATCCTTCGCGGGAACGTGATCGAACTGGCCGTCGCGGTCGTCATCGGCGCCGCGTTCACGGCCGTCGTGAACTCGATCGTGGACAACCTGATCAACCCGTTGATCGGCGTCATCTTCCAGGCCGACAGCCTCGACACCGCACTCGTCATCGAGATCCCGACGCTGTCGGGCGGCGTCGCCGAGGTGCGCTTCGGCGCGGTGCTCGGCGCCATCATCGCGTTCGTCATCGTCGCGACGGTCGTCTACTTCGTGTTCGTCCTGCCCATGAACACGCTCAAGGACCGGGCCGAGGAGAAGCGCAGGTCGGGCGAGCCCGACCCGGCCGAGCCCGAGACCGAGCTCACGCTGCTGTCGGAGATCCGCGACCTGCTCGCCGCGGAGCGCGAGCGCGAGGGCGCCGGCCGGCGCGACTGACCCGGCCGCACGTCACCAGTGCGGCGGTCGCTCCCGGGTGATGCGATCGTCGTCGGGATCGGCCTTGCCATCGGGCTTCCCCTGCACCGGCCGCTCCTCGCCGTCCTCACCGGTGCCGGGCACGGGCGCCTCGGGCGTCGGATCGGTGCCCGGCGCGGGCGTCAGCCGTGCGCGTCGCGCGCGTCCGCCGGCGCGTTCGACGCGCTGGCGCTCCTCCTCGGCCATCAGCCGGCCGCGGCATCCGTGGGTCGTGCCTCGGGCTTGCCGAGCAGGGTGGCGACGCGCGTCGCGACCGCCTCGGGATTGCCGAACAGCTCGAAGCTGTGCACCCGCAGGTAGTGCCAGCCGAGCCGGCGCAGCACGTCGGGGCGCAGGCGCAGCGACTCGCGCAGGCTGAGTCCCGTGAACGCCTCGTCGGTCTCGACGACGACGGCCTTGCCGGCGTGCGCGGCGGCGAGGGCGAGCCGGCCGCGATGGCCGACGCTGACCCGGATGCCGCGACGCGACAGCCTGCGGGCGAGGTCGCCGAGCATCGACTCGCCGGCGTCCTCGTCGTCGTTCCCGGCGGCGCGCTCCTCGGCCTGGCCCAGGATCTCGGCGAGCGCGAGCACGCCGTGCGACTGCCGCTCGGCGTCGATGTCCTCGGGGCGGAACGCCGAGACGAGGTCCATCGATCGGCGCGCGCGGGTCATGCCGACCGCCAGCAGCCGGTCGCCGCCGGGCTCGCCGAGCGAGCCGAAGTTCGACAGCAGGCGCCCGTGCGGCGTGCGGCCGTAGCCGACCGAGAAGATCACGCGGTCACGACTCTGCGCCACGGCCTGCTCGAGCGTCAGCACCGTGAACGGCTCCGCGCGGTCCTTGAGGATGAAGTCCGAGAGGTCGGTCCGCTTCGCGAACGCGGCGAGCACCGCCTGGTGCACGCGCGCCGCGTGCTTCGCGCTCGCGGTGATGACCATGAGCGACTCGCGCGGGCGCTTGACGGCGTGCTCCATGACGAGCTCGACGACCTTCGCGACCTCGGGGTCGATGCTCTCGACGGTGCCGGTCACGGCGTCGGGCAGCCCGTTGCCGCGCACGTAGTGCAGGCCGAGGCTGCCGTGCCCGAGGTAGCTGCCCGCCCACGGCAGCGACTCGATCCGGCCCGCGTAGAAGCGGCGGTTGACGAGCTCGGCGAGGTCCTCGCCGCCGGCGCGGTAGCTTCGCGTGAGCGTGAGGGTCGGCAGCAGTTCGCCGAGCCGTGCGAGCGCCGAATCGGCGTGCAGCGCGTCGACGCCGTGCTCGGTCGCGCCGCCGTCGCCGTCGCCGTCGTCGAGGCCGGTCTCGAAGAGCGTAGGGGTCTGCGTCACCGGATCGCCGAACGCGACGACCTGCCGGGCGCGGCGGATGGCGCCGAGGTTCTCGGCGATGGTCGTCGACCCGGCGTCGACGAGCACCACGGTGTCGAACGCGATGTCGTCGTCGATCTCGGGCACCTCATAGGGCGACGTGAGCCAGACCGGCGCGAGCGTGCGGAACAGGTGCGGCGTCTCGTCGTGCAGCGCGGCGGAGCGCACGCGGTCGCCGCGCAGCATCCGCTTCAGCTGGTGGGCCTCGTCGGGATGGTCGACGAGCGCGACCTTCCAGTTCTCGGCCAGGTGCCACGCGAGCTGCGGGCCTGCAGCCGACGCGTGCGCCTCGTCGACGAGGCGGAAGTCGCCCTCGAGCCGATCGAGCACGGTCGTGTTCGCGCCGAGCAGCGCCTTGTCGCCTGCGAGCACGAGCTCGAGCACGGACTGCCACCAGGCGAGCTCGAGCTCGGCTGCGACGGCCCGCTCCCGCACGTGTCGCTTCGCGAGGTCGACGAGCAGCGGGTCGAGGCCCAGGTCGCGCAGCCGCGAGAGCACGGCCGTGCGCTCCTGCAGGTTGGTGAGCACCTCCGACTCGGCGGCGAGTCCGGCGAGGTTCGCCTCCAGCTCCCGCACCGGGCGCGCGGCGAGCTGCCGCGGCGTGCCCACGACGCCGAGCGGCGCGTCGAGTGCGGCGAGGTCGCTCGCGACGGTGCGGTAGGCCACGTGCACGTCGTCGATCCCGACGGGCACCGCGGGGATGGCCCCGGCCTCCGAGTACCGCTGCCAGAGCGTGCGCTGCTGCTGGATGCCGCGGAGCGCCCCGTTGAGGTCGCCCACGTGCACCCCGGGGCGCACGTACTCCTGCGCGAGGCGGCGCAGCCGGCGGCGGTTCGCGCCCGACATGCCCGGCGAGTCGCGCCGCGCGGACGTCGCCGCGATGAGCTCGCCGAGCGGCCGGTCGAACACCGAGGGCTGGAACCGGTCGAGCGTGTCGCGCACGTCGAGGAGCAGCCGCAGGAACACGCCGAGCTCCGCGACCGACTCGAACGCGCGGAGCCGGGTCTGCGCGATGAGCGCGCGGCCGCGCTCGAGGAGGCGCGGCAGCTCGGTGGTGCTGAGGCGCTTCGCGAGCTCGTGCGCGTGCGCCGCCTCCTCCGACGAGGTGAACGAGGCGCCGTACCAGGGCGAGTCCCCCGGTCCGTAGCGGAACTCGCCGAGCTCGGCCGCGCGCGCGAGGTCGCGCGCCACCTGCTCCCGGCCCGTGGCGAGTCCGACGAGCGCGGCGTGGTCGAGGCGCGCGGTCGTCGACGGCGGACGGTCGAGCACCGCGAGACGTGCGAGCTCGCCGAGGGCGTCGAGCACCGACGCCTTCAGCTCGGGGTCGCGCCGGGTGAGCGCCGAACGGTAGTCGAGCAGCACCTTGCGCAGGCGCACGAGCGCGTCGTCGACATCGGCGACCCGGGGCCGCTCGACCTTCTCGTTGCGCGAGATGGACTGGATGAGGTCTCGGCGAAGGCTCGCCGTCGTCACCGCCGCGCCGCCGAGGCCGACCTGGCCGAGCCGGTGCACGATGCCGTCGAGGCTCGCGCGCCGCGCGCCCACGACGAGGACGCGCTTGTCCTTCGCGACGAGCGCGCCGATGGCGTTCACGATGGTCTGGGTGCCTCCGGTGCCCGGCAGCGTCTTCACGACGAGCGACGTGCCGGCCTCGATCTCGGCGACGACCTGCTCCTGCTCGGAGTCGGCGTCGAGCAGCAGCGTGTCGGTCGACGGCGGTCGCTCGTCCTGCGGCACGGGCCGCACGCGCTCGCCCTGCTGCGCGATCGCGGCACGCGCCGCTTTGTTGCCCGCGACCGCGTCGATGATCGGGTGGTGGAGCCGAGCGACATCCGCGGCCATGGCCGGCCCGACCTCGGCGAACGACGAGACGACGAGCCGCGGCGCGACGTGGAACCAGGGCAGGTGCGAGGTGAGGCCGCGCAGCCGGTCGATCACGGGCTGCGGCTTGAACACGCCGTTCGTGATGGCGAGCGCCACGAACGCGTCCGCGTCGAGCGTGATCCGGAACTGCTCGCGCAGCTCGCGCGCGAGCGCCGGGTTGAGGAACGGCTGGCCCTTCAGCTTCAGCTCGAAGTCGCGGCCGTAGCGGCGGATCGCGAGCGGGCGCAGCAGCACGGGTCCGAGGAACTCCTCGCCGCCGTTGCGCCACGAGGCCAGCCCGATCGCGAGGTGCACCGATTCGATGCCGCGCACCGACCGCAGCTCGATGCCCTTCTGCGTGATCTCGGCGGCCGCGAGCCTCGCGTTGCGCAGGGCGAGCTCGTCGCGGATCAGGCTCGACAGCAGCGTCGACTTGCCCGTGATGAACTGCGGCAGGCCGCCCGGATGCGTCGTGGAGAGCTCGATGCGCGTGCGCGGGGTGTCGACGAAGCGCACCAGCGGCGAGCGTCCGCCGACCTCGGCGAGCTCGCCGTGCCAGCGTCGCCACGAGGGTTCGGCGACGTTCCCGGCGACGAGCTCGGGGTCGCCGAGGCTCACGCCGTCGGGGCTGGTGATGTCCTGTCGCATGGGTTCCGGAGTCGCTTCGTCGGCTGCGGCATCCGCCTCGGGACCGAGGAAGTCCTCCTCGTCATGGTTCCGATCGAGCCGCCACACACCGACACCATACGTGCGTTCGTGCGGATTCCCGGGAGCATCGCCGGGGTCGCGCTCGTTTTGGATACCCAGGGGGTATTGGGATACCCTCGGGGTATGCACCAGCGCTCCACCCCGCACCCCGTCGCCTCCGCACCCGTCACCGTCATCGTGGGCGGGGTCGCCGGCGGCATGTCCGCGGCCACGCGCCTGCGCCGGCTCGACGAGGACCGCGAGATCATCGTGCTCGAGCGCAGCGGCGCGGTGTCGTTCGCCAACTGCGGACTCCCCTACCACGTGTCCGGCGTCATCGCCGACCGGGCGTCCCTCGAACTGCAGGACCCCGCGCGCCTCGCCGCCCGATTCCGCATCGACGCGCGCGTGCGCAGCGAGGTCGTCGCCATCGATCGCGCGGCGCGACGCGTGACGGTGCGGCCCGCCGACGGGGTGGAGTACGAGCTCGGGTACGACGAGCTGGTGCTCTCGCCGGGCGCCGCCCCGCGCCTCCCCGACCACGTCGCGCCGGATGCCCCGATCCACGCCCTCCGCACGCTCGACGACCTCGACGCCATCATGGCGTCGCTCGATCGCCTGCCCGCCGGCGCCCGGGCCGTCGTCATCGGCGGCGGGTACATCGGCGTCGAGGTGGCCGACAACCTGCACCGTCGCGGCCTGGCGACGACGATCGTGCAGCGCTCGTCGCGCCTCATCGGCGGTCTCGATCCCGAGATGGCCGCTCCCCTGGCCGACCACGTGCTCGAGCGCGGCGTCGCCCTCCGGTTCGGGAGCGCCGTCACGGCCGTGGAGGCGCATCGCGTGGTGCTCGACGACGGCACCGCCCTGCCGGCCGACCTCGTCATCGCCGCGATGGGCGTGGTGCCCGAGTCGGGACTCGCCCGTGCTGCGGGCCTCGAGATCGGCGCGACCGGTGGCATCGTCGTGGACGCGACGCACCGCACGAGCGATCCCGCGATCTACGCGGTCGGCGACGCCGCCGAGAAGCGCGACCGCGCCGACGGATCCGCGCGGCTCGTCGCGCTCGCGGGCCTGGCGAACCGCCATGGACGCGCGGTCGCCGACGCGATCGCGGGTCGCCCGTCCACCGCCGCACCCGCCCTCGGCACCGCCGTCATCGACGTCCTGGGCCTCACCGCCGCGTCGACGGGGTGGTCGGAGGAGGTCGCGCGTGCTCGAGGCGTCGAGGTCCGGGTCATCCACTCGCACCCGCTCTCGCACGCGGGCTACTTCCCCGGCGCGCGACCGATGTCGCTGAAGCTCGTGGTCGACGCGCGCACCGACCGCATCCTCGGCGCGCAGGCCGTGGGCACCGAGGGCGTCGCGCGCCGAATCGACGTCATCGCCACCGCGATGGCGGCGGACCTCGCGGCATCCGCGCTCGCCGACCTCGAGCTGGCCTACGCGCCGCAGTACGGATCCGCGAAGGATCCCGTGAACATGCTCGGCTACATCGCCCGCAACCTCGCCGAGGGCGAGGACGCGACGATCCAGTGGCACGAGCTCGACGACGCGCTCGCCGGCGGCGCCGTCCTGCTCGACGTGCGCGCGGCAGGCCAGCTCGCCGAGGGCACGATCCCCGGCGCGACCTGGATCCCCGTCGAGCAGCTCCGCGACCGCGCGCCCGAGTTCGCCGGACGCCCGATCGTGGTCCACTGCCGCGTCGGCCAGGGTGCGCACACCGGGGCGCGACTGCTCGCGGCCCTCGGCCACGACGTCGTCAACCTCGACGGCGGCTACCTCACCTGGCGCGACGGCATGCGCGCCCGTGCGCACGAGCACGCCATGGATGCCGCGACCGCCGAGCTGCGCGCCGCCTGACCCGAATCACCCGACCCTGACACCCGGAGGACCCGACATGCAGACCATCTCCCCCACCGCGGCGCACGCCCTCGGCGACGCCTTCATCATCGACGTGCGCGAACCCGACGAAGTCGCCCGCGCACGGGTCGACGGCGCCGTGCACATCCCCCTCGGATCGCTCGTCGAGCGCCTCGACGAGGTGCCGCGCGACCGCACCGTCTACCTCATGTGCGCCCTCGGCGGCCGCAGCGCGCAGGCCACGCAGTTCCTCGCCGCGCAGGGCGTCGACGCCGTGAACATCGACGGCGGCATCACGCAATGGCACCGCGCCGGACTCCCCGTCATCACCGGAAGGGCAGGCACGATCGCATGAGCACCGTCGGCACCCAGCAGCAGGACGCCCAGCGACGCATCCTGAACCGCCTGAAGCGCGCCCGCGGCCAGCTCAACGCCGTGATCGACGCCGTCGAGGCCGGCGGCGACTGCCGCACGGTCGTGACCCAGCTCGCCGCGGTCTCGAGCGCGCTCGACCGCGCGGGCTTCGCGGTCATCTCCTCCGCGATGCGCGACTGCGCGACGGATGCCGCGACCCCCGAACGGGCCGGCGACTCGCGCCGCGGCGACGCCGAGGCATCCGAGCCGCTCACCTTCGACGAGCTCGAGAAGCTCTTCCTCTCGCTCTCCTGACGCGCGGAGTCGGCGTGACGACGGCGAAGCGCCGGCCCCGAGGTCGGGGCCGGCGCTTCGTGATGGTGCGGGTCGGCGTCAGAGCGCGGCGTGCAGCTCCAGGCCGTGCGCCTTCGCGACGCCCTCGTTCGTGAGGCGGCCGCGGGTGGCGTTGAGGCCCTTCGCGAGGGCGGCGTCCTCGGCGAGCGCGGCCTGCCAGCCGAGGTCGGCGATGCGCATCGCGTACGGCAGCGTCGCGTTCGTGAGCGCGGGCGTCGAGGTGGCCGGGACCGCGCCGGGCATGTTGGCGACGCAGTAGAAGATGGCGTCGTGCACACGGTAGGTCGGGTCGGCGTGCGTCGTCGCGTGCGAGCCCTCGAAGCATCCGCCCTGGTCGATGGCGATGTCGACGAGCACGGCGCCCGGCTTCATCTGGGCGACCATCGCGTCGGTGACGACCTTCGGCGCGGCCGCACCGGGCACGAGCACGGCGCCGACGACGAGGTCGGCGTCCTTGAGCTGGCGGGCGATCTCGTAGGGCGACGAGGCGAGCGTCTTGATGCGGTGCTCGTAGCGGGCGTCGAGCTCGCGCAGCTTCGGCAGCGAGATGTCGAACACCGTGACGTCGGCGCCCATGCCCATCGCGGTCGCGGCGGCCTGCTCGCCGGCGACGCCGCCGCCGATGACGACGACCTTCGCGGGCGCGGTGCCGGGCACGCCGGCGAGGAGCACACCGCGGCCGCCCTTCGACGCGTGCAGCGAGGCGGCGCCGACCTGCGGCGCGAGCCGGCCGGCGACCTCGCTCATGGGGGTCAGCAGCGGCAGCGACCGGTCGGGCAGCTGCACGGTCTCGTAGGCGATGGCCGTGACGCCCGAGTCGAGGATGGCCCGCGTGAGCGGGAGGTCCGCGGCGAGGTGGAGGTACGTGAAGAGGGTGAGGTCCTCGCGGAGGAAGCCGTACTCCTGCTCGATCGGCTCCTTCACCTTGAGCACCAGCTCGGCCGACCACGCCTCGGCGGCGGTGCCGACGATGGTGGCACCGGCCTCGCGGTACTCCTCGTCGGTGTACCCGGCGCCGAGCCCGGCACCGGCCTGGATGTCGACGCGGTGGCCGCGCCCGACGAGAGCGTGCACCCCCGCGGGCGTCATGGCGACGCGGAATTCGTTGTTCTTGACCTCTGCGGGCACGCCGACGTGCATGGTGATCTCCGAATGCTGTGGGGTGGGATTGCCTCCATGGTGACGCGTCGTTCGCAGAATGGGAAGCCCAGCCGCATTTCGTTCGGTAGAATGCCTCTGATTCATCCAATTGTTCGGAAGGACGCCGCGCCGTGACCGATGCACCGCAGATCAGCGCACCGGGTCGTGTCGAGCTCGACGACATCGACCGGCAGATCGTCGCGATCCTGCACGAGAACGCCCGCATCCCCAACGTGGAGCTCGCCCGGGAGGTGGGCGTCTCGCCCTCGACCTGCCTCGCGCGCGTCCGCTCGCTGCGCGAGCGCGGGGTCATCGTGCGCTACACCGCCGAGATCAACCCCGTGGCGCTCGGCTTCACCCTGCAGGCGCTCGTGAGCGTGCGCATCCGGCCCGGCGCCCGCCACCTCATGGAGCAGATCTCCGACGAGCTGCGTCGCGAGCCCGAGGTCGCCCAGCTGTTCTTCCTCGGCGGCACCGAGGACTTCCTCATCCACGTGCGCGTCCGCGACAGCGAGCACGTGCGACAGTTCGTGCTGAAGAACCTCTCGGCCAACCCGGCCGTCGCGCTCACCGAGACGAACCTCGTGTTCGAGCACCACACCGCGCTGTCCGCGGGCTTGCGTGCCGTGATCTGAGCGTCAGCCCTGCAGCGGCAGGATCTCGGAGAGCTCGAGGTCGTCGGGAGATTCGAGCTGCTCGTAGGTGCAGCTCTCGGGCGTGCGATCGGTGCGCCAGCGCCGGAACTGCGCCGTGTGCCGGAACCGGTCGCCCTCCATCTTCTCGTAGGCGACCTCGACCACGAGCTCGGGCCGCAGCGGCACGAACGAGAGGTTCTTCCCAGCGTTCCAGCGGCTGACGGCTCCCGGCATGCGGGTGCCCGCGTGCGCCTCCTGGTCGGCCCACTCGCCCCACGGATGCTGGGACAGGTCGTCGACGAGAAAGGGCTCGAGCTCGGCGACGAGCGCCGTGCGCTTCGCCATGGGGAACGACGCGGCGACGCCGACGTGGTGGAGTCGCCCGTCGTCGCCGTAGAGGCCGAGCAGCAGCGAGCCGATGATGCCGCCCGACTTGTGCCAGCGGAACCCGGCGACGACGCAGTCGGCCGTGCGCTCGTGCTTGACCTTGAACATCGTGCGCTTGTCGGGCTGGTACGTGCCGTCGAGCGGCTTCGCCACGACGCCGTCGAGCCCGGCGCCCTCGAACCGGGTGAACCAGTCGCGCGCCTCGGCGAGGTCGGCGGTGGCCGGCGTGATGAAGACCGGGTCGGATGCCGCGGCGAGTGCCTCCTCGAGCCGCGTGCGCCGCTCCACGAAGGGCCGGCCCATGAGGTCCTCGTCGCCGATCGCGAGCAGGTCGAAGCCCACGAAGGACGCGGGCGTGCGCTCGGCGAGCATCCGTACGCGGCTGTCGGCGGGGTGGATGCGCTGCTGGAGCGCATCGAAGTCGAGCCGGCCGTCGATCGCGAGGATGATCTCGCCGTCGACCACGCACCGGTCGGGCAGGTTCTCGCGCAGCGCCTCCACGAGCTCGGGGAAGTAGCGCGTCATCGGGCGCTCGTTGCGGCTGCCGAGCTCGATCTCGTCGCCGTCCTTGAACACGATCGTGCGGAATCCGTCCCACTTCGGCTCCACGTGCCCGACGTCGGGGATCTCCTTCACGGACTTCGAGAGCATCGGAGCGACGGGCGGCATCACCGGGAGGTCCATCCGTCCATCATGGTGCGGGCGGCGCCGTTCCGCACCCGCGGGACGACCGGCGAACGCGAGGCGGCCTCGGGTAGCACCGCCCCCGAACGGGGTCAATCCCCTGCCCGGGGCGACCCCCGCCGACGTACCGTCGGAAGCGGTCGATCCCGATGGGGGCGGTCGGCCGTGCGAGCGAGGAGTCCACGATGAGCGACCCGAACCCTACCGACCCGAGCGCGGCCGACGAGCTCGACGACGCGGTCGACGCCGCCGAGCGGCACCAGCAGGCCGAGGAGGACGCCGACGTCGACGAGCACGTCGTCGTGCGCGACCCCGACACCGGCCACGTGTCGGAGGAGCCGGCGCAATGAGCGCCATCGTCGACCAGCCGGCACACGACGACCGGCCGAAACCGCGGCACGGGCTCCCGCCCATCGGCATCTGGTGGCCCATGCTCGAGCGCCCGCTGCAGCGCGAGGTGCTCGAGAACCTCCACGCGCCGCTGCGCGTGTACGTCGTCCGCCGCATCTTCGAGCTCTGCGAGCTCGAGGGCGAGCCGCTCCCGCGCGGCGACCTCCGCCTCGGCTCGAACGAGCGGGCCTACATCGCCGGCTGGGTCCACGCCGTCGACTGGAGCTGACGGGCGCGCAACGGCGCGTCGGATGCCCCGCGGCCGCCGCGGCACGGCACACTCCTGTCGTGGGCACGGACGCGGGGGCATCCGCCGAGGAGTACGGGCGCGACAGCGTCGAGTTCTCGCGAGCGATCGCGTTCTTCGATGCCGTGTACGCGTTCGCGGTCACCCTGCTCGTGGTCAACATCGACCCGCCCGAGGCATCCGATTGGACGAGCTTCGAGAAGCTGATGTCGAGCGGGCTCGAGTGGCAGCTCCTCGGCTTCGGGATCAGCTTCGTCGTCATCGCCGTCTTCTGGCGGGTCAACCACCGGCTCGTCGCCGGGTTCCGCGGGTTCAGCTCGGCGACGATCGTCGCGAACCTCGTGGCCATCGCGTTCGTCGTGCTCATCCCCTTCACGACCCAGGGCATCGCGGACATCGAGACCTCGGGCGAGCCGCTCGCCATCGCGCTCTACGCCGTGAACATCTCCTGCGCGGTGCTCGCGCAGTCGGTCGTGTTCTACGTGGCCCGCCACGACGGAATGCTGGCGGATCCCCTCCCACGACGCGCCGATCACATCCGGTTCCTCAACACCCTGACCACGCCGGCCGTGTTCCTCCTGTCGATCCCCATCGCCTACGCGTGGGGTGCGGATGCCGCGCGCTGGACCTGGGCGCTGCTGCTCATCATCGGCCCCGTCGCCGGCCGGCTCTCGGAGCGGAAGGTCGCCAGGATCGTCGCGGAGGCGGCGAACAGCCCGGAACGCTCCTGATCGCGGGGCCCGAAGTCAAGACCCTCCCGCGATTCCGTCGCGACGGAGAGGATGATCCGGCCCGGCTCGCAGCGCACCACCCGCGCCCCACCCTCGCCGGCGCGCGGAACGGAGTGCCCATGGGCTCGCTGGTGTACGACGACGACCACGCGGCGGAGTTCGACGACCGAACGCTCGCCCACCTGCAGGTCATCATCGTGAACAAGCTGCGGCGCCTCGAGAGCTTCCCGTTCACCTGGCACGACGACCGGCGGACGATGACGGTCTGGCTCAGCCCGGCGACTCCGCTCGCGTTCGTGTTCCACGGCAATCGGCGGCCGCATCTCAACCGCGCCTGGCTCGAGGAGCTCGCCCTCGTGGCGAACTCGTCGGGCGGGCTCCTCGTCGTGCCCGAGCCGCCGATCCCGCACGCGGTCGAGGCGACGGAGCCGGCCTGACCGCCTGAGCGCCGGACCCGGCCCACCGGCAGCTCAGCCGCGCGACGCCGGCGCCGAGCCCTCGTCGAGGCGGTCGAGCAGCTCGACCGCGGCCCTGGCGTACTCGCTGATCCAGCGATCGTGGATGCGCTTGATGGGCAGCGGCGCGAGCGCGAGGTGGCGCTCCCGGCCCTGGCGACGCCCGACGACGAGCTCGGCGCGCTCGAGGACGCGCAGGTGCTGGAGCACGGTCGTGCGGTCGAGCTCGGGGAACCGGTCGCAGAGCTCTCCGGTCGTGAGGGGCGCGGCCTTGAGCTCGTCGAGGATCCGCCGTCGCGTGTGCGAGGCGAGCGCCTTGAACACGAGGTCGTCGGGCCCCTTGCCGACATCGGGTGACATGTTGTAAAAATACAACATGAATGAGCAGCAGCGACTCGACACGCTCGGCTTCACCGTCTCCGGTCGCATCGCCCGGCCGGTCGACGAGGTCTACGAGGCCGTCGCCGACCCCGAGCAGCTGTCGCGGTACTTCACGACCGGCGGCGCCCGCGGCCGGCTCGAGGCGGGAGCCGACGTCAGCTGGGACTTCCACGACTTCCCGGGCGCGTTCCCCGTCACGGTGGTCGAGTCCGACCCGCCACGACGCATCGTCATCGAATGGGAGGGCGAGTCGACCGCCGGCGAGCGCGGCACGACGACGACGACGTTCGAGTTCGAGCCGATCGACGACGGCGTACGCACCCTGGTGACGATCACCGAGGCGGCGTGGCGCGCCACGCCCGACGGCGCGAAGCACGCGTTCGGCAACTGCGAGGGGTGGACCGGCATGCTGGCCGCCATGAAGGCCTGGGTCGAGCACGGCATCAACCTGCGCGACGGCTTCTACGCCTGACGGCGCCTCCACGACGGCGCGCCGGGCGACGGCGCGCACGAGCGCACTCGTACGCCCCTCGCGTCACCCGTTCGAGGGCCGGTGGCATGGGAATTCGCTCCGAACGCTCGCACCCCGGGCGCCTTCGGCGTAGGTTTGCGTTATATCGCGTCATGGCGTCGCGTTATATCGCGTCCATGCTCGCGGTCACCCAAGCACAGGTGCTCACGAAGGCGGACCCATGGAGCTGAATCAGGTCGCACGGCTCACGGCGAGGAGCGGGCGGGGGTGGCCGGCGTGACCGGCCTCGAGTGGGTGCTCGCCGCGCTCGCGATCGTCATCCTGACCGGCGTCGTCTCGATCGTCGCGGTCGTCCTCGTCATCCGGGCGGTGTTCCGGCGCATCCGCCGAAGCCGGACCGTCAGCGGGGCCACCCTCAAGACCCGCGCGCAGTTCAGCCGCGGACCGCAGCGCACGATCCTCGCGCTCCGCGTGCGACTCGGCGAGCTCCTCGCCAGCGGCCAGGCGGCCGTCGACCTCGCGGCGAACGGCGCGGGGCCTCGCGGCGACCTCCCCCGGCTCTTCGCGCGCATCCGGCAGGAGGGCGTCGCCCTCGACGCGCAGCTGCGGCTGCTCGAGAGCGAGACCGACCCGGGGGTGCTCGCCGACGAGGTTCCCGCCGCCCGGCGACGGGTCGACCAGGTCGCCGTGCTCGTGCGCCACCTGCGTGCCGCCGTGGCATCCGGGCTCACCGGGCCGAGCGACGACGCCCTGACCACCCTGCGCGCCGACATGGACCGCGAGGTCGCGGCCCTGTACGCCGGCATCGAGGAGCTGCACGCGCTCACTCGGCCCGACCTCCATCGACCCATCGCCTCCACCGTCAGAGAGAAGGAGACCCCATCATGAGCAACACCGCACGGATGCGAACCATCTTCCGGAGCAAGACCTCCAAGGCCATGGACCGCATGGAGGATCCTCGCGAGACCCTCGACGACAACTACGAGCAGCAGGTGAAGCTCCTGCAGCAGGTGCGCCAGGCCGTCGCCGAGGTCGCGACCGCGAAGAAGCGCATCGAGCTGCAGGGGCAGGAGATGGGCGAGCGCTACGCACGCCTCGGCGCCCAGGCGCGCGAGGCCGTCGTGCAGGGGCGCGAGGACCTGGCGCGCGCCGCCCTCGAGCGTCGCTCCCTGCTCGAGGGGCAGGTCGCCAAGCTGCAGGACCAGTACTCCGCGCTGCAGCAGCAGACGGCGCAGCTGCAGGACCGCGAGCGCCGGCTCTCCGAGCAGATCGCCGCCTTCCGCATCGAGAAGGAGACCATCAAGGCCACCTACACGGCGTCCGAGGCGCAGGTGCGCGCGAACGAGGCGGTCGCCGGCCTCGGCGCCAGCATCCACGACGTCGGCACGAGCCTCGACCGAGCGCGCGACCGTGTCGCCCAGATGCAGGCGCGCGCGCAGGCCACCGACGAGCTGCTCGCCAGCGGGGCCCTCAAGGACCTGACGACCGCGCCCGACGCCGACATCGAGCGGCAGCTCTCGGTCATCGCCGCGCAGGCGGAGGTCGAGCGGCAGCTCGAGGCGATGCGCGGCGGCGGCTCCCCCGACGTCACGGGTTCCGAGCGACGCGGCGGCCCCGACGCGTGGCTCAGCATCGGCCAGGCGTAGGTCGCGAGGCGCGACGGCGGCTGCGCTACCGCCGCGGCGTCCGCTTCGCGCGCGCGGCGAACGCATCGAGCGCGACGAGCACCTCGCGCGCCTCGTAGGCGCGCCCGCGCTCGGCGTTCCCGATCTGGTGCAGGATGCCGTCGTCGACGAGTCGATCGATGCCGTTCTGCGCATTGCGCGCGCTGACGTGCAGCTCCTCGCCGGCGAGCCTGGCGTCGATGACGGGCTGCCGCTGCAGGACGTCGAGGAGTCGACGCCCGGCGCTCCCGGCGCGCGCGGTCGTCGCCGACTCCCACCTCGATCGCACGTCGGTGAGGTCGGCCACGAGTCGGCGACCGTTGCGGATCGCCTCGCTCGACGCCTCGGCGAGCTCGCGCACGATCGGCTCCACGTCGCCGTCGCGATAGGCGGTAAGCGCGTCGAAGTACCCGCGTGTGTCCCGCAGGAGGCCGGCCGACACCGGCACGGTGACGTTCCGGGTCACGCCGAGCCGGTGGAGCATCGCCTGGATGAGCGCCCGCCCGGTGCGGCCGTTGCCGTCGGGGAAGGGATGGATCGTCTCGAACTGGGCGTGCGCGATCGCGACCTGCGGCAGGGCCGGCAGGTCGGTGCGACGCGCGAACGCGACCAGGTCGTCCATCAGCGCGGGAACCCGGTCGTGGCGCGGCGGCACGAACGAGGCGGAGTGCGGGCTGTTCGTGTAGCCGCCGCCGATCCACACCGGCTGCTCGCGCCAGCCGCCGGTGTGCTCGGGCCGGTCGTCTCGCAGGATCTCGGCCTGCATGCGGATGATGCTCGAGGCATCCAGGTCCTCGGCCATGTCGATCGCGGCCTCCATGGCCCGGACGTTGCCGACGATCGCGCGCGAGTTCTGCCCCGCCTTCCGTCCGAGCTCGGCCAGCGCGATGCTCTTCGCGGAGGCGGTGAGCTGTTCGATCTCGGAGCTCGCCGCGCTCTCGCTGCGGAGCAGGATGGCCGAGAACGGCGCGGTGACGGCACCGACCTCCCCGTCGAATCGGCCGAGCTCGATGATCGCGTCCTCGGCGGCGGTCGCGACGTCTGCCGCGATCGGCGGCACCCGCAGCGCGGCGATCGTGGGCGGCACGGCGGCGTCGTACCGCCCCCTGGCGCGAAGGGCCGCTCGCCGGGAGATTCCGGCCGTCGTCTCCGAGCGGTCCCACTCCACGCGCTCGTACGTGATCGGCGGCCACGGCCGCGCCGGCCCGCCCCGTGTCCGATCCGTCGTCATGCCTCATTCTTACCGATGGTTATGTGGATAACCATCGGTGAGAGCCGAATGTCCGGATGCTTCGACGGTCCATGATCCCGCCTGGATTCCGGCGATCATCGACGCGGCCGCGCTCGCACGGTGCCCCTGGAGGGACTCGAACCCCCAACCCTCTCCTTAGGACGGAGCTGCTCTTCCATTGAGCTACAGAGGCTGACCGCACGAGTCTACCGGCTCGGGGTAGCGTGTTCAGCGGCGCGAGCGCGCCCGCGGATGCGGCACGGCCGCGGGAGGAGCGACCATGCCGGCATCGGAGACCACGAGGTTCTGGGTGGGCGCGTCGACGATCGGCGCGCTCGGCTCGGCGGCGCGCGGCATCCGCCCGCTCGACGTCGCCGCCGACGGCTCGGCGAGGCTCGGCGAGCCGGTCGACGTCGGGACGAACCCCATGTTCCTCGCCGTGTCGGCCGCGACGGGCGTGCTCGCGATCGTGCACGAGGTCGCCGACGGCGCCGTGTCGACGTGGACGCTCGAGGGCGACGCCGTGCTCCGCTTCGGCCCGCCGGGGTCGACGGATGCCGCGGACCCGTGCCACGTCGCGTTCGACGAGTCGGGCGCGTGGGCGTTCGCCGCGAACTACTCGGGCGGGCGGCTCACGGCGCACCCGTCGGCACCGGATGTCGCGGCGTCGGCCGTGTTCTCGATCCCCTTCGCGGGCTCGGGGCCGAACGCGGAGCGGCAGGCGTCGCCGCATCCGCACCAGGCCGTCGTGGACGGCGCGCGCGGACGGCTCCTCGTGCCCGACCTGGGCTCCGACCGGATCCGGGTGCTCGCGCTCGGCGGGCTGCCCGCCGAGCTGCCGCACGTCGAGACCGACGACATCGCGATCCACGCGGGCGCGGGGCCGCGCCACCTCGTGATCACCGGCGACGTGGCGATCGTCGCGAACGAGCTCGACCGCACCGCGAGCGTGATCGACCTCATCGCCGGCCGCGAGCTCGCGGCGTTCCCCGTCGACGAGCACGTCGCGGCGCGCGGACTCGGCCTCTCCGCGATCCGGCTCACGCGGGCGGGCACGGTGCTCGTCGGCGACCGGGACGCGGACGCCCTGGTCGCCCTGCGCTTCGACCCCGTGGCGCGCACGCTGGAGCACGCGGCATCCGTGCCGACCGGCGGGCGCCACCCGCGCGACCTGCACGTCACGCACGACGAGGGGCACGCGCTCGTGGCCGACCAGCAGTCGGACTCGATCGCGGTGGTCCGCCTGGAGGATGGCGTGCCCACGGAGATCGTCGGGACCATCGGCACGCCGGCGCCCGCGTGCCTCGCACGCGTTCCCTGAGGCCGGCGCCGCGGCGGCGCGTCAGCCGAGGACGGTGAGCGTCAGTTGTAGCCCAGGACGACGATCGCGGAGGTCGTGGGCGCGAGCTCGTCGACGAACCCGATCTCCTCGAGTCGTGCCTCGTCCAAGGGCTGCGTCATCGCCGTCACCTGCTCCTCCGTGGAATGAGGTCCCACGTTACGGGAGGCGCGCACCTGAGGTCACTGTCCGAGTCGTCCAACGTTGCGTGCCGTTTTCGCCACGGCGTCGACAAGGTCGGGGTCAGACCGGCGGGTAGAGGTAGATCGCCGACCCGTTGGGGATGGTGCGCACGTGGTAGGAGTGGTCGCTGTTCTGGTTGTACTCCTCGATCGTGACCGTGCCGTCGCCGTTCACCGACTGCACGTAGGCCACGTGGTTGTACGGGAACCAGGCGACCGAGCCCACGATCGGGTCGCTGCTCGTGGCCCAGCCGCGCCGGACCCACTCGTCGGCCCAGGCGTACGCGCTGCCCGACGCGAGGTTGCCCCAATCCCACTTCCACGGCGCGCTCGTGACGCCGGCGTCGCGGTTGAGGCGCCACGCCACGAAGTCGACGCACTCCCGGTAGTAGTACCGGAGCGGCGAGAGACCCCCGCCGTAGTCGTCGGGGGTCTCGTTCCACCAGGGATAGTCGTCGCCCTCGGCCTGCTGGGCCGGCGTGTAGTACGCCCCCGAGCGGTTGAGCTGCGCGCCGTACGTCGCGCGCTCGGCCTCGGCGGCGGCGGCGTCGATCTCGGCCTTGGTGGTGATCGAGTAGGCGTCGCTCGAGACGGGCTTGCCGCTCGCGAGCGCCGACACGTCGACGTTCTGCGCCTGTGCGCGGGTCAGGCTGAACGCACCGGATGCCTCGAACCCGCCGCCGGGGATCATCGCGTAGGCGGGCAGCGCCACGGTGCCCACGATCGCGGGAATCACGAGCACGGTCGCGAACACGCGCGCGGGCCCGTTGCGGCGGGCCGGACGGGATGCGGCGACGACGTCGCGAGCCCGACTCGCGGATGCCACGACGACACGGGTCGCGGGTGCCGCGGCCGCGGCATCCGCTCGTGCCGCTCGAGCACGTCGGCCCTGCTTCGGCGCGGTGCGACGAGCGCGGCCGCGGTCGGCCGCTCGGCGCTCGGAGCGGGTGAGCTCGGGGGCGTCGTTCTCGTCACCGTGCAACAGAGGGACCTCCGGATCCCGTCGGAGGCCGCAGTGCAGCCCGGAACGGGGTGGCTTCATCGGGCGTTCCGGAGGTCGGGTCTCCGGACTCGTACCACCATAGGGCACGAGCGCAGCGAAGTCACTTACCGTTCAGGCCGCGATCGCGAGGTACTCGTCCCACTGCGGAAGCGGCCGCTCGAACCCGCGCACCACCCAGCTGCGACCCTGCGGCATCCCCGGGGTGAAGCGCAGCTGCCAGCCCATCTCGGCCGGCGTGTGGTCGCCCTTGGTGTTGTTGCAGCGGAGGCAGCAGGCGACGAGGTTCTCCCACGTGTCCCGGCCGCCGCGCGAACGCGGCAGCACGTGGTCGATCGTCGCCGCCGACCGACCGCAGTACGCGCACCGGTGCTCGTCGCGCCGCAGCACCCCGCGTCGGCTCACCGGCACGGCGTGCACCCGGGGTGTTCGCACGTAGCGAGTGAGCAGGATGACGCTGGGACGCTCCCACGAACCGCTCGTCGCGTACACCGGATTGCCCTCCTCGTGGAGGAGCACGGTGGCCTTCTGGTTCATGACCAGGAGCAGGGCGCGCTTGAACGAGACGACGGCGAGGGGCTCATAGCCCGCGTTGAGCACGAGTGTGCGCATGGGGTGCCTTTCGATCGGTGCTGGATGGCTTCCAGCCGCGTGAACGGATCGACGACGAGCGCGCGTCATGGCGCACCGGAGGAGCGGCGATCAGGCGTCGCGGAACAGCCCGGAGACGAAGAACGGGCACCGTCGTTACGACAGTGCCCGTCGGCGTGTTCGCCCGGATCGTGCTCGGCTGACTGCTGTGCCGTTGGCGGAACTGCGCGCGCGCATCCGTGGAATGGATGCTGCGCGTCGCGACCATCGGCTTCCCCTGCCCGGTTCTCGGATCGTCAGGGTTCAAGGCTAAAGCACGAATGGCGCACCGGAACCCTCCGGCGCGCCATTCCCGCTTCGTGTCACGAGGTGTTCACATCTCAGATGCGCACGATCCAGTAGTCGCTCGTCCAGATCGGCTGGATGCGCACGACGGTTCCCTCGTAGGGCGCGTGCAGGATCTGGCCGTTGCCCGCGTAGAAGCCGATGTGCCCGGACATCACCACGAGGTCGCCGGGAACCGCCTGCGACTCGGGGATCTGCGTGCCGGCCGCACCCTGCGCGGAGGACGAGTGGGGGAGGTTGATGCCGAACTGCGCGTAGACGTACTTGACGAGGCCCGAGCAGTCGAAGCCGGCCGGCGTTGCGCCGCCGTAGACGTACGGCACGCCGAGGTACTGCTGGGCGACGGCGTAGACGCTCGACGGGTCGGCGGAGCCGTAGACCGGGTTCGCGGCGAGCTCGTCGGCGGAGAGGCCGGAATAGGCGGCGGCGTAGGAGGCCATCTCCGCCTCGGCGGCCAGTCGGGCGGCCTCGGCCTCTTCGGCAGCGCGGATCTCCTCGCCGGTGGTGACGGAGAAGGTGTCCTTGGAGGCCTGCGCGGCGACGACGTCATCGGTCACCTCGACGGACTGGGCCTGCGCCTTCGTGAGCGACGTCTCGGCGGTGGTGCCGAACTGCGGCCCCTGGGAGCCCGGCGCGAACGCGTAGGCCGGGATCGCCAGCGTGCCGACGATGCCGGCGGCGACGGTCATGACTACGATGTTCGCGACCCCGCCGCGGCGAAGGCGACGGGCGGTCGAGGGGAGCGGTGCCGCGGAGGAGGCCTTCGCGGCGAGGTCGGTGGATCTGGGGGCTGGGGCCTTGGGTGCGGCATGCGCCGTCACGAGGGCCCTGCGAGCGCCGGTACGGGTGGCGCCTCGCCGGGAGATTCGAGCCAAAACGTGTCCTCCGCCGCCCCACGACCCGGGTTGCGGTCGTCCCACCTCGTGCGCACGCGGCGCGTCACGGGTTCTGAATCGAGCGGTGGGTGCCTGGGGGCGATCTCGATCCTGTTCCGCCGACCGGCTTCGTGCCGGCGGACCCGAACGACAATACGCGAGGCAGGCCCGAATGTCACATTCCGATCACGGTGTGGCCGTGATCAGGGATTTATTCGGCGACGAAGATGTGGCCGGCGACTTCGGACGGCAGTTCGAGCCCGCCGTCGACGCCGTCGACCTCGACCAGGACGTAGGGGCCGGCGGAGCTGAAGACCGCCTTCGCGCCGGGCACGATGCCCGCCTGCTTGAGCTGCGAGAGCAGCTCGGGGTCGAACTGCACGGGCTCCCCGAGGCGGCGGACGACGCCCCGCACGGGCTCGTCGCTCGCCGTCACCGCGTCGAGCACGCGGACGACGCCCGACATGAACGGATCGGCCGCGGGGACGCCGAGCTCCTCCAGCCCCGGGATGGGGTTGCCGTACGGCGACTCGCGCGGCTGGCCGAGCAGCTCGATGAGCCGGCGCTCGACCTGCTCGCTCATCACGTGCTCCCAGCGGCATGCCTCGTCGTGGACGTATTCCCAGTCGAGGCCGATGACGTCGGCGAGGAGCCGCTCGGCGAGGCGATGCTTGCGCATGACGTGCACGGCCTTGCTGCGGCCGGCGGGCGTGAGCTCGAGGTGGCGGTCGCCCGAGACGACCACGAGGCCGTCGCGCTCCATGCGCGCGACCGTCTGCGACACGGTGGGGCCGGAGTGGCCGAGGCGCTCGGAGATCCGGGCGCGCAGCGGCACGATGTTCTCCTCCTCGAGGTCGAGGATCGTGCGGAGGTACATCTCCGTCGTGTCGATGAGATCGGTCACCGGAAGCCCTCCCTGTCGCAGCCCGTCATCAAGCCTAGCGGCCACCACCCCCTCGCTAGACTCGTCGCATGCCGAGCCTCGTCATCCCCAGCGACCTCCTGCCCGCCGACGGACGATTCGGCTGCGGGCCCTCGAAGGTCCGCCCCGAGCAGCTCGCGCACCTCGCGGCCGAGGGTCCCCGCCTCCTCGGCACGTCGCACCGCCAGGCTCCCGTGAAGGGCCTCGTCGGCCGCGTCCGCACCGGCATCGCCGACCTCTTCTCGCTGCCCGATGGCTACGAGGTCGTGCTCGGAAACGGCGGGTCCACCGCCTTCTGGGACGCCGCGGCATCCGGGCTCATCGACCGCCGGGCGCAGCTCTGCTCGTTCGGCGAGTTCGGCGCGAAGTTCGCCGCGGCCGCGGGTGCGCCGTGGCTCGAGGCGCCCGACGTGCGCAAGGCGGACGCGGGCACGCGGTCGGACCCCGAGCCCGTCGAGGGCGTCGACGTCTACGCGTGGCCGCACAACGAGACCTCCACGGGCGTCATGGCGCCCGTGCGCCGGGTCGCCGGCGACCCGGGCGCGCTCACGGTCGTCGACGCGACGAGCGCCGCGGGCGGCGTCGCGGTCGACCCCGCCGAGTTCGACGTCTACTACTTCGCGCCGCAGAAGAACTTCGCCTCCGACGGCGGCCTGTGGTTCGCCCTGTTCTCCCCCGCCGCGATCGAGCGCGTCGAGCGCCTCGCCGCGAGCGACCGCTACATCCCCGAGTTCCTCTCCCTGAAGAACGCGATCGACAACTCGCGGCTGAACCAGACGCTGAACACGCCGGCGCTCGCGACCCTGCTCCTGCTCGAGAGCCAGCTCGACTGGATGAACGGGTCGGGCGGCCTCGCCTGGGCCGACGCCCGCACGCGCGAGTCGTCGTCGGTGCTCTACGACTGGGCGGGGCGCACGCCGGTCGCGACGCCCTTCGTCACGGATGCCGCGGACCGCTCGCAGGTCGTCGTCACCATCGACTTCGACGAGTCGACGGATGCCGCGCGCATCGCGTCGATCCTCAGGGAGAACGGCGTCGTCGACACCGAGCCCTACCGCAAGCTCGGCCGCAACCAGCTGCGCGTCGCGACCTTCACGGCGATCGAGCCCGACGACGTGCGCGCGCTCACCGCATCGATCGACTACGTGCTCGAGCGGATGGACTGAGCCCCGTGCGCCTCTGGCTGAGCGAGTCGGAGCGACGTCCCGATCCGGCGCCGGCACGGGCCGACGCCCGCAAGGCGGTGCTCGTCGGCACCGTCGCGTGGCTCGTCGCGCTCGTCGCGTCGCTCGTCTTCCGAGCCCAGCTCGAGGCCGCCGGGCTCGGCTGGCTGCTGTGGGCGGCCGTCACCGGGCTCGCCCTCGGCGTGATCGGGCTCGTCGTGGTGCAGCTGATCCGCCGACGCGCCGCGCGTCAGGAGGCCGGGTCGGCCGGCTGATCCTCGGACTCGTCCGCGTCGGCCGAGTCGTCGAGCGCGTCGATGTCGATCCCGTCGAACTCGTCGTGCCCGTCGTCGTGTCCGAACGCGGCGTCGAGCTCGACGTCGTCGTCGAGGTCGGACTCGTCGTCCTCGTCCTCGTCGTCGTCGAGGTCGTCCTCGTCGTCCTCGTCGTCGTCGTCGTCCTCGTCGTCGTCATCGGACTCGTCGTCGAGGTCGGACTCGTCGACCCCGTCCTCGTCCTCGTCCTCGTCGGACTCGCCCTCGGGCTCCCCGTCGTCCTCGCCCGCTGCCTCAGCAGCGGCTGCGGCGGCCGCCTCCTGGGCCGCGCGGTACTCGGCGAGGCGCTCCGACCACGGGATCCACTCGGGCGCGAGCAGTGCGGCGTCGCCGGGCATGAGCTCGGTCTCGAGCACGGTCGGCTCGGCGTCGTCCACCCGGGCGATCGTGACGCTCCAGCGCCAGCCGGGGTAGCCGGCGAGGTCGGCGGCGAAGAGCAGCGTGAGCACGTGCTCGTCCTCGACGAGGTGGCCGACGACCGATCCGACCGTCTCGGGCGCGGTCACCTCGAGGAGCGCGCGCCGAGCGAGGTCGACCGCGTCGAGGAGCACCGCGTCGGGCTCGAACACCGGGGCCGGCACGGCCCGTGCCGCGGCATCCGACTCGGCCGCGCCCGCGGCATCCGTCGACTCGGCCGCGTCCGCGGCATCCGTCGCCTCGGATGCCTCGACCGCCTCGGCCGGCGCCTCGGTCTGCTCGGTCGGCTCAGGCATCCAGATCGTCTGCCACCTTGCGCAGCACCGCTGCGACCGTGCGCGCCTTGGACTTGTCGGGGTAGCGGCCGCGGCGCAGGTCGGCGCCGATGCCGTCGAGCACCTTCACGACGTCCTCGACGATGATCGCCATGTCGTCGGCTGGCTTGCGGTTGATCTTGGTGAGGCTCACCGGCGCGTCGAGCACGCGCACCGAGAGGGCCTGCGCGCCGCGCTTGCCCTCGGCGACGCCGAACTCGAGGCGGGTGCCGCTGCGCACGGTCGCGCCGGCGGGGAGGGCGGACGCGTGGAGGAAGACCTCCTGGCCGTCATCGGAGCTGATGAAGCCGAACCCCTTCTCCTCGTCGTAGAACTTGACCTTGCCGGTGGGCATCGTGTGAACCTCGCTCGCGTCGGAGGGCGCGCTGGACCGCGTCGCCGTGCTCCATCCAGTCTAGGAGTCCTCGACCCCGAGGACGGCCGCCTGCCCTATTCTGGGAAAGTGAGCGATTCCGGTCCCGTGACCCAGCACCGCGCCGAGCGCATCCTCGCGTACATGTTCGTCGCGATCGTGGGGCTCTCGATCCTCGCGTTCATCGCGGTCATGATCGGCACGGCCGTCGGAGCCGGGGCGAACGACGGCTTCAGCCAGGGCGTCTGGCCCATCGTGCTCACGCTCCCGTTGTTCGGGCTGCCCATCGCGTTCCTCCTCCTCATCGCGCTCCTCATCGTCAACGGCGTCCGTCGAGCCCGCGCCGGCCGGGCCGGATCGAGCTGACCGGCGGCCGATGCTCGAGCTCGCCGCACGACTCAGGGGGCTGCCGCGACCCGGACTCGCGTCGGCACTGCAGGCGCGCGAGTTCGACGCCTCCGGCGTGCGCGACCTCTTCGACCTCGCCGAGGTGCTGCTCGCACCCGACTCCGTCGACCACGCGCTGAGCCGGCTCGACCGCCGCCACCTCGCCGTGCTCGCCGCGGCATCCGACGTGGCCGACGAGCACGGCGACACCACGCTCGAGGCCGTCCACGGCAGGCTGCAGGAGCTCGGGGCCACCGACGAGCTGGCGGATGCCGCGCCCGCCCTCGTCGATGAGCTCGCCGCGCTCCTGATGGTGGTGGACTCCGACGACCATGTGCACGTGCCCACCGCGATCACGGGCCGCATCGGGGTGCACACGCCGCGCGACATCCCGCCGGCCGACGAGCTCGCCGCCCCCGCTCCGCCCGTGCTCGTCGGCGTCGACGACGTCGACCGCAGCCTGCTCGAGCGACGCGCGGCCGAGACCGCGTACGCGACCGTCGCGGCGACCGCGGAGCTGCTCGCGGAGCTCGGCAACCAGCCCGCCCGCGAGCTCGCGAAGGGCGGCCTCGCGCTGCCCGACTCGAAGCGACTCGCCGAGGTGAGCGGCGTCGCGCTCGAGTCGCTCCCACGGCTGTTCCACCGCGCCGACGAGGCCGGCCTCGTGGTGCGCGACGGCGCCTTCTGGCTCGAGTCCGACCTCGGCGCGGAGTGGACGCAGCAGAGCGCAGCCCGGCGCTGGCGGCGCCTCGCCGAGTGCTGGCGCGACCGCGTGCCGGCGCCGCTGCGCGAACTCGTCGCCCGGCGCAGCGAGAACCTCACGGCCACCGACCTGCGCGACGACGTGCACTGGTTCTACCCGGCGGGCGGCCGCTGGATCGAGGACGGGCTCGACCGGCTCGTCGCCGAGGCCGAGGCGCTGGGGCTCGCGGTGGCGGGCGAGCCCATCGAGCCGGGCCGCCTCGTGCTCGCCGGCGACATCGACCGCGCCGCGCGGACGCTCGCCGCGCACTTCCCGGCGCAGGTCGACAAGGTGTACCTGCAGCACGACCTCACGGTCGTCTCCCCCGGTCCGCTCGAGCCCGCGCTCGACGGCAGGCTGCGCGGGTTCGCGGACGTCGAGGGGCGCGACCTCGCATCGACCTATCGCATCAACGCGGCATCCGTGAACCGCGGCCTGGCCGCCGGCGAGTCGGCCGAGTCGATCCTCGAGTTCCTCGGCGGGCTGTCGCTGACGGGCATCCCGCAGCCGCTCGAGTACCTCGTGGCCGAGGCGTCGACGCGGTTCGGCTCGGTGCGGGTCGCCGCGGCCGACGAGGCGGATGCCCCGGCGCGCGCGTCCATCCGCTCCGACGACGAGCAGCTCGTGCGCACGCTCGCGGTCGACCAGTCGCTCACCTCGCTCGGGCTCCGGCAGACGGGCCCGCACCGCCTGCTCTCGCGGTTCACGCCCGACGTGGTGTTCTGGGCGCTCTCCGACGCGAAGTACCCCGTGGCCGCCGAGGACGCGAACGGCGACATCATCCGTCTGAAGCGCCACCGACTCGCGCCCGCGCCCGCTCCGCCGCCGAAGACCGACCCGATCGCCGCGATGCTCGACCGCGTGCTCGCCACCGGCGACGAGGGCGCGACCGAGCAGGCGTGGCTCGCACGCCAGCTCGAGGCGGCGGCCCGCGCCAAGGAGACGCTCACGGTCACCGTGCGCATGCCCGGCGGCCAGACCGCCGACTACCTGCTGGCGCCCGCGAGCGTCGCGAACGGCCGCCTGCGTGCCCGCGATCGCAAGGCCGACATCGAGCGAACGCTGCCGCTGTCGGCCATCGCCGCGGTGTCGCCGGCGCCCACGAACGTCTGAGCCGCGTGCACGGGTTTCGAGACGCGTCCGGCTCCGCCCGGCGCTCCTCGACCCGCGACGTCGGCCGTCACGTCACGAAGCAGGCGTAGACTCGACGGTTATGTCAGACGGCCCCCTCATCGTGCAGAGCGACCGGACCGTGCTCCTCGAGGTCGCGCATCCCCTCGCCGAGGACGCGCGGCACGACCTCGCGGTCTTCGCCGAGCTCGAGCGCGCACCCGAGCACGTGCACACCTACCGCATCACGCGGCTCGGCCTGTGGAACGCGCGGGCGGCGGGGCACGACGCCGACGACATGCTCGGCACGCTCGAGCGGTACGCGAAGTTCCCGGTCCCGCAGACGGTGTCCGTCGACATGCGCGAGACCGTCGCGCGCTACGGCCGGCTCGTCGTCGACCGCACCGACGACGGCGCGCTGCGCCTGCACAGCGACGACATCGCGGTGCTCACCGAGGTGGCCAACGCGAAGCGGATCGCGCCGCTCCTGACCGAGCGCCTCGACGACTCGAGCTTCCTCGTGGAGGCGTGGGCGCGCGGCCAGCTCAAGCAGGAGCTCGTGAAGCTCGGCTGGCCCGCCGAGGACCTCGCCGGCTACACGCCGGGCACGCCGCACGAGATCGACCTCGACCAGCACGACTGGCACCTGCGCGACTACCAGCAGAAGGCCGTCGACAACTTCTTCGACGGCGGTTCGGGCGTGGTCGTGCTGCCGTGCGGCGCGGGCAAGACGCTCGTGGGCGCGGGTGCGATGGCGACCGCCAAGACCACGACCCTCATCCTCGTCACGAACACCGTCTCCGCCCGGCAGTGGCGCGACGAGCTCCTCAAGCGCACGAGCCTCACCGCCGAGGAGATCGGCGAGTACTCGGGGCAGGTGAAGGAGGTGAAGCCCGTCACGATCGCGACGTACCAGATCCTCACCGCCAAGCGGAAGGGCGAGTACGCCCACCTGGCGCTCCTCGACGCGCTCGACTGGGGCCTCGTGGTCTACGACGAGGTGCACCTGCTGCCCGCGCCCGTGTTCAAGCTGACCGCCGAGCTCCAGGCCCGCCGCCGGCTCGGCCTGACCGCGACGCTCGTGCGCGAGGACGGCCGCGAGGGCGACGTGTTCTCGCTCATCGGCCCCAAGCGGTTCGACGCCCCGTGGAAGGAGATCGAGGCGCAGGGCTTCATCTCGCCCGCGGCCTGCTACGAGGTGCGCATCGACCTGCCCCAGTCCGAGCGGCTCGCGTACGCGGCATCCGCCGACGACGAGCGCTACCGGCTCGCCGCCACCGCGCCGGCGAAGCTCGACGTGGTGCGACAGCTCGTCGCGCGGCACGAGGGCGAGCGGATCCTCGTGATCGGCCAGTACCTCGACCAGATCGACGAGCTCGCCGAGGCGCTCGACGCCCCCCAGCTCACCGGTGCGACGCCGGTCGACGAGCGGGAGCGGCTGTTCCAGGAGTTCCGCGACGGCCGTACGCCCGTGCTGGTCGTGTCGAAGGTCGCGAACTTCTCGGTCGACCTCCCTGAGGCGACCGTCGCCATCCAGGTGTCGGGCTCGTTCGGTTCGCGCCAGGAGGAGGCGCAGCGCCTCGGCCGCCTGCTCCGCCCCAAGGAGTCGGGCCTCTCGGCGAACTTCTACACGCTCGTCGCCCGCGACACGGTCGACCAGGACTTCGCGCAGAACCGCCAGCGGTTCCTCGCAGAGCAGGGCTACAGCTACACGATCCTCGACGCGCACGCCATCGCGGCCTGATCGCCGGCGTCGGCGGTTCCTCGTAGGCTCGCACCAGTTGCGACCGTGGACTCGTTCGAGGAGGAACACCATGCCCATCGTCACGTGCGACATCTCCGTCTCCATGGACGGCTACTCAGCCGGGATCGACCAGAGCCTCGAGCAGCCGCTCGGCGACATCGACGAGGGCTGGCTGCACGCCTGGATGTTCGACGCGGCCGACGAGAACCGGGCCGAGGTCGACGCCATCGTCGACGCGGGCGCGTTCATCATGGGCCGCAACATGTTCGGACCCGACCGCGGCGAGTGGGACCTCGACTGGAAGGGGTGGTGGGGCGACGAGCCGCCGTACCACGGACCCGTGTTCGTGCTCGGGCATCGGGAGCGCGAGCCGGTCCCCATGGAGGGCGGCACCACGTTCCACTTCGTGACCGATGGCATCCACGCGGCGCTCGAGCGGGCACGCGCGGCGGCGGGCGAGCGCAACGTCGCGGTCGCGGGCGGCGCGTCGACCGTGAACCAGTTCCTCGCCGCCGGCCTCATCGACGAGCTGCGCGTGCACGTCTCGCCGGCCGTCCTCGGCGCCGGCGAGCGCCTCTTCGAGGGCGTCCCGCGGCAGCGGTTCGAGCAGGTGTCGGCACGCGGCACGTCGCTCGTGACGCACCTCGTGTACCGGCCGGTGCGCTGAGCTCAGCGCCGGCGCGAATACCGCAGCAGCAGCAGGTCCCCCGCCGGGATCGCGTGCACGAGCCGCATCGCCCGCTCGACCTCTGGCGCGCCGCGCACGATCCGCCCCGCCGCACCCGCGACGAGCAGCGGACTGAGGCTCAGGCACAGCTCGTCGACGCGGTCGGCCTCGATGAGCGAGCCGAACAGGTGCGGTCCGCCCTCGCACAGCACCTGTGGCAGCCCGGCCTCGGCGAGCGCGTCGACCATCTCGCGCACGTCGACGGATGCCGCGCCGCCGACGAGCACGTCGGCGACCTCGGCGAGCGCCTCGCGCCGATCCGCGGGCGCCGCGGCGTGGGTCACCACGATCGGACGCTCGACCGCGTCCGCGAAGAACGGATGCCCGGGCGAGAGGTCGAGACGCGACGACACCACGGCGACCCTGGGCTGCGCGGCGAGTCCGTTCGCGCGCCGCCACGCGGCATCCGCCTCGCCGACCTGCAGCCCGCCGTAGCCCTCGACGCGCACCGTGCCGGCGCCGATCAGCACCACGTCGGCGAGCGTGCGCAGCACCTGCATCGCGAGCCGGTCGTGCTCGTCGCCCAGGCCGCCGCTGCGACCCTCGAGCGTGACGGCCCCGTCGAGGCTCATCACGAAGTTCATGCGCACGGCGGGCGTTGCCCGGTCGTCGATCGCGTAGGCCTCGAGCAGCTGCTCCCGCGTCGGTGCGCTCATGACTCCTCGTTCGGTCCGTCGACAACGTTGTGCTTCAGGTGCGCGGGCTCGCGCCAGCCCATGATCGCCTCGACCATGCGTGCCGCGTCGACCGACTCGGGCACGTTGTGCATGCGCAGGATGCGCGCACCCTGGGTCGCGCAGAACACCGCCGCCGCGAGCGAGCCCGCCAGCCGCTCCTCGCGCGGGCGGCCAAGCGCCTCGCCGACGAAGTCCTTGTTCGAGACGGCCGCCACGAGCGGGAACCCGAGCCGGGTGAGTTCGCCGAAGCGGCGCGTGAGCTCGAGGCTGTGCCGGGTGTTCTTGTTGAGGTCGTGGCCCGGATCGAGCACGATGCGCTCCTCGGGCACCCCGTGCGCCACGGCGAGCGCGGTGCGCTCCTCGAGGAACGCGGCGACCTCGGCGACCACGTCGTCGTACTCGGGCCGCGGGAACCACTGCCGCGGCTCGGCCCGGCTGTGCGTGATCACGAGCGTCGCATCGGATGCCGCGACGACATCGGCGAGCGCCGGGTCGTGCAGGCCCGTGGTGTCGTTGATCACGTGCGCTCCGGCGGCGATCGCCGCCGCCGCGACCTCGGCGTGGAACGTGTCGACCGAGAGCGCCGCGCCCGCACCGGCGAGCGCCTCGACGACGGGCACCACGCGGTCGATCTCCTCCTCGACGGGGATCGCCGGGCCGGGGCCGAACCTCGCGCCGCCGATGTCGATCCACGCGGCGCCCTGCTCGACGGCGCGGCGGCCCGCGGCGACCGCCGCGTCGAGCCCGAACGTCGCGCCGCGGTCGTAGAACGAGTCGGGCGTGCGGTTCACGACGGCCATGACCGCGATCGTCCGCCGGAAGTCGACGTCACGTCCGGCGATGCGGCGCACCGGGTGCGCGTACTCGGGCTCGACCCAGCCGAGCGGGCGGCTCACGCCGCGGCCCAGGAGGAACGGCTCATGCGGTGGCCTCGCGGAGCACGACCTCGAGCGGGATCGCCGGGTCGACCAGCCGGTCGACGTCGACGCGGGCACGCGAGCGGATGAACTCCTGCACCTGCTCGTTCACGTCCCACACGTTGACGTTCATGCCCGCCACGACCCGGTGGTCGGCGAGCCAGAAGGCGATGAACTCGCGCCCGGGCACGTCGCCCCGGAACACGGGCTCGACGCCCGCCATGAGGGGCCCGTAGCCCGAGTACTCCATGCCGAGATCGTACTGGTCGGTGTAGAAGTAGGGCGGCTCGTCGTACTCGACCGCCTCGCCCGCCATGGAGCGTCCGGCGGCGGGGCCCTGGTTCTCGGCGGTCGCCCAGTGCTCGGTGCGCAGGTGCTCGCCGAGGAACGGCTGGAAGACGCTCGCGACGTCGCCCACGGCGTAGACGTCGTCGGCACTCGTGCGGAACGCGGCATCCGTCACGACGCCGTTGTCGACCTCGATGCCGGCCTCCTCGGCGAGCCCCGTGAGCGGCACGGCGCCGATGCCGACGACGACCGCGTCGGCGGGCACGACCTCGCCGCCCTCGAGCGCGACCCCGGTCACGCGTCCGTCGGCGCCGACGATCCCGTCGACCTTCGTGGACATGCGCAGGTCGACGCCGTGCTCGCGGTGCAGTCGCGCGAACACCTCGCCCGCTGCGGGCCCGATCGCGGCCTCGAGCGGCACCGCCTCGGGCGCCACGACCGTGACCTCGTTGCCGTATCCGCGCGCGGCGGCCGCGACCTCGAGCCCGATCCAGCCCGCCCCGATGAGCACGATGCGACGACCGCCCGGCGAGAGCAGGTCGCGCAGCGCGATCGAGTCGCCGATCGTGCGCAGCACGTGCACGCCCTCGAGGTCGGCGCCGGCGCCCGGCCAGTGCCGCGGCGCCGAGCCCGTCGCGAGCAGCAGCCGGTCGTAGTCGAGGTGGCGTCCGTCGTCGAGCCGCACGCGATGCTCCGGCAGGCCGAGCCCGGTCGCACGGATGCCGCGGAGCACCTGGACGCGGTGCTCGTCGTACCACTCGGCGGGGTGCACGTCGACGGACTCGCGGGTGGCGGCGCCGTTCAGGAACTCCTTCGAGAGCGGGGGTCGGATGTAGGGCATGGCGTCCTCGCCCGCGACGATGCGTACGGGCCCGTCGTAGCCCGCGGCACGCGCTCCCTCGGCCGCCCGCGCGCCCGCCAGGCCGCCGCCGACGATGACGATGCCGTGCTCGCTGCTCATCTCGTGCGCTCCATTCCCTGCGCGTCGCACCGCGACTCGAACTCGCGGCGGAGGCGTTCGTCGTCTCGGAGGAGCCCGGTGAAGCTCCTGGTCGTGGTCACGCTGCCCACGATACGTGGCCCTCGCAGCGACATGCAGAGATGCTCGGCCTCGAGCACGACGCCGGTGCCGCGCGGTGCGAGCTCGCGCTCGAGCCACTCCGCGAGCTGCCGCGTCATCCGCTCCTGCACCTGGAGCGACCGCGAGGACTGCTCGACGATGCGCGCCAGCTTCGAGAGGCCGACGAGCCGGTCGCCGGGCAGGTACCCGACGTGGGCGACGCCGCGGAACGGCAGCAGGTGGTGCTCGCAGAGCGAGTGGAACGGGATGCCGGCGACGACCACGAGGTCGTCGCACCCCTCGTCGTTGGGGAACGTCGTGGCGCGGAACGGCTCGGGGGTGAGGAGCTCGATGAGCGCGTCGGCGGCGCGCCGCGGCGTCTCCGCGAGGTGCGGCGAGTCGAGGTCCTGCCCGAGGGCGATGAGCAGGTCGGCGACGGCGGCCCGCGCGCGGTCGCGGTCGATGGCGGGACGCGCCCGTTCGTCGTCGGTCACGGCGTGCAGCGACACGATCGCCGGCGTTCCCTCCGGGCTCATCCCGCACCTCCTCCGGGCGTCCGCCTCGGCCGTTGCGCCCTCGACACCCTGTGCGATCGACGCTAGGTCGGTCCCCGATTTCTGTCAACGGATCCTGTTTTTAGAGTAGAGTCGCGTCATGGCATCCGACGGCGGACCCGAGGCCGGCGGCCGCTGGTCGGCCGCCGCCCTGCTCGCCGACCCCCTGCGGCGGCGCGTCTACGCCGCAGTGGTCGAGCACGACGAGGGTGTCACTCGCGAGGCCGTCGCGCACGAGCTCGACCTCCCGCGGTCCACCGCCGCCTTCCACCTCGAGCGCCTCGCCGCGGCCGGCCTGCTGGCCGTGGAGTTCCGGCGCCTGAACGGCCGCTCGGGCCCCGGCGCCGGGCGACCGGCGAAGCTCTACCGCCGCGGCGATTCCGAGTTCGCGCTGAGCGTGCCGCGGCGCCTCTACGCCGTGGCGGGCAGCGTCATGGCCGAGGCGATCGAGCACGCCGCCGCGGGCGCCTCGCCGAAGGCCGCGCTCCGCGACGCCGCGAGCCGTGCGGGGCATCGACTTGCCTCCGGGGCCGCCGATCTCGAGGTCGCGCTCCTGCGCGAGGGCTTCGAGCCCCGCGCCGAGGGCGACGACACGGTGCTCGGCACGTGCCCGTTCCACAAGCTGGCGCAGCAGCATCCGGGCGTCGTCTGCGACCTCAACCACGCGCTCGTGTGCGCAATGGCCGATGAGGTCGGCGCGGCATCCGATCGAGTGCTGCTCGACCCGGGCGCCGGCGGATGCTGCCTGCGCATCGCCGGCGCATTCGATTCATCCAACTGACTCTCAGGCAGATCACAGCGAACTTCAAGAGAATGGGATCCATGAGCGATGGACCCCGCATTCTCATCGTCGACGACGAGCCCAACATCCGCGACCTCCTCACGACGAGCCTCCGGTTCGCCGGGTTCGCGGTGCGCGCCGTGGGCAACGGCGCGCAGACCATCAGCGCAGTCCTCGAGGAGGAGCCCGACCTCATCATCCTCGACGTCATGCTTCCCGACATGAACGGCTTCGGCGTGACCAAGCGCCTCCGGTCGGCCGGGTATACGGCGCCGATCCTCTTCCTCACCGCGAAGGACGACACCGAGGACAAGATCACGGGCCTCACCGTCGGCGGCGACGACTACGTCACCAAGCCGTTCAGCCTCGACGAGATCGTCGCGCGCATCAAGGCGATCCTGCGCCGCACGATGCACGCCGAGGAGGACGCCGTCATCCGCACGGGCGAGCTCACGATGGACCAGGACACGCACGAGGTGCTCGTCGGCGACGTGCCCGTCGAGCTCTCCCCCACCGAGTTCAAGCTGCTGCGCTACCTCATGCTGAACCCCAACCGCGTGCTGTCGAAGGCGCAGATCCTCGACCACGTGTGGGAGTACGACTTCAACGGCGACGCCGGCATCGTCGAGAGCTACATCTCCTACCTGCGTCGCAAGCTCGACCAGCACTCCAGTGAGCCGCTCATCCAGACGAAGCGGGGATTCGGCTACATGCTGAAGTCCTCCAAGCCCTGACTCAGGCTTCGCCGCCTAGACTCGGCCCGCCATGCACCAGACGATCTCCGAGCGGTGGAACCGCATCTCCCTGCGCACCAAGATCACCGGGGTGACGGTGCTGATGCTGACCCTCGGACTGCTCGTCTCGGGCATCGGCACAGCGGCCATGCTGCGCTCGTACGTCGAGGACCAGATGGCCTCGAAGCTCGACACCATCGCCGCCGGCGACCTGAACAAGTACTTCGAGGTCGAGAACGCGCCCGGCGCGAGGGCCGACCTCGGCGACCTCTCGTTCGCGTCGTCCGACGAGGTGTTCGTCGCGGTCTACGACCCGGCGACGGCCGAGCTCCTCGACCACAATTGGGAGCAGCGCGACAGCGAGACGTACCCCGAGATCCCGTCGAGCCTCACGGTCGCCGAGGTCAACGTCACCAACGAGCGCAGCACGAGCGGCAAGTACACCGTGTACCCGCTCGAGGACGCGAGCGGCCAGCCCACCTTCCGGGCCGTGAGCGCGGTCATGACGGTCGACAAGCACGGCAACTACGCGCCGATCATCATCGCGATCTCGTCGAAGGACACCGAGCGGCTGCTCGCCGTGTACCTCACGATCTTCCTCGGCTTCGGCCTCGGCGTCGTGCTCGTCGGCGCCCTCCTCACGCGCATGCTCGTGACGTCGACTTTCACCCCGCTGCGCGAGGTCGAGCGCACGGCCGCGGCCATCGCCGACGGCGACTTCGGCCAGCGCCTCGGCGGCGCGACCCCGAACACCGAGGTCGGACGCCTCAACCGCTCCCTCAACACCATGCTCAACCGCATCGACCGGGCGTTCCGCGACCGCGCGCGCACCATCGAGCAGATGCGCCGGTTCGTCGGCGACGCGTCGCACGAGCTGCGCACGCCGCTCGTGTCGGTGCGCGGCTACGCCGAGCTCTACCGCATGGGCGCGCTGCAGAGCCCCGACGAGGTCGCGCAGGCCATGGACCGCATCGAGAAGGAGGCCATCCGCATGGGCGGCCTCGTCGAGGACCTGCTGGCCCTCGCCCGACTCGACGAGGCCAAGCCGCTCGAGCTCGCCGAGGTCGACCTCGTGCCGCTCGCCCGCGACGCCGCGCTCGACGCCATGGCCGCGAACCCGGGCCGCACGGTCACCGTCATCGCGCCCGAAGAGCTCGGCGGTGCGGATGCCGCAGGCGGGGCGACGCCCGAGCTCGAGGTGGAGCTGGAGCCCGAGCGGCCGCCGACCGGAGCGATCTCCTTCGCGGGCGCCACGCTCGCGCGACTGCGCGGACGACGTCCCCGCGGCGACTCGCCGGCGTCGGGCGCCGGGAGGCGCGGGTCGGGCCAGCGCGCGGGCGCCGGGGCATCCGGATCGCGTCGCGGGCAGTCGTCGCGGGCGCGCGTCTCGAGCGCCGACGCGCGCATCACGACGTACCCCGCCGCCGAGCCGCAGGCCGACCAGCAGCAGTCCGTCACGACGACGACCGCCGGCATGGTCACCGCGCCCGTGCGACGCGCGGTGGTGCTCGCCGAGGAGAACAAGATCCGCCAGGTCATCACGAACCTCATGGCGAACGCGATCCGGTTCACGACCGACGACAGCCCGATCGAGATCCGGGTGTCGGTCGACGACACGGCGGAGCGCGCCATGATCGAGGTCGTCGACCACGGCGAGGGCATCCCGCCCCAGATCCGCGAGAAGATCTTCCAGCGCTTCTGGCGCGCCGACACCTCGCGCACCCGCGAGACGGGCGGCTCGGGCCTCGGGCTCGCGATCGTGTCGTCGATCATCGCGGCGCACAACGGCTCCGTCGACGTCGTCGAGACGCCGGGCGGCGGCGCGACCTTCCGGGTGTCGCTTCCGCTCGCAGGCTCGTCGGCCGCGCCCCAGTCGGTCACGAGCGCCTGAGCTCACGTCCGCACTCGTCCTCGACAACGAGTGGTCGAGCGGATGCCGCGTGCCGCATGTCGCCGGCGTGAGGTCGGGCAGCGGCCGTCGGCCTACCGTGGGGTCCCACCCATCGATGAAGGGATCACCATGACCAGCTACCACGTCGACGCCGCGCAGGTGTCCGCCGCCACCCAGTCGGTGCAGGGCACGATCGGCCGCATCCAGTCGGAGGTGGGGTCGCTCGTCGCGCAGCTCACCGGCCTGCAGTCGTCGTGGACGGGTCAGGCCGCCACCGCCTTCCAGGGCGCGGTCGCCGACTGGCGCGCGACGCAGCTGCATGTGGAGCAGAGCCTGGCACAGCTCAGCCACGCCCTCGGCGTCGCGGCGACGCAGTACGCCGAGGCCGAGCAGGCGAACGCGCGGCTGTTCCTGCGGTAGCGCCCGGTGGCATCGCCTCGGCGAGGCGGCGGGGCACCGGAGCGCCTTCGCCCCGCAGCCAGCCGGCGACCGTCCCACCCGTGCACTCGGTTCCCGAGTTCCGACGTTCCGAAGTTCCGAAGTTGCGAAGGTCCGAAGTCACGAAGGTCCGGAGTTCCGGAGTTCCGACGTGCCGGGGCTCCCGAGTTCCGAGGTTTCGAAGTGCTCGTGTACCCGAGTGCCCGAGTATCCGAGTACCCGAGTGCCCAGACCCGAGCACGACGAAGGGAGCCCCCGACTCGCCCCCGACACGACGATGGGCGCCTCCCGGAGGAGACGCCCATCGCGTTCGGGCACGAGGCCCTGAGGTGTGCGGACTAGAAGTCCATGCCGCCCGTCGGGTCGCCGACCGGAGCCGGGTTCTTCTCGGGCTTGTCGGCGACGACGGCCTCGGTGGTGAGGAAGAGGCCGGCGATCGACGCGGCGTTCTGCAGCGCCGAGCGGGTCACCTTGGCGGGGTCGATGATGCCCTGCGCGACGAGGTCGCCGTACTCGCCGGTCGCGGCGTTGAGGCCGTGACCCGCGGGGAGCTCCGCGACCTTGGCCGCGACGACGCCCGGCTCGAGGCCCGCGTTGAGGGCGATCTGCTTGAGCGGCGCCTCGATGGCGACCTTCACGATGTTGGCGCCGGTCGCCTCGTCGCCGTCGAGCTCGAGGTTGCCGAAGGCCTTCTGGCCGGCCTGGATGAGGGCGACGCCACCACCGGCGACGATGCCCTCCTCGACGGCGGCCTTCGCGTTGCGGACGGCGTCCTCGATGCGGTGCTTGCGCTCCTTGAGCTCGACCTCGGTGGCCGCGCCCGCCTTGATGACGGCCACGCCGCCGGCGAGCTTCGCGAGGCGCTCCTGGAGCTTCTCGCGGTCGTAGTCGGAGTCGGTGTTCTCGATCTCCGAGCGGATCTGGGCCACGCGGCCGGCGATCTGCTCGGGGTCGCCCGCGCCCTCGACGATGGTCGTCTCGTCCTTGGTGATGACGACCTTGCGCGCCTGGCCGAGCAGGTCGAGGGTGACGTTCTCGAGCTTGAGGCCGACCTCCTCGGAGATGACCTGGCCGCCGGTGAGGATCGCGATGTCCTGGAGCTGCGCCTTGCGACGGTCGCCGAAGCCGGGGGCCTTGACGGCGACCGACTTGAAGATGCCGCGGATCTTGTTCACGATCAGGGTCGCGAGCGCCTCGCCGTCGACGTCCTCGGCGATGATGAGCAGCTGCTTGCCGGTCTGGATCACCTTGTCGACGATGGGCAGCAGGTCCTTGATGTTCGAGACCTTGCTGTTGACGATCAGGATGTACGGGTCCTCGAAGACCGCCTCCTGGCGCTCGGGGTCGGTGACGAAGTACGCCGACAGGTAGCCCTTGTCGAAGCGCATGCCCTCGGTGAGCTCGAGCTCGGTGCCGAAGGTGTTCGACTCCTCGACGGTGACGACGCCCTCCTTGCCGACCTTGTCGATCGCCTCGGCGATGATCTCGCCGATCTGGGGGTCTGCGGCCGAGATCGACGCGGTGGCGGCGATCTCCTCCTTGGTCTCGACCTCCTTGGCGGCGGCGAGGAGCTCCTCGGAGACGGCCGAGACGGCCTTCTCGATGCCGCGCTTCAGCGAGATGGGGTCGGCGCCTGCGGCGACGTTGCGGAGGCCCTCGCGCACGAGCGCCTGGGCGAGCACGACCGAGGTGGTGGTGCCGTCACCGGCGACGTCGTCGGTCTTCTTCGCGACCTCCTTGACGAGCTCGGCGCCGATCTTCTCGTACGGGTCGTCGAGCTCGATCTCCTTGGCGATCGACACGCCGTCGTTCGTGATGGTGGGGGCGCCCCACTTCTTCTCGAGCACGACGTTGCGACCGCGCGGGCCGAGGGTCACCTTGACCGCGTCGGCGAGCGTGTTGAGGCCACGCTCGAGACCGCGGCGGGCCTCCTCGTTGAAAGCAATGATCTTTGCCATGTGTGTCTCTCGTCCCTTCCCGGACGTCCAAGAATCTTGGGGTTTAGCACTCGAATCGAGTGAGTGCTAAAGACGATTCTGGCACTCGACCGTCACGAGTGCAAGCGAGCCGGATGCCGCGCGGCGGCGTCTCGGGCCGTGTTCGCCGTGCGCGTGACGCGGCGTCGCGGCATCCGTCGTCGCATCGGCGCTGAGAAGGACGGTGAAGGGCGGATCAGGGCGCGAACGCCGCGGACCCCTCGTTCGGCACGAGCTCGATCCAGGTGTTGCCGGGCGCGAGCCGGAGCGTGGAGCCGTCGTCGGCCGTGAGCGTGATCGGCGCGCCGGCGTCGGGCTTCGTCCACGTGCCGTGCGCGGTCCGCCCACCGGCCGACACCCACGCCTCCCCGGTTCCGGTGAGCGCCGTGAGCGGCACCTCTTCATAGGGCCACTCGATCGCGACGCGCAGGGTCACCACGTTCGTCGCCCGGATGCGCTCCCCCGACGCCTCGAGGTCGGGTGTGCCGTCCTGCGCCCGCAGCCAGGCGTACGTCGTCGGGTCCCACTCCCACGACGGGCTGCTCGACTCCGAGAACACGAGCTCGATGCGGGACGTCGGCGTCGCCGCGAGCGACGGCGCGGCGAGCGGGTCGGCCGTGCCGTAGGCGAACTGCACCGGCGGCGGCGCGAGCCCGGCGTTCGCGGCGACGACGTCGGCTGCCGCGAGGACGAGGTCGTGCGGACCGGGCCGGTCGTCCGCGCGCTCGAACAGCGTCCCGTCGTCCTCGTCGGCGACGACGTTGAGCAGCGGCGTCGCGTGCATGAGGTCGACGAAGTACTGCTGTCCGCCCGAGTAGGCGATGATGCCGCCGAGCGGACTGGCGATGAGCGGGTCCATCGGCCGCACGGAGCGCACCGGGCCCACCTGGTCGGGCACGTCGGAGTGCCAGACCGCGACGTACCGGGTCAGCCCGCCCTCGACGAGCTCCTCGTAGACGAGGTCGGTGCGGTTCAACGCGATCTGCGGGCGCGCGTCCCAGTGGTTGTCGATCTTCACGGCGAGCGACGGATGCCGCAGCGCGGCGGCGTCCGCGGGCGTGCCGCTCAGCGGGGCGAACGCGATCCCGACGGGCGCGGCCTCGGCCGCGGGCCGCGCCTCATGCGTCGGCGTCGCGGTCGGGATGAGGTCGACGGATGCCGCGTCGCAGGCGCACAGGAGGAGTGCCGATGCCGCGACGGCGGCCAGCGGCACACCCCTCCGCCCCAGGACCGGGCGGGCACGCCGTGCCATGGCGCCATGCTAGCCATCGAGGGGTACCCCCGGGAGGTTCGGCGCACCGATCGATGGCCCCGGCGCACCCCCAGAACCGGGCACACGGATGCGCGCGGCATCCGCCCCCGGATGCACGAACGCGCCGCCGGCGAACCGGCGGCGCGTCCAAGCTCGTGGATCAGGCGGGGCGGACGGCCTCGGCCTGGGGCCCCTTGGCACCCGTGCCGACCTCGAAGACGACCTGCTGGCCCTCTTCGAGGACCTTGTAGCCCGCCATGTCGATCGCGGAGTAGTGGACGAACACGTCCTGGCCCCCGCCGTCGACCGTGATGAACCCGTATCCCTTTTCAGCGTTGAACCACTTGACGGTTCCGTTCGCCATGCGTTGCTCCCATGTTGCCGTGTGTCGATCAGCACGTGCCTGTCGCCTGTACCGGGCCCCCTCGTTCGTGCTGACGAGGCACCTCGTTCGGCACCGGGCGTTTCACACGGGATAGAGCGACCAATTCCAGATACTAACGACGTGACGTCGCGGCACAAGAGGTCGGACGCAAGGAAATGTCGCAGAATGGCAACGATTCGGTCGCGATCAACCGCCGGTGGCCGCTGCGTAGTCGGATCCCACCACGAGCACGAGCGGAGTGCCCACCTCGGCGAACTTCGCGTCGAGGCGCACGTCGGCCTCGGGGATCGCGGCGGCGACGCCTCGCGCGGCTCCCTCGAGGTCGGGCGTCGCATAGTAGACGACCGTCTCGGTGAGGTCCTGCTCGCTCGCGTTCGCGGTGGTGCCGACGGGGATGCCGGCCGCGGTGAGCGTCTCGGCGGCCCGCGCGGCGAGACCGGACGTCGTGGTGCCGTTCAGGACGGTCACCGGGATGTCGGGCGCGACGGTCGGCGCCGCCGTCACGACGGGCGTCGGCGTCGGCGTGGCCACGCCCGTGTCGCCGAAGTTCAGGCGGTCGTTGAACACGATCACGGCGCCGATCCCCACGGCGACGAGCACGACGGTCGCGAGCGCGGCCCAGCCGAACGCCACCCAGCGCGCACCGCGACGTGCCGGCGCGCGATGGGCCCCGACCCGCTCGATGCCGTGCGGGATGGAGTCGAATCGATCGCGAGGGAACTTCTGCGCCATGGGGTCCAGTCGGGGGTCGGGGCCGTCGCTCAGTCGAGCGGTCGGCCGATCGAGAGCGAGCGACGCGCGCGCGTCGCCGCGCGCGCCTCGCGCATCCGCTGCAGGCGCTTGATCAGCATGGGGTCGTGCCGGAGCGCCGCAGGCGAATCGATGAGCTCGCCGAGGATCCGATAGTAACGGGCGGCCGAGATCCCGAACTCCTCGCGGATCGCCTCCGCCTTGAGCCCGGCCTGCTGCCACGCCCGGCCCTCGAACGCGAGCACGCGTCTCGCGCGCTCGTCGAGTCCGGTCCCGTCGTCGGGGGCGGGCACGCGCTCGGCGCTCATGCGTCCTCCCGTCCCAGGCGGACCGTCGCCGCCTGCTGCACATCCTAGGGACCCGTCGCCGGGTGTCCGCCGAGCGGCGCGGCGTGTGCGGCGGCGGCGCACGGAACACGGGGCATCCGTCGCGCGTTGCACCCGCTTGCAGGAAGACCTGCGACCATGGATGCCGGCCATCACGGCACCCGATCGGAAGGAGCGCCCGTGGCGTATCGCGTGGAGAAGAGCGACGAGGAGTGGCGCGCCGAGCTCGGCGGCGAGCAGTACGCGGTGCTGCGCCAGGCGGCGACCGAGCGTCCGTGGACGGGCGAGCTCCTCGATGAGGAGCGCTCCGGCGTCTACGCCTGTGCGGCGTGCGGCGCCGAGCTCTTCAAGAGCGGCACCAAGTTCGACTCGGGCTGCGGCTGGCCGAGCTTCTACGAGTCGGTCCGCCCCGAGGCCGTCGAGCTCATCGAGGACGCGTCGCTCGGCATGGTGCGCACCGAGGTGCGCTGCGCGAACTGCGGCTCGCACCTCGGCCACGTGTTCCCCGACGGCTTCGGCACGCCCACGGGCGACCGCTACTGCATGAACTCGATCGCCCTCGACTTCACCCCGGAGTCCTAGGCGTGGGCTCCGCGCTCGAGGCGGCGCTCGCCCGGCGCTCCGCCTCGAAGGTGACGGATGCCGCACCCGACGACGCGGCCCTGCTCGAGCTGCTCGAGGCCGCGTCGCGCGTCGCCGACCACGCGTCGCTGCGGCCGTGGCGCGTGGTCGCGCTGCGCGGCGCCGCCCGGGAGCGGCTCGGCGCCGCACTCGCGGCCGCAGCGGGCGGGGAGGGCGATGCCGCCGCGAAGCTCGCGGGCAAGCCGCTGCGGGCGCCGCTGCTGCTCGCGGTCGTCGCGGTCACGATCCCCGACCACGAGAAGGTCCCCGTGTGGGAGCAGGAGGCGTCGGCGGCCGGCGTCGCCCACGTGCTGAGCCTGCTGCTCGACGAGGCGGGCTGGGGCGTGATGTGGCGCACGGGCCCGTTCACGCGGCATCCGCTCGTCGCCGAGGTGCACGGCCTCGCCGCGAACGAGCACCTGCTCGGCTGGCTCTACGTCGGCGGCCTGCCCGACGGCCGCCGCACCGACCGCCGGAGCGACCCCATCGCGGCGAGCCGGCTCACGGTGCTCGACTAGCGACCCGACTCGTCGCTGCCGACGACCGGGATCGCACCCGTGCGCGGGGGCGGCGGGATCGCGTGCCGGCGACGCGTCCAGCCGAGGCTCGCGATGACGACCGCGACGAGGGCGAGCACCGTGCCGCCGATGGTGGCGAAGTCGACCGGCCGGTCGGCCGTGGGCAGCAGCAGGTCGAGCGAGAGGGCCGCCGCGAGCTGTCCTGCGACGCCGCACAGCGCGAGCACGAGCACGCCGACGATGCGCACGAGCACGGCCTGCCCGGCGATGAAGACGCAGCCGATGGCACCGCCCGCGTAGAGCCACCACTCGGTGGGCATCGCCTGGGGCCAGCCGGCGGATGCCGCGTGCACGAGCATCACGACCACGAGCGCCGTGGTGCCGACGCCGAAGTTGAACACCGTGGCGGTGAGGGCGCTCTCGGCGGCGCTGCGCACCCGGCCGTTGACCGCCTGCTGCCAGGCCGCGCCGATGCCGGCGACGAACGGCAGGAGCATCAGGAGGATCGGCACGTCGTGCACGAGCTGCGCCGACACCGTCCATCCGATCGCGGCCAGCGCGAGCACGGCGCCGATCACGCGCGTGGGCGTGATCGGGCGTCGCCCGCCCGGTCCGAGGCCGACGAGGTCGAACACGATCCCGCCGAGGGTCTGCCCGGCGACGATCGCCACCGTGAAGAGCGCGACGCCCACGACGCCGGCCGAGAGGCCCTGCGTGATCACGAACCACGCACCGGCGAGCCCACCGAGCACCATCCACCACGCGAGCCGTCGTTCGCGCAGCGCCTGCGCGACGCGGCCGAAGCCCAGGCGGCCCGGGCGCCACGCGGCCAGCACGACCAGCAGGATGACGAGCCCGCTGCCGAACGAGATCGCCGCGGCGGTGAAGGGGTCGTCGATCGCATGTGCGAGCTGCCCGTTGATGCGCGACTGCAACGCGGTCAGCGCGCCGCAGGCGAGCGCGAACACGATCGCGAGCCACATCGGGAGGCGGGTGCGCTCCACGTGGGCATGGCGGTGCTGGTGCTCGGACGGGGCGGCCGGGGCCGCGGCATCCGTGCTGGGATTCTCGGTCAAGAGCCGGCTGCGGGACTCGAACCCGCAACCACCGCTTTACAAGAGCGGTGCGCTACCAATTGCGCCAAGCCGGCGGGCGGCGATGCCTCACGACATCCTATCGGCAGCACGAAGGCCCGGCACGTGGCCGGGCCTTCGTCGCGCGTCGTGACCGCCTACTGCGGCGCGGGCGTCGGCGTCGGGGTGGGCGTCGCGCCGGAGTCGTTGAACGTCGCGCTCGTGGCCTGGAGCACGAACGCCTGGAACTCCTGCGGGTCCTCGAGCGAGCCGCCGTACTGCTGGCCGTTCACGAGCACCGTCGGCGTGCCGGTGACCGACGGCAGCTCGGGGTCCGTGTTCGGGATCGGCTCGGTGAGCGCGCGGTTCGTGGCGTCCTGCACCCACGACTTGAACTGCTGGTCGTCGATGCACTGCTCGATCGTCGAGAGGCTCGAGACGCCGGCCTCGTCGGCGAGCGTCTTCAGCTCGTCGTTCGTCAGGCCCGACGTGCCCTCCTCGGGCTGGTTCTCGAACAGGATCGCGTTGAAGTCGAAGAACGAGTCGGGCGACGAGTCCGCGACGCAGGCGGCGGCGTTCGCCGCACGCAGGGAGTACTGCGTGCCGGCCGACTTGTTCGTGAGGATCGCGATGGGGTGCACCTCGAGGGTGGCCGCGCCCGACTCGACCATCGTGCGGATCGAATCCGAGTTCGTCGCCTCGAACTGACCGCAGAACGGGCACAGGTAGTCGATGTACATGACGATGTTGGCGACCTCGCCGCTCTCGTCGGGAACGGTCGGCGTGGGGGCCTCGCCGGCGTCGAGCGCGGGGGTCTCGACGGCCACGATGGAGCCGTCCTCGCCGGCGGTCAGCACGATGCCGTCGCTGGCCATGTTCTGCGGGCCGGGGCCCGCGGGCTTCGTGTTCTGGACGACGATGCCGATGATGACCGCGGCGATCAGCGCGACGACGACGGTGACGCCCGTGATCAGGAGCGCCCGGTTGCGACGCTCGCGCTTCTTCTGCTGTTCCCGGAGGATCCGGGCCTTCTCCCGTGCCGCTTCCCTGCGTTCGTTTCGGGTCTGGCGTGGCTGGATGGATCCGCCGTAGGTCATCAGGTGGTCAACTCCGGTCGCTGTGTGGGCGCGCGCGAATGCATGCGAACGCACCCACGATAGTAGGAAGCGTGTCTGGGAATCACCCAAGCGGATGCCGCGTGCGGGCCGCGTCCGGCATGGGAGTCCACCCCATGTCGGGACCCTCCGTCGCGCGCCGGCTCGGGCCCGGCCGCCCGACCCCGATTCGGACCGCGCCTGAGCGTATGCGATACTGAGCGGGCGTCGACGGCGACGCACTCATCCATTCACTACGGATCGTCCGGCACGTACCTGCCGGTGAAGGAGAAGCAGAACCATGGCAACGGTCACGTTCGACAAGGCCACCCGGCTCTATCCCGGTGGCACCCGCCCCGCGGTCGACAAGCTCGACCTCGACATCGCAGACGGCGAGTTCCTCGTCCTCGTCGGCCCCTCGGGTTGCGGCAAGTCCACCTCGCTCCGCATGCTCGCGGGCCTCGAAGAGGTGAACGAGGGCAACATCTTCATCGGCGACCGCAACGTCACCGACGTGCCGCCGAAGGACCGCGACATCGCCATGGTCTTCCAGAACTACGCGCTGTACCCGCACATGACCGTCGCCGAGAACATGGGCTTCGCGCTCAAGATCGCGGGCGTCGGCAAGGAGGAGCGCGCCGCTCGGGTCCTCGAGGCCGCGAAGCTGCTCGACCTCGAGCCGTACCTCAGCCGCAAGCCGAAGGCCCTCTCGGGCGGCCAGCGCCAGCGCGTCGCCATGGGCCGCGCGATCGTGCGCCAGCCGCAGGTGTTCCTCATGGACGAGCCGCTGTCGAACCTCGACGCCAAGCTCCGCGTCCAGACCCGCACCCAGATCGCCTCGCTGCAGCGCCGCCTCGGCGTCACCACGGTCTACGTCACGCACGACCAGACCGAGGCCCTCACCATGGGCGACCGCATCGCGGTGCTCAAGGACGGGATCCTCCAGCAGGTCGGCACCCCGCGCGACCTCTACGAGATGCCGCAGAACGTGTTCGTCGCGGGCTTCATCGGCTCGCCCGCCATGAACCTGTTCCACGCCGACCTCGTCGACGACGGCATCAAGTTCGGCACCGCCACCGTTCCGGTCGACCGCGAGACGCTCGCGGCGTCGACCGGCAAGGTCGCGACGATCGGCGTGCGTCCCGAGGACATCACCGTCTCCCCCCACGAGGGCGAGGGCCTCGCGGTCGACGTCGACCTCGTCGAGGAACTCGGCGCCGACGGCTACCTCTACGGCCACTCGACCGTCGAGGGCAAGCGCACCGACATCGTCGCGCGCGTCGACGGCCGCAACCACCCGAACGCGGGCGAGCGCGTCTACCTCACTGCGACGCCGAACCACGTGCACGTCTTCGACGCCGAGACCGGAGAGCGTCTCAGCAAGAAGCCGGTCGTGGCCTGACGTCCACGCGACATCCGATGATGCCGGCCGGGGTTCGCCCCGGCCGGCATCGCCGTCTCCGCGCCACCCCCGGTTCCTCGACATCCGTGCCACCGGGCTACGCTGAACGAACGATGAGCGGTTCACTTTCGATCACGTCGGCCATGGCCGACCCCGCCCTGCTCGACCTCCCGTGGGACCTGCCCCTGGAGTCGTGGCCGAACGACGCGATCGCCGCGCTGCCCAAGGGCATCTCCCGGCACCTCGTGCGCTTCGCCCACCTGGCGGGGCACGTTGTGGCGATCAAGGAGACCACGGCCGAGATGGCCAAGGGCGAGTACGAGATGCTGCGGATGCTGCAGCGGCTCGAGATCCCGTGCGTCGACCCGGTCGCGGTGATCACGAACCGCTCCGACGCCGAGGGCGAGGAGCTGAAGCCCGTGCTGGTCACCCGGCACCTGCGCTTCTCCCTCCCCTATCGCGCGCTCTTCTCGCAGACGCTGCGCCCCGACACCGCGACGCGCCTCGTCGACGCGCTCGCCGTGCTGCTCGTGCGCCTGCACATCGTCGGGTTCTTCTGGGGCGACGTGTCGCTCTCGAACACGCTGTTCCGGCGTGACGCCGGCGCATTCGCCGCGTACCTCGTCGACGCCGAGACCGGCAAGCTCTACGAGGGCGGCCTCTCGAACGGCCAGCGTGAGAACGACCTCGAGATCGCACGGGTGAACATCGCCGGCGAGCTGCTCGACCTCGAGGCGGGCGGCCGCGTGGCCGACGAGCTCGACCCCGTGCGCATCTCGAACGGCATCGTCGAGGCGTACCGCAGCCTCTGGAAGGAGCTCACCGGCTCGGAGTCGTTCTCGACGGCGGAGCGGTGGCGCATCAACGAGCGCGTCAACCGGCTCAACGACCTCGGGTTCGACATCGAGGAGCTCGCGATCCGCACCGACGACACGGGCACGACCGTGCGCATCCAGCCGAAGGTCGTCGACGCCGGGCACCACCAGCGGCGCCTGCTGCGCCTCACCGGTCTCGACGCGGGCGAGAACCAGGCCCGTCGGCTGCTCAACGACCTCGACTCCTACCGCGCGGCCTACGGCAAGGGCGACCTCGACGAGGAGATGGTCGCGCACGAGTGGCTCATGCGCGTGTTCGAGCCCGTCGTGCGTGCGATCCCGGTGGAGCTGCGCGGCAAGCTCGAGCCCGCCGAGGTCTTCCACCAGCTGCTCGAGCACCGCTGGTTCATGGCGCAGCAGGCCGGGCACGACATCCCGCTCGCCGAGGCGGTGTCGTCGTACGTGAACACCGTGCTGCGGCACCGTCGCGACGAGGCGACGGTGATCGGGCCGCCCACAGGCTCGACGACCGCCATCGACGTCGTCGCGCCCGATACGTCCGCCATCGCCGTCGTCGACCCCGACGACGAGGAGGACTGGCGCCTGAAGGTCTAGGCGCCGTTCCTCGGCCGGTGTGGGGCCGGGGCCGTCGCAGCGCCGTCAGACCAGGAGCCGGAGGGGGTGCTCCACCAGTGCGGTGAAGGCGGCGAGCCAGCGCGCGCCCACGGCGCCGTCGAGCACGCGGTGGTCGGCCGAGAGGGTCACGGTCATCACGGTCGCCGCGACGAGCTCGCCGTCGACGACCACGGGGCGCGGCGTCGCGGCGCCCACCGCCAGGATGCCCGAGCGGGGCGGGTCGATGATCGCCGTGAACTCCGTCGTGCCGTACATGCCGAGGTTGGACACCGAGAACGCCCCGCCCGAGAGCTCGGCCGGACGGAGGCGACCCGATCGGGCACGGTCCGCGAGGTCGCGGGTCGCGCGGGCGAGGTCGGCGAGCGGCATCCGATCGACGCCGCGCACGACGGGCGCGATGAGGCCGTCGTCGAGTGCGACGGCGATCGCGACATCGACGCCGTCGAAGCGCCGGATGGCGTCGCCCAGGAAGATCGCGTTCGCCTCGGGCACCTCGCGCAGCGCCATGGCCACGGCCTTCACGACGAAGTCGTTGAGCGAGATGCGCTCCCCGGTCTGCTCGAGCAGGTCGGCCCGCAGGCGCGCAAGCGCGTCGATCCGGCAGTCCGCGCGCACCTCGAAGTGCGGCACGGTCGTGACGCTCTCGGTGAGGCGGCGGGCGATTGCCCGGCGCATGGGGGTGAGCGGCTCGTCGGTGAAGCCGGCCTCGGCACCAGCAGGCACCGCGGCGGGGGCCCGGCGGGCGGATGGCGCGGGAGCTGCTGGTGCCACGGCCGGCTCGGGCGCCGTGCCGGAGTCGGCCGACGCGGCCGCAGCGGTCAACAGCTCGTCGACGTCACGGCGCACGATGCGGCCGCCCGGTCCGCTTCCCGCGACGCGTGCGAGGTCGAGGTGGTGCTCGCGCGCGAGCCGGCGGACCAGCGGGCTCATGAACCGACGTCCTGTCGGCGCTTCGGCTGCCGGGCCGGCGGGTTCCCCAGTGGACTCCTCTGGGGGCTCGGCCCTCGCCGCGGCATCCGCCGTCTGGGCCGGGGGCGGCGTCGGCGCGTCGTCGAGCACGGGCGACCCCGACTCGGGGTCCGCGGGCGCGGGCGTCGGCGTCGCGGCATCCGTCACCCGAGCACCGGCCGTCGCCGCGACCGAGTCGGCGTCCGCCGCGCGCCGCGCATCGTCGGCCGACTCCCCTGCCTCGGCGAGCACGAGGATCGGCGACCCGACCGCCACCGCATCGCCCGGGCCGACGAGCAGCGCGGCGACGGTCCCGGCGTCCTCGGCGCCGTACTCCACGACCGCCTTCTCGGTCTCGATCTCGGCGACGGGCTGGCCGAGCGCCACGTCGTCGCCCGGCGCGACGAGCCAGGACTGCAGCGACGCCTCGGTCGCGCCGGCCATGACCGCCGGCATCCGCACGACGATGGCCATCAGGCACCGCCCCGGCCGACGCGGATCCGCTCGAGGCCGGCCACGACCTCCTCGGTGCGCGCGATCGCGGCGCGCTCGAGCACCTTCGAGATGCTCGGGCTCGCCTCGCCGCCCGTCACGCGCTCGATGGGCTGGTCGAGCCAGTCGAAGAAGCGGCGCTGCAGCTCGTCGGCGAGCCGGCCGCCGTACGACGTGCCGCGCGCGCCCTGCTCCACGATGAGCACGTTGTTCGTCTTGCGGATGCTCGCGCCGATCGTGTCCCAGTCGAGCGACGCGAAGTCGAGCCAGCGCAGGTCGACGAGCTCGGCGTCGACGCCCGACTGCTCGATCGCCTCGAGGCAGTGGCCGACCATCGAGAGGTAGCTGAGGACCGTCACCTCCGTGCCCTCGCGGCGGATCGCCGCACGACCGGGCGGCAGCACGTAGTCGAGGTCACCGGTCGGCACGGAGTCGCGCCGCGCGTAGAGGTCGACATGCTCGATGACGAGCACCGGGTCGTCGAGCGCCAGCGCCGCGTTCATGAGTCCGATGTAATCGGCGGCGGTCGACGGCGCGACGATGCGCCAGCCGGGGCTCGTCGAGAAGACGCCGGCCGGGTCCATGAGGTGCTGCGAGCCGTAGCCCGATCCCATCGCGACCTTCGTGCGCAGTACTAGCGGGATCGGGTTCTCGCCGCCGAACATGTGCCGCGCCTTGCCGATCTGGTTGAACACCTGATCGGCCGCGACCCAGGTGAAGTCCGCGTACATGAACTCGACGATCGGCCGGAACCGCCCGTCGAGCGCGAGGCCGCCGGCGAGCCCGGCGAACGCGTTCTCGCTGATGGGGGTGCCGAGCACGCGACCCGGGTAGGCGGCGGCGAGCCCCTTGGTCGCGCCGTTCGTGCCGCCGGCGAGCCGGTGGATGTCCTCGCCGAGCACGACGATGCGCTCGTCCTGCGACATGCGGCGGTCGAGCACGGCCGCGATCGCGTCGACGAACCGGGCCTCCTCCGGCGTGGCCGCATCGGGATCGGCGGCGGGCCCGGCCGATGCCGCGGGGTCGGCCACGCGCGCGCCGGCGAGCTCGCTCGCATCGCCTCGGATGCCCACGTCGACGAACGACGGGTCGGGCCACAGCGCCGGGACGATGCGCCGCTGCCCCTCGGTCTCGGGGTCGTCCTCGACGAGCTGCGCGACCGTCTCGCGCATCGCCTGCACGGCCTGCTCGCGCACGGATGCCGCCTCGGCCTCGCCGACGTGCCCGAGCGCGCGCAACTCCCGTTCCATCCGCGCGATCGGGTCGCGGTCGCGCCACGACTGCTCCTCGTCCTTCGTGCGGTAGCCGAACGCGCTGCCGGGGAACGGGCCGTTCTGGTGGAAGTAGCGGTAGACCTCGGCCTCGATCACCACCGGGCCACCGCCCGTGCGGAGCAGGTCGAGCGCCTCGGAGGCGGCGAGGTGCACGGCGAGCGGATCCATGCCGTCGACCCGCCAGGCCGGCGTCGCGAACCCGAGGCCCCGCGCCGACAGGCGCCGCTCGCGGGTCACCTCGTCGATGCGCGTCGCGACGGCGTAGAGGTTGTTCTCGATGAAGAAAGCGAGCGGGAGGTCCCACGCCGACGCGAGGTTCATCGTCTCGAGCACCGAGCCGATGTTCACCGCACCGTCGCCGAAGTAGGTGAACGTCGTGTCGCTCGTGCCGGCGTGCCGCTGCGCCCAGGCGCTGCCCGCCGCACCGGGTACGCCGCCGCCGACGATGGCGTTCGTGCCGAGCGCGCCGGCCTCGAGCCACTGCAGGTGCATCGAGCCTCCGCGGCCGCGGCAGTAGCCCTGCGCCAGCCCGAGGATCTCGGCGAGCGTGCGCCTGAGCACCTCGGCGACGTCGGGCGTCACGACCGCGTCGAGCGCGAAGCGCCCACCCGTGACGTGCGTGAGCGCCTTCGCGAGGAACTGGTGGTGACCCCGGTGCGAGCCGTTCACGGCGTCCGTCGACCGCAGCCCGATGATGGAGCCGACCGCACCGCCCTCCTGCCCGATGCTCGAGTGCGCCGGACCGTGCACGAGGCCGGCACCGGCCAGGTCGAGGACGGTTTCCTCGAACGCGCGGATGAGGTGCAGCTCGGCGAGCATGCCCGTGAGCAGCGCGGGATCGGCGGCCCGCCAGTCCTCCTCGGTCGAGCGCAGCTCGATCCACGGGGCTCCGGGGGCGAGGGGCTCGCGGCTGGGCATCACGCCCTCCTCTCCGTCGACGGGGCGCGCGGCGCCGCTCCGACGCGGGCGCCGCGTGCCGCCAGCATAGGCTCCGTTGCATCCAATCTCAATGGATTCAGTGCTCGATGCTCGCCATTCTCCGCTTCCAGCGTGATACTGGATCCAATACGACCCTGCGACCGGCTCGACCGACGCGGGACACGGGAACGCGAGGACGCGACCATGCCACTGCCCGGACTGCGAGGCGCCGACCACCTCGGCATCACGGTGCCCGACCTCGAGGAGGCGCACGCGTTCCTCGTCGACGTGCTCGGCGCGCAGTACGTGTACACGCTCGGGCCGTTCCAGCGCAACGACGACTGGATGCAGGAGCAGCTCGGCGTGCACCCCCGCACCGTCATGCGCGAGCTGCGCTTCTACCGACTCGGCCACGGCACCAACCTCGAGGTGTTCCAGTACGAGGCCGCCGACGGCCAGAAACCGGTGCCGCGCAACAGCGACCTCGGCGGTCACCACCTCGCGATCTACGTCGACGACCTCGACGCGGCGGTCGAGTACCTGCGCTCGCGCGGCGTCGAGGTGATGGGCGAACCCGTCGCGAGCCGCAACGCGAGCGAGGGGCAGCGGTGGGTGTACTTCCGCGCGCCGTGGGGCATGCAGTTCGAGCTCGTCAGCTTCCCGCAGGGCAAGGCCTACGAGGCGGATGCCGCGGTGCTCCTGTGGCACCCCGGGCACCCCGAGGCGTGAGCACGATGGCCCAGGCGACGGCGGCCCTCATCGCGGACGACACGGGAGCAGCGGCGCACGGCGCGGCCGGACGCCGGATCGCCGACGCGCTGCGCCGCGACATCCTCGACGGCGTGCTCGCCCCCGGCACCCGCATCCGCCAGGAGCGGCTCGCCGAGGAGTACGGTGCGAGCCGTGTGCCCGTGCGCGAGGCCATCCGGGCGCTCGAGGGCGAAGGGCTCGTCACGGTCGTCGCGAACACCGGCGCGTGGGTGTCGCGCCTGAGCCTCGCCGAGTGCGACGAGCTCTACCGGGTGCGCGAGCGCATCGAGCCGCTGCTCATCCGCATGAGCATCCCGGGCCTCGACGACGCGGATGCCGCGGAGCTCGCACGGCTCGCCGACGCCATGGAGTCCGCGGCCGACGCCGACGAGTTCGTGCGCCTCGACCGCGCGTTCCACGACCTCACCTACCGCGGCGCTGAGACGCTCATGCTCGGCGACACGGTCGCCCGGTTGTGGAACCGCACGCAGGCGTACCGCCGGGTGTACTCCCGGCTCTTCCTCCGGCATGCCGCCCGTGCCGTTCACCACGAGCACCACCTGCTCGTGCACGCCATCGAGACCGGCGACGCCGACGACGCCGAGCGGGTGCTGCTCGGGCACATCCGCCGCACGCGGCTCGCGCTGGCGAAGCATCCCGAGGTCTTCGACGACGCCGACGCGGCGTCGCTACAGTGAAGCTGGGCTGAACGGCCGAGCCGACCGCGTGAGGAGCGTGCGATGGCGGAAGTGGGATTCCTGGGCCTCGGGAACATGGGGAGCGCGATGGTGTCCCGCCTCGTGGCGGCGGGGCACGACGTCCTCGTGTGGAACCGGTCGCCCGAGGCGACGGAGCCGCACGTCGCCGCCGGCGCGACCGCCGCGACCAGCGCCGCGGCGGCCCTGCAGCGGCCGGTGTCCTTCTCGATGCTCGCCAACGACCAGGCGGCCGAGTCGGTGCTCACGGCCGAGGCGTTCGCCGGTGACCCCGGCCGACTGCACGTGGTGACCGCGTCGATCAGTCCCGACGCGGCCGACCGCATCTCCGCCGTGGCCGCCGATGCGGGCGTGCACTACCTCGCCTCCCCCGTGCTCGGGCGCCCGACGGTGGCCGCCGAGGGCGCGCTCAACCTGCTCGTCGCAGGCGACGCCGACGACATCGAGCGGGCACGGCCGTTCCTCGACGTCCTCGGCAAGCGCGTCTGGGTGCTCGGCCCGAACCCGCGCACCGCGAACGTCGTGAAGGCGGCGGTGAACTACGACATCATCCACGCGATGCAGGCCATCGGCGAGTCGCTGACGCTCGTCGAGTCCGAGGGCGTCGACGCGAACGAGTTCGTCGAGCTCCTCCGCAGCACGCTGTTCGCCGGGATCGTCTACACCTCCTACGGCGACATCATCGCGAACCGCAGGTACCACCCGGCGGGCTTCGACATCGCGCTCGGCCTCAAGGACCTCGGGCTCGCCGAGGACATCGCCGCGGCGGCCGGCGTCGAACTGCCGACGGCCGAGGCGCTGCGCGGCGTCTTCGAGGAGGCGCTCGCCGACCCCGAGCTGCACGACGCCGACTGGTCGGCCATCGCCGAGATCACGCGGCGGCGCCTGGCGCGCGACTGAGCACGCGGTCGCGTCAGCCTCGTGCGAGACCGGGAGCGCCCGATCGCGACGGCGAGGTCAGTCGCCGTCGGCCGCCCCGCCGAGCTCGCCCGCTTCGGCGGCCGACGGCTCGTGGTCCTCCACGACGGAGGCAGTGGTGGAGCCGAGCGAATCCCCCGCCCGCAGCTCGGCCGCCTCCATCGCCCGCTGGATGGCGAGGTCCGCGTCGGAGCCGCTCTCGATTCGATCGTCCATGTCTGGTGCCTCCCGCAACCACCGTAGGCGCGGGCCTAGGTGAGCCGCCACCCTCGATCGACGTAGACGCTCGTGCCCGAGACCCCGCGGTTGTCGAGCAGGAACTGCACCGCGCCCACCACGTCGGCCATGGTCGCGAGCTCGCCGCCCGGCGTGCGGGTCCGGTACTGGTCGAGCACCCCGGCCGGCTTCGCCGACCAGAACGGGCTGTCGCCGATGATGCCGGGATGCAGCGCGTTCACGCGGATCGGCGCGAGCTCGTGCGCGAGGGTGTTCACGAGGCCCTCGACGCCGCCGTTGATCGTCGAGACCGTCGTCGAGCCGGGGTACGGCATGTCCTTCGCTCGTCCGCCGAAGAGCACGATGCCCGTGCCGCCCGAGGGCTCCAGCCGGTCGAGCAGGGTGTGCACCGTCTCGGTGTAGCCCACGAGCTTCAGCGTGATGAGTCGTTGGGCGCGCACCATGTCGTAGTCGCGGATCGTGTTCGCGTCGCGCTCGATCGCGGCGAGCACGAGGCCGTGCACCGGGCCCTCGATCGCGGCGAGCGCGCCGGCGATCGTGGCGGGCTCCGAGATGTCGACCGCGACGCCCGACGCGCCCGGCCCGACGTCGGCGGCGATCGCCGCGGCCTTCGCATGATGGCGACCCGTGAGCGCGACCCGGTCGCCGCGCGCGACCAGGCTGCGCGAGAGCTCCAGGCCGATCCCCGACGTGCCGCCCACCACGACGATCGTTCGTGTGGTCATCTCGTCCGTCCTCCGTTCGTCGATGTCATCGGATGCCGCGCGCCGGCGCGTTCACGCCTCGCCGCGTCCCCACGTGGTGTTCAGGTGCGACTGGCTGTCGCGCCGCAGGTCGAGCGGGCCGTCGACGGTGTAGTACCGGCGTCCGGCCACGAGCAGCTCCTCGGCCGGGAACTTCGTGATCACCTCGCAGCCGTCGGCGGTCACGACGACCTCCTCCTCGATGCGCGCGGCGCCCCAGCCGTCGGATGCCGGCCAGTACGTCTCGAGCGCGAAGACCATGCCCTCCTCGATCACCTCGGGGTGGTCGAGCGACACGAGCCGGGAGAAGATCGGCTTCTCCCAGATCGAGAGCCCGACGCCGTGGCCGTACTGCAGCGCGAAGGCGGCCTCCTCGTCGGCGAAGCCGAACTCCTGCGCCTCGGGCCACACCTCGACGATGTCGGCCGTCGTCGCGCCCGGCCGCACGAGGGCGATCGCACGGTCCATGTACTCACGGGCTCGCGTGTACGCGTCGCGCTGCGCCGAGCTCGCGGAGCCGACCGCGAACGTGCGGTAGTAGCACGTGCGGTAGCCGTTGTAGCTGTGCAGGATGTCGAAGAAGGCCGGGTCGCCGGGCCGGATCAGCCGGTCGGAGAACACGTGCGGGTGCGGCGAGCACCGCTCCCCTGAGATGGCGTTCACGCCCTCGACGTACTCCGAGCCGAGGTCGTACAGCGTCTTGGCGACGAGCCCGACGGCCTCGTTCTCGCGCACGCCGGGGCGGAGGAAGCGGTAGAGGTCCTCGTACGCGGCATCCACCATCGAGCACGCCTGCGTGAGCAGCCGGATCTCATCGGAGGTCTTGATGCGCCGGGCCTCCATGAACACCTGCTGCCCGTCGACGACCTCGATGCCCTGCTGCTGCAGCGCGAACAGCACCGGCAGTTCGATGACGTCGACGCCGAGCGGCTGGTCGGCGACGCCGAACTTCTCGAGCTCGCGCGTGATCTTCCGCGCCAGCTCCTCGGCGATGCCGGCGTCGGGGGTGAACGCACCGCGCAGCGTCGAGATGCCCGCGCGGGCGCCGCGCTCGAGCCTCGGCCGCCGGGCGCCCTCATGGGGGGCGTTCGGATCGGCGTCGAGCTCGGCGGTCGTGACGTCGAGCCACGGGTTGTACAGCGCGTGGTGGCGGGCCGCCGACCCGAAGTCCCACGAGATCGGATCGGACTGCCGCGTGAGCAGGCTGAAGCGGATGAGCTTGTCCATCGCCCATGTGCCGATGTGGGTCGAGGTCATGTAGCGGATGTTCGAGAAGTCGAACGCGAGCAGTGCGCCGAGGTCGGAGCGCTCGAGCTCGGCCTTCAGCCGGCCGAGCCGATCCCAGCGCAACCGGTCCATGTCGACGCGAGCCTCCCAGTCGACGGCGTTCATCCCCGTCGTGCCGGTGTCCTTCATGGTCGCCCTCCTCTCGTGGTTGCGGCATCCGTGTGTCGTTGCCGAACGTTGTGCAGCTTCGCTGAACGATTTGCGGTGTATCCTCGCCACCACCAGCAGTGCGAGGGATCGGAGTCGGCATGGCCGCGGAGGACATCGGCGAGCGGCTGCGCGACGCTCGCCTCCGCCAGGGCCTCAGCCTGCGCGGGCTCGCGAAGGCGCTCGGCGTCTCGCCGAGCCTCATCTCCCAGGTCGAGACGGGCAAGACGCAGCCGTCGGTGTCGACCCTCTACGCGATCGTGAGCCTGCTGGGCGTCTCGCTCGACGAACTGCTCGGCGTCGGACCGGTCGCCCCGCGCGGCGCCGCGCAGCCGAGCCCCGTGCAGCGCGGGGCCGACAACCCCGTACTCGAGATGGAGAACGGCGTGCGCTGGGAGCGCCTCGCAGTTGGCGACGGCAGCAACGACGCCCTGCTCGTCACCTACGACCCGGGCGCGTCGAGCTCCGTCGAGGGCCGGCTCATGCGCCACGCGGGCGTGGAGTACGCCTACATCCTCGAGGGCGAGCTCACCCTGCAGCTCGACTTCGACACCTTCGTGCTCGGGCCGGGCGACTCCCTGCACTTCGACTCGGTGCGACCGCACCTCTACTCGAACCGGGGAACGTCGCCTGCGAGGGGCATCTGGTTCATCGTGGGGCGCCGCGAGCAGCACCGCACGCTCCCCGACGCGCCCGACGCACCCGAGTTCGACGCCGCGGCCCCGCTGACCTCGGCGGTCGACGTGCTGCGGGCGATGGACGGCCTGTCCCGCTGACGCGGGATGCCGGCGCACGACCTGCTCCATCACGTCCCCCTCACGACCGGGTGTGCACGGCCGGCCGGGGGGCGGCGATCCACGGGTCGATGAGCGTCTTGATCTGGCGGGCGCCGCCGCGCAGCAGCGGGGCGAGCGCATCGTCGACGAGTCCGTCGAGCGGGAGCACCTCCGCGGCGAGGTCCGACCAATCGGGTCGGGTGCCGAGCAGCCGCACCGCCTCGGGCACGTCGGTCGCGAACACGTGGGCGACGCTGCCCACGACGGCGAGCTCGCGCAGGGTCCACGATCCGAACGGCGCGGCGACCTCGGTCTTCTGCACGCCGACGGGCACGATGACCGAGCCGGGCACCGCCGCGGCGAACACGGCCTCGAGCCCGTCGGGCGAACCGCTGACCTCGAAGAGCACGTCGGGCTCCACGCCGAGCCGCCGGAGCCGGTCGGGCAGCGGCTCGTCGGCGAGCACCGCGTCGGACGCGCCGAGCGACCGCGCGAGCTCCAGCCGGGCGGGGCTGCGGTCGACCGCGACGACGCGGGCACCGGATGCCGCGGCCGCGAACGTGATGAACGAGCCGATGCCGCCGACCCCGACGACCACGGCGTCCTGACCCGCATGCAGGCCGCTGCGCGACACGACGTGCACCGCGATGGCCATGGGCTGCACGAGGCCGAGCGTGTCGAGCGACAGTCCCGAGCCCGAGACGTCGAGGAGGATGCCGGCTGGCGCCACGACGTAGCCCGCGAGCCCGCCGTCGAGCTGCAGGCCGAGCGTGCGGTACTCCCGGCAGAGGTTCGTGCGACCCTCACGGCAGCGCTTGCAGGTGCCGCAGCTGACGCCCGCGCCGCAGACGACGACCGCGCCCGGCGCGAGCCCGTCGACGCCCTCGCCGACCGCCTCGACGACGCCCGCGAACTCGTGCCCGAGCACGACCGGCGGCACCGTGAGCACCGGCCCGCGGTCGTACTCGGTCGCGTCGGTGCCGCACACGCCGCAGACCGCCACGCGCACGAGCACCTCGCCGGGCCCGGGGCTGGGCACCTCCCGGTCCTCCATGCGCAGGTCGCCCGCCGCGTGGAGGACCGCCGCACGCATGGTCCCGGTCACGGGCCGGCGTCCGCACCCAGCTCGAGCTGCACCGCCACGCGGTCGGCGATCATGCGGCCGAGCAGGCGTTCGTAGACGGCGGCGTGCGCCGGCGCGTCGAGGTAGGCCTCGAGCGCCCGCGCGTCCTCCACCATCGCGGCGACGCCGTAGTCGGCCGGGCTCGGCCGCACCCGCAGGTTGGGCCCGCAGTGGTACGACTGCAGCTCGGGGATCTGCGCGGCCATGTCGCGCAGCTGCGAGGTGAGCTCGGCGATGTCGTCGGCGGTGACGTCGTCCTTCCAGGTGAACGCGGCGAGATGCAGGATCATCGGTCTCCCGTCGCCGCCGTCACGTGGGCGTCGCCCTCGGTGTAGGTGTAGGGGTTCTCGATCTGCTCGGCCGGCGGCAGCTCGGGGTGCATGCCCTCGTCCCAGGCCTGGTCGCCGAGCTTCGAGCGCACGTACTCGACCGATGCCGCGACCTTGTCGGCGATCGGCGCCAGCTCCAGCCCGATGCGCTTGCCCGCGTACTTCACGACGCGTCCGTTCACGACCACGGTGTGCACGTCGGCCGTGCCCGCCTGGTACACGACGTGCGCATAGGGGTGCAGGATCGGCGTCATCGCCGGGGAGTCGTCGTTCTTGATGAGCAGCAGGTCGGCTTTCTTCCCGGGCGTGATCGACCCGATGACGTCCTCCATGCCGAGCGCCTTCGCGCCGCCCATGGTCGCCATGCGCACGACGTCCTCCGCGCGCAGGCGATTGGCGACGATCGTCTCGTTCACCGCGTGCGCCTCGAGGTGGTCGCGCGAGCGGTCGGCGCTCAGCGTCGCCCGCATCGCCGAGAAGAAGTCGGCGCTCCACCAGACGCTCGTGTCCATCGAGATCGAGGTCGGGATGCCGTAGCGGCGCGCCACCCAGCTCGACGGGTAGCCCTGCCCCGCGCTCTGCTCCGACTCGGTCGCCACCGAGATGGTGCCCCCGGTCGCGGCGATCTTCTGGTAGCTCTGCTCGTTGAGGGATGCCGCGTGCACGTACGTGATCTCGGGCGTCATGAAGCCCGCGTCGTACATCTGCGTGATCGCGGTGTCGGTCGTGGCGCCCCAGACGCCGGCGTGCGTGGTGACCCGGAGTCCGAGCTCCCGCGCGGCCTCGAACGCGGCGCGCTCGGGGAACTCGGCGGAGCCCGGCACGTCGAACGCGAGCTGCAGGCGCATCATGTCGTCGGGCGACGAGAAGTTGTCGGACACGAACTTCCGGAACTCCGGGGTGTTCGACCACTCCCACGGCCCGGCCAGGTAGTTGCCGTAGGCCAGGACGAACCGGCCCGGGATCTCGCGCAGCGCGGCGAGGGCGGCCTCGCCGTAGTCGGGGTTGCGCAGGCCGTGCGACCAGTCGAGCGTCGTGGTCACGCCCGTGTCGACCGACTCGAGCGCGCTCAGCAGGTTGCCGGCGTACACGTCCTCGGGGCGGAACACCTCGCCCCACTGCAGGTAGTAGAAGACGAAGTACTGGCTGAGGGCCCAATCGCCGCCGTAGCCGCGCAGCGCGGTCTGCCACATGTGGCGGTGCGAGTCGACGAAGCCGGGGGTCAGGATGCCGCCCGACGCGTCGATCTCGAGCGTGCCCTCCGGCACCTCGAGCGACGGGCCGACGGCCTCGATCGCGTCGCCGCGCACGAGGACGTCGCCGCCCTCGATGACGCCGGGCGAGTCGACGGTGATGACGGTCGCATTGCGGAAGACGAACGGTCGATCCGCGGTGAACTCGTCGGGACGGGGGGCTCGGGCGGAGGCCGCATCGGCTGCGCTCATCACTTCTCCTCTTCGAGAATGTTCAGCTGCAATCAACACTCTGCCCCCGTTCATGGGCCGTTTGCAACCGTTTCTTGCCCGGGTGTTCAATGTGACTGTAGCCCCGGCGTGTACGCGTGATTCCCGGGCCGATCGAAGGAGACGGCATGACCGATGGTGGGACCGACCTGCGCGTCGCGGTGCTCGGCGCGGGCGCGAACGGCGCCTCGATCGGCGCCGACCTCACCGCGGCCGGCGTCGACGTGACGTTGGTCGAGCAGTGGCCGGCGCACGTCGAGGCGATGCGCGAGCGGGGACTCGTGATCCGCATGGCCGACGGCGACCTCGAGGTGCGGCCGCGGGTCGTGCACCTGTGCGAGGTCGCGACGCTGCGGCATCCGTTCGACGTCGTGCTGCTCGTGATGAAGGCGTACGACTCGGAATGGGCGACGCAGCTCATCCGGCCGGTGCTCGCCGACGGCGGCGTCGTCGCCGCGGTGCAGAACGGCATGACGACCGAGGCCGTCGCGCGGGTGGTCGGGCCCGACCGGGCCGTGGGCACCGTCATCGAGGTGTCGGCGACCATGACCGAGCCGGGCACCGTGCACCGGCACACGCCGCCCGCGCGCTCCTGGTTCGCGGTCGACGCCCGCCCGGCCGGCGGTGCGGTCGCCGCACTGCTCGCGCACTCGGGCACGGTCGAACGCCTCGACGACATCGCCGCCGCGAAGTGGATGAAGCTCGTGAGCAACGCCACCACCCTCGTCACGACGGCGAGCCTCGGGCTGCCGATGCTCGATGCGATCGCCGTGCCCGGCCTGCGCGACCTCATGCTCCGCGCCGGGCAGGAGGCGCTCGACGTCGGACGGGCGGGCGGACGCGACATCCTGCCGATCTTCGGGCTCGGGGCATCCGACCTCGACCGACCCGACCAGGTCGTCGAGACCATGCTCGACGTGCTCTACGACCGGTTCGTCGTGCCGGGCGCCACGACGACCGTGCTGCAGGACTGGCGCAAGGGCCGACGCAGCGAGGTCGACGACCTCAACGGCGCGGTCGTCACCGAGGGCGCACGGCTCGGGGTGCCCACCCCGGTGAACCGCGCGGTCGTCGAGCTGGGCCACCGCATCGAGCGCGGCGAGCTCGACCCCGACCCGGCCAACGTGGGACTGCTGGCGGCCGCGTTGCGGGAGTGAGCCGGCTCAGACTTCCCTCAGAGCGCGACGCTGCGGTTCTCGCCGATGTCGGGCGGGCGACGGGTCACGATCGCCGCGGCGGCCTTGACGAGCGAGAACACGCCCGGCTCGGTCTTCGCCCAGTACTCGGCGCCGTCCCCGGCGACCTCGACGACGGCGATGCGCGGGTCGTCCCTGCCCTGCGGGAACCACGCCTCCGCGGCGGGATTCCACAGCTCGTCGACGAGGGCGTCGTCGCGCACGACCGAGGCCCGGCCGGCGATCGACAGGTAGCCGTGGCGCGACGCGAACGAGACGTTCACGACGGGATCCGCCTCGATCTCGAGCGTCTTCTCACTCGGATGCTGCACGAGGAACCGCACGATGCCGTCGAAGTCCTTCTGCAGCACCGCGAGCGGTCGCGCGTGCAGCGTGCCGTCGGCGCCACGGCTCGTGAGGAGCGCCGTGTCGGCACCCGTGACGAGTTTCGTGATGAGCTCGCGCTCGTCCTCGGAGTCGGGCGGCGGATCCGCGAGCTCGGCTCGCGTGACCGCGGCCGGCGTGCGTTCGGCCTCGGCTCGGTCTGCGGCTCGGTCGTCCCGGATCTCGTCCATGCGGTCGCTCATGCCGAGCGACGTTACGTGGGCGGGCGCGCCCGATCGAGGCCTTGACAGCCGCGGGCGGGCGAGGCAGCGCCGGGCGGGCGAGGCAGCGCCAGGCGGGCGAGGCAGCGCCCTGCGGGCGGGGCAGCGCCGCTCCGTTACTCCGTCGCCCGCAGCTTCGAGATCTCGTAGAGCGTGACGGATGCCGCGATGCCCGCGTTGAGCGACTCGGTCGACGACTCGATGGGGATCGAGACGATCGCGTCGCACGTCTCGGCGACGAGCCGCGAGAGGCCCTTGCCCTCGCTGCCGACCACGACGACGATCGGACGGTCGGCCCACGTGAGCCCGGGCAGGGACACGTCGCCGTCGCCGTCGAGGCCGAGCACGAAGACGCCGCGCTCCTTCAGCGACTTCAGCGTCTGCGTGAGGTTGGCGGCCATCGCCACGGGCACGCGGGCGGCGGCGCCCGCGGAGGTCTTCCACGCCGCGGCGTTGACGCTCACCGAGCGGCGCTGCGGCACGATCACGCCCTGCCCGCCGAACGCCCCCGTCGACCGCAGGATCGCGCCGAGGTTGCGTGGATCGGTGATGCCGTCGAGCGCCACGAGCAGCGGCGTCTCATCGCGTGCGATCACCTCGTCGAGCAGCTCGATCGGGTGGGCGTACTCGTAGGGCGGCACCTTGAGGGCGAGCCCCTGGTGCACCGCGCCCTCGCCCGCGAGCCGGTCGAGCTCGGGCCGCATGACCTCGAGGATCGGGATGTTGCGGTTGGTGGCGATCTTCATCGCCTCCTTCACGCGGTCGTCCATCTCGACGCGAGCGGCAACGTAGAGCGTGGTCGCCGGGATGCGAGCGCGCAGCGCCTCGACGACCGAGTTGCGGCCCGTCACGATCTCGGACTCGTCGCCCGACTTCGCCCGGCGCGACGCGCCCGAGGCGCCTCGGGGAGCACCGGCACGCTGGCCGGCGACCTTCTGGCCCGGCTTGCCCTTGCCGCCCGACGCGCGATACCGCTCCTCGGCGGCCTTGCGCTTGCCGGCCGGGTGCCAGGCGCGGTCCTCCGCCTTGGGGGTCGGACCCTTGCCCTCGAGCGCCTGCCGTCCCTGGCCGCCGGAGCCGACCTGCTTGCCCCTGCTCTTGCGCACCGCTCCGGCGCGCGACTTGCCGCTGCTGCCCTTCATGATCCGAGGCTCCAATGCGTTCCGGTCTGGCTGTCTTCGATGGTGATGCCCGCCGCGGCGAGCTCCGCGCGGATGCGGTCGGCCGCCGCGAAGTCGCGCCCTGCGCGTGCGGCCTGGCGGTCCTCGATGAGGCGGGTGACGAGCGCGTCGAGCGCGGATGCCGCGGGCCCCGCGTCGGGCGCCCAGTGCGGGTCGCGCGGGTCGATGCCGAGCACCTCGACCATCGCGACGACCTGGCCGTGCAGGCTCGCCGCGTCGTGCAGCTCCTCGGCGTCGAGCGCCTGGTTGCCGGCACGCACGGTGTCGTGGAGCACGGCGAGCGCCTGCGGCACGGAGAGGTCGTCGTCCATGGCCGCGGCGAACGCGTCGGGGATGACGGGGCTGCCGACGCCCGCGAAGCGCGTGCCGGCGAGGCGCCGCTCGACCCGCACGAGGAACGAGCGGATGCGGTCGACCGCCGCCTCGGACTCGGCGAGCGACGAGGGCTGGTAGTCGAGCGTCGACCGGTAGTGCGCCGCGCCGAGCAGGTAGCGCACGGCCAGCGGCGTCGCCAGCTCGAGGAGGTCGCTCGCGTAGACGGAGTTGCCGAGCGACTTCGACATCTTCTGCCCGCCGACGTTGACGAGCCCGTTGTGCACCCAGTAGCGCGCGAACGCCTGGCCGTCGGCCGTGGACTGGGCGAGCTCGTTCTCGTGGTGCGGGAAGCGCAGGTCGAGCCCACCGCCGTGCAGGTCGAACTCCTCGCCGAGGTAGCGGGCGGCCATGGCCGAGCACTCGATGTGCCAGCCGGGGCGGCCCGGACCCCACGGCGACTCCCATGCCGCCGACGCGGGCTCCTCGGGCTTGCGCCCCTTCCAGAGCGCGAAGTCGCGTGGGTCGCGCTTGCCGCGCGGGTCCGCGTCGGCCGCGGCCTCCATGTGGTCGCGCGACTGCCGCGTGAGCTCCCCGTAGGCGGGCCAGCTCGAGGTGTCGAAGTACACGTCGCCCGAGCCGTCGGGCGCGGCGTAGGCGTGGCGCTTCTCGATGAGGCGGGCGATGAGCTCCTGCATCTGCTGCACGCTCGCGGTCGCGCGCGGCTCGTAGGTCGGCGCGAGGATGCCGAGCGACGCGTACGCCGCCGTGAACTCGAGTTCGACGCGGTAGGCCAGCGCCCACCACTCCTCGAACTTCGAGTCCTCTTCATCGGCCGCGGCGAGGATCTTGTCGTCGATGTCGGTGACGTTGCGCACGAACATCACGTCGTAGCCGCGGTACGAGAACCAGCGACGCAGGATGTCGTAGACGAGCGCGCTGCGGAGGTGCCCGATGTGCGGGCTCGACTGCACGGTGGGGCCGCAGACGTACATGCCGACGCGCCCCTCGCGGAGGGGCACGAAGTCACGCAGGGCCTGGGCCTTCGAGTCGTAGAGTCGCACGGTCACCCGCCAAGCCTACCGGCGGGCGCAGCGCGGCCACTCGTGTGACGCGACGAGCTCAGGCGGGCACGACCACGGCGGTCGCGATCGCCGCGATGCCCTCGCCGCGGCCCGTGAACCCGAGGCCGTCGGTCGTCGTCGCCGCGACGCTCACGGGCGCGCCGAGGATGCCCGAGAGGAACGCCTCCGCCTCGCTGCGGCGCGGCGCGAGCTTGGGGCGGTTGCCGAGCACCTGCACCGACACGTTGCCGACCGCGAGCCCGGCCTCCTGCAGCAGCCGCAGGGTCTCGGCGAGGAACACCTCGCCGTGCGCGCCCTCGAAGCGCGGGTCGCCCGTGCCGAACACGCCGCCGACGTCGCCCAGGCCGGCCGCGGCGAGCAGCGCGTCGCAGATCGCATGGCAGGCCACGTCGCCGTCGCTGTGCCCGGCGAGCCCGCGCTCGTGCTCCCAGTGCAGGCCGGCGAGCCAGAGCGGGGTGCGCGGGTCGTCGGCGAACGCGTGCACGTCGACCCCCGTGCCGATGCGCGGCAGGGCGATCGCGGGCGCCTCGACGGACTCCTCGACGGTGGCGGCGGCCGCCGCGGCATCCGTCGCCTCGGTCGCAGCGGGCGCGAGACGCGACGCGCGCTCGGCGACGATCGCCTCGGCCCGGCGCAGGTCGGCGGGCAGCGTGACCTTGAACGCGCGCGCGTCGCCGGGCACGACGTCGACGGCGAGGCCGGCGGATGCCGCGAGCGCCGCGTCGTCCGTGAACTCCGTCGTCGCGGCGGCGTAGGCGGCGTCGAGCGCCGACCGCGGGAAGCCCTGCGGCGTCTGCACGGCGGCGAGCTCGGATCGGTCGATCGTCTCGAGCACGCGCCCGTGCGCGCCGACGCGCTTGATCGTGTCGACCACGTCGAGGGCGGGGATCACGCCGTGCCCCCGCGCCCGCACGGCCGCGACGACCTCGTCGAAGACGATCGACGGCGTCAGCGGGCGTGCGGCGTCGTGCACGAGCACGGTGTCGACGAGGTGGGGCAGCACCGCGAGGCCCGCCGCGACGGACCCCTGCCGGGAGTCGGCGCCCGCGACGACGTCGATGGGTGCGGATGCGGCGGCCGCGACGGCCTCGAAGCGGGCGCGCGTCTCGTCGACGCGGTCGCCGGGCACCACGACCACCACGTGCGGTGTCTCGTGCATGCCGAGCACGGAATCCAACGCGACGCCGAGGATCGTGTCGGCGCCGAGCGGCACGAACGCCTTGGGCTCGACGTGCCCGAGGCGCGTGCCGCTGCCCGCGGCGACGACGATGACGGCGACCGTTGACGCGCTCATGGTTCGAGCGTATCGCGCCGCACCCGGCGCGAGGCCGGGTGCGGTGGGACGGTGAGCGGTGGCTCCGCGCTAGGAGGCGAGCACCTCGTCGAGCACGGTCGAGGCCTGCTCCTCGTCGGTCTTCTCGGCGAGCGCGAGCTCGGAGATCAGGATCTGACGGGCCTTCGCGAGCATGCGCTTCTCACCGGCGGAGAGGCCGCGGTCCTGGTCGCGCCGCCACAGGTCGCGGACGACCTCGGAGACCTTGATCACGTCGCCCGAGGCGAGCTTCTCGAGGTTCGCCTTGTAGCGCCGGGACCAGTTGGTGGGCTCCTCGGTGAAGGGGGCGCGAAGCACCTCGAAGACCTTGTCGAGGCCTTCCTTGCCGATGACGTCGCGCACGCCGACGAGGTCGACGTTCTCGGCCGGAACCTCGATGACGAGGTCGCCCTGCGTGACGTTCAGCTTGAGGTAGAGCTTCTCTTCACCCTTGATGATCCGTTTCTTCACTTCGGTGATCGTTGCGGCTCCGTGGTGGGGGTAAACGACGGTCTCGCCAACCTCAAAAAGCATGAATGAATGTCCTTTCGGCAACTTTCAGGATATCACATTCGGGATCATGCTAAGGTTCGCCACCCCTCCCGGGAGGCGCCTGCGCCGTAGGCTACACTCGGAGCGATCCCCTTCGCGCGGGCTCGCATCCGTTCGCGCGCACGCACGCTCTTGGAGGTTCTGTGAAGGCGCGTCTCGCGGCATCCGCTGCCCTGGCCATCGTTCTCGCGCTCGGCGCGAGCGGCTGCGCCATGCTCACGTACCAGGCGACCACCGAGAAGTACGAGCCGAGCGACGGCGTCTCGGCCGACGTCGGAGACCTCGACCTGCGCAACATCCTCATCGTGAGCGAGGACGGCGACGAGGGCACCCTCGTGATGACCGTCGTCAACACGGGCGCCGACGATGCGACGCTCGGCGTGCAGGTCGGCGAGGGCGGCGGCGACGTCACCGAGATCGAGGTCGAGGCCGGCCAGACCGTGGTCCTCGGCTCCGAGGACGAGGAGAAGGTCGTGCTCGAGGGCCTCGACGCCGAGGTCGGCGGCCTGGCGCTCCTCTTCTTCCAGGCGGGCGACGCCGAGGGCCTCGAGAAGCAGGTCCCGGTGCTCGACTCGCGCCTCCCCGAGTACGCCGACCTCGCCCCGTAGGCGGCACGCGCGACCGCGCGAGCGATGCAGCGCGAGCGGATGCCGCGGCATCCGTGACGGCGCATGCACGCGCATGCCGTGACCGGCGTGCGAGCGACGCGACCGCCTACGCCTCGAAGCGGTACCCGAGTCCGCGCACGGTGACGAGCTGCACGGGCTCCGACGGCTGGCGCTCGATCTTCGACCGGATGCGCTTGATGTGCACGTCGAGCGTCTTGGTGTCGCCGAAGTAGTCCGAACCCCAGACGCGGTCGATGAGCTGGCCACGCGTGAGCACGCGACCGGGGTTGCGCATGAGCAGCTCGAGCAGCTCGAATTCCTTCAGCGGCATGGCGATGGGGTCGCCGTCGACCTCGACCGTGTGCCGGTCGACGTCCATGCGCACGCGCCCGCCCTCGAGGATCGCCTCGTCGAAGTCCTCGACCTCGAGCCGTCGTCGCAGTACCGCCCGGATGCGCGCCAGGAGCTCGCGCGTCGAGTACGGCTTCGTGACGTAGTCGTCGGCGCCGAGCTCGAGCCCCACGACGATGTCGATCTCGGAATCCTTCGCCGTGAGCATGATGATCGGCACGGTCGAGCGGGAGCGGAGCTCGCGGCACACCTCGGTGCCCGGCAGGCCGGGCAGCATGAGGTCGAGCAGCACGAGGTCGGCGCCGCGCTGGTCGAACGCGGTGATGGCCGACGGGCCGTCGTCGGCGACCTCCACCTCGTAGCCCTCGCGCTCGAGCAGGAAGCTGAGCGGGTCGCTGAGGGCGATCTCGTCCTCGACGAGCAGGATACGGGTCACGTGCGGTCTCCTCGGTCAGGGGTGGCGACGCGCGTCGCCGGCTCGGTCGCGCGGGACGAACGTCGTGCGCCGCGCTTGGGCTTGCCGGCGGAGGCCGGTGGGACCTGGGATGCGGCGTGCTCGCGCCGCGCGTCGTCGCCGTCGGGCTCGGGCTCGGGCGCCGTCTCGGCGACCGGGAGCCGGATCATGAACGTCGAGCCGCGCCCCGGCTTGGACCACACGCGCACGTCGCCGCCGTGGTTCTGCACGGTGTGCTTCACGATGCTGAGGCCGAGGCCGGAGCCGCCCGTGTTGCGGGCGCGCGCCTGGTCGACCCGGTAGAAGCGCTCGAAGATGCGGTCGAGCTCCTCGCCGTCGATGCCGATGCCCTGGTCGGTGATGGCGATCTCGACCGTCCCGTCGCTCACCTTGGCGCCGACGCCCACGCGGCCGCCCTCGTTCGAGTAGGCGACGGCGTTCGAGACGAGGTTGTGCACGGCGACGACCATGAGCGCGCGGTCGCCGTAGACCTGCGCCTTCGTGGACGCCTTCACCGCGATGTCGACGTGCTTGGCCGCCGCGACGACGCGGTTCTGGTCGACCGCCGCGGCGATGACCTCGTCGACGGGCACCAGCACGTCGGGCCGCAGCGCATCCCGCGCCTGCAGCCGGGACAGCTCGATGACCTCGCTCGTGATGTGCGCGAGCCGCGCCGCCTCGACCGAGAGCCGGCCGGCGAACCGGCGCACCTGCTCGGGCTCGTCGGCCGCATGGTCGAGCGCCTCGGCGAGCAGGCTCACCGACGCGATGGGCGTCTTCAGCTCGTGGCTGATGTTCGCCACGAAGTCGCGTCGCACCTCGTCGAGGCGGTGCGCCTCGGTGCGGTCCTCGGCGAGCAGCAGGATGAACCGGGTGCCGAGCCGGGCGACCCGCACCTGGAGGCGCATGGTCGACTCGCCGTAGGGCCCGCGCGCGACGTCGAGCTCCTCCGCCATGGTCTCCCCCGAGCGGCGCACGAGGCCGACGAGCTCGACGAGCTCGGGATGCGTGAGGTGCGACTGGCGCACGAGGCCCATCGCGAGGGCACCGGGCGACGCCTTCAGCACGTTGTTCGACGGATCGAGCACGACGCCCGCGGACTCCAGCACTTCGAGCACCTGGTCGATCCCGTCGGGAACGGTCGGCGCGACCACGCGGGCGGCGCTCGAACCGCGGCGCTCGGCCACGTGCAGCACGATCATGAAGGCGGCACCGAGGAAGATGCCGAAGGCCAGTGCCGTGAGCACCAACCACATGGAGTCCATGGCATCACCATAACCAGTCCGAGCGGATGCTCCGCCCGCACCGACGGCGACCGTCCCGAGGTTACGGCGGTAGGTTAACGAGTGTTCAGGGTCAGGGCACCTGTTGTTCACCTCCCGCAGGGAGGATGCCAGAGGCCGGATTCGACCGGTGCGTCCGCGCGCGCTCAGGCGCGGGATCGAGCAGCAAAGGATTTCGTTACATGCGTGAGGTGTTCCAGCAGGAACTGCGCGAGGTGCAGGACCGACTCGTGGAGATCGCCGAGCTCGTCGCGATCTCGATCGACAAGGCGACGCGGGCGTTCAACGAGTCCGACGTGAGCCTCGCCGAGGAGGTCATCGCCGAGGATCCGCGCATCGACCAGGCGACCGTCGCACTCGACGAGCTCGCGATCACGATCCTCGCGCGGCAGCAGCCCGTCGCCCGCGACCTCCGGATCGTCGTGAGCGCGCTGCGCATCAGCGCCTCGCTCGAGCGCATGGGCGACCTGTCGACGCACATCTCGCAGCTCGCCCGCTACCGCTTCCCCGACAAGGTCGTGCCGAAGTCGCTCCGCTCGACCTTCGCCGAGATGGGGGCGCTCGACGTCGAGATCGCGAACAAGCTCACCTCCCTGCTCCGCAGCGAGGACGTGCAGCTCGCCGAGGAGATCCGCAACGAGGACGACAAGGTCGACGCGCTGCACCTCTCGGTGTTCGACAAGGTGCTCGGCGAGAAGTGGAAGGGCGAGGCCGTCGACACGGTCGACGCGACCCTGGCGAGCCGCTACCACGAGCGCTTCGCCGACCACGCCGTCGCGATCGCGAAGATGGTGCAGTACCTCGCGACCGGCGACTGGGACCAGTCGGCGGCCTGACCCGGGCCCGGTCGTCGAGGAGCGCGCCGCGCAGCGGCACGCGTATCGAGACGCCTCGACCACCTCGAGACACGCGAAGGGCGGAGGATGCCGCATCCTCCGCCCTTCGGCGTTCCCGTGCGACCCGGGTTACTTCTTGCCCTGCGCGGCGACCGCGGCCGCACCGGCGGCGGCCGCCTCGGGGTCGAGGTAGCGTCCGGGAGCGAGCGGCATGAAGTCGTCGCCCAGCTCGTAGACGAGCGGGATGCCGGTGGGGATGTTGAGCTCGGCGATGTCCTCGTCGGAGATGCCGTCGAGGTGCTTCACGAGCGCGCGCAGCGAGTTGCCGTGCGCGGTGACGAGCACGACCTTGCCGGCGGCGAGGTCGGGGATGATGTCGGTCTCCCAGTACGGCAGCATGCGCGCGATGACGTCCTTCAGGCACTCGGTGCGAGGCAGTTCGTCGTCGGAGAGCTCGGCGTATCGGGGATCGCCGACCTGCGACCACTCGGCGTCGTCGGGGAGCGGGGGCGGCGGCACGTCGAACGAGCGACGCCAGAGCTGGAACTGCTCAGGCCCGTACTTCTCGAGCGTCTCGGCCTTGTCGAGGCCCTGCAGCGCGCCGTAGTGGCGCTCGTTGAGCCGCCACGACCGGCGCACGGGGATCCACGCCCGGTCGGCGACGTCGAGCGCGATGTTCGCGGTCTGGATCGCGCGCGTGAGCACCGAGGTGTGCTGCACGTCGGGCAGCACGCCCTGCTCGACGAGGAGCTCGCCGGCGCGGTTCGCCTCCTCGGTGCCGATGTCGCTGAGCCGCACGTCGACCCAGCCGGTGAACAGGTTCTTCTGGTTCCATTCGCTGTTGCCGTGGCGCAGCAGCACGAGCGTGTGAGGCATGGGGAACAGCCTAGCCGGGGCGGCATCCGCGCCCATGCCGCGTTTCGTCCGGCGACGCACGCCGCCGCGGGCGCGGGAGGCCGCCGCGGTGCTGCGAGACTTGAGGTCATGCCCGTCGGATCGATCACCCGCGGCACGACGAACACCAACCGCCTGCGCCGCGTGGACCGATGGATCGGCGAGCAGGCCGCGCTCCGTCACGCCGCCGACCCGTTCGTGGTCGACCTCGGGTACGGCGCGAGCGGCGTCACGACGTTCGAGCTCGCCGCGCGGCTCACGAGGACGCGTCCCGACGTCGAGGTGCTCGGGCTCGAGATCGATCCCGAGCGCGTGCGCGCCGCGCGCGAGCAGCTCGAGCGCACCCGCGCAGGCGACGGCCACTTCCCGGCCGACCTGCCGGTCGCGTTCGGGCTCGGCGGGTTCGAGGTCCCGACGCCGGGCGGCCGCCGGCCCGCGGTCATCCGGGCCTTCAACGTGCTGCGCCAGTACGACGAGACGCAGGTCGCCGACGCGTGGCGGCGCATGGCCGAGCGACTGGCGCCCGGCGGCCTGCTCGTCGAGGGCACGTGCGACGAGCTCGGCCGCGTCGCGAGCTGGGTCGGGGTCACGGCGGCGGGCCCGCGCACCTTCACCATCAGCCTGCGCCGCTCGGGCCTCGAGGCGCCGTCGATCGTCGCGGAGCGCCTGCCGAAGGCGCTCATCCACCGGAACGTGCCCGGCGAGCGCATCCACGAACTCCTCACCGCGTTCGACCTCGCCTGGCGCATCCATGCGCCGATGTCGGTCTACGGCCCGTCCCAGCGGTGGATCGCCGCGGTCGCGACGCTCCGGCACGAGGGCTGGCACGTCATCGGCGGCCCGAGGCGCACCCGCCTCGGCGAGCTCACGCTGCCGTGGGAGGCGGTCGCGCCGGGCTGACGGATGCCGCGTGCTCAGTCCGCCGGCAGCAGCGATCGTGCCGCGTCGAGCTCGAGCCCCGTGGCGGTGAGCAGGTCGACGAGGTAGGGCCGCAGCGCCGTGATCGTGTTCCGGTCGCCGACCGGGCCGTCGGGCAGGATCGCGGCCGGGTCGAGGTGCCGGGCGATCTCGGAGAAGGCCTGTCGTGCGACCGGCTGCGCCGAGACGTCGCGCAGCGAGTCGGCGAGCAGGGCGAGGGCCGTCGCGATGCGCGCGTGCACGTCGGCGATCTCGGGCCGCGGGCGCCCGTCGCGCAGCACCCACTCGATGCGCCGCGCGATGATGCGGAGGTTCCGCGTGGCGAGGTCGAGGCCCGAGCACATCACGAGCAGCCGCTCGAGGTCGAACCGCGACCGGCGCACGAAGGGCGACACGCGCGCGATCGCGAGTCCGGAGTCGACCGACGCGGTCCACGACTCCACGAGGGGCTGCGTGGCCCGGGCGCGGGAGAGCGCCCGGCCCGCGGCATCCGTGCGTCCTGCCCGGAGCGCGTCGGCGAGCTCGCCCAGCACGCCGACGTGCTCGTCGATGAGGCGTCGACCGTCGCGAACCGCGGTGCGGCGGGGGTCGCGCGGGATGATCGCGGTCGCCGCGAGCGCGAACGCACCGCCGACCACGGCGTCGAGCGTGCGCACGAACGGGCCGCCCGCGGGGGCCGGCACGAGCATGACGAGGGAGCACTGCACGGCGGCGGCGATGGCGAACGCGGCGTTCGCCGAGACGAGCCGCGCGACGGCGAGTGTCAGGGCGAGCGCGGCGCCGTACTGCAGCAGTCCTGGGCTGGCGGCGAGCAGCAGCACCTCGGCGAGCGCGATGCCGAGCGTCATCGCGACGACCGTCTCGAGCACGCGGATCGGGCGGGCGTCGCGCACGAAGCCGAGCGCCGTGATCGCGACGATCGCGGCGATGAGCGGCTCGTCGTGGCCGAGCACGTACACGGCGAAGGCGTACGCCGCCACCGCCGTGACCGTGACCTGCAGAATGGCGGGCACCGAGTCGCGGAGCCGCCGGGACCCGTCCGCGAGACGCGCGGAGAGCCCGGCGGCGGCGCTCACTTCCGGACGCCGAGCCGGGGCAGTCGTGGCACGTCGACCGCGGCACTGGCGTCGGCCGGCACGATCTCGACCTGCGCGGCGGCCACGTCGATGCCGTGGCTCTCGACGATGAGCGGCAGGTCGGCGGGCACGGCGCGCTTCACCACGGCGAGCGCCACCGGGCCGAGCTCGTGGTGCATGGCGCTCGACGTGATGCGGCCGACGGGCCGGCGCTCGGGCTCCTCGCCCTCGGCGGGCTCTGGGCGCGCCTTCTCGCCGACGACCAGGTCGCCGCGCGCGGGCAGCACCGTGTCGCTGCCGTCGAGGTGCAGCAGCACGAGCCGGCGCGGCGGCCGCCCGAGGTTCAGCACCTTGGCCACCGTCTCCTGGCCCTTGTAGCAGCCCTTGCCGAGGTCGACGGCGCTGCGCAGCCAGTCGAGCTCGTGCGGGATGGTCTTCTCGTCGACCTCCGACGCGAGCCGCGGGCGCCACGCCGCGATGCGCAGCGCCTCGGCGGCGAGCGATCCGGCGACGGGCACTCGGCCCGCGCGCACGGCGTCGGCCGCGACGGACAGCTGCTCGCGCGGCACGATCCGCTCGATCCAGTGCCACTCGGATGCCGGGTGGCCGGCGTCGGGCGCGTAGCGGTGGGCGGTCGGCGCGGGCTCGCTCCACGGGTCGGTCCAGTCGAGGGGCACGCCGTTCGGGGCGGACGCGGGCAACGCGGCATCCAGCGCGGCGACGGATGCCGCGGCGACGACGCCGAACTCGGCCGAGCGGTCGGCGACCTCGACCCGCAGCATGAAGCGCATGCGGTCGAGGAAGGCGGCCAGCGGCGCGGCATCCGACCCCTCGACGACGAGCCAGGTGGTCTCGCCGTCGTCGACGACGTGGGCGTCGTGCTCGATGTGGCCGGCCGCGTCGAGGAAGAGTGCCTCCGCGGAGGCGCCGGGCGCGAGGCGGTCGAGCGCCTGGCTCGCCATGGAGTGCAGCCAGCTCAGCCGGTCGGGCCCCGTGACGGTGAGGACGCCGCGGTCGGAGACGTCGACGATCGCCTCGCCGCGCTCGAGCCGTCGCTGCTCGACGATCGGGTTGCCGTAGTGGCCGGGCACGCCCTCGTCGATGCCCTCGGCGGGCACCGCGCCGTCGAGGGCCAGGAACGGCGAGCCCGACATCAGTCGACCTTCGCGAGTCGCGCGGAGGCGTGCGTGCGCAGGTCCTGGCCGAGCGCGGCCATGTCCCACGCCCAGAGCAGGTGCCCCTCGACGAGGCCGTAGAGGCGCGTCGCCGCGGCGTAGTCCTTGGCGCCCGCCGTGCGCATCACCGCGTCGGTGGCGAGGTCGATGCGCGGGCCCTTCACCTGGCCGAGGTAGAGCTCGGCGACGCCGCCGGGGTGCACGAGCGACACCTCGAGGTCGAAGCCGCCGTCGGCGTTGCGGAGCGTCTCGACGGACTCTGCGTCGGGGTACTCGGGGTCGCCCACCGCGGGGAGCAGGCCGGGACCGACGTCGCCCGTGCCGAGCTCGCGCTCGATGCGCCAGTAGCCGGTCTCGGTTGCGAGCGGCTTGGGGTCGCCGTCGGGCTCGTCGGGGAAGAGCCAGGTGTACGACGTGTAGTTGAGGTGCGGCAGCCCGTCGTGGCTGAAGCTCACGCGCTGCCCGAACTCGTGGGTGACCGACTCGTCGCCCACCTTGTAGTCGATGACGCCCGAACCCTCCCAGACCCCGATGAGCCAGGAGAGCGGGACGAGCTCGGCCGGAAGGTCGACGGGAAGCTCGATCATGCGATCAGCGCTGCCCCTTGAAGAGCTTGTAGACGACGACGCCGCTGATCCACGCGATCGCGAGGCTGGCCAACCCGAGCAGGCCGATGAAGAGGAGTTCGAGGGCGAGCAGCTGCGACATGGTCCGAGTCTACCCGCTCACCCGAGGGCCGACGGCGCCACCGCGAGGGCGGCCAGGGCGACGATCACGGCCGCGCCGGCCACGCTCGCGCTCGCCCGCGTGACGTAGCCGCTCGGTCGTCGCGTCGCCAGCTGCACGACGAGCGCGCCGAGCACGGATGCCGCGAAGACGATGCCGAGCGCGCCGTACACGCCGAGCGACCGGGGGTCGTCGAACCAGGCCCCCGAGCCCGAGTACGCGAGCGAGACGACGACGATCGAGCCGACCGCCGCGATGATCCACACGAGCACGATCCCGGGCCATCCGCCCCGCGTCTCCGAACCCGCCTGCATCGCAATCCCCGTTCGCCTCGCACAGCCGATGTCCGGCGTCACGTAGTATTGACCGCACCTTACTACTGGAGGGTGTGCGTGGCGCAGCTGCTGATCCTGTCGCCGGCGGCCAACGATGACGTTCTCCCGGCTCTGTCACTCCTGACTCACCGCGTGCGGATCATCCCCGCATCGCCTGAGCAGCTGGTCAGGGCGCCCGAATCCGATCTCGTCCTCCTCGACGCGCGCACCAACCTCGCCGGCGCGAAGGCGCTCTCGCAGATCCTGCGCACCACCGGACTCTCCGTCCCGCTCCTCCTCATCGTCACCGAGGGCGGGCTCACGGCCGTCACGCCCGACTGGGGCATCGACGACGTCGTGCTCGTCGACGCCGGCCCCGCCGAGGTCGACGCGCGCATCCGGTTGGCCCTCGGCCGCGCGCAGTCGAACCAGCCCTCCGAGCGCATCCAGACCTCCGGCGTCGTCATCGACGAGGCGAGCTACTCGGCCAAGGTGCACGGCCGCACGCTCGACCTCACCTACAAGGAGTTCGAGCTGCTCCGCTTCCTCGCGGCGCATCCCTCGCGCGTGTTCACCCGCGAGCAGCTGCTCAGCGAGGTGTGGGGCTACGACTACTTCGGCGGCACGCGCACGGTCGACGTGCACGTGCGGCGCCTGCGTGCGAAGCTCGGCGACCTCGACAGCCTCATCGGCACGGTGCGCAACGTGGGCTACCGATTCAACGTCCACGAGGAGGACGACCAGGGAGCGACGACCGTCAGCACCCGCTGACGTCGGCGTCACGAGCCGTTCACACGGTCCTCACCCCCGGTGACGTGCCCAGTGGCATGATGTTGGGATGACGGACGCCGCCCTCGACGAAGACCGCACCGCCAGCGACTTCGACGACGACTTCGAGCCCTTCGACATCGAGGGCGCGCCCGAGCTGCCCGCCGAGCGGTACCTCGACCGCGAGCTCAGCTGGCTCGCGTTCAACCAGCGCGTGCTCGAGCTCGCCGAGGACCCGCGCCTCCCCGTGCTCGAGCGCGCCAACTTCCTCGCGATCTTCGCGTCGAACCTCGACGAGTTCTTCATGGTGCGGGTCGCCGGCCTGAAGCGCCGCATCAACACGGGACTCGCCGTGCCCACCAACGTCGGGCGCGCGCCGATCGACGTGCTGAGCGATATCTCGCGCAAGGCGCACGAGCTGCAGGAGCGGCACGCCGCGGCATACCAGGAGCTCGTGAAGCCGGCGCTCGCGGAGGCCGGCATCCGCATCGTGACCTGGGCCGAGCTCGGAGAGCGCGAGCGCGAGCACCTGCACGGGTACTTCTCCCGGCAGATCTTCCCCGTGCTGATGCCGCTGGCGGTCGACCCGGCGCATCCGTTCCCCTATATCTCCGGCCTCTCGCTCAACCTCTCGGTGCGCGTGCGCAACAGCCGCAGCGGCCGCCAGGAGTTCGCCCGCGTGAAGGTGCCGCAGATGCTGCCGCGCTTCGTGCAGGTCGACCCCGACGAGTCCATCGAGGACGGTCGCTGGATCGCCCTGGAGGAGCTCATCGCGAACCACCTCGAGGACCTCTTCCCCGGCATGGAGATCGTGGAGCACCACGTGTTCCGCGTGACCCGCAACGAGGACGTCGAGATCGAGGAGGACGAGACCGAGAACCTCATCAAGGCGCTCGAGAAGGAGCTCCTGCGGCGTCGCTTCGGCCCGCCGATCCGCCTCGAGATCACCGACGACATGGACGAGGTGACGCTCGGCCTGCTCGTGCGCGAGCTCGACATCTCCGACCAGGAGGTCTACCGGCTCCCCGCGCCGCTCGACCTCGGCGGCCTGTTCGACCTCGCGCGGATCGACCGCCCCGACCTGCACTACCCGCCGCGCGTGCCGACGACGAACGCCCTGCTGCAGCCGACCGAGCCGAACCTCGATGCCGACATCTTCAAGGCCGTCTCCCGTCGCGACGTGCTGCTGCACCACCCGTACGAGTCGTTCTCGACGAGCGTCGTGGCGTTCCTCGAGCAGGCCGCGGCCGATCCCGACGTGCTCGCCATCAAGCAGACGCTCTACCGCACGTCGGGCGACAGCCCCATCGTCGAGGCGCTCATCGACGCGGCCGAGTCGGGCAAGCAGGTGCTCGCCCTCGTCGAGATCAAGGCGCGCTTCGACGAGGCGGCGAACATCACGTGGGCGCGCAAGCTCGAGAAGGCCGGCGTGCACGTGGTCTACGGCCTCGTCGGCCTGAAGACGCACTGCAAGCTCGCGCTCGTCATCCGCCAGGAGAAGGACGGGCTGCGCCACTACAGCCACATCGGCACGGGCAACTACAACCCGAAGACGAGCCGCATCTACGAGGACCTCGGCCTGCTCACGGCCGACGACCAGGTCGGCAAGGACCTCACCCGCCTGTTCAACGAGCTCTCGGGCTACGCCATCGAGAAGAAGTTCAAGCGCCTGCTCGTCGCCCCGCTGCACCTGCGCAAGGGGCTGCTCAAGCTCATCGCGGGCGAGATGCGCAACGCCGAGGCCGGCCGGCCGGCGCGCATCCGCATCAAGGTGAACTCGATCGTCGACGAGGCGATCATCGACGCGCTGTACCGCGCCTCGAACGCGGGCGTGCCGGTCGACATCTGGGTCCGCGGCATCTGCAGCCTGCGACCGGGCATCCCGGGGCTGAGCGAGAACATCCGGGTGCGCTCGATCCTCGGCCGCTACCTCGAGCATTCGCGGGTGTTCTCGTTCCACAACGACGGCGACCCGCAGGTCTACATCGGGTCGGCCGACATGATGCATCGCAACCTCGACCGTCGCGTCGAGGCGCTCGTGCGACTCGTCGACCCCGACCACCTCGCCGAGATCGAGTCGCAGTTCGACCAGGCGATGGACGAGCGCACCAGCTCGTGGTGGCTCGACAGCTCGGGCGAGTGGATCCGGCACTCGGTCGACGAGGCGGGGCATCCGCTCGACGACATGCAGGCGCGGCTCATGCAGCGGACGGGCCAGCGCACCCGCACGGGGAAGCGCCGTTGACGACCGCGATCTACGCCGCCGGCGCGGTCTGCTGGCGGATCATCGACGGGCGGATCCACGTGCTCGTCGTGCACCGCACGGTGTACGGCGACGTCACGATCCCGAAGGGCAAGGTCGATCCGGGCGAGTCGCTCCCCCGCACCGCCGTGCGCGAGATCGCCGAGGAGACCGGCCTCGAGGTCGCGCTCGGCGTGCCGCTCGGCATCTCGCGGTATCCGCTGCCCAGCGGCCGCGAGAAGATCGTGCACTACTGGGCCGCCGAGGTGAGCGAGAAGGCGGTGCAGCGCTCGACCTTCAAGCCGAACGCCGAGATCGCCGCGCTCGAATGGGTCACCATCAAGCGCGCCCGCACGTACCTCAGCTACGAGCCCGACGTCGAGATCCTCGAGAACTTCGCCAAGCTGGTCGACCAGGGCGTGACGTCGACGTTCGCCCTCCTGCTCGTGCGCCACGGCAAGGCCGTCGGGCGCAGCGGCTGGAAGGACGCGGATGCCGCGCGACCGCTCGTCGAGCGCGGCGTGCAGCAGGCCGCCGCGATGGTCGACACCGTCACCGCATGGGCGCCGAAGCGGATCGTCTCCTCGCCCGCGGTGCGGTGCATCACGACGGTCGCGCCGCTCGCCGCCGCGACGGGCATGACGATCAAGCGTGAAGAGGGCATCAGCCAGGAGGCCTGGGAGACGGGCCACGACGAGGTGCGCCGCGTGGTCGGCAAGCGCGTCCGCGCGGGCAAGACGGCGGTGCTCTGCAGCCACGGCCCCGTGCTTCCCGAGATCATCCGAGAGATCGCCCTCGCGACGGGCACCCCGCTCGGCTCCTACGTGACGGATGCGGCGGGGCTCGAGCCCGGCGCGTTCAGCGTCGTGCACCTGAGCGCCACGAACTCGGGCTCGGGCCTCATCGCGATCGAGACGCACGCGCCGAGGGCGTGACGCGCACCGTCACGGCCCCCTGCGAACGCCGGCCGCCCGGGCGGTCCTCGCGGAAACCACCGCCCATCTGGGGCATCCGGAGCCGACAAGTCTCGTTCACCTCCCGTTTACCGTCGTGGCGGAAGCTCGTAAGGCGCGAGTCCTAGCGTCGCAGGCGGGTCGGCACCCGGCCCACACCCTGCAATCAGAACCCCGGAAGGGAATCACGTGAACCTCAAGCGTTTCGGCGTGCCCGCCGTCATCGCCGTCACCGCGGCGATCGCGCTCAGCTCCTGCGCCTCGAACGAGGGCGCCGCTGCGCCCTCTGAGTCGGCCTCGTCGCTCTCGGGCAACCTCGTCGGCGCCGGCGCGTCCTCGCAGGACGCCGCCCAGCAGGCCTGGATCGCCGCGTTCCAGACGGCGAACCCCGACGTCACGATCGACTACGACCCCTCGGGCTCGGGCGCGGGCCGCGAGACCTTCCTCGAGGGCGCCAGCGACTTCGCCGGTTCCGACCGCGCGTTCAACGACGAGGAGATCGGCGCCGGCGGCTTCGCCAAGTGCGCGCCCGACACCGACATCGTCGAGCTCCCCGTCTACATCTCCCCGATCGCCGTGATCTTCAACGTCGAGGGCGTGGACACGCTCGACCTCGACGCGGCGACCGTCGCGGGCATCTTCGCCGGCACGATCACCCAGTGGAACGACCCGGCGATCGCCGACCAGAACCCCGACGCGACGCTGCCCGACCAGGCGATCACCCCGGTGCACCGCTCCGACGACTCGGGCACGACCGAGAACTTCACGGACTACCTGTCCGCCACCGCCCCCGACGTGTGGACCTTCGAGCCCGACGGCGTGTGGCCGCTCGAGAGCGGCGAGGGCGCGCAGGGCACCTCGGGCGTCGTCGACGCGGTGACCAACGGCACCGGCACCATCGGCTACGCCGACGCGTCGCGCGCCGGCGACCTCGGCACGGTGTCGATCAAGGTCGGCGACGAGTACGTCGCGTACTCGCCCGAGGCCGCCGCTGCGGTCGTCGACGCCTCGCCGCTCGCCGAGGGCCGCTCGGAGGGCGACCTCGCGATCGAGGTCGACCACGCGACCGAGGAAGCCGGCGTCTACCCGATCATCCTCGTGAGCTACCTCATCGGCTGCCAGGAGTACGCCGAGTCGGAGAACGTCGAGCTCGTGAAGTCGTACTTCTCGTACGTCGCCAGCCCCGAGGGCCAGGACGACGCGGCCGAGGCCGCCGGCTCCGCCCCGATCTCCGACTCGCTCCGCGAGCAGATCGTCGCGGCGATCGACTCCATCCAGTAAGTGGTCTCGTGCCCGACCCCCGAGGATCGACGGTATCCGACGGGGTCGGGCACGACCATGTCCCCGAACCACCACAGAAACACGAGGGTCAACGCCAGATGAGCACCGCACCCACCGCCATCAAGGCGAAGCAGCGACCCGGTGACCGGGTCTTCTCGGGCTCGGCCGTGTTCGCCGGGTCGATGATCCTCGTCACCCTCGCCGCCGTCGCGATCTTCCTGATCGTCCAGAGCATCCCGGCACTCGTGGCGGACCACGAGGACGCCTCGATCCTCCCCGAGAACTTCTGGTCGTACGTCGGCCCGCTCGTCTTCGGCACCGTGTGGGCCGCCGCCCTCGCCCTGCTCTTCGCCGTGCCGATCTCGATCGGCATCGCGCTGTTCATCTCGCACTACGCACCGCGCCGCCTCGCGTCGGTGCTCGGCTACATCGTCGACCTGCTCGCCGCGGTGCCCTCGGTCGTGTTCGGCCTCTGGGGCATCGGCGTGCTCGCGCCCGCCGTGCAGCCCATCTACTCCTGGCTGGTCGACAACCTCGGCTGGTTCCCGCTCTTCGCCGGCCCCGTCTCGGGCACCGGCCGCACGATCCTCACCGCCGCGCTCGTGCTCGCGGTGATGGTCCTGCCGATCATGACGGCCATCTGTCGCGAGGTCTTCCTGCAGACCCCGGTCCTCCACGAGGAGGCCGCGCTCGCGCTCGGCGCGACCCGCTGGGAGATGATCCGCACGGCGGTGCTGCCCTTCGGTCGCTCCGGCATCGTCTCGGCCTCCGTGCTCGGCCTCGGTCGCGCCCTCGGCGAGACGATGGCCGTCGCCATGGTGCTCTCCGCGACCGGCGCGGTGACCTTCCAGCTCCTCACCTCGGTGAACCCGACCACGATCGCCGCGAACATCGCCCTGAGCTTCCCCGAGGCCTACGGCATGAACGTCAACGTGCTCATCGCGACCGGCCTCATCCTGTTCGTCGTCACCTTCATCGTCAACGCGATCGCCCGCTGGATCGTCAGCCGTCGCAAGGAATTCTCGGGAGCCAACTGATGACCATGACGATGAAGCCCGAGCCGGCCACCGGCACCCCCATCGCCAACTCCCTCACCGCAGGTCGCCTGCCCGCGCCCGTCCCGTGGATCATCCTCGGCACCGCGATCGCCGTGTCCTTCGCCGTCTTCGGCGTGATGGCCCTCGCCGCCGGCACCGGCCTGAACTGGGGCGGCGCGCTCCTCGTGGGCGCCATCCTGTACATCCCGTCGATCTGGCTGTTCTCGATGCTCGTCGAGGGCCGCCGTCGCGCGATGGACCGCCTCGTGACCGCCCTCGTGACGGGCGCGTTCGTGATCGCGATGATCCCGCTCGTGTCGCTCACCATCACGGTGATCACGTTCGGCCTCAACCGCTTCGACCTCGACTTCTTCTCGATGTCGATGCGCAACGTCACCGGCGAGGGCGGCGGCGCGCTGCACGCGATCGTCGGCACGCTCCTCATGACCGGCACCGCCGCGCTCATCTCGATCCCGATCGGGCTCATGACCTCGATCTACCTCGTCGAGTACGGCCGCGGCCGGCTCGCCAGGGGCATCACGTTCCTCGTCGACGTCATGACCGGCATCCCGTCGATCGTCGCCGGCCTCTTCGCCTACGCGCTCTTCGCGATCTTCTGGGGCCCCGGCACCCGCACCGGCATCGCCGGCGCCGTCGCGCTGTCGGTCCTCATGATCCCGGTCGTCGTGCGCTCCAGCGAGGAGATGCTGCGGCTCGTGCCGAACGAGCTGCGCGAGGCGGCGTACGCGCTCGGCGTGCCGAAGTGGCTCACGATCGTGAAGGTCGTGCTCCCCACCTCGATCGCCGGCATCACCACCGGCATCATGATCTCCATCGCCCGCGTCATCGGCGAGACGGCCCCGCTGCTCATCGCGGCGGGCTTCACCGCGAGCATGAACTACAACCTCTTCGACGGCCGGATGTCGTCGCTCCCGGTGTTCGTCTACACGCAGTACGCCAACCAGGGCAATCCGGCCGAGGCCTACCTCGACCGTGCGTGGGCCGCCGCGCTCACCCTGATCCTCATCGTCATGTTGCTCAACCTCATCGCGCGGGTCGTCGCCAAGGCCTTCGCCCCCAAGTTCGGCCGCTGAAACGCCAGATAGGAAACCCGTGTCCAAGCGCATCGAAGTCCGCGATCTCAACGTCTACTACGGCAAGTTCCTCGCCGTCGAGGGCGTGAGCCTCGAGATCGAACCCCGCAGCGTCACCGCCTTCATCGGGCCGTCGGGCTGCGGAAAGTCCACCTTCCTCCGCACGCTCAACCGGATGCACGAGGTCATCCCCGGCGCGCGCGTCGAGGGCGAGGTGCTCATCGACGGCAACAACCTCTACGACCCCGCCGTCGACCCGGTGCTCGTCCGCCGCCAGGTGGGCATGGTGTTCCAGCGCCCGAACCCGTTCCCCACGATGTCGATCCGCGACAACGTGCTCGCGGGCGTCAAGCTGAACAACCGCCGCATCTCGAAGTCCGACGCCGACGACCTCGTCGAGAAGTCGCTGCAGGGCGCGAACCTCTGGAACGAGGTCAAGGACCGCCTCGACCGCCCCGGCTCCGGCCTCTCGGGCGGCCAGCAGCAGCGCCTCTGCATCGCCCGCGCCATCGCGGTGTCGCCCGAGGTCATCCTCATGGACGAGCCGTGCTCGGCCCTCGACCCCATCTCGACGCTCGCGATCGAGGACCTCATCGAGGAGCTGAAGCTGCAGTACACGATCGTGATCGTGACCCACAACATGCAGCAGGCGAGCCGCGTCTCCGACCGGACCGCGTTCTTCAACATCGCCGGCACCGGCAAGCCCGGCAACCTCATCGAGTACGCCGACACGACGACGATCTTCTCGAACCCGTCGGTCAAGGCCACCGAGGACTACGTCTCGGGTCGATTCGGCTGATCGGATGCCGCGTGCGCGGCGTTCGAGGCCCGGGGGCGGCCGTGCGTGCAGCACGGCCGCCCTCGTCGTTCCCGGCGCTCAGTCCCGGGGACTGAGCAGGTACTCGTTGAGGGCGCGGGTCTCGGCGGCGTCGTAGGGCATCGGGGCGCCGTCGAGTTCGGTGATGCCGGCCGCGAGCCGGACGCTCGACACGAGCCACGCGGCATCCGCCGACCGGAGCTCGTCGACGGGGATGTCGCGGTACTCGGTGCGCCGGTCGGTCGCCTCGAGGTGCTCGAAGAGGCTGAGCTGCGTGGTGCCGTGCAGGATCGCGCCCGAGGGCGCGGGCGTCGACCACACGTCGCCGTGGCGCAGGATGACGCTCGACGTGGGCCCCTCCATGACGTAGCCGTCGCTCGTGACGAAGATCGTGTCGTCGGCGCCGTGACGGTGCGCCTCGCGCAGCGCGGCCATGTTCACCGCGTAGCTCAGCGTCTTCGCGCCGAGCAGCAGCCAGGGCGCGCGCTCGGCCGTGCCGCGGTCGTAGCCGCGGTCGAGGGTGACGACGCGGATGCCGCGTTCGCGCGGCGCGCTGAAGTCGGCAGCGGGCGAGACGTGCAGCCAGGCCGTGGGCGCGGGGCCGTGCTCGACGCCGCGGCTCAGCACGAGCTTCAGCGCGAACTCCCCGGTCGCCGGCAGCGCCCCGACGGCGCGGGCGATCGCCGCCTCCCACTGCGCGAGGTTCGGCTCGGGGAGCTCGCAGATGCGCGCCGAGTTGCGGAGTCGTTCGAGGTGCGGGCGGACCTCCTGCGCGTGCCCATCGACGACGCCGATGGTCTCGAAGATGCCGTCGCCGCGCTGCGTCGACAGCTCGCCGACCCGCAGGGCGGGTGCTGAGGCGTCGACCTCTCGGAACGTCCCGTCGACGGCGGTCGCGTCGGCGTCGGCGGCGAGGGGCTCGATGAGCAGGGTGACGGTGTCGGGCATCCTCCGATGCTACGCGGCGCGACGTGCTCTCGAATGCGCACGGATGCCGCGACCGCCGTCTGCGGCGATCGTGATGCGCGGGCCCGGACATGGGAATACCGGGCCGCAGAACGCCTCTCGGCGCGAGGCCGCTCGGAGCGGCGAATATTGGAGCCCGGGGTTACTGCGGCCCGGCACAAAGAGTCTAAACGACGGTCGGGGGTGGTTCATTCCCCGATGCGCGGATCCGGTCGCACGGTGCGTCAGTCGAGCGCGTCGCGCCGCCAGAGCCGCGCGCACGACGTGAACTCATCGGCGAGCTGGGTGAGGCGCAGGGCGCGCTGGGTGAGCTCGGTGGGCCGGTCGGGATGCGCCGCGTCCGCGGCATCCGCATCGTCGGCCAGGCTGGCGAAGCCCGCGGCGACGACCCGGCAGAACGCGGCGGCGCGTTCGAGCGCGACCGCGAAGTCCCCCGTGAAGACGCCGTGCAGGATGCGGTCGGCGAGCTCCTGCACCTCGGTGGGTCCGGCGGGGATGGCGGCGCCCGCGACGACCTGGTCGATCGTGTGCGACACCTCGGTGCCGCGCTGGAAGGCGTGGCTCACGCCGAGCGGATCCTGGCGGATGAGCGTTCGGAGCAGGTAGACGCGCCAGAGCGCACCGGGGAGGCTCTTGGCGGACGACTGCGACCAGAGCTCGGCGATCGCGTCGATGCCGTGCTCGTCGGTGTACGTGATGAGGCGCTGGACGATGACCGGATCGGGGTCCTCACGCACGCGCGACAGGATCGCCGATGCGGTGTCGTGCGCGACGCGGCTCAGCGTCGCCGGGTCGTCGCCGCCAACGAAGCCCTCGAACATGCCGGGCGGGATGCGGGTGGGTCGGTGGTAGTCGGAAGCCATCGCGGCCACGATACTCCTCGCGCCCGAACGCGGACCGGGCGGACCGGGCTCACGTGGCCTCGCCCGCCCGTCGCATGAGCGCGGTGCGCCAGGTCTCGCCCATGCGCTCGTAGGTGACCTTCGCGTGGCAGTTGCGGCACCGCACGTCGCACTTCGCGATCTCGTCCATGACGCGGGCCCACGAGTACCCGTCTTGGACGAGCTTCATCACGTCGGCGCGCTTCGCGACATCGGGGCGATGATCGAAGTCGAGCACCCGAAGGTCGCCTTCGCCGCAGTCGATGCACGGGTTGGCCGCGAGGTACTGGGCGATCGCCTCGAGCGTCGCCCGACGGATCTGCGCCTTGCGCGCCATGATGACCCGGATGTGCGCCTCGCGGTGTTCGGCGTAGTACCGTCGCGCCTTCGCTCGATTGCACGATTTGCAGATGTTCTGCAGCCCGTCGGCTGACGCACGCCGGATGTTGAATTCAGCCAGTGGCCTAGACTGCTGGCAGGCGGAGCAGTGCTTCGTCGTCATCATGGAAAGCCCCCGTAGCTCAGAGGCAGAGCAGCTGACTTTTAATCAGCGGGTCGGGATGTCGGAATTCCCCGGGGGCACCACGGAACGGTGGACGCAAGCCCTTTCCGACCAGGTGCGGCAGTCGTCCCGTCAGCCTCATCCCAGCTCCTTCGTCTCCGGTTCCAGGAACGTATCCGACCCCGCCGACACGGACGAACCGCCCGTCGTCGCGAGGCTCGAGGGAATGGTCGCGAGCCGCGCTCGATGCATCTCGTGGGCGCCCTGTCAAGCCCTATCGTCCCCCGTTCGCGGGGCGTAGGAATGGAGTCACGGGTCCGAGCGACCCGAAGAGGCGGGCCGGACCGGCCGGCGCTGCGCTATCGACCACGCGCATCCCAGGACGTGTCGACCGGTGCCGGTCCGCCATCACCATTCATTCGATGGGGAGTGTGCCAGATGCTCTCGCGACCGCGTACGGAGACTCGTTCCCATGTCGAGTTGACGCCGCTCAGCGACAAGACCTGGCGCGTGTGCGACGACCGATTCGACTCCGGCGACCGACGCCGCATCGTGGGGTACCTCCAGGACCTCGACGGCGAGTACGAGATGCTGTGGATGCGACCGCATCCGGGCGTCGTCTACCGGCATCCCACGATGGAGTCCGCGGTCGCGGCAATCTCGGTACGACTCCACCGCACGTCGTTCGTCGACTGACACGAACGCCTCGCTCGATCGCCGACCCCTGTCGGCCCGCTGCCGCATGATCACGCGGATCCCGGCGTTCGGCGGGGGCACCGCCAGACGGGGGTTCGAAGGTCGAGTCGGGTCGGACCCAGGCTCAGAGCTCGAACGTCCCCGCCACGGCGGCTCCTCCCCAGGTTCCCCTTCCCCCACGGCATCGTGCGGGTGAGACACACGCTAATCCCGACCGGGTCGCTGCGCCAGCATCGTGCCCTGTTTTGGGGGACTTCCCGGTGTCGGAGGACGCTCGCAGCACCCTGCGAGTCGCAGGTGGCGGATGCCGCGGCGACACTCAGCCGACGAGCCGCCGGAACCCGGCCATCAGCGCCACGCGCTCGGCCGAGTCGCGTGCGAGCGGCGTCACCGCGAGCGTCGTGACACCCGCCTCGCGGAACGCCGCCACGCGCTCGGCGACGTACGAGGCCGGCCCGATGAGCGAGATCGCCCGCACGAGCTCGTCGGGCACCGCCGCGATCGCCTCATCGCGCCGACCCTCGAGGTAGAGGTCCTGCACGCGCGCCGCCTCGGCCTCGAAGCCGTAGCTCGCGATGAGGTCGTTGTAGAAGTTCCTGCCACGGGCGCCCATGCCGCCGACGTAGAGCGCGAGCTGCGGCTTGACGAGCGGCAGCACGGCCTCTGGCCGGTCGGTGATGGCGAGCGCGGGGCTCGCGAAGACGTCGAGCGGCGCGAGGTCGGGCTGCCGCTTCGTCGTACCGATCGCCAGCGCATCGCCCCAGACCGCGCCGGCGCGCTCGGGGTGGAAGAACATCGGCAGCCACCCGTCGGCGATCTCGGCGGTCTGCTCGACCGACTTCGGGCCGAGGGCTGCGACCGTGATCGGGATGCGTTCGCGCACCGGGTGGTTGATGAGCTTCAGCGGCTTGCCGAGCCCGGTCCCCTGCCCCTCGGGCAGCGGGATGCGGTAGTGACGCCCCGTGTGCACGACCGGCTCGCGTCGCCAGACCTGGCGGCACACGGCGATGAGCTCGCGGATGCGGCCGACGGGCGCGTCGTACGGCACGCCGTGGAAGCCCTCGACGACCTGCGGTCCGGATGCCCCGACACCGAGCTCGAAGCGGCCGTCGGACACGTAGTCGAGGCCCGCCGCCGTCATCGCCGTGAGCGTGGGCGTGCGCGTGTAGAGCTGCAGGATGCCGGACATGAGCGTCATGCGGCTCGTGCGGGCCGCGAGGAACCCGAGCTGGCTGACGGCGTCGAACGAGTACGCCTCGGGCACCGCCACGAGGTCGACGCCGGATGCCTCGAGCTCGGCGACCTCGTCGGCGACCTCCCGGAAGCCGCCCGCGTAGTTCAGGAACATGCCCACGCGCATCCGTCACTCCCTCGTCGTGTGCTGCGCCCGGCTCCGATGTCGTCGGGCACCTCAGACCATAACGGACGGTCGTGCGCCGACCCCGTCGATTGTGGACTCCCGACTACGTCTCGATGGCGACGATGGGTTCGGTCGTGGGTTGCGGCGAACCGCCGGCGGGCTCCACCGTGATCCCGACGACGACCCCGGGCGTGAAGGAGCCCTCGAGCACCCGCCACGTCTCGTCGCCCGACACGTCGAACGTGCCCGCCGGGGCGGCGCCCGAGTCGTCGATGTACCAGAGCTCGTAGGTCTGGTCGGCGCCGAGCTCGGGAAGGCCCTCGGTGACGACGACCGAACGCCCCTGCTCCGCCGACGACACGAGGGTGACCTCGCCGCCGCCCTCGACCTCGAGCGTCTGCGACTGCGCGTCGGGGGCCGCGGCGATCGCGGCGCGCTCCCGCTGCGCGCCCCAGCCGTTCGGCCCCGGCCAGCCGACGCCGATCACCCCGCCGACGACGAGGAGCACCGCGGCGGCAGCGGCGGCGATGACGGCGCCCGGACGCTGGAACCAGCGTCGCCGGGCGGCGGATTCCGCGGGCCCGGCCGAGACCGCCCGCGCTGCATCCGCGTCCGCCGCGACGGAGGTCGCGGCATCCGTCGACCCGACCTGGGGCGACGTGGCGACGTCGGCCATGAGCCGGTCGCGGAGGGACGGCGGCGGGGGCACGGGCTCGACCTCCTCGGCGAGGTGCGCCGCCGAGGCGCGGAACGCGTCGACCTCGGCGCGCAGGTCGGGCGAGCCCTCGAGCGCGCGCTCGAAGTCCGCGCGCTCGTCGGCGTCGAGGGCGTCGAGCGCGTAGGCCGCGGCCAGTCCGTGGAACGCCTCGATCGAGGCCGGGCGACCCGCGGATGCCGCGTCGCGCCGCTCGCGGTCGAGGTCGTCGTCGCGGTCGGTCATGTCGTCACCCCCAGCGCGTTCCTCAGGCGGATCATCCCGTCGCGGAGCCGGGTCTTCACGGTACCGAGCGGGACGTCGAGCCGTTCGGCGATCTCGGCCTGCGTGAGGCCGCCGTAGTACGCCAGCGCGACGCACTCGCGCTGGACCTCGGTGAGCTCGCCGAGCGCACCCCGCACGCGCTCGTGCTCGATGCTCGTCTCGGCGGCCTCCGCCACCGTGTCGACGGGCACGTCGAGGTCGCGGGCGCCGACGCGGAGGTCGCGATCGTGCGCAGCCTGCGCCGAGCGGATGCGATCGACCGCACGCCGGTGCGCGATGGTGAACAGCCACCCGACCGCGCTGCCCTTCGCCGCGTCGAAGCGCGAGGCGTTCTGCCAGATCTCGAGGTACACGTCCTGCGTCACCTCCTCGGCCTGGGCGGGGTCGACGACGAGCCGGCGCACGAGGCCGAACACGCGCGGCGAGGTCTCGTCGTAGAGCTCGCCGAACGCGTCGCGGTCGCCGCGGCCGACCCGGCCGAGCAGCGCGTCGACGGTCGGACGCGACGCCGGCGAGGGGTCGCCGTCGTCTGCCACGCCTCCCAGCATGGCAGACCGCACCGGGCCGCCCGTAGTGGTCGACGGCGCGGGCGGTGGAGCGAGCACATGGGTCATCATCACTTCCCGTCACGGGTGATTCGCGGCCGAGGGCGGATCCGATTGGTCCGCCGCTCCGCCGCTGTCAAGCCCCGGCGCCGCGGACACGCACTCGCAGCAGTCTCGAAGGCGGATGCCGCAGGCTGGAGGCCCGCGACCCGACGAGCGGACGGAGCCGACATGGTGTGGAGCATCGTGCTCGACGTGCTGCTCGTGCTCGTCTTCATCGGCGCGGTCGTGAACGGCTACCGCTCGGGCCTGCTGCACACCGCCGCGGGACTCGTCGGGCTCATCCTCGGCGGCATCGCCGCGTACTTCGTCATGCCGTGGGTCGCGAACCTCATCCCGGTGCCGCAGTGGCGTGCGCCGATCGCCGTGCTCGTCGCACTCGTGCTGCTGTCGCTCGGCGCCTGGCTCGGCGCGGTCGTCGGGCGCGCGCTCCGCCACGGCGCGGAGGCCGCGAAGCTCGCCGTGATCGATCGCGTGCTCGGCGCGATCGGCAACCTCCTCGTCACCGCGTTCGTCGTCGCGCTCCTGGGGTCGGGCGTCTCGGCGATGGGCGTGCCCGTGCTCTCACCCGCGGTCGCGGGTTCGCGCGTGATCTCGACGCTCGACCTGGTCACGCCGGCGCCGGCCCGCACGCTGCTCGCCGAGCTCCGCACCGCGGCGCTCGGCCAGGGCATCCCGTGGCTCGTCGAAGTGCTCGGAGGCCCCACAGAAGCGCCCGAGCTGCCCGTGGGCGAGCTCGACCAGGGCGCCCTCGCCGCGGCATCCGACTCGGTCGTGCGTATCACGGGCACCGCGTACCAGTGCGGCAGCAGCCTCTCGGGCAGCGGGTTCGTCGTCGCCGAGGACCGCATCGTGACGAACGCGCACGTCGTCGCCGGCGTCACCGAGCCGATCGTCGAGGCGCCGGGTCAGCCGGCCGTCCAGGGGCGGGTCGTGGCCTACGACGACGAGAACGACCTCGCGCTCATCGCGGTGTCGGGCCTGGCGACGCCGCCGCTCGCGATCGCCGATCCGGCCGACGGCGACGAGGTCGCCGTCGCGGGCTACCCGTTCGGCGGACCGCTCGAGGTGCGGCCGGCGCGCGTGATGTCCATCGGCCCGATCACGATCGAGGAATCGGGTCGCACGTCGGTGCGCGACATCGTGACCCTCGCGGCCGACGTCGACCACGGCAACTCAGGCGGCCCCGTGCTCACGGGCGACGGATCGGTCGGCGGCGTCGTGTTCGCGAAGTCCGACTCGGTCGAGAACGTCGGCTTCGCCGTGCCCGTGTCGACGCTGCGGCCGCTGGCCGAGCAGGCGGGGGCGCTCGAGGAGCCCGTCGACTCGGGCTCGTGCCTCAACTGAGCGACGCCCGGGGCGTCAGTCGGCGCTGAAGCCCTCGAAGCGGATGCCCCAGGTGAGCTGCCATTCCTCGCCCGGACCCAGCCAGCGCAGGCCGCGTCCGGAGTTGAACGCCTCGGCGGGCGCCGTCATCGGCTCGACGGCGATCGCGACGTCGCCGTCTTCGCCGGGGAACTCGCGCGTCGTGAACACCTGCACGTAGTCGAACTCGTCGTCGGCCCAGATCGACACGCTGCGCCCGTCGGGCGCGGTGAGCGTGTGCAGCACCTGGCCGTCTTCGCTCGCGAGTTCGCCGAAGGCGTCGTCGAGGTCGACGTCGCCGACGCGGCGTCCCTCGCGGAAATCCCACTCGGTGCCGTCGACGGGCACCTCGCCCGTGGGCAGCAGCCGGTCGTCGACCTCGATGTGGCTGGCAGCATCGAGCCGCAGCGTGAGGTCGGCCGTCGGCACGCCGCCGATCTTCAGGTACGGGTGCGAGCCGATCGCCACGGGCGCCGCCTCGACGCCGAGGTTCTCCACGAAGTGCGTGACCTGCAGGCCGTCGGACACGAGCTCGTAGTGCACCGCCGTGCCGAGCAGGAACGGGTAGCCGAGCTGGGGGTAGATCACCGCGCGGAGCGTCACGGAGTCGCGCTCCTGGGCGCTCGCCGTGTACTCGGTGTAGCGCAGCAGGCCGTGGATCGCGTTGTTGCGCGCGGGCTCGGTGATCGCGAGCTGGCGCGTGACGCCGTCGTGGGTCCAGCGGCCGTCGCGGATGCGGTTGGGCCACGGCGCGAGCACGATGCCGGCGCCCATGGGCGGCGCCTGGTCCTCGCCATAGGCGGGCACGAGGTCGATGCCGTTGATGCTGAGGGTGCGGATGCCCGCGGCCACCGCGGTGATCGTCGCCTTCAGGTCGCCGCTCGCGGTCGACGTCTCGAGCTCGAACTGCTCGCCCGTGGGAAGAGTCATGCGTCCACTCTAGGGTCTTGCGCCAACTGCACTGCGAGCCCCGAGGCCTCGAGCTCGGCGACGAGCGGCGTGGGCGCGGCGGCATCCGTCACGAGCACGTCGAACGCGTCGATCGGGGCGATGCGGCCGAGGTGGACCTCGCCGAGCTTCGACCCGTCGGCGACCACGACCGAGCGCGCCGCGGCGCGCAGCATGAGCGCCTTCACCGCCGCTTCAGGCAGGTTGGCGTTGGTCACGCCGTGCGCGGGATCGACGCCGTTGCAGCCGATGAAGGCGAGGTCGACGTGCACCTCGTCGAGCATCGAGCCGGCGAGCGGATGCACCAGCGAGTGCTGCTTGGGCCGCAGCGTGCCGCCGGTGACGACGACGGTGAAGCGCGGGATCTCGTCCTCGAGCTCGAGGGCGATCGAGATCCCGTTCGTGAACACGACGAGGTCCTCGAGGTCGGTGCGGGCGCGCAGGGCGCGTGCGATCTGCAGCGTCGTCGTGCCCACGTCGAGGATGATGCTCTGGCCGCTGCGCACCATGGCGGCCGCGTGCTCGCCGATGCGCCGCTTGGGCTCGACGGATGCCGCGAGCGCCTCCTCGAACGTCGGCTCGCGGTCGGGGCGCTCGGCCTCGACGGCCGACGACAGCGGGACCGCGCCACCGTGCACCCGGCGGATGGCGCCCTGGCGCTCGAGCGCGTCGAGGTCGGCGCGGGCGGTGACGGTCGTGACGCCGAACGCGCTGCTGAGCTCCGCGACGCGCACGAAGCCCCGCTCCGCGACGAGGGCGAGGGCGAGCTCGCGGCGCCGGGGCGCGTCGATGGGCGCGTTCGTCACGGCCGCGGCATCCGTCATACCGGCATCATGCGCGCCCACGGCCGACTTTGCAATACGAAACCCGGTTGTTTGCGAAACGAAAGTCGCGTATCGTGGCCGCGTGCAGACCGACCCCCGCATCGCCGTGCGCCCGACGTCGCTCGCCGACGGCCGCGAGCTCATCTACTTCGACGACGCCGACACGCAGCTCCCGTCCGAGCGCGCGGTCGACGAGCGCACCCTCGACCCGAGGCCCGCGACCGCCCGGATGCGGCAGGACCCGCTCACGGGCGAGTGGATCTCGATCGCCGCCGCGCGCCAGAACCGCGTGTTCCTGCCGCCGGCCGACGCCGATCCGCTCGCCCCGCAGACGCCGACGAATCCGTCGGAGATCCCGAGCAGCTACGACGTCGCGGTCTTCGAGAACCGCTCGCCGTCGTTCGGGCCCGAGCTGGCCGCGGCCGACGCGTCGAGCGCCGCGGCGCTGGCCGCCTTCCGCGAGGTCGGGCTCGAGCGCACGCTCCCCTCGGTCGGACGCTGCGAGGTCGTGTGCTTCAGCCCCGAGCACGAGGGATCGTTCGGCACGCTGACCCGGTCGCGGGCGCGCACCGTGATCGAGGCGTGGGCGCAGCGCACCGCCGCGCTGTCGGCGCTCCCGGGCGTCGAGGAGGTGTTCCCGTTCGAGAACCGCGGCCGCGAGATCGGCGTGACCCTGCCGCACCCGCACGGGCAGATCTACGCGTACCCGTACGTCACGCCCCGCACCGAGCGGCTCCTCGCGTCGATCGACGCGTACGGCCCGACGCTCATGGCCGACATCCTCGAGCGCGAGCGCAACGGCCCGCGGATGCTGCTGAGCGGCGACCACTGGACGGCGTTCGTGCCGTTCGCGGCCCGCTGGCCCATCGAGGTGCACCTGCTCCCCCACCGGCACGTGCCCGACTTCGCCGAGACCACGCTCGAGGAGCGCGACGAGCTCGCCGGGCTCTACCTGCGGCTCCTGCGCGGCGTCGACAAGCTCTACGACACCCCGACGCCCTACATCGCAGCGTGGCACCAGGCGCCCGTGCACGAGCACCGCGACGACGTGCGGCTCATGCTGCAGCTCACGAGCCCGCGGCGCGCCGCCGACCGCCTGAAGTACCTCGCCGGCTCGGAGGCGGCGATGGGAGCATGGATCGGGGATGTCCCCCCGGAGACGCAGGCGGACGCACTGCGGCGAGCGATCGACGAAGTCGGAGAGGTCGAGGCATGAACGAGGTCGCCGACGCGATGCACGGGTTCGCCGAGTGGTACGGACGGCGCCCCATCGGCGCGTGGTCCGCGCCCGGCCGGGTGAACCTCATCGGCGAGCACACCGACTACAACGACGGCTTCGTGTTCCCGTTCGCGATCGACCAGCGCACCGCCGTGGCGCTCGGCGACCGCGACGACCGCGTCATCCGCGTGGCCTCGAGCTTCGCGGCGGAGCCGGTGCAGGTGCACCTCGACGAGCTCACGCCCGACGCCCTCGAGGGCTGGGCGGCCTATCCGCTCGGCGTCGCCTGGGCGCTCGGCGAGCACGGCGCCGACCTCGAGCACGTGCGGGGCGTCGACCTCTACATCACGAGCTCGGTGCCGATCGGCGCGGGGCTCTCCTCGTCGGCGGCCATCGAGTCCGCGGTCGCGCTGGCGCTCGACGAGCACTGGGGGCTCAACCTCGACCGGCCCACGCTCGCGAAGGTCGGCCAGCTCGCCGAGAACCGCGTCGTCGGTGCGCCCACGGGCATCATGGACCAGTCGGCGTCGCTCCTCGGCGAGGCCGACGCGGGCGTCTTCCTCGACTGCCGCAGCCTCGACGCGGACGTGATCCCGCTCGGCTTCGCGGCGCACGGACTCTCGCTGCTCGTCGTCGACACCCGCGTGGAGCACGCGCACGCCTCCGGTGGCTACGCGGCCCGGCGCGCCTCATGCGAGGCGGGCGCGCGGGCGCTCGGCGTCGAGTCGCTGCGCGACCTCCGGCTCGACGACCTGCCTCGGGCACAGGCGCTCCTCGACGACGAGACGTTCCGCCGCGTGCGGCACGTCGTGACCGAGGACCAGCGCGTGCTCGACACCGTGCGCACGCTGCGCGAGCGGGGCCCCGGCGCGATCGGGCCGTTCCTCGACGCGTCGCACGTGTCGATGCGCGACGACTTCGAGATCTCGGTGCCCGAGCTCGACCTCGCCGTCGAGACCGCGCAGGCGAACGGCGCCGTCGGCGCGCGCATGACGGGCGGCGGCTTCGGCGGATCGGCCATCGCGCTCATCGCCGACGAGCTCGTGCCCGACCTCACGCGGGCGATCCGCTCGGCGTTCGCGGAGCGCGGCTACCGCGACCCGTCGCTGTTCACGGTGCACCCGAGCCAGGGCGCACGCCGCGACGCGTGACCCACTCGTCGGCGAGGATCCCGTAGGTGAATCCGTCGACCCAGCCGAGCTCGGCGTGCCACGAGTCCTCGACGCCGTGCTGTTCGCGCCGCATGCCGAGCTTCTCCATGACCCGCCAGGAGGCGACGTTGTCGGCGAAGCACCCGGCGGTGACCCGGTGCAGGCCGAGCTCGCCGAACGCGAGGTCGAGCAGCGCGCGCGAGATCGCCGTCGCGTACCCGCGGCCGGCATGGTCGGGGTCGATGAGGTAGCCGAGCAGGCCCTCCCTGCGGCGCCACGGGGCCGTCGGAGTCGGGACACCGGCGTCGGCCGGGCCGTCTGCGCCGGCTCGGCCGGGATCGACGGCGTCCGTCGGGTCGGCGCCGAACTGGCCCATGGCGTCGTGCACCTCGAGCGATCCGGTGCCGACGACCGCATCGTCGACCACCGCCACGATCGCGTGGTCGTGGGGATCGTCGGCGCTCGCGAGCCATGCCCGACGGTAGGACTCGGGGTCGACGGTCGTGCGCAGCAGCCAGCGGGTCACCTCGGGGCGGTTCCGCCACGCGAGCACGGCGTCGAGGTCGGCGGCGGTCGGCGGGCGCAGCTCGAGCGGCCCGGCCCGACGGGGCCAGGCGACCTGCGGCGACGTCACGCCGTCGCCGCTCGCGGCTCGACCGCGCGCGGCGTGCCGCCCGTGATGCGCACGAGCTCGTCGAACGTCGTCGGGAACACGGTCTTCGCGTGTCCGGCGGCCGCCCAGACCTCGTCGTACTGCGCGAGGTCGGTGTCGACGAACGTGCGCACGGGCGACGGATGCCCCACCGGCGCGACGCCGCCGATGACCTGGCCGGTGGCCGACTTCACGACCTCCTTCGACGCCCGGCCGATGACCCCGCCGAGCTCTCCGCCGAGCCACTCGGTATCGACGCGGTGCGCGCCCGAGGTGAGCACGAGGATGGGTTCGTCGTCGAGGGTGAACACGAGCGAGTTGGCGATCTGGCCGACCTGCACGCCGAGCGCGTCGGCCGCGAGCTGGGCGGTCGTGACGGCGTCGTCGAACCACACGACCTCGGGCGTGACGCCCTGTTCGCGGAGCGCATCGGTGACGCGGTCGACGGCGGCGTGCGATGGCGTGCTGGTCTGCTCGGCGGGCATGCGTCGATCCTACGGTGGGCACGGCGCACGCCATCCACCGGGGTGTGCACACGGTTCACCGGGGTGTGCACACGGTTCACGGGGGTGGAGTAGGGTGCCCGGGTGACCGCCCAGCAGCCCTCCCTCGCCCGGCGACTCGGGCTCCGCGACGCGATCGCGATCGGCCTCGCGTCGATGATCGGCGCGGGCGTGTTCGCCGTGTGGAATCCGGCGGCCGAGGCGGCCGGCGCGTGGCTCCTCGCGGGGCTCGCGGTCGCCGCCGTCGTCGCGTATGCGAACGCGAGTTCCACGGGCCAGCTCGCGGCGCGCTACCCCGAGTCGGGCGGCGCCTACCGGTACGGGCGCGAGCGACTCGGCGCGTGGCCCGGCTTCCTCGCCGGCTGGGGATTCGTCGTCGGCAAGACCGCGAGCTGCGCGGCGATGGCGATGACCGCGGCCGACTACCTGGTGCCGACCGAGTGGGAGCGCCCCGTCGCCGTGCTCGCGGTCGTCGTGCTGGCGGGCGTCAACCTCCTCGGCATCACGCGCACGGCGCGGGCGGCGACCCTCATCGTGATCGCGGTGCTGGCGGTGCTGGCGCTCGTGCTCGCGGCCGGCGCGACCCATCTCCTCCAGGCGGGCATCGGGCCGCAGCAGGCCGAGGGCGCGCCCGAGGTCGGCTGGTACGGCGTGCTGCAGTCCGCCGGTCTCCTCTTCTTCGCGTTCGCGGGGTACGCCCGCATCGCCACGCTCGGCGAGGAGGTGCGCGAGCCGGCGCGCACGATCCCCCGCGCGATCGCGATCGCGCTCGGCATCGTGGTCGTGATCTACGCGGCGGTCGCGTTCGTGCTGCTGCTCGTCCTCGGCCCCGGATACCTCGCCGCCTCGGTCGACGCCCCGCTCGCCGACCTCGTGGTCGTGAGCGGGTGGGCCTGGGCGGCACCCGTCGTGCAGGTCGGGGCGGCGGTCGCCGCGCTCGGCGCGCTGCTGGCGCTCATCGCCGGTATCGGCCGCACCGCGCTCGCGATGGCGCGCGACCGCGAACTCCCCGCGGCGCTGGCCACGGTGCATCCGCGCGCGCACGTGCCCTGGGTCGCCGAGGTCGCGGTGGCCGCCGCCGTCGTCGTGCTCGTGCTGGTCGCCGACCTGCGCGGCGCCATCGGATTCTCGAGCTTCGGCGTGCTCGTCTACTACCTCATCGCGAACCTCTCCGCCGTGACCCAGCCGCGCGAGGAACGGCGGGTGCCGAGGTGGCTCAGCATCCTCGGCGCGATCGGATGCGTCGTGCTCGTCGCCACGCTTCCGATCGAGGCGGTCGTGGGCGGCCTCGTCGTCTTCGCCGTCGGGGCGCTCGTGCGCCTCATCGTCCTCGCGGTGCGACGCCGCAGGAACGCCGGGAGCGCCCGACCGGCCGGAGAGCCCGACGGGGCCGAATAGGCTGGCGCCATGAGCGCAGACCCGTCCGCCCGCATCCTCACCATCGCCGGGATCCCGGCCCCGGTCGTCGACGACGACGCGTTCGTGGCCGCCGGCGCCGTGATCGTCGGGAACGTGCGCCTCGAGCCGGGCTCGAGCGTCTGGTACAACGCCGTGCTGCGCGCCGAGGCGGAGCCGATCGTGCTCGGCGCGGACGCCAACCTGCAGGACACCGTCGTCTGCCACGTCGACGCGGGCTTCCCGCTCACGATCGGACGCGGCGTCTCCGTGGGCCACGGCGCGGTGCTGCACGGCTGCACGGTCGAGGACGAGTGCCTCATCGGCATGGGTGCGACGGTGCTGAACGGCGCCGTCATCGGCTCGGGTTCGCTCGTCGCCGCGGGCGCCGTGGTGCTCGAGGGGACCGTGGTGCCGCCCGGGTCACTCGTCGCGGGCGTGCCCGGCAAGGTCCGGCGTGAGCTCTCCGACGCGGAACGGGACGGGATCCGCCGCAATGCCGCCGCTTACCTGCGGCACGTCGAGGAACACACCGCGCCCGTCGACTGAGCCGGGACGGCCGGTCGCGGCATCCGTCGAGCCCTGCAGTCGCCGCTGCAGCCGACGCACACGCCGCACCGCCGTGCGGGCCGCCACCCCGAGCGCCCACGCCACGGTGCCGAGCGGCTCGCGGTCGTAGGGGCCGAGCATGCGGCGTCGCTCGTACGCCCTGCGCAGCGCGCCGCCGCTCACGTCGTGCCGTCGCTCGACCGGCGGCAGCGGCACGATCTCACGGGCGGCGACGAGCGCGTCGAGCCGCCCGGTCCAGTCGTCGCCGTCGGCGCCGTGGAAGTAGTTGTCGGCGGTCCACGCGGGTGCGGCGCGCCGGAAGCGGCCTGCGACGAGGTCGTGCGTGGAGCCGAACAGGCCCGACCCCTCGAACACCGTGTTGATCATCACCGGCGAGACGCCGAAGTCGTCGAGGAGGAGCACGGGGAGGTCCATCGCCACGGCCTCGAGCGCCGCCGTCGAGCTCACGGTCACGAGCGCGCCGGCCCGCGCGAGCTTCGCGGCCATGGGCCCGTGCTCGACCACGAGGTTCGGCGGCGCGGGCGGCACGAGCTCGCCGACGAGGTCGGCGTAGTCGTGCTCCTCGCGGTGGGTCTGGGCCTCGCCGCGTCGCGCGCGCACCTTCACGACCACGCGCCGCTCGGGGTTCCGGCGGGCGTGCTCGGCGAGCGCCTCCAGCACGAGCAGGCGATCCTCGAGCTGGGCGGGCACCTTCGCCTGGGCGGCGAAGACGACGTCGCCATCGGATGCCGCGGGCACGATCCCGCCCGCCGCGTCCGAGACGCTCGACATGCCCGACGCGCGCGCGGCACGACGCACCCCGGTCGCGAGGAACGGCAGCGTCGCGAGCCCGAGCGCGGGGTCCACACCCAGCTCGAGCGCGTTCGCGTCGAACTCGCGCACCTCCCGGCGGCTGTGCAGCACGATGAGGTCGGTCTGCTCGCGATAGATCACCGCCTTCGGCACCGCGGGGATCGTGAGCCCGGGGAATCCGCTGAGGAGCGCCGGCCGGTCGGCCCGGCGCTGCAGGAGCGGCGCGACGACGCGCACGAACGGTCCCCGCAGCGAGAGCAGCACCGCGTGCGGCCGCTCCTCGTCGACGAGCGTCTCGAGGTCGTCGACGTGGACGACGCGCACGTCGCCGCTCGTGAAGCGCGTGCCGGCGAGCGCGTCGGCGAGCTGGCGTCCGCTCGGCATCACGGGCGAGGCGAGGATCACGAGCGTGGCCGTCCACGCCTCGGGCAGGGTCGAGGCGAGCGCCGCGCCCCACTTCACGTAGGAGTCGGAGTCGGCGAGGACGAGGAGGCGGCGCGCCGCGGCATCCGCCCACTCGGGATCGGCCGCGACCGCGGCATCCGCCCGCTCGAAGCCGGCCGTCACGCGGGGACCCGGCGCAGCTTCGCCCGCGGGGCCTCCTCGCCGGGGAAGACGCGCTTCACGCCGTCGCCCATGGCCTCGCCGATGATGCGGATGTCGCGCACGAGGTGCTCGAGGCCCTGCGGCTCGAGCGAGGCGGCCTGGTCGCTCCCCCACATCGCGCGGTCGAGGGTGATGTGCCGCTCCACCGCGACCGCGCCGAGCGCGACCGCCGCGAGCGAGATCTGCAGGCCGCGCTCGTGACCGGAGTAGCCGACGGGCACGCCCGGGAACCGGCGCTGGAGCGCCGGGATCATGCGCAGGTTGGCCTCGTTCGCGGGCATCGGGTAGCTCGACGTGGCGTGCATGAGCACGAGGCGGTCGGTGCCGAGCACCTCGACGGCCCGATCGATCTCGTCGAGGGTCGACATGCCGGTCGAGAGGATCACGGGCTTGCCGGTCGCGGCGACGGCCTCGAGCAGCTCGAGGTCGGTGACCGACGCCGACGCGATCTTGTGCGCCACGACGTCGAGGCGCTCGAGGAACTCGACCGACGGGACGTCCCACGGCGAGGCGAACCAGTCGACGCCCGCGCGCAGCGCGTACGACGCGATCTCGAGGTACTCGGCCTCGCCGAACTCCACGCGACGGCGGTAGTCGAGGTAGGTCATGGTGCCCCACGGCGTCTCGCGCGGCACGTCGCGCATGTGCTCGGGCGTCGCGATCTCGGGCGTGCGCTTCTGGAACTTCACCGCCTGCGCGCCCGACTCGACGGCCACGTCGATGAGCCGCTTGGCGATCTCCACGTCGCCGTTGTGGTTCAGGCCGATCTCGCCGATGACGTAGACGGGCATGCCGGGTCCGACGACCGAACGGCCGATGCGCACTGCTGACATTGGTCAGGCTCCTTCGAGGGCGGTGGTGAGGACGGGGGATGCCGCGGCGCGCGCGGCGAGGACGGCGTCGGCGAGCTCGCGCACCGCGCCCTGCCCGCCGGCGCGCTCGAGGACGACACGGGCGAGCCGCGTGACCTCCGGGATCGCGTCGGCGACCGCGACGGGCCAGCCGACGAGCTCGAGCGCGGGCAGGTCGCCGCGGTCGTTGCCGAGGTAGGCGATGCGGTCGAGGCGGATGCCCCGGGCCTCAGCCCACTCGGTGAGCGCCGTCGCCTTGTCGCCGACGCCCTGTCGCACCTCGACCCCGAGCTTGGCGGCGCGGGCGCTCACGACGGGGTGGGTCTCGGCCGAGAGGATGAGCATCGGGATGCCGGCCTCGCGCAGGCGCGCGACGCCGTGCCCGTCGCTGCGGCTGACCCGTACGAACTCGACGCCCGCCTCGCCCACGATGGCCGTGTCGTCGGTGTGCACGCCGTCGAAGTCGGTGACGACGGCGTCGACGTCGATGGCGTGCGTCCGGCCGTCGATGAGGTTGGCGAGCGCCTGCGCGACGACGAGGTCGGCGGCCGTGTCGATCTCGACGCCGTGGAGGTCGGGCACGAGGTGCACGGCGATGCGGCCGAAGAAGCGATGCCGCGCCTCACGGAAGCCGCTCGTGCGCATGGCGTAGAACGCGCCGGTCTCGCGGAACTCCGCCGGGCGGTCCTGGCGCCGAAGGCGCACGCCGGCGTCGTGGTTCACGCCGAACGCGCCGCGCGAGTTGCGACCGTGCTCGTCGCGCCAGATGAACGCGTGGCTCGGCACGGCCGCGAAGACGCTGTCGGCCTCGCCCGTCGCGACGGCGGTGACCGCGGCGTCGAGGTCCTCGGGCTCGACGAACGGCGACGTCGCCTGGATGAAGAGCGTGACGGATGCCTCATCCCGGCCGCTCCCCGCCAGCGCATCGAGCGCGTGCAGCAGGGCCGACTCCGAGGATGCGGTGTCGCCGGCGAGCTCGGCGGGGCGCTGCACGACGGAGGCGCCGGCCTCGCGGGCGACGCGCGCGATCTCACCGTCGTCGGTCGTGACGACGACGCGGCCCACGGTGCGTGCGGCCCGGGCTGCGGCGACCGCCCGCGCGACGAGCGGGATCCCGCCGACGCGCATCACGTTCTTGCCGGGCAGGCCCTTCGAGCCGCCCCGCGCCGGGATGATCGCCACGGCGTGCGCGCGGTCGGCGCTCGACTGGTCGCGGTCCATGCGGCGAAGCTATGCCGCGACGGTGGCGCGATCGTGCACGCGGGGTGAACGGCCGATTGCCGGAGGGCGGACGGACGGGAAGGCCGGCGCAGGGTCGGCGCAGGACCGGCCCGGACGAGCGGATGCCGCGGGCACGTGGCCCGCGGCATCCGTTGCGTCGACGCTGTTGCGCTCCCGCTGCGCCTAGCGGTGCAGGCGCTGCTCGGCCGCCTTCACGACGTTGGCGAGCAGCATCGCGCGGGTCATGGGACCCACGCCGCCCGGGTTCGGCGACAGGTGGCCCGCCACCTCGGCGACGGCCGGGTCGACGTCGCCCGTGAGGCGACCCTTGCCGGTCTCCTCGTCCTGCACGCGCGTGATGCCCACGTCGAGCACCGCGGCGCCCGGCTTGATCCAGTCGGGTTGCACGAGGTGCGGAACCCCGACGGCGGCCACGACGATGTCGGCGCGACGCACCTCGGCGGCCAGGTCGGCCGTGCGCGAGTGCGTGAGCGTGACCGTGGCGTCGAGGCCCTTGCGCGTGAACAGCAGCCCGAGCGGACGACCGACCGTGAGGCCGCGGCCGATCACCGTGACGTGGCGGCCGCGGATCGGCACGTCGTAGCGGCGCAGCATCTCGACGATGCCGGCGGGCGTGCACGGCAGCGGCGAGTGCAGCTCGCCCTCGATGCCGAGCACGAGCCGTCCGAGGTTCGTCGGGTGCAGCCCGTCGGCGTCCTTGTCGGGGTCGATGAGCTCGAGCATCGCGTTCTCGTCGTGCCCGGCGGGCAGCGGCAGCTGCACGATGTAGCCCGTGACCGACGGCGAGGCGTTGAGGTCCCTGATCGCCGCTCGCACGTCGGCGGTGGTCGCCGACGTCGGGAGGTCGATGCGGATCGACTCGATGCCGACCTCGGCGCAGTCGCGGTGCTTGCCCGCGACGTACGACCGCGACGCCGGATCGTCGCCCACGAGGAGCGTGCCGAGTCCCGGCACGACCCCGTGGGCGCGCAGCAGCGCGATCCGGCTCTTCAGCTCGTTCTTGACGGCGGACGCGGTGGCGACGCCGTCGAGGGTGATCGCCGTCATGCCGCTCCCTACTGCTGGAGGCCGGGGTAGAGCGGGAACGCCGCCGTGAGCGCCTCGACGCGCGAGCGCAGCGCCGCGACATCCGCCCCGCCCTGCAGCGCGAGCGCGATGATGTCGGCGACCTCGGTGAACTCGGCGTCGCCGAAGCCGCGCGTGGCGAGCGCGGGCGTGCCGATGCGCAGGCCGGAGGTGACCATCGGCGGGCGCGGGTCGAACGGGACGGCGTTGCGGTTCACGGTGATGAGCGCGTCGTGCAGCAGGTCCTCCGCCTGCTGGCCGTCCATCGCGGAGTTGCGCAGGTCGGCGAGCACGAGGTGCACGTCGGTGCCGCCCGTGAGCACGTCGACGCCCGCGGCGCGCGAGTCGTCGGCGGTGAGGCGCTCGGCGAGGATCTGCGCACCGCGGATGGTGCGCTCCTGGCGGTCCTTGAAGTCGGCGGATGCCGCGATCTTGAACGCCGTGGCCTTGGCCGCGATGACGTGCATGAGCGGGCCACCCTGCTGGCCGGGGAACACGTTGGAGTTGAGCTTCTTCGCGAGCTCCATGTCGCGCGCGACGATGAAGCCCGAGCGCGGGCCGCCGATCGTCTTGTGCACGGTCGACGACACGACGTCGGCGTGGGGCACGGGCGACGGGTGCAGGCCCGCGGCCACGAGGCCCGCGAAGTGCGCCATGTCGACCCAGAGCTTGGCGCCGACCTCGTCGGCGATCTCGCGGAACGCGGCGAAGTCGAGGTGGCGCGGGTAGGCCGACCACCCGGCGATGATGACCTGCGGCTTGTGCTCGAGGGCCTTGTCGCGCACGACGTCCATGTCGACGACGAAGGTCTCGGGGTTCACGCCGTAGCTCACGGCGTTGTAGAGCTTGCCCGAGAAGTTGAGCTTCATGCCGTGCGTGAGGTGGCCGCCGTGCGCGAGCTCGAGGCCGAGGATGGTGTCGCCGGGGGTGGCGATGGCCGACAGCACGGCGGCGTTGGCGGTGGCGCCCGAGTGCGGCTGGACGTTCGCGTACTCGGCGCCGAACAGGCTCTTCGCCCGCTCGATCGCGAGCGACTCGGCGATGTCGACGTACTCGCAGCCGCCGTAGTAGCGGCGGCCGGGGTAGCCCTCGGCGTACTTGTTGGTGAGCACCGACCCCTGCGACTGCAGCACCGAGACGGGGACGAAGTTCTCGCTCGCGATCATCTCGAGGTAGTCGCGCTGGCGGCCCAGCTCGAGCTCGAGAACTTCGGCGATCTCGGGGTCGACCTCGGACAGCGGGGCGTTCAGCACCGATTGCTGGGAAATGGCGGATTCGGCCAAGACTGGCTCCTTATGACATGCGGACCTGAAGGGTGCTGCTGCGAGCGCGACTCGCGCGGCAGCAGGCGCACCGGCCCAGGCGTGCGGTCGGTCCGTGCCAGTCGCTCCCCGATGGGTGCCCATCTCAACGCCAGTCGCGACGGTGGCAAGCATAGCAACGGATGCCGCGCGCGGTCGTGTCCGCGGCATCCGCCCCTGTCATTCGGCGACGCGGCGTGGCAGGATGGTGGCCGTACGTGTTTGTAAGGACTCCTGCCTTATCGGCGGGAGGCCTCTCCGGCCCGGCTCCGGCGCCGGCCGCCCGACCACCGCCACGAAGCCAGGGGACGCATGCACCGACGCACCGCCCGCCGGGGCACCGCCGCACTCGCCGCCGCCGCGGTCGTCGCGGCCGTGCTCGGCGCCCTGACCGCCTGCACCGCACCAGAGAACGGAGACGCCGTGACCGGCATCGTCCCCGCCCCCACATCCGCCGAGTACCCCGACGCGGCGCCGTTCCGGCTCGACGCCTCGTCGCGCGTCGTCGCGTCGGGTGCGGGCGCCGCCGCGGTCGCCGAGCTGTTCGCCGAGCAGGCGCGGCGAGCCACCGGGTTCGAGCTGCCCGTGGTCGACGGGGAGGCGGCGGCATCCGACCTCTCGTTCGTGGTGGCCGCCGGGTCGGGGCCCGATGGCGCCGAGGAGGGCTACACGCTCGAGGCCGGCGCCGACGGCGTGCGCATCGCGGCGGACACGGCGGCGGGGCTGTTCCGCGGCACGCAGTCGCTGCGGCAGCTGCTGCCGCCGGCGATCGAGCGCACGGATGCCGCGGGCGGCGAGCCCGACGGCGGATGGACCGTGCCCGCGGCATCCGTCGCCGACGCGCCCCGGTTCGCGTACCGCGGGGCGATGCTCGACGTCGCGCGGCACTTCTTCCCCGTCGAGGACGTGCTCGCCTACCTCGACGCGATGGCGCTCGTGAAGCTCAACGTGCTGCACCTGCACCTCACCGACGACCAGGGCTGGCGCCTGCAGATCGATGCGTGGCCCGAGCTCACCGGGATCGGCGCCTCGACGTCGGTGGGCGGCGACGGCGGCGGCTTCTACACGAAGGACGACTACCGCCGCATCGTCGACCACGCCGCCGAGCGGTTCATCACGATCGTGCCCGAGGTCGACCTGCCGGGGCACACGAACGCGGCGCTGAGCGCGTACCCCGAGCTGAACTGCGACGGCATGGCGCCCGAGCCGTACGAGGGCACCGAGGTCGGGTTCTCGTCGCTCTGCGCGGCGCCGTCGCGGGCTGAGGTCACCGATCGGTTCCTGGCGGATGTCACGCGCGAGGTCGCCGAGCTCACGCCCGGGCCGTGGCTGCACCTCGGCGGCGACGAGTCGCTCTCGACGAGCACCGAGGACTACCTCGACCTCGTGCGACGCATCGCCGCCGCCGGCGCCGCGACGGGCAAGACCGTGATCGGCTGGCACGAGATGGGCGCATCGCGGGAGCTGCCGCCCGGCACGATCGGGCAGTACTGGAGCTTCGTCGAGCCCGAGGACGATGCGGCGGCGCAGGCGCGCTCCTTCGTGGAGCAGGGCGGGCGCGTGATCATGTCGCCCGCCGACGTCGCGTACCTCGACATGGAGTACGTGGACGACCCGCAGGGACCGCTCGGCGGCCGGCTCGGGCTCGACTGGGCCAAGGGGCCGACGTCGCTCGACGAGGCCTTCAAGTGGGATCCGGCGGCGGTCGTGCCGGGCATCGGCGACGACGAGCTCCTCGGCGTCGAGGCGCCGCTCTGGACCGAGACGATCCGCGCGCACTCCGAGCTCGAGTTCATGGCGTTCCCGCGGATCCTCGCGATCGCCGAGGTCGCGTGGTCGCCGCGGCCCGCCGGCGGCGACGGTGTGCGCGGCGACGCCGACATCCCGGAGTTCTTCGGGCGCGTGGCCGCCGTCGGACAGCACCTCGACGCGCTCGACGTCGCCTACCACCCCGTGCGCGGCGTCCCCTGGGCGGAGTAGCGGCCGGCGCGGCTGCACCGCACGGTCCCCCACTCCTCGCTCGCTCGCAAGCTCGGCAGGAGATCGCTTGGAGGACAGGACCGAATCGCCGAGCGCATCCTGCACGACGAGCGAATGCCTGCGCTCCAGGCGGGGCCTCCGATGGATGCGTCCAGTCCTCAACAGCCCGGCGATGCACGCGGCCGTCACTGGCTCACGTCGGTGCACAGCTCTTCGCATCGACGAGCGCAACGCTTCGACCATGGAACTCGAGCGTTGGGCCGGAGCACGATCCGGCGTCGTCCACCAGCACGACGCGATTCGCGCCGGGTTCACTCGCTACGCGGTGCGACGAGGACTCGAACGAGGCCAGCTGCGTCGCATCCGCGGCCCATGGCTGGCGACCGCCGACGCGTCGCCCTCGCTGGTGCGTGCCGCCCGGATCGGTGGTCGGCTCGCCTGCGTGAGCGCGACACGACACCACGGCCTGTGGACGCTCGACGATGCGACGATCCACGTCGCCGTCCCGCCGCATTCGTCGAGGCATCAGGCCGATGGCGCCGTGCTGCATTGGAGCGAGGGTCCGATGGCGACGCATCCGTACGAGTTGGTCGAACCTGTCGTCAACGCCCTGATGCACGTCGCCGATTGCCGTCCGTTCGATGAGGCGGTGGCCGTGTGGGAGTCGGCGCTGAACTCGCGGCGGGTCTCCGCCGGAATGCTCGCCCGGCTCCCGATGCGGAGCGCCGCTGCACGTCTCGTGCGCTCGACGAGCACGACGCTCTCCGATTCGGGGATCGAGTCGATTCCCGTGGTCAGACTGGCGAGGATCGGAATCGTCGCCCGTCAGCAGGTCGTGCTCGACGGCCATCCCGTCGATCTCCTCATCGGGGAGCGACTGGTCGTGCAGATCGATGGTTTCGAGTCCCATCGTCGAGCGGTGCAGCGCGAACGCGATCTCGCCCAGGATCGTCGTCTCCGGCTCCTGGGATTCACGGTGTTCCGCTACGGCTACCGCCAGGTCCTGACCGAGTGGGACACGGTCGAGTCCGAGATCCGCCTGGCCGTCGCCCAAGGCCTCCATGTCGCGGGGTGAGGGCGTCAGGGCGCAGGTAGCCCGCGCGCGGCGCAGGTAGCCCGCGCGCGGCGCAGGAGATCGCTCGCACGACAGGACCAGATCAGCGGAAGCGTCCTGCGCAGCGAGCGAGCTCCTGCACAGCGAGCGGCGCGCGCCACGGGTGCGAGCCGGGCTCCGCCCCGCGCGCTACTTCACGCTGCCGGCGGTGAGGCCGCCGACGAGGCGCTTCTCGATGATCATGAAGAGGATCACGACGGGGATGATCGCCACGATCGAGACGCCGAACACGTAGTGCCACGAGGTCTCGTACTGGCCCACGAACTTCGTGAGGGCGACCGAGAGCGGCTGGTTGCCCGCCGTCGAGAGGATGACGAGCGAGGCGGCGAACTCGTTCCAGCACGCGACGAACGTGAACACGATCGCGGTGACGATGCCCGGCCACACGAGCGGCAGCTGGATGCGGAACAGCACGGTGAGCCGCCCGGCCCCGTCGATCTGCGCGGCCTCGTCGATCTCCTTCGGCACGCCCGCGAAGAACGAGTGCATGATCCACACCGCGAACGACAGGTTGAACGCCGCGTTGATGAAGATCATCGCCGCCCAGGTGTCGATGAGGCCGAGGGTCACGAACTGGCGGAACAGGCCCGAGGTGAGCACGGCGGGCTGCAGCATCTGGGTGACGATCACGAGGAAGAGGAACACGAAGCGCCCTGGGAACCGGAACCGCGCCGTGTAGTACGCCGCGGGCAGCGCGACGGCGAGCACGAGGAGCGTCGCGAACACCGAGATGACGATCGTCGAGACGAGGTTCTGCGGCAGCGGCGTCTCGGGGGTCGACCACATGTTGATGTAGTTCTCCCAGTGCCACTCCGTGGGGAGGTACGTGGGGTCGACCGAGCGGATCTGCGCCTTCGTCTTCACGGAGCCGAAGAACATGATCGTGTACGGGAGGATGAACACGACGAGCACGATCGCGCCGGCGAACATGCGCAGCAGCACGCGCCAGATCGAGACCTGGTCCTCGGTGTAACGGCGTCGCCGGTTGACCGGCGCGGGCGCGCCGATCGTCTCGAACGCGGGTGCGGTGACGGCCACGGGTCAGACCTCCCGGGTGGGCTTGACGACCTTCACGTACACCGCGACGATCACGATGACGATGAGGAAGGCGACGACGGACAGGGCGCTCGCGACGTCGACCTTGTGCTGGTTCTGGATGTACTTGAAGATCAGCGTCATGATCGTGTCGGCGTCGTAGCCGGGGATCGACCCGGTCATCACCTTCAGGATCGGCAGCGAGTTGAAGACGTTGATGATGTTGATGAGCACGGCCACCGACAGGGCGCCGCGCAGCTGCGGGAGCACCACGCTGAAGTAGGTGCGGAACGGGCCGGCGCCGTCCATCTTCGCGGCCTCGACCACGTCGCCGGGCACGGTCGCGAGGCCCGCGAGGATCGTGTAGGTCGTGAACGGCAGCGACACGAACACCGCGACGACGATCGACCACGCGAATGCGGTCGTGGGGTTGCGGGTCCAGCCGTAGCCCTCGGGCGTCTCGATGAGGCCCACGTCGACGAGGAACTTGTTGATGATGCCGAAGTACGGCTCGAGCCCGTAGTAGACGACGAGCGTCGTCATGACGACGGATGCCGCCCACGGGATGATCACCGCGAGTCGCACGATGCGGCGGCCGGGGAACGCCTTGTCGAGGATCTGCGCGAGCCCGAGCGAGATGAGCACCGTCGCGCCCACGACGACGACGACCCACACGATGGTGCGCAGGAAGATCGGCCAGAAGTAGGGGAACGAGAACACCTCGACGTAGTTGTCGAAGCCGACCGATCCCTTGTCGAGACCCGAGATCGAGATGTCGCGGGTCGAGTTGTAGAACATGACGACGGCCGGGAACAGCACGACGCCGAGGATGAGGATGAGCGCGGGCCCGATCCAGGGCAGCGAGGCGAGCAGGTCGCGGCCGCCGGGCTTGCGCGCGGCCGGGCCGTCGGATCCGGCCCCGCCGGTGCGGGGGCGGCCGGTGGCCGCCCCCGCGGGGGTCGATGACGTATCGGTCGAGGTGCTCATGGTGCGATGGTCACCGATCCCTCCGGTGGTGCGATTCGTTGCGGATGCCGCGGCGTCAGCCGGCGTCGACCTGGGCCTGGATCTCGGTCAGCACGTCCTGTGCCGGCTTCGTCTGGATCTGGCCGAAGAGCGCCTTGAACGCGGCATCCGTCGCCGACCACTGCGGGTTGGTGGACGGGTAGAACTGCGCGTCGGGCAGCACCTCGAGGAACGGCGCGAGCGCCTCCTCGCCGCCGAGCGCCTCGGCGCCCGACTTCGTGACCGGCAGGAAGCCCTCGGCCTGCACCCACGGGACGTACACGTCCGACGAGTAGTAGTAGTCGAAGAACGCCGTGATCGCGTCCTGCTTGTCGCCGTCGTTCTGGAAGGCCATGAGCTGGTCCATGACGCCGAGCGTGAAGGGGCTGCCGTCCTGCGTGGGGATCGGCACGATCGAGTAGTCCAGCTCGGGGTTGTTCTCCTCGATCTGGCCGACGGTCGGCGGGAGGCCCACCTGCATGCCGATCTTGCCCTGGATGAAGATGTCCATCAGCGGCGAGCGGTCGGTCGAGCCGGGGTCCGCCTGGGTCGCGCCCGCGTCGATCATCTTCTTGATCTGATCGGCGCCCGGGAGGTTCGCCGGGTCGTCGACGGTGATCGCGTCGGCGTCGCCGAACGTGCCGCCACCGCCCCAGAGCCACACGGCCGCCTCGGCCTGCGCCTCCTCGGAGCCGAGCGGCATGCCGTAGCCGGCGATGCCGCCGCCGAGGGCGGAGATCTTCGTCGCCGCGTCGAGCAGCTCGTCCCACGTGGCGGGCGGCGCCGCGACGCCGGCCTGCTCGAGCAGGGCGTTGTTGACGAACAGGGCGCGCGCCGATGCGATGAGCGGCAGCGCGTAGGCGGTGCCGTCGACCTCGGCGTTGGCGAGGAACGACTCCTGGAAGTCGCCGTAGGTCTCGCTGGAGACGACCTCCTCGGCCGGGTAGAGCAGCCCGTCGGCCGCGAAGCCGGCGAAGGGACCGCCGTTGTAGATGTCGGGCGCCTCGCCACCCTGGATCTTCGTGGTGATCACGCTCTCGAGGTTGTCCCACGACTGCACCTCGAGGTTGACGCTGATGTCGGGGTTCTCCTCCTCGAACCCGGCGATGACGTCCTCCCAGAGGCCCTGCGTGGCGTCGGAGTAGCTCGGGACGAGCAGGTCCAGCGTGGTCCCGTCGCCCTCGGCGTCGCCGCCGGAGCCGCCGCCCCCGAACCCGCAGGATGCGAGCGTGAGCGACGCGGTGGCCGCGAGTGCGATCGCGGTGCCGAAGCGTAGCGACTTCTTCATTCGTGCTTCCTCACTGTGCATGGTGTGATCACAGGCGCCGCGATGGCCGCGCCGGTGCGGTGGGTGGCGGAACCTCTCCGCCATGTGCATGAATCTGACGCGAAACAGCAAGCATCGATCAGTTTCAGTCACTTCGTGGTCACGATGATGTCGGAGCAACGGCCGATCCGTCAAGTGCCGGTCACATGATCGTTACCAAGCGGATGCCGCGCCGCCTCGAACCGGAGGGTGTCATCCTCTCGCTCACGCATATGATCACTGGACACTCGCATCGATCATTTGCAATCATGGTGTTTGCTCGCCGACCCGATCCGCATGGAGGACTCTCGATGACCCACGGCACCGACGCCGCACCGCCCGCACGCCACGTCGACCCCGTCGATCGCGTGAGCGCACCCGGGGCGCACATGGCCGCCGAGCTCGCCTCGCAGCCCGAGACGTGGGCACGGGCGGCGACGCTGCGCGACGAGCAGGCACTCCTCCCGGCCCGCGGCGCGCGCATCGCCGTCGTCGGCTGCGGCACCTCGTGGTTCATCGCGCAGTCGTTCGCGTGGCTGCGCGAGACGGGCGGGCACGGCGAGACCGACGCGTTCGCGGCATCCGAGGCCTTCGTCGACCGCGGCTACGACGCGGTCGTGGCGCTCACTCGCTCGGGCACGACGACCGAGGTGCTCGAGCTCGTCGAGCGGCTGCGCGGCCGGGTGCCCACGGTCGGCGTCATCGGCGACCCGACCTCGCCGCTCGTCGGCCTCGTCGACCGGGCCGTGACCCTGCCGTTCGCCGACGAGCAGTCGGTGGTGCAGACCCGCTTCGCGACCACCGCGCTCGCGCTGTTCCGCGCGTCGCTCGGCGAGGACCTCGAGGGCGCCGTCGCCGACGCCCGCCGGGCGGTCGCCGAGGACCTCGACCCCGAGCTCGTCGCAGCCGAGCAGTACGCGTTCCTCGGCCGCGGCTGGACCGTCGGGCTGGCGCACGAGGCGGCGCTCAAGATGCGCGAGGCCTCGCAGTCCTGGACCGAGTCGTACCCCGCGATGGAGTACCGCCACGGCCCGATCTCGATCGCCGCACCGGGTCGCGTGACCTGGCACTTCGGCGAGCCGCCCGCCGGCCTCGCCGAGGAGGTCGCCGCCACCGGCGCTCGCTTCGAGGCCGGTCCCCTCGACCCGATGGCCGAGCTCGTGCGCGCGCAGCGCGTCGCCCTCGCCCGGGCCCTCGACCGCGGCCTCGACCCCGACTCGCCGCGCAACCTCACGCGCTCGGTCATCCTCGAGGGCTGACGGGCGTGACCACGACGACGGATGCCGCGCCGGCGCCCCTCGGGCCCGGCGAGGCCGTGCTGGCGTTCGACGTCGGCGGCACCGACACCAAGTCGGCGCTCGTCGACGCCGACGGGCGCGTGCTCGGCCTGCGCCGCACGCCGACGCCGCTCGACGGCGAGCGCACGGCCGAGGCCGTCGTCGGGCGCGTCGCCGAACTCGCCGCGGAGCTCCGGGACGCGCATCCCGACGTGCGCCCGATCGCGGCGGGCCTGCTCGTGCCGGGCATCGTCGATGCCGAGCGCGGCGTCGGCGTGTACGCGAGCAACCTCGGTTGGCGCGACGCGCCGATCCGCGACCTCGCCGAGCAGGCGACCGGGCTTCCGGTCGCGTTCCACCACGACGTGACCGCGGCGAGCTGGGCCGAGCACCGGCTCGGTGCCGCACGCGCGTACGACGACGTCGTGGTGCTCGTCATCGGCACGGGCATCGCCGGCTCGCTCATCCTCGACGGGCGGCCGCACCTCGGCGGCGGTTACGCGGGCGAGATCGGCCACTCCCCCGTCGCCGACGAGCCGCGATGCCCGTGCGGGGCGCGCGGCTGCCTCGAGGCGATCGGCTCGGCCGGCGCGATCGTGCGCCGCTTCGCCGAGCGCACGGGCGAGGCCGTCGACGGCGCCCGCGAGGTGCTCGCCCGCGCCGAGGCCGGCGACGCCGATGCCCGCACGGTCTGGGAGGCCGCGCTCGACGCGCTCGCCTTCGCCGTGGCGCAGCTCGCGGCGACCGTCGCGCCCGAGGCGATCGTGATCGGCGGCGGACTCTCGCGTGCGGGTGACGCCCTGTTCGTCCCGCTCGCCGAGCGCGTCGACGCCCGGCTCAGCTTCCACCGCCGCCCCCTGCTCGTGCCCGCACAGCTGGGTGGCGACGCCGGGCTGCTCGGCGCCGCGATCATCGCCCGCGAGAGCGTCGGCGCATGATCCTCACCGTCACGCCGAACCCGGCCGTCGACCTCACCTGGCACGTCGACGCGCTCGAGCCGGGCGCCACCCATCGCGTGCCAACGGGCGCGTCGCGCGCGGGCGGCAAGGGCCTGAACGTGGCGCGCGTGCTGCGCGCGACGGGCCACGACGTGCTGGCGGTCGCGACCGCGGGCGGCGCGACCGGCGACGAGCTGCGCGCCGACCTCGAGGCATCCGGCCTGCCGCACCGGCTCGTCCCGACGCGCGCGGCCACGCGCCGTACCGTCGCCATCGTCGACGAACGCGTGGGCGAGACGTCGATCCTCAACGAGTTCGGCGCCGCCCTCGCATCGGGCGAGGCGCGAGCGCTGGCCGAGGCCGCCGCCGAGCTCGGCCGCGATGCGGACGCCGTGGCGATCAGCGGCAGCCTGCCGCCCGGGTTCGGCCCCGACGAGCTCGGCGCCCTCGTCGAGCGGCTCGTGGCCGCCGGCGTGCCGGTGATCGTGGACACGAGCGGTCCCGGCGTGCTCGCCGCGGCATCCACCGGTGCCACTGCACTGAAGCCGAACCGCGAGGAGCTCGCGGCGGCGACGGGCCTCGCCGACCCGCTCGACGGCGCCCGATCGCTGCTCGCACGCGGCGCCCGCGTCGTGGTGGTGTCGCTCGGCGCCGAGGGGCTGCTCGTCGTCGGCCGCGACGGCGCCCCGGTGCGCGCTCGACTCCCGCGCGTGCTGCACGGCAATGCCACGGGTGCGGGCGATGCCGTCGTCGCGGCGATCGCCGTGTCGCTCGCCGACGGCGACGACCTCTGGTCCGACAGGGGTGCCGCGGCCGACGCCAGGGCGCGGCTCGCCCGCCGCGCGACCGCGTGGTCGGCGAGCGCGGTGCTCATGCCGCTCGCGGGCGAGCTGTCGCCCGACCATGCCGAGCTCGCGGACGAGGTCCGCATCACGATGATCGACGAGGACGCCGAATGACGCTGACCCCCACCCGCACGCTGCTCGACGAGGCGCGCGCCGCCAACCGCGGCATCGGCGCGTTCAACGTCGTGCACCTCGAGACGGCCGAGGCCCTCGCCGGCGCCGCGGAGGACGCGGGCCTGCCCGTGATCCTGCAGATCTCCGAGAACTGCGTGCGGTACCACGGCGCGCTCGACCCCATCGCGCTCGCGACGCTCGCGATCGCCGAGGCGTCGTCGGCGCGCGTGGCCGTGCACCTCGACCACGCCGAGGAGCCCGAGCTCGCCCTGCGCGCGATCGACCGCGGCTTCGGCTCGGTCATGTACGACGGCGCGAAGCTCGACTTCGCCGAGAACGTCGCGACGACGCGACGGGTCGTCGAGCGGGCGGATGCCGCGGGCGTGCTCGTCGAGGCCGAGCTCGGCGAGATCGGCGGCAAGGACGGCGCCCACGCACCCGGCGTCCGCACCGACCCCGACGAGGCGGCCCGGTTCGTCGCCGAGACGGGCGTCGGCGCGCTCGCGGTCGCCGTGGGCTCGTCGCACGCGATGACCGAGCGCGTCGCCGCGATCGACCTCGACCTCATCGCGCGGCTCGCGGCCGCCGTGCCGGTGCCGCTCGTGCTGCACGGCTCCTCGGGCGTGCCCGACGAGACGATCGTGCGCGGCATCCGCTCCGGGCTCGTGAAGGTCAACGTCTCCACCCACCTGAACGGGGGGTTCACGGGGGCGGTGCGGTCCTACCTCTCGGCGCACCCCGCAGCCGTAGACTCGCGCACGTACGTCGCCGCGGGCCGTGCGGCGGTGCGCGACGAGGCCGCCCGGCTCCTCGCCCTGTTCGCCTCGACCGAGCACTCCATCGAGAAGGAGCCCGCATGAACCGCGCCGAACGGCTGAGCGCCGTGCTCGACCTGCTCGCCGAGGGCGGCCAGGTCGAGGTCGACCAGATCGTCGAGCGACTCGACGTATCGCCCGCGACCGCGCGTCGCGACCTCGACGCGCTCGCCGAGCAGCAGCTCCTCACGCGCACGCGCGGCGGAGCGGTCGCGCACTCGGTCGCCTACGACCTGCCCATCCGCTACAAGAACCAGCAGAACCCCGAGGCGAAGGCGGCGATCGCCCGCGCCGCCAGCGCGCTCGTGCCGCGCGGCGCGGTCATCGGACTGTGCGGCGGCACCACGGCCACGGCCATCGCCGACGCGCTCATGTCGCGTGCCGACATCATGGAGCCCTCGCACGAGCCGAGCCTCACGGTCGTGACGAACGCCATCAACATCGCGATGCAGCTCGCCATGCGTCCGCAGATCAAGACCGTGGTCACGGGCGGCGTCGTGCACGCGCGCTCCTACGAGCTCGTCGGCGCGTACGCCGACGCCGTGCTCGGCAGCATCACGCTCGACCTCGCGTTCATCGGCGTGAACGGCGTCGATGCGACGGTCGGCCCGACCTCGCACGACGAGCGCGAAGCCGCGGTGAACGCCCTCATGGCGTCGCGGGCCGCACACCCCGTGCTCGTCGCCGACGCGTCGAAGATCGACAAGCGCGCGTTCGCGGCCATCGGGCACCGGCGGCTGTTCCCGACGATCATCACGGACTCCGGGGCCACCCGCGACCAGCGCCAGCGCCTCGCGGACAGCGGCTACGACGTTATCGTTGCGTAGGTGAGCACCCCCTCGACGGTCATCCACTCCGCCCGCCTCGTGACCGGCCGCGACACCGTGGCCGACGCGTGGGTGCGGTTCGAGGGCGACCGCGTGGCCGCACGCGGCATCGGCGACGAGTGGCGGGCCGCCCTCGGCGCCGACACGACGGTGACGGATGCCGCGGGCCGCACGCTCGTGCCCGGGTTCATCGACCTGCACTGCCACGGCGCCGGCGGCGCCTCCGTCGAGGAGGGCGAGGCCGCGATCGAGCGGGCGCTCGCCGTCCACACGGCGCACGGCACGACCCGGAGCGTCCTCTCCCTCGTGACGGCGTCCGTCGACGTGCTCGCAGGGCACCTGGCGACGATCGCCGGCGTCGCGGCATCCGACCCGCGCGTCCTCGGCGCGCACCTCGAGGGACCGTTCCTCGACCACGAGTTCCGCGGCGCGCACGACCCCGAGCTGCTGCGCACCGCCGACGCCGCGTCGGTCGAGCGGCTGCTCGCCGCGTCGGCGGGCATGCTGCGCCAGATCACCATCGCGCCCGAGCACCCCGGCGCGCGCGAGGCCATCGCGCGGTTCGTCGACGCGGGCGTCGCCGTGGCCGTCGGGCACACGGGCGCCGACTTCGGCACCGCGCTCGCGGCGTTCGAGGCGGGCGCGTCGATCCTCACGCACGCGTTCAACGGCATGCGCGGCATCCACCACCGGGCTCCCGGTCCCGTCGTGGCCGCGATGCACGCCGACCACGTGACGCTCGAGGTCATCAACGACGGGGTGCACGTGCACCCCGACGTCGTGCGGCTCGCGTTCTCGGGGGCGCCCGGACGCGTCGCGCTCGTCACCGACGCCATGGCGGCGGCCGGCGCGGCCGACGGACGCTACGTGCTCGGCTCGCTCGAGGTCGTCGTCGACGCCGGCGTCGCACGACTCGTCGAGGGCGGGTCGATCGCGGGCTCGACGCTCACGCAGGACGTCGCCCTGCGTCGCGCCGTCATCGACAGCGGCATCCCGCTGCACGAGGCCGTGGGGGCGCTCACCGTCGCGCCGGCCGCGGCGATCGGCCGCTCGGGCGACCTCGGGCGCCTCGACGCCGGCTACGCGGCCGACGCCGTGCTGCTCACCGACGACCTCGAGATCGAGGCGGTCTGGGGCGCGGGCGCGCGGCTCGCCTGACGCCTGCCCCCTCGGTCGGGCTTCCGGCGTGCCGGCGCTGACACGCACGGTCGTGGCGGGGTCCGGAGGCGTGCTCCCCATCGCCTCCGGACCTCCGCCCGTTCCGAGGCGCCGCCTCGACCCCCCGACGCGGCGCCTCACGCCGGCTGCGCCGGCCCCGCCTCGCGTCGAGGACGCGCAGGCGGCGGTTCGTTCGGGCCCGCGCACGGGCCTTCACCGAAGAGACGGCGAACCGGTGGATCCATGACGCGCGTTCGCGGAAAATCTGCTGGAATTGGTCGGATCCCCGCGAGGCGCGTCATGATCGCCCCTGCTCCACGTCTCTTCCATGACGCCCAATCCCCCCACCCATGGAGGCGACGTGCCACCCCTGCGCACCGACCTGTCCGACGGCGCGCTCATCGAGCGCACGCGCCGCGGCGACCGTGCCGCCTACGGCGAGCTCTGGCAGCGCCACGCACCGTCGGCGCGCACCGTGGCCCGCTCGTTCAGCTCGCTCGACCCCGACGACCTCGTCGCCGAATCGTTCACGCGCATCTACGACGCGATCCTCGCGGGGCGCGGCCCGACCGGCGCCTTCCGGCCCTACCTCTTCACGACCGTGCGCAACACGGCTGCGAGCTGGGGGCGGTCCCGGCACGAGACGACCCTCGACACGCTCGAGTCCTTCGAGGACCCCGCGACGAGCGAGTCCGCGACCCTCGACGCGCTCGACCGGTCGACGACGGCGCAGGCGTTCCGCTCGCTGCCCACGCGCTGGCAGGAGGTGCTCTGGTACACCGAGGTCGAGGGCATGCAGCCCGCCCAGGTCGCACCGCTCGTGGGCATGAGCGCGAACGCCACGGCGGCACTCGCCTACCGCGCCCGCGAGGGGCTGCGGCAGGCGTGGATCCAGGCGCACCTGCGCAACGCCGAGGAACCCGAGTGCCGATGGACGATCGACCGGCTCGGCGGCTACACGCGCGGGCGACTCCGCACGCGCGACACGGCGCGACTCGAGGCGCACCTCGACGACTGCGCGCGCTGCACCATCGTGGCCGCCGAGGCCCGCGAGGTCGGCTCGCGGCTCGCCCTCGTGCTGCTGCCGCTGGCGGCCGGCGTCGGCGGTGCCACCGCGTACTCGGCGTGGCTCTCACAGGGCGCGCCGGTCGCGCACGTCGCGCTGGGTGCGGCGGGCCTGCCGCCGGTGCTCGTGGGGCACGTCGCCGCGGGGTCGGGCGCGGGATCCGCGGCCGGTGCCGGGTCCGCCGGCGCCGGTGCCGGTGCGGGCGCGGCATCCACCGGATCGGCCGGCGGCGCATCCGCGGGCGCGGCCACGGCGGCAGCGGCGGGCACGACGGGCGCCAACGGCGTCGCGATCGGCGCCGGCATCGGTGCCGTCGCCCTGGCGGCCGCGGCGGTCACCGCGGCCGTCGTGCTCCCGTCGCTCGCGACCGCCGACCAGGCGCCCGCGGCGATCGTCGCGCAGGCGGAGCCCGACAGCGACGCACCGCCCATCGAGCTGCCCGGCGGACCGGTGCCGCCCACGCCGCTCCCGGCGCCGCCGGGCATCCCCGACGCCCCCGCAACCGGTGACGCCGACGGCGAGGGCACCGATGTCGCCCCGCCCGCCGCCCCGACGTCGCCGTCGGTTCCCGGCCCGACGCCCGCACCGGGTCCGACGCCCACGCCGACCCCCACCCCCACGCCCGAACCCGAGCCCGTCGACGACACGGCAGCGGCACCGGCGTTCACCGCCGACACCGCGGGCGGCCTCGTCGACCCGCTGCTCTCGGGCACCGCCGAGCCGGGCGCGGCCGTCACGGTCACGTCGGGCGACGGACGCACCTGGTCCACGACCGCCGGCGCGTCTGGCACGTGGAGCGTCGTGGCGGACGCGCTCCCGGCCGGCGCCACCGAACTCACAGCCGCGCAGGTGGACGTCGCGGGCAACGCCTCGGCCGCGAGCGACCCCGTCGTGGTCGAGCTGTCGAGCCCCTCGCTGGAGCTGCGACCGAGCGGCCCGATCGTGTGGCACCTGACGTTCGGCGGCGCGGCATCCGCCGACGTCCAGGTGCTCGTCGACGGCGCGCCGGCCGCCACCGTGACGCTCGACGGCAACGGATCCGTCCGGTACATCGGGTTCGGCTTCATCACGGCGGAGAGCCTGGTCGAGGTGCGCTACGCGGTCGACGCCCGCACGGGCCCCGTCTCGACGGCGACGCTCGAGCGCGGCTGACGCATGCGGGCGGCGCGGCGGGTCGCTCCGACGAGCACGACCGCGACGAGCATCAGGACCACGGCGTAGAGCAGCGGCAGGCCCTGCACGCCGATCCGCTCGAAGAGCACGGCGCCCACGAGCGCGCCGCCGCCGATGCCGACGTTGAACGCCGTCGTGTACAGCGCGCTCGCGGCATCCCGCTGGCGCGGCGGCGTCGCCTGGAGCAGGCGCGTCTGCAGGAGCGGCGGCACCGCACCGAACGCGAGCCCCCACACCGCGAAGGCGATGAGCGAGGGCACGACGCCGGGCGCGAGCCCGAGCACGATGAGTGCGGCCGCGGCGACCCCCATGGCGGTCACGATCGCCGCGGTCGGGCGCCGGGCGAGCGGCGAGCCGGCGATCACGAGGCCGATCGCGCCGGTCACGCCGTAGACGAAGAGGAGCGGGCCGACCGCGCCGGGCTCGAGGCCGACGACATCGGTGATGAGCGGCGCGACGTAGGTGAACACCGCGTACTGGCCCAGCATGGTGGCCGCGGTCACGGCGCACACGAGCAGCACGGGCCCGAGCGCGGCGTCGCCACGGCGGAAGCGCGCGGCGGTCGCACCTGCCTCGGCGGCCACCGGCGGCAGGAACCGCCACACGGCGAGCGCGCCGACGAGCGTCAGCCCGGCGACGATGGCGAAGACGGGTCGCCAGCCGATGACCTGGCCGAGCACGGTGGTGGCCGGCACGCCGGCGACCAGGGCGAGCGTGCCGCCGCCGAGCGTGACCGAGATCGCGCGACCGATCTGGTCCTCGGGCACGAGGCGCGACGCGTAGGCGGCCACGATCGCCCAGAACAGGCCGTGCGCCACGCCGCCGACGACGCGCACGGACGCGAGCATCCAGTACTCGGGCACGAACGCGGACGCGAGCGTGGTGAGCCCGAGCACCGCGAGCACGAGCACGAGCAGGCCGTGCCGCGGCATCCGGCTCGTGAGGGCCGTGAGCGGCGTCGACGTGACGACGACCGTGAAGGCGAAGACCGAGACGAGCAGCCCGACGAACGGCTCGGCGACGCCGAGGCCCTCGCTCATCTCGGGCAGGAGGCCCGTGGGCAGCATCTCGATGGTGATGGACAGGAAGACGCCCGCGGCCAGCAGCAGGAGGCCCGGCCAGGGCAGTCGGGGTGCGCGCACGCGCGCGGATTCGGTGACGGACATTGGGGATGTCTCTCCGACGGCGTTCCCCGCTGCGGGAAACCTCACCGCGCGGGTCGACTACGCGCTCATGTGCGCGCCCAGGGCCATGCGTTGTCCGCCGACCACGGACCAGTGTACCGGACGCACTACTCTGGGCGGATGACCACGGATGCCGCCCCCACCCACCTGTACCACTGGGTCGTGACGCTCGCCTGCACCGACGGGCCCGGCATCGTGCACGCCGTGAGCGGGGCGATCGTCGCCGCGCGCGGCAACATCACCGAGAGCCAGCAGTTCGCGAGCCTCGACACGGGCCGCTTCTTCATGCGCGTGCAGGTCGAGTCGCCGGCGGGCCGCGAGGAGTTCGAGACCGCGCTGGCGCCCGTCGTCGAGCGGTGGGACATGACCTGGCACCTCGACGAGGTCGGCCGTCCGCTGCGCACGCTCGTGCTCGCCTCGACCGCCGGGCACTGCGTCAACGACCTCCTGTTCCGCCAGCGCGCAGGCCAGCTGCCCGTCGAGATCCCGCTCGTGCTCTCGAACCACGGCACGCTCCGTGACCTCGTCGACTTCTACGGCGTTCCGTTCGAGTCGGCCGCGGTGACGGATGCCGCGTCGAAGGCCGCGTTCGAACAGCGCGTGCTCGCCGCGGTCGACGAGCACGACATCGAGCTCGTCGTGCTCGCCCGGTACATGCAGATCCTGACCCCCGAGCTGTGCGACGCCCTCGCCGGGCGCTGCATCAACATCCACCACTCGTTCCTCCCGGGTTTCAAGGGCGCCAACCCCTACCGCCAAGCGCACGCCCGCGGCGTGAAGCTCATCGGCGCCACCGCGCACTTCGTGACGAGCGACCTCGACGAGGGACCCATCATCGAGCAGAACGTGGTGCGCGTCGACCACTCCCGGTCGGTCGCCGAGCTCGTCGCCATCGGCCAGGACGAGGAGAGCCGCACCCTGAGCCAGGCGGTGAAGTGGTTCGCCGAACGCCGCGTGCTGCTCGACGGCGCCCGCACGATCATCTTCCGCTGACCCGGGCCGTGCCTCGAGCGAAGTAGGCTGGAGAGCCGTGAGCACCGCAGTCCCCCCGCAGTCCCAGCCGAAGATCGGCCCGAACGACGTCCTCCGCTTCTTCCTGGAGCTCTTCGCGTTCGTGAGCCTCGGCATCTGGGGCTTCACCGCGTTCCCGCTGCCGTGGCCCGGCGTGCTCATCGGGCTCGGCGCGCCGGCGCTCGCCATCCTCGCGTGGGCGCTCTTCCTCTCGCCGAAGGCGGTGCTCCGCATCGACCCGTTCGGCCAGGCGCTCGTGGAGATCGCGGTGTTCTCGTCCGCGGCCATCGCGTGGTGGCTGATGGGCCAGCCCGTCGTCGCGGTGGTGTTCGCGGTCGTGGCGGCCGTCAGCGGCATCCTGCACGGGCGCAAGCAGCTCGCCGACTGAGCCGCCGAGCCCCCCGCACGCGACAACAGCCGCAGAGCCCGCCGCACGCGCGGAGGCAGCCGCCGGGCCCGGCGAACGCGCGAAGGCACCCCGCTGAACCCGGCACGCCGATGGGCGTCGGCTCGCGCCGACGCCCATCCCGATTCAGGCGATCGTCCTCGGCTCAGGCCGGCACGCGCGGATCCTGCCTGAGCTCGGCCCCATCGCCTGACTCGTCGGCGTGCGCCGCCTCCGCGTCGGGCTCCGCGCCGCCCGCCGTGCGGAAGTGCCCGAGCACCGAGAGCAGGATGCCGCCGACCGCCCACGCCGTGAGCACGAGCCACGGGAACGTGGTGTCGGCCGCGGGGAAGTACGACAGCTCGCGCATGAGCGTGGCCGCGGCGCCCGGCGGGAACCACTGCCCCACCTCGCCCCACGGCACGGGCAGGAACTCCTTCGGGATCGCCGCCGCGGAGATCGGGTTGGCGAACAGCAGCATCACGATCGGTCCGACGGCGATGCCCGCGCGTCCGATGAGGGCGACGAACCCGGTGATCGGCGCGGCGATCGCGGTGAGCGCGAGGGCGATGCCCGCGGAGTTCAGCCAGTAGTCGCCCTGCAGCGCGCCGAACCAGCCCTGCAGGATCGCCGCGAGCGCGAGCCCGCCGACGGCCGAGTACACCAGGACGGCGGTGACGCGCCGCATCGCGCCGATGACGACGAGCGAGATGGCGATGCCGCCGATCATGCCGCCGAGCACGAGCGGGAAGAGCGCCGCGGTGAGGCCCGTGCCGCGCGGGTCGCTCTCGGCGAGCGGCACCACGTCGGTGACCGGGACCTCGATGTGCGGCGGCGCGGACGGCGCCCCCGCCGCGGCGGCGGCTGCGGCCGCCTGCGCGTTCACGCCCTCCTCGAGCTGGCCGGCGACGTTGCCCAGCAGCTGCGCGACGGCGAGGCTCGAGGCCGACGAGGTGAGCACCTCTGGCTCCTGGCCGAGCACGATCGCGCCGTAGGCCTCGCGCGTCTCGATGGCGTCGACGGCGGCGGCCCGGTCGTCGACCTCCTTGAACGCGATGGCGCCGGGCGACTGCTGGTCGACCGCGTCCTCGGCGGCGGAGACCGCCTGGGCCGGGCCTGTGATGGCGATGGGCAGGTCCTTGGGCTCGGCCGTCACCGACGGCCACGAGAAGGCGAGCACGATCACGGCGAGGACCGCCGCGAGGGCCAGCGCGAGTCCGAGCACGCGACCGATCGGGGTGCGTTCGGTCGTGGCATCCGCGTGTGCCATGATTCCTCCAAAAAAAGCGAATGTTCGTTCTTTATTAGTGTGCGACCGCCGCCTATGCTTGTCAAGAACGTTCATTCGGTTTGGCTGGAAGGGGCGCACGGATGCCGCGAGTGACCGAGGCCTACCGCACCGCGCGACGCGACGAGATCATCGCCGCCGCCCTGCGCTGCTTCGCCGAGAAGGGCTACCAGCGCACGTCGATGGCCGACATCATCGAGGAGTCCGGGCTCTCGGCCGGCGCGATCTACGGGCACTTCGCGGGCAAGCAGGAGCTCTTCGCGGCCGTCGCCGGCCGCGTGCTCGACGCGCGGGCCGGCGAGCTCGAGGCGATGCGCGGCTCGGGCGATCCGCCGTCCCCCGGCCGGATCATCGCGACCCTCCTCGACGGCATGCGGCGCGAGCCGTTCAGCGGCGTGCTCCTGCAGCTCTGGGCGGAGGCCGTGATCGATCCCGCGATCCGCGAACAGGTGCAGCAGGTGCTCGGTCGGCTGAAGGCGACGCTGCACGCGCGGCTGGCCGAATGGGCTGCGGTGCCGGGGCACGTCGAGGGCGACCCCGAGGCGTGGGCGGCGCGCGCGGTCCCGGTCGTCATCGGGCTCGGTCCGGGCTTCATCGTGCAGCGCGCCCTCGTCGACGGGTTCGACGAGGATGCCTACCTCAGGGCGCTGCCCGAGCTGCTCCCGCACTGACGGCGGCGAGCGGCATCCGCTCGATCAGAGCCGGGCACGCGGATGCCGCGACGTCGGCTCGGATCAGATGCCCTGCCAGGCGGGCTTGTTCGCCCACGCATGCCGGTAGTAGTCGAGGTTCTCGAGCTCGGCCGCGGCCGCCTCGTCGACGATCACGGTCGTGTGCGGATGCAGCTGGATCGCCGAGCCGGGCTGGCTCGCCGTGACCGGGCCCTCGACCGCCGCGGCGACCGCGTGCGCCTTCGCCTCGCCGAACGCGAGCAGCACGAGGTGCCGGGCGCGCAGGATCGTGCCGATGCCCTGCGTGATGCAGTGCATCGGCACGTCGTCGGGCGAGTCGAAGAACCGCGCGTTGTCGACGCGGGTCGGCTCGGTGAGGGTCTTCACGCGCGTGAGCGATGCGAGCGAGGATCCGGGCTCGTTGAAGCCGATGTGGCCGGTGCGGCCGATGCCGAGGATCTGCAGGTCGACCCCGCCGGCCGCGTCGATCGCGGCCTCGTAGTCGGACCCCGCGGTGCGGATCGTCGCGGGGTCGCCGTTCGGCACGCGCACGAGCTCGGGCGTGAGGCCGAGCGGCTCCACGACCTCGCGCGAGATGACCGAGCGGTAGCTCTCGGGGTGCCCGGCGGGCAGGCCGACGTACTCGTCGAGGGCGAAGCCGCGCACGCCGCGCACGTCGATGCGCTCCTCGGCGATGCGGTCGGCGAGCGCCCGGTAGCTGGCGAGCGGCGTCGAGCCCGTCGCGAGCCCGAGCACGGCGTCGGGCTTCTGGCGGATGAGGGAGACGATCGCGTCGGCCACGAGGGCGCCGGCGGCGTCCTCATCGGCGACGATCACGACTTCGGCCATCGGTGTCCTCCTACGAGGGCGGCACCAACGGCGGCCGCCGGGAATCCTGGTGGGATGACCTGCACGCGAGCGGCGAGGTCGAGCGATGCGAGGAAGGCCGACGAATCGGCCCACCCGTTCAGGATACGGTGCGTCCCACCGAGGAGGTCGTCGCCGAGGGCGGCGAGCCCGCCGCCGATCACCACGTCGTCGACGTCGGTCGTGAGCACGAGTAGTCGCACGGCGGCAGCGACGCCCGTGAGGAAGCGCTCGCGCACGTCGACCGCGGCCTGATCGCCGGCCGCGGCCGCGTCGAACAGCGCGCGGGCCGGGTGACGGTCGGCCGACGGCCAGGCGCGCGCGATCGCCCAGCCCGAGGCGAGGGTCTCGAGGCATCCGCGCTGGCCGCATCCGCACACCTCGCCGGCCGGGTCGACCGGGATGTGGCCGATCTCGCCGGCGACGCCGTGCCCGCCGCGGAGGAGCCGGCCGTCGAGCACGATGCCCGCCGCGAGCCCCGTGCCGAGGTTGAGGTACGCCATCGAGTGCGTGCGCAGGCCGTCGGCGATGCCGAGCAGGTGGTGGGCGCCGAGCGCCGCCGCCTTCACGTCGTTCTCGACGCGCACCTCGACGCCGAGCCGGTCGGCGAGGCGGGGGCCGAGGTCGAGGCCCTCGAGGCCGAGGTTCACGGCGTGCGCGACGCGACCCGTCGTGCTGTCGACCGCGCCGGGGATGCCGATGCCGATCGACGTGAACGCCCCCGCCGCGACGCCCGCGAGCTGCGTCATGCGCTCGACGGTGCGCAGCGCCGTGGCGACCACCTCGTCGGCGCCGAACCCGGTGGGCATGCGCACCTGGTCGCTCAGCTCGCCATCGGCGCCGATCGCGACCGCGGCGGTCTTCGTGCCGCCGATGTCGATGCCGAGCCTCATGTCGCGTCCAGCGCGACCGGAGTGCGCGCGGGAGCGGCTGGCGGCGTCGCCGGCATGGCGAGCGTCGAGTCGAGCAGCGCGATGAGCGCCTCGCCCACGAGGCGGGAGGCGCCGAAGGTCGCGATGTCGGCATACGCGCGATCCTCGGACGGCCACCCCATGTCGACGGTGACGACGTCGTCGCGCGCGGCCCGCAGCGCGGCGATCGCCTCGGCGGCGAACGGATGCCGGTGCAGGTCCTTGCCCACGAGGAGCACGGGTCCGGGCAGCGACGCTGGATCCCGGAGGGGGGCGTCCGCCGAGACGGCGACGACGCCCGCGGCATCCGGCCACCGCTCCCCCCGCGCCGCGGCGTCGACCGCGAAGGGGCCCCACGGCGCGACGCCGATCGCGATGTTCGCGACGGTGTCGACGCGCACCACGGTGCCGAGGAGGTCGGATGCCGCGAGCCGCTCGCGCGCGGCATCCGTCACGTCGAACGCGGCGGCGATGCGGGCGAGCTCGCTCGCGTCGTGCACCGGCTCGAGCGATGCGGACGCGACCGACGCGGGCAGCGCCGGCGCCGACGCGCCGAGCCCGCGCACGCGCGTTGCGGCCTCGCGGATGCGTTCCGCGGGGAGTCGGCCCGCAGCGACGGCGGCCTCGACGGCCGCCACGATCTCGTCGAGCTGCTGGTCGGTGTTGTCGCTGCCGATGCAGAGCAGGTCGCAGCCGGCGGCGAGGGCGAGCACGGCGGCTTCGGGGATGCCGTGCACGCCGCTCGCCCCGTGCATGTCGAGGGCGTCGGTGACGATGACGCCCTCGAACCCCAGCTCCCCGCGGAGCAGGCGTTGCACGATGTGCGGGGAGAGGGTCGCGGGCTGCTCCGCGTCGAGGCGGGGCAGGAGGATGTGCGAGGTCATGATGGTGCGGGCTCCGGCGGCGATCGCCGCACGGAACGGCACGAGCTCGCGCTCGCGGAGCGTCTCGAGCGCGACGTCGACCACCGGCAGCGCGAGGTGCGAGTCGGTCGCGGTGTCGCCGTGGCCGGGGAAGTGCTTCGCGCTCGCGGCCACGCCCGTCGACTGGACGCCGCGTACCCAGGCGGCCGCGTGCCGCGCCGCGAGCGACGGGTCGGCGCCGAAGCTGCGCACGCCGATCACCGGGTTGTCGGGGTTCGAGTTCACGTCGACGTCGGGCGCGAACGTGACCGTGCAGCCGAGGGCGGCGAGCGCCTCGCCGACCGTGCGGGCGACCCGCTCGGTGAGGTCGACGTCGTCGATCCGACCCAGCAGCGCGTTGCCCGGGTAGGGCGCGCCGCGGTCGTAGAACAGGCGCGTGACGTCCCCGCCCTCCTCGTCGATGGCGACGACCGCGAGCGGGTTCGCCCCCCGCAGGGCGGTGTTCAGTGCGAGCAGCTGCTCGGCCGACGCGAGGTTCTGCCCGAACAGGCACACGCCGCCGAGCCCGTCGCGCAGCCGTCGCAGCAGCCATTCGGGCGCCGCCACGCCGGGGAAGCCCGGGAGCAGGGTCGTGAGGATGTCCCGGCGCAGGTCGTCGCCCGCGCCGGTGGGGTGCTGCCCGGTCATCCCTTGACGGCCCCGCTCACGAGTCCGCTCGTCATGCGGCCCTGGACGAGGAGGAAGAACACGATGACCGGGATCGCCATGAGGGTCGAGCCCGCCATGATCGCGGCCCAGTTCGTCGTGCCGTTCGCCACGAGGTAGGTGCGCAGCCACACCGGCAGCGTCATCATCTCGGGCCGGGCGTTGAGCACGAGCGCCATGATGAACTCGTTCCACGCCTGGATGAACCCGAAGACGCCCGTGGCGATGAGGCCCGGCGCGAGCAGGGGGAACGTGACCCGCCAGAAGGCGCCCGCCCTGGAGCATCCGTCGATCATCGCGGCCTCCTCGAGCTCGACCGGGACGCCGTTCACGAACCCGCGCAGGGTCCAGATCGTGAACGGCAGCACCGTCGCGATGTACACGAGCGTGAGGCCGATGATCGTGTTGAGCAGGTGCCAGCCGTCGATGACCCGGAAGACCGAGACGATCATCGCCTCGCCGGGGATCATCTGCACGACCAGGATCGTGACGATGAACAGGCGGCGGGTCTTGAAGCGGAAGCGGGTGACCGCGATCGATGCGAGGAACGCGAAGACCAGGGCGACGATCACGGTGAGGATCGTGACCACGAGCGAGTTCGCGGCCGCCGGCAGGAACGGCGTGCGACCCGGATCGAACAGCACCGTCTCGTAGTTGCGCAGCGTGAAGTTGTCGGGCCAGAAGTGGATCTCGGAGCCGCGGATCTGGTTGTTCGGCTGGAACGACGTGTTCACCATCCAGTAGACGGGGAACACGAAGATCACGAAGAGCACGACCGAGACGGCGCTGAGGACCCACGTGGTCATCCGACGGCGCCCGCCGCCGGTGCGGCGCACGCTGCGCGACGACCCGGTCTCGGCGATGAGTCCGCCGACCTGCTGGCCGGGGGCGACGGTGGCGCTCACAGCTCCTCCTCCTTGGTGACCTGGCGGATGTAGTAGATCGAGATGGACATGAGCAGGATCGCCGTGATGACCGCGATCGCACCGCCCTGGCCGAACTCGCCGCCCGCGATCGAGATCTGGTAGATGTACACGCCCAGCGTGTTGGTCAGTGCCCGGATGCCGCCGATGTCCTGCAGCGCGAAGATCTGCGTGAAGACGCGCAGGTCCCAGATGACCTGCAGGATCGTCACGATCAGGAAGATCGGCTTGAGGTACGGGAAGATGATGAGCCGGAACCGCTTGACGCCGCCGGCGCCGTCGAGCTGGGCCGCCTCGAGCACTTCGTCGGGCACCTGGGTGAGGCCCGCGTAGAGCGTGAAGGCCACGAACGGCACCGCGCCCCACACGATGATGATGCCCGCGACGAGGAAGAAGCTCAGCGGGTCGATGAGCCAGGAGTGCTGGAAGTACTGCTCCTGGCCGAACCAGTTCACGAGCACGTAGTTGACGACGCCGTAGGCCGTGTCGAACATCCAGCCCCACACGACCGTGGCGGTGAGGGCCGGCATCGCCCAGGCGAGGAGCATGCCCACGGAGAGGAGGATGCGGAACGGCTTCGGCAACCGCATCATCATGAGGGCGACGAGCGTGCCGACGAGCATCGTGACGATCACGCAGGCGGCCGAGAAGACCAGCGTGCGCGCGAGCACCTGGTAGAACACGGGGTCGGTCAGGACGTTCGCGTAGTTCTCGAACCAGACCCACTCGGGCGGGGCGCCGAAGACCTGGGCGCGGCCGAACTGCTGGAACGAGGTGACGACGAGCTGAATGAGCGGCCAGCCCGTGATGAGCGCCAGGATGACGATCGCCGGGCCGAGCAGCGCGTAGGGGGCGAGTCCGCCGCGGCGGCGGCGGCGCGGGCCGGCGGGCTTCGGGTTCGGCGCCAGGAGGCGCTCGCCCTCGAAGGCGCTCGGTGCGGGGTCGAGTCCGCGGTCGACCGTGGTCATGGTGGTGCTCCTGGGAGTCGAGGGGTGGGGGCGGGCGGTGGGGCCCGCCCCCGGTCCGGACGCGCCGTGTGTGGTCGGCGTCGTCCGGGGGTGGGGTGCGGTGCGGCGGCGGGAAGGGGGGTCGCCGCCGCACCGCGCGCGAGCCGGACGGGTCCGACTAGCCGTTGAGGATGGCTTCGATGTCCGTGTCGGCCTGCTCGGCGAGCGCCTTCACGTCACCGCCCTGCGCGATGTTGACGAAGAGGTCCTGCAGGATGCCCGCGGCCTCGACGTCGGCCCACTTCGGCGAGGCCGGAGTGAGCTTCGCGTTGCCCGCGGCCGCCGCGATCGCCTGGGCGACCTCGTCGGTGCCGAGGGTGTCGGCGAGCGAGAGCTTGGCCGGCACGAGGCCGTTCTCGCCGTAGATCGTCTGGAACTCGTCCGAGAGGATGATCTCGAGCGCCTTCACCGCGAGCTCGGGGTGCGCCGACTTCGCCGACACGCCGATGTTCGAGCCGCCGGCGAAGACCTGCGCCGCGCCTCCGTCCATGCCCGGGAGGGCGTAGACGCCGAGGTTGGCCTCCTGGTCGGGGCAGCCGGGCGCCTCGGCGTCGGCCGGGGCGAGGATGGACCACTTGACCCAGCTCGGAGCCGACAGCTGCAGCGTGGTGCCGTCGCAGAAGCCGACCTCGGGGCTCGTCTCGTTGCCGTCCTTCGGAGCGCGCGAGGCGTTCGTCATGACCTGCTGCACCTGCTCGAGACCGGCGATCGACTCGTCGGAGCTGAGCTGCGCGTCCCACTCCTCACCGTCGGGAACCGCGACCTCGCCGCCGTTCTCCCAGATGTAGGGCAGGGCGTTGTACCAGTCCTGGCCGGGCCACCAGATCCCCGACTTGCCGGGGTTGTCGGCCGCGAGCTTCTCGCCGTTCGCGATGTACTCGTCGAGCGTCGTCGGCACCGCGAGGCCCGACGCGGCGAGCGCATCCTTCTTGTAGAACACGAGGCGGGCGCCGGAGTAGAGCGGGGCTGCGTAGAACTTGCCGTCGTACGAACCGGCCTCGACGAAGCCGGGGAGCAGGTCGTCGCCGCCGAGCTGGTCGTAGTACTCGGTGAGGTCGAGGAACGCGCCGGCCGACGTGAACGCCGACGCCTGCGTGTTGCCGACCTCGACGACGTCGGGGCTGTCCGAGCCGGAGAGGCTCGTGGTCAGGCGGTCGACCAGGCCGTCCCACGACTGCTCCTCGATGACGAGGGTCGAGCCGGGGTTCTCCTCCTCGAACGTGTCGATGAGGTACTGACGCGCCTCGTCGGGCGTGTCGGTGCCGACCAGCCAGACGCGGATCTCGGCGTTCTCCTCCGAGGCTCCGCTGCCTCCGGAGGCACAACCGGCGAGGGTGAGCGCAGCCGCGGCGCCGAGCGCCACGATGCCGAGTTTCCTCATTTGTCGTTTCCTTTCATGGGGTGGGGGGAAGCAGCGGGGGTTCGCTGTGCCCGTGGTGCGTGGAGTCCCTCACGAGACCCCGAGTTGTCCGGACAGGACCATGACGGCCGCGCCGCGGAGGACGATGTCCTCCGCCTGCTCGGTCATCCGGAGCCTCAGATCACGGTTGTGTTCCGCCATCGTCCGCATCCGGAGCGTGTCGACGGTCGCCTCGTGGAGCGCGCCGTCGAGCAGTTCTGCGGGGCCGCTGAGCACGACCTCCGACAGGTTCAGGGCCCCGACCACTGGGGCGAGCACGATGCCGAGCCGGCGGCCGGCCTCGTGCAGGATCTCGTCGCGAGCGGATGCCGCGTCGGGCGACTCGGGGTCGATCGCGTCGAGCTGGGCGGTGAGGCGCGGCACGGCGAGCCAGGCCTCGAGGCATCCGTGCTTGCCGCACGCGCATCGCGGACCGCCGTCGGTGCCGACGACGACGTGGCCGATCTCGCCCGCGGCGAAGCCGCCGCCGATCACGGGCCGGCCGCCGATGATGAGGCCCGCGCCGACACCGTGCCCGACCTTCACGAGCAGCAGGTCGTCGAGCGGCGTGGCGCCGTGCTCGGCGAGCACCGCGACGTTCGCGTCGTTCGCGACGTGCACGGGCACGCCGAACTCGCGCTGCAGGCGGGCCTGCAGGGCGACGTCGGTCCAGCCGAGGTTCGGGGCGGAGCGCACGACCCCGACCGGGTCGACGACGCCGGGCGAGCCGACGCCGATGCCGAGCACGCGAGTCGTCGCGGCGGCGAGGAGCCGCCGGACGAGCTCGACGACGAGCTCGACCGCGTGGTCGCCGCTCGCGCCGTCGCACGCGACCTCGTCACGGGCGACGATGCCGCCGTCGAGGTCGACGACGGCGCCGAGGAAGCGCTGGTGCTCGGAGAGGTCGACGCCGACGATCTGGAACGCGCCGCGGTCGACGTCGATGAGCGTGGCGGGCTTGCCGGGGCGGGCGTCCTCCCGCTGGCCGAGCTCGACCACGAGGCCCTCGGCGATGAGCTCGGCGACGAGGTCGGACACCGTGACCCGGGTCAGCCCGGTCTCGCGCGCGACATCCGCCCGGCTGCGCGCGCCCGACGTGTAGAGCGTCTGCAGCACGAGGGCCCGGTTGTGGCTGCGGGCGTGCTCGGGCAGCACCTTGCCGGTCGGCCGCAGGGCCCGCGACCGGGTGAAGATCGGGGCGTCGACGAACGGGACGGTGAGCACGTCGCCACCGGCCTGGTGGAGGGTGCCGGCCTCGATGGGGCCCCGTTGCGCGTCCGTCGTCACGTTTGTTAGTAAAGCTTACGAACAAACCAGATGCAAGCTTCGCGTGCGGGTTGGCCGGGGTGTTACCGACTTGTGATCTGCGTGGGTCAGCGGGCGGATGCCGCGGGCACGGCCATCACGGGCGTCGCCGCCTTCGCGTCGAGGCGCCCGCCGATCGCGCGCAGCGCCGCGAGGATCGTGGCGAGGTCGACGACCTCCTGCAGCAGTGCGCCCACGGTCGCGGGGATGACGCCGAACGCGGCCACGATCATGAGCCCGACGCTCACGATGATCCCGAGCCAGATGCTCTGCAGTGCGATGCGAACGGTGTCCTTGCCGATCTCGACGGCTTTGGCGGTGCGCGAGATGTCGTCGACCAGGATGACCGCCGACGCCGACTCGCTCGCCGCGGTCGCGCCCTTCGCGCCCATCGCGATGCCGACGTCGGCGGCCGCGAGCACGGGCGCGTCGTTGACCCCGTCGCCCACCATGATCACGGGCCGCTCCGCGATGGCCGCGACCTCCTCCACCTTGTCGACGGGCAGGCAGTCGGCGCGCACGCGCGTGATGCCGAGCTCCGCGGCGATATGGTCGGCCGTCGCCTGCGCGTCGCCGGTGAGCATCATGGTCTGGTGCACCCCGAGCTCGTCGAGCCGCTCGAGCGTCGCCCGGGCATTGTCGCGCAGGCGGTCGCTCGCGAGGAGCGCACCGGCGAACCGGCCGTCGATCGCCACGTACACGGCGAGCTCGCCCGGCGCGATGGGCGTGCGCGCGGCATCCGGTGCGTGCTCGGCGACGAACCGGAACTTGCCGACCACGACCTCGCGACCGCCGACCTGCGCCTGCACGCCGTTCGTCGCCGCCTCGCGCGCCCACTCGGCCTCGTCGAGGTGCAGCCCGCGGTCATGCGCGGCCGCGATCATCGACGTCGCGAGCACGTGCGACGAGTACTGCTCGGCCGACGCGACCGCCGTGAGGAGCTCGTCCTCGCCGAACCCGTTCTCGGGGCGGATCGCCACGAGCGTCGGCGCCCCGTAGGTGAGCGTGCCGGTCTTGTCGAACACGGCCGTCCGCGCGGCGGAGAGCTGCTCGAGCACGCCGCCGCCCTTCACGATGACGCCGTTGCGCGCTGCGCGGCTCATGCCGCCGATGAACGCCACGGGCGCCGCGATGAGCAGCGGGCACGGCGTCGCGAGCACGAGCACCTCGGCGAACCGCACCGGGTCGCCCGATACCCACCACGCGACGCCGGCGAGCGCGAGCGAGAACACCGTGAAGGGTACGGCGTACCGGTCGGCGAGCCGCACGACTGGTGCCTTCGATGCCGCGGCCTCGGTGACGAGCGCGACGATCTGCTGGTACTGGCTGTCGGCGGCGGTCGCCGTCGCGACGACCTCGACCGCGGCCTGGCCGTTCACGGATCCGCTCAGCACGGCATCGCCCGCGACCTTCTCGACGGGCACGCTCTCGCCCGTGATCGAGGATTCGTCGAACGCGGCCTCGGCCGAGCGCAGCGCCGCGTCGACGGGCACGATCTCGCTCGGACGTACGAGCAGCACGTCGCCCGGATGCACCTCGTCGGCCCGCACCTCGACGATCTCGTCGCCCTCGATGCGGTGCGCGAGCTGCGGCGCGCGCGTGAGCAGCGCGTCGAGCTCGCGCTTGGCGCGCCGGTTCGCGTAGTCCTCGAGCGCCTCGCCGCCCGTGAGCATGAGCACGACGAGGAGCGCGGCGACGTACTCCCCCACGAGCACGGTCGCGACGATCGCGGTCACCGCGAGGATGTCGAGCCCCCAGTGCCCGCGCAGGATGTCGCGCACCATGCCGACCGCCTGCCACGCGGCGATCGCGAGCGCGTAGCCGCTGAAGATCCACGGCACGACCGCCCCGGCACCCGCGAGCGCCAGAACGACGCCGAGCAGCCCGATCGCGAGCGTGAGCGTCACGACCCAGTAGCGTCGGGCGATCCGGAGGAGGCGAGCCATGCGTCCCATCCTGCCTCGTCGGTTCCGGATGCCGCGGCATCGGGAACCCAACCGGCGGGCGCCGCGGCATCCGCATTCCGAACGCAGGAAGAACCACCGCGGACGCGGAGTGTCGCCGGCGCGACACGCCGTCGTACGCCCGAGAGTTCCTGCATCGGAGCAGGACGCGTGGCGGCAGGTGCGGGCGAGACGGCGAAGGGGCCGGATGCCGCGGCATCCGGCCCCTTCGAACCGTGAGGCGAGACGGACCTACGCGGCCAGCCGCGCCTTGAGGTTGTCGCTCAGCGTCTGGAGGAATTCCTCCGTCGTCTGGTACGGCTGCTCGGGGCCGACGAGGAGCGCGAGGTCCTTCGTCATGGCGCCCGACTCGACGGTCGTGATCACGACGTCCTCGAGGGTGTGCGAGAAGTCGATGAGCTCCTGGTTGCCGTCGAGCTTGCCGCGGTGCGAGAGGCCGCGCGTCCACGCGTAGATCGAGGCGATCGGGTTCGTCGAGGTGGGCTTGCCCTGCTGGTGCTGGCGGTAGTGGCGCGTGACCGTGCCGTGCGCCGCCTCGGCCTCGACGACCTTGCCGTCGGGCGTGGCGAGCACGGAGGTCATGAGGCCGAGCGAGCCGAAGCCCTGCGCGACGGTGTCGGACTGCACGTCGCCGTCGTAGTTCTTGCACGCCCAGACGTAGCCGCCCTCCCACTTCAGCGAGGCGGCGACCATGTCGTCGATGAGGCGGTGCTCGTAGGTGAGGCCCGCGGCGTCGAACTTCTCCTTGAACTCGGTGTCGAAGACCTCCTGGAACAGGTCCTTGAACCGGCCGTCGTAGGCCTTCAGGATCGTGTTCTTCGTCGAGAGGTACACCGGGTAGTTGCGGTCGAGGCCGTAGTTCAGCGAGGCGCGGGCGAAGTCCTTGATGGACTCGTCGAGGTTGTACATGCCCATCGCGACGCCCGACCCCGGGGACTGGAAGACCTCGAACGACTGCGGCTCCGAGCCGTCCTTCGGGGTGAAGGTCATCGTGAGCGTGCCCTCGCCCTCGAAGCGGAAGTCGGTGGCGCGGTACTGGTCGCCGAAGGCGTGACGGCCGACGATGATCGGCTTGTTCCAGCCGGGCACGAGCCGCGGGATGTTCGAGATGATGATCGGCTCGCGGAAGATCACGCCGCCGAGGATGTTGCGGATGGTGCCGTTGGGCGAGCGCCACATCTTCTTGAGGCCGAACTCCTCGACGCGCGCCTCGTCGGGCGTGATGGTGGCGCACTTGACGCCGACGCCGTGCTTCTGGATGGCGTGCGCCGCGTCGACCGTGATCTGGTCGTCGGTCTCGTCGCGCTTCTGGATCGAGAGGTCGTAGTACTCGAGGTTCACGTCGAGGTACGGGTGGATGAGCTGGTCCTTGATGGCCTGCCAGATGATGCGGGTCATCTCGTCGCCGTCGAGCTCGACGACGGTGCCTTCAACCTTGATCTTGGACAAGTTGAGTTCTCCTTGGATCTCTCGTGGGGAATGAGGAAGTCTCGTGGGCGGACACGCCGCCTGCCAGCTTACCGCGTCGCGCGAATATCTCGACATCGAGACAACTTGGGGCTCGCAGCCGGCCCGGCGCCGCCCTGTCCGGCACGTCGATCCGACGGCTGCTTCCTGACGCGGGCCGCCACGGGTTAGCCTTAGCGGCATGGCTGATCTGCGACTCGAAGAACTGAACGCGACGAACATCGTGGCCGCGAACAACCTGTCGCTGAAGCCCGGGCAGGAGCAGTTCATCGCTCCCGTCACCTACGCCGCCGAGGCCTCGGTCGTGAACCCCGACACCGCCTGGCAGCGCGTCGCCCTCTCCGAGGAGCGCGTCGTCGGATTCATCCACGGCAACTTCGACCCCGAGAACGTCCACGAGGAGTTCCGCGCTTGCATCTGGCGCATCAACGTCGACGCGGAGGTGCAGGGCAAGGGCGTCGGCCGCTTCCTCGCGCACGCCCTCGCCGAGGAGGCGAAGCGTCGCGGCTTCGACCGCATCACGGTGCTGTGGGAGCCGGGCGCCGAGGGCCCCGGCGAGTTCTTCCACCGGATCGGCTTCCAGGACGTCGGCGAGACGCAGTACGGCGACGTGATCGGCGCCCTCGAGCTCTGAGCCGGCGGATGCCGCAGGGCGAACGGATGCCGCAGGCCGCCGCCGCACGTCGTGCTCCCGAGCCCCCGGCGGGCTTCGTCGAGGCCGTGCTCGCCGTCGTCGACGACATCCCGCCGGGCTGCGTCGCCACGTACGGCGACGTCGCCGCGATCCTCGGATCGCGCGGCGCGCGCGCCGTCGGCCAGGTCATGGCCAGGTACGGCTCGGATGCCCCGTGGTGGCGTGTCGTGCGCGCGGGCGGGCGTCCGCCGTCGGGCCACGCCGCCTCGGCGCGGCCGCACTACGACGCCGAGGGCACGCCGCTCGTCGCGACGACCGACGAGGACGGCTACCGCATCGTCATCGCCGCGTGCCGCTGGCGGCCCTGACCCGGGGCGCCACGCGCCGGGCCGCCACGCGTCAGGCTTCCGCGAGCTGCCCGTCGAGCGGGATCCGCACCGTGAGGGTCGTGCCCGCGCCGGACGGGCTGTCGACCTCGAGCGTGCCGCCGACGGCGTCGACGCGGTCGGCGACGCCGAGCATGCCCGTGCCCTTGTCGAGCGACGCCCCGCCGGTGCCGTTGTCGCGCACGACGAGCTCGAGGTCCCCGTCCTCGACGTAGGCGCGCACCCACGCCCGGCTGGCGCCGGAGTGCTTCGCCACGTTCGCGAGCGCCTCCGAGAGCACGAAGTAGGCGGTCGACTCGATGAGCTCGGGCAGCCGGCCCTCGGCCTGCACGTCGACCTCGACGGGGACCGGGCAGCGACCGGCGAGCTCGGGCACCGCGAGCGAGAGTCCGCCCGATGAGAGCAGGCTCGGGTGGATGCCGTGGGCGAGCTCGCGGAGCTCGCGCAGCGCCATGTTGAGCATCTGGATGGTGCCCTCGAGCTCGGTCGCGAGCTGCACCTCGTCGGTGTCGCGCGCTTCGTTCGCCGCGAGCCGCAGGCGCATGCCGAGCGACACGAGGTGCTGCTGCGCGCCGTCGTGCAGGTCGCGCTCGATGCGTCGCCGCGCCTCGACGCCCGCCTCGACGATGCGCTGGCGGGACTGGCGGACCTGCTCGAGCGTGCGCTCGATCTCGGATCGCAGCCGCCCGTTGTCGACCGAGAGCCGGAGGGCGCTCGACACGCCGTCGAGCAGGCGCGCGTTGTCGGTGAGCACGCGGTCGTGCCGGATGAGCGCGATCGGGGCGCCGAGCGGCGACGCGACGGGGAGGATGCTGTGGCTGCCCCGGGGATCCGCGTCGGCGTCCTCGATGGGCGTGCCCGCGGCATCCGCGTACCGGCCCTTCTCCTCGTCCCACCAGTACACGCGCACCGACGCGTCGCGCAGGGTGCGGGCGAGCGACTCGGCCCACAGGCCGCGGTCGGCGCCCTCGCGCGTGATGCGCATGAGGTCGGCGACGCGGGCGCGCATGTTGCGCGTGTGCGCCACGCCCGCGACGAAGCTCACCGGGATGGAGGCGAGCGCCACGAGGGAGACCGTGATGAGCACCTTGTCGGCGTTCGTCTCCGCGGCGTACGTCACGACCAGGGCCGCAAGGGTCGCCGTCCAGGCGAAGAGGGCGACCGGCATGAGGAACGCGACGGCGCGCGCCGGGATGCTGCCGCGCACCCAGCCCACGAGCAGGCGGGCGGCGATGACGAGCGCGACGGCCGCCCCGATCATGCGGTATCCGTTGTCGATCAGGGCGAAGATGCCCGGGGCATCGGCGACCTGGTAGGGGTTGGGCACGCAGGCGCAGAACGTGGGGTCGGCGGGCTCGCCGACGAGCAGCACCGCCCCGAGGAAGAAGACGACCGAGATGCCCAGGATGATGCCGACGAGCCATCGATCGATCGGTGCGGAGAGCTGTCCGCGGGGGTACACGACCGGGAGCAGGATCGGGACGATCGCCCACAGGAGGTGCGCACCGTACAGGAGCGGCCAGAGCCAGCCGATGCCCTCGACGACCTGGAAGAACGTCGTCGGGATCCAGAGCGCGACGAAGGCCACCATCATCCGCGCCGGCACGGGGTTGGGGCCGAGGCTCCAGGCGACGCCCGCGCACGCGGCGTAGACGAGCGGCACGATCGCGTGCATCGTCACGTAGGCGACCTCGGGTCGGAACTCCTCGGGCGTGGCCAGGAACCCGGACACCTCCATGAACAGGCTCAGCACGATGACCGCGACGATGATCGCGGTGCGCCTGGCGATCCGGCCTCTGCGGCCGGGGGCCATCACCGTTCGCCGAGGAGCGTGAGCACCGCGAGCACGCGGCGGTGATGCTCGGGCGACTCCTCGAGGTCGAGCTTCTGCAGGATGCTCCGCACGTGCGTCTCGACCGTCTTCAGGCCGAGGAACAGCGTCTGGGCGATGCCGCCGTTGGAGTAGCCCTGCGCCATGAGCTCGAGCACCGACCGCTCCCGCTCGGTGAGGCGCGACAGCGGGTCGTCTGCCCGCGTGCGCTTCACCAGCTGCTCGACCACCTCGGGGTCGACCACGGAGCCGCCCGACGCGACCGTCTCGACGGCGCGCACGAGCGTCTGCGGCTCGGAGACGCGCTCCTTCAGCAGGTAGCCCGTGCCGCTGCCGGCGCCCATGACGCGCAACGCGTACTCGGGCGTCGCGTACATCGAGAGCAGCAGCACGCCGATCGTCGATCCGCTCTCGCGGATCTGCTCGAGGGCGACGATGCCCTCGTCGCGGTAGCTCGGCGGCATCCGGATGTCGAGCACGGCGACGTCGACGTCGCCCTCGCCCACCACCTCGAGCAGTTCGTCGCCGGTGCCCACCGAGGCCACGACCTCGATGCCACCACCTTCCAGGACCTTCGCGATACCCTCGCGCAGCAGCAGCGCGTCGTCCGCGATCGCGACGCGCAGGGGTCGAGCGTCGTTCATCGCACCTCCGTCCGAAGGCAGGGGCGACCGTTCGGGGGACGCCGCCCACCTGTGCCGACTGTATCGCGTCCGTCCGGTCCCCGGTCCGACCCAGTTCTGGGGGTGGATCCGCGCATTTCCGCACCGCGCGGCCGACTCCGGGCATACCCGTCCGAACGTTCAGTGGCAGCGTGCATGCGATCGGGGTGACCGCCCGGATCCGGCCGCTTCGACCCGCGAGGACCATCGAGGCATGTCCACGATCGATCGGCTGCAGGAGCAGGGCCTCCGCGACGCACTCCGCTCGCCCGGGGCATCCGCAGACGATCCCGTCTCCGAACCCCACCGTGAAGGGGCACTGCGATGACCACCACGATCGCGGAACGGACCCGGCGCATCGCCGGGCGTGCCGTCCGCATCACCAAGACCGACCGGGATGCGATGCTGCCGGAGCAGCCGCCGCACCGCGAGGAGGTGCGGCGGCAGCTCGCCGCCGACGCCGCCCGCCTGCACGTGACCGATCTCGTGCGCGAGCACGGCAGCCCCCTGTTCGTGCTCGACGTCGACCGCGTGACGACGCAGCTGCTCGCGCTCCGCCGCGAGCTGCCCGACGTGGAGATCCACTTCGCGACGACGTCGCTCCCCCATCCCGCCGTCATCCGCGCTGTCGACGCGTTCGGCGCGACCTTCGAGGTCGAGTCGCGCGGCGAGATCGACCTCCTCGAGCGCGAGGGCGTCGCGATCGGCCGGTGCGTCCACAGCAACCCCGTGAAGTCGGTGGCCGACATCACGGGCGCGTACCTGCGCGGAATCCGCACGTTCGTCGTCGACCGCCACTCGGAGATCGACAAGTTCCGCTGGCTTCCCGGCGTCGCCGTGCTGTTGCGGCTCTCGTTCCCCGATCCGGCCGCCGACCGCGACACGTCGGAGTTCGGCGTCCCGCCCGAGGAGGCCGACGCGCTCATCGCGCACTGCCTCCGCGCGGGCCTGCGCATCGCCGGATTCACGTTCCACGTCGGCAGCCAGACCGTCTCGGCGGAGCCATGGATGCGCGCCATCCACCGCACGCTGGTGCTGATGCGACGGCTCGAGCACGAGCACGGCATCCGGTTCGACACGCTCGACATCGGCGGCGGGTTCCCGATCGCCTACGACGAGCGCGTCCCGGCCTTCGCCGAGCTCGCACGCGGCATCCGCTCGGCCCTGGCGGCCGCGCCGTCGCGCTACCGCATCCTCGTCGAGCCGGGGCGGTTCGTCTCGGCACCCGCGATCACGCTCGTGACGCGGGTCGTAGGCACGACCGAGCGGCCCGACGGCGACTGGGCCTACCTCGACGACGGCGTCTCCGACGCGTACTCGAACCTCCCCTCGGAGCAGGCGCATCCGCTCGTCTTCGCCGCCGCCGAGCTCGATGCCCAGCCCGTGCGCGAGCCCGAGCGTGCGCGCGTCGAGCGACGGCTGCGGGCCCGCCGGCACCGTCCGGTCACGCTCGCCGGGCCGGCCTGCGACCACGTCGACGTCATCGCCAGGGCCATGCCGTTGCCGACGCTGCACGAGGGCGACCTGCTGCTCAGCCCCATGATGGGCGCCTACACGGTGGTTCCCGCCTCGGGCGTCACCGGCGTCGGGCCCGCCGTCGTCGTGGCGGCGTGACGTCCCCGTGTGAGCGGATGCCGCGAATCCGTGCGCACTGCATGACGTGAGCGGATGCCGCGGACCCGTGTGCACCGCATGACGTGAGCGGATGCCGCGGGCCCGTGCCCGCGGCATCCGCCCCGCTCGCCTCGCCCCCTAGACGAGCGAGTCGCGCCAGGCCGCGTGCAGCGCCGCGAACCGGCCCTCGCCGCCGATGAGGTCGGAGGGTGCGCCGTCCTCGACGATGCGGCCGTGCTCCATGACGAGCACGCGGTCGGCGATCGCGACCGTCGAGAGGCGGTGCGCGATGATGACGGCCGTGCGGTCGGCGAGCAGCGACTGCAGGCCCTCCTGCACGAGGCGCTCGCTCGGGATGTCGAGCGAGGAGGTCGCCTCGTCGAGGATCAGCACCGCCGGGTTCGCGAGGAACGCTCGCGCGAACGAGATGAGCTGCCGCTGACCCGCGCTCACGCGTCCGCCCCGCTTGTTCACGTCGGTGTCGTAGCCGTTCGGCAGCGACTCGATGAACTGGTGCGCGCCCACGGCCTTCGCCGCGGCCACGATCTCGTCGAACGACGCGTCGGGCCGCCCGAGGGCGATGTTGTCGGCGACCGAACCCGAGAACAGGTACGCCTCCTGCGTCACCATGACGATCGCGCGGCGCAGGTCCTTCGGGTGCATCCGCCGCAGGTCGACGCCGTCGAGCTCCACGACGCCGTCGCTCGGGTCGTAGAACCGCGCGATGAGCTTCGCGAGCGTCGACTTGCCGGCGCCGGTCGACCCCACGAGCGCGACCGTCTGCCCGGCCGGGATCTCGAGGTCGAATCGGGGCAGCACGACGCGGTCGGCCGTGTACGCGAACTCGACGCGCTCGAACCGCACCGCGCCGTCGGCCGTCCAGAGGTCGACCGGATGCGTCGGATCGGGCACGCTCGGCTGCTCCTCCAGCACGCCCGAGATCTTCTCGAGGGCGGAGGCCGCCGACTGGTAGGAGTTGTAGAACATCGCCAGCTCCTCCATCGGGTCGAAGAAGCGCTTCGTGTAGAGCACCGCTGCGAGCAGCACGCCGACCTCGAGGGCCCCGTCGACGACGCGGAAGCCGCCGATGAGCAGCACGGCCGCGACCGCGATGTTGCCGATGAGCGCGAGCGACGGGTTGTAGATCGCGAACAGGCCGAGCACCCGCGCGTTCACGTCGCGGTAGTCCTCGACGAGGTCGCCGAACTCCTCCTCGTTGCGACGCTCCTTGCGGAACGCCTGCACCGCGCGGATGCCCGTCATCGTCTCGACGAACTGCACGATGAGCCTGGCGCTCGCAACGCGCGAGCGACGGAACAGCTTCTGCGAGCGCAGTTGGAACCATCGCGTGAGCAGCGCGAGCGGCAGGAGCGTCGCCACGAGCACGAGGCCCGAGACCCAGTCCAGCCACACGAGCGCGATCGCGGTGAACACCATGTAGAGCACGCCGCGCACGAGCTGGTTGATGCCCTCGTCGAGCAGCTCCCGGATCGCGTCGAGGTCGCTCGTCTGCCGCGAGATGATGCGACCCGACGTGTACGACTCGTGGAACTCGAGCGAGAGCTTCTGCGTGTGCAGGAACACGCGCGTGCGCAGGTCGATGAGCACGGCCTGGCTGATGCGCGCCGACAGGCGGATGTACCACGCGATGAGGAACGCGCCGACGGCGCCCGTCACGAGGTACGCCAGGCCGGCGAGGCTCACCGGCATCCAGTCCTGCTGCATGAGCGCAGGCAGGCCCTGGTCGATGCCGTACGCGATGATCGCCGGGCCCGCGACCTGCGCCGCGGTCGAGACCACGATGATCGCCATCGTGGCCCACAGCTGCGCACGCAGCGGGTTCAGCAGCGATCCGAGCAGGCGCAGGCTGCGCGCCCGGATCTGGCGCGACTCGGCCTTCGTGTACTCGTGGCGCTCCTCGCCCTGCACGCCGGTCACGGTGCTCATCGGATCGCCTCCTCTCGTACGGTCTCTTCGGGTGGTCGGGTCCCGGCCGACGCGGCCGTCTCCGACAGCTCTTCGTCGTCGATCAGGTCGGATGCCTCCGCCTTGGCGCGACGCTCCTCGTCCTCGAGGCTCGAGATGACGAAGCGGTAGTGCTCCGACTCCCGCAGGAGCTCCGAGTGCGTGCCGACCGCGGTGATGCGGCCCTCCTCGAGGAGCGCCACCCGGTCGGCGAGCATGACCGTCGACGGGCGATGCGCGACGATGAGCGCGGTCGTGTCGGCGAGCACGCTGCGCAGCTCCGCCTCCACCTTCGCCTCGGTCGTGACATCGAGCGCCGACAGCGGGTCGTCGAGCACGAGCACCGCCGGCTTCGCCGCCACCGCGCGTGCGAGCGCGAGGCGCTGCCGCTGGCCGCCCGAGAGGCTCATGCCCTCCTCCCCGACCTTCGTCTCCACGCCGTCGGGCAGGTCGTACGCGAAGCCGGCCTGCGCGATGCGCAGCGCCTCGTCGAGGACGCGCTGCGCCTCGGCGCGGGTGGCCGGGTCGTCGCCCGCGAGCTCGGGGCGGCCGAGCAGCACGTTCTCGCGCACCGACGCCGAGAACAGGGTCGCGTCCTCGAACGCCATCGCGATGTGCCGGCGGAGCTCCTCGCGCGTGAGCGCGCGCACGTCGACGCCGTCGAGCGTGACCGAACCCGACGTGACGTCGTAGAGTCGCGTCGTGAGCGCCGTCATGGTGGTCTTGCCGCTGCCCGTGAGGCCGACGAGCGCCATGGTCTCGCCCGGCTGCAGCACGAGGTCCACGCCGTCGAGCAGGTCGCCGAAGCGCTCGGGCGAGTCCTGGTAGCGGAAGTGCACGTCGTCGAACGCGAGCTCGCCGCGCGGACGCTCGACCGACACCGGACGCGCCGGGTCGGTCACGTCGTTCTCGCTGTCCATGATGTCGAAGAACCGGTCGGTCGCGGTGCGCGCGTCCAGCGAGAACGCGAGCAGGAAGCCGATCGACTCGATCGGCCACGCCAGCACCGCCGCGGTGGCGAAGAACGCGACGAGCTGGCCCATCGAGAGCTGCGCCTGCGACGCGAGCCACACCCCGAGCACGAGGCAGATCGCGAGCGCGACCGTCGGCACGATGAGGATCCACACCCAGATGTTCGCGTCGAGGCGCGCCTTCTCCATCTCGGTCGAGCGCAGCTGCTCGGCCTGCGCGCGGAACGAGCTGAGCGCGTGCTTGCCGCGCCCGAACGCCTTCAGCACGCGGATGCCGTGCACCGACTCCTCGACCGCCGTGGCGAGGTCGCCCGACTGGTCCTGGCTGCGCCGCGACACCTCTGAGTAGCGGCCCTCGAAGCGGTAGCCGACGATCCACAGCGGGACCGAGCAGGCGAGGAAGACGAGCCCGAGCACCCAGTTCATCGAGATGAGCACGATCGCGCCCACGATGAGCACGAGCAGGTTGCCGACGAGCAGCACGAGCCCGAAGGCGAGCCAGCGGCGGATGAGCCCGAGGTCGCTCACGGCGCGCGAGAGCAGCTGCCCGCTCGGCCAGCGGTCGTGGAAGCTCACGGGCAGGTCCTGGAGCTTGGCGTAGAGCGCGTTGCGCATGCGCGCCTCGACCCGGGTGGTCGGCGTGAGCACCAGCCACCGGCGCAGCGCGAACATCGCCGCCTCGCCGACGCCGAGGGCGAGCACGAGCAGCGACAGCGGCACGACCGCGGCGCGGTCGCCGTCGGCCAGCGGGCCGTCGACGATCGACTCGAGCACCTGCGGGATGGCGAGCGCGATGAGCTGCGCGACGAGGTAGGCCGCCATGCTGGCGACGATCGCGACCATCGCGGGGCCGATGTACGTGCGCAGCCGGTACAGCGCGCGCACGGTGCCGACGCGGGCGACGGAGGGGTCGTGGTGGAGCGGGGTGGCTGACAAGCCGGTTCCTTCCGGAAGGCGCAGCTGGGGTCCTCGTGGGACGCCGAGCGGCGTGCTGGATCGAGCGACGCGAGAGTGGGCGCGTCAGGGCGCGGGCGGATGCCGCGGATCGTGCAGGCTGCGCCTGCGGGGCTGGGAGCGGAGCTACCCGGAGATGCCCTCGTGCACGAGGAACGCCGGACGGGCAGCGCCGCCGACCGCGACCGTGCGGGCGTAGCTGTCTGTCGTCATGGTGTCCTCCTGCGTCGTCGTCGTCGAACCTCGCGGCCGGCGATTTCTCGCGCAGGCCAGCCCTACAGCCTATGGGGATTCGACAGTCGCATGCAAGACCGATCTGCGGGGTACGCTGTGCGAATTCGTCGACGCGCGCGGCGGTGCCCTACACCACGCTCTCGCGCGACCGGACCGACGTCTCGAGGAGACCCCGTGGGAGCACTGCGCATCGCGTTCGCGCGCGCCGCGGCGCGCGCGGGCGTGCTCGGATCGGTCGCGGCCGTCGTGCTCCTCCTCGCCGGCCTCGGCACGGGCGTCGCCGACGCGCTCGCGGGCGCGTCGACCTCGGGCCTGCGTGCGGAGGTCGCGTCGACCACGGGCATCGACGCCGCCGCGCGCTGGCAGATCCGCATCGCACGCGACGCCGACGCGCAGGCGGATGCCGCGGCATCCGCGCTCGACCGCATGATCATGCCGCACGGCGCCGCGTGGACCCGCACCGTCGAGACCGCGCCCGTCGACGCCGTCGCCGACGACGGCACCACGTTCGGCGCCGTGCTGCTCGCCGACGCGGGCGTGCCCGGCCGGGCCGTGCTCGAGAGCGGATCGTGGCCCGAGGCCGACGACGCGATCTCGGCCGCGGCCGACGCCGACGCGCTGCCCACGGCGCTGCACGCCGCCGCGGCCGCCGCGCTCGACCTCGCCGACGGCGACGTGATCGAGCTGGAGGACGGCGACGGTGCGCGACGGCTGCTCGTCGTCGGCACGTGGTCGCCGACCGATCCCACCGAGCCCGCCTGGTTCGGCGAGCCGATCGTCGCCACGGGTGCCGTCGAGGGCGGCGCCGGCCCGTTCCTCGTCGGCGACGACGCGATGGACGACCTTCCGGCCGCCACGATCGTTCGCTGGACGGCGACCGTCGACGCCGACGAGCTGACGCCCGACGCCGCCACGGCGCTGCGCTCGGCCCTCCCGAACGTGGAGCCGGCGTTGCGGGCGGACGAGGCGGTCGGCACCGACGGACTCGCCGCCCTCGGCGGCCTGGGTGCGACCCTCGACCGCCTGCTCGCGGGGCTCGGCGCCGTGCGCGCGATCGCCCCGCTCCCACTGCTCCTGCTCGCGTTCGCCGGATTCGCCGCGCTCGACCGGCTCGCCGCGCTGCTCGCGTCGTCGCGCCGCGGCGAGACCGTGCTGCTGCGCGCCCGCGGCGCCTCGGCGACCCGGCTCGCGCGCGACACGGCGATCGAGGTCCTCGCCGTCGGCATCCCGGCGGCGGCGGTCGGCGCGATCGCGGCAGAGGCCGTGCTCGCGGTGCTGCGCCCCGGGGAGGCCCGCGCCTGGCCGCTCGCGGTCGTCGCGGCATCCGTGGCGGTCGTCGGCGCCGTGCTGCTCGCGGCGGGCCGGGCCTGGCGGGACGCGACCCGCCCGGTCGTGCGCGGCTCGGGCGACGAGGTCGGGCGGATGCCGCGCCTCGCCGCCGCGGGCGGCGCCGTGCTGCTCGCGGTCGCCGCGGCCGTGGCGCTGTGGCAGTTCCGCCTCTACGGCTCGCCGCTCGTGCGGAGCGCGGCGGGCACGGTCGAGGTCGACCCGCTCGCCGTGCTCGCGCCCGTGCTCGTGCTCGTGGCCCTGTGCCTCGCCGCGCAGCTGCTCACGCGCCCGATCGGCCTGCTGCTCGAGCGTGTCGGCGCGCGACCGCCCGGCCTCGTGCCCGCGCTGCCGATGCGCCAGCTGGCCCGGCGCGCGGCGTCGTACTCGTCGGCGTCGCTCGTGGCGATGCTCGGCGTCGCCGGGATCACGCTCGCGGCGGTGTTCGCGGGGAGCTGGCAGGCGTTCGACCGGGCGGCATCGGCCGTCGAGACCGGCGGAGACGTGCGCGTGGTCCTCGCCGGACGCGATGTCGTGCGCGGCGACGACCCGCTCGCGCTCGTCGATCCGTTCGCCGACGTCGAGGGCGTCGCCGACAGCGTGCCGGTGGCCCGCGGCGAGGCCCGGATCGGCTCGGAGCCGGCGACGATCCTCGCGCTGCCCGTGGCGGCGTGGTCGGCGGAGGCCGACGGGATCGACGGCGACCGTCCCGCCGGCGATGCCGTCGAGCGGCTCATCACCTCGGGCGAGTCCGCCGCACCTGCGCTTCCCGACGGCGCCGAGTCCGTGACCGCGCGCGTGGTCATCGACGCGCCCGCCGGCACGCCCGGCTCGGTGGCGGTGACGGCCTGGGTCCTCGGCGCCGGCGGGGACGCGCGCCGGCTGCCGGCCGGCGAGTTCGCGGTCGCCGACGGCGGCGGCACGGCCGAGGCGGAGCTGCCCGATGCACCGGGCCTGCACCTGCTGGGCTTCGCGGCGTCGCTGTCGGGGGCGCAGGATGCCGACGAGGTTCCCGTGGCGATCGACGAGGTCACGGCCGTCGGCGGCGATGACGCCCGGACCGGGGACGACCTCGCGGTGGACGGCACGATCGAGCTCTCCTCGACCCGTCCGAGCGGCCGGCTCCCGACTGCAGCCGGATCCACCGATCCGCTCCCCGTCCTCCTCGGCGCCGCCCTCGCCGAGGAGATCCAGGCCGGGCCGGGCGACCCCCTCGCCTTCCGTCTGCTCACGGGCGGCGCCGACGTCGACGCCGTCGTGGCCGGCGTCGCCGACACGGTCCCCGGCGCGGGCGACGCCGCCATCCTCGCCGATCTCGGCGCGCTGTCCCGAGCCGCGTTCGACGCCGGCGCGGGCGTGCCCGCCTCCACCGAGCGCTGGCTCGCGACGACGGAGCCCGACCGGGTCGCCGCGACGATCGAGCATGACCGCACGGCGGCGCTCACCACGCGCACGGCGGCGGATGCCTCGTCGTCGCCGTTCATCGCGACCGCCCTCGCCGCCCTGTGGGTCGGGGCCGTCGGCGCGCTGCTGTTCGCCCTCGTGGCCGTCGTCGCGCTCGTCGCCGCCCTCGGTCGCGCCCGCTTCGGCGAGGTCGTGGTGCTGCGCGTCGTGGGCGTGCCCGCCCGGGTGCAGGCGCGCGCCCGCTTCGCCGAGCTCGCCGCCGCGGTGCTCGCCGCGAGCGCGGTGGGCGTCCTCGTCGGTGCCGCCACGGCCCTCGTGACCGCGCGCGAGCTCGCCCGGGCGTCCGTCGCCGGCGCACCGGCTGCGCTGCCCGTCCCGGCGCAGGTCGACTGGCTGCCGTGGGCCGTCGCGCTCGCCGCGTTCCTCGGGCTCGCGGCCGCGATCGGCGCGGGCGCCGCGGCATCCGTGCGACGCGTGGCCGGGCAGCCGGGCCTGCGGGAGGAGGAGCGATGAGCGGGCACCGTTCGCACCTGTCGACGCCCGGCCTGCTCCGCCGGCAGTTCCTCGCCGGACCCGGCGCCTCGATCGCCCTGGCCGTGCTCGTGCTCGTCGGGGCGTTCCTCGCCACCGCCGTGCCGCGGGCCGTCGCCGCGCTGCACGACGCGGCCCTCGCCGAGCACCTCGCGCAGTTCCCGGCGAACGAGCTCGACCTCACCACCGAGACGCGGGCGCACCCCGACGCCGGCCCGTCGACCGGGAGCACGACGCTCGCCGACGACGTCGACGCGGTCTGGGGGCACCAGGAGGACCTCCTCCGCGGCATCCGCGACCGACTGCCCGAGCCGCTGCACGGCATCACGGGCGAGCCGCTCGCCGCACTCACCATTGGGCCGGTTCGGGCCCGAGTGCCCGGCGCCTCGCCGAGCTCGCCCGAGTACCGGGTGATGCCCGGATTCGACCCGCGCCTGCGCGAGCACGTCGAGCTCACGTCGGGCGACTGGCCCACCCCCGTCGAGGGCGGACTCGACGGTGCGACGCCCCTCGACGTCGTGGTCATCGACGCCGTCGCCGACCGCATGGACTGGGAGCTCGGCGAGGTGCGCACGTTCGGCCAGGGCACGCTCGACCAGCCCATCCGGCTCGTCGGCACCGCCGCGCCCGTCGATGCCGACGCGGGCATCTGGACCCACGTGGCCAGCGCACTGACGCCGTCGGTCGTCGACAACGGGCTCGCCCCGCCGATCATCACGGGCGTCGTCTTCGTCGATCCGGGCTCGTGGCCCGCGTTCGCGGAGGTCAGCCTGCCGACGATCATGCAGGCGTGGATCCCCGTCGAGACCGGCCGGATCGTCGCCGGTGAGACCCCCGAGCTGCGCGGGCGACTGGGCGAGTTCTCGAGCGCCGTGCACAACCTCGGCTCCGGCGACTTCACCGGCTTCGTCGCGACGGTCGGCGACGTCGGCTTCCTGAGCGGCCTCGGCGAGGCGCTCGGCGAGGCCGCCTCCGCCGCGGCCGCGAGCGACGCCGTGCTCGCGACCATCGCGTCGGGTCCGATCGGCGTCATGATCGCCGTGCTCGTGCTCGGCGGCAGGGTGGTCTTCGAGCGACGCCGCACCGGGCTCGAGCTCGCCGCGGCGCGCGGCGCCGCGACCGGCCAGCTCCGCGGCATCCTCGGCCTCGAGGGGCTCATGATCGGCGTGCCCGCGGCCCTGGTCGGCGGCATCGCCGGCACCCTGGCCGTCGCCGCCGATGCCGGGCCGGGCGGGTGGCTGCTCGTCGCCGCGTTCGCCGTGACCCCCGCGATCCTGCTCGTCGCGTCGGCCCCGGCACTGAGCCCCCTGCGGCGCGCCCGTGCCGATCTCGGCGGCGCCCGCGGCGGCCGGTTCCGGTGGATCGTCGAGCTCGTCGTGGTGCTGCTCGCGGCGGCGGCCGTCGTGCTGCTCCTGCGGCGCGGTCTCTCGACGTCCGCAGCTGAGACCGGCGTGGACCCGCTCCTCGCGGCGGTGCCGCTGCTGCTCGCGCTCGTCGCCTGCATCGTGGTGCTCCGCCTCTATCCGCTGCCGCTCGCTCGCCTGGTCCGCGCCACCGGCGCCCGGTCGGGCCTCGTGCCGTTCCTCGGCTCGGCGCGGGCGCTGCGCGACCCGAGCGCGGGCCTCGTGCCGGTGCTCGCGGTCGTCGTCGGCGTCTCGGTCGCCGTGTTCTCGGCCGTGCTGCTCGGCACGGTGCAGTCCGGCGTCGATCGGGCCGCCGACCGGCAGGTCGGGGCGGATGCCGCGGTGTCGGGCATGCCGCTGACGCTCGCGCAGCTCGACGAGTTCCGCGCCGTGCCCGGGGTGGAGGCGATCGCCCCGGTGTACTCGACGCGCGGCGCGGACCTCTCGCTCGACGGCCGGCCGCGCTCGACGACCCTCATCGTCGTGGACGCCGCCGAGATGCGCGCCCTGCAGGCCGGCCGCGCCGACGCCACCCCCCTGCCCGAGGCCCTCGCCGACGCGACGGACGACGACGGCGTGCCGGTGCTCCTCTCGGGCATCGTCGACGAGCTCGTCGGGCAGGCCGACACGGCCGAGCTCGACGGCCAGTCGTTCCGCGCGCTCGGGGTGGTCGACGGGCGCACCGCGTACTCCCCGCGCGCCAACTGGGTGCTCATGGACCGTGCGAACGCCGAGCCGTTCACCGACACGCTCGTGCCGCGCACGGTGCTGGTGCGCTTCGAGCCCGGGGCCGACGCCGACGCGGTCACCGCCGCCCTCGCATCGATCGCGGGCGAGGGCACGACCGTGACCACGCCCGACGATCTCGCCGCAGAGCTGTCGGGCCGGCCCACCGCGCAGGGCCTGGTGGTGGGGCTCGTCGCCGCGATCGTGCTCGCGAGCCTGCTCACCGCCCTCGCGATCGTGCTCACCCTCGTGGTGGGGCGACCCGCCCGCGACCGGCTGCTGCCGCTGCTCGCGACGCTCGGCCTCGGGCGCCGCGGCGAACAGGCGCTCGTCGCCTGGGAGGTCGGGCCCGTGGCGGTCGTGGCGGTCGTCGTCGGCGCCGCGCTCGGCGTCGTGCTGCCCGTCGTCGTGCTGCAGGGCGTCGACCTGCGCGCGTTCACGGCCGGTGACGCGCAGCCGGCGATCGCGTACGACCCGTGGCTCATCACGGCGGTGCTCGCGGGTTCGATGCTCGTATCGGTGGCGGCCGCGTGGGCCGCCGCGCGCATCGGCAGCCGCGTCGACGCGGCTCGCGCGATGCGCAAGGAGGAGGAAGGATGATCGGCGTGGCCGAGACGACGGAACCGCACATCCTGTGCACCGACCTCGTGCGGATCTTCACCGCCGACGGGGTCGAGGTGCAGGCGCTGCAGGGCCTCAACCTCCGCGTCGACCAGGGCGAGATGGTCGCCGTCGTCGGCGCGTCGGGCTCGGGCAAGTCGACGCTGCTCACCATCCTGTCGGGGCTCGACACCGCCACGGCCGGTGTCGCCCGCGTCGCGGGCCACGACCTGCTCACCATGAATTCGCGCGAACGCGTGGCCTACCAGCGACGCACCGTCGGGTTCGTGTGGCAGCAGACCTCGCGGAACCTCCTGCCCTACCTCACGGCCGGCGAGAACATCGCCCTCGCGATGAACGTCGCGCGCACGCGCCGCGGTGCGGAGCGGGCACAGCGGGTCGACGAGCTGCTCGAGCTGACCGGGGTGGGCGAGGCGCGCGATCGGCGTCCCGGTGAGCTGTCGGGCGGGCAGCAGCAGCGCGTCGCCATCGCGGTCGCCCTCGCGAACGCGCCCCTCGTGCTGCTCGCCGACGAGCCGACCGGCGAGCTCGACGAGACCACCTCGGCGTCGGTGCTCGAGGCCATGCGCGGCGTCAACGAGGAGCTCGGCGTGACGACGCTCATCGTGACCCACGATCCGACGGTCTCGGGCCACGTGCGCCGCACGGTGCAGATCCGCGACGGCCGCACGTCCACCGAGGTGCTCCGCTCGACGCGCGTCGACGAGCACGGCGCCGAGCAGCACGTCGCGGAGGAGTTCGCGGTGCTCGACCGGGTCGGTCGCCTGCAACTCCCCCACGAGTTCGTGCAGGACCTCGCGCTCCGCGATCGGGTGCGGCTCGCGCTCGAGCCCGATCACGTGGGCGTGTGGCCGGGCCACGAGGGGGCGGATGTCCCGTCGCGACGCGAGAGCTCCGCTGACATGCCGCCCGCGGCATCCGCGCCCGACCCGGCACCGCCGCACCGCGGCCGCCATGCCGCCCCGGCATCCGACGACGCCCCCGACAGCGCACCCGAGGAGGACCGATGACCACCCTGCGCGCCGAAGCGGTGAGCCGCGTCTTCGAGACGGCCGGCGAGGCGGTGCCCGCCGTGCAGGACGTCTCGCTCGAGGTGCGCCCCGGCGAGCTCCTCGTCGTGACCGGCCCGTCGGGCGCGGGCAAGACCACGCTCCTCAACCTGCTCGGCGGCCTCGACCGGCCGACCGCGGGCCGCGTGTTCCTGGGCGACGACGAGCTGTCGGCACTGGGCGAGGACGAGCTGGCCGCGGTGCGTCGCGACCGCCTGGGCTACGTCTTCCAGTCGTTCGGGCTCATCCCCGTGCTGTCGGCGGCCGAGAACGTCGAGGTGCCGCTCCGGCTCCAGCGGATGCCGCCGGCCGAGCGCGACGCGCGCGTCACCGAGTCGCTCGAGCTCGTCGGCCTCGGCGGGCACGCGGCCCAGCGCCCCTACGAGCTCTCGGGCGGACAGCAGCAGCGCGTCGGCATCGCCCGGGCGCTGGCGGCCCGCCCGCAGCTGCTGCTCGCCGACGAGCCGACGGGCCAGCTCGACAGCGGTACGGCCGCGACCGTCATGGACCTCATCGGCGAGCTCGTGCACGCACGCGGCGTGGCGGCCGTCGTGACCACCCACGACGCGGCGCTCGTGCGCCGCGCCGACCGGGTGCTCGAGCTGCATGACGGGCGGACCAAGGCCCCCGCGATCACCTGAGACGAACGCACGGTTCTGACGGTGCGGCGGTGCAGACACGGATTCCACCCGCCGCACGTCGACCTCGGTCGATCCTCAGGACGCCGCGGCTTCCGCTGCCTTCTTCAGGTCGGCGGCGACCTGCTCGAAGTTCTCGTCCAGAGGCGGGATCATCCGGGCGACGAACGGGTAGAGCGGACCGCCGATGCGTTCGACGACCACCACTCGCGTGCCGCCCGCCTCGCCGCTGAGGGAGCACGTGCGGAGGAACATCGCATTGCCCAACACCAGGCGCGAGTTCGGCTCGAACTCCTTGATCTTCAACGAGAACGTGCGGCTCGGGTCGACTGTCGAGACGAGCTTGATCTTCGAGCCGAGCGCGATCCGGCCATCCAGCGAGACGACCGTCGAGTTCCACCTCGGGATCTCTGCCGCAGTGGTCAGCAGTCGCCATACCGTCGCGGCGTCGGCGTCGATGTGCTGGGCGATGCGGGTGGAGCGACTGAACGTGGTGCGGGTCGTGGAGGCGACTCCATCGGATGCAGTGGTGGACATGTGATTCCCCGTTCTCTGCCTGAGGCCGAGTGTAGAGCGCACGGTCACCGTTGGAGTGGATTCGTCGGGTTGCGATGACCGTCGGAGCCCGCCGAACGGCTACCGCACGCGCACCGACAGGCACGTGACGCAGCCCTCGAGCTTCTCGAACTCGCCGATGTCGACCGTGACGACGCGATAGCCGAGGTCGGCGAGCATCGCGGCGGTCTTCGGCGCCGCCGACGACATGAGCAGGGACTCGGGCGACAGCTCGACGACGGCCACGCCCTCGGGCTCGGGAACCGGCAGGAACCGCGGGAACAGGCTCGGCACGTCGACCAGGTCGGGGTCGCCGATGATCGTGCCGTCGGGCAGCGCGGTCATCGTGCTCTTCAGGTGCAGCGCCTTCGTCACCGGCACGGCGACCACGGAGTAGCCGTGCGGCGTGAGCAGGCTGCGCAGCTGGCGGATGCCCTCGGCGTTCGTACGGCTCGACGCGCCGACGTACACCGTGGAGTCGACCTTCAGCACGTCGCCGCCGTCGAGCGTGCCCGGCAGCTCGATGCGCTGCACGGTGAGTCCCGGGATGGCGCGCACGGTGCGCTCGGCCGCCTCGATCTCTGGGCGTCGCGACTCCGCGCCGGGGCTCGTGATCACGGCGAGGTCGCCGAAGAGCACGACGGTGTCCTCGACGAACACCGAGTCGGCGAGCTCTGGGGCCGCATCGACCTCGAGCGTCTCCCAGCCCTCGGCGAGCAGTGCGGCGCAGTAGTTGTCCCACTGCTCGTCGGCGAGCTCCTTGTCGACCGGGAGGCGATCGCGATGCGTCAGCTCTGCCTCGTCGAGGTTCGACGCTGGGATGCGCACGAGCGCCATGCGCCGCGGTGCGCGATTCGGGGCGTAGCGCAGGATGCCGCGAAGCACCTTCGGCGCGAGGAACACCTCGGCCGCGGTCGCCGCGAGGATGAACACGAGGTTGAGGCTCACGAGCGAGCCGACCACGAACAGGTACAGCTGCGCCGACAGCGGGTTGCCGGCGCCGGCGGCGGTCACGGTAGTGGCGAGCAGCGCCGCGAGGCACGACGACGTCAAGCCGGTGATGAGCGCGAGGAACCACGCTCGCGTCGCGCCGAGCGCGTTCGCGATCGACAGCAGGAGCCACGTGATGAGCGCGACGAGCGCGAAGTGCGGGACGAGCTGCGAGAAGATCCTGGGGTCTTGACCGTTGCCGACGAAGAACGAGAACAGCGCGACGACCATCGCCGAGACGGCCACCACGGCGGCCGACGTGAGCACCGCCAGCACCCGCCGCCCCGTGGTCGGCGCCGGCCGGAACCGGGCAGGGGCGGGCGGGGGCGTGGCGGCGGGGGACGTCATGGCACCGAGCCTATCGGCCGGTGCCCACCCCTCAGCGCGCGGCGTCGAGGCGAGCGCGGGCGAGTCGCTCGGCGGCCGCGAGCGTCGTCGTGCCGTGCTCCTCGGCCGACCGCAGCACGGATGCCACGGTGTCGCCGATGCCCGCGATCCGGGCGTCGAGCGCCGCCTGGTCGGCGTCGGGCGCACTCGCGACGTCGAGGTAGATCACGCCGCCGGCGTTGGCCACGAAGTCGGGCGCCCACACGATGCGACGCTCGGTGAGGCGGGCGGCGACGTCGCGCGAGGCGAGCTGGTTGTTCGCCGCGCCGACCACCGCGCGCACGCGCAGCGCGTCGACGACCTCGTGCGTGAGCACGCCGCCGAGGCCGCAGGGCACGAACACGTCGGCCTCGACGAGGTGCGCCTGGTCGGGCGCCACCCACGTGGCGCCGAGCTCCTCGGCGAGCGCACGCTTCGACTCCGCGACATCCGTCACCGTGAGCCGGGCGCCCGCGGCGGCGAGGCTGCGCGCGAGGCGGCCGCCGACCTGGCCGAGGCCGGCGACGACGAAGTGGCGACCCGTCACGTCGTTCGACCCGAACACGTGCCCGAGGGTCGCGAGGATCGAGGCGTAGACGCCCGCGGCGGTCGCGTCGGCGGGCTCGCCGACGCCGCCCTGCTCGGGCGGGAGGCCGCACACGTGCGCGGTGCGCTCGGCGACGACGGCCATGAGCTCCGCGCTCGTGCCCACGTCTTCGGCGGTCATGTAGGCGCCGTCGAGCGACTCGACGGCGTCGCCGAGGTCGAGCATCGCGGCGATGGTGGTCTGCTCGTCGAGCGTGACGCCCGAGGGGATGCAGACGACGGACTTGCCGCCGCCGCGCGCGAGGCCGGCCGCGGCGTTCTTGAGGGTCATGGCCTGCGAGAGGCGCAGGGCGTCGGCGAGGGCGTCGGTCCAGTGGCCGTAGCGCCAGACGCGCGCGCCGCCGAGGGCCTGGCCGAGGCGCGTGGAGTGCACGGCGACGATGATGGTGAGGCCGGAGCGGGGACCGCGGGTGATGAGCACGCGCTCGTGCTCGGGGGCCTCGGTGGGAAGTGCTGCGCTGACCTCGGCTGCAGGGGTGGCCGGGGCGTGGGTGATCGTCATCGATCGGTCTCCTTGTCCATCCGCTTCGTGGGCGGAACCGTGCGGGCGCCTTCTGAGCGCCTCACTTCAAGGGTACCGCCGTCGCGCGCTCGCGGTGGCCAGCCGACTCAGTGGAAGAAGTGCCGCTCCCCGGTGAAGTACATGGTGATGCCGGCCGCGTTCGCGGCCGCGACGACCTCCTCGTCGCGCACGGATCCGCCGGGCTGCACGACCGCGCGCACGCCGCCGTCGATGAGGATCTGCAGCCCGTCGGCGAACGGGAAGAACGCATCGGATGCCGCGACCGAGCCCGCGGCCCGGTCGCCCGCGCGCTCCACTGCGAGCTTGCACGAGTCGACGCGGTTCACCTGTCCCATGCCGACGCCGACGGACGCGCCGCCGGAGGCGAGCAGGATCGCGTTCGACTTGACGGCCCGGCAGGCGCGCCACGCGAAGTCGAGGTCGGCGAGGGTCTCCTCGTCGGCGGGTTCGCCGGCGGCGAGCGTCCACTCCGCCGAGGACGCGAACCGCCGGTCAGCCTGCTGCAGCAGCATCCCGCCCGAGACCTGGCGGAGCTCGACCGCGGTCGGCGAGAAGCCCTCGGGCAGCGTGAGGAGGCGGATGTTCTTCTTCTGCGTGAGCAGCTCGACCGCCTCGGCCTCGAACGCCGGCGCGACGAGCACCTCGGTGAAGATGCCCGACACGGTCTCGGCCATGCCGAGCGTCACGGTGCGGTTCGCGGCGATGACGCCGCCGAACGCCGACACCGGGTCGCACTCGTGCGCGCGGCGGTGGGCGTCGGCGATCGGGTCGGATGTCCCGGGCGTCGCGACCGCGATGCCGCACGGGTTGGCGTGCTTGATGATCGCCACGGCGGGCTCGTCGAAGTCGAAGGCGGCGCGCACCGCGGCATCCGCGTCGACGTAGTTGTTGTACGACATCTCCTTGCCATGCAGCTGCACCGCCTGCGCGATGCCCGGGCGGCCGCCCTGCGACGCGTAGAGGGCCGCCCGCTGGTGCGAGTTCTCGCCGTAGCGCAGGTCGGCGGTCTTCGTCCAGGACCCGCCGACCCAGGCCGGGAACGGCGACACGTCGACGGCCTGGTCGGGCGCCACGACGCTGCCGAGGTAGGAGGCGACGGCGATGTCGTAGGTCGCCGTGTGGCGGAACGCCTCGCGTGCGAGCTCACGGCGCTGCGCGAGGGTGGTGCCGCCGCCGCGGACCGCCTCGACGACCTCGTCGTAGCGGTCGGGCGAGACGACGACCGCCACGTTGGCGTGGTTCTTCGCGGAGGCGCGGACCATGGCGGGTCCGCCGATGTCGATCTGCTCGACCGCCTCGTTCGGCGAGGCGCCGGCGGCCACCGTCTCGGCGAACGGGTAGAGGTTCACGATGACGAGCTCGTAGGGCTTGATGGCGAGCTCGGCGAGCTCGCGTTCGTGGTGCTCGAGGCGCAGGTCGGCGAGGAGCCCGGAGTGCACGGCGGGGTGCAGCGTGCGCACGCGCCCGTCGAGGTGCTCGGGGTAGCCGGTGACCGAGGCGACCTGCGTGACGGGCAGCCCCGCCTCGGCGATCGCGGCGCTCGTGCCCCCCGTCGACACGATCTCGACGCCCGCGTCGACGAGCGCCGTCGCGAGCTCGACCAGCCCGCGCTTGTCACTGACTGCGACGAGCGCACGGCGCACGGGCACTCGGTCGCGTTCCCGGTAGAGGGTCGGGTCGATCGATCGGCCGCTGCTCATCTTCTGCTCAGTTCCTTCAGGTCGAGATGCGAGTTGGCGATGTCGAGCACGGCCTGGATGAGCAGGCGGCGCTCGACGGGCTTGATGCGGTCGTGCAGGGTCGACTCGGTGTCGCCCGGCAGCACCGGCACGCGCTCCTGCGCGATGATGGGCCCGCCGTCGACCGAGTTGTCGACGACGATGAGGCTCGCCCCCGTCTGGTCGACGCCGGCGGCGATCGCGTCGCGCACGCCGTGCGCCCCGGGGAACTCGGGCAGGTACGCGGGGTGCGTGTTGATGAGGTGCGGCGAGAACGCGTCGACCACGGCGGGCGGCACGAGGCGCATCAGGCCCGAGAGGATGACGAGGTCGGGCCCCCAGTGACGCACCTGCTCGATGAGCGCCTCGCCCCACGACTCGCGGTCGGGGTAGGCCGTGAACGGGACCGTGAAGGTCGGGATGCCGAACTCCTCGCCCAGGAGGAGGCCGTCCGCCTCGCGGTCGGCGCCGATGGCGACGACGCGCGCCGGGAACTCGGCGTCTTCCGAGGCTTCGAGCAGGGCGCGGAGGTTGGAGCCTGTGCCCGAGATGAGCACGACGAGCTTCTGCACCACTCGAGCCTACCCGCTGCGCGGATGCGCACCGTGCGGGGCATCCGACGCTCGGATGCCGCGACTGCCCGCCCGGAGCGACCGCGGGGTCAGCGGTCGACGAGGTCCGACAGCGCGTTCGACCGCAGGTGGGCGTCGTCGCGCTCGCTGCGTTCGTCGCGGTCGTCGACGTCGTCGCGTCGGCCACGGAACCGCGCGGCGTAGACCCCGACGAGCGCGCCGATGCCGACGGTCGCGGCGGCGGCGATCGCGACGGGCAGCGGCGCCGGTCCGACGTCGGCGAGCCGACCGGGGCCGGCCGCCCCGCCCGACCACCACGCGAGCAGGCCCGTGACGATGCCAGCGACGACGGATGCCGCGACGGCGACCGCGAGCGGCGCCCACCATCCTGCGCGCGGCACGTCGCGATCGGGGTCCTCGCCGCTGCCGACGAGCCAGCCGCCGACGAATCCGAACAGCACGGGGACGATGAGCCAGAGGGCGCCGAGCGCGGGGGCGTCGGTCGGCAGCGCCCCGAGCACCGGGATGCCGGGCACTGGGCCGAGCAGCGTGCCGCCCGGGGACACCAGGCTTCCGGTGCCGATCGCGAAGCCCGGACCGAGCAGCCACGCCGCCGCCCAGATCACGAGGTTCGGCAGCAGGGCGAGCTCGGCGACGGTGAGCGCGATCCCGCCGTCGACGCCGGCTCCGAGTGCCTGGTAGAGCCCGGCGATGGTCGCGTAGTCCAGCGCGATCAGCACGGCGACGAGCACGGCCGAGACGCCGAGCACGCCGAAGACCGCGCCGGCGCCGATCCGCACGGCGGCGCGACCGCCCGCGACGAGACCGGCGGGCACCGTGGCGAGCGCCCGGCGCACGAGGCCGGTCGCGGCATCCGTCGTGCCCGCCGTGCGCAGCACCTCGCCGACCGCACCGATGACGACGCCGAGCGCCACGACCGCCGCCGGCAGCCATGCCGCCTGCCACACGTCGGCGCGAGCCGCGTCGTCGGCCGCGAGGAGGGCGAGCCCCGCTCCGGCCACGACGTAGACGACCACCGCGGCGACCCCGCCGCTGAACGAGTGGCCGCCCGCAGCCGATCGGCGTCCGATGCGGCGTCCGAAGGCCACGGTGATGAGGGCGAACCCGAGCATGGCGATCGTGATGGGGAACGGGTCGGCGGCGCCCGGCACCGGAATGCGCCCGGCGGTGACCGGGTCGAGCTGCACCACGAGGTCGACGCCGTGGCCGAGCAGCCACACGTCGGCCGACGTGCGGAGGAACACCCCGGCGTCGACGGCGAGCTCGAAGTGCACGGCCCACAGCAGCATGAGCGGCACGAGCACGAGGCCGAGCCCGATGAGCGCCGCGACGGATGCCTCGAGGGCGGCCAGCAGGGCGATCGTCGTGCGTCTCATTCCTCGGCGAGCCTAACCCGGCCCGCCGGGCTCAGTCGGTGCGACGTGCGGGATCGGACGGACTCGCCGGCGGCCGCGTCGACTCCCCCGTCTCGACCACCACGGCATCCGCGAGCACGAGCGTGTCGGCCTCGTCGTCGGATGCCGCGTCGGCCTCGAGATCCGCGACCGCAGCGGCTTCCGCCTGCGCCTCCGCGACCTCGTCGGCCGGGCGGCGCAGGAGCTCGACGATCAGCAACGCCACGAGCGACAGCACGAGCGTCCAGAACACGACGCCGAGGGTCACCGGTCGGTTGAACCACACCACGGCCGCCGCGACGAGCGCGATGAGCGTGTAGGCCACGCCGCGCCAGCGGTCGAGCGCCACTCCGAACGCGCCGGTGGTGATGCCGCGCTTGGCGGCGGATCGGCGGACGGCGGTGAAGCCCGACCCCGCGAAGTCCCTCGCCGCGCGCGCCGGACGCCAGGGTCCGGAGAACCACGCGATCACGGCGATGAGCAGTGCCAGCACGAACAGGGCCAGGATCGTCGACATCATGAACTCGACCAGGCCGTCGAACAGCGACTCCGCGGCATCCCGCGGCATGATCGACGGGCTCACGGCGCCGATGAAGTAGAGGCGGCCGACGCCCGCCCCGGCGGCGAGCAGCCCCATGCTGAGGGCGAAGCCGCCCGCCGTCCACACCAGCGCCTTGGGCCGGTTCTTCGCGATCAGCACGCCGGCCACGAGGAGGCCGAGGCAGATCCACGGGATCCAGGTGCCCGCCGCGACCGCGAGCGCGTACACCGTCTGCACGAGCGTGAACGCGTCGTTCTGCGCGACGACGATGCTGCGGTCGACGTCGGGGATCGCGGACGCGAAGCCGACGCCCTGGTCTTCGAGGCGCTGCTTCACCGCCTCGACGATCGGACCGAGCTGCACAGACAGCGTGCCGCCGCTGCCGATCTCGAGCGCCGCGTCGGGGCTGCCCTGCACCGCCGCGACGAACTGCGTGTGCGAGGCGCGGAGCGCGGCCGCCCAGATGTCGGCGAACGCCTCGGAGGTGACAATGCGGTCGACCACGCCTGCGACCAGGTTCTGCAGTCCCTGCGTCGCCGGCTGCTCGAGCAGGCCCAGCGCGGCCTCGGCACGCGGGGGCAGGTCGAGCTGCTTGAGCCCGTCGAAGAGGTCGGCCGTCAGGGCTGGGATGTCGACCTGCTCCTCGATGGCCGCCGTCACCTCGTCGGCGATGTACGCCTGCACGTCGGGATCCTCGGCCATCGGCGCGAAGGTGGCGACGAACCGGTCGGTGTCCACGAGCTCGAGCCTGGCCCAGCCCGCGATCACCGCGACCGGTGCGAGGATCAGGCCGATGACGACGAGCACGATCGCGGCCGCCGTCCGGCCACGTCCGCGACTGCGGCGCGCCGCCGCCTCGTCGGAGGGCGTCGCGCCCAGCGCCGTCGCTGCGGCATCCGCCTCGGACTTGAGCGCCCGGTTCTCCGCCTCGAGCTCCGCCACCCGCGCCTGGAGCTCGCTCGTGCTCATCTCGGCCATGTCGGCCCCCTCCCCATTGGGATGACGATATCGCTCCGAGGCCCCGCGCGGTCAGTGGATCCGCGCGGAATCGGATTCCCCCGTTCGAGGGCCCGACCTCAGTGGATGAAGGCCTTCAGCACGATCATCGCGATGCCGAACGACGCGGTGCCGAGCGCGCCGGCGACGCGGATCGGCCACGACGACCCCCGCCGCGAGAACGCGATCCAGCCGAGCACGGCGAGCACCCCCACGCCCGCCCAGAGCGCGGTCCAGATCGCGTACTGGTCGGGGATCGCACGCGTCGCGCCCAGCAGCAGGATGAAGGACGGGATCAGTGCGGAGGCGAGCAGGCCCAGCGATCGCCGGAACGAGATGCGGAACGCCTCGCGGAGGCCGATCATGCGCTCGTGGTCGAGCCCGTGTCGCGCGACGGTGCCGGCGTAGACGTGGGCAGCCCAGAAGACGATCACCGTCACGAGCACGGTCCAGAACACCGACCACGAGGACTCGCCGTGACCGCCGGCCACCACGATCATGCCCGAGACGAGGATCACGCCGTAGACGGACTCCTCGGTCGCGAACGTCGTGCGCATGAACGGGTGCGCGAGGAGCTTCGGCGGCCGCGCGGCCGCACCGTCGGAGGGCGCGCGGCCCGCGGCATCCGATTGCGACTCGACCATGCATTCACCTTCTCACGGCCGAACCCCTGATGACCCCTGTTTTGGAGGGTGAGCAATGCTCAAATCTTGTTTCGGCGGCCATACCCGCGGGTGTACTGTGCGACAGAACGTGAGACTCCCCTCCGGGGATCGATGCGGCCGGAACGATTCCCGCGGTCCGGCATCGAACGACACCGCCCCGGCGCGTGCCCGCGCGCCGTCGCTCTGCCATGCGCACCGCCCTGGGAGGGAAGCGTCCGGCTCACCCGAACCGGACGAACCTGAAACACCCGGAGGCGATGATGCCTTTCACGAATCCCCCGCGTTCCGACGACCTCGTCTGTCCGCCCAAGCGCAAGCGCGGGCGGGCGCTCGTCGCGTTGGGCGGCGCCGCAGCCCTGGTCCTCACCGGCGTGCTCGCGTCTCCCGCCTACGCGGGGCACGACGAAGTGAGCCTGCCCGGCAGCAACTTCGAGATCGACTCGAATGCGAACCTGAAGGTCGACGACCCCGCGCCGTCGATCGACTGGGCGGGCGTCAACGAGACCAGGAAACCGGATCTCGCGAGCGGTTCCGGTGACGACTCCTTCGGCAACGGCACGAAGGAGGACACGGCCGTTCCGTCGGTCGTCGACGGGAGCATCCCGCCGAACAAGAGCGACCTGCTCAATTTCGGCGTCTACCGCGAGACAGTCGGCACCACCGACTTCCTCCACCTCTTCTGGCACCGCGTCCAGGAGCCGAACGGCACGACGAACATGGACTTCGAGTTCAACCAGTCGCCGACGATCTCCGGGAACCAGGTGACACCGGTCCGCACCGAGGGCGACCTGCTCATCCAGTACGACCTCTCGCAGGGCGGCGTCAACCCGCAGTTGTTCGTGGCGTACTGGCTGACGGATGCCAGCTTCAACCCGCCGTACCAGAACCCCGCTCTGGCGGTCACGCCAGCGAACTGCGTGGCGTCGAACTCGTTCCCCTGCTGGGGCCTGCGTGCGAACCTCACCACCGCAGGGCTCGCCACCGGTTCGATCAACTCGACGGCCATCCCGTTCGCCGAATCTGACGGACTCGGCGTGAACAACAACCCGGTCTCCGTGCGTACGTTCGGCGAGGCGTCGATCAACTTCACGACGCTCCTCGGCACCCAGGGGTGCACGTCCTTCGGCAGCGCCTACCTGAAGAGCCGCTCGTCCGACTCGTTCACGGCGGCGCTGAAGGACTTCATCGCCCCGACGGCCGTGAACATCTCGAACTGCGCGAAGGTGATCATCCGGAAGCAGACCGATCCTGATGGCGCGACGACGTCCTTCGGCTACACGAAGACGTTCACGACGGCTCCCACGTCCGTGAACACCTTCAGCCTCGCCGACGGCGGCGTGCAGACCTACAACGGCGTGTTCTTCGGAACCGGCCTGAAGGTCACCGAGGACGTAATCCCGGCCGGCTGGAAGTTCGACCACGTCGACTGCAGCGCGAGCACCGGCGTGACACCGTCGATCTCGGGCACCGAGGTCACGTTCGACCTCAACGCCGCCACCGACATCCTCGACTGCACGTACTTCAACGAGACGGGCGGCGAGGTCATCATCCGCAAGGCGACCGATCCGAGTCCGGATCCGAGCGACTCGCCGTTCGGCTTCTCGTCGAGCTTCGATCGACTGTCGGGCGCCAATGATCCCTCCTTCAGCCTGAAGGACGGCGAGGATTCGACCTACACCGACGTGCTGCTCGGCACCGGCTACACGGTGACCGAGGACACGCTGCCCACGGGCTGGAGCCTCGAGTCGATCAACTGCGACGCGAGTTCCGGAGTGACGCCGAACATCAACCTGGTGACCGGCACGGTCACGTTCGACATCGACGATGCCGACGACCGGCTCGACTGCACCTACGGCAACGAGACGGGCGGCCAGGTGATCATCCGCAAGGTGACGCAGCCGAGTCCCGACGCGAGCGACACCTCGTTCGACTACTCGACCGTGCTGTCGACGCTCGGCGGTGACGTCGATCCGACCTTCTCGCTGAAGGACCAGGGGAGCCAGTCGTACGACAACGTGCTGTTCGGCTCAGGCCTGAACGTCACCGAGGGCACCCTGCCTCCAGGTTGGGAGCTCGTCGACGTCGACTGCAGCGCGAGCTCGGGTGTGACTCCGTCGATCGTCGGCGCGTCGATCACCTTCACGATCGATGACTCCGAGGACCTGCTCGACTGCACGTACACGAACCGGTCATCCGGGTCGATCGTCGTCGAGAAGATCACGGACACCGGTGACGGGTCGTTCGACTTCACGTCGAACACGCTCACTCCGTCGTCGTTCACGCTGACGACGACCGCCGCGGGTGACGCGGGCAAGGACTCGGAGACCTTCTCCGACCTCGACCCCGGCACGTACGACGTGGCGGAGACGGTTCCGGACGACTGGAACCTGGTCAGCGCCACCTGTGACGACGGTTCGGACCCGGCCGCGATCGGGCTCAGCCCGGGCGAGACCGTGACGTGCACGTTCCACGACGTGCGTGAGGTCGGCTCGATCGAGATCACGAAGACGCGCAAGCACGCGGCCGACGGTCTCGGGGTGGATCACCCGCACGCGGACGTGGACTTCGTGATCACGGGCGGCGAGCTGCCGGCCGAGGGCATCACGGTCACGACGGATGCGAACGGCGTCGCCTGCGCCACGGGCCTGCTCGTGAGCGGCATCGCCGGGGTCTACACGATCGAGGAGGTCGTGCCCGACGGCTACGTGATGGAGGTCGACGGATCGCAGACCGCCTTCGTCGAAGAGGCGAGCGCGGCGGATTGCTCCGACGCGAACGACGGCGCGAAGAAGTCGTTCCACAACATCCCGCTGACGAAGATCACGGTCAGCGTCGACTCGATCGTTCCGGGTGGGACGTTCTCGAGCATCGACTGCTACCCGACCGGCGCGCCGGACGGAGTGATCGAGGAGGACGGCATCACCGATGAGGTGGATGACATCAGCCTCGAGCTGAACAACCTGGAGCCGCAGCACATCACGTGCGACTTCGTGATCGACCCGTGATCGAGAGGAGCTGAACGCTCAACCGATTTGATCCAGGAGGCCCCGTCGGCGCCGCCGGCGGGGCCTCCCCATGGCTCGAACGAGAAGTCCCCCGATCTGGGGACATGAGTATTCCTCATATCAGTATCGGCGCCGTCGGGACGGGAGTAACGTCAACCACGGCGTGAGGCCCCCCAGACCTCCTACGGCGCGATGCACGCCCCGCGATGATCTACCCCGTCGCTGGACGCGCCGACGACGGAAACCCGTTCCCGCCCATCGCCCCGCAGGGGACCGTCCGGCTCGCCCGAACCGGATGAACCTGGAACACCCCGGAGGCGAAGATGCCTTTCACGAAACCCGTACGTTCCGGCGACCTCGACTGTCCGCCCCGACGCAAACGGGGTAGCGCCCTCGTCGCACTGGGTGGGGCGGCCGCCCTCGTCCTGACCGGCGTCCTGGCTACGCCCGCGCAGGCCAACCACCCCGAAGTGAGCCTGCTCGGCAGCCACTTCGAGATCGACACCGACGCGAACCTCCGCGTAGACGACCCGGCGCCGCCTTCACTCGACTGGGCCAACGTCAGCGAGATCCGAAAAGCCGACGCGCCGAGCGGCTCCGGCGACGACTCGTTCGGCCAGGGCTCGAAGGAGGACACGGCCGTTCCGACCGTGGTGGACGGCAGCATCCCGCCGAACAAGAGCGACCTGCTCAACTTCGGCACGTACTTCGAATCGACGCCGGCCGGCGACTTCCTGCATATGTTCTGGCACCGCGTCCAGGAGCCCTCGGGCACCACGAACATGGACTTCGAGTTCAACCAGTCCGATGTGGTGTCCGCCAACGGGGTCACGCCCGTTCGGACAGCCGGCGACCTGCTGATCCAGTACGACCTAGCGCAGGGCGGCACCAACCCGCAGCTGTTCCTGTCGCTCTGGGTCGCCTCGGGTCCGGGAAGCCAATGCGAGGCGTCGAACAGCACGCCCTGCTGGGGAACCCGAGTCAGCCTGAGCGCAGCCGGTGACGCGACGGGATCGATCAACACGAGCGCCATCCCGGCCGCCCAATCCGACGGACTGGGCAACGTGTCGGCACGCACGTTCGGTGAAGCGAGCGTCGACTTCTCGGCGATCGTCGGCGACGACGAGTGCATCTCGTTCGGCAGCGCCTACCTGAAGAGCCGTTCTTCGGACTCCTTCACGGCGGCGCTGAAGGACTTCATCGCACCCGCACCGACCGACCTGAACAACTGCGCGAAGGTGATCATCCGCAAGGTGACCGATCCGGCCGAAGACCCCGCGGTCACGATGTTCGACTACACCACCGCCTTCGAGACGGAGACCGAGGTCAACCCGACCTTCAGCCTCGGCGACGGCGGCGTCCAGGAGTACGACAACGTGTTCCTCGGCACCGGCCTGACCGTCAGCGAGGACCCACCGCCCACCGGCTGGGACTTCGACAACGTCAACTGCTCGGCGAGCACCGGGGTGACGCCCTCGATCGTCGGTCCCTTGGTGACGTTCGACCTCGATGACAACACGGACGTGCTCGACTGCACGTACACGAACATCGCGCGCGGCGTGATCATCGTCGAGAAGATCACCGATGACGGCTTCGGCGCGTTCGAGTTCACCTCGGGCACGCTGTCGCCCAGCCCGTTCACGCTGACCACGACGGCCGCAGGGGATGCCGGCAAGGACTCGGAGACCTTCTCCGACCTGCCGCCCGGCACCTACGACGTCGACGAGACGGTTCCCGCGAACTGGAATCTCGTGAGCGCGACGTGTGACGACGGTTCGGATCCGTCGGCGATCGGCCTCTCTGCTGGAGAGACCGTCACCTGCACCTTCCACGACGCACGCGAGCGCGGCGCGATCCTCATCTCGAAGATCGCGAAGCACGCGGCGGCGGCGGGTGGCGAGATGCCGCACGCAGGCGTCACCTTCACGGTCACCGGCGGTGAGCTGGCGGCCGGCGGCGTGACCGCCGTGACGGACGCGAACGGCGAGGCCTGCGTGGCAGGGCTCGTGGTGAGCGCCCTGGTCGGCACCTACACGGTCACCGAGACGGTGCCCAGCGGATACCACGTGGTCTCGGCCAACCCCCAGACCGCGTTCGTGAGCGAGAGCGAGGCCGACTGCGATCCGATCACACCGGGCGCCAGCGTCGCGTTCGAGAACATGCCGCTGACCAACCTGACGGTGTCGGTCGACTCGCAGATCGTGGGCGGAACCTCGTCGACGATCGAGTGCGTGCCCGGCCTGCCCGACCCGGACTTCACCACTCCGGCGAGCGGCGACGGCTCGCTGTCGCTGAACGACCTCGACCCGCAGACGGTGGTGTGCACCATCGTCATCGACCCGTGACGGAGGTGAGTCGCGACCGAACTGATTCGCAACTGAAGCAGGGCCCCGCCGGCACCGTCGGCGGGGCCCTGGTCGACTCCACTGGCCCGTTCGGTAACCCCCGGTTTGGGGACATGAGCTTTGCTCAGCAACACTTACCGGCCAGCCGCCCCGGGTGTAACGTGCGGAATGGCGTGAGATACCCCCTACGGCGCGATGCACGCCCGGTGACGACCTACCCACGTCGCTGGACGCGCCGACGACGGGAACCCGATCCCGCCCCGTCGCCCCGCAGAGGACCGTCCGGCCCGCCCGGACCGGACGAACTGCGAACCGGGAGGCGATGATGCCCCTCACAACCCGAATCCGAACGCCCGAAGAACGAGTCGCGTTCCGCAAGCGATGTCTACGCCTGGCCGCAGCCGGCGGCTTCGCGGCACTCGTCGGTGCCACCCTCGTCGCGGGCCCCGCCATGGCGTCCCACCCCGAGGTGAGCCTGCCCGGCAGCGACTTCGAGATCGACAGCGACGCCAACCTGAAGGTCGACGACCCCGCGCCGTCGATCGACTGGGCGAGCGTCAGCGAGGTCCGCAAGGCCGATGCGCCGAGCGGTTCCGGCGACGACTCGTTCGGCCAGGGCTCGAAGGAGGACACCGCCGTTCCGTCGGTGGTCGACGGCAGCATCCCGCCGAACAAGAGCGACCTGCTGAACTTCGGCCTGTACCTCGAGGAGGCGGCGGCCGGTGACTTCCTGCACCTCTTCTGGCATCGCGTCCAGGAGCCGAGCGGCACGACCAACATGGACTTCGAGTTCAACAAGTCCGAGACACTGTCGGCCAACGGCGTCACACCCGTGCGCACCGCCGGCGACCTGCTGATCCAGTACGACCTGGCGCAGGGCGGCACCAACCCGCAGCTGTTCCTCTCGACTTGGGTCGCCTCGGGTCCGGGAAGCCAGTGCCAGGCGTCGAACTCCACTCCGTGTTGGGGGGTCCGGGTCAACCTCACCGCCGCTGGTGATGCGACCGGCTCGATCAACACGTCCGCCATCCCGGCGGCCGAGTCCGACGGACTGGGTCCCGTCTCCGCGCGGACCTTCGGCGAAGCCACCGTGGACTTCGACGTGCTCGGTGGAGAAGGCTGCGTGGCGTTCGGCAGCGCGTACCTGAAGAGCCGGTCCTCCGACTCGTTCACCGCAGCGCTGAAGGACTTCATCGCCCCGACCGCGACCGGCCTCAACAACTGCGGCGCCCTCGCGATCGAGAAGACGAAGAAGCACGCGGCCGACGGCCCCGGTGACCACCCGCACGCCGGTGTCGTGTTCTCGGTGACTGGTGGGGACCTCCCCGCCGGCACGACCGTCACGACCGACGCGAACGGCGAGGCCTGCATCCCCGATATCACCGCCGGCAGCTACAGCGTGACCGAGACGGTGCCGACGGGCTACGCGGTGACCTCCGCCAACCCGCAGACCGGAACCGTGGTCGAGGACACCGACTGCGACACCGCCACGCCCGTCGTGTTCACCAACATGCCGTTGACGGACATCACGGTGAGCGTGAACTCGCAGATCGACGGCGGCACCGCGTCGACGATCGACTGCGACGCCGCAGCCGACCCGCCGTTCGACGCCACCACCGGTGCGAATGGCGACGGATCGTTCACGAAGAGCAACCTGCAGCCGGGCACCTACGTGTGCACGGTCGTGATCGACCCGTGAGGTAGCACCGAGGTGGCGGATGCGACCCCCCGAACGTCCGCCACCAAGGGGAGGAGCCCCGCAGGCCATGGCCATGCGGGGCTCCGTTCCGTTCGACTGCGGGCGGCGGTGAGGCCGCGGCATCCGCTCGTGGACGCGCGCTCGCGACTACAGCGCCGCGTACACCTCGCGCAGCAGCTGCGCCGTCTCGGACGGCGTCTTGCCGACCTTGACGCCGGCGGCCTCGAGGGCCTCCTTCTTCGCCTGCGCGGTGCCGGCCGAGCCCGACACGATGGCGCCGGCGTGGCCCATGGTCTTGCCCTCGGGCGCCGTGAAGCCGGCGACGTAGCCGACGACGGGCTTGGTGACGTTGGCCTTGATGAAGTCGGCCGCGCGCTCCTCGGCGTCGCCGCCGATCTCGCCGATCATCACGATCGCCTTGGTCTCGGGGTCGGCCTCGAACGCGGCGAGCGCGTCGATGTGGGTGGTGCCGATGATCGGGTCGCCGCCGATGCCGATGGCGGTCGAGAAGCCGAGGTCGCGCAGCTCGTACATCATCTGGTACGTCAGGGTGCCCGACTTCGAGACGAGGCCGATCGGGCCCTTGCCGGTGATGTTCGCGGGGGTGATGCCGACGAGCGACTCTCCGGGGCTGATGATGCCGGGGCAGTTCGGGCCGATGATGCGGGTCTTGTCGCCCTGCTCCTTGGCGTACGCCCAGAATTCGGCCGAGTCCTGCACGGGCACGCCCTCGGTGATGATGACGAGGAGCGGGATCTCGGCGTCGATGGCCTCGATCACGGCGTCCTTCGTGAAGGCCGGCGGCACGAAGGCGATCGAGACGTCCGCGCCCGTCGCCTCGATGGCCTCGGTCACCGACGCGAACACGGGCAGCTCGACGTCGTTGCCGTCCTTGTCCTTGTGCAGCACCGTGGTGCCCGCCTTGCGGGCGTTCACGCCGCCGACCACCTGGGTGCCCGCCGCGAGCATGCGCGCGGTGTGCTTCGAGCCCTCGCCGCCGGTGATGCCCTGGACGATGACCTTGTTGTCCTTGTTGAGGAAGATCGTCATTTTGTCTCGAGTCCCTTACTGCGCGTTCGCCAGCTCGGCGGCCTTGTCGGCGCCCTGGTCCATGTTGTCGGCGAGGGTGACGAGCGGGTGCGCCGCCTCCTCAAGGATGCGACGGCCTTCGGCCACGTTGTTGCCGTCGAGGCGCACGACGAGCGGCTTGTTCGCGCTCGAGCCGAGCTCGGCGAGTGCGCCGACGATGCCCTTCGCGACCTGGTCGCACGCCGTGATGCCGCCGAAGACGTTCACGAACACGGCCTTGACCTGCGGGTCGCCGAGGATGATCGAGAGGCCGTTGGCCATGACCTCGGCCGACGCACCGCCGCCGATGTCGAGGAAGTTGGCGGGCTTCACGCCGCCGTGGTTCTCGCCGGCGTAGGCGACCACGTCGAGCGTCGACATGACGAGGCCCGCGCCGTTGCCGATGATGCCGACCTCGCCGTCGAGCTTGACGTAGTTGAGGTCGAGCGCCTTGGCCTGCGCCTCGAGCGGGTCGGCCGCGGCCTTGTCCTCGAGCAGGGCGTGGCCCGCGTGGCGGAACTCGGCGTTCTCGTCGAGCGTGACCTTGCCGTCGAGGGCGATGATGTTCCCGTCCTCATCGAGGATGAGCGGGTTGACCTCGACGAGCGTCGCGTCCTCGCTGTCGTACACGTCGTAGAGCTTGACGAACACGTCGGCGACCTTGTCGACCAGCTCGGCCGGGAAGTTCGCGGCCTCGGCGATCTCGCGCGCCTTGGTGGGGGTGATGCCCGTGCCGGGGTCGACCTCGACGCGCGCGAGCGCCTCGGGCTTCTCGACCGCGAGCTGCTCGATCTCCATGCCGCCCTCGACACTGGTGAGCGAGAGGTACGAGCGGTTGGCGCGGTCGAGGAGCACCGAGAAGTAGAACTCCTGCGCGATCTTCGCGCCCGCGGCGACCATGACGCGCTTGACGACGTGGCCCTTGATGTCGAGCCCGAGGATCGCCTTCGCGGCCTCCTCCGCCTCGTCGGGGGTCCTGGCGACCTTGACGCCGCCGGCCTTGCCACGACCGCCCGTCTTCACCTGGGCCTTGACCACGACGACGCCGCCGAGCTGCTCGGCGGCCTTGCGCACGTCTTCGGGGGTGTCGGCGACGATGCCGGCGAGCACCGGCACCCCGTACTTCTCGAAGAGGTCTCTGGCCTGGTACTCGTAAAGATCCACGCTCTGCTTCCAATCGGTCCGCGCGTGATCGCGCAGGGATGGTGGGATGAGAGGCCCGGCCAAGATTGTCTCGACGTCGAGAATTCTCTCGATATCGAGATAGCGGGCCGACGACCATCGTACTCCCCCGTCGTGGGGCGTCCGAACCGGGATGCCGGGTTCCCGGACATGCAGCGGCGGCATCCGATGGCCTCGACGGCGAGCGGATGCCGCGGCGAGCACGCGTGAGGACAGGCTCGCCATGCTGGCGGGGCCGCGACGCCGCTGGGAGACTTGCGGAATGGTCGACCCCGTGGAACCGATCCATCGCACCGATCCGCACGACGGATCGGTGCACGCGAAGCTCAACTGGCTGCGCGCCGGCGTGCTCGGCGCGAACGACGGCATCGTCTCGGTCGCGGCCCTCGTGGTCGGCGTCGCCGCAGCCACGACCGACGTCGCCGCGATCCTCATCGCGGGCGTCGCCGCCGTGCTGGCCGGCGCGATCTCGATGGGGCTCGGCGAGTACGTCTCGGTCTCGAGCCAGCGCGACACCGAGCGCGCGCTCATCGCCAAGGAGCGCTGGGAGCTGGAGAACATGCCGTCGCAGGAGCTCGCCGAGCTCACGGCCCTCTACCGCGCGAAGGGCCTCTCGGCCGAGACCGCCGAGCTCGTCGCCGGCGAGCTGACGGCGCACGATGCGCTCGCGGCCCACCTCGAGACCGAGCTGCACATCTCGCAGGACGACGTGGTGAACCCCTGGCACGCGGCTTGGGCCTCCGCGCTGGCGTTCCTCATCGGCGCGGTGCTGCCCATGCTCGCGATCCTGCTGCCGCCGCCCGAGTGGCGCGTCGCCACGACCTTCGTCGCGGTGCTCGTCGCGCTCGCGATCACGGGCTGGCTCTCGGCGTGGATCGGCGGCAGCCCGCGGGGCCGGGCCGTGCTGCGCGTGGTCATCGGCGGGGCGCTCGCCCTGGTGGTCACGTGGGTCATCGGCGCGCTCCTCGGGACCGCCGTGTAGCCATGGCCGAGGCGCGGGTCGGCATCTCGGGCTGGGTCTACCCGAACTGGCGCCGGAGCTTCTACCCGCAGGGACTCCGCCAGGCCGATGAGCTCGCCTACGCGGCCGAGCGGATGACGTCGATCGAGGTCAACGGCTCGTTCTACTCGCTGCAGAAGCCCGCGAACTGGGTGCGCTGGCGCGACGCCACGCCCGACGGGTTCGTCTTCGCCGTGAAGGGCCCGCGCTTCATCACGCACCTCAAGCGGCTGGCGGACGTCGAGGCGCCGCTCGCGAACTTCTTCGCCTCTGGCGTGCTCGCGCTCGGGCCGAAGCTCGGTCCGGTGCTCTGGCAGCTGCCGCCGAACCTCGGGCTCGACCCCGCGGTCGCCGACCGGTTCCTCGGGCTGCTGCCGCACACGACGACGGATGCCGCAGCGCTCGCGGCCGGGCACGATGAACGGATGTCGGGCCGGTCGTGGTTCGACGCGGCGGCGATCGCGGAGCGCCCGCTGCGTCATGCGATCGAGGTGCGGCATCCCGAGTTCGAGGACCGACAGGAGGAGTGGGCCGACCTGCTCGCCGGGCACGGCGTGGCCTCCGTCACGGCGGACACCGCGGGCCGCTACCCGCGCATCGACCGCACGACCGCGGACTTCGCCTACGCGCGCCTGCACGGCGAGGAGGAGCTGTACGCGTCGGGCTACGACGACGCGTCGCTCGACCGCTGGGCGGCCTGGACGCGCGCCCACCTCGACGCGGGTCGCGACGCGTTCCTCTACTTCGACAACGACATCAAGGTGCGGGCGCCGTTCGACGCGATGGGGCTCATCGCGCGGTTGCCGCGGCCGGAGGCGCTTCCATCGGCGCCGCCGTCGCCGGCCGGCTGATCGCGCAGCTCCCTCGGGGGAATCCCACTGCCGCGGCGGAATCCCCGTACGGCGGGATTCCGCCGCACGAGCGGGATTCCGCCGGCCGGCCCCGCAGACCCGCTCAGAGCTTCTCGATGGGCGCGATCTTGATCAGGAGCTTCTTCTGCCCCGCGGTGTCGAACGCCACGTGCGCGATGCGCTTCGTGCCTTCGCCGGTGACCTGGGTCACGCGACCCTCGCCGAAGTCGACGTGCCGGATGCGGTCGCCGGCCTCGAGCGTGAGGTCGCCGTTGTCGCGCACGGTGCCGGTGACCCGGTTGGCCCACTCGGCCTTCGGCGCGGCGCTCTTCAGCACGCTGAACTTCTCGAGGTCGCGGTCGCGCGTGCCCCACGCGCCGCCTGGGCGGCGGGCGTTGAGCGCACGGGGCTGCGTGCCCCCGCGCGACGTGGCCATGCCCGGCGACTGCCGCCAGTCGATGAGCCCCTCGGGGATCTCCTGCAGGTAGCGCGACGGCATCGCCACGGCGACCTCGCCGAACTGGGCGCGGCTCATCGCGAGCGAGAGGAAGAGGCGTTTGCGGGCGCGAGTGATGCCGACGTAGAACAGGCGGCGTTCCTCGGCGGGTCCTCCGGGCTCGGATGCCGACATCTGGTGCGGCAGCAGGCCCTCCTCGAGCCCGGTGAGGAACACCGCGTGGTACTCGAGGCCCTTGGCGGTGTGCAGCGTCATGAGCGAGACGGTGCCCGATGCGTCGTCGATCTCGTCGGCGGCCGCGACGAGCGAGACCTGCGTGAGGAAGTCGACGAGCGTCGCCCCGGGATTCTCGCGGTCGAAGTCGCGGGTCTGCGCGACGAGCTCCTCGACGTTCTCGGCCCTGGTCTCGTCTTGCGGGTCGCGGCTGTTGCGCAGCGCGTCGATGAGGCCCGAGCTCTCGAGCAGGAACACGAGCACGTCGGACACCGGCTTCGCGCCCTCGTTGGTGCCCTCGGCCACGCCGCGCGACGACGGCACGAGCATGGCGGCGGCCTCGTCGAGCACGCGGGCGAGCGCGAGGATGGCCCCCGTGACCTTCGGGCCGAGGCCGAGCGCGTCGGCGTTGCGCATCGCCTCGCGGAACGAGATGCCGTTCTGCTCGGCGAAGCTCGCGAGCGCGGTCTCGGTGGCGGGCCCGATGCCCCGCTTCGGGGTGTTCAGGATGCGGCGCAGCGCGAGCTCGTCGAGCGGGTTCGCCACCGAGATGAGGTACGCCATCGCGTCCTTGATCTCGGCGCGCTCATAGAACTTCGTGCCGCCGACGACGCGATACGGCAGGGCCGAGCGTACGAAGATCTCCTCCAGCGCACGCGTCTGCGCGTTGGTGCGGTAGAACACGGCGATGTCGCGGTACGCGATGCCGGCGCGGTGCAGCGACTCGATCTCGTCGGCGACGAACTGCGCCTCGTCGTGCGCCGTGTAACCGGTGTAGCCGGTGATCAGCTCGCCGTCGCCGACGGCCGTCCACAGCTTCTTGTCTTTCCTATCGAAGTTGTTGGAGATGACGGCGTTCGCGGCCGAGAGGATGTTCTGCGTCGACCGGTAGTTCTGCTCGAGCAGCACGACCTTCGCACCGGGGAAGTCGCGCTCGAACTCCACGATGTTGCGGATGTCGGCGCCGCGGAACGCGTAGATGGACTGGTCGGAGTCGCCGACGACCGTGAGGCTGGCGCCGGGGATGCCGCCCGAGGCATCCGTCAGCGCGGCCACGTTCACGCCGTGGCCCTCCATCTCGTGAACGCGGTCGGCCGGGATCGACTGGGTGAGCTCGCGGATGAGCGCGTACTGGGCGTGGTTCGTGTCCTGGTACTCGTCGACGAGGATGTGCCGGAACCGCCGCTGGTAGAGCGATGCGACCTTCGGGAACGCGCGGAACAGGTAGACGGTCTCGGCGATGAGGTCGTCGAAGTCGAGGGCGCTCGCCTCGCGCAGCCGACGCGTGTACTGCCGGAAGATCTCGACGAACATGACCTCGTTGGGGTCGTTCGTGTTGGCGTTGCGCGCGTAGGTCTCGACGTCGGCGAGCTCGTTCTTCAGCCGCGAGATCTTCGCCTGCGCGCTCGCGGGCGTGAAGCCCATGGTGTCGGCGTCGAGCTCCTTGATGATGCGCTTCAGCACCGTGCGGGTGTCGGCGGAGTCGTAGATCGTGAACGTGGACGAGAGCCCGAGCGACTCGGCCTCGCGACGCAGGATTCGCACGCACGCCGAGTGGAACGTCGAGATCCACATGCCGCCGGCGGCCTCGCCGAGCAGCGCCTCGACGCGCTCGCGCATCTCGGCGGCGGCCTTGTTCGTGAACGTGATGGCGAGGATCTGGCTCGGCCACGCCTCGCGGCTCTGGATGAGGCTCGCGATGCGGTGCGTGAGCACGCGCGTCTTGCCCGATCCGGCGCCCGCGACGATGAGCAGCGCCGGCCCGCGGTACTCCACGGCCTCGCGCTGCTCGGGGTTGAGCCCGTCGGTGAGGCGGTCTCCGCCGGCAGGGGGCATCGTGCCGGACGGAGCGGCGGTGGACGGTGGGGCGGACGCGGGCGGCGCCTCGCGCCAGCCGGCCGGGTCGTCGGGGTCGAGGATCAGCGTCATGTCCCGTCAAGTCTAGGCGCGGCATCCGACAGCCGGCCCTGCGGCGGGCGCGCGATGCGGCCACCGGCGCCGCGGCCTCACGCCACGCCGGATGCCGCCCGCCGGGCCTCCACGCCGAGGTCGGGGTGGTCGACGAAGATGCCGTCGATGCCCGTGCCGATCACCTCGCGGAACTCCCCCATCCAGTCGCCGAACGCCGACCGCGCGGCGCCGCGGCGGAAGCCCGTGGCGAGGAACCGGTTCTCGGGCCGCAGCGTCCACGTGTAGACGACGAGTCCCGCCGAGTGTGCGGCGTCGACGAGGTCGGAGCCGGTGAGCGACGCCGGCTTGCGCCACGGGCCGACGAGTCGCGCCTTGCCGACGCTGACCCCGTCGACCCGCCCGGCGAGGCCGAGCAGCCCGGCCTCGGTCATGTACTGGTCGTAGCTCGGCGCGCCGCGACCCTGCGCGAGCACCACGTCCACGGGCGACCCCGTCGCCTCGACGAGGAAGACCCGCGGTCCACGGATGCCGCGCGCCCCGAGCCGGGCGAGCACGTCGAGCTCGAACGCCTCCATGATGAGCCGGTCGTCGCCGCGGCCCCACCCCGCGTCGTCGAGCTCGGCCGCGAACAGCTCGTCGAGCGGCAGGCCGAGCGCCGCGAAGTGGGACGCGTGCTTGAACTCCGCGACCATGCGGATGAGCCGGCGCTGCTCATCGGCGGCCGTGTCGATGAGCCCGAACAGGTCGCGCAACCGGATCACGGGATAGCGATCGTCGAAGCTCGCGCTCGCCTGGCGCAGGGCGCCGAGCCGCTCGCGGGCACGCAGGGTCGACAGCTCCGCCCACGTGAAGTCCTCGGTGAACCAGCCCGTGAGCGGCTTGCCGTCGACCTCGCGCGTGGTGCGCTTCGCGGCGAACTCGGGCCGCGTCGCGACATCCGTCGTGCCCGAGATCTCGTTCTCGTGCCGCAGCACGAGCACGCCGTCGCGGGTCGACACGATGTCGGGCTCCACCGCGTCGGCGCCGAGGGCGAACGCCAGTTCGTAGGCCGAGCGGGTGTGCTCGGGGCGGTAGCCCGACGCGCCGCGGTGCCCGATCACGAGCGGGCGGGCGCCGGAGTCGTGCAGCATTCGCCCAGCGTAGCCACGTCCCGAGCGGGCACACGGGAATCCACGCAAGATTCCCTGCGTTGTCACGGAGAGCACCGGTAGATTGGTGCACGGCACGGATGCCGCATCCGGTCGCCGCCCCCAGCATCGACGACAGCCGAAAGCAGAGGAACCTCATGGCTCTCGACAATCCCGCGTTCTCGCGGAATTCCGCCTTCTCGCAGCAGGGAGCCCAGTCCGTCGCACAAGACGTGTCGGCGCAGCAGCTCCAGGCGATGTACGACCAGCCCGCGACGCTGCCCGACCGCGAGGTCATGACGGTCGAGAACACCGTCGCGAAGACGGCCGGCGCGTTCGGCGTGCTCGTCGTCTTCGCCGCCGCCGGCTGGATGATCACCCCGGCCGCGCCGTGGGTGTTCTGGGTCGCGTCGCTCGTCGGCTTCGTGCTGGCGCTCGTCAACATCTTCAAGAAGGAGCCCTCGCCGGCGCTCATCCTCGCCTACGCCGCGGCGCAGGGCGTCTTCCTGGGCGGCATCTCGCTCATGTTCGAGACCCAGTGGTCGGGCATCGTCGCGCAGGCGGTCATCGGCACGCTGGCCGTCGTGGGCGTGACGCTCGCACTGTTCGCGACCGGCAAGATCCGCGCCTCGAAGCGAGCCACGAAGGTCTTCCTCATCGCGATGGTCGGCTACCTCGTGTTCTCGCTCGTCAACGTGATCCTCATGTGGACCGGCGTGAACGACGACCCGTGGGGCCTCCGCGGGGTCGAGATCGCCGGCATCCCGCTCGGCCTGATCATCGGCGTGCTCGTGATCCTGCTCGGCGCCTACTCGCTCGTGCTCGACTTCGACATGATCCAGCAGGGCGTGCGCAACCGCGCCCCCAAGAAGTACGGCTGGACCGGCGCCTTCGGCATCATGGTCACCGTCATCTGGCTCTACCTCGAGATCCTGCGCTTCCTCGCCATCGCGCGGGACTAGCGGAAGCCTCGACACTCGGACGGCCGCCCCTCGGGGCGGCCGTTCCGCGTTTCAGGCCGACGACGCGCAAGCCCCACCCTTCCATCGGATGCCGCATCGGGAGCCTGCATCGCTAGCGACGGAGCACTCCGGCCGCGATCGGGAGGCCGAGGATCACGCGCCGCGGCCGATCGAGCCGAGCGACGCGCGAAGAGCGTCGGCAGAGGCGCGCAGCAGCCCTTCCTCGTCGGCGGAGAACGGCACGCCCTCGAGCGGGAACGCGCCGTCGCCACCGACCAGGCACGGCACCGAGAGCGCGATGCCGTCGATCCCGTGCTGGCCCGAGAGCACGGTGCTCACCGGCAGCACGGCCTGCTCGTCGTCGAGCACCGCCTCCACGATGCGGGCGCCGGCGAGCCCGATCGCCGAATTCGTCGCGCCCTTGCCTCGGATGACCGTGTAGGCGGCGTTGCGCACCTCGTGCGCGATCTCGTCGAGCTCCGCGAGCGAGAACGACTCGCCGCCGTGCCAATCGAGGATCGGCACCGGGCCGATGCGCGCGTTCGACCAGAGCGGGAACTCCGTGTCGCCGTGCTCCCCCACGATGTCGGCGTGCACGCTCGACGTCGCGACGCCGGCACGCCGAGCCAGCAGCCAGCGCAGCCGGGAGGTGTCGAGCACAGTGCCCGAGCCGATGACCCGATTCGCAGGCAGGCCCGTGATGCGCTGCGCGACGACCGTGAGCACGTCCACGGGGTTCGTGACGAGCAGGAACACCGCGTCGGGCGCCCGCTCCTGCAGGTTCGGCAGCAGCTGCTCGAGGATGCGCACGTTCGTGTCGGCGAGCTCGAGGCGCGACTGCCCCGGATGCTGCTTGGCGCCCGCCGTGATCACGACGACGTGCGAGCCTTCGACCACGGCGAGGTCGTCGCCACCCGACACCCGGGCGTCGGTGAACTGCGTGCCGTGCGCCAGGTCGAGCACCTCGGCCTGCACCTTCTCGGCCGCGATGTCGTACAGCGCCACCTCGCTGGCCGATCCACGGATGAGCGCGGCGTACGCGAGGCTGGCGCCCACGCTTCCGGCTCCGACGACGGTGAGCTTCGAGTTCTCCACGACCGGCATGGGCCCATCCTGCCAGTGGTGCGCGGTCACGCGTCGACGTGTGGTCGTGCGGTCGCGCGTCGACTCGCATCGTCGCGCCATCCGCCGCCTGCCCGACTGGGTCGCACTCGATCGACTCGCGCTCACGGCCCTCGTCTCGACTTCGCGAGTCGAAGGACGAAGGGCGCAGACCGCATGGTCCGCGCCCTTTACGCGGCGAGCCCGCGCCCCCTACTCCCATTCGATGGTGCCCGGCGGCTTCGACGTGACGTCGAGCACGACACGGTTCACCTCGCGCACCTCGTTGGTGATGCGGTTCGAGATGCGCGCGAGCACGTCGTAGGGCAGGCGGGTCCAGTCGGCGGTCATCGCGTCCTCCGACGAGACGGGACGCAGCACGATCGGGTGCCCGTAGGTGCGGCCGTCGCCCTGCACGCCCACCGAGCGCACGTCGGCGAGCAGCACGACCGGGCACTGCCAGATCTCCTGGTCGAGGCCCGCGGCGGTGAGCTCCTCGCGCGCGATCGCGTCGGCCTGGCGCAGCACCTCGAGGCGATCGCGAGTGACCTCCCCGACGATGCGGATGCCGAGGCCCGGACCCGGGAACGGCTGGCGTCCCACGATCGCCTCGGGCAGCCCGAGCTCGCGGCCGATGGCGCGCACCTCGTCCTTGAAGAGCGTGCGCAGCGGCTCGACGAGCTCGAACTGCAGGTCCTCGGGCAGGCCGCCCACGTTGTGGTGGCTCTTGATGTTCGCGGTGCCCGTGCCGCCGCCCGACTCGACGACGTCAGGGTAGAGCGTGCCCTGCACGAGGAACCGGATCGGCTCCCCGTCGGCCGCCGCCTCGGCGATGAGGTCGCGCTCGGCCTGCTCGAAGGCGCGGATGAACTCGCGGCCGATGATCTTGCGCTTCTCCTCGGGGTCGGTCACCCCGGCGAGCGCGTCGAGGAACGTGTCGACCGCGTCGATCGTCACGAGCCGGACGCCGGTCGCCTCGACGTAGTCCTGCTGCACCTGCTCGCGCTCGCCCTGCCGCAGCAGGCCGTGGTCGACGAACACCGCGGTGAGCTGGTCGCCGACGGCCCGCTGCACGAGCGCGGTGGAGACGGCCGAGTCGACCCCGCCCGAGAGCGCCGAGATCACGCGCGACGACCCCACCTGCGCGCGGATGCGCTCGACCTGCTCGGCGATGACGTTGTCGGGGTTCCAGTCGGCGGGGATGCCGGCCGCCCGGTGCAGGAAGTTCTCGAGCACGCGCTGGCCGAACTCGGAGTGCTTCACCTCGGGGTGCCACTGCACGCCGTAGAGCGACCGCTCGTCGTTCGCGAAGGCCGCGACGGGCGTCGTCGCCGTGGAGGCGAGCACCTCGAAGCCCTCGGGCGCCCGCGACACCGAGTCGCCGTGGCTCATCCACACGATCTGCGCCTCGGGTTGGCCCGACAGCAGCGCGTTGTCGTCGTCGGTGCGCGCGGTGACGGCGGTCGAGCCGTACTCGCGGTGGCCGGTGTGCGCGACCTCGCCGCCGAGCTGCTGCGCCATGACCTGGAAGCCGTAGCAGATGCCGAGCGTCGGCACGCCGAGCTGCAGGATGCCCTCGTCGAGCGCCGGCGCGCCCTCCTCGTAGACCGACGACGGTCCGCCCGAGAGCACGATGCCGACCGGGTTCTTCGCGCGCACCTCCTCGGCCGTGATGGTGTGCGGCACGATCTCCGAGTAGACGGATGCCTCGCGCACGCGCCGCGCGATCAGCTGGGCGTACTGCGCCCCGAAGTCGACGACGAGGACGGGACGCTGCTCGGTGGGCTGCTCGGGGGTCGCGTCGGTCACTGCTGGGCCTCCATGGAGTCGGCGGGGTCGGTCGCGGCATCCGTGGCGGCACCCGGTGCGACGGATGCCTCGGACTCGCGTCGTGCGAGGTACGCGCGCACCTCGCGGCCGATGCGGGCCTCGAGGATGAACGAGAGGAACGGGATGACGCCGCCGAGCGCGATGACGATGAACCGCATGAACGGCCAGCGCATGAGGCTCCACAGGCGGAAGTCGCTGAACAGGTACACGACGTAGAACCAGCCGTGCACGATGAGGATGCCGGTCGACAGGTTGACCGCCGTCACGGTGTCGGTCGGCACGAACGCGAGGAAGCCGTCAGGGCCGCCGAGCTCGAGCTCGAGCCCGAACGCGTACTTCATGAGCATCTCGGCGCACAGGGCGAGCAGCAGCACACCGGTGATGATCGCGGCGACCTGGTAGAAGCGGAGCGCCCCGCGAATGCGCGGCAGATCGGCGAGTTTCGGCTCGAGGGGCATGCGAACAGTCTACGTGGCGCATACGGCGGCGGTCGTCGAGTAGCGCCGCCGAAGCCGACGCGTATCGAGACGCAACGGGGTGCCAGTGCCTACGACGCGTCGACGAGCTCCCGCGGCACGACGAACACGTCGACGAGCGCACCGTTGCGCCACACGGTCATCTCGACCTGGCGGTCGATCGCGTCCTCCACCATGAGCCGCTGGATGGACGTCGACGTCACGACGTCGTTGCCGTCGAGCGACACGACGATGTCGCCGCGGTGGATGTCCGCCAGGTCGGCCGGGCTGTCGGGTGCGACGCCGGCGACCTGCAGGCCGGTCGGCGAGCCGATGCGCGCCGCGAGCTCTGGGGCCAGCTGCACCCTGGTGCCGACGATGCCGAGCCACGCCCGGCGCACGCGGCCGGCGCGCGTGAGCGTGGCGATGATGTCGCGCGTCGCCCGGTTGATCGGCACGGCGAGTCCGAGGCCGATGCCCGCGACCGCGGTGTTCACCCCGACCATGCGACCCGCGCCGTCGGCGAGCACGCCACCGGAGTTGCCGGGGTTCAGCGCGGCATCCGTCTGGATGACCTCGTCGATGACCCGCCCCGAGGCGGTCGGCAGCGACCGGCCGAGGTTCGACACGATGCCGGCCGTGACGCTGCCGGCGAGCCCCATCGGATTGCCGAGCGCGACCACGAGCTGGCCGACCCGGAGGCCGGCGGCGTCGCCGAGCTCGACCGGCGCGGGCACCGCCGCCCGCGCGCGGAGCACCGCGAGGTCGGAGAGCACGTCGCGCCCGATCACGTCGACCATGACCGACGTGCCGTCGGCGAAGGTGGCCTCGGCCGATCGCGCTCCCGACACCACATGCGCGCTCGTGAGCAGCACGCCGTCGGTCGAGATCACGCTCGCACTGCCTGCGCCCTCGCCGCGCGAGGTGCGCACCGCGAGGCTCGCGACGCTCGGCAGCACGGATGCCGCGACCCGCGTCACCACGGCCGAGTACGCGTCGAGGGGGTCTGCTTCGTCCACACGTCGATCATCCGCCCGTGGCGGGTGCGCGCGGGCGGCGTTCGCCCCGGGCGGAACGGGATGTCGGCCCCGAACGGGGTGTCGCCCGCTCCAGTCGACATCGGTACGCTCGGAGGCGACCCGAGGCAGGAGCATCATGCGCTCACGCATCGTCGCGGTGTCGGCCACGCTCACGCTGGCCGCCTCATTCGTCCTCTTCCTCACGCCGGCGGCTCTCGCGCAACCGGCGGCGACGTCCGAGCTCCCGATCGCGGACTGCAAGCTCGAGAGCGTGGGTGTGGGCACCTTCAACGAGGGCTTCGCACGCGATCTCCGAGCCGCGACCCCGACGGGCACTCTCACGGCTCAGGTCGTCTTCGTCGAGTTCCCCGATCTGGCACTCGGCGCGCCGGGGAACGCATCGCTGGAAGCGGTTCGCCAGGGTATCGCCGAGACGGAAGAGCGACTCGAGACGCTCTCCGAGGGGCGGCTGGAGGTCGACGTCCTCGAGCAGAACGATCCCGTCATGATGCCGAAGAACACCACCGAGTACCCGGCCACTGAGGATGACGTCTTCGGCCCCGCATGGATGCCGTTCGTGGTCGACGCGGTCACCGCTGCCGGTGATTCGATCGACTTCGCGGTGTCCGAAGTGGTCTGGCTCTTCTTCCCGTGGGCGGACCCCCTCCCGACTCGGGCCGGAGCCGACAACGTGGTCTACCTTCCGGAAGGCGGTCCGCCGGTCGATCGCGCCGTCACCCTCCCCATGGTCGAACAGGACCTCCGCGCCACCCTCGTCCACGAAACAGGGCACACGTTCGGGCTTCCGGACCTGTACGACACCACGCGAGAGCTTCCCCAGGCACAGTACGTGAGCGACTTGGACCTCATGGGTCTGGCCTCGGGCGGTGAATTCTTCAGCTGGCATCGCTGGCGGCTGGGCTGGATGGACGACTCCCAGGTTCGCTGCATCGCCCCGGGCGGCGGTGTGCCGGACGTGACGATCGGCGCCCTGACGAGAGACGGGCCGACACTGGCGGTCGTGATTCCCACGTCCGAGCGTCGGGCGCTGGTCATCGAGTCACGTCGGCCGGATCGATTCGATGCGACGATCAGTGGAGGAGTAGTGGTCTACATCGTCTCGTCCGACGTGACGACGGGTCACGGGCCGGTGCGCATCGCAGCGAAGGACGGAACGGCACCGCCCACGTTCTACGCCGATTTCGAACGCGCACCCCTCGCTGCGGGCGAGCGATACACGGACACGATCTCGAGCACCCGGATCACGGTGATGGGCGCGTCGGAGTGGAGCGACACCGTCCGGATCGCCGCGACCACGGACGCCACCCCACCGCCGACCGAGCCGGGGAGCCCGACGGAGCCGGCGGCCGCCCCGGCGCACGGCTCGGCGCCGATGCTCCCGCCGACGGGTTCCGATGCGGCGAGCGCACTGGCGCTGCCGGCTGGACTGCTCGTGGCCGGTGCGCTCGTCGTGGCCATCGGGAGGCACCGGCGACGATCGGATCACGCGTGATCCGGCTCGGAAGCCGACCTCGACGAGGGAGCTCGGAAAGCTAGCGCGACACGGAGTCGGACGTCTCGGCCTCGGCCTCCGCCGCGTCGCGCTCGCGCTCGACCGCGTCGCGCACGAGCCGGTACCAGAGGAAGATCGCGAACCCGGCGAACACGACCCACTCGACGGCGTAGAAGACGTTGAGCCAGTTGAGCTCCACGGACTCCTCGGGCGGCGGTGAGGAGATCGCCTCGAGCCCGGCGGCCGGCTCGGTCGCCGTCACGTAGCCGAAGTACACCGGCCGATCGTCGTAGTCCGCCCAGACGTTGATGAGCTGCGCCACCGCGACGGTCTGCATCGCGTTCGGGTCGGCCTCGTCGTCGGGCGTCATCGGCGCCTCGCTCGGCAGGAAGCGTCCGACCACGGTGGCCTCGTCGCCCGCCCGGGCGTCGAAGCGGTCGGCGGCCTCCTGCGCGGCCTCGAGGTCGGGCGCCCAGCCGAGGGCGACGGGCAGGCCGCCGGGCGCGGCATCCGTCACCTCGAGATGCGCCACCGGCCAGTAGCCGGCGACCCCGTCGTTGAGCCGACCCTCGACGATGACCGTGTCGCCGGGCACGAACCTGCCCGTCACCTCGACGCGCTGGCCGGTCGCGGCCTGCTCGGTGGGCCCGTCGGGCTGGGCGACGTCGGCGAGCGGGCGCACCTCCTCGGTCGGCCGTTCCTGCACCACGGCCTGCTCGACCGCGCGCTCGAGCTGCCACTGGCCGAGCAGCGCGAAGCCCGCGGCGATGCCGAGGGCGAGGAGGAGCGCGAGCACCCACCGGGGGCGCAGCATCATCTGGAGCATCAGGCCTCGGCACCTCGTGCGGGGCCGTCGTTCATCACCCGGAACACCTCGGCGATGCGGTCGGTGGGGCCGACCGCCACGACCGTGTCGCCGGGCTGCACGATGAAGTCTGCGGCGGGCGACGGGTGGGCGTGATCGTCGCGCACGACCGCGACGATCGCGACGCCGGATGCCACGGGCGCCTCGCCGAGGGGACGGCCCACGATCGCGTCGCCCTCGTCGACCGTCATCCAGTCGATCGGCACGCCGGGGAGCTCGTCGAGCTCGGCGATCGACTCCACGATGCGCGTGCCGCCGAGCAGCTCGGCGAGCGTGTGCGCCTCGTCCTCGTCGAGCCGAACGGTCACGGCATCGTCGTCGTCGCGAGCGCCGGGGGGACGGCTCACCAGGTCGCTGGACCCCGTGCGGTGGGCGACCACGGCGACCTCGCCGCCGTCGGCCGCCGCGAAGGAGTGCAGCACGCCGACACCGGGAAGGGTGACCCGGCGGACATCAACCATGGCGCGCGCTCCTCGGACTCGATCAGGCCCGCGCCCCAGTCTATCCGCGTGGGATCATTCGACCTTCACGATGTCGGGCGCCTCGAGCCGCACGCGGTCGGCGGACTCGTCGTCGGGCTGCTGCTGCGACGCGCGCTCGGCGGCGACGCGCTGCAGGTAGCGCTCGACCTCGAGCGCCTCGCGCTCCTCGTCCCACCCGAGCACCCGTGCCATGAGCTTCGCCGCGACCGGGGCCGCCGAGACGCCGCGATCCCACGCCTCGATCGAGATGCGGGTGCGGCGGGCGAGCACGTCGTCGAGGTGCAGGGCGCCCTCGTGCGAGGCCGCGTAGACGACCTCGGCCGCGAGGTAGTCGTCGGCGCCGGGCAGCGGCTCCCCCAGCTCGGGCTCGGCGCGGATGAGGTCGAGCAGCTCGTCGGTCATCGTGCCGTAGCGGTTGAGGAGGTGCTCGATGCGCACCTTGTGCACGCCGAACGCGTGGGCGATCTTGCCGCGCTTGTTCCAGGCCGCCTGGTAGCCCTCTGCGCCCAGCAGCGGGATGTCCTGCGTCGTCGACGGCGGGATCCGGCCGTCCATCGCGTCGGCGGCGGCGTCGATCGCGTCCTTCGCCATGACGCGGTACGTCGTCCACTTGCCGCCCGCGACCACGACGAGCCCGGGCACGGTGTGCGCGACGATGTGCTCGCGCGACAGCTTCGACGTCTGGTCGCTCTCGCCGGCGAGCAGCGGACGCAGCCCGGCGAACACGCCCTCGACGTCTTCGCGCGTGAGGGGCACGGCCATCACCGCGTTCACGTGCTCGAGCAGGTAGTCGATGTCGGCCGCCGTCGCCGCAGGGTGCGCCTTGTCGAGGTTCCAGTCGGTGTCGGTCGTGCCGATGAGCCAGTGCCGGCCCCACGGGATGACGAACAGCACGCTCTTCTCGGTGCGGAAGATCATGCCCATGGCGGACTGGATGCGATCGCGCGGCACCACGAGGTGGATGCCCTTCGACGCGCGGACCTTGAACGTGCCGCGCTCGCCGACCATGCGCTGCGTGTCGTCGGTCCAGACGCCGGTGGCGTTCACCACCTGCCGGGCGCGCACCTCGAAGTGCTCGCCCGTCTGCAGGTCGTGCGCCTTCACGCCGACGACCCGCTCGCCGACCTTGATGAAGCCCTCGACGTTGACCCGGCTCGCGACGTGCGCGCCGTAGAACGACGCGGTGCGCGCGAGGCTCGCCACGTAGCGCGCGTCGTCGACCTGGGCGTCGTAGTAGGTGATGCCGCCCACGAGCGCGTCGTTCGAGAGCGACGGGATGGCCTTCATGACCTGGCGCTTGGAGAGGTGGCGGTGGTGCGGCACCCCGGGCGGGCGACCGCCGGTGTAGCTGAAGATGTCGTAGAGCATCATGCCGGCGCCCACGTAGAAGCGCTCGAAGATGCGCTTCTGCACGGGGTAGAGGAAGCGCACGGGCTTCACGAGGTGCGGGGCGATGCGCTGCAGCAGCAGGCCTCGTTCGATGAGCGCCTCGCGCACGAGCCGGAAGTCGAGCTGCTCGAGATAGCGGATGCCGCCGTGCACGAGCTTCGACGATCGGCTCGACGTGCCCGACGCCCAGTCGCGGGCCTCGAGGAGGCCGGTCGAGAGGCCTCGGGTGACCGCGTCGAGCGCGGCGCCCGTGCCGACGATGCCGCCGCCCACCACGAGGATGTCGAGTTCCTTCTCCTTGAGCCGGGTGAGCGCGGCCTCGCGCTCCTCGGGTCCGAGCTTCGTCGAACGCGTCACCGACTTGAGACGTGCCATCGTCGTACCCCATCCCCGCGGTTTCACGGCGAGACCGCGTGATCCGGAATCCACGCTACCCGAGCGCCCGGACGGATGGAACGGACGCGCGGGCGTCTCCCAGCACCGCCGACAAGAGCCCGCCTGTGGAGGACGGGTGGCAGCGACTCGGGCCCGACGGCCAGGAGCGTCAGGCCCCCTGGTACGGCGCGACGACGACCTCGACGCGCTGGAACTCCTTGAGGTCGGAGTAGCCGGTCGTCGCCATCGAGCGTCGCAGCGCGCCCACGAGGTTCGCGCTGCCGTCGGCGGCCGGCGCCGGCCCGTAGAGCACCTCCTCGAGCGACGCCACCTGCCCGACCTGCACGCGCTGGCCGCGGGGCAGCTTCGAATGGTGCGCCTCGGCGCCCCAGTGGTACCCGCCGCCGGGGGCGTCGGTCGCGCGGGCGAGCGCGGCACCGAGCATCACCGCGTCCGCGCCGCACGCGATCGCCTTCACGATGTCGCCCGACTTGCCCACGCCGCCGTCGGCGATGACGTGCACGTAGCGGCCGCCGGACTCGTCGAGGTAGTCGCGACGCGCGCCCGCGACATCCGCCACCGCCGTCGCCATGGGCGCGTGGATGCCGAGCGTCGCGCGCGTGGTCGAGGCCGCGCCGCCGCCGAAGCCGACGAGCACGCCCGCCGCGCCCGTGCGCATGAGGTGCAGCGCCGCGGTGTAGGTGGCCGCGCCGCCGACGATGACGGGCACGTCGAGCTCGTAGATGAACTTCTTGAGGTTGAGGGGCTCGACGTTCTTCGAGACGTGCTCGGCCGAGACGGTGGTGCCGCGGATGACGAAGAGGTCGACGCCCGCCGCGACGACGGTCTCGTAGAGCTCCTGCGTGCGCTGCGGCGAGAGCGCGCCCGCGACCGTCACGCCGGCCGCGCGGATCTCGGCGAGTCGAGCCGTGACGAGGTCGGGCTTGATCGGCTCGGCGTAGAGCTGCTGCATGCGCGACGTGGCCCGCTCGGGCGTGAGGTTGCGGATCTCGGCGAGCACGGGCTCGGGGTCCTCGTAGCGCGTCCAGAGGCCCTCGAGGTCGAGCACGCCGAGGCCGCCGAGCTGTCCCATCATGATCGCGATGCGCGGCGACACGACCGAGTCCATCGGCGCCGCGAGGAACGGGATGTCGAACTGGTACGCGTCGATCGACCAGCCGACCGACACGTCTTCAGGGTCGCGCGTACGCCGGCTCGGCACGATCGCGATGTCGTCGAACGCGTAGACGCGGCGGCCTCGCTTGGAGCGGCCGATCTCGATCTCCTGGGTCACCCGTCAACCCTACCGAAGGGTCCCCTCCGGGCACACGGACGCCGCCACGCGGCGCCGCACGATGCCCCCGCGCGGCGCAGCACGATGCCGCTACCGCGCCCGCACCACCCGCGCCTCGTCCCACACCGGGGCATCCGACTCGACCACCTCGCCGTCGGACCGGAAGACCAGGAACCGGTCGAAGCTGCGCGTGAACCACCGGTCGTGCGTGACCGCGAGCACCGTGCCGTCGAACCGCGACAGCGCGTCCTCGAGCGCCTCCGCTGAGACGAGGTCGAGGTTGTCGGTCGGCTCGTCGAGCAGCAGCAGCGTGGCGCCCGACAGTTCGAGCAGCAGGATCTGCAGCCGGGCCTGCTGCCCGCCCGAGAGCGACTCGAACCGCTGCTGCGCGGCCGCCGCGAGCCCGTACCGGTCGAGCGCCGAGCTCGCGGCCTCGCGGGCCATGCCCTCGCGGTTCGCGTCACCCCGATGCAGGATGTCGAGCAGCGTGCGTCCGTGGAATTCGGGATGCTCGTGGTTCTGCGCGAACCACCCCGGCACCACCCGGGCGCCGAGCACGGCCCGACCCTCGTGCGGGACGCGCGCGAGCGTCTCGCCGACCGTCGTCACGTGGCCGAGCGTGCGATCGGGCTCCGTGCCGCCGCCGGCGAGCAGCCGCAGGAAGTGCGACTTGCCCGAGCCGTTCGAGCCGAGCACCGCGACGCGGTCGCCGTACCAGACCTCGAGGTCGAACGGCCTCATGAGCCCGCTCAGCTCGAGGCGCTCGCACACGACCGCGCGCTTGCCCGTGCGGGAGCCGCGCAGCCGCATCGACACCGCACGCGCCGGCGGCCGCTCCTCGGGCGGCCCGGCCTCCTCGAACTTGCGCAGCCGCGTCACCGCCGCCTGGTAGCGCGACGCCATGCCGTCGTTGTACGTCGCCTTCACCTTGAGGGTCGCGACGAGCGTCTTCAGCGCGACGTGCTGCTCGTCCCAGCGCCGGCGCAGCTCGTCGAGCCGGGCGAAGCGCTCCTCGCGCGCCTCGTGGTAGCCCTCGAAGCTGCCGCCGTGCACCCAGGCGGTGTTGCCCGCGGCGCCGAGCTCGAGCGTCACGATGCGGTCGGCGGCGCTCGCGAGCAGCTCGCGGTCGTGCGACACGAGCAGCACGGTCTTCGGCGTCGCGCGCAGCTGCGCCTCGAGCCAGCGCTTGCCGGGAACGTCGAGCGAGTTGTCGGGCTCGTCGAGCAGCAGCACCTGCTCGGGCCCGCGCAGCAGCGCCTCGAGCGCGAGCCGCTTCTGCTCGCCGCCCGACAGCGTCGCGAGCTCGCGCCACTTCGCCCGCTCGAACGGGACGCCCAGCGCGGCCATCGTGCAGTGGTCCCACACGACCTCCTGCTCGTAGCCGCCCGCCTCTGCGTACTCGGCGAGCGCCGACGCGTAGCGCATCTGCGTCTCGGTGTCATCGCGTTCGATGAGGGCGTCCTCGGATGCCTCGAGCTCGAGCGCCGCGTCGCGGACGCGCTCCGGCGCCACCGACACGAGCAGTCCCGCCACGGTCGGCGCGGCGCCCGGCACCGTCCGGCCGGTGCCCACGAACTGGTCCATCACGCCGAGCCCGCCGTCGACCTGCACGCTCCCCTCGTCGGGTCGCAGGTCGCCGCGGATGATCCGCAGGAGGGTCGACTTGCCCGCGCCGTTCGCGCCGATGAGCGCGGTCGTGCGCCCCTCGGTCACGCGGAACGCGAGGTCGGCGAGCAGCGGCCGCCCGTCGGGGAGCGAGAAGGAGACGCCGTTGACGTCGATGAAGCCCATGGGTGAGTGTCCGATCCGTTCGCGGCGCGAGCCGCGCCGCCCGGAGAGGGCAGCCGATCAGACTACCGGCCAGCGGCATGCGACGCCACCGTGCCATCGTGGGGCAAGCTGGACGCATGCAACGCGTCGCCGCAGAGCCCCTCGACGTCCTCCGCAGCCGGACCAGCGTCAAGTGGCGCACATTCCCGTCCGACGTGCTGCCCCTGCCCGTCGCCGAGATGGACTACCCGCTGGCCGAGCCCATCGCGCACGCGCTGCACGCGGCGATCGAACGCTCCGACACGGGCTACGCATCGGGCGGGCGCCAGGTCGCCGAGGCGTTCCAGGGCTTCGCGGCCACGCGCCTCGGCTGGGACGTCGATCCGGCCCGCATCACGTGCACCGCCGACGTGAGCATGGGCATCGTCGAGGTGCTCCGCCAGGTCACCGAGCGGGGCGACGGCGTCGTGCTCACGCCGCCGGTCTACCCGCCGTTCTACGCCCTCGTCGCCGAGGCCGGCGCCTCCGTCGTCGAGGTGCCCATGCGCGGCGGCATCGACGAGGGCTGGTCGCTCGACCTCGACGGCCTCGAGGCGGCCTTCGCGGCCGGCGCCCGCTCGATGGTGCTCTGCAACCCGCACAACCCCCTCGGCATCAACCCCGCATCGGCGGAGCTCGCCGCCCTGGCCGAGCTCGCGGCGCGGTTCGGCGTGACGATCGTGTCCGACGAGGTGCACGGCGCGCTCGCGCAGCCGACGACGCCGTACACGCCGTTCCTCACGGTGTCGGATGCCGCGCGCGAATGGGGCGTCGCCGTCACCGGTGCCACCAAGGCGTTCAACATCGCCGGGCTGAAGGCCGCGCTCATCGTGACGGCGAGCGAACGCGGCGACGCGGTGCGCGGTCGGATGCCCGAGGAGGTCTCGTGGCGCATGAGCCAGTTCGGCGCCATCGCGACGATCGCGGCCTTCCAGGAGGGCGGCCATTGGCTCGACGGCGTGCTCGCGAGCCTCGACGACAACCGGCGCCTGCTCGCCGACCTCCTCGCCGACGAGCTGCCCGACGTGCGCTATCGGATGCCGGAGGCCACGTACCTCGCCTGGCTCGACCTGTCCGCGCTGGGCTGGGGCGACGACCCCGCGGCGCACGCGCTCGAGCACGCGAAGGTGGCGCTCACGGGCGGACCCGCCTTCGGGGCATCCGTCGGCCGCGGCCACGCGCGCCTCAACTTCGCGTGCACGCCGGAGGTGCTGGCGGAGGCGGTGACGCGGCTGGCGGAGGCGCGTTGACCCGGTCGTCGAGTAACCCCGGTCGTCGAGTAGCGCCGCGCGCAGCGCGACGCGTATCGAGACGCGGCACGAGCCCGGAACAGGGCGTGGCCTCACGTTCTCGAGTCTGACCGCGGCACGCTTCGCAACGCTGGCGCGTCGCGAGCGCTCCTGCTCCGCCTTTCTGACGGAAGCGCGTCGGGCCTTCGGCCCGCCGCGCTGACCGTCAGCGGGTGTAGTTCGGCGCCTCGACGATGAACTGCACGTCGTGCGGGTGCGACTCCTTCAGGCCCGCGGGCGTGATGCGCACGAAGCGGCCCTTCGTCTTCAGCTCGGCGATGTCGCGCGCGCCCACGTAGAACATCGACTGGCGCAGCCCGCCGACGAGCTGGTACGCGACGGCCGAGACGGGACCGCGGAACGGCACCTGCCCCTCGATGCCCTCGGGGATGAGCTTGTCGTCCGACGGGACATCCGCCTGGAAGTAGCGGTCCTTCGAGTACGACGTCTTCTTGCCGCGGGTCTGCAGCGCGCCGAGCGAGCCCATGCCGCGGTAGGCCTTGAACTGCTTGCCGTTCTGGAAGACGAGCTCACCGGGGCTCTCGGCGGTGCCCGCGAGCAGCGAGCCCAGCATGACGGTGTCGGCGCCGGCGACGAGCGCCTTCGCGATGTCGCCCGAGTACTGGAGGCCGCCGTCGGCGATGAGCGGGACGCCCGCCGGCTTCGTGGCCTTCGAGGCCTCGTACACGGCGGTGATCTGGGGCACGCCCACGCCCGCGACGATGCGCGTGGTGCAGATCGAGCCGGGTCCGACGCCGACCTTCACGGCGTCGGCACCCGCGTCGACGAGCGCCTGGGCGCCCTCGCGCGTCGCGACGTTGCCGCCGATCACGTCGATGTGGGCGAACGACGGGTCGGCCTTCAGGCGGCGGATGATGTCGAGCACGCCCGCGCTCTCGCCGTTGGCCGTGTCGACCACGAGCACGTCGACGCCCGCGTCGCGCAGCGCCTCTGCGCGCTCCCACGCGTCGCCGAAGAAGCCCATGGCCGCGCCGACGCGCAGGCGGCCCTCGGCGTCCTTCGTGGCGTTCGGGTACTGCTCCGACTTGTCGAAGTCCTTGACGGTGATGAGGCCGGTCAGGCGGCCGGCACCGTCGACGAGCGGCAGCTTCTCCACCTTGTGCTGCGCGAAGATCGCGATCGCCTCGTCGGGGTCCATGCCCACGCGGCCCGTGATGAGCGGCGCCTTGGTCATGACGTCGCGCACGTAGGTGCTCGGCTTCTCGAAGTCGGAGACGAATCGCATGTCGCGGTTCGTGATGATGCCGACGAGCACGCCCTCGCCGTCGACGACCGGCAGGCCGCTCACGCGATAGGTGGCGCACAGGTGGTCGACCTCGGCGACCGTGGCGTCGGGCGTGGTGGTCACCGGATTGGAGACCATGCCCGACTCGCTGCGCTTCACCCGGTCGACCATGTCGGCCTGCTCCTGGATGGAGAGGTTGCGGTGCAGGATGCCGATGCCGCCCTGGCGCGCCATGGCGATCGCCATGCGCGCCTCGGTGACGGTGTCCATCGCGGCGGACAGGAGGGGCGTCGCGACGTCGATGCGTCGCGTCAGCCGCGAGGTCGTGTCGGCCTCGCTCGGGATCACGTCGGTGTGGCCTGGCAGCAGCAGGACGTCGTCGTAGGTCAGCCCTGTGAATCCGAACGGATCTGCCTGATCCATGTCTCCCCTTCGTCTCTCCGAGTCATGGCGCACCCGTGAGTGGTGGAGCTCCCGGGATGCATCAATGTTAAGCGAGTTTGCGCAGCGGGCATTCCCCGGATAACAATCGAGGGCCATTGTGACTGTGTGCGAAACACATGGGACATAATCGGCACGTACTGTCAGACGACGTTGTCGGCAGGAAAGACCGGACCCGGACGGCCAACAGCCCCCGGGACCCCAGGAGGTGCAGTGGAACCCACGCAAACAGTCGCCAGACGGTCTCGCGGGAGGTGGCTCATCCTCCTCGGAATTCTGTTGTCCGCACTCACTCTGTCCGGCATCGCAGCGTCCCCTGCGATGGCGGAGGATGGGAGTACGCCCAGCCCGAATTCCGAGGAAGAGTTCGAGAACTTCTTCGTCGGGAACGTCACGTTCGACGACGAGCCCCTCGAGGGCGTCGAGATCACGGTCGAGGGCGGCGGCTTCGAGGCCTCGACCGAGACCGACGCCGATGGCCGTTGGACCCTCGGTGTGCCCGAGAAGGCCGAATACGAGCTCACGCTGAACGAGGACACCCTTCCCGAGGGCGTCGTCGTCCAGGACGGCCAGGCCACGGTGACCGCCGAGTTCGGCCTCACCAACCGCAAGGCGGTGAACTTCTTCCTCGGTGAAGGCACGAGGACCACGACGGACATCGGCGCCCAGGTGCTCATCCGCGTGGTCAACGGCCTGAACTTCGGCCTCCTCCTCGCGCTCGCGGCGATCGGCCTCTCGCTGATCTTCGGCACGACGGGCCTCTCCAACTTCGCGCACGCGGAGATGGTGACGTTCGGCGCGTTGATGGTGCTGACCTTCGGCGTCGACCTGGCATTGCCGATCTGGCTCGCCATCGCCATCGCCATCGTGCTCAGCGCCGGCCTCGGCTACACGCTCGACGCCACGATCTGGAAACCGCTCAGGCGGCGCGGGGTCGCACTGATCCCGCTCATGATCGTGAGCATCGGCCTGTCGCTCGCGCTGCGCTACACGTACCAGTTCTTCTACGGCGGCGCGACCCGTCAGCTGCCCGGCGCCACCCTGCCGTCGGACATCCGCATCGGGCCGATCACGCTCTCGTGGATCGACGTCGCGAGCATGGCCACCTCCGTCGTGGTGCTCCTCGCGTTCGCGTTCTTCCTGCTGCGCACCCGCATCGGCAAGGCGACGCGAGCGGTCTCCGACAACCCGAGCCTCGCGGCCGCGAGCGGCATCGACGTCGACCGCGTCATCCGCATCGTCTGGATCGCGGGCGGCGCGCTCGCCGGTCTCTCGGGCATCCTCTGGGCGTACTTCCGTCCCGGCGTGAGCTGGGACATGGGCTTCCAGATCCTCCTGCTCATCTTCGCCGCGGTCACCCTCGGCGGCCTGGGCACCGCGTTCGGCGCGCTCGTCGGCTCCCTCATCGTGGGCCTCTTCATCGAGCTGTCGACGCTGTGGCTGCCGTCCGACATGAAGTACGTGGGCGCGCTCGTCGTGCTCATCCTGGTGCTGCTGTTCCGACCGCAGGGAATCCTCGGTCGCCGCGAGAGAATCGGTTGAGGAGGAACCCGACATGATCGACTGGATTGCGATCTTCTCCAACGCGGCGCAGGAGCTCATCAGCCCCACCACTGCCGCCTACGCCCTGGCCGCCCTCGGCCTGGCGATCCACTTCGGATACACGGGCCTCCTGAACTTCGGTCAGGCCGGCTTCATGGCCCTCGGCGCGTACGGTTACGCGATCTCGACGCTGAGCTTCGGATTCCCCGTGTGGGCGTCCGTGCTCGTCGGCGTCGGGGCATCCGTGATCTTCGCCCTCATCCTCGGTATCCCGACGCTGCGCCTGCGGGCCGACTACCTCGCGATCGTCACGATCGCGGCGGCGGAGATCCTGCGGCTCATCTTCACCACGAACACGTTCGACGCCATCACGGGTTCCGCGAGCGGACTCCAGGGCTACAAGGACGGCTTCGCCGCCCTCAACCCGATCCCGCCCGGCACCTACGGGTTCGGACCGTTCACGTACAACGCGTACGACTGGTGGATCCGCATCGTCGGCTGGACGCTCGTCGTGGTCTTCGCACTGATCACCTGGCTGATCATGCGCAGCCCGTGGGGCCGCGTGATCAAGGGCATCCGCGAGGACGAGGACGCCGTGCGCGCACTCGGCAAGAACGTGTACTCCTACAAGATGCAGAGCCTCATCATCGGTGGTGTCTACGGCACCCTCGCCGGCATGATCTTCATCATGCCGCGCGCGGTCGTGCCCGCGAACTACCAGACGTCGCTCACGTTCTTCATCTACGCGATCCTGCTCCTCGGCGGCGCCGCCACGATCCTCGGTCCGGTCATCGGCTCGATGATCTTCTGGGTGCTGCTCTCGTTCTTCTCGGGCTTCGTCGCCCGTGCGGTCGAGGCGGGCTGGTTCCCCTTCATGACGCAGGTGCAGGCCGGTCAGCTCCGGTTCATCCTCGTCGGCGTGGCGATCATGCTGCTCGTCGTATTCAGGCCTCAGGGCATCTTCGGAAACAAGAAGGAGCTGGCCTTTGTCAAGTGAAACCACTCCCACGTCCAAGCCGGTGAAGACCACCGGCCTCCACGTCGGCGAACCCGCACCGGGCGTCCAGAAGGTCGACCCGATCCTGATCGCCGACGGCGTCAAGCGCACCTTCGGCGGCCTCACCGCCGTCGACGTCGACCACGTCGAGATCCCGCGCGGGGCCATCACGGCCCTCATCGGGCCGAACGGTGCCGGCAAGACCACGTTCTTCAACCTGCTCACGGGCTTCGACAAGCCCGACGAGGGCAAGTGGGAGTTCGACGGTCGCTCGCTGGCGCACGTCCCCGCCTACCGGGTGGCGCGCATGGGCCTCATCCGCACCTTCCAGCTCACGAAGGCGCTGGGCCTGCTCACCGTCATGGACAACATGAAGCTCGGTGCGAAGGGCCAGTCGGGTGAGAACCTGTTCCGCTCGATCCTGCCCTTCATCTGGCGCAAGCAGGAGGAGGAGATCGACGCCAAGGCGATCGAGCTCCTCGGCCGATTCAAGCTCGACGCCAAGAAGGAGGACTACGCGGCGAGCCTCTCCGGCGGACAGCGCAAGCTCCTCGAGATGGCGCGGGCGCTCATGAGCGACCCGACGCTCGTCATGCTCGACGAGCCGATGGCGGGTGTGAACCCGGCGCTCACGCAGTCGCTGCTCGACCACATCCTCGACCTGAAGTCCCAGGGCATGACGGTGCTGTTCGTCGAGCACGACATGCACATGGTGCGTCACATCGCCGACTGGGTGATCGTGATGGCCGAGGGCAAGATCGTGGCCGAGGGCGACCCGCACAACGTCATGCAGGACCAGGCCGTGATCGACGCCTACCTCGGCGCCCACCACGACACCGACCTCGGTGCCACCGACACCGACCATGTCGAGGCCATGAAGGAGCTCATCGATGACGAACAGTGAACCGGCCGCCGGCGCGGTGCTCGACCCCGTGGCCGAGGCGGTCGTCGAGGTCGACAACGTCACGGCGGGGTACCTCCCCGGCGTGAACATCCTCAACTCGTGCTCCCTCGTCGCGAGGCAGGGCGAGCTCATCGGGATCATCGGTCCGAACGGCGCGGGCAAGTCCACGCTGCTGAAGTCGATCTTCGGCCTCGTGAAGGTGCGCGACGGCGCGATCCGGCTGCAGGGCGAGGAGATCACCAACCTCAAGGCGAACAAGCTCGTCGCGAAGGGAGTCGGCTTCGTCCCGCAGACGAACAACGTCTTCCCCTCGCTGACGATCCAGGAGAACCTCGAGATGGGGATGTTCCAGAAGCCCAAGGGCCTCAAGGACCGCCTCGCGTTCGTGACCGAGATCTTCCCCGAGCTCGGCAAGCGCCTCGGCCAGCGGGCCGGATCGCTGTCGGGCGGTGAGCGCCAAATGGTCGCCATGTCCCGTGCGCTCATGATGGGTCCGCACGTGCTGCTGCTCGACGAGCCCAGCGCGGGCCTGTCGCCGGTGCGCCAGGACGAGGCGTTCCTGCGGGTCAAGGAGATCAACCGGGCCGGCGTCACGACCATCATGGTGGAGCAGAACGCCCGCCGCTGCCTGCAGATCTGCGACCGCGGCTACGTGCTCGACCAGGGACACGACGCCTACACCGGCACCGGTCGCGACCTGCTGAACGACCCGAAGGTCATCGGCCTGTACCTGGGCACGCTCGGCCAGGACGAGTAGACCCGATCGATCCCGAAGAGGGGCGGATGCCGCGGCATCCGCCCCTCTTCGCGTGTGTGGCGCGTGCGGTAGGGGCGGGCCATGGTCCCGGATGCCGCAGCGGCCGCCCTGTGCGGCCCGGTGGTAGGCGCGCGCGTCCGCAGGGCGGTGAGCGCAGCGTCCGCGGATGCCGCTCCGGCCTGCCCGAGCGTGGCAGGTGGGTTCGCGGCATCCGCCCCGCTTCGCGTCAGCAGCGCGTGGTGGGGGCGGGCCGTGGCGACGGATGCCGCGACTGCTCGGGCCTGCCCGGCGTGGCGCGTGGGTCCGCGGCATCCGTCCCGCCTCGCCGTGTGCAGAGTGTGCGGGCCGGGCCGGGCCCGCCAGAGGGCGGCGCTCGGGCCCGAAGCGTCCGATGGGGCGGGACCCTCTGCCGACGCGTCCCCCGGAGCTGTGCCGGTCGACGCCACCGCCCCGAATCAGGCGATCGAGCGCTGCTCAGGACCGGATCCCCGAATGCGGCCTGAATCCGGGCCGATCGCCTGAGCCGCGCCTGAGCCGCGGGTCGGTGTTGACGACTCCCCCCATGCACGCGAAGGCCCTGACCGAAGCCCGGGCACGCGAAAGGGCCCCGGCCGAAGCCGGGGCCCTTCCAGGCGACGCGTACTAGTTGACGCGAGTGTACGTGTTGTCGTCGCCGTACTCGTAGATTCCGATGGTCGCCTCGGTCGGGTCACCGTTCTCGTCGAGGGTGATCGGGCCGGACGCGCCGTCGAAGTCGATCTGCTGGCCCTCGGCGAGGAGCGCCGCAGCGTCGGCGAAGGAGGAGACCGCCTCGCCGTCGCCGGTGCCGCCCGACACCTGGCGGAGGTACTCGGCGATGTCGGCACCCTCGGTGCTGTTCGCCGCGTACGCCGCAAGGGCGATGAGCATCAGCGCGTCGTACGACTCGGGTCCGTAGCTGTAGTCCGCGAGGTCGGCGTTGATGCCGAGCATGCGGTCACGGAAGTCGTCCTCGAGCTTCGGGCCGGGCAGCGTGCCCTTGGCGCCGGCGATCAGGCCGGGCGCGAAGTCCGCGCTGTAGTCGGCCAGGTTGCCGTCGACGAAGTACAGCTGGTCGCCCGGGTAGCCGGAGCCGACCAGTGCCGGAACGACGACCTTGGCCTCGTCGAACGTGATGACCGCCACGGCGTCGGGGTTCGCGGCGTTGATCGCCGAGAGCTGCGCGTCGAAGTTCGAGTCACCCGTGTTGAAGAGCTCCTCGGCCACGACCTCGCCGCCGGCCGCCTCGAAGGACTCCTTGGTCGCGGCCGCGAGGCCGGTGCCGTAGGGGTCGTTCAGGACGAGCAGGCCGAGCGTCGAAGCGCCGTCTTCTGCGATCAGGTTGCCGAGCACCTCACCCTGGAGGAGGTCGGACGGCGCGGTACGGAAGTACAGGCCGTTGTCCTCGTAGTCGGTGAAGTCGGGCGACGTGTTCGCCGGCGAGAACTGCACGACACCCGCAGCGGTGATCTGGTCGATCACGGTGAACGACACACCGGACGACGCGGCACCGATGATGGCCGAGACGTCCTGCGAGAGGAGGTCGGTCACCGAGACGGTGGCGATGTCGGTGGTGGTGTCACCCGAGTCGCGGTAGACGACCTCGACGTTGATGCCGAGGTCGGCGTCGTTGATCTCCTGCGCCGCGAGCGCGACACCGGCCTCCTCGGGCGGGCCGAGGAATGCGAGCGTTCCACTCTGCGGGAGGATCGTGCCGACCTTGAGGGTCAGGTCGCGTTCGCCGGCCTCGATGGGCAGGGCGTCGCCGGCCGCCTCGGTCGGTTCTTCCGATTCGGCGGGGGCCGGGGCACCCGTGCTGCACGCGGTGAGGAGGAGGGCACTGACGCCGGCGATGGCGACCCCCGTCCACGCTGCGCGAGCCGAGCGCGAGGCCGTGGCCTTCGCGAATACGCTCATGTTGCTCCTTGGGACTGAAGGACTGGTACACAAAGCAGCGTCTGGAGACGCCGTGGCTTTGACAGTATTGCCCGCCTCTGGAGGAAACAAGTGAACCCGGTCACAACCGTGTAACACCCTCGGAATCGTTACCTTGCCGACACCTTCCTGCGCGAGCACGCACGGAATCGTCGTGTCGGAGGCTTCCGACGCGCGGATCGAGCGTGACCCCCGGACGCGGGCCCTGACGCCACGACGAACCCCTAGATCGGCTCCACCGGGGCGCGTCGCGCCGACCGCGCTCCACGCACGAGGTCGAACGTGAGCACCAGGAGGGCGAGCCAGACGAGGGCGAACCCGATCCATCGCTCGGGCGGCATGGGCTCCTGCAGCACGAACACGCCGACCAGGAACTGGATGAAGGGCGCGAAGTACTGGATGAACCCCATGAAGATGAGTGGGAGACGCCGCGAGGCCGCGGCGAAGAGCAGCAGCGGGATGGCCGTCACAACACCGGCCATGAGCAGCAGCACCGTGTGCCACGGGCTGACCGTGCCCATGGTGAGCCCGCTCGTCATGGCGACGAACACGAGCTGCGCCACGGCCAGCGGCGCGAGCCACGCCGTCTCGAGCGTGAGGCCCGACACCGCGTCGACCTTCGGTCCGACCCGCTTCTTGATGAGCCCGTAGAAGCCGAACGAGAACGCGAGCACCAGCGCGATCCACGGCAGCTGGCCGTAGCCGACGGCGAGTACGACGACCGCCACGATCGAGATGCCCACGGCGACCCACTGGGTGGCGTTCAGGCGCTCGCGGAGCACGAGCACGCCGAGGAACACCGTGACGATCGGGTTGATGAAGTAGCCGAGCGCCGCCTCGACGACCTGGTTCGTGAGCGTCGCATAGACGTACGTCGACCAGTTCACGAAGATGAGCACGCCCGCGAGCCCCATCGTGAACAGCACCCGCCGATCGCGCACGAGCGCCATGAACGGACGCCAGGCTCGGGTCACGGTGATGAGCAGCACGCAGAAGACGAGCGAGAGCAGCACGCGCCATCCGACGATCTCGATCGGACCGGCCGGCTCGAGCGCGATGAAGTAGACGGGGAGGAAGCCCCAGAGGCCGTAGGCCGCGATCGCGAACGCGAGCCCCGACCGGCTCACCGAGGCGTGGTGCGCGGGCGGCGCTGGGGTCTCGGTCTCGGAGCGGGATGACACCAGCTCAGCCTACGCCCGGCACTCCCCACGGACACGACGAGGCCCGGACGCCGCATGGGCGTCCGGGCCTCGGATGGTTCGTGTCGACCTAGCGGACGACGACCGCGAGCACGTCGCGAGCCGACAGCACGAGGAAGTCCTCGCCGCCGAACTTCACCTCGGTGCCGCCGTACTTCGAGTAGATGACCTTGTCGCCGACGGCCACGTCGAGCGGGACACGGTTGCCGTTGTCGTCGATGCGACCGGGGCCCACCGCCACGACCTCGCCCTCCTGGGGCTTCTCCTTGGCGGTGTCGGGGATCACGAGACCCGACGCGGTGGTCTGCTCTGCCTCGACCTGCTTGATGACGATGCGATCCTCGAGCGGCTTGATGGAAACCGACACGGTTGACCCCTTCTCTGTTTGGGCGAATGACGTCTTTGCGAAGACTGATTAGCAGCCTCATTGCGAGAGTGCTAAGCCGAGTCTAGGCGCGATTTGGCACTCGTGCAACGTGAGTGCCAGCCGCTGCGGAACTCCGCAGTGCGCGATGCTAGCGTGGCCGGGTGGACCGCGCCGACCTCGTCGAACTCCTCTCCCCCGAGGGACTGCGGCTCCTCGACCAGCTCCCCGAGTGGGACTCGAAGGCGGACATCGTGCGCACCGTCGCCGAGCTCCGTCGGCAGGGGCATCCGCCCGGCCTCGTGGCCGCGGTGCTCAGCCAGTCGAAGCTGCGCGCCAGGGCGAAGGCGAAGTTCGGCGAGTTCGCGACGCGCATGCTGTTCACCGAGGCCGGGCTCGAGCAGGCCACGCGGTTGAAGGTCGCGGCGCTCCACGCCGGTCGCTTCGCCCGCGCCGGCATCGGCCACGTCGCCGACCTCGGCTGCGGCATCGGCGGCGACGCCCTCGCGCTCGCGGCGGTCGACCTCGAGGTCACCGCGGCCGACGCCGACGAGGTGACGGCCGCCATCGCCACCTTCAACCTCACCCCGTTCCCGAAGGCGCGCGTGCTGCACGCGCGCGCCGAGGACGTGGCCCTCGGCGGAATCGGCGGCGCCTGGCTCGACCCCGCCCGCCGCAGGACCTCGGGCGGCACGACCCGTCGGCTCGCGGATGCCGCGGACTACTCGCCGAGCCTCGACTTCGCGTTCGGGCTGGCCGACCGCCTGCCGGTGGGCGTGAAGCTCGGCCCCGGCACCGACCGCGACGTGATCCCCGGCGGAGCCGAGGCGCAATGGGTCTCGGTCGACGGCGACGTGGTGGAGCTCGCCGTGTGGCTCGGCGCGGTGGCGCGGCCGGGCATCGGCCGCGCGGCGCTCGTCATCCGCGACGACGGCGCCGCCGAGCTCACGGCGCCGGCCGACAGCGAGGACGCCCCGACCGGCCCCCTCGGCGACTACCTGTACGAGCCCGACGGCGCCGTCATCCGCGCCCGCCTCATCGGCGACCTCGCCCGCGCGAACGGCGCGTGGATGCTGAGCGACGGCATCGCGTACCTCACCGCGGATGTCGCGTTCGAGACGCCGTTCGCGCGCGGCTTCCGCGTGCTCGACCGCCTCCCCGCCGACGAGCGGCAGCTGCGGCAGGCGCTGGCGGCGCGCGGCATCGGCACGCTCGAGATCAAGAAGCGCGGCGTCGACGTCGACCCGGCGGCACTGCGCACGCGACTGAAGCTGCGCGGCGACGAGAGCGCCACGATCGTGCTCACGCGGGAGGCGGGGCGCCACGTGGCGCTCCTCGTGGAACGCGTCTGAGCTGCGATCAGCGGGGCAGCGCGCCGAAGACGATGGCGTAGTAGCCGATCCAGACGGCCGAGAAGACGAGTCCCGCGATACCGGTGCCGATGCCCACGAACGCGAGCGTGCGCCCCTCCTCCTCGCGGCGCAGCCCGAGCACGCCGAAGACGAGCGCGGCGATCGAGAGCGGCAGCATCCAGCCGACGAACAGGGAGGCGGCGGCGCCGATCACGCCGATGACCGCGGCCACCCAGCTGTAGACGCGGCGCTGGGTGTCGTCCTGCTCCTCGTCGTCGGCGGACGCTCGGTCGGGGAGCTCGGGCCGGTGCACCACGAGGAGCTGGCCGGTCGGAACCCGTTGCAGCTCGCCGGTGTCGAACGGCACCTCGAACTCGCGAACCGCCGGGTCGGCGCGCAGCGTCGGCTCGGTCGGGGGCGCCACGAGCCCCTCGTCCCGGTCGGCTCCGCGGTCGGATGCCGCGTCGGCCTCCCGCGCGATCGGCTCGGCCCCGACCGGTTCGTCGCTGGAGTCACGCGCGACGGGTGCGTCGCTCGCGTCACGCGCGACGGGTGCGTCGCTCGCGTCTCGCGCGACCGGTTCGCCGCTCGCGTCGCGTGCCGCGCGCTCGTCGTCCTGCTCTCGAGCCGTCGGAGCGTCACCCCCGGTGTGCGGCTCCTCGGGCGGAGAACGGTCGGGGGCCCCGCCCGAGGGCGGGACCCCGTCGCGGTCGATCATGGAAGGCCTCAGTACGTGTAGTCGACGTAGTTCGGGAAGCTCGCGAAGGCGATGCTCCAGAAGATGATCGAGAGCAGGGCCATGGCGACGCCGACGAAGCCGAGGATGATGCCCGTGAGCCACATGCCCTTGGCCGCGGGCTCCTTCTTGCGGCCGAGGAAGCCGAGCACGACGGCGCCGGCCGGGATGATGAGCTGCATGATGCCGCCCACGAACGGGATCCACACCACGGCGAACCCGCCGACCACGCCGATGATGCCGGCGATGAGCGAGATCAGGCTGAACACGGGCGTCGGCTTCGCCGGCGCGCCGGTGCCGTAGGCGGGCGCGACGTAGCCGGGCTCGCCGTATCCGGGCGGGCGGCCCGTGCCGTAGCCGGGCTGCTGGGCTCCGTATCCGGGCTGCGGCGCGCCGTAGGGCGAACCGGGTTCGGCCGCCGCCGCGGGCGCGCCGTAGCCCGGGGCGGGCGGAGGCGGCGGGGGCGGCGTCGCGGCACCGTAGCTCGGCGGCGCGGGCGGCGCGGGAGGCTCGGGCGCCGACGGCGGCACGGGCGCGGACGGCACCTCGGGGGCACCCGGCGCCTCGGGCGCGGGCGGCGCGGTCGGCGCGTCGGGGACGGTGGGCTCGGTCGGCGACGGGAACGTCGGCTCGGGCTCCGACGGAACCGTCGGCTCGTCGGGCGTCGGGACGGTCGGCTCGTCGGGTCGGGGCGCGTCGGGGTTCTTGGGATCGCTCATGTCATCGGCCTTTCGTGGTCGGAGTCGGTGGTGCTCAGTACTGCGTCGTGAATCCGCCGGAGGCGGCGATCGAACCGAACACGATGGCGAGGACGATGACGGAGAGGATCGCCAGCGCGAGGCCGATGTAGCCGACGATGAGGCCGGCGACGGCGAGGCCGCGTCCCTCCTCCCCGGTCTTCTTGATCTGGCTGAGCGAGATGTGCCCGCAGATGATGCCGACGATGGAGCCGATGCCCCACGCGATCACGAAGCCGGCGATCGACGCGATGAGCGAGACGATCGCGAGCACGTTGGTCTTCTTGGCGGGCTGGCCGTAGGGCTGGCCGTACGCGGGCGCGGGCTGCCCGTATGCCGGAGCGGGCTGGCCGTACGCGGGGGCCTGCTGGCCGTAGGCGGGCGCCGGCTGCTGGGGCTGCGGCGCGCCGTAGTCGGGCGCGGGCGGCGGCGGAGGCGGAGGCGGCGGCACCGCGCCGCCGGGCTGCTGCTCGGGAAGGTTCGGATCGGTCACGGTCGTTGTCCCCTCGGTGCTGTGGATTCACTGGTCGCCGCGCCACACCCGGGCGCCGGCGGCGGCGCGCGCATTCGCGGCATCCGCTTACGTTGCACACACTATCGCTCAGGATCGGCCGCGCACAGCCTCCCGCGCGGGGCGATCAGGCCTGGATGTCGGTGACCGGAAGCGTCGAGTCGGCGCCGAAGCCGAGCGCCGACGGGCCGTGCCCGGCCATGATGAGCTGCGCCCCCAGTGCGGCGATCATCGCGCCGTTGTCGGTGCACAGCGACAGGGGCGGGATGCGCAGCGCGATGCCCGCGGCATCCGCCCGCTGCTCGGCCACCTCGCGGAGCCGCGCGTTCGCCACGACGCCTCCGCCGAGCAGCAGCCGGGGCACGCCGAGGTCGGTGCAGGCCGCGATCGCCTTGGAGACGAGCACGTCGACGACGGCCTCGCGGAAGCTCGCCGCGACGTCGGCCAGCGGCACGGGCTCCCCCGCCGCCTCGCGCTGCTCGACCCAGCGCGCCACGGCGGTCTTGAGTCCCGAGAAACTGAAGTCGTAGCGGTGCGCCGCGAGATCCTTCGGCTGGGTGAGTCCACGCGGGAACCGGATCGCGGCCGGGTCGCCGCCGATCGCCGCGAGGTCGATCTCGGGCCCCCCGGGATACGGCAGGCCGAGCAGCCGTGCGACCTTGTCGAACGCCTCGCCCGCCGCGTCGTCGATCGTCTCGCCGAGGAGCTCGACGTCGGAGACGAGGTCGCGCACGAGCAGCAGCGAGGTGTGCCCGCCCGAGACGAGCAGGGCGATCGTCGGCGTCTCGAGCGGCGCCGCGTCGTCGAGGATGTCGGCGCCGACGTGCCCGACGAGGTGGTTCACGGCGTAGATGGGCCGGTCGAGCGCGAGCGCGAGCGCCTTGGCGGCGCCCACGCCCACCATGAGCGCGCCGGCGAGCCCGGGCCCGCTCGTGACGGCCACGGCCTCGACGTCGGACAGCGACACGTCGGCCTCGGCGAGCGCCGCGTCGATCGTCGGGCCCAGCGCCTCGAGGTGGGCGCGCGCCGCGACCTCGGGCACGACGCCGCCGTAGCGCGCGTGCTCCTCCATCGAGGAGGCGATGACGTTGGCGAGCAGCTGGGAACCGCGCACGATGCCGACCCCGGTCTCGTCGCACGACGTCTCGATGCCCAGCACAAGTGGGGCGTCGCGGTTCATGCGCCGCTCCCGGATGCCGCGGGGCGCGTGACGGCGGCCGGCACCTCGAGCCGCATCGAGATCGCGTCGACGCCGTCGGGCTGGTAGTACCCGCGACGCACGCCGATCTCGACGAAGCCGAGCGAGCGGTACAGCGACCGCGCGATCGGGTTGTCGGCGCGCACCTCGAGGAAGATCTCGGCGACGTGCCTGCGGCGGGCCGCGGTGATGAGGGCGTGCATGAGGCCGCGGCCGAGGCCGACCCCGCGCGCGAACTCCGCGACCGCGATGGTCTGGATGTCCCCCTGGCCGCCGTCGGGCGGCGCGAGCAGGCCTGCGTAGCCGAGCAGGCGCTGCTCGGGGTCCTCGGCGTCGTCGTCGACGGCGACGAGGTAGTAGGCGTGCGGGTTCTCGAGCTCGCGACGCATGGATGCCTCGGGCCAGGCGTCGTTCACGAACGTCGAGCGCTCGAGCCGCATGATCGCCTCGAGGTCGTCGACCTTCGCCCGTCGCATGAACACGCTCACGGCAGGACCCGCTTCCCGGCCGACGGCGTCACGTCGGGCGCGCGCAGGTAGAGCGGCGCGTCCTCGGCGAGCGGGAGCCGGCGCGCGGCGAAGGCGAGCTCGGCGAGCATGCCCACGGCGCCGGCCTGCACGTAGTGCGCCTCGAGCCGCGTGCCGACCGCGTCGGGCACGTCGTCGCGGGGGCTGAGCACCGGGCCGTCGACGCGCACGGGCAGGTCGTCGTCGTCGAGCCCGTCGTAGCCCGACACGGCGAACTCGCGCCGCCGCGCGTCGGTCAGCACCTGGAGCGGTCCCTCGTTGCCGGCGCGATACCACGCCCACGCCACGGCGTCGTGGCTCACGACCGGCACGAACGGGCGGCCGATGCCCACCGCGAACGCGTGCGCCGCGGCGATGCCCACGCGGAGCCCGGTGAACGGCCCGGGACCCATGCCGCCGGCGACGCCGGACAGGTCGGCCGGACGCACGCCCGCGCCGGCGAGCGCGTCGCGGATGAGCTCGCCCACCACCTCGGCGTGCCGCATGGTGTCGTCGGTGCCGGCCTCGGCCAGGATGCCGCCGTCGCGATCGACGACGGCGACACTCGTGCCCGTCGAGGTGTCGATCGCGAGGAGCATGGATCCAGCCTACTTCGACGCGTCGAAGGGGGTCCCGGCCCAGCGGGGCCCGTAGCCGCGCAGCTCGAGCACGCGCGGCTCGTCGGCGCCGAGGTGCTCGGCGTCGGCGGCATCCGTCGTCGTCTCGGCCGACACGCCCTCGGGCCGCTCGATGACGACCTCGAGCCAGGAGTCGCTCGCGCCGTCGAGCAGGCCGACGCCCCACTCGACCACCACCACGGAGCGGTCGAAGTCGAGATCGAGGTCGTCGAGGTGCAGCGCGCTCTCGAGCCGGTACGCGTCCACGTGCACGAGCGGCGGTCCGCCGACGAGGTTCGGATGCGTGCGCGCGAGCACGAACGTGGGGCTCTGCACGGGACCGCGCACGCCGAGGCCCTCGCCGATGCCGCGGGTCAGCGTCGTCTTGCCGGCGCCCAGCGGGCCCGTGAGCAGCACGAGGTCGCCCGCGCGGAGCCCGGTGGCGAGCTCGCGGCCGAACGCCTCCATCGCCGCCGTGTCGGGAGCGTCGACGCGCATCAGGCGCCTCCGACGTAGGTGCGCGGCACCCGCGGTCCGATGCGCGTGACGATCTCGTAGCCGATCGTGTCGGCCGCGTCGCCCCACTCGTCGGCCGACGGCGCGCCGGTCGCGGGATCGCCGAACAGCACGACCTCGTCGCCGACCACGACGGCGTCGTCGCCGACCTCCACGAGGAACTGGTCCATCGCGATGCGCCCGACGATCGGCCGGCGGGCTCCCGCGAGCCAGACCTCCGCTCGGCCCGACGCCTGCCGGGGCACGCCGTCGGCGTAACCGAGCGGCACGAGCGCGAGCGTCGTGGGCCGGTCGGCGCGCCACACGTGTCCGTACGAGACGCCCGTGCCCGGTGCGATGCGGCGCACGGCGGCGACGCGCCCGCGCAGGGTCATGGCGGGACGGAGCCCGAGCTCGGCGGCCGTCGTGCCGTCGCCGAACGGGGGCACCCCGTAGCAGCCGATGCCGAGGCGCACGAGGTCGTAGCGCGACTCGGGGCGGCGCAGCGCGCCCGCGGTCGACGCGACGTGCCGCACCTCGGGTGCGAGGCCGGCGTCGGATGCCGCGGCGAGCGCGGCATCGAACGCGGCGAGCTGCGCGGCGTCCTCATCGGGCGAGGTGTTCGCGAGGTGGCTGAAGACGCCGCGCACGCGCACCCGGCCCTGCGCCTCGAGCTCGGCGGCCGCGCGGACGGCCTCCTGCCACTCGTCGGGCGCGACGCCGTTGCGGCTGAGGCCGGTGTCGATCTTCAGGTGCACCTCGGCGCGTTCGCCGACGGATGCCGCGGCCTCCGCGACGGCGCGCAACTGCGGGATCGACGAGACGCCGACGTCGACGTTCCGCCGCACCGCCCGGGCGAAGTCGGCGTCGGGATCGTGCAGCCAGGCGAGGATCGGCGCGTCGATGCGCGCGTCGCGGAGCGCGATCGCCTCGTCGAGGTCGGCGACGCCGAGCCACGAGGCGCCGCCGGCGAGCGCCGCGCGGGCGACCGGCACGGCGCCGTGGCCGTACGCGTCCGCCTTCACCACGACCATGGCCCGGGCCGGCGCGACCTGCGCGATCAGCGCGGCCACGTTCTCGCGCACGGCGTCGAGGTCGATGACGGCCTCGCGGAACGGACGCGACGCGGCATCCGTCGACGGGGTCTCGCTCACCCCTCGCCCCGATCGGACTCGAGCACGACGAACGCGCTCGCGATGCCCGCGTCGTGGCTCATGGAGAGGTGCACGCGGTCGATGCCGAGCAGCCGGATGTGCTCGGCCATGCCGCCCGTGAGCCGGAAGTCGGGGTTGCCGTCGACGTCCTGCACGATCGTCATCTCGTGCCAGCGGATGATCGTGTGGCCGCCGAGCGCCTTGATGAGGGACTCCTTGGCGGCGAACCGGGCCGCGAGCGAGCGGGCCGGGCGACCGCGTTCGCTCTCGGCGAACAGGCGCTCGACCAGCCCGGGCGTGCGCTCGATCGAGCGCTCGAAGCGCACGATGTCGACCACGTCGATGCCGATCCCGACGATCACGACACGACCTCCCGCCTCGTCGTCACTCCACCGTCACGGACTTCGCGAGGTTCCGCGGCTGGTCGACGTCGAGGCCCTTCGCCTGCGCGAGCTCCATCGCGAACACCTGCAGCGGCACCACGGCGAGCAGCGGCTCGAAGAGCGGCGCGGCGAGCGGGATGCGGAGGACCTCGTCGGCGAACGGCAGCACCGCGGCATCCCCGGCCTCGGCGATCGCGATGACGCGGGCGCCGCGGGCGCGGATCTCCTGGATGTTCGACACGACCTTCGGGTGCAGGTTCGCCGACCCGCGCGGGCTCGGCACGACCACGAAGACGGGCTGGCCGGGCTCGATGAGCGCGATCGGACCGTGCTTCAGCTCGCCCGCCGCGAAGCCCTCGGCGTGGATGTAGGCCAGCTCCTTGAGCTTCAGCGCGCCCTCGAGGGCGATCGGGTAGCCGACGTGGCGGCCGAGGAAGAGCACCGAGCGGGTGTCCGCCATCCAGTGCGCGAGCTGCTCGACGCGCTCCGCCTGCTCGAGCACGGTGCTGAGCTTCTCGGGCACGGCCTGCAGCTCGGCGAGGTTCTCGGCGAGCGCGGCATCGTCGAGCGTGCCGCGCACGCGGGCGAGGTGCAGGCCGAACAGGTACAGCGCGGCGATCTGCGCCACGAACGCCTTCGTGGACGCGACCGCGACCTCGGGGCCGGCGTGCGTGTACACGACCGCGTCGGACTCGCGCGGGATGGTCGCGCCCTGGGTGTTGCAGATCGAGATCGTGCGGGCGCCCATCTCGCGGGCGTACTTCACCGCCATGAGGGTGTCCATCGTCTCGCCCGACTGGCTGATCGAGACGACGAGGGTGCCGTCGTCGAGCACCGGTTCGCGGTAGCGGAACTCGTGGCTGAGCTCGACCTCGACGGGCACGCGCGCCCACTGCTCGATCGCGTACTTGGCGACCATGCCCGCGTACGCCGCCGTGCCGCAGGCGATGACCGTGATGCGACGGATGCCGCGGAGCTCCTCGTCCCCGAAGGACTCGAGCTCGGGGATGGCCACCCTGCCGTCGACGACGCGTCCGCGCAGGGTGTTCGCGACGGCCTCGGGCTGCTCGGACACCTCCTTGCGCATGAACGACGACCAGCCGCCCTTCTCGGCGGCCGACGCGTCCCACGCGACGTCGAACGGCTCGACCTCGACGGACTCGCCGTCGAAGTCGGTGACGGTGACGCCCTCGGCCGTGATGGTGACGATCTGGTCCTGGCCGATCGCGACGGCGCGCTTCGTGTACTCCACGAACGCGGCGACGTCGGAGCCGAGGAAGTTCTCGCCGTCGCCCAGGCCGATCACGAGCGGGGAGTTGCGGCGCGCGCCGACGACGACGCCCGGCTGGTTCCGGTGGACGGCGAGCAGGGTGAACGCGCCCTCGAGGCGGGAGACCGTGGCACGGAACGCCTCGGTGAGCTCGCCGATGCGGCGGTACTCGCGGCCGAGCAGCACGGCGGCGACCTCGGTGTCGGTCTCGGACTCGAACGTGAAGCCCTCGGCGAGGAGCTCGTCCTTCAGCTCGGCGAAGTTCTCGATGATGCCGTTGTGGATGAGCGCGAGCCGGCCCTCGTCGCCGAGGTGCGGGTGCGCGTTGCGGTCGGTGGGGCCGCCGTGGGTCGCCCACCGGGTGTGGCCGATGCCGGTGCCGCCCTCGTGCAGGGGGGTGGCGGCCAGGTCGTCGGCGAGGACCTGCAGCTTGCCGGCGCGCTTGGCGGTCTCGATGACGCCGTCGTCGTCGACGATCGCGACTCCCGCCGAGTCGTAGCCGCGATATTCGAGGCGGCGAAGGCCGCCCATGAGGACGTCGAGGCTGTTGCGCTCCCCGACGTATCCGACGATTCCACACATGCGCTCGATTGTATGCGCAGCGGGCTGTGAGCCCGGTGCGCAGGCCACCGAGCGCGGCCCGGGAACGGCCGCCCCGCGCCCCTTCACTAGACTGACACGGTGCTGGATCCGCTGAGCCCGTCGTCGAACGCCGCGCAGATCTCGCCCTTCACCGAGCTCGACCGGGCGGACTGGGCGGCGCTCGCCCCGTCGATGCCCTCGCCCCTCCGCGAGACCGAGATCGTGCAGCTGCGCGGCCTCGGCGAGCCGCTCGACCTCCGCGAGGTCGCCGAGGTCTACCTGCCGCTCAGCCGCCTCCTCAACCTCTACGTGGGCGGCATGAAGTCGCTGCACAGCGTCACGAGCGAGTTCCTCCGCGAGCGCGTCGAGCCGACGCCCTTCGTGATCGGCGTCGCGGGCTCGGTCGCCGTCGGCAAGTCGACGATCGCGCGCCTGCTGCGCGAACTCCTCGCGCGCTGGGAGCACACGCCGCGCGTCGAGCTCGTGACGACCGACGGGTTCCTGTTCCCGAACGCCGAGCTCGAGCGGCGCGGCCTGATGACGCGCAAGGGCTTCCCCGAGTCGTACGACCGCCGCGCGCTGCTCCGCTTCGTGAGCGAGGTGAAGGCCGGCGCGCCCGAGGTCCGCGCGCCGTTCTACTCGCACCTCGCGTACGACATCGTCCCCGACGCGAAGATCACGGTGCGCCGACCCGACGTGCTCATCCTCGAGGGCCTCAACGTGCTGCAGCCGCCCGGCCCCGGCCATCGGCTGGCGGTCAGCGACCTTTTCGACTTCTCGATCTACGTCGACGCGCGCACGAGCGACATCGCGCGCTGGTACGAGGAGCGGTTCCTGAAGCTGCAGCGCGGGGCGTTCTCGAACCCGCGCTCGTACTTCCACCGCTACGAGAGCCTCACCGAGACCGAGGCACGGCAGCGCGCGAGGGAGATCTGGCGCTCGATCAACGAGCCCAACCTGCTGCAGAACATCCGCCCGACGAGGTCGCGGGCGTCGCTCGTGCTGCGCAAGAGCGCCGACCACACGGTCTCGAGCGTGCTCCTGCGGAAGCTCTAGGCCGGCAGCGCCAGGCGCTCGCGCACGACCTCGGCCAGCGTCGCGGAGTGCCGCTCGGCCGTCTCCTGCTCGGAGGCCTCGACCATGACGCGCACCATGGGCTCGGTGCCCGACGGACGCAGCAGCACGCGACCGGTGTCGCCCAGCTCGGCCTCCGCTGCGGCCACGGCCGCGGCGATCACGTCGTCGTCGGAGAGCGCGTGGTGGTCGACCCCGCGCACGTTGACGAGCACCTGGGGGTACACCGTCATGACCGAGGCGAGCTCGGCGAGCGTCTTGCCGGTGCGCGCCATCTCGGCGACGAGGTGCAGGCCGGTGAGCACGCCGTCGCCCGTCGTGGCGAACTCGGTCATGATCACGTGGCCCGACTGCTCGCCGCCGAGGGCGAGCCCGTCGGCCGAGAGCGCCTCGAGCACGTAGCGGTCGCCGACCTTCGTCTCGATCACGCGGATGCCGCGTTCGGCCATCGCGCGTCGCAGTCCGAGGTTCGACATCACCGTCACGACGAGCGTGTCATCGGTGAGCACGCCGCGTTCGTGCATCGACACGGCGAGGATCGCCATGATCCGGTCGCCGTCGACGACGTTGCCCTCGGCGTCCACGGCGAGGCAGCGGTCGGCGTCGCCGTCGTGCGCGATGCCGACGTCGGCACCGTGCTCGAGCACCGCGGCCTGCAGCTGCTCGAGGTGGGTCGAGCCGACGCCGTCGTTGATGTTCATGCCGTCGGGGTCGGCCCCGATGACGGTGACCTTCGCCCCCGCGTCGCGGAACGTCTCGGGCGAGACGCCGGCGGCCGCGCCATGAGCGCAGTCGAGCACGACGTGCAGGCCGTCGAGGCGGTTCGGCAGCGTGCCGAGCAGGTGCACGACGTAGCGGTCCTCGGCGTCGGAGAAGCGGCGGATGCGGCCGACGCCCCCGCCGATGGGGGCGAGCTTCTGCTTGCCGAGGTAGGACTCGATGCGGTCCTCGACCTCGTCGGGGAGCTTCGTGCCGCCGAACGAGAAGAACTTGATGCCGTTGTCGGGCGCGGGGTTGTGCGACGCCGAGATCATCACGCCGAAGTCGGCGTGGATGGAGTCGATGAGGAACGCGGTCGCGGGCGTGGGGATGACGCCGGCGTCGAGCACGTCGACGCCGGAGCTCGCGAGGCCGGCGGCGACCGCCGACGTCAGGAACTCGCCCGAGACCCGGGGGTCGCGCGCGACGACCGCGACCGGCCGGCGACCGGCCGCGCGGAGCTCGTCGGCGTGGCGTCCCTGCGTGAGGACGGCCGCAGCCGCCTGGGCGAGGCCCAGGGCCAGGTCAGCCGTGAGTTCACGGTTGGCCAGGCCCCGGACCCCGTCGGTTCCGAAGAGCCGAGGCATACGGAGAACCGGGAACCCGGATCAGCGCTTCGAGAACTGAGGCGCCTTACGGGCCTTCTTGAGACCGGCCTTCTTGCGCTCGATGACGCGGGCGTCGCGCGTGAGGAAGCCGGCCTTCTTGAGGGTCGGGCGGTTGTTCTCGCGGTCGATCTCGTTGAGCGCACGCGCGATCGCGAGGCGCAGCGCGCCGGCCTGGCCCGAGGGGCCGCCGCCGGTGATGCGGGCGATCACGTCGTACGAGCCGGTGAGCTCGAGCACGGTGAACGGGTCGGTGATGAGCTGCTGGTGCAGCTTGTTCGGGAAGTAGTCCGCGAACTCACGGCCGTTGACCGTGATGGTGCCGGCGCCGGGGACGACGCGCACGCGGGCGATGGCCTGCTTGCGGCGGCCGACCGCCGCACCCGAGACGTTGAGGACGGGGCGGGGCGTGGCCGGAGCCGCGGCGGGCGCGCTCTCGGTCGTGTAGCTCTCGGGAGCCTGGTCGATCTGGTCTGCGATCTTCGCCATGGTGGTTGTGAATCCTTAGTTCGAGAAGGTCGAGTTCGCCGGGCTTACTGGGCGACCTGGGTGAGGGTGTACGGCTTGGGCTGCTGAGCCGCGTGCGGGTGCTCCGGGCCGGCGTAGACCTTCAGCTTCTTCAGCTGCTGGCGACCGAGCGAGTTCTTCGGGAGCATGCCGCGGATCGCCTTCTCGACGGCGCGGACGGGGTTCTTCTCGAGGAGCTCGGCGTAGCCGACGGCCTTGAGGCCGCCCGGGTAGCCGGAGTGGCGGTACGCCTTCTTCTGCTCGAGCTTCTGGCCGGTGAGCGCCACCTTGTCGGCGTTGACGATGATCACGAAGTCGCCGGTGTCGACGTGGTTCGCGAAGATCGGCTTGTGCTTGCCGCGCAGCAGGGCTGCGGAGTGGCTGGCCAGGCGGCCGAGGACGATGTCGGTGGCGTCGATGACGACCCAGTCGCGCTGGATCTCGTTCGCCTTCGGGGTGTAGGTGCGCGTCACGGAAGTGCTGCTTTCTGATCGAGTGAGGGGTTCGTGAATCCCGCTCCGGGGGGGTGTTCACCCGCGATGCGAGCGAACGCCCTGGTGGAGGGCTCAACTTCGGATGCCGGCGCAGATGGCGGCACCAAAGAGGTAGCTTAGCCGACGAGGCCTTCCACGTGCAATTCGCGACGTTGGCGCGTCTGCGCGGCACGCGCCTCGAGCTCGTGGTCGTCGGGGTAGCCGACCTCGGTCAGCACGAGCCCCTTCGCGGGCATCACCTTGAATGAGCTGGTGCGCTCGCCCGCGTGCAGCAGCGCCTCGGGGTCGGACGCGTCGAGGCGCCCCTCCCCCACCGCGACGCATGCCCCGACGAGGGCGCGCACCATCGAGTGGCAGAACGCGTCGGCCTGGAGCGACGCGACGAGCACGCCGTCGCCGGAGCGCGCCCACCGGTAGGCCTGCAGCGTGCGGATCGTGGTCGCGCCCTCGCGCGGCCTGCAGAACGCCGCGAAGTCGTGGAGGCCGACGAGGGAGGCCGCCGCGGCATCCATCGCGCGCTCGTCGAGGTGCCGGGGCAGCGCGACCGTGCGGCGCCGCTCCAACGGGTCGCGCACGGCCGAGGCGTCGGCCACCCGGTACTCGTAGCGTCGCCAGATCGCGGAGAAGCGCGCGTCGAAGCCCGCGGGCGCCCGTTCGGCGTGCGTGATCACCACATCGGCGTCGGCGCCGATGATGCCGGTGAGGCGCCGTGCCAGCGCCGCCTCGGGCGATGCATCGGGGTCCTGCCCGCGGCGCGGACGCGCGACGGCGGCGAGGGCGTCCTCCTCGACGTCGAGGTGCGCGACCTGGCCGAGCGCATGCACGCCCGCGTCGGTGCGGCCGGCCACGGTCAGCCGCGGCGCGGTGCCCGTGCGGCGGAAGAGCGTGGCGAGCGCGTCCTCGAGCACGCCCTGCACGGTGCGGAGTCCCGGCTGTCGGCTCCAGCCGTTGAAGTCGGTGCCGTCGTAGGCGATGCCGAGCCGCACGCGCACCACGGATGCCGCGGCATCCGCATCGGCGACCGTCTCGTGCTCGGACATGCGTCCAGCCTACGGCGGCGCCCACGACGGCTCCGCACGCGACGACGGCCCTGGTTCGACTCCGAGCGGATCCGTCAGGCCGCCCGAGCCGCCGCGGCGACGTCCACGGCGGCGGGGGGCAGCGGTGTCCGGGCGCCGGGTCCGCCGATGATGAGGGCGATGACCGCGACCGCGACGAGCGACCACGCCGTCACGCCGTGCTGCCACGGCACGTACCCCATGGTCAGGAACACGCCGACGCCGACGATGCCGACCACGGCCCAGACGACGACCGCGGCGAGCGGCGTCCGCCGGTCGACGGGCTTCGGCCACCTGCGCTCGAGCTTCGGCACGACTGCGCAGCACGCCGCGACGACGACCGCGATCGCGACGACCCACGCCGGCCGGGTGGCCCACCACGCCGGCGAGAGCACCGGCGGGAACGGCAGCCCGAGTGCGAGCTGCGTCGCCGTGACCACGGCCATGGCGAAGGTGTGCCAGAGGTAGATGACCATGCCGTAGACGCCGAACACGACGACCACGCCGAGCACGGCGCGATGGCCGACCAAGCGACGGATCGCGGGCTGCAGGAGTGCGAACAGGCAGGCCTGGCCGAGCGCGAGCGCGAGGATCGCGACACTCGGCGGGTTCAGGTTGTCGAGCATGTCGTGCGAGTACCCGAACGCCGCGACGAGCAGGCCGATGAAGCCGTAGGCGCCGGCCGCGATCGCGCCGAGCTGCCAGGGCGGACGACGTGCGAACCAGCCGTCGCGCAGGCCGAACCCGAGCTGCTGCGCGAACAGCCACACGAACACCCAGTTGAGCGCGCCGAGCGGCAGGCCGAGCGCGCGGGAGAGCACGTCGACCAGGAGCGCGGAACCGGCGAGGCCGAGGTACGTCGGCCACGGCGCGTGCCGGTGCAGCCACGACATGACCGGCACGAGCGCGGTGCAGATCAGGTAGACGGGGATGAACCAGAGCGGTTCGGCGAGCCGGAATGCGAAGCTCTCGACGAATCCGGCGTCTGCTCCGAACGCGAGCATGAGCGCGAGGACGAGTCCGACCGCAGCGGTGACCGAGACGACCGGCTGCAGGAGGCGCACGGCGCGCACCCTGAGGTAGTGGCCGACCGTCTCGCCATGGCCGCGCAGCCGGCGCCACTGGGTGATCGACGCGAAGCCCCCGCAGATGAAGAACACCGGCATGATCATGAGCGGCCACGTCGCCCATGCGAGGGGCTCGAAGCCGTCGAGGGCGTTGAACGCGCGCAGCGGCTCGCCGCCGATGCCCATCTGCAGGGCGTGCAGCAGCACGACGACGGGGAGGCAGAGCGCCCGGGCGAAGTCGATCGAGAGGTCGCGATCCTCGGGAATCCGCACCTGTGCGCGCACACCGCCCCTTTCGTGCCGTCGCCGGCGCTCACGTGTGCGACGTCGCACACGCCGGCACTCGGCCGGCCGACGACGATTGTGGCACAGACGCGAACGGGCCCCTGTGCGATGTGCACAGGGGCCCGTTCCGGCGTGGCGTCGAGGCTACTTGACCTCGGCGGGCTCCTCGGCGGACTCCTCCGACGCCTCGGCACCGGCGGCCTCGTCGACCGCGGCCTCGGCCTCGGTCACGACCTCCTCGGGCGTCTCCTCGACCACGGGCTCCTCGGCGGGGGCCTCGTCGGCGGCGGGGGCGGCGGCCGGCTTGGCGGCGCGCTTCTTCGGGGTCACGGGCTCGAGCACGAGCTCGATGACCGCCATGGGCGCGTTGTCGCCCTTGCGGTTGCCGATCTTGGTGATGCGGGTGTAGCCGCCCTCACGGTCGGCCACCTGCGGCGCGATCTCGGTGAAGAGCTTGTGCACCACGGCCTTGTCGCCGATCACGGCGAGCACGCGGCGACGGGCGTGCAGGTCGCCGCGCTTCGCGAACGTGATGAGGCGCTCGGCCAGCGGACGGAGGCGCTTGGCCTTCGTCTCGGTCGTGGTGATCCGCTCGTGCGTGTAGAGCGCTGCGGCGAGGTTCGCGAGCAGGAGCCGCTCGTGCGCGGGTCCGCCTCCGAGGCGGGGGCCCTTGGTGGGCTTCGGCATGGTTCGTTCTCTCCAGTGGTGGGGGGTCGGTACGTCGGGGGGACGACTCAGTTCTCGTCGTCGAAGCCCGTGTAGAAGTGGGCGCCGTCGAATCCGGGGACGGAGTCCTTCAGCGAAAGACCCATCTCGGTGAGCTTGTCCTTGACCTCATCCACCGACTTCTGGCCGAAGTTGCGGATGTTCATGAGCTGCGACTCCGACAGGGCGACGAGCTCGGAGACCGTGTTGATGCCCTCGCGCTTGAGGCAGTTGTAGCTGCGGACGGACAGGTCGAGGTCCTCGATCGGGATCGAGAGCTCGCTCGAGAGCACGGCGTCGACCGGCGCGGGGCCGATCTCGATGCCCTCTGCGGCGACGTTGAGCTCGCGGGCGAGGCCGAACAGCTCGGTGAGCGTACGGCCGGCCGAGGCGATCGCGTCGCGCGGCGAGATGGCGGGCTTCGTCTCGACGTCGACCACGAGGCGGTCGAAGTCGGTGCGCTCACCGGCACGGGTGGCCTCGACGCGGTAGGTGACCTTGAGCACCGGCGAGTAGATCGAGTCGACCGGGATCTGGCCTGCCTCGGAGTACTCGTTGCGGTTCTGGCTGGCCGAGACGTAGCCGCGGCCGCGCTCGATCGTGAGCTCGAGCTCGAACTTCGCCGAGTCGTTGAGCGTCGCGATCACGAGCTCGGGGTTGTGCACCTCGACACCGGCCGGAGCGGAGATGTCGGCGGCGGTGACCTCACCGGCGCCCTGCTTGCGGAGGTACGCGGTGATGGGCTCGTCGTGCTCGCTCGAGACGACGAGGTTCTTGATGTTGAGGATGATCTCGGTCACGTCCTCCTTCACGCCGGGGACGGTCGAGAACTCGTGGAGCACGCCGTCGATGCGGATGCTCGTCACGGCCGCGCCGGGGATCGACGAGAGGAGGGTGCGACGGAGGGAGTTTCCCAGGGTGTAACCGAAGCCCGGCTCGAGGGGCTCGATCACGAAACGCGAACGGAACTCCGAGATGTTCTCTTCGGTGAGCGTCGGGCGCTGTGCGATCAGCACGGTTGGATTCCTTTCGGCAGGGTGTCCGCTATATGACACCTGCGAGGTCGAGGATCTTGAGTTGTTGAGAGAACGGAAGCTGCGGAGTCCGGGGGGCCCGGTTGCGGGCACGGCGCGGCGATCCCTCGGGGATCTCGGCGCGGCCTGCGGCCCCCCGGTCCGCAGGACGGAGAACTAGACGCGGCGACGCTTGGGCGGGCGGCATCCGTTGTGCGCCTGCGGCGTCACGTCGTTGATGCTGCCGACCTCGAGGCCGGCGGCCTGGAGCGAGCGGATCGCCGTCTCACGACCCGAGCCCGGGCCCTTCACGAAGACGTCGACCTTCTTCATGCCGTGCTCCTGCGCCTGGCGGGCGGCCGACTCGGCGGCCAGCTGCGCGGCGAACGGCGTGGACTTGCGCGAGCCCTTGAAGCCGACGCCACCCGAGGAGGCCCAGCTGATCACGGCACCGGTGGTGTCGGTGATCGAGACGATCGTGTTGTTGAACGTCGACTTGATGTGGGCCTGGCCCACGGCGATGTTCTTCTTTTCCTTCTTGCGCGGCTTGCGAGTAGCCGCCTTGGGTGCTGCCATGTTCGAAATCTCCTAGATCTTGGCGCGAGCGGTTACTTGCGGCCGGGCTTCTTCTTGCCGGCGACGGTGCGCTTCGGGCCCTTGCGGGTACGAGCGTTGGTCTTGGTGCGCTGGCCGCGGACCGGGAGGCCGCGACGGTGGCGCAGGCCCTCGTAGGATCCGATCTCGACCTTGCGGCGGATGTCGGCGGCGACCTCGCGGCGGAGGTCGCCCTCGACCTTGAAGTTGCCCTCGATGTAGTCGCGGAGGGCGACGAGCTGCTCGTCGCTGAGGTCCTTCACGCGGATGTTCCCGTCGATGCCGGTCTCGGCGAGCGTGGTGAGCGCTCGCGTGCGGCCGACGCCGTAGATGTACGTCAGTGCGATCTCCACGCGCTTCTCGCGCGGGATGTCGACTCCTGCCAGACGTGCCATGTTGGCTGTTCTCCTGTTTCGAAGTGGAGGTGTGGAGCAGCGCCGGTGCCCGGGCCTCCGACCCGAGGTGTCCCCCCGACATCCGAATGTCGGGGTTCTGGCGTTGCCGATGCGGTGTTCAGTTGTGGGTGCGGACGAGGGTTTCGATACGCCGCGCCGGAAGGGCGCGGCTACTCAACCTTGATCGGCGCGACGCTCACGCGTCGCGCGCGATCAACCCTGGCGCTGCTTGTGGCGCGGGTTCTCGCAGATCACCATGACTCGGCCGTGGCGGCGGATGACCTTGCACTTGTCGCAGATGCGCTTGACGGAGGGGTTGACCTTCACAGTTGTTTCCTTGGGTTCGCTGTCCTCGTGCCCGCGGGATGCCGCGGGCCGTTACTTTCCGACAGCCCTTACTTGTAGCGGTAGACGATGCGGCCGCGCGTCAGGTCGTACGGGCTCAGCTCGACGATCACGCGGTCCTCGGGGAGGATCCGGATGTAGTGCTGGCGCATCTTCCCTGAGATGTGCGCGAGGACCTTGTGCCCGTTCGTGAGCTCCACCCGGAACATCGCGTTCGGGAGTGCCTCGATGACCGAGCCTTCGATCTCGATGACGCCGTCTTTCTTGGCCATAGCCTCACTATCGCTTGGAGTTTGGGATGCTGGTCGTGCGATGTGCTCGACGACGATCGCTCGTCGGGCACGCCGAAGCGGGCGTGCCAGAACACCAAGGGTCAACTATAGGCGATCCGGGGCATCTTCGCCAGTCGAGCGCACGGATGCCGCGGCGGTCCGGTCCGAGCCCGGATTCCGCGCCGCGACCCGCCGGCGACCGCCCCCGCTCAGGCCCCGCCCTTCGCTGCCGCGACGACCGACACGAGCCCGGGTTCGAGCGGATGGCCCGGTTCGATGCCCGTGACGTCATGCACGAACACCTCGGGCTCCCGGCTCGAGAGCAGGGCCTGCAGCTCGACGCTCTCGGGATCGGCGGCCACGTCGAAGCGCAGCGCGGCGCCGACGGCCGCAAGGAGCCCCGGCACCGGTCGCCCGAGCTCGGCGAGCTCCGCGGCGGGCCCGATGAACCGCTCGTGCCGGCTCAGCTTGCGCAGCGGCTGCCGTCCGACGCGCTCGACCGTGTCGGGCAGCTCGGGGTTGCGGAACCGCTCGAGGATCGTGGCGCGGTAGGCGTCCTGCTCCTCGGCGGTGAAGTCGTGCTTGGCGACGATGAGCGCCGACGTCTCCTCGAGGGCGCGCTCGACCGCCTCGGCGACGGCCGGGTCGCCGAGCGCGTCGCTGATCCGGCTGTGTCCGGCGGTCGCACCGAAGTACGCCGTCGCGGCGTGCCCGGTGTTGACCGTGAAGAGCTTGCGCTCGATGTACGGCGCGAGGTCGTCGACGAAGTGCGCGCCCGGGATGTCGGGCGCCGCGTTGCCGAACGGCGGTCGCTCGATGGCCCACTCGAAGAACGTCTCGACCGTCACGTCGAGGCCCGCGTCGGCGGCCTGGCCCGGAACGATCCGGTCGACCGCCGTGTTGGCGAACACCGCCCGTGCCTCGAGCTCGGGCCACTCCTCGGGGCTCGACAGCGCGGCGATCTCGTCGCGCAGCAGGTTCGTGGCGTTGATGGCGTTCTCGCACGCCATGATCACGAGCGGCGGGGCATCCGCCGGCCGCTCGCGCAGCGCGATCACGAGGTGCGGCGCGATGAACCGCAGGATGGTGGGGCCGACGGCGGTGGTCGCCACGTCGGCGCTGCTGAGCTCGTCGAGGAGGGCTGCGGCATCCGCCTGGCTGTTGATCGCCCGGTAGCCGGTGACGACCTGGTCGCGGGCGCCGACGCCGACCTCGTGCACGGTGTAGTGGTCGGATGCCGCGAGCGCGTCGATGAGCTCGGCGTTCACGTCGGCGAACACCACCTCGTAGCCGGCCTCGTGCAGGAGGAGGCCGACGAATCCGCGCCCGATGTTGCCGGCGCCGAAGTGGACGGCCTTCACGATTCGTTGACCGAGCTCAGCATGCCGAACAGCTCCTCAGGGGTCTGCGCGGTCTTGAGGCGCTCCACCTCGTCCTCGTCCGAGAACAGGATGGCGATCTGGGACAGGATCTCGAGGTGCTCGTTGCCCTTCCCTGCGATGCCGATGACGAACGTGACGGGCTCGCCGTCCCAGTCCACGCCGCCGTCGTAGCGCACGACCGAGAGCCCCGAGGCGAGGATGGTGTCCTTCGTCTCGTTCGTGCCGTGCGGGATGGCGAGCTCGTTGCCCATGTAGGTCGAGGCCGTCTCCTCGCGCTGGCGCATCGCGTCGAAGTAGCCGCCCGTGACGGCGCCTGCTGCCACGAGCATGTCGGCCGCCTCCTTCATCGCGTCCTCCTTGGCCGCGCTCGAGGAGTGGATCCGAACCTGCTCGATGCTGAGGATCTCCTGCGCCATTTCTTCGCCCTTTCGTCGGTTCCGTATGCTGCCGAGAACTCCGGGGCCGGCGCTCGCGCGCATCCGGCCCCGGAGCTCATGGTCAGGACTGCGTCTCGGACTGTCCCTCGTGCTGTCCCTTGACCAGGTCCACGACCTCGTCGTACCTCGGCGAGTTCATGAAGTTGTCGACCGAGACGTGGACGGCGTCGGGCGTCTGGTGCCGAGCGCGATCCGTCAGCTGGTTCTGCGTGATGACCAGGTCGGCGGAGGAGTCGAGGTTCGCGATCGCCTTGTTGACCACCGTGACGTCCTCGATCCCGGCCTTCTTGAACTTGTTCCGCAGGACGCTCGCGCCCATCGCCGACGAGCCCATTCCGGCATCGCACGCGAACACGACGTTCCTGATCGTGGGCACGGTGCCCGTCGCCGGGCCGCCGCGGCCGTCGGCTTCGGTCGCCGCGCCGCCGCGGAGGCTCGTGAGGTGGTCGGAGCTCCGACCCTTCGCGGCCTCCGTCTGCGTGATCGCCGCGCCGAAGGCGTCGTCCGTGATCGCCATCGCCTCGAGGTCCCGCTTGCGCGAGGCCCGGAGGATGACCGAGGCGATGAGGAACGTCACACCCGCCGAGAGGATGACCGACAGGATCACCGCGAAGTACGCGCCCGGCGCCGTCTGCAGGATGACCGCGAAGATGCTTCCCGGCGCCGCCGGCGCTCGCAGCGCCCCGCCGAGCAGCATGTTGGTCGTGACTCCGGTCGCACCGCCCGCGATGAGCGCGAGGATGAGGATCGGCTTCATGAGCGCGTACGGGAAGTACACCTCGTGGATGCCGCCGAAGAACTGGATGACGGCCGCACCGGGCGCGGACGCGCGCGCCGCGCCGATCCCGAAGAACGTGAACGCCAGGAGCAGTCCGACGCCGGGGCCGGGGTTCGCCTCGAGCAGGAACAGGATCGACGAGCCGGTCTCGGCCGCCTCCGAGAGGCCCAGCGGCGTGAGGACGCCGTGGTTGATCGCGTTGTTGAGGAAGAACACCTTCGCCGGCTCGATCAGGATGCTCGTGAGCGGCAGGAGGTTCGCATCCACGAGCCATTCGACGCCGAACCCGAGCACCGCCATCAGCCAGTTCACGAGCAGGGCGATGGGGTAGAAGCCCACGATCGCCATCACGAAGCCCCAGATGCCGGCCGAGAACATGTTGACGAGCATCTCGAAGCCCGCCCTGATCTTGCCCTCCCACAGCGAGTCGAGCCACTTCATGGTCCACGCCGCGAGGGGTCCGAGGATCATCGCGCCGATGAACATGTGGACCTGGCCGAGGGGGGCCGCGCCCTCCTCGAGTCCCGCGTTGAACTGGGCGACGAGGTAGTCGGAACCGGCGATCGCACCCATCGTCGCGATCGCGCCGACCACGCCACCGCGGACGTTGTAGACGAGGCTGCCGCCCGTGTAGCCGATGATCAGCGGCAGCAGGTAGTGGATGAACGGTCCGACGATCGTCGCCAGCGCTTCGTTCGGCGTCCAGCCCACTTCGATGAAGAACGCGGTGAAGATGCCCCAGGCGATGAGCGCCGGGATGTTCGGCATGATCATGCCGCTCATGAATGTACCGACCCTCTGGACGGCGACGCGTGCTCCCCCCGGCCGCTTCGTCTCGGGTGACGTCGTTGTCATGCGAATGCCTCTCTCGTGGTCACGACGCGGCTGCCCGCGCCGTGGTGATCTCGGTCGCGACGGCCTGGGCCGCCTGCTTGGCGTCGGCCGCTCCCTCAGCGGCCATGGCCGCCCGGGCGAGCGCCTTCGCGTCGTCGGGCGTGTACCGCGCGAGGGAGGCGCGGACATCTGCGAGTGCCGATGGGGACATCGACAGGCTGGTGGCGCCGAGTCCGACGAGGACCACGGCGAGGAGCGGGTCGGCTGCGGCCTCGCCGCAGATGCCGACGGGCTTGCCGAGCTCGGCGCCGGCGGCGCCGACGTCGGCGATGAGCTTCAGCACCGCGGGGTGCCACGGGCTCTGCAGGTTCGCCACGGTGCCGAGGAGCCGGTCGGCCGCCATCGTGTACTGGGTGAGGTCGTTCGTGCCGATCGATGCGAAGGCGGCGACGCGCAGGACCCGGTCGGCGATGAGCGCGGCCGACGGGGTCTCGACCATCACGCCGGCCACCTTGATCCCGAGCTCGTCGGCGAGCTTCGTGAAGTACTCCGTCTCCTCGACGGTGGCGATCATGGGCGCCATCACCCAGAGGTCGGCGTCGGTCGTGGCATCCGCCATCGCGAGCGCGGTGAGCTGCTCGCGCAGGATGATCTCGGAGTGGCGGAGCGCGCGGATGCCGCGGAGCCCGAGCGCCGGGTTCTCCTCGTGCGCGTCGTTGAGGAACGAGAGCGGCTTGTCGGCGCCCGCGTCGAGCACGCGCACCACGACCTTGCGGCCGGGGAAGGCGGAGAGGAGCCGCGTGTAGTGCTCCTGCTGCTCGCGCACGCTCGGCGCGGTGTCGGCGTCGAGGAAGAGGAACTCCGTGCGGAACAGGCCGACGCCCTCTGCGCCGAGCTTCACGGCCTCGGCGGCGCCGTCGGCCGACCCGAGGTTCGCGAGCAGCGGCACGGGCGTGCCGTCGGCGAGGGCGCCCGGCGTCACGGGCGCGGCCTCGAGTGCCGCGCGCTCGGCGATCCGGGCCTCGGCGTCGGCGACCTGCTCGGGCGTCGGGGCGGAGATCACCACGTCGTTCGCCGCGTCCACGACGACCGTGTCGCCGTCGGCGAGGGTCGCGGCATCCGTCGCCCCCACGATCGCCACGATCGACTTCTCGCGGGCGAGGATCGCGGTGTGCGAGGTGGGGCCGCCGTCGATCGTGACGAGCCCGAGCACCTGGTCGAGGTCGAGCGTGGCGGTGTCGGCCGGCGCGAGGTCGCGGGCGACGAGCACGAACGCATGCCCCGGGTTCGGCACGCCGGGCGCGGGCAGCTTCAGGAGGTTCGCGATGACGCGCTGGGAGATGTCGTCGAGGTCGGTGGCCCGCTCGGCCATGTAGCCGCCCATGCCGAGCAGCAGGTCGCGGTAGGCGGCGAACGACTCGTACACGGCACGCTCGGCCGTCTTGCCCGTCGCGAGGAGCTTGGTGACCTCGTCGACGAGGCTCGGGTCCTCCGCCATCATGGCCTGCGCCTCGAGCACGTCCTTCGCGGCGCCACCGGCCTTGGCCCCGCGGTTCGCGAGCTCGGCCGCGACGACCGAGAGCGACGCGCGGGCGCGCTCGCCCTCGAGCTCGGGGTCGAGGTGGCTCGGCCGGTCGACGGGCGGGGGCAGCTGCTCGGCCATCCGCACGACCGGTCCGACCGCGACACCCTGTCCGATGCCCGTGCCGTTGATCTCCATCACTCGCCCCTCCAGTTCGGTTGAATGGGCGACGGATGCCGCGCGCTATTCGTCGTGGTCGGTGCTGAGGAGCTCCACGAGCTGGTCGAGGGTCGACTGCTCGTCGCCGCCGTCGACGACGATCGTGACCTCGTCGCCGTGGTCGATCCCCTGCGCGATGACGGCGAGGATGCTCGCCGCATTGACGGGTGAGCCACCGGTCTTCTGGATCGTGACGGACGACCCCGATGCGGCAGCAGCCTGGGTGAAGAGCTTGGCCGGCCGTGCGTGCAGGCCGTGGGTCGATCCGATTCGAACAGTGCGTTCCACCATGATTCCGGTTCCCGTCGCTGGCTTCCGTTCCCTCGTTCACCATAGCCCGGGGGCTCTGCGGTGGGAACCACGGCGCGCGGGACGCGCGGGCTCATGACGGCGCCCCAGCGATCTCGAGGGCGACGTCGAGGGCTCCGCCGCCGTCGGGCGAGGTCGCCACGACGTCGGGGAGGATCGCGATCGGCACGGATGCCGCGGCGGCGCGTGCGCGCAGCAGGTCGACGCGATCGGCGAGATGGGCGCCCACGAGCAGCACGTCCGCGTCGGCGAGCGCCACGTCGAGCTGGGACTCGCTCGTCGCCGTCGCGCGCACCTCGAGGCCCCTGGCCGTGGCGGCCCGGCGGATCCGGTGGGCGACGAAGGTGCTCGACGCGCCCGCGCCGCAGACCACGATGATGCGCATCGCTGAGCCTCCTCGCCCGGCCATCGCCCGGTCCTCGTCGATCGTTCGGTCCGCGGCGTGTGCCGCGATCAGGTCGATTCTGCCCGCGCGGCTCCGGTGGCCTCCACCCGATCTTCTTCCGCACCCCCGGAAAATCCGCGACGGATCCGCCCATCCCGTGCGGCGCTGGTGGTTGACTGTCTGCACCGCACGGCGTCGCGTGGCGCCGAGGAACCGGAGCTGCAGTGGCCGAGAAGTGGGAGCGCCTCGTCGACGCGCTCGGCCATGCCGACGGCTGGACGACCGCGTCGGAGCTCGCCGACCGCCTCGGCGTGACCACGCGCACGATCCGCAACTACGCCGCGCAGGCGAACTCCGGCGGCGTCATCGTCGAGTCGGGGCCGGCGGGGTACCGCCTCGACCGCGCGGCGTGGGCGAACCGCGCCGCGCCCGCCCGTCGCGACTCGTCGCCGCAGGTGCGGGCCGCCCGCGTCATCCGCTCGCTGATCGACGCGACCGACGGCCTCGACGTGCACGAGACGGCGGCCGCGAACCACGTGAGCGACTCGACCTTCGAGGCCGACCTGGGGCGCGTGCGGGCGCGGCTCGACGGCACCGGGCTGACGCTCGTGCGGCAGGGGCCGCGCATCACGCTCGAGGGTCCCGAGACCGCCCGACGGCGCCTGCTCGGCGCGCTGTTCCGCGACGAGTCGGCGCGCGGGATGCTCGAGCTCGACCAGCTGCGTGCGGCGTTCCCCGAGGTGACCGAGTTCCGCACCGCGCTGGTCGCGGGGCTCGCCGACGCGGGCTACGCGCCGAACGAGTACGGGCTCAACGACGTGCTGCTGCACACCGCGATCGCGCTCGACCGGGTCGCCACGAACCATCCGCTCGACGAGGCCGAGGCGGCGGCTCCCCCGGCGTCGTCCAGCGCCTCGACGACCCCGGCCGCGGCATCCGCCGCGCCCGCGCCCGACGCGCCGGCCGGGCCGCTGGCCGAGCTCCTCGCCCGGCTCGTCGACGAGCACTTCGGCACCTCGGTGGGACCGGCCGACCTCGCGCACCTCACCCGGCTCCTCGAGACGCGCGCGGCCACGCGCACGACGGCTGCGGCGCAGGCGGATGCCCCGGGCCGCCCGATCTCGCCGCGGGTGCCGCTCGTGCGGCGGATCGTCGCGAGGGCCTCCGCGGCGTACCTCGTCGACCTCGACGACGAGGACTTCATCGACCGGCTTGCGCTGCACGTCGACAACCTCGTGGCGCGGGCGAGCACGTCGACCCTTTCGCGCAACCCGCTCACCGCGTCGATCAAGGCCGCCTACCCGCTCATCTACGAGCTCGCCGTGTACATCGCGAGCGAGCTCGCGCGCACCGAGGGCATCGCCGTCGACGACGACGAGATCGCGTACATCGCCATGCACGTGGGCGCCTACCTCGACCAGCGGCGCTCGCGGGGCGAGATCGTCCGCGTCGCCGTCTCGGCGCCGGCGTACCACGACGTGCACACGGCGCTCGCGGCCCGCATCCGCTCGGCGGTCGACGACGAGGTCGAGGTGCTCGCGCCGGGCGATGAGGCCGAGCGCGCCGACGTGCTCGTGGCCGTGATCGAGCCGTCGTCGCCCGTCGAGCGACTCGTGCTCGTGGCGCCCTTCCCCACCGAGGTCGACCTCGAGCGGGTGCGTGCCGAGATCGCGCGCGTGCGCCGGGCGCGCCGGCGGGCCCGGCTCGCGGCGTCGCTGTCGCGCTACATCGCGCCCGAGCTCTTCGTGCGCGGGCTGCGCGGCCTCGATCGCGACGCCGCCATCCGCATGCTCGGCGACCGAATGATCTCGGCCGGCGTCATCGACCGCTCCTACGTGGAGGGCGCGCTCGAACGCGAGCGCCTGTCGTCGACGGCCTTCACCGAGCACCTCGCGGTGCCGCACGCGATGACCATGACCGCGCGCCGCACCGCGATTGCCATCGCGATCGACGACGTGCCGATCGACTGGGGCGGCGCGAGCGTCAACGTGGTCGCGCTCATCGCGTTCGCCGAGAGCGGCCGGGCGGAGTTCCAGGAGGTGTTCGACCAGTTCGTCGAGGCGTTCTCGGAGCGCGAGAACGTGCAGCGCCTCGTGGTGGGCGCGATGGACTACCCGGGGCTGCTCGCCGAGCTCTCGCGGCTCATGGAGCCGCACGCGGCGTGACCGGTCGCGTCGCGCTCGCCTCGCGCTCGCGTCGGTCGTCAGCGCACGGCGATCGGCACCGGCGTGACGCCGAACGGCGCGAGGCCGGCCGCACCGCCGTCGTCGGCGGTCAGCACCCAGATGCCGTCGTCGTGCACGGCGATGGAGTGCTCCCAGTGCGCGGCATCGGCGCCGTCGGCGGTCGTGACCGTCCACTCGTCGTCGCGCACGAAGGTGTCGATCGACCCCGCCACGATCATCGGCTCGATCGCGACCACGAGGCCGGGTCGGACCGCTGGCCCTTTCTGCCTGACCCGGTAGTTGAACACGGGCGGCTCCTCGTGCATCGTGCGCCCGATGCCGTGGCCGACGTAGTCGGTGAGGATGCCGTACCCGCCCGCCGCCTCGACGTGCTCCTCGATCGCGGCGCCGACCTCGTTGAGGTGGCGCGCGGTCGCGAGCTCCGCGATGCCGCGCCAGAGCGCGGACTCGGTGACGTCCGAGAGCGCCTGCCGCGCGAGCACGACGTCGGGGCGGTCGGGATCGGGGAGCACGACCGTGAAGGCCGCGTCGCCGTTCCAGCCGCCGAGCTCGGCGCCGCCGTCGACCGACACGATGTCGCCGGGGCGGAACGGGCGGTCACCCGGGATGCCGTGCACGACGTCGTCGTCGACGGACACGCAGAGCGTATGCCGGTAGCCCGGCACGAGCTGGAAGTTCGGCCGGCCGCCGAGTCCGCGGATCACACGCTCCGCGGCCGCGTCGAGCTCGAGCGGCGTCGCGCCGGGCGCCACGAGGCGTCGAGCCTCCGCGAGCGCCGCCGCGGTGGCCGCTCCGGCCGGCAGCATCGCGTGCAGCTCGGCGGGCGACTTGTAGATCGAGCGCTTGAACACGCGGCGGGTCAGGCCGCCGCGCCGTTGCCGCCGTCGTGGCTCGCCGAGAGCCCGCGGGCGGCGAGCGCCGCGAAGATGCGCGCGGTGACCTCGTCGAGCGTGCCCACGCCGTCGATGTCGACGACGAGGCCCTGCCCGCGGTAGACGTCGAGGATCGGCGCCGTCTCCCGCTCGTAGATCGCGAGGCGGTTGGCGATGACCTCCTCGGTGTCGTCGGTGCGGCCCTGCTCGATGGCACGCCCCCGCAGGCGGGCGATGCTCTCGTCGCGCGGCACGCTGAGCTCGATGACCGCGTCGAGGGCCTCGCCGCGGGAGGCGAGGAAGTCGGCGAGGTCGTCGACCTGGCCGCGGTTGCGCGGGAACCCGTCGAGCAGGAAGCCGCCCGCGGCATCCGACTGCGAGAGCCGGTCGCGCACCAGCTCGCAGGTGAGCTCGTCGGGGACGAGGTCGCCCGCCTCGACGATCGACTGCACCCGCTTGCCGAGCTCGGTGCCGCCCGAGATGTTCTCGCGGAACACGTCACCGGTCGAGATGGACGGGACCCCGAAGGCCTCCGCGACGAGCACGCCCTGCGTCCCCTTGCCGGAGCCCTGCGGCCCCACGATCAGGAAGCGGGCGGAGCTGTTCGCGGAAGCCGTCATCGGAGGAGCCCTTCGTAGTGGCGCTGCTGGAGCTGCGCGTCGATCTGCTTCACGGTCTCGAGGCCGACGCCCACGATGATGAGGATCGAGGCGCCGCCGAACGGGAAGTTCTGGTTGGCCCCGACGAGCGAGAACGCGATGAGCGGGATGAGCGCGATGAGGCCGAGGTAGACCGAGCCCGGGAGCGTGATGCGCGTGAGCACGTAGTCGAGGTACTCGGCGGTCGGGCGACCGGCGCGGATGCCGGGGATGAAGCCGCCGTACTTCTTCATGTTCTCCGCGACCTCGTCGGGGTTGAACGTGATCGCCACGTAGAAGTACGTGAACCCGACGATGAGCAGGAAGTACAGGAGCATGTAGAGCGGGTGGTCGCCCTGGGTGAGGTAGTTCGTGATCCAGACGACCCACGGCTGCGGCTCCTCGCCCGCCGCGGGCTGGTTGAACTGGGCGATGAGCGCCGGCAGGTACAGCAGCGACGAGGCGAAGATGACGGGCACGACGCCGGCCATGTTGACCTTGATCGGGATGTACGTGTTGTTGCCGCCGTAGGTGCGCCGGCCGACCATGCGCTTCGCGTACTGCACCGGGATGCGCCGCTGCGACTGCTCGACGAACACGACGCCGACGACGACCAGGAGGCCGATGGCGAGCACGACGAAGAAGACGTCGAAGCCGCGCGAGATCGCGATCGCCCAGAGCGCGCCGGGGAAGGTCGCGGCGATCGAGGTGAAGATGAGCAGCGACATGCCGTTGCCGATGCCGCGCTCGGTGATGAGCTCGCCCATCCACATGATGAGGCCGGTGCCCGCCGTCATGGTGATGACCATGAGCAGGATCGCGTACCAGGCGTCGTTCGTGATGAGCTGCGAGCACTCGGGGGCGCTCGACGGGAACAGCGCGCCCGAGCGGGCGACGGTGATGAGCGTGGTCGACTGCAGCACGCCCAGGGCGATGGTGAGGTAGCGCGTGTACTGCGTGAGGCGCGCCTGGCCCGCCTGGCCCTCCTTGTAGAGGGTCTCGAAGTGGGGGATCACGACGCGCAGCAGCTGCACGATGATCGACGCCGTGATGTACGGCATGATGCCCAGCGCGAAGATCGACAGCTGGAGCAGCGCGCCGCCCGAGAACAGGTTCACGAGCTCGTAGAGGCCGGATGCCCCCTGGCTCGCCGCCAGACACGCCTGCACGTTGCCGAAGTCCACGAACGGCGCCGGGATGAACGAGCCGAGGCGGAACAGGGCCACGATGCCCAGCGTGAATCCGATCTTGCGTCGAAGATCCGGCGTGCGGAAGATCCGCCCGATGGCGTTGAACACTCGTCCTCCTGTAGCTCCGTCGTGGAGCGGGTTGCTGCGCGTGCGGACTCAGTCCGTATGCGGCTCGAGCCTGTCGAGACCCCCGTGAATCATACGCGAGGTCCCGACAGGCTCGAACAATCGGTGATGCTGCGGCCTACTTGACCGAGCCGCCTGCGGCGACGATCTTCTGCTCGGCGGAGCCGGAGACCTTGTCGACCTCGACGTTGAGCTTCACCTGGATGTCGCCGTTGCCGAGCACCTTGACGCGCTCGTTCTTGCGGACGGCACCCTTGTCGACGAGGTCGGCGACGGTGACGTCGCCGCCCTTCGGGTAGAGCTCGGCGAGCTTGTCCAGGTTGACCACCTGGTACTCGACGCGGAACGGGTTCTTGAAGCCGCGGAGCTTCGGCGCACGCATGTGGTACGGAAGCTGGCCACCCTCGAAGCCGGGGCGGATGTTGTTGCGGGCCTTCGAACCCTTGGTGCCGCGACCGGCGGTCTTGCCCTTCGAACCCTCACCGCGTCCGACGCGGGTCTTGTCCTTCTTGGCACCGGGCGCGGGGCGCAGGTGGTGCACCTTCAGGACGGGCTCGCGCTTGGCGACATCCTGCTCGGCCTTCTTCGCCGGGGCCTTCTTCGCGGGGGCCTTGTCGGCCTTCGCGTCGTCGGCCTTGGCAGCGGCGGCCTTGGCGGGAGCCTTCTTCGCCGGGGCCTTCTCGGCAGCCGGCTTCGCGGCGGCCTTCTCGGCGGCCGGCTTCGCAGCGGCCTTGCGCGCCGGAGCCTTCTTCGGGGTCTCCTCGGCCACGGCCTCGTTCTTCTCTTCAGCCATTAGTCGATCTCCTCAACCTTCACGAGGTGGGCGACGGTCTTGACGTAGCCGCGGTTCTGCGGGGTGTCGTCACGGACGACCGAGTCGCCGATGCGCTTGAGCCCGAGGCTGCGCAGCGTGTCGCGCTGGTTCTGCTTCTCGCTCACCTTGGACTTGATCTGGGTCACCTTCAGCTGCTTGGCCATCAGGCACCTGCCTTCGCTGCTGCGGCGGCCTCGGCCGCCTGGGCCTCGGCACGCAGCAGACGGGCCGGGGCGACCTCGTCGTAGTCGAGACCACGACGGGCGGCGACCGCACGCGGCTCCTCGAGCTGCGACAGGGCCTCGACCGTGGCGTGCACGATGTTGATGGTGTTCGACGAGCCGAGCGACTTGCTCAGGACGTCGTGGATGCCGGCGCACTCGAGCACGGCGCGCACCGGGCCGCCGGCGATGACGCCGGTACCGGGGGACGCCGGACGCAGCAGGACGACGCCCGCAGCGGCCTCACCCTGCACGGGGTGCGGGATGGTCGCGCCGACGCGCGGGACGCGGAAGAAGTTCTTCTTCGCCTCCTCGACGCCCTTCGAGATCGCGGTCGGGACCTCGCGCGCCTTGCCGTAGCCGACGCCGACCATGCCGTTGCCGTCACCCACGACGACGAGCGCCGTGAAGCTGAAGCGACGGCCGCCCTTGACGACCTTGGACACGCGGTTGATGGTCACGACGCGCTCGAGGAACTGGCTCTTCTCGGCGTCACGGCCACCGCGGTCGCGGCTCGGGCCACGGTCGCGGCTGCCGCGACGGGCCTCGCGCGGCTCGTTCTGGGGAGCCTCGCTCGAAGCGGCGGTCTCCACGGGTGCCTCTGCAGCCACCTCGTTCTCCTTCTTGTTGTCGGTCACAGGCTCAGCCCCGCCTCTCGCGCACCATCGGCGATGGCGGCGACGCGACCGGCGTACTTGTTGCCGCCGCGGTCGAAGACGACCGACTCGATGCCGGCCTGCTTCGCACGCTCGGCCACGAGCTCGCCGACCTTCTTGGCCTTGGCGGTCTTGTCGCCCTCGAACGCGCGGAGGTCCGCCTCCATGGTCGAGGCCGAGGCCACGGTGCGGCCCTTGCTGTCGTCGACGACCTGCACGAAGACGTGGCGGGCCGAACGCGTGACGACGAGGCGCGGACGCAGCTCCGTGCCGACGATCTTCTTGCGAAGGCGGGTGTGGCGGCGCGAGCGCGCGGCCGTCTTGCTCTTCACAGCCATGATTACTTACCTGACTTTCCGGCCTTGCGACGCACGACCTCGCCGGCGTAGCGGATGCCCTTGCCCTTGTACGGCTCGGGCTTCTTGATCTTGCGGATGTTGGCGGCGGTCTCACCGACGGCCTGCTTCGAGATGCCCGACACCGTGATCTTGTTGTTGCCCTCGACGGTCAGCGTGATGCCGGCCGGGGGCTCGACGGTCACCGGGTGCGAGAAGCCGAGCGCGAACTCGACCGCGCTGCCCTTCTGCGCGACGCGGTAGCCGGTGCCGACGATCTCGAGGCCCTTGGAGTAGCCCTGGGTCACACCGAAGATGTCGTTGGCGATGAGCGTGCGGGTGAGGCCGTGGCGCGAACGCGAGTCGCGCTCGTCGTCGGGGCGGGTGACGAGGACCTGGTTGTCCTCGATCTTGACCTCGATCGGCGAGGGGACGGTCAGCGAGAGCTCGCCCTTGGGGCCCTTGACGGTGACGGCGCTGCCGTCGACCGTGACGTCGACACCGCTGGGGATGTCGATGGGAAGTCGTCCGATTCGTGACATGGAACTACCACACGTAGGCGAGGACTTCCCCACCCACGCCCTTCTTCTCGGCCTGGCGGTCGGTGAGCAGACCGCTGGAAGTGGACAGGATCGCGACGCCGAGGCCGCCGAGCACCTTGGGGAGCTCGGTGGACTTCGCGTACACGCGGAGGCCGGGCTTCGAGACCCGCTTGATGCCGGCGATGGAGCGCTCGCGGTTCGGGCCGAACTTCAGCTGCAGCGTGAGCGTCTTGCCCACGCGAGCGTCGGTGACCTCGAAGCCGGCGATGTAGCCCTCGTTGGCGAGGATCTCGGCGATGTGCGCCTTGAGCTTCGAGTTCGGCATCGACACGGAGTCGTGGTGCGCCGAGTTCGCGTTGCGAAGGCGGGTCAGCATGTCAGCGACCGGGTCGGTCATCGTCATGACGGATGTTTCCTTACGTTCACCAGGTTTCAGCACCCGTTACACGAGTGATGACCTGTGGTGGGAGGTGCCGGCGGATGCCGTCACCGGGTGGATGCCGCGGACGCGTCGCCCGCGGCATCCGGAGTTCAGCTCTCGGGCGTGGTCGCCCGGAACGGGAAGCCGAGCGCCTTGAGCAGCGCGCGACCCTCGTCGTCGGTCTTGGCGGTGGTCACCACGGTGATGTCCATGCCGCGGACGCGGTCGATCTTGTCCTGGTCGATCTCGTGGAACACGGACTGCTCCACGAGGCCGAAGGTGTAGTTGCCCGTGCCGTCGAACTGGCGGTCCGACAGGCCGCGGAAGTCGCGGATGCGGGGCAGCGCCAGCGAGAGCAGGCGGTCGAGGAACTCCCACATGCGGTCGCCGCGCAGCGTGACGTGCGCGCCGATCGGCTGGCCCTCGCGCAGCTTGAACTGCGCGATGGACTTGCGGGCCTTGGTGACCTGCGGCTTCTGGCCGGTGATGCGGGTGAGGTCGGCGATGGCGCCGTCGATGACCTTGCCATCGCGGGCGGCCTCGCCCACGCCCATGTTCACGACGATCTTCACGAGGCCCGGGACCTGGTGCGGGTTGGTGTACCCGTTGGCCTCGGTGAGCGCCTTCGTGATGTCGCTCTTGTACTTCTGCTTGAGGCGCGGCTGGATCTTGCCAGCCGGCGCGGCAGTCGCGGTGTCAGTCATCGTTACAGGTCCTTACCTGACTTCTTCGCGTAGCGGACGCGGACCGTCTTGGTGACGCCGTCCTTGGTGACGGTCTCGGTGCGGAAGCCGACGCGGGTCGGCTTCTTCGACTCGGGGTCGACGAGCGCGACGTTCGAGACGTGGATGGGGGCTTCGTGGGTCTCGATGCCGCCGGTCTTCGTGCCGCGCTGGGTCTGGCCGACGCGGACGTGCTTCGTGACGAAGTTCACGCCCTCGACCACGACGCGGTTCTCGGCGACGAGCACCTCGATGACCTTGCCCTGCTTGCCGCGGTCTCCGCCGCGGGCCTGGCTGCGGCCCGAGATGACCTGCACGAGGTCACCCTTCTTGATGTTGGCCATGACTCAGATAACCTCCGGTGCCAGCGAGATGATCTTCATGAACTTGCGGTCGCGGAGCTCGCGGCCGACCGGTCCGAAGATACGGGTGCCACGGGGGTCACCGTCGTTCTTGAGGATCACCGCGGCGTTCTCATCGAACTTGATGTAGGAGCCGTCGGGACGACGGGTCTCCTTCACGGTGCGGACGACGACGGCCTTGACCACGTCGCCCTTCTTGACGTTGCCGCCGGGGATGGCGTCCTTGACGGTCGCGACGATGACGTCGCCGAGGCCGGCGTACCGGCGCTTCGAACCACCGAGGACACGGATCGTGAGCAGCTCCTTGGCGCCGGTGTTGTCGGCGACCTTCAGGCGCGATTCCTGCTGAAGCATCTTGGATTCCTTCTCTCAAGCAAGCCGGGGGCTTACTTGGCCTTCTCGACGATCTCGACCAGGCGCCAGTGCTTGGTGGCACTGAGGGGGCGGGTCTCGCTGATCACGACGAGGTCGCCGATGCCGGCGGTGTTCTGCTCGTCGTGCGCCTTGACCTTCGACGAGCGGCGCAGGACCTTGCCGTAGAGCGGGTGCTTCACGCGGTCCTCGACCTCGACGACGATGGTCTTGTCCATCTTGTCGCTGACGACGTAGCCGCGACGCACCTTGCGGTACGGGCGGTGCGAGGCCGTCTCGGCGACCTCGGCTGCATCAGCCTTCTTGGTCTCAGCCATGATCAGGCCTCCTTCGTCTCTGCGGCCTCGGCCGGGGCGTCAGCCTCGGCCTTGGCCTTCTTCGTCTTCTTCTCGGCCTTGGCCGGAGCCTCGACCGGGGCGGGCGTGGCACGGATGCCGAGCTCGCGCTCACGGATGACCGTGTAGATGCGGGCGATGTCGCGCTTGACCGCACGGAGGCGGCCGTGGCTCTCGAGCTGGCCGGTGGCCGACTGGAAGCGCAGGTTGAACAGCTCTTCCTTGGCCTTCTTCAGCTCGTCGACGAGTCGCTCGTCTTCGAAGGTGTCGAGCTCGACGGTCTCGAGCCCCTTGGTTCCGACGGCCATTATGCGTCGCCCTCCTCGCGCTTGATGATGCGTGCCTTGAGGGGCAGCTTGTGGATGGCACGGGTCATGGCCTCGCGAGCGAGCTCCTCGGAGACGCCCGAGACCTCGAAGAGGACGCGACCCGGCTTGACGTTGGCGACCCACCACTCGGGCGAACCCTTACCGGAACCCATGCGGGTCTCGGCCGGCTTCTTCGTGAGCGGACGGTCGGGGTAGATGTTGATCCACACCTTGCCGCCACGCTTGATGTGACGGGTCATCGCGATACGAGCGGACTCGATCTGGCGGTTCGTCACGTAGGCGGGGCTCAGGGCCTGGATGCCGAACTCGCCGAAGGTGACCTTCGTGCCGCCGGTGGCCTGGCCCGAACGGCCGGGGTGGTGCTGCTTGCGGTACTTGACTCGACGGGGAATCAACATGGTTTATGCCTCAACTCCTGCTGCCACCGGCTCGGCCTTGGGGGCGCGGTCGCGGCGGGGACGGTCACTGCGCTCGCGGGACGGCTTCTGGGCCGCCTGCTCGCGCGCGAGTTCCTTGTTGGTGATGTCGCCCTTGTAGATCCAGACCTTCACGCCGATGCGGCCGAACGTGGTCTTGGCCTCGTAGAAGCCGTAGTCGATGTTCGCGCGGAGCGTGTGCAGGGGCACGCGGCCCTCGCGGTAGAACTCCGAGCGGCTCATCTCGGCGCCGCCGAGACGGCCCGACACCTGGATCCGGACGCCCTTGGCGCCGGCGCGCTGCGCGCCCTGCAGGCCCTTGCGCATCGCGCGGCGGAACGCCACGCGGGCGGAGAGCTGCTCGGCGATGCCCTGGGCGACGAGCTGGGCGTCGGCCTCGGGGTTCTTCACCTCGAGGATGTTGAGCTGGATCTGCTTGCCGGTCAGCTTCTCGAGGTCGGCGCGGATGCGCTCGGCCTCGGCGCCGCGGCGGCCGATCACGATGCCGGGACGCGCCGTGTGGATGTCCACGCGGACGCGGTCGCGGGTGCGCTCGATCTCGATGCGGGAGACGCCCGCACGGTCGAGCGACGTCTGGAGCAGGCGACGGATCTTGACATCCTCGGCGAGGTAGTCGGCGTAGCGCTGACCGGGCTTCGTCGAGTCGGAGAACCAGCGCGACACGTGGTCGGTGGTGATGCCGAGACGGAAGCCGTACGGGTTGACTTTCTGACCCATTACTTCGTACCCTCCTCGGGCGTGCCGAGCACGACGGTGATGTGGCTCGTGCGCTTGTTGATGCGGAAGGCACGGCCCTGCGCACGCGGCTGGAATCGCTTGAGGGTGGTGCCCTCGTCGACGAATGCGCGCGTGATGTACAGGTCCTGCTCGTCCAGGTAGGTGTTCGTGGCATCGGCCTTGACGCGAGCGTTCGCGATGGCCGAGGCGACGAGCTTGTACACGGGCTCGCTCGCACCCTGGGGTGCGAACTTCAGGATGGCCAGGGCCTCCTGCGCCTGCTTGCCGCGGATCAGGTCGACGACGCGGCGAGCCTTCATGGGGGTGACGCGGATGTGTCGCACGCGGGCGATCGACTCCACCATTTCTTCCTCCTTCACGCCACCGCGGTCAGCGGCGGCGGCCCTTCTTGTCGTCCTTCACGTGTCCACGGAAGGTGCGGGTGGGCGCGAACTCGCCGAGCTTGTGGCCCACCATGGTCTCGGTGACGAACACCGGGATGTGCTTGCGGCCGTCGTGCACGGCGATCGTGTGGCCGAGCATGGCCGGGATGATCATCGAGCGGCGCGACCACGTCTTGATGACGTTCTTGCTGCCGGCTTCGTTCTGGACGACGACCTTGCGAAGCAGGTGCTCGTCGACGAAGGGGCCCTTCTTGAGACTGCGAGGCATCTTCTCTTACTCCTACTTGCGCTTCTTGCCGACGGTGCGACGACGGACGATGAGCTTGTCGCTCTCCTTGTTGGGGCGACGCGTGCGGCCCTCGGGCTGACCCCAGGGGCTCACCGGGTGGCGACCACCGGAGGTCTTGCCCTCACCACCACCGTGCGGGTGGTCGATCGGGTTCATCGCGACACCGCGGACCGTCGGGCGGACGCCCTTCCAGCGCTTGCGGCCGGCCTTGCCCCAGTTGATGTTCGACTGCTCGGCGTTGCCGACCTCGCCGACGGTCGCGCGGCAGCGCGCGTCGACGTTGCGGATCTCGCCCGAGGGCAGGCGCAGCTGCGCGTAGGGGCCGTCCTTCGCCACCAGGCGGACGGCGGCACCGGCCGAACGCGCCATCTTCGCGCCGCCGCCGGGGCGGAGCTCGATGGCGTGGATGACCGTACCGGTCGGGATGTTGCGCAGCGGCAGGTTGTTGCCGGGCTTGATGTCGGCGTTGGGGCCCGACTCGATCGGGTCGCCCTGCTGCAGCTTGTTCGGCGCGAGGATGTAGCGCTTGGTGCCGTCCACGAAGTGCAGCAGCGCGATGCGCGCGGTGCGGTTCGGGTCGTACTCGATGTGCGCGACCTTGGCGGGCACGCCGTCCTTGTCGTTGCGACGGAAGTCGATCACGCGGTACTGGCGCTTGTGGCCACCACCGATGTGACGCGTCGTGATGCGGCCCTGGTTGTTGCGGCCACCGGTCTTGGACAGCGGGCGGAGCAGCGACTTCTCGGGCGTCGAACGCGTGATCTCCGCGAAGTCGGCGACCGACGAACCGCGACGACCCGGGGTCGTGGGCTTGTACTTACGAATAGCCATGTTTCTCTATGCTCCTCAGCCGACAGCCGTGAAGATGTCGATGGAACCGGACTTGAGGGTGACGATCGCGCGCTTGGTGTCCTTGCGCTTGCCGATGCCGAACCGGGTGCGGCGGGTCTTGCCCTGGCGGTTCAGGGTGTTGATCGACGCGACCTGCACGTTGAAGATCTTCTCGATGGCGAGCTTGATCTCGGTCTTGTTCGAGCGGGGGTCCACGATGAACGTGTACTTGCCCTCGTCGATCAGGCCGTAGCTCTTCTCCGAGACGACCGGCGCGATGATGATGTCGCGCGGGTCCTTGTTCTGGGCGGCGCTCATGCGGAGACCTCTTCCTTCTTCGCCTGCTTCGCGGCGATGAACGCCTCGAGCGCGGCCGTGCTGAAGACGATGTCGTCGGCGACGAGCACGTCGTAGGCGTTGAGCTGGTCGACCGGCAGCACGTGCACGGTCTGGATGTTGCGCACCGCGCGCTCGCTGAGCTCCTCGTCGCGCGTGAGCACGACCAGGTAGTGCTTGGCGGGGGCGATGCCCTCGAGGAGCGCGATCGCGTCGCGGGTCTTCGCCACGTCGCCGGTCACGAAGGCCTCGACCGCGTGGACGCGGCCGCCGCGGGCGCGGTCGGAGAGCGCGCCGAGCAGGGCGGCGGCGATCATCTTCTTGGGGGTGCGCTGCGAGTAGTCGCGGGGCTGCGGGCCGTGGACGATGCCACCGCCGGTCATCTGCGGCGCGCGGATCGAGCCCTGGCGGGCGCGGCCCGTGCCCTTCTGCTTGAAGGGCTTGCGGCCGGCGCCGGAGACCTCGCCGCGGGTCTTGGTCTTGTGGGTGCCCTGGCGCGCCGCGGCGAGCTGGGCGACGACGACCTGGTGGATCAGCGGCACATTGGTCTGCACGTCGAAGAGCTCGGCGGGGAGCTCGACCGTGCCGGACTTCTTGCCGGTGACGTCGAGGGTGTCGATGGTGTTGGTCGCGGTAGCCATGGACTACGCCCCCTTCACTGCGTTGCGGACGAACACGAGACGGCCGCGAGCACCGGGAACCGCGCCCTTGACGAGCAGCAGGCCCTTCTCGGCGTCGACGGCGTGCACGCGGAGGTTGAGGACGGTGACGCGCTCGCCACCCATGCGACCGGCCATGCGCATGCCCTTGAAGACACGGCTGGGCGTCGAGGACGCACCGATCGAGCCGGGCTTGCGGTGGTTGCGGTGCGCACCGTGCGAAGCCGAGACGCCCTTGAAGTTGTGGCGCTTCATGACACCGGCGAAGCCCTTGCCCTTGCTCGTGCCGACGACGTCGACGAGCTGGCCGGCCTCGAAGGTGCCGTCGACCGTGAGCTCCTGGCCGAGCTCGTAGCTCGCGGCGTCAGCGGTGCGGACCTCGGCGAGGTGGCGGCGCGGGGTCACGCCGGCGGCCTTGAAGTGGCCGGCGGCGGGCTGGTTCACCTTGCGGGGGTCGATGGCGCCCGCGGCGATCTGCACGGCCTCGTAGCCGTCCTTCTCGGGGGTGCGCAGCTGGGTCACCACGTTGGGGGCGATCTCGATGACGGTGACGGGCACGAGCTTGTTGTTCTCGTCCCACACCTGGGTCATGCCGAGCTTGGTGCCGAGCAGACCCTTCACGTTCTTGGTAGCGGTGGACATCAGGTACCTCAGAGCTTGATCTCGATGTTGACGTCGGCCGGGAGGTCGAGGCGCATGAGCGAGTCGACGGCCTTGGGCGTCGGGTCCACGATGTCGATGAGGCGCTTGTGGGTGCGCATCTCGAAGTGCTCGCGGCTGTCCTTGTACTTGTGGGGCGAGCGGATGACGCACACCACGTTCTTCTCCGTCGGAAGCGGCACGGGGCCGACGACCGTGGCGCCCGCGCGGGTCACCGTGTCGACGATCTTGCGCGCCGAGGTGTCGATGACCTCGTGGTCGTACGACTTCAGTCGAATGCGGATCTTCTGTCCCGCCATTGCTGACTCTCTCTCTGTCAAGGCGTCGTACCCCTTCCGAGGGCATTGGACGCCGCGTAGCACTGCTTGTATGGAGCACCACTGTTCTGCTGTCAACGGCCGTTGATCGAGCCTGTCGAAGGCACCCCGCTGCGCTGTTGGACAGCCGCGGTGGCCTCGACACGCTCGACCCCGAGCCCGACCCCCGCGCTCGGGCGTGTCGCCCGCGCGAACACACACGGGTTCCCCCGTGGGTGGTGGGTGTCGATTGTCGTGTTCTGCTGCCTGCGGCCTAACCTGACCCGGTGACCTCGCGGTTTCCGGTGGTTATGCACTGCCTGGCAGTGATCCGAAACGGCGCGCAACAAGGCGCGCGTTCGAAATGTTGAACCCAACGAGTTTGCCATAGCCGGGCCCCTCCGTGCAACCCGGGCGTGTCGCGCTCCGCCGGTTCACAGGCTCCTGTCGGTTTGCGGATGCCGCGGGCCGCCGGGAGTGGTGGAATCGAGGGATGACGACCGCAGACGAGCAGCCCACCACCCAGCACGCGCACGCCGTGAGCGAGCGCATCGGACCGGGCAGCGTCTCGGTCGCGCGGATCGGCCCGCGGATGTACGAGGGGCTCAACGAGCGCGGCGCGACGCTGCGCGTCGGCGGCCCCGAGCTCGAGGGCGAGCACTTCACGCCCGGGGAGCTGCTGAAGCTCGCCGTCATCGCCTGTTCGGGCCTCAGCGCCGACCGTGTCACGGCGCGCCGACTCGGCGAGGACTTCGCCCTCACGGTCTGGGCGCACGGCAAGTCGGCCGACGACAACCGCTACCACCGCATCGACGAGGAGTTCCTCCTCGACCTGTCGGCGCTCGACGCCGACGAGCGGCAGCAGCTCCTCGACGTGATGACCAAGGCGATCGAGCGCGGATGCACCGTGGCCCGCACGATCGACGAGGTCGTCGAGCTGCCCACGACCGTCGACGGCACCGAGCTCCGGCACGCGCCGCGCTGACCCGCTCCGCTCAGTCGCCCTCGTCGCTTCAGTCGCCGTCGTCGCTGTTGCGGCACAGCTGCGCGTTCGGCTTCTCCACCGTGTACCCGGCGACGCCCGACGTGAGCAGCACGACGGCGGCGAGGGCGGCGGCGGATGCCACGCCGATGCGTCGGGCGCGCGGCATCCGCAGCCGCTCGCGCGGAGCCGCACGGCGGAACGGATCCTCGATCCAGCGCTTGGACGCAGCCGCGACGACGATCGAGAGCACGAGCAGGAGCACCATGACCGGCGCCTCGCTCGGCCGCCCCAGGATGAACGGCGTGAACATGATGATCGGCCAGTGCCAGAGGTACAGCGAGTACGAGATGTCGCCGAACCACTGCACGGGTCGGAGCGCGGCGACGGGCGAGAGCGAGAGGGCGGCCCGCGGCATCCCGGCCCAGATCACGGCCGCCGTGCCGAGCACCGGCACGAGCGCGATCACGCCGGGGAAGAGCGCGTGGTCGGTGAACGTGAGCGCCGCCGCCGCGATGGCCGCGAGGCCGAGCCACGCCGCGAGGGCGCGGGTCCGCCGGAGCCGCTCCCCCGCGATCACCGGCGCGAGCGCGAGCAGGCCGCCGACGCCGAACTCCCAGGCGCGCGAGAGCGTGGAGAAGTAGGCGAGGTTGTGGTCCTGCGCGGTGAGCGCGACGCCGTGCACGAACGAGGCGACGGTCGCGACGCCGAGCACCACGGCGACGATCGCGAGCCGCCGGCGGCCGAGCCTGACGGCCAGCCACAGCGCGGCGATGATGAGCAACGGCCAGAGCAGGTAGAACTGCTCCTCCACCGACAGCGACCAGAAGTGCTGCACCGGCGTGGACTCGAGGTCGGCGCGACGCGGGATCTGCGAGTCGCGCGCGAGGTGCCAGTTCTGCACGTAGAGCGCGCTCGAGAGGACCTGCTGCAGGTACGGGCGCCACTCGATGCGCGGGACGAACAGGAGCGTCGCGATCGCGCAGGCGCTCAGCACGACGAGCACGGCCGGCAGGATGCGGCGGATGCGTCGCACGTAGAACTCGCGGAGCCGCACGCGACCGAACCGCTCCGCGTCGCGCAGGAGGAGTCCCGTGATGAGGAAGCCCGACACGACGAAGAAGACGTCGACGCCCACGAACCCCGCGGGCAGCACCGCCGGCCAGAAGTGGTACAGCACGACGCATCCGATCGCCACGGCGCGCAGCGCCTGGATCTCGGGGCGCACGGAGGCGCGCGGCACGGTCGCGGAAGATGAGGACATCTCCACGAGCGTAGGCAGACCCCCGTCCGAGGCTCAAAACGAGCGGTGGGGTTGACAGGAGATTGCCGGGTAGGCGAAACCTCGCGTCACACGACGCGAAACGGGGCCGGACCCGCCGCGGCATCCGCTCGGCCCCCGACCCCGTCTCGGCATGCGAAACGGGGCCGGACCCGAAGGTCCGACCCCGTGTCGGTTCCGCGCCGCGAGCGACGCGAAGGGTGTTACTTGATGATCTTCGTGACCGTACCGGCGCCCACGGTGCGACCACCCTCACGGATGGCGAAGCCGAGGCCCTCCTCCATGGCGATCGGCTGGATGAGCTCGACCGTCATGTCGGTGGTGTCGCCGGGCATGACCATCTCGGTGCCCTCGGGCAGCGTGATGACGCCGGTGACGTCGGTGGTGCGGAAGTAGAACTGCGGGCGGTAGTTCGCGTAGAACGGGTTGTGACGGCCGCCCTCCTCCTTCGAGAGGATGTACGCAGTGCCCTCGAAGTTGGTGTGCGGGGTGACCGAGCCCGGGGCCACGACGACCTGGCCGCGCTCGACGTCCTCGCGCTTGGTGCCGCGGAGCAGGAGACCGCAGTTCTCGCCGGCCCACGCCTCGTCGAGCTGCTTGTGGAACATCTCGATGCCCGTGACCGTGGTCTTCTGCGTCGGGCGGATGCCGACGATCTCGACCTCGGAGTTGATCTTCAGCGTGCCGCGCTCGGCGCGACCCGTGACGACCGTGCCACGACCGGTGATGGTGAAGACGTCCTCGATCGGCATGAGGAACGGCTTGTCCTTGTCACGCACGGGGTCGGGGATCGACTCGTCGACGGCGTCCATGAGGTCGAGGACCGACTGGGTCCACTGCGCGTCGCCCTCGAGCGCCTTGAGGCCCGAGACGCGGATGACCGGAGCGTCGTCGCCGGGGAAGCCCTGGCTCGACAGCAGCTCGCGGACCTCGAGCTCGACGAGCTCCAGGATCTCCTCGTCGTCGACCATGTCGGCCTTGTTCAGCGCGACGAGCAGGTAGGGCACGCCGACCTGCTTCGCGAGCAGCACGTGCTCGCGGGTCTGGGCCATCGGGCCGTCGGTCGCCGCGACCACGAGGATCGCGCCGTCCATCTGGGCGGCACCGGTGATCATGTTCTTGATGTAGTCGGCGTGACCCGGGGCGTCGACGTGCGCGTAGTGGCGCTTCGGCGTCTCGTACTCGACGTGCGAGATGTTGATCGTGATGCCGCGCTGGCGCTCCTCGGGAGCCGAGTCGATCGACGCGAAGTCACGCTGCACGTTGGTTGCCGACGGGTACTTGTCGGCGAGCACCTTCGAGATCGCCGCGGTGAGCGTCGTCTTGCCGTGGTCGACGTGACCGATCGTACCGATGTTGACGTGCGGCTTGGTCCGCTCGAACTTGGCCTTAGCCACTGTGGGTCCTCCTCAGGACTTTCATGCAGCCGTCGCCGGGCGCTGGATTGCGCACGGTTGGCTACGGGGGTTGTGTTGTTATGTTACGCGACCCGGTCGGGCAGCGCTCCCAGGGCTATTCGCCCTTGTTCTTCTGGACGATCTCGTCGGCGACTGCCTTCGGGACCTCCGCGTAGCTCTCGAACTCCATCGAGTACACGGCACGGCCCGAGGTCTTCGACCGCAGGTCGCCGATGTACCCGAACATCTCCGAGAGCGGGACGTGCGCGCGCACGACCTTCACGCCGGCGGCGTCCTCCATCGACTGGATCTGACCGCGACGCGAGTTCAGGTCGCCGATGACGTCACCCATGTACTCCTCAGGGGTGCGCACCTCGACGGACATGAGCGGCTCGAGCAGAACCGGGTTCGCCTTCCGAGCGGCCTCCTTGAAGCCCATCGAGCCGGCGATCTTGAACGCCATCTCCGAGGAGTCGACGTCGTGGGCGGCGCCGTCGAGCAGGATGCCCTTGACGCCCACCATCGGGTAGCCCGCGAGGATGCCGTACTGCATGGCGTCCTGGAAGCCGGCGTCCACCGAGGGGATGTACTCGCGCGGGACGCGGCCACCGGTGACCTTGTTCTCGAACTCGTACGTCTTGTCGCCCTCGATCTCGAGGGGCTCAAGCGCGAACTGGATCTTCGCGAACTGGCCCGAGCCACCCGTCTGCTTCTTGTGGGTGTAGTCGTGCTTCTCGACGGCGCGCTTGATGGTCTCGCGGTACGCGACCTGCGGCTTGCCGACGTTGGCCTCGACCTTGAACTCCCGCTTCATGCGGTCGACGAGGATGTCGAGGTGCAGCTCGCCCATGCCCTTGATGACGGTCTGGCCCGTCTCCTGGTTGAGCTCGGTGCGGAAGGTCGGGTCCTCCTCGGCCAGCTTCTGGATCGCGGTGCCCAGCTTCTCCTGGTCGGCCTTGGTCTTCGGCTCGATCGCGACCTCGATGACCGGGGCCGGGAACGTCATGGACTCGAGCACGACCTGGTTGTCGGGGTCGCACAGGGTGTCGCCTGTGGTCGTGTCCTTGAGGCCGATGACCGCGTAGATGTTGCCCGCGGTGACCGAGTCGACCGGGTTCTCCTTGTTGGCGTGCATCTGGAAGATCTTGCCGATGCGCTCCTTCTTGCCCTTGGTCGAGTTCACGACCTGGCCGCCGGAGTCGAGGTGGCCCGAGTACACGCGGATGTAGGTGAGGCGACCGAAGAACGGGTGCACCGCGACCTTGAACGCGAGCGCGGCGAAGGGGTCGTTCGCGTCGGGGTGACGCTCGATGATCTCCTCTTCGTTGCGCGGGTTGCGACCCTCGACCGCCGGCACGTCGAGCGGCGACGGCAGGTAGTCGATGACGGCGTCGAGCATGGGCTGCACGCCGCGGTTCTTGAAGGCCGAGCCGCAGAGCACCGGGTAGATCTCGGAGTTGACCGTGAGCTTGCGGATCGCGCCCTTGATCTCCTCGACCGTGAGCTCCTCGCCGCCGAAGAACTTCTCGAGCAGCGCGTCGTCGGTCTCGGCGACGGTCTCGAGGAGCGTGTTGCGGTACTCCTCTGCCTTCTCCTGGAGGTCGGCCGGGATCTCCTGGATCTCGTACTTCGCACCCATCGTCACGTCGCCCTTGGCGTCGCCGGGCCAGACGAGGGCCCGCATCTCGATGAGGTCGATGACGCCGACGAAGTCGTTCTCGGCGCCGATGGGCAGCTGCAGCACGAGCGGCTTGGCGCCCAGGCGGCTGACGATGGTGTCGACCGTGAAGTAGAAGTCCGCGCCGAGCTTGTCCATCTTGTTGACGAAGCAGATGCGGGGGACGTTGTACTTGTCGGCCTGGCGCCACACGGTCTCGGACTGGGGCTCGACGCCCTCCTTGCCGTCGAAGACGGCGACTGCACCGTCGAGCACGCGGAGCGAGCGCTCCACCTCGACCGTGAAGTCCACGTGGCCGGGCGTGTCGATGATGTTGATCTGGTTCTTGTTCCAGAAGCAGGTCACGGCGGCCGACGTGATCGTGATGCCGCGCTCCTTCTCCTGCTCCATCCAGTCGGTCGTCGACGCGCCGTCGTGCGTCTCGCCGATCTTGTGGTTGACGCCCGTGTAGAACAGGATGCGCTCGGTGGTGGTGGTCTTGCCGGCATCGATGTGCGCCATGATGCCGATGTTGCGGACCTTGCTCAGGTCGGTGAGCACGTCAAGTGCCACGGGGTTCCTCCGGGGGAGTTCAGGTTCGGATGGGGTTGGTGCAGCGGATGCCGCGGGCGCGGGCCTCGCGGCATCCGCTCACCTGCTACCAGCGGTAGTGGGCGAAGGCGCGGTTCGACTCGGCCATCTTGTGCGTGTCCTCGCGACGCTTCACGGCGGCACCGAGGCCGTTCGACGCGTCGAGGATCTCGTTGGTGAGACGCTCGGTCATCGTCTTCTCGCGGCGGGCCTTCGCGTAGCTCGTGAGCCAGCGCAGGGCGAGGGTGTTGGCGCGGTGCGGCTTGACCTCGACGGGGACCTGGTAGGTCGAACCGCCGACGCGGCGCGAGCGCACCTCGAGGGTGGGGCGCACGTTGTCGAGCGCCTTCTTCAGGGTGGCGACGGCGTCCTGGCCGGACTTGTTCGCGACGTTCTCGAGCGCCTCGTAGACGATGCGCTGCGCGAGGTCCTTCTTGCCGTCGATCAGGATCTTGTTGACGAGCTGGCTGACGACCGGCGAGCCGTAGACGGGGTCGGCGACGACGGGGCGCTTCGGAGCGGGTCCCTTGCGAGGCATTACTTCTTCTCCATCTTCGCGCCGTAGCGGCTACGAGCCTGCTTGCGGTTCTTGACGGCCTGCGTGTCGAGCGCGCCGCGGATGATCTTGTAGCGCACGCCGGGGAGGTCCTTCACACGACCGCCGCGGACGAGCACCATCGAATGCTCCTGCAGGTTGTGGCCCTCGCCGGGGATGTAGGCGGTCACCTCGGTGCCGTTCGAGAGCTTCACACGGGCGACCTTGCGGAGCGCCGAGTTCGGCTTCTTGGGGGTGGTGGTGTACACACGCGTGCACACGCCGCGCTGCTGGGGGTTGGCCTTCAGGGCGGGAGCCTTGGTCTTGGTGACCTTCGGCGAGCGACCCTTGCGGACCAACTGCTGAATGGTTGGCACTGCTTCTCCTCGTTGTGCTGCACGGTGACAGCGGTTGATGGAATTCACATCACGACCCACCGGCACCGCAGAGCTGCGGGGCCTTGGAGTGGTGGGTATGCCGTGGGGGCGACCCGTCGGGTGCCCTGGCGTGTGCGTTCTGGTGCGAACCGGAGACGTGCCGCCGGTCGATCTCGTGATCTGCCGGCGGGCACGGTTCAAGCGCGCGTCAACGCGCACACCCGCTCAATGGTAATGCCGCGTCACCTCACGGTCAAATGACGACGGATGCCGCGGGCGGCACGTTCTCCGAGGGCGGAACCCGCGGGGCCGGTGCTCGCGCACCTCCACCGTCCTGATACAACGTCGGCGGCTCTCAGGGCATTCCCGGCCAACCCGGAGCGTCGAGCTCGCGGTCGAGGTCGGCCAGCAGCTCCTCGACCTGGGGCTCGACGTAGGCGACCACGGCCACGCCGATCCGCTCGCGGTGCTGGGCGAGCTCCACGCAGATGCGTCGTCCGAGCTGCTTGGCGAACTCGTCGGCCATGCGCACCTCCTCGCGCAGCGCCTCCTTCTCCTCGGGCGTGAACGGGCGCGGCGCGGGCTCGTTCGCCTCGGCCGCCGTGTCGGCCTCGAGGCCGGTCAGGGTGAACAGGAACGGCTGGTCGGGCACGGGCTCGGGGTCGAGGTCGAGCCCGAGGAACTCGGGGTCGAGGCCCTCGCCCGCGCGGTACGGCCGGCGCGCCTTGCGCTCCTCGGCGAGGCGGATCTCGCGGTGCAGCATCGGCAGGTTGCGCGCGGTGTAGTCGTCGACCGCGCCGTCGATGATCCCCTTCATGCGCATCGAGAACGCGTGCTGCACGGGGTGCGGGACGTCGACGTCGAGGCCGGCCGCGGCGAGGATGGGCGATCCGAAGCAGCGCGTGCAGAGCCGCACGCGACCGCGATGCGTGCCGGGCCGCCACCTCGGCAACCACGCCAGCCATCGGTCGACCTCGTGGCTCACGCGCGCCTCGATCGAACCCTCCACGCGTTCACGATACTGCGCGACCGCGCGGCGGCCCTCGATCCGGCGACCGGATGGCGCGGCGCGCGTGGCATCCGTCGACGAGCTCAGGGGCCGTCGTCGACGAGCCCGGAGCGCTCGTCACTCCTCGTCGTCGCGCTCCCACGGCCACCGCGGGCGGGCCATGCCGCTCGAGCGTCCGCGTGCGACGAGCAGCGCGAACGAGGCGACCACGGCGGCGAGCGCCGGGACGAGCAGCCCGAACCACGTGACGCCGAGCCCGAGGCCGAAGAGCAGCGCGGCGAGCAGCGTCCCGGTCGCGATCGCGTAGCCGACCGTCGCCACGACGACGAGCGCCACCCAGCTCCAGATCGCCGAGAAGAGCACGCTGGGCAGCTGCCGCTCGGGGCGCCGCAGCGTGTGCGCCAGCGTGAGCAGCACGGCCGCGACGGATGCCCCGGCCGCCGCCGGCCCGACGAACAGGCCCGCATCGGGAGCCGCGATCACATCGGCGTCGGTCAGCAGGCTCACGAACCCCCACGCGCACACGATCGCGGCGAAGTCCAGGGCGGCGGCGAAGGCGGCGACGACCCAGGCGTTGCGACGGGAGAGGTCCATCGTTCCGAGCGTACGCCGACCGTCGCGACGACGGTCAGCCGCGCGCGTCGGAGGCTCGGCGGCCGGCGGCCCACGCCCACCGCGCGATCCCGCCGAGCGGTGCGTCGGCGGCGTCGCGTCGCTCGGCGTCGGAGCAGACGCCGTTGCGCACGAGCAGCTCGAGCGCGCCGTCGCGATCGCGCTCGATGGCGGCCCGGTCGTTCGGCGCGAGCCCGTCGACCGCGGCGCGAAGCGCCCCCACGGCGTCGCCGGGCGCGGCATCCGCGGTGCCGGCCGCACGGCTGCGACGGCGCTCGGCGACGACCCAGATCACCAGGACCGCGGCCATCGCGACGGCGGCGGCGGCGGCCGGCAAGGCGAGCGGCTGCGGGCGCTGGATCGCGATGAGCGCCGCGAGCACCGCGGCGAGCACGGCGAACGCGACCGACACGCCGGCCAGCACCAGGCCCTGCGGCGCGTCGGGAGCGGCGCCGCGACGCGCGGCGCGGAGCTGCACGAGGCGGAACACGACGTGCGCCAGCGAGAGCACGAGCGCGGCGGCGAGCCAGCCCGCGAGCGGCTGGTCGGTGCGGATGCCGATGACGAGGAGCCCGGGCACGACGAACGGCACGATCGACAGGACGAACACGCCCGCCCCACGCCAGGCGGAGGCACGCCGCGGCGCGCGCAGGTCGCGCAACGCGGACTCCCACGGCGCGAGGAGGTCGGCGCGCCGCGAGAGCAGGCTGCGCTCGAACTCGGTCCAGTCGAACCGCCCGGCATCGCCGGACACGGCTCGGGCGTACTCGTTCGCGGTGGGCCTGGCCGCCACCGGGGCGCTCGGCTCGGTCATGCGACGAAGCGGAGCGTGCCGACGAGCTCGCGCAGCGGCGCGTCGAGCATGCCGACCATGGTCGTGCTGGTCGGCGACGAGACGATGCGCACCGATCCCCGCGGGCCCGACAGCACGTAGCCGATGCCCGCGACGGGCGTCTCGCCCGGTGCGGCCGGCAGCACGAACCGCACGGCGACGCCGCTGCCGACCCCCGGCACCTCGACGGGGTCGACGCTGGGCGGCAGCGCGGTGGGCACGCCGTCGAGGAGCTCCCGCACGGGATCGTCGCCCCGCCGGAGCGTCGGCGCGAGGTCGACGTGCAGCAGCGCGGCCGCTGCCCGGCGGGTCGGCCAGAACAGGAGCCCGAACAGCGCCGAGGGCATGAGGCCATCGACCGCCGCCTCGGCGATGTCGGCCGCAGCGGCCCGCGTCGCGTCGTCGGCATCGGGCCGGACCGCGAGGTACCGCGCCACGACGTCGCGCTCCCAGGCGCCGCGGTCGGCGTAGCCGTCCGACGGGAACTCGCCCGGGAGGTGCGCCCAGTAGCGCTCGTCCACCTCGACGTCGAGCCTCATGCGGCCGCCCGCCACGCGAACGTGCTCACGACGGCGTCGGTGAGCTCCAGCATCCGCTCGACCACCGGGCGCCACGCCTCGGTCGGGTCGTCGACGGGGTGCACGGCCACGGCGGTGAACTGCAGCGCCTTCGTACGACGGTCGGGGAACGGCGTGAGGTAGGCGGCCGTGCGCTGACCCACGGTCGTGGTGCCGACCGCGACGGTGGTGTCGCGCTCCCAGCGGACGAAGCGCTTGTCGCCGTGCAGCGAGGTCGCGCCGTCGCGGATGAGCTCGGCGACGACCCCGTCGAGCGTGCCGCCGCCGGGCGCCGTGCGCACCGCGGCCGTGATCGACAGCGGCAGCACGAGCTCGTCGGCCCACGCCTCGGTCTGGAGGTAGATGCGGTGCGTGTTCGCGGAGCGGAGGCCGGCGAACGCCCGGCCGGTCAACGCCCGCAGCTGCGCATCGAGGTCGGGGCGGTGCTGCTGCCGGAGCCGCGTGCTCGCGAGCCGCACGAGCTCGCGCTCCGACTCGGCGGTGGCGTCGTACTCGGCCCAGCCCGAGGGCAGGACGAGGCTGTACTCGGGCACGGGGCGGGCGGTGCCCAGCAGCTCGTCGCGCAGGTTCATACCGGCCTTCCGGTCGTGGATGGGGTCGGTCACGCGGCGAGCTGGGCTTCCCAGGTCTCGACGTCGTTCTCGAAGAGGTCGCCCACCGCGTCGGCGATCGTCATGCCGGCGTTCAGCGGGGAGTTCACCACCCAACCGTAGTGGCCGAAGACGTGGGCCGCCGCGCCCCAGCCGTTCGACATCGCGCGGGTCGACTCGTCGCCGAACCCGATGCCCATGAGGCGGGCCGCGATGTCGGCGCCCGAGTGCCCGCCGCGGGCGGCGGCGACGAACGAGGTGAACGGCGAGGCGCCGAACGCGCGACTGATGCCGTAGGTGTCGGGGAACCGGCGGATGGCGTTGCCGATGATCGCGCGGCTGCCCGAGGTGCCGAGGCCGCCGACCATGTCGTCGAGGAAGCCGGTCATGCCGGGCTTGAAGCCGCCAGAGAACTTGGCGAGGCTGCCGAACGGGATGACGCCCACGATGGCGAGTCCCAGCTCGAGCCAGCCCGTGTCGCCGCGGGCCTTCTGGTAGATCGTGATGGCGAGCGTCGCGATGGCGACGATCGCGCCGAGCGCCGCGATGATGGGACCGCCGATGACGAACGCGAGCACCGCGAGCACGATCCCGGCCCACTGCAGCACGACGAGCACGCCGGCCACGAAGCCGTCGACGTCGTCCCAGAACCCGTCGGAGATGCCGCCGTCGGTGGCCTCGCGGATGCCGTTCGAGGCGGCCTCGAACGCGTCCTCCCACGTCTCGAACTGCGTGTCGAAGCTGCGGGCCTCGGCGAGGAACTCGTCGTAGGCGTCGTTCGCGCGGTTCAGTGCCGACCGGATGTCGCGGTCGTGCGCCTCCTGCTCGGGGCTCTGCCCGCCGCCGGCCGGCGGCGTGCCGGCCTGGCCGGGCGGCAGCGGGTGGTTGGCGTCCTCGTAGCGGCCGAGCGCGGCCTGGTAGTCGTCCCACGCGTCCTGGCAGCGCGGCACGATGAGGCGCATCTGCTGCTGCACGCCGTCGAGGGCGTCGGCGTAGGCCACGAGCGCGGTGCCCGACGGCCTGTAGCGCTCGCCGGCGAGCTTCAGCTCGCCGTCGATCTCGCCGATGACCTCCTTGATCTTGTCGATCGAGAGGCCCTGCTGCGGCACGCCGTTGTCGGCGATGGCCCGCAGGACGCCGGCCGCGCCGATCATCTGGTCGCCGAGGTCCTCGATCGCACGCCCGCGCGTGCGGATGCCGAAGGCGTTGCCGGTGACGACCTCGATCGGGTTCCCGGCGGGTGACGGCTCCATCTGGTTCGTGCTCCTCGTGATCTCGGGGTCAGGCCCGGGGCATGGTGTCGACTTCGTTCGCCTCGACGGCGAGTTCCTTGGCGGCGGCGGCGTCCCACTCGGCCCAGCCCTTGCCGGTCGCCTCGACGCGCTCCTGGATCTTCATGAGGTCCTCCTTGAGCGCGGCGCGACGGTCGTCCCAGCCGTCCTCGAACTCCTCCGCCGCCTCGCGGAGCGTGTCGCGGCCGTAGGGGTCGCCGATGTCGCCCTCGAGGCTCGTGGCGCGCTCCTCGGCCTTCTCGAGCTCGACGATGATCTGCTTCAGCGATCCGTTGAGCTCGTTCAGCACGGAGTACTCGATCAGGATGTCGGTCACCAGCGGGCTCCTCGGTCGTGTGCGGTGTTCACGGGTGGGGGCGAGGCATCCGCGCGTCGGATGCCTCGGGGACGACGCACGGCGGGAGGATCACCCCTCCCGCCGTGCGATGCGTCAGCGGCCCGCGAGCTGCTGGTCGAGGTCCTGGATCGCCTGCATCATGCCGCGGAGGGCCTCGCCCATCTCGCCGATGCCGTCGACCGCGTTCTTGAGCCCGGTGGTGAGCTCCTCGTAGCCCTGGCCGAACTTGCCCGACGCGTGCTGCGTCTTGAAGTCGTTGCCGAGCAGCGAGTCCACCGAGTTCTTCAGCTGGTCGAGCTGCGACTGGATGTCGTCACGCGCGTCGTTCAGCTTGTTGGCCATCGCTTCCATCTCGCCGTAGGAGGCGCCGAAATCCGCCATCGGGGGATCCTTCCGTTCGATCGGTCCGAACCCTCGTCCGGGCCGGTGTGCTCCACAGTACGGAAGGTCGAACGCGGGTCACATGGGGAGCACTCCCCACCCTGATCAGCCCGCGAACGGGACCTGCACGGTCATGATCCGGCCGTTCTGCACGAAGATGCCGCGGCCCTCGGGGAAGTCCGAGCGCTTGACCTTCGGGAACGGCGTCTTGAACACGGAGTCGCCGTCGAACGCGTCGGGCTTCAGCGCGAGCCCGCGACGGCCCGCCTTGAAGTCGCCGACGAAGCCGAACCCGGCCGACAGCGTCGCCACCTCCGCGTCGCCCACGAGGAAGTGATCGCTGCGGTTGATCGCCTGGAACAGCTCCTTGAGCGGCCGCTCGGCGTCGGAGTCGGCGAACTGGGTGACGTTCTCGACCACGATGACGAATCGCCCGGGCACGTCGGCGTCGCCCACGACGTCCACGAGCTCCTTGGCGAGGAGCTTCACCCCGTCGACCGTGGTGGCGCTGCGCACCCACGGCGCGTGGTCGGCGAGCTGCGCCCGGCGTCCGGCCAGGTGGAAGAGCTTCACCTCGGGGTCGAACCGGCGCACGGCGTCGACGATGGCGCGCATGGCGTTCGTCTTGCCGCTCTGCGGCGGGCCGGTGACCGCGAACGTGCCGACCGGCTCGAACCCGATCGGCGCGAGCGTGTCGTCGGCGATGCCGAGCGCGGGCTCCTCCCCCACGGTCGAGGGCAGCTCGGCGGCCCCGAAGACCGCGGGCAGCGAGCCGATCGGCGGGACGTCGCGTGCGCCGCGGGCACGCAGCTCGCGAGCGAGCGACTCGAGCGCGCGGGTCTGCTCGGCGACGTTCGTCGTGCCGCCCGGCACGGCGAGCTGCGTCTCGAAGCCCTCGACGATCGCGCGGCCGGGGGCCGAGCGCTCGGTGAGCACGTCCTTCGGCGCGCCGAGCACCTGGTAGCCCGACTCGTCGCTGAGGCGCAGCACGACGCGCTTCGTGACGTTGGCGCTCACCGCCGTCGGCACCGCGCCGGCACGGTCGGCCGTCGCCACGACGTGCACGCCGAGCGGGCGGCCCTCGCCGAGGATGCGCATGACCACGTTGTAGAACGGCATCCGCACGGTCGTGGAGTCCCACTCGGTCTTGAACGCGGCGAAGCCGTCGAGGAGCAGCAGGATGCGCGGCTCGTCGCGGCCGGTCAGCTCGCGGTACTCCGTGAGGGTCGCGGCGCTCGCGTCGCTGAACGCCTTGGCACGGCGATCGAGCACCTCGTTGAGCGTGCGCAGCAGGCGCTGCACCCGCTCGGGGTCGTCGCCCGACACGATCGAGCCCACGTGCGGCAGCGCCTCGAGCGACCGCAGGGCGCCGGCGCCGAAGTCGAGCCCGTACACCTCGGTCGTGCCGAGGTCGGGACGCAGCCCGATGCCGACCGCGAGCGTGCGCAGCGCGGTCGACTTGCCCGAGCCGCTCGTGCCGTAGACGAGCATGGCGCCGTCGCGGTCGGGCACGAAGGCCATGGGCGCCTGCAGCTGCCGCTCGGGCACGTCGGCGAGGCCGAAGACGATCTCGGCGTCGCCGCGCTGCGGCAGCGACTCGACGGCGACCGTCGCGGCGAGCTCGTCGAGCCACGGACGTCGGGGCGCCGGAACGCCGGCCTCGGCGGCGGCCGCGATGAACGTGCGCACCATGCGCTTCTGGTCGTTGGGACCCGGGTCCTCGTCGTGCGCGTCGCTCTCGGGCTCGGCGTCCGACTCCCAGGTGATCGTCGAGCCGAACCGCAGCTCGGCGACCTTCACCTCCGCTTCGGCCACCTCGGCGGTGGTCCAGCCGCCGGCGTACGCCGACTGGAACGGAACGAGCCGTCCGGGCCCGGTCTTCGCGATGCCGCGCCCGGGGATCGACGGATCGAAGCCCGCGGCCACGACGTCGCCCACGACGTCGCGCGAGTCCGACTCGTCGGCCATGCGCAGGGCGACGCGCAGGTTCGTGTTCGCGCGGAGGTTGTCCTTGATGACGCCCGCGGGGCGCTGCGTGGCCATGATGAGGTGGATGCCGAGCGACCGGCCGCGCTGCGCGATGTCCACGACGCCGTCGACGAACTCGGGCACCTCCCCGGCGAGCGCCGCGAACTCGTCGATGACGAGCACGAGCGCCGGTGGCGTCTCGGGGTCCTGGCGCTTCTCGAGCTCGAGCAGGTCCTTGGCCTTCTTGCGGTTGAACAGGTGCTCGCGGTGGTGCAGCTCGGCGCGCAGGCTCGTGAGCGCGCGTCGCACGAGGTGCGGGCTGAGGTCGGTCACGAGACCCACGCAGTGCGGGAGGTCGACGCAGTCGGCGAAGGCGGAGCCGCCCTTGTAGTCCACGAAGAGGAACGTGACGCGGTCGGGGCTGTACTGCGCGGCCATGCCGAGCACCCACGCCTGCAGGAACTCCGACTTGCCCGCGCCGGTCGTGCCGCCGACGAGCGCGTGCGGCCCCTGCGTGCGCAGGTCGAGCGTCATGGCGTCGGGGCTCGACTGGCCGATGAACGCCTTCAGCGTGCCGGCGCGCTTCAGCCGGGGCAGCTTCGCACCCGACCGGTCGACGACGGAGTTGTTCTGCCGCCAGCGGTCGACGACGCCCGCGGGGCTCGAGGCGAACTCGTCGCCGATGAGCGTGAGCATCGAGACGCTGCGGGGCAGGTCGCTCGAGTCCTCGACCACGGTGCTCGCGTCGACGACGGGAGCCAATCGGCGCGCGAAGACCTCGGCGTACCGGGCCGAGACGCCCTCGACGCGCACACCCGCGTACTCGGCGCCCGAGCGCACGACGCCGACCGTGGCCCGGTCGAGGCCGGCGGTCACGTCGACGAACGTGCGGCACGCGGCCGGCAGCGACTCGACCGTGGGGCCGACGAACACCGTGTGGATGCCGGCGTCGGCCCCGCGCTCGATGAGCTGGATGAGCCGCGGGCGGTCGACCGGGGCATCCGCCGACACGAAGAGGATGAGCGCGCTGTCGGGCCGCGGGTCGTCGGAGCGCTCGCCCGACGGCGAGCCGACGTCGGCGCCGCGCGACATCGACGCCTTCGTGTCGGCGAGCGGTCCGCGCCGCGCGGCCGAGGCCGACAGCCGTTCGAGGATCGTCTCCTCGAGCGCGCTCAGCAGGCTCGCCCCGGCCGACTGGCTGTCGGCGAGCGCGACGTCGGCGAGCGGATGCCGCGCGCTCGACGTGTGCGGCAGCCACTTCAGCCACTCCAGCTCCCGGCTCCAGGCGGGGTCCACGATCGCAGCCGCGACCACCTCGTTCGGCGCGTGCAGGCCGAACAGCTGCACGGCGAGGCCGCGGACGGCGTCGGCAGCGAGGTGCACCGGCCCGGCGACGCCGAGCGCCCCGGAGCTCGTGAGGAGCTCCATGACGGGGACGTCGTCGATCTCGGCGAAGCGGTCGCGCAGCACCTCCACCTGGCGGGCGTACGTCACGATGCCGGGCAGCGCCGCCTCGGACGTCGCGATCGTGTTGCGGCTCGGCGCGCAGCCGACCCCCAGCCGGAGCGAGAGGAAGTTCCAGTGCTCGGGGCGCCGCGTCCAGAGCATCGGACCGAGCCGCATCGCCTGCTCGTAGACGACCGCGACGGGCGGCGTCTCACCCTGCCGGCGCTCGCGTTCGACGACGACCTCGCGGGTCAGGGTCTCCTCGAGCTCCTCGAGCTGCACCTCGAAGGTCTCGATCTCCTGCTTGAGCTTGCGGCTCGACTGCGTGCGCGAGCCGAACCAGTTCGCGAGGAGCATGAGCGGCGACAGGACGACGATGAGGAGGGAAGCGGGTCGTCCGTTGAGCGCGAAGATGGCGAGGCCAGCGATCATCGGCGAGACGATCATCGGCCAGGGGAAGAGCCGCGGGTTCTCCTCGGTGGGGATGCGCGGCTGCGGGTGCTCGGTGCCCGGGTAGCGGGCCTCGACGCGGGGCGAGCGGTTGAACATGAGGGCGCCGCCGCGTTCGAGCACGGGGTCGGCCGCGGCATCCGTGCCCGCGACCATCGAGAACGACACGTCGGTGTCGCCGACCGTGATGCGCTGGCCGGGGATGACCCGGATGCGCGTCATGGGGCCGCCGTCGACGATGAGGCCGTTCGCGGAGTTGAGGTCGACGAGCTCGACGGCCTGGTCGACCTCGATGCGCGCGTGGCGCTTCGAGACGAGGGCGTCCTGCAGCACGACGTCGGCGTCGGCGCTGCGCCCGATGACGTGCTGGCCGCGGCCGAGCGGCACCTGGCGCCCGGCGTCGGCGCCGGTGTGCACGTGCAGGATCGCGACCGTGCCCGCGTCGGCCGCGCGTCGGGCGCTCGGCGACACCACGGCCGCGTTGAAGCCGGAGCCGATGGGCGCGTCGGCGACGGGCAGGTCGGGATCGAGCACGACGGGCTCGCTCGACGTGGGCGGCGCGACCGCGAGCGTCAACGGCCCCGCATGCCGCGGCAGGTGCGCCGACGCGGGATCGTCATCGGCGATCGATCGGGCGACGTCGCCGACCGTCGCCGTCGCGTCGGTCGTCACGACGACGTCGGCGGCGGCGCCGGACTGGCGGCGCAGGCCCAGCTTCAGCCTCATCGGGCCGTCACCTCCTCGACGACGAACCAGCGGCCGCCGAGCTCGACCTTCGTGCCGCCGTCCACGCGCGTGCGCGCGCCCGGGACGAGCTCGACCGGGGCGCGGCCCGGCGCGGCGACGCTCGTGCCGTTGCGCGACCAGCGGTCGGTGATCCAGATGCCGGCGTCGTCGACGTCGAAGCGTGCGTGGGTCTTCGAGATGCCCATGGAGTCGTCGTCGAGGGGCACGAGCAGGGTGCCGGCGGGGTCGCCCTCGGCGCGCGCGGGGCGGCGGCCGAGGAGGCCGGTGCCCGAGGCGTCGAGGCGGCTGCCGTCGTCGAACGCGAACACCGCGGCGGGGGCGAGCGACGGGGTCGGCGCGGGCGCGGCCGCAGGGGCGGGCACGGCAGCGGATGCCGCGACGGCCGGGGCGGGCACGGCAGCGGATGCCGCGACGGCCGGCGCCCCGGGCGACGCAACCGCCGTCGACGACGCTGCGGGCGCCGCGATCGGCGGCGGCGTCCATGCGCCGGCCTCGGCCACTGCGGCCACGACCCCCGAGGCGGAGCGCGCCTGCGGGATGAACGTCTCCTCGTCGACCCCGCGATCCGTCGCGAGCGACGGCATGCGCGCGACCGAGGCGGCCGGCGCGTCGAGCTGCCGACGTGCGTGGCGGAGCGCCTTGAGGTCGAACGGGTCGAGCCCCTCGCGCACGTCGAGGACCCAGCAGCGTCCGACGCGATCGAGCCAGCTGCGACCGCGCTGCTCGGGGTCCCAGAGTCCCGACGCGAACATCAGCGCGGGTCCCACGAACGGCAGCACGACCTGCGACGCCCAGAGCACGAGCACGCGCAGCACGACGCGCCAGAATCCAACGCGGCCGAAGTCGGCCACCTGCACCGAGCGCAGTCCGAGCGCGCGCTTGCCCAGCGTGACGCCGCGTCGTCCGTGCATCGCGAGCTGCGTGATGCCGAACGTGGTCACGAGCAGCTGTCCGACGGCGACGAGCACCAGGGGCAGCACGAGCGACGACGGGTCGACCCCGGTCGCGGCATCCGACCCGACGACCGCGTTCGCCAGCAGCACCGCGCCGACGATCGCCGGCGACGCCGCCAGCGCGTAGGCGGTGGCGTCGAGCGTGAACGCGGCGGCGCGTCGACCCGACGGCGCGGGCCGGAGTCCGAGACGGGCCGCGTACGCCGGGTCGGGTCGCCCGGCTGCGTCGAGACCGGGCGCAGGCGCGTCGTCGACGTGCATGGTGATGCTCACGTGGCTCCTCGGGTGCAGGGTCAACGAGCCAGCAAACCCGATCGGACGGGTGCTGTCGATGGGGAGGAGTCACCATCCCCGACACAGCAGCGTACCCGGCGGCGTGGACGCCGCCGGGTACGATCCGGTCGCTGCCGGAACCCCTAGGGGCGGGTCGGCTGCGGCCCCGCCGCGAGCTCGCGGTCGTAGGCCTCACGGGCCAGGCGGTTGCGCTCGGTGACCGCGCGGCCGCGCGAGGCGACCCAGCCGCCGAGCCAGATCGTGATCTCGCGGGCGAGGATGCCCGCGATGAGGGCGAACGGGTCGAGCCAGCGCGCCCGGATGAAGTCGTTCGCCTCGTCGATCGTCATGGTCCAGGCCTGCACGGTCAGCAGCGCGGCACCGATGTAGGAGAGGTACACGAACACGCCCACCAGCAGGCCGAACACGGCGTAGTACCACCACGCGCCGCGGTTCACGATGGCGGCCAGGAGCGTGAAGCCCACGAACGTCGCGATGATCGGCACCCAGTACACGGGCTGCGCCACGAACTGGACGAACACCGTCGCGGCCCGCGCCGGATCGCTCTGCGCGAGGAGCACGAGGTAGCCGATGCCGGCGTACAGCAGTGCGAAGACGGCTGCGGCAACGAGCGCGACGACCACGCCGAACCCGCGGTTGCCGCGGGACTTCGGCGGGTTCGGCGCCTGCACGTAGACGGTCTGCGGGGCGGCGAGCGCCGTGGGCACGGCGTCGGGCTCGGGGGCGAGCGTCGCCGCGCCGGCCGCGGTGCCCGCGGCGACCGTCGCAGCCGGCACGTACGTCTCGCGGCGCACGCTGCCGGCGGGCACGGGCTCGGGGGCGCCGTGCTCCCCCACGTCGTCGGATGCCACGGGCTCGGCGTTCGCGCGCTGCACCGCCGCGTCGAGGCGCGACGTGTCGTCGGCAGGCGCGGACTCCGTCACGACCGGTGCCGGAGGCGCAGGCTCGGGCTCGGGAGGTGCGATGGGTGCGGATGCAGTGGGCTCGGATGCCGCGGGCTCCGCCACTGCCGGCTCGGGCTCGCGTTCGGGCTCGACCTCCGGCGCGGCATCCGCCGGCCGCACGTCGGGCTCGGGCGAGGCGACGGGCTCGGGCGCGCGCTCGGGCCCAGGCTCGGGCTCAGCCGGGGCGTCGGGCGCGGATGCCGCGGCCGCGTCATCGGCGCCGAGCGGCTCGTGCGCGCCCGTGTCGGCCGATGCCTCGTCGGCCGGCGCGTCGTCGGCCGACGGCCCACGGTCGACGGCATCGGGGTCGTGCGGGCGCTCCGGGTCGGATCCGGGAGTCGTGCTGCTCATGATCGCGCTCCTTCCGGGCGCCCTCGCACCCGCGACTGGGCTCACTGTAGCAACGGGCGCACGCCCCACCGCGAAGCCGCGCGGAAGACGCGGCGGCACGACGAAGGGCCCCGGAATGCTCCGGGGCCCTTCGTGCGATTCGGCGACTAGCTGTAGTTGCCGGGGGTGAAGTCGTCGCTCGAGAACGCGTCGAAGTCGACGAAGCTGAGGTCGCCCTCGGCGAAGGCCGCGTCGTCGGCGAAGATGCGGTTCGGGTAGCGCTCCGCCTTCGCCTCCTCCGTGGCCTCGACCGCGACGCTCCGGTACTTGTTCAGCCCGGTGCCGGCGGGGATCAGCTTTCCGATGATCACGTTCTCCTTGAGGCCGACGAGCGGGTCGGACTTGCCCTCCATGGCGGCCTGCGTGAGCACGCGGGTCGTCTCCTGGAAGGACGCGGCCGACAGCCACGACTCGGTCGCGAGCGAGGCCTTGGTGATGCCCATGACCTCCTGGCGGGCCGAGGCCGTCTTCTTGCCCTCGGTGAGCGCCGCGCGGTTGATCTCGTTGTACCGCGAGCGGTCGACGAGCTCACCCGGCAGCAGCTCGGTGTCGCCGTGGTCGACCACGGTGACCTTGCGGAGCATCTGGCGGACGATGACCTCGATGTGCTTGTCGTGGATCGGCACGCCCTGCGAGCGGTACACGTCCTGCACGCCGTCCACCAGGTGCTTCTGCACCTCGCGGACGCCCTTGACCCGGAGGACCTCCTTCGGGTCGACGGTGCCGACGATCAGCTGCTGGCCGAGCTCGACGTGCTGGCCGTCCTCCACGAGGAGGGTCGAGCGCTTGAGCACGTTGTACGCGATCGGCTCGTCGCCGTTGTCGGGCGTGAGGATGACCTTGCGCTGCTTCTCGGTCTCGTCGATCGTGATGCGGCCGGGGGCCTCGACGATCGGCGACGCGCCCTTGGGGGTGCGGGCCTCGAAGAGCTCCTGCACGCGGGGAAGACCCTGCGTGATGTCGTCGGCCGAGGCCGAGCCACCGGTGTGGAAGGTGCGCATCGTGAGCTGGGTGCCCGGCTCGCCGATCGACTGGGCCGCGATGATGCCGACGGCCTCGCCGATGTCCACGAGCTTGCCGGTCGCGAGCGAACGGCCGTAGCACTTCGCGCAGACGCCGACCGCGGACTCGCAGGTGAGCACCGAGCGGACCTTGATCGACTCGACGCCCGCCGCGATGAGCTCGTTGATGAGCACGTCGCCGACGTCGGAGCCGGCCTCGGCCACGACCTCGCCCTTCGCGTTCACGGCGTCGGCCGCGAGCGAGCGGGCGAACACCGAGTTCTCGACGTTGGGGTCGCGCACGAGCTCGCCCGAGGCATCCGTCGTCGCGATCGGCAGGTCGAGGCCCTTGGTCGTGCCGCAGTCGTCCTCGCGGATGATGACGTCCTGCGAGACGTCCACCAGACGACGGGTCAGGTAACCCGAGTCGGCGGTGCGGAGCGCGGTGTCGGCGAGGCCCTTGCGGGCACCGTGCGTGGCGATGAAGTACTCCGCCACCGACAGCCCCTCGCGGTACGAGGAGATGATCGGACGCGGGATGATCTCGCCCTTCGGGTTGTTCACGAGGCCTCGCATGCCGGCGATGTTGCGCACCTGCAGCCAGTTGCCTCGAGCGCCCGAGGTCACCATGCGGTTGATGGTGTTGTCGGTCGGGAAGTTCTCCTGCATGGCCCGGGCGACCTCGTCGGTGGCCTTGGTCCAGATCTGGATGAGCTCCTGGCGACGCTCGAGGTCGGTCGTGAGGCCCTTCTCGAACTGCGACTGCACCTTGGCGGCCTGCTTCTCGTACTTCGAGACGATCTCGCCCTTGTTCGGCGGGGTCACGATGTCGGACAGCGCGACGGTCACGCCCGAGCGGGTCGCCCAGCGGAAGCCGGCGTCCTTGATGCGGTCGAGGGTCGCGGCGACCTCCGTCTTCGGGTAGCGCTCGGCGAGGTCGTTGACGATCGACGAGATCTGGCCCTTGCCGGCCTGCTGGTTGAAGTACGGGTAGTCCGCCGGCAGCGCCTCGTTGAAGAGCGCACGACCGAGCGTGGTCTCGAGGAGGAACGGCTTGCCGGACTCGAAGCCCTCGGGCTCCTCGCCCTCGCCGAAGTGCAGGTCGTCGAGGCGGATCCGCACCTTGGCGTTGAGGTCGAGCTCGAGCGCGCCGAAGCGGTTCTGGTCGAACGCGAGGATGGCCTCGGCGATCGACGAGAACGCACGGCCCTCACCGGCTGCGCCGTCCTTCTGCGTGGTCAGGTGGTGCAGGCCGATGATCATGTCCTGCGAGGGCAGGGTCACCGGACGGCCGTCCGACGGCTTCAGGATGTTGTTCGACGCGAGCATGAGGATGCGGGCCTCGGCCTGGGCCTCCACCGACAGCGGCAGGTGCACGGCCATCTGGTCGCCGTCGAAGTCCGCGTTGAACGCGGCGCAGACGAGCGGGTGCAGCTGGATGGCCTTGCCCTCGACGAGCTGCGGCTCGAACGCCTGGATGCCGAGGCGGTGCAGCGTGGGCGCGCGGTTCAGCAGCACGGGGCGCTCGCGGATGATCTCCTCGAGCACGTCCCACACCTGCGGACGCGAACGCTCCACCATGCGCTTGGCGGCCTTGATGTTCTGCGCGTGGCTGAGGTCGATGAGGCGCTTGATGACGAACGGCTTGAACAGCTCGAGCGCCATCTGCTTGGGCAGGCCGCACTGGTGCAGCTTGAGCTGCGGGCCGACCACGATGACCGAACGGCCCGAGTAGTCGACGCGCTTGCCGAGCAGGTTCTGGCGGAAGCGACCCTGCTTGCCCTTGAGCATGTCGCTCAGGGACTTGAGGGCGCGGTTGCCGGTGCCCGTGACGGGGCGACCACGACGGCCGTTGTCGAACAGCGCGTCGACGGCCTCCTGCAGCATCCGCTTCTCGTTGTTCACGATGATCTCGGGGGCACCGAGGTCGAGCAGGCGACGGAGGCGGTTGTTGCGGTTGATCACGCGACGGTACAGGTCGTTGAGGTCGGACGTCGCGAAGCGGCCACCGTCGAGCTGCACCATCGGGCGCAGCTCGGGCGGGATCACCGGGACGACGTCGAGCACCATCGCGGCGGGCGAGTTGCCAGTGGCGAGGAACGAGTTGACGACCCGGAGGCGCTTGATGGCGCGGATCTTCTTCTGGCCCTTGCCCTCGGCGATCTGCAGGTGCAGGTCCTCGGCCTCGGCCGCGAGGTCGAACGCCTCGAGGCGCTTCTTGATGGCCTCGGCGCCCATGTAGGCGTCGAAGTACATGCCGAAGCGGTCCTGGAGCTCGTGGAACACCGAGTCCTCGGGCTTGAGGTCGCCGACCTTGAGGGTGCGGAAGTCCTCCCACACGCGCTCGAGGTGCGCGATCTGCTCGTCGGCCGACTTGCGGACGCCGGTCATCTCCTTGTCGGCGGCGGCCTCGGCGCGCTTGCGCACGTCGCTCTTGGCGCCTTCGGCCTCGAGCTCGGCGAGCTCGGCCTCCTTGCGGGCCATCAGCTCGGCGATGCGCGCGTCGCGCTGGTCGCCGATCGTCTTGATCTCGAGGCGGAGCTCGTTCTCGAGGCCCGGCATGTCGGCGTGACGACCCTCGTCGTCGACGTCGATGACCATGTAGGCGGCGAAGTAGATGACCTTCTCGAGGTCCTTCGGCGCCATGTCGAGCAGGTAGCCGAGGCGCGAGGGCACGCCCTTGAAGTACCAGATGTGGGTCACCGGGGCGGCGAGCTCGATGTGGCCCATCCGCTCGCGGCGCACCGAGGACTTCGTGACCTCGACACCGCAGCGCTCGCAGACGATGCCCTTGAAGCGCACGCGCTTGTACTTGCCGCACGCGCACTCCCAGTCGCGGCTGGGTCCGAAGATCTGCTCGCCGAAGAGGCCGTCCTTCTCGGGCTTGAGCGTGCGGTAGTTGATGGTCTCGGGCTTCTTGACCTCGCCGTAGGACCAACGACGGATGTCGTCGGCGGTGGCCAGACCGATGCGAAGCTCGTCAAAAGTGGTTGCGTCGAGCAATTTCTCTCCTAGAAAAAAGTCTCTGTCGTCGTTCTGGCCGGGGATCAGATCTCGTCGATGTTCGACGACTCGAAGCGCGCGGAGATGTTGATGCCGAGCTCCTCCGCCGCGCGGAAGGCCTCGTCATCGGTGTCGCGCAGGCTCACCGCGGTGCCGTCGGCCGAGAGCACCTCGACGTTCAGGCAGAGCGACTGCATCTCCTTCATGAGCACCTTGAAGGACTCGGGGATGCCGGGCTCCTGGATGTTCTCGCCCTTGACGATCGCCTCGTACACCTTGACGCGGCCGAGGATGTCGTCGGACTTGATCGTGAGGAGCTCCTGGAGCGCGTACGCGGCGCCGTAGGCCTCGAGGGCCCACACCTCCATCTCACCGAAGCGCTGGCCTCCGAACTGCGCCTTCCCACCGAGCGGCTGCTGGGTGATCATCGAGTACGGGCCGGTGGAGCGCGCGTGGATCTTGTCGTCCACGAGGTGGTGCAGCTTCAGGATGTACATGTAGCCGACCGAGACCGGGTACGGGAAGGGCTCGCCGGAGCGACCGTCGAAGAGCTGCGTCTTGCCGCTCGAGTCGATGAGCCGCTCGCCGTCGCGGTTGGGGAGCGTCGAGTCGAGCAGACCCGCGATCTCCTCCTCGAGCGCGCCGTCGAACACCGGGGTCGCGACCTTCGTGCCGGGAGCGGCCTCGTGCGCGGCCTCGGGCAGGCGCTTCGCCCACGTCGGCTTGCCCTCGACCTTCCAGCCCTGCTTGGCGACCCAGCCGAGGTGGGTCTCCAGCACCTGGCCGAAGTTCATGCGGCCGGGGATGCCGAGCGGGTTGAGGATGACGTCGACCGGGGTGCCGTCGGCGAGGAACGGCATGTCCTCGACCGGCAGGATCTTCGAGATGACGCCCTTGTTGCCGTGACGGCCCGCGAGCTTGTCGCCCTCGGTGATCTTGCGCTTCTGGGCGATGTAGACGACCACGCGCTGGTTGACGCCCGAGCCGAGCTCGTCGTCGCCGTCCTGCGCGTCGAACACCTTGACGCCGATGATCGTGCCCTGCTCGCCGTGGGGGACCTTCAGCGACGTGTCGCGCACCTCGCGGCTCTTCTCGTTGAAGATCGCGCGGAGCAGGCGCTCCTCGGCCGAGAGCTCGGTCTCGCCCTTCGGCGTGACCTTGCCGACGAGGATGTCGCCGGGGCGCACCTCGGCGCCGATGCGGATGATGCCGCGCTCGTCGAGGTCGGCGAGCAGGTCGGGGCTCACGTTGGGGAGGTCGCGGGTGATCTCCTCCTTGCCGAGCTTGGTGTCGCGGGCGTCGACCTCGTACTCCTCGATGTGGATCGAGGAGAGGACGTCGTCCTTCACCAGGTTCTGGCTGAGGATGATCGCGTCCTCGAAGTTGTGGCCCTCCCACGGCATGAACGCCACGAGGAGGTTCTTGCCGAGCGCGAGCTCGCCGTTGTCGGTCGCGGGACCGTCGGCGATGACCTCGCCGGCCTCCACGCGGTCGCCGGCGGAGACGATGACGCGGTTGTTGTAGGACGTGCCCTGGTTCGAGCGATCGAACTTGCGCAGGTAGTACGTGTCGGTGCCGCCCTCGTCGAGCTGCACGGTCACGAAGTCGGCCGAGACCTCGGTCACGACGCCCGAACGGTCGGCCGTGACCACGTCACCCGCGTCGACCGCGGCGTAGCCCTCCATGCCGGTGCCGACGAACGGCGAGTCGCTGCGGAGCAGCGGCACCGCCTGGCGCTGCATGTTCGCACCCATGAGGGCGCGGTTCGCGTCGTCGTGCTCGAGGAACGGGATGAGCGACGTGGCGACCGACACCATCTGGCGCGGCGAGACGTCCATGTAGCCGATCTCGTCTGCGGGGAACAGGTCGACCTCGCCGCCCTTCTTGCGGGCGAGCACTCGGTCCTCCACGAAGTGGCCGTCGGCCTTGAGGGGCGCGTTGGCCTGGGCGACGATGTAGTCGTCCTCCTCCATCGCGGTGAGGTAGTCGATCTGCTCGGTGACCTTGCCCGTGACGACCTTGCGGTACGGCGTCTCGATGAAGCCGAACGAGTTGATGCGCGCGAAGGACGCGAGCGAGCCGATGAGGCCGATGTTCGGGCCTTCGGGCGTCTCGATCGGGCACATGCGGCCGTAGTGCGAGGGGTGCACGTCGCGGACCTCGACGCCCGCGCGGTCGCGCGAGAGGCCGCCGGGGCCGAGCGCCGAGAGGCGGCGCTTGTGCGTGAGGCCGGCGAGCGGGTTGTTCTGGTCCATGAACTGCGACAGCTGCGAGGTGCCGAAGAACTCCTTGATCGCCGCGACGACGGGTCGGACGTTGATCAGGGTCTGCGGGGTGATCGCCTCGATGTCCTGCGTGGTCATGCGCTCGCGGACGACGCGCTCCATGCCGCTGAGGCCGGTGCGCACCTGGTTCTGGATGAGCTCGCCCACCGCGCGGATGCGACGGTTGCCGAAGTTGTCGATGTCGTCGACGTCGAGGCGGATCTCCACGTCCTGGCCGCCGCGGCGGCCGGGCAGCGTGGCGCGGTCCTCGTGCAGGGCGACGAGGTACTTGATCGTGGCGACGATGTCCTGCACCGTGAGCACCGAGTCCGTCAGCGGGGCCTCGAGGCCGAGCTTCTGGTTGATCTTGTACCGGCCGACCTTGGCGAGGTCGTAGCGCTTCGGGTTGAAGTAGAAGTTGTCGAGCAGCGCACGCGCGGCCTCGGCGGCGACCTGCTCGCCCGGACGCAGCTTGCGGTAGATGTCCTTGAGCGCCTCCTCCTTGGTGAGGATGTTGTCCTTCTCCAGGGTGAGCGCGATGGACTCGTAGCCGGCGAACTCCTCGAGGATCTCCTCGGAGGTGAGGCCGAGCGCCTTCAGGAACACCGTGACCGACTGCTTGCGCTTGCGGTCGATGCGGACGCCGACCTGGTCGCGCTTGTCGACCTCGAACTCGAGCCACGCGCCGCGGCTCGGGATCACGCGCGCCGAGTAGATGTCCTTGTCGGACGTCTTGTCGGGGGTGCGCTCGAAGTAGACGCCGGGCGAACGGACGAGCTGCGAGACGACGACGCGCTCGGTGCCGTTGATGACGAACGTGCCCTTGGGGGTCATGAGCGGGAAGTCGCCCATGAACACCGTCTGGGTCTTGATCTCGCCCGTGAGGTGGTTCATGAACTCGGCGTTCACGTAGAGCGGGGCGGAGTAGGTCTTGCCCTTCTCCTTGCACTCGTCGATCGTGTACTTCGGCGGCTCGAGCTCGGGGTTCGTGAACGAGAGCTGCATGGTCTCGCCGAGGTCCTCGATGGGGGAGATCTCCTCGAAGATCTCCTCGAGGCCGGTGGCCTCGGGCAGGTCCTGACGGCCCGCCTCGACCGCTGCCTCGACGCGCGCCTTCCACGCGTCGTTGCCGACGAGCCAGTCGAAGCTCTCGGTCTGGAGGGCGAGCAGGTCGGGTACCGTGAGGGTGTCGGTGACCTTTGCGAACGAGAGGCGGCTTGCACCGCGTCCGTTCTTGGGGGTGGGCGTGGTTGCGTTGCGCGCAGCAGCCAAGTGAATTAACCTCCATCGGCCCCGTCGGGCCGGTTCACTGTCGGTAGCGGAGAGTAGGACCCCCGAGACGTGTCGCGATTGCCTGAGGTCATGAACCCCGGCACGCGAAAGCCGACCGCAATATGAAGGCAGGGTAGGTCTGGGAGCGCAAAGAACAACTATATGTCATGCGACGCGCCATGTCCAGTTGAAATCTTGACTGGTCCGCCGATGTCCGGTATAACCCCGCGACGCGCCCGCTGATTCCCGCCCGACGCACCTGCGCCGGACGCCCGTCGACGCCACGACGCCCCGCCGGTGAGGGTGCCGGCGGGGCGTCAACTGTGCGTGGATGTGCGACGGCGTGCTCAGGCGCCCCACTCGATCCGCACGGTGTCCGGCCGGCCGGGCACCATGCTCACGTCGACCGTGGAGCCGGGCGTCACTCGGGCGAGGTGCAGCGGGGCGACCTGCTCGGTGCGCGTCACGGGCAGCGGGAATCCGTTCGGCATCGCCACGACGAGGTCGAGCTCGACCACGACGTTCATGCCGATGACCATGGGCAGCTGCCGCGCGTCGACGACGTTCGCCGTGGCGCGCAGGCGCACGGCCTCGAACGCCGCCTCCTCGGGCTGCGGCGTGGTCGCCGCGAGGACGCGGCTCGCATCCTCCATCGAACGGCTCGCGGCGGCCATGGAGGCGCCGACGTCCATCCGGTCGTATGCCGCGTTCGCCTGGCGGGTGAGCGTCGTGAGATCCTTCAGGAAGCCCATCTCACACCACCGCGTAGATCTCGTTGAACGTGCGGCCGACGCCGCGGTCGGCTTGGATGCGCGCGCCCCAGCCCGCCTGCGCCTCGGCCCACGAAGCCGGGTCGACGCCGAACATGCCGGCCACGACGGGAAGCTTGGCCTCGTCGTACTGGTAGGCGGCGATGCCCTTGACGATGCGCGCGTACCGGTCGAGGTCGACGCCCGCGATGGGCTCGAGGTTGCCGGGCGCCGGTTGCGCGGTCATCGCGTGCACCGCCTGCGCGTCCATCCGGGCGCGGTACGCCTCGGACTGGGCGGCGAGGGCGTTGGCCTGGTCGATGAGGCCGGGCGCGGCCTGGACCATCTTGGCCATGTCGCCGAACTGCTTGAACATGTTCATCATCTGCTCCTCGAGGGTGCGAGCCGGGGATCGCCCGGCATCGGTTTCGTGTGGTGGTGGGTCAGTGCCGGTCCGCGGCGAGGGCGAGCCGGGTGGCGGATGCGACGACCGGCGCCTGCGCCGGTGCGACGTCGTACTCGGCGACCGTGCGCTCGACGTAGGCCTCGAGCTCGACGAGCCGGTCGGATGCCGCGACCCGCGCCTCGCCGGAGGGTCCGCGATCGCTCGCCGAGACGCCGGCCGGCGCCGCGACGAGCGCCACGGTGGTCGCGAGCGCCCCGGCGAGGCCGAGGGCCGCGAGCCGCGACGTGAGCGTCCGACGCCCGACGCTGGCCGACTCGGGCACGTGGGTGGTGGGTCGCATCTCGGTCGCTCCTGCTGGTCGTGGGCTGCGGGGCTCCGGCCTCGCAGGGCAGCGGTGGCTGCCGCAGATCAGCTTCGCCGGGCGGCGTGCGCTCGCGGATGGGCAGGTGCTGCTCATTCGCATCAGGAGGTGGTTGCTCACGTCGCGGCATCCGTTGCTCATGCGGCGGCGGCGATTGCTCAGGGAGGTGCCTCCGTTGCTCACCTGGGCCACCTGTTCGGGGGACAGCGGCGCCCTGCTCCGGCGAGGGGCGAGGTCGTACAGTGAGTCCACCGGCGTCGCCGGGAACCGAGGGTGAGGGTGTCGGTGGAACCTGGTGAGTCGGGGGGCGCGCCGCGCGGGCTGGACGAGGCGTGGCCGCTGGTCGGCCGGGACTCGCTCGTCGGTCGCGGCGTCGCCGCGCTCGCGGCCACGGCACGGACGGTGCTGCTCTACGGCCCCTCGGGCATCGGCAAGACCCGCGTGATGCAGGCTGTGACCGAGCGCCTCGGCGACGACGACTGGTGCGTGCTCACGGCGAGCGGCAACACGGCCCTCAGCGCGGTGCCCCTCGGCGCCCTCGCGCCGGTGCTCGCAGGAGACCCGGTCGCGATGGTGACGGCGGCGGGCGACCCGATCGCGCTCTACGCCGCGGCGAGCGCCGCCGTTCGCGAGGTCGCGGCCGGACGGCGCACCATCCTCGCGGTCGACGACGTCTCCGCGGTCGACTCGGTCTCGGTCGCGCTCATCGCCCAGCTCGTGGAGTCGGGCGTGCTGCGCCTCATCGGCACCGTGCGCGAGTCCGATCCGGTGCCCGAGGGGCTCCTCCCAGTCGCCGCCGCCGGCGACGCGGTGCGCCTCGACATCGCGCCGCTCGACGTCGACGAGGTCAGCGAACTGCTCACGCGCGTGCTCGGGGGGCCGATCGCGCATCGCGACGCCGTCGAGCTGCACGCGGTCTCGCATGGCAATCCCCTCTTCCTCCGCGAGCTCGCGATCGGTGCGGCCGACGCCGGTTCCCTCGTCTCGGCCCACGGACTCTGGCAGCTCGTCGGCGAGCCCGTCGGCACGCCCGCCCTCCGCGACCTCATCCGCGCCCGGCTGCGCGTGCTCGGCGACGACGAGCGCGACACGGTCGAGCGCCTCGCCCTCTGCGAGCCGCTGGCGTTCGACGAGTTCGGCCGGCCGGGTGCGCCCGAGGCGCTCGCCCGGCTCGAGATGCGCGGCCTCATCCGCGTCGACGAGTCCGGTGCGCGGATGCGGGTGGGACTGGCGCACCCGCACTACGCCGCTGCCGTGCGCGACAGCATTCCGCGGCTCCGTTCCGTCTCGCTCCTCCTCGAGCAGGCCGACCTCATCGCCGCCCGGCCGATGACGCCGGCCGACGAGCTCCGGGTGGCGATCTGGCGGCTCGACGCCGGCCGTCCGTCCGACGCCGGCGTGCTCGCCCGTTCGGCGTCGCTCGCCCGGCTGGCCCACGATCGCCGCACCGCAGAGCGCCTCGCCGCGGCGGCCGTGGCCGCCGGTGCCGACGACGCGGCGGCCCTCCTGCTGCACGGCGAGCTGCTCTGGTCGCTCGGCCGGGCCGAGGACGCGCTCGCCGTGCTCGCGCGCGCCGAGGAGCGGGCGGTGGCCGACGGCGATCCGCCGGAGCTGCTGGCCGCGATCGGCGCGGCCCGCGCCGACGTGTTCGGCGGCGACCCGCTCGGCAGCGCCCGCGGACTCGAGCTGCTCGAGTCGCTCGAGGACGCGCTCCCCGGGCAGTCGGCGACGATCGCGCTCAGCAAGGCGGTGCTCCTCGTCAACCTCGAGTACGCGCACGACGCGCTCGCCCACGTCGAGTCCGCGGCAGCGGTCGCGGGCGACAGCACGTTCGAGCAGGCCGTGCTCGACCTGTCGCGTGCGATGCCGCTCGTGACGCTCGGACGCGACGCCGAGGCGATCGCGGCGGCCGAGCGCGCCGTGCGCTTCGCGAAGGGCGACCAGTCGGTCCTCGTGCCTCGGCGCGCCGAGCTCGCGCTCGCGCACGTGCTCATCGCGGCCGACCGGCTCGACGACGCCCGGGCGACGGTCATCGAGTCGCTGCACGACGCGATCCGGCACGACGACGCCCTCACGGCGCGGCTCGACGAGTTCATGATGGGCCGCATCCTCTGGCAGCTCGGACGCCTCGACGCGGCCGCGCGATGGTTCCGCGACACGGTCGGCGGCGCCGAGCTGCACGGGCCGAAGTCGCTGCGCGAGTTCGCGCGCTGCTTCCTCGCGATCGTCGCGGCCGAGCAGGGCGACGTCGCGCGAGCACGCGAGCTGCGCGCGCAGGTCATCGAGGGTCTCGACGAGGACAACTCGGTCACCGCGCTCGCCGACGCCTGGATCGCCGTGGGCGAGGGGCGCCCGGATGCCGCGGCCGCCACGATCCTCGCGCGCGTCGACGTGATCGAGCAGCGCGGCGCCGTGAGCGTGGCGGCGGGCCTGCTGCACCACCTCGTGCGGTTCGGATCGCGCGCCCACGCACGCACGGCGGCGGAGCGACTGGCGCGGCTCGCTGCGGCATCCGATTCGCCGGCCGTGCGCCGTCGGCTCGCGCACGCCACGGCGGAGGCGGCCGCCGACGCGGCCGGGCTGCGGGCGGTGGGTGCCGAGTGGGAGTCGATCGGGCACCTGCTCTACGCGGCCGAGGCGTACGCGTCGGCCGGGCAGCCGGCTCGGGCGGCGGGCCACGGACGCGAGGCGACCGCCGACCTGCAGCGCGCGGCGTCGCTCGCCGCCGCGTGCGAGGGCGCACGAACGCCGCTGCTGCGGTTCTCCGACGGTGCTGAGCCGCTCACGCCGCGCGAGCGCGAGATCGCGTCGCTCGCAGCGCAGGGGCTCAGCTCGAACGAGATCGCGACGCGCCTCTTCCTCTCGCCACGCACCGTGAACAACCACCTGCAGTCGACGTACGCGAAGCTCGGCATCCGCGGGCGTCACGAACTGCGGGCCTGAGCGGCCTGCACGCGCTCAGGCGGTGACGACCTCCGCCCGCGCCCCCTCGAGCCGCTCGCCGACCGCCGTCACGGCCTCCTTCGGCACGCCGAGGTCGGCGAGGCTCGTGAGCAGGGTCGACACCATCGTGTCGAACGCGGCATCCGTGATCGCGAGGTCGGCGTGCGCGTCACGCAGGCTCCGGCCCGAGAAGACCTGCGGTCCGCCGAACGCGGCCGTGAGGAACGCACGCTGGTGTGCCTTGAGGCGGTCGAGGTCGATGCCCTCGAACCAGCGGCCCAGCTGCTCGTCGGCGGTGATGCGGTTGTAGAACACCGTGACGGCCGTGCGCACCCCGTCGGGGCCGCCGAGCTGCTCGTAGACCTCGGCCATGCCGCCTCCTCGTCGTGTCGTGCGTCCCAGTGTCGGGCATTCCCGGCCCGCGCGCATGAGCAACGATTGCTCACCCGGCGCATCGCCGTCGGATCGTGGCACGATGCAGGCATGGCGCCACCGCGCATCGAGTTCGAGGCCGACGTGTTCTCCCCCACCGGGATGACGCTGCTCGTCGACGGCACCGCGCAGTCGCACGTCGATCCCGACGATCCGACCCGCCTGTTCTTCGAGTACGTGCGCCGCATCGGCCACGTGCTCGACGCGGTGCGCACGCCGGGCGAGCCCATCCGGGCGCTGCACCTCGGCGGCGGCGCGTTCACCCTCCCCCGCTACGTCGCCGCGACCCGGCCCGGCTCCACGCAGGTCGTCATCGAGCACGACGCCGAGCTCGTCGACCTGGTGGCCGACCGGCTGCCGCTGCCCGCCGACGCCGACATCGCCGTGCTCGTCGCCGATGCCCGCGACATGCTCTCGGCGCTCGCGGCCGCCCGCCCGTTCGACGCGGTCGTCGTCGACCTCTACTCGGGGCTCGACGCCCCGGCCTTCGTCGACGAACCGGCCTTCATGGGCGGATGCCTCGCGCTGCTGTCGGCCGGTGGGCTGCTGGCCGTGAACGTGGCCGACGCCGCCGGACTCGCCCGCCTGCGCGCGCAGACCCGGGCGCTGGCACGGGCCGACCCCGGCGCCGACCTGCTCGTCGCGGGCGACCCCACCGTGCTCTCGGGCGCGGAGGAGGGGAACGCGATCCTCGTCGCGGCGCCCGACGGGCTGCCGCCCGGCCTCGAGGACCGGCTGGCGCTGGGCGGTCCGTTCCCCGGCGAGGTGCTCACGGGGCACCGGCTCGACGCCGCGCTCTGGGGCGCCTGCTGAGCGGCGACGGTCGCGCACGGACTCGAGCGGATGCCGCTCGCGCTTCCGGTCGGGCACCGGGCGGGTAGCGTGGCATCCGTGCCCGACCTCGAACGCCGCCTCGCCGTGAGCGGCCACGTCGCCCGCCTCGAGGAGTCGCGCAGCGCGCCCGGGTCGTGGACCCTCTTCGTCGACGGCACCCCGCAGTCGCACGTCGAGCTCGACCGGCCCGACTGGCTCGGCTTCGAGTACGTGCGGCGCATCGGCCACGCCGCCGACCTCGTGCGCCCCGAGGGCGAGGCCGTCACGGCGCTGCACCTCGGCGGCGGCGCGCTCACGCTGCCCCGCTACATCGCGGCGACCCGTCCCGGCTCCCGGCAGCAGGTCGTCGAACTCGAGAGCGACCTCGTCGAGTTCGTGCGCGAGCACCTGCCGCTCCCCCGCGGCGCGCAGGTGCGCATCCGGCACGGCGACGCACGCGAGGTGCTGCAGAAGCTGCCCGCCGGGCTCGACGGCGCGGTCGACCTCGCGGTGGTCGACATCTTCTCGGGCGCACGGACCCCGGCGCACGTGACGAGCGCGGAGTTCTACGGACTGCTCGTGCCGCGGCTCGCGCCGGGCGGCATCGTCGCGGTGAACGTCGCCGACGGCGCCGGGCTCGCGTTCGCCCGCTCGCAGGCGGCGACGCTCGCGCACGTGTTCGCGCACGTCGCCATCGCGGCCGACACGGCGATGCTGAAGGGCCGGCGGTTCGGCAACGTCGTGATGTACGCGTCGGCCGACGAGCTGCCGTTCGCGGGCCTGCCGCGTCGGCTCGCGAGCGACCCGGCCCCGGCGAAGCTCGTCGACGGCGACGAGCTCCGCCGGTTCATCGCCGGCGCCCCGGTGGTGACGGATGCCACGGCGGTGCCGTCGCCGCCGCCGGCGCGTTCGGTCTTCCTGTCGAAGCCGGGTCGCTGACCGCGGCGCCGCGACGCGCCGACGCCGCGCAGCGCCGCGCCGACGGCCCCGACCGCGCGGGAATCCCGTTGCGCCGTTGGAATCCCGTACGTGCGGGATTCCAGCGCACGATCGGGATTCCGCCGGTCAGCCGACGGCGCGCACCGCGCTCGGTGCGCTCTCGTTCCAGACCCGGTCGAGGGCCGTGACCGCGTAGGCGTACTCGCGTCCGGCCTCGGCCGACGCGTCGGTCCAGGCCTGCACCACGCCGGCCTGACCCCGCACGGTCGCCACGAGGTTCGCGGCGTCCTCGACGTCGATGGCGTCGGCCGCGCCGTCGACGCGGTAGACGGCGAACGAAGTCGCACGGCTGCTCGGCGGCGCGGCATCCGACCACTGCAGCTCGACGCCGCCGTCGGTGCGCCCGACCCGCGCGAGCACCGGGGTGCGCACGTCGGCGGCCGGCAGCCACTCCATGGCCGGCACGATCGCAGGATGCGCGTAGTGGTCGGCGACGACCCGCGACATGGAGCCCTGGGGGTCGGCGGGCACGTGCTTGGCCGAGAAGTAGACGTTGCCGTGCACGGGCGTTCCGGCCGCGTCGATGCCGCGGTCCATCGTGAGGTGGTTCGACAGCTCGGCCGGGTCGGTGAAGACGCCCGAGGTCACCTTGTACAGCGCCTCGCCGATGTAGAGGTGCGTGCCGGATGCCGCGGCCACGTCGGCCCACCACGGCACGAGCTTCGCGTAGTCGGCCACCGCGAGCCCGATCTGCCAGTACACCTGCGGGTTGATGTAGTCGAGCCAGCCCTCGAGCACCCACTTGCGGGTGTCGGCGAACTGCAGGTCGTACGACTGCGAGCCGCCCGTCTCGGAGCCGAGCGGGTCGGTCGCGCGGTTGCGCCAGATGCCGAACGGGCTGATCCCGAACTTCACCCACGGCTTCAGCGCCTTGATGCGCTCGGAGATCGACCGCACGAACGTGTCGACGTTGTGGCGGCGCCAGTCGGCGACGTCGGCGAAGCCGGCGCCGTGCGCGGCGTAGGTCGCGGCATCCGGGATCACCTGGCCGGCCACCGGGTACGGGTAGAAGTAGTCGTCGAAGTGCACGCCGTCGAGGTCGTAGTGCTCGACCGAGTGCAGGATCGCCTGCTGGATATGCTCCTGCACCTCGGGCAGGCCCGGGTCGAAGTAGAGCTTGCCGCCGTAGGCCCAGACCCACTCGGGGTGCACGCGCGCGGGGTGCTCGGGCACGAGCTGGGCCGGATCGGCCTGCATCGACACGCGGTAGGGGTTGTACCAGGCGTGCAGCTCGAGGTTGCGGGCGTGCGCCTCCTCGACGATGAACGCGAGCGGGTCGTAGCCCGGGTCCTGTCCCTGCACGCCCGTGAGGTACTGCGACCACGGCTCGAGCGGGCTCGGCCAGAAGGCGTCGGCGGTGGGCCGCACCTGCACGAAGACCGCATTGAGCCGGAACTGCTCGGCCACGTCGAGCCAGTGCAGGAACTCGGCGCGCTGCGCGTCGGCGCTGAGGCCCGTGCGGCTCGGCCAGTCGATGTTCACGACCGACGAGATCCACATCGCGCGCAGCTCGCGTTTGCGCGGGGCCACGGCGGCCGCGGTCGCGCCGGCCGTCGCTCCGAAGGCATTCGCGTGCGCCGGCGCCGGCGCGAGGCCGCCGATCGTGACGGTGAAGGCGGATGCCGCGACGCCCGCGACCGCGAGCGTGAGGAAGCCGCGGCGGCCGAGCGCTGCGGCGGGTTGGTCGGCGGGCGTGGACTGGGAGTGCGTCATCGATCCTCCAAGCAGGTCGGTTTGGAAGATACTTCCATACTCACCGACGCTTGTGAAGCGTTGTTTCCGAGATGGTGCTCAGCTCCGGTGCGCGTGCCGGAACCGCACCTCCTGCCCCGGACGCACCTGCGCCATCGCATCCAGCGAGCCCGGATCGAGGATCGCGATGACGGGATAGCCGCCCGTGACCGGCCGGTCCGCGAGCAGGATCGTCGGTTGCCCGTCGCCCGCGACCTGCATCGAGCCCGGCACGGTCGCCTCGCTCGCGAGCTCCCCCGGGCGCTGTCGCTCGAGCGCCGGCCCCACGAGCCGGACGCCGATGCGGTCGGCCTGCTCCGAGACGCGCCAGGGCCGTTCGAACAGGGCGGCGCGCGCGGCATCCGTGAACCAGTCGGCGCGCGGGCCCGGCAGGAGCGACAGCCGCACCGCGTCCTGCGGCGGCGGGAACGCGACGTCCTGGTCGATCACGGGCACGGATGCCGCGGGCTCCGGCCCGATCGCCAGCACCTGTCCCGCAACCACGGGTTCGGGGCCGATCGCGGCGAGCGTGTCGCGCGATCGGGATCCGAGCACGGGCGGCACGTCGAGGCCGCCGCGCACCGCGAGCACGTAGCGGATGCCGCGCGCCGCCGTGCCGAGCTCGAGCACCGCGCCGTCGCGCGCCCGAGCCGCCGCGTACGGCGCGACCGGCCGCCCGTCGAGCGTGACCGGGCCCCACGCGCCCGTGACCGCGAACCACGCCTCGCCCTCGAACCGGGCACGGAGGCCGCCGACGAGCACCTCGAGCGCGGCCGCGCCGTCGGGGTTGCCGACGAGCCGGTTCCCGAGCGTCAGCGCGCCGCGGTCGAGCGCACCCGAAGCCGGGACGCCGAGGTGCGCGAGGCCCGGGCGGCCGAGGTCCTCCACGAGCGCCGAGGCGCCCGGGTGCTCGACGCGCAGGCCGGTCATGCCGAGCCGATCGCCTCGAAGCGCACGCGACGGCCCGGAGCCAGCAGCGCGGGCTCGTCCGCCTCGGGGTCCCACAGGGTCGCGTCGGTGCGCCCGATGAGCCGCCAGCCGCCCGGGCTCTGCCGCGGGTACACGCCGCCGAACGCACCGGCGACGGCGACCGAGCCGGCGGGCACGCGCGGACGCGGGGCATCGAGCCGGGGGACCTCGAACGGCCAGTCGTCGCTCACGAGGTAGCCGAAGCCCGGTGCGAAGCCGACGAACGCGACGCGCCACTCGGCCGCGGTGTGCGCCGCGACGAGCGCCTCGGGCGAGACGGCCAGGAGCGTCGCCGTGACGGAGAGGTCCTCGCCGTCGTAGGTCACCGGGATGACGACCGGGTCGGCCGCGGCGCCGGCGACCCGCGAGCCCGCCTCGGCCGGGATGCGACGCACCCACGTCGCCGCGGACTCGAGCGGCAGTCGCGTGGGGTCGACCGCGACGAGGATCGTGCGGGCGGCCGGCACGAGCTCGACCACGCCCAGGCGCGGGTCGGCGGCGAGCGCGTCGTGCAGCGCGAGCACCTCCTCGAGCGAGTCGCACTCGACGAGCAGGGCCGCGTCGCCGCTCGGGAGCAGTCGGCGGCTCATGCGAACGACCGGATCTCGACACCCGCACCCTGGAGCGCGTCGCGCACGGCGCGGGCCATGGCCACGGCGCCCGGGGTGTCCCCGTGCAGGCACAGCGAGTCGGGAGACAGCTCGACGCGGCTGCCGTCGTCGGCGGTGAGGCCGCCCGTCTCGGCGAGCTCCAGCGCGCGGTCGGCAGCAGCCGCGGGGTCGTCGACGACGGCGCCCGGCTCGCCGCGCGGCACGAGCGAGCCGTCGGCGACGTAGCCGCGGTCGACGAAGGCCTCGCGGGCGAAGCGCAGGCCCGCGGCATCGGCTGCCCGTTCGAGCCGGCTGTAGGGCGGACCGAGCACGGGGAGGGTCGGGTCGTAGCGGGCGACGGCCTCCGCGAACGCGTGGGCGGCGCGCTCGTCGGCGGACAGCCGGTGGTAGAGCGCGCCGTGCGCCTTGACGTAACGCACGCGCGTGCCCGCGCCGCGGGCGACGCCGTCGAGCGCGCCGAGCTGCACGAGGAGCTCGGCGGCGATCTCGGCCGGGCTCGTGTCGAGCGCGCGGCGCCCGAAGCCGACGAGGTCGCGGTAGCCGGGGTGGGCGCCGAGGGCGACGCCGTGGCGCACCGCGCGGCCGGCGCTCTCGGCCATCGTCAGGGCGTCGCCGGCGTGGTAGCCGCACGCGACGTTGGCGCTCGAGACGATCGCGAACATCGCCTCGTCGTCGCCGACCCGCCACGCCCCGAAGGACTCGCCGAGGTCGCTGTTGAGGTCGATCCCAGGCGTCATGCTCCCATTCTGCCGAAGCAGCGCGCACACTGGGATGGGGAGGTCGCATGCCGAACGCGGTACGTACGCGACGCCGAGGGCGTCGATCCGGTGCCCGGAGCGCCGCGGCCGCGGCATCCGTCGCCCTCGTCGCGGTCGCCGTGCTCGTCGCGTGCGTCGGCGCGCCCGAGCGCAGCCCGCTGCCGTCGACGCCGCCCGGCACGCCCGCGTCGCCGACCGCCTCGGAGCCTCCGACCCCGTCGGGCCCGCCGCCCGTGCTGCTGCCGAGCGGCGGCGTCGAGGTCGTCGCGCAGGGGCTGCAGGCGCCGTGGTCGATCCTCCGGCTGCCCGGCGGCGGCGTGCTCGTGAGCGAGCGCGACACGGCGAACATCGTCGAAGTGCTCGGCGACGGGTCGCTGCGGGTCGCGGCGACCGTGCCGGGCGTCGTCCCCGGCGGCGAGGGCGGCCTGATGGGCCTCGCGCTCCGCCCGACGGACGGCGATGACGACGGCCCCGCCTACGTCTACGCGTACTTCACCGCGGCATCCGACAACCGCATCGTGCGGATGCCCCTCACCGGCGCGCCCGGGTCGCTCGGCCTCGGCGCCCCCGAGGACGTGCTCACGGGCATCCCGAAGGCGGGCAACCACGACGGCGGGCGGATCGCCTTCGGGCCCGACGGGTTCCTCTACGCCACCGCGGGCGACGCCGGGAACCGCGATGCTGCGCAAGATCCCGGCTCGCTCTCGGGCAAGATCCTGCGGATGACGCCCGAGGGGCAGGCGGCGCCCGGGAACCCGTTCGGCAACCTCACCTGGTCGTACGGGCACCGCAACCCGCAGGGCATCGCGTGGGACGCGAACGGCGACCTCTGGGCCGCCGAGTTCGGCCAGAACACCTGGGACGAGCTCAACCGCATCGAGCCCGGCGCGAACTACGGGTGGCCGGTCGTGGAGGGGCGGGCCGGGGACTCGCGCTTCGTCGACCCGGTGCAGCAGTGGTCGACGTCGGAGGCCAGCCCGAGCGGGCTCGCGATCGTCGGCGACACCCTCTTCCTCGCCGCGCTTCGCGGCCAGCGGCTCTGGACCATCGCCCCCGCGACCGCAGGCGGCGCGCTCACCGCGACGCCGTGGTTCACCGGCGAGCTCGGGCGGCTGCGCGACGTGACGGCGGGACCCGACGGCGAGCTCTGGTTCATCTCCAACAACACCGACGGGCGCGGCTCGCCTTCCGACGGCGACGACCGCCTCTACCGGGTGCGGCTCGCGCCGGCGGGCTAGCGGCCGCCACGACCCGGCCCGGAAGACCCGAAAGGCCCGGAAACGGGTGCGAAACGCGGCCCCGTTCGGGGGCCAGCGCCTCCGCCGCCACGTCGGCGGGCAGGGCTATCCTCATCCCATGGCGGATCTCGAGCGGGTTCGGCGGTGGGCGGAGGCCCTCATCGTCCTGCACCTCGATGCCGCGGTGTGGAGCTTCGGCTTCGACAACGCGAAGAAGCGCGCCGGCCTGTGCAACTACACGGCCAAGCACATCTCGGTGTCGCGCTACCTCGCCGCCCGCTACGACGACGACGAGATCCACCAGATCCTGCTGCACGAGGTCGCGCACGCCGTGGCCGGCCCGCGCGCCGGGCACGGGCCGAAGTGGGCGACCATCGCGGCCGACCTCGGCTACGTCGGCCGGCGCACGCACGACGGCGAGGTCGCGCACGAGTTGGCGCCGTGGGTGGGTCGCTGCCCGGCGGGGCACGAGCATTTCCGCTACCGTGAACCCCAGCGCCCCCTGAGCTGCGGTCTGTGCCGTCGCGGCTTCGATCGGGCGAACCTCATCGTCTGGCGTCATCGCGAGATCACGCCTGCGGTGCGGCGGCGGGCCGCGAGCGCGGCAGCCGGCTGACCGCCGAGTCGGCCGGGCCGTCGAGCGCATGCCCGCCGGCGCATGCGTCCTCCCCAGCAGCGCGGATGCGGCGTCCGCGACGTCCGAGGATGGTTCCCCCATGCCCGTCTCCACCGTCTCCATCCCCGTCGGACAGTGGTTCACGTCGGCCGAGGGAGTGCGCTGGTGGTTCGACTCGGGATCGTTCGCGCTCGACTTCGCCTACACGGGCGCCATGGGCGGCAACCCAGCCTGGGAGCGGCTGCACGCGCCCGACGACCTCACCACGTGGCTCCGCGACCGGTTCCCCGTGGCCGTCGGCACGGCCCGGTCGCGCGACCTGTTCGACGCGATCTCGCTGCGCGACGCGATCGGGCGCATGGCGTTCGCCGCCGCGCGCGGCGACGACGTGCGGGCGCAGGACATCGACCTCGTGAACCTCTACGCGGCGACGCCCGACATCCCGCCCGTGCTGGCCGGCGGCTCCCGACAGGCCGGCCGCTCGGTGCAGACCGTCGGGCAGGCGCTCTCGACGATCGCCCGCGACGCGGTCGACCTGTTCGACCAGGCCAACGCCGACCGCATCCGCGAGTGCAGCGGCGACTGCGGCATCGTCTACCTCGACACCTCGCGGGCGGCCACCCGGCGGTGGTGCTCGATGCAGCGCTGCGGCAACCGTGCGAAGGTGCGCGCGCACCGGGCCCGTGCCCGGAAGGCGGACCGCGCGGCGGCCTGAGCCTCCGGGTCGGCACGACATCGGCCGCGGCATCCGTCGACCGGCTCGCGGACCGCAGCGACTTCGACCGGTCTCGGTCGAAGCGGCGGCTTCCCTCCGGATGGCCCGGCCGCGCGGGGCATCCGCTGGTACCGTGCGGCCATGGAGCCCAAGATCGTCGGAACCACCATGCCCATCCTCGAGCTCACCCTCGCCCAGGGGGAGCAGATCGTCGCCGAAGGCGGCGACGTCTCCTGGCTCACCAACGGATTCCGCATGGACACGTCGACCGCCCACGGCAGTGGCGGCCAGGGCGGGTTCATGAGCAGCCTGAAGCGCGTCCTCGGCGGCGGCCAGCTCTTCCTCACGGAGTACACCGCGCCGCAGGGCGGCGGGTTCGTTGCGTTCGCGGCGCAGCTGCCCGGCACGATCCGCGAGCTGCGCATCGACCCGTCCGACGAGTTCATGATCCAGTCGGGCTCCTACATGGCGAGCACCCACGGCGTCGTGGTCTCGGTGGGCCTGCAGAAGAAGCTCGGCGCGGGCATCTTCGGCGGCGCGGGCGTCGTCTTCCAGAAGCTCACCGGCAACGGGACCGCCTGGGTGCAACTCGCCGGCGAGCTCGTCGAGTACGACCTGCAGGCCGGGCAGTCGCTGCTCATCCACCCCGGGCACCTCGCGATGTTCCGCGCCGAGATGCCGCTCGAGTTCGCCACCGTGAAGGGCGTGAAGAACAAGTTCTTCGGCGACTCGCTCATGCTCGCGCAGCTGCACGGCCCCGGCCATGTGTGGCTGCAGTCGATGACGCCCGCGAAGCTGGCCGCGGCGATCGAGCCCTACCTGCCCGAGAAGGACGACTCGAGCAGCTGAGCGCGCCGGCCCTGCGCCGGTCGGTCGATCAGCCGGCGGCGGGCTACGGCGCTGCCGCGACCCTGCTCGCCGATCAGCCGACCGACGGCACCTCGTCGGACGCGTCGACCTCGGTCGCGGCGCGGACCTCGGGTCGCCGGCCCTGCGCGACGAGCTCGGCGCCGCTCGCCGACGCGCCGATGAGGTGCACGGCCGCGTGCCGCAGGCCCTCGAACGCGGCGCACGCCACCGCGGCCTCGGGCGACGTGTGGTCGATGCCGAGGGCGATGAGCGCGTCCACGATCGCGCCGGCGCCGAGCTGGTCCTCGACGGCGAAGCGCACGGCGTCGGAGTGCGCGTCGCTGCCGCCGACCTCGGAGCCGGCGCGTCCGCCCGTCCGTTCGCCCGCGGCCACGATCGCGACCATGAGCCGCTCCCCGCGCTCCTCCTGCAGCTCGAGGATGCGGCGCGCCACCGCACTCCGGTTGCGCAGCGAGCCCTCGAGCACGACGAGGTCGCGTCCGGCCAGCGCGGCGGCGATCGCCTCGCCGTCGGGCGACGGCAGCACGTCGACGACGACCGCGACGTGCGCACCCGGCACGATGCGCTCAGCCCCCGTCGCACCCCAGTCGAGTCGGACCTGGTACTTCGCCTGCCCGTACGGCGCCCTCGTCTCGCTCACCGCGACAGGCTACCCCGCCGTCGACGTCGACCTCTGCGGGCGGTCGTGCCGTGCCGTGCCGTCCCTCCCGAGACCTGCGGAGAGCTGTCTGCAGGAACTTCCGAGCGACGCGCCGCGCGGAGGGCCCCATCGACCGGCGTGTCGCTCGGAACTTCCTGCATCGATGATCCGGAGGGCACGACGCCGCGAGGGAGTGGCGGCTAGCGCCCGTCGCCGAGCGTGTCGTACGCGGCGAGCGCCTCCGCGTCGTTCGCGCGGGCGGCGGCCCGCCGCGCGGCATCGAGCGCGGCCACGGGATCGGGCTCCTGGCGTGCGATGACGAGCTGCCGCTCGGCCTCGGCGAGACGGGTGCGGGCGTCCGCCCCGACGCGCGGACCCGCCCGGTCGATCGCGGCGCGGGCGACACGCGCCTGGCTCTCCGCGATCGCGATCGCACCACCCAGTGCGCCGCGCGCTCCGTCGAGCCGACCCTGCGCGTTCCGGGCAGCGGCCCGCGCCACCTCGAGTCGGTCGAGGGCGGCGCGGATCCGGTCGCGGTCGGCGAACGGGTCGCCCGCGACGTCGCCGCGTGCGGCGAGCACGGCCGACGCCTCGGCGATCGCCGCGCCGAGGGCCTGCTGGGCATCGGCGTCCTCCTGCGCGTCGCGCTCGCCACGCGCGGCCACGAGGTCGGCGTCGAGCGCCGTGGCCTGCGTCGCGGCGTCCTCCTGGGCGGCGGCGAGTTCGAGCTCGATGCCCTCGACGACCGCGAGGTCCCGGCCGGCGCGATCGAGCAGGTCCGCCGCCGTCGCGAGCGTGTCGGCTGCGGGCTCGGTCCCTGCGAGCAGCCGCTCGGCGCCGTCGAGCGCCGAGGTCGCGCCCGAGACCGCCGACGCGGCCCGTGAGGCCGCCGCCCGTGCAACGCCGAGCGCCGACGGCGTGAACCGCGTGCCGAGCCGCTCGAGCCCCGCCTCCGCCTCCGCACGACGGCGCTCGAGGCGCGCGGCATCCGCACGCAGGGCGGGCACGTCGTCGCGGGCTCCCCGTTCAGCCCGGCGCCGTGCTGCGAGCGCGGCATCCGCTTCGTCGAGCTCGTGCAGCGCCGACTCGCAGAGGTCGACGATCCGACTGCTCCACGTGCGGCGCTCCGCGGCGCTGGAGGGGGCGACGTCGTCGAGCCGCTGCTGCAGCAGGAATGCCTCGCGGAGCCGCCCGCGCGCCGCCTCGAGCGCCGTCCGCACGTCACGTGCGACCGCCGGCCCGAACTGCGCCTCGGCGAACGCGACCTCCCGGTCGGCGTCGCGCACGGCGTTGTCGGCCTGGACGATGAGGCCCTTCGCCCGCACCTCGAGGGCGCGTCCGTCGCCGAGCTCCGCGCGCTCGCGCCGCGCGCCCAGGCGACGGAACCCCACAGCCCCGGCGACGAGCGCCACCGCCGCGGCGCCGAACACGACCAGGGACGGCAACCACCAGAGCGCGTCGGCCATGGCCGGAGTCTAGGACGCGCAGCCGAGCCCCGGCCGGGCGGGCGCCGTGAATCCGGCGGGGATCCTTGGCAGGGGCATCCGCTCGGCCTACTCTCTGGACATGCGGGTGCTCCTCAAACTCACGCTCGACTGCACGCCGGATGCCGCGTGGCGCGCGCTGCGGAGCCCGGCCGTCCTGCGCGAGGTCGTCGCCCCCTGGCTCGACTTCTCGTCGCTCGAGCAGGAGGGCCTGCCGACCACGTGGCCCGAGGGACCGCACCGGGTACGGGCGCTCGCCTTCCGGCGCTTCCCGGCGGGCGAGGAGCTCGTCGACGTGAGCTACCCGGGCGGGCTGCCGACGGGCGTGCGGATGCTGCGCGACGGTGGCGGCGCCCTCACGGGCCCGCTCGCCCTGTTCGATCGCTGGGACCACCGCATGGCGGTCTCCGCCCTGCCCGACGGGCGCACGCTCTACCGCGACCAGCTGCTCGCGCACGCGGGCGCGCTCGACGTGGTCGCGTGGTATCCGACGTGGGCGTTCTGGCAGTGGCGCGGCATGCGGCTCCGGCAGCTCGCGCCGACGTGGTCGTTCGACCCGCCCGGCACGGCGGATGCCGCGGCCGCCGCCGGCGCAGCGGGCGACGCGACGGCGAGCGCAGCCACCGCCGGGGCAGCGGGCGCGGCATCCGTCACCCTGGGAGCCGCCGCGTGAACACCTCGATCGGGTCGCTGCAGCTCGCGGACTGGCGAAGACGGGTCTTCGGCCTCTACGCGGGCGTGCGCCAGCTCAGCGTGCACGACCCCGCGTCGGGCCACGAGCTGTGGAAGTCGGGGCGCGACGAGCTGTTCGCGGGGCATCCGCAGTCGCCGCTGCTGCCCGACGACCGCGCGAACTTCACGGGCCTGCGCATCACCCGCTACGACCCCGACTGGCGCTTCGAGCTCGAGGTGCACCGCTCGGAGGAGCCCGTGCGCATCGTCGTCGACAGCGCCACCGACGGCAGGATCCCGTTCTCGCTCGTGGGCACGGTGCGCCTGCCCTACCTCGGCTCGCTCGACGTGTGGCGGCTCACGGGCTACGGCGGCGGCCTGTTCCTGCCGGTGAAGGACGGCCTCGCCGGGGTCGCGGGCGGCACGTACGGCGGCGGGCGCTACCTGCTCGACACGGTCAAGGGCGCCGACCTCGGTCCGGGCGCCGGCGACGACACGCTCGTGATCGACTTCAACTTCGCCTACAACCCCTCGTGCGCCTACGACCCGTCGTGGTCGTGCCCGCTCGCGCAGCCGGGCAACACCCTGCGCGACGAGATCCCGGTGGGCGAGCGGATGCCGCGCTGAGCCCTCGCTCACAGCATCCGCCCCGCGGGATCCGCTATGGTGGTCGACGGCGAGCGCGACGAACGCGCCGCCTGCGTCGTAGAAACGCTTCCGGGCAGGGCCTCGTCGAGAGGGCGCCCGATGACTCTCATACGGCGAACGGATGCGCCGACCGGCGCCTTCGCCACTTCCCACCGCCGGGTCCGATCCGCCGCTCCTCGAGCCAGTCGAAGAGCGCGGGCACTTCGACCTGCGGTGCGCTCTGCCCCCGAAAGGCACCAGTGACCGACATCACCTTCTCAACGCTGGGCGTGCCCGCCCCGCTCGTCGCGGCCCTCGCCGCCGACGGCAAGACCTCCCCGTTCCCGATCCAGGTCGACACCCTGCCCGACACGCTCGCCGGACGCGACGTGCTCGGCCGCGGCAAGACCGGCTCGGGCAAGACCCTCGCCTTCGCGCTGCCCATCGCCGCGCGCCTCGGCACGTCCCTCGCCGGTGGCCGGCGCCGCCCGGGCCGTCCGCTCGCCCTCGTGCTCGCGCCGACCCGCGAGCTCGCGACGCAGATCACCGCGACCATCGAGCCGCTCGCCGCCGCATACGACCTGAAGGCCACCACGATCTACGGCGGCATCAACCAGAAGCGCCAGGTCGACGCGCTGCGTGCCGGCGTCGACGTCGTCGTGGCCACGCCCGGCCGCCTCGAGGACCTCATGCAGCAGGGCTTCATCACGCTCGACGCCGTGGAGATCACGGTGCTCGACGAGGCCGACCACATGGCCGACCTCGGGTTCCTGCCGGTCGTCACGCGCATCCTCGACAAGACGCCCCGCGGCGGGCAGCGCCTGCTGTTCTCGGCCACGCTCGACAACGGCGTGGACAAGCTCGTGAAGCGCTACCTGCAGAACGAGGTGCTGCACTCGGTCGACGAGGCGAACTCCCCCGTCGCCCAGATGACCCACCACGTCTTCGAGATCGACGACGTCGACGCGAAGAACGAGCTCGTGCGCACGCTCGCGTCGGGCACCGGCCGCCGCATCCTCTTCATGCGCACCAAGCACCACGCGAAGAAGCTGGCGAAGAAGCTCACCGAGCAGGGCATCCCCGCCGTCGACCTCCACGGCAACCTGTCGCAGCCGCAGCGCGACCGCAACCTCGCCGCGTTCGGCGACGGCTCGGTCAAGGTCATGGTCGCCACGGATGTCGCGGCTCGCGGCGTGCACGTCGACCACGTCGAGCTCGTGATCCACGTCGACCCGCCCATGGAGCACAAGGCGTACCTGCACCGCTCCGGCCGCACCGCGCGTGCCGGCAGCGAGGGCGACGTCGTGACGATCTGCCTGCCCGGCCAGAAGCAGGACCTCAAGACCCTGCTGCGCAAGGCCGCCATCACCGTGACGCCCGAGCGGGTCACCGCCGAGTCGGCGTCGGTGACGGCGCTCGTCGGCGAGGTCGCAGCCTACGTGAAGCCCGCGCCGCGCCCGTCGACGGGCTCGGGCAACGGCGGAGGCGGCGGCCGCTCGCAGGGCGCGAACGCACAGCGCAAGCGCGCCCGTCGCGACGAGCTCGCCGGCGCCGCCGGTGCGCAGCGTCCGGCCGGCGAGGGCCGGCGCAGCCGCGGCCGCGGTCGCGGTCAGGGCAGCTCGGATGTCGCGCCCGCGACGCCGCGCCGTGACCGCTCGGGTCGTCCGGCCGAGGCGAAGGCGCACGCTCCCAAGCAGGGCGCCGGCCAGAGCCGCGGTGCGCAGACGACGGGCGCGCAGCGCGGGGCATCCGGTCGCTCGACCGCGAAGCAGCCGCTGCGCGTCGGCAGCCTCGTCTCGCCGAACCGCAACCAGCGCACGAACCGCCGCGCGCAGGGCTGACCCAAGCCCCGCTCGTCGAGTAGCGCCCGGCGCAGCCGGACGCGTATCGAGACGCACCCATGGGTCTCGATACGGGTCGGCTGCGCCGGCCCTACTCGACCACCGGCTGCTCGACGCTCGATTTCGCGTCGCGCGCGCGCTGGCTTAGCCTTTCGGCATGAGCACCGATGTTGTTGCCGAAGTCGTCGTCCGTCCCATCCGCGATTCCGACGTCGAGGCCCTGGGGCGGGTCCACGCCATCTGCTGGCACGAGACGTACGACCACCTCATCAGCGCAGCCGCTTTCGAGAAGCTCTCCCCTCGGCGCATGGCCGAGCTGTGGAACCACTACGCCGAGCGCGGCGAGGAGTACCAGCAGTTCGCCGCGCTCGTCGACGGCGAGATCGTCGGCTTCGTCGGCTCGGGCCCGGCCCGCGACGAGGACGCCCCGCGCGAGCGCGAGCTCTACTTCATCTACCTGCTCGACGCGTACCACGGCACCGGCATCGGCCAGAAGCTCTTCGACGCCGCCGTCGGCACCGACCCCTCCTACCTCTGGGTGGCGTCCGACAACCCGCGTGCGCACCGGTTCTACCAGCGCAACGGGTACGCGCTCGACGGCGGCGAGCAGGTCGTGCCGTTCCTCGGCGAGGAGATCCACGAGGTCCGCTTCGTCCGCTGAGCGCATGACGGCAGCGGATGCCGCGGCCGCGCTACGGTGATCCGATGAGCGTTCCCGTCATCCTCGACGTCGACACGGGCGTCGACGACGCCCTGGCCATCATGTTCGCGGTGCGGCATCCGGGCCTCGACCTGCTCGGCATCTCGTGCGTGGCCGGGAACGCGCCGCTCGCGCAGGTCGTCGACAACACGCTGCGCGTGCTCGATGCCGTCGGCGCGCCCGACGTGCCCGTGGCCGCGGGCACCGCGCGACCCCTCCTCGAGGCGCCGCGGGAGGCCCGCCACGTGCACGGGGCCGACGGGCTCGGCGGCATCGCGCTGCCGCCGACGACGCGGCAGCCCGAGCCCGTCGCCGCGGTCGAGCTCCTGCGCCGGCTCATCCTCGAGCACGACCGACCGGTGACGCTCGTGGCGCTCGCACCGCAGACCAACCTCGCGCTGCTGCTGCGCACCTACCCCGAGGTCGCCGGCAACCTCGAGCGCATCGTGTTCATGGGCGGATCGGCGAGCGTCGGCAACGCGACCGCGGTGGCCGAGTTCAACGTGTGGCACGACCCCGAGGCTGCGGCGATCGTGCTCGACTCGGGGGTGCCCGCCTACATGTACGGGCTCGACGTGTTCAACCGCGTCGCCGTCGACCACGAGACGGCGGTCGCGCTCGAGCACGGCGACGACCGGCTCGGCCGGGTGGTCGGAGCGCTGATCGGCAACCGCGTCGCCCTCTCCGAGGACGAGCGCGCCGAGTACACCGGCCTCATCGGCGACGCCGGCGCGGTCTGCTCGATCGTCGATCCGCTGGCGATCGGCACCGAGGTGCGACCGGTGCGGGTGGAGCTCGCGGGCTACGGTCGCGGGCAGACGCTCGTCGACCGCCGCGACTTCGCGGGCGAGGACATGGTGCACGGCCTGGCCGGCGAGTGGACGCAGGTCGAGGTCGCGCTCGACGTCGACGCCGAGCGCCTCGCGCGGCTGTTCCTCGACACGCTCGGGCTCTCGGCGTAGGCGGGCCCCGCCGGCGCCGCGCGACTCAGCGCAGCGCGCCCACCGAGGCGAGCGCCTGGCGCAGCAGCACTCCGCGCCCGCCCTCCATCTCGGCCGCGATCGCCTCGGATGCCGCCTCGACCGGCGTCATCCACGTGACCTCGAGCGCGTCCTGGCGCGGCTCGCACGTGCCCGTGACGGGCACGACGAACGCGAGCGACACGGCGTGCTGTCGTTCGTCGGTGAACGGCGTGAGGCCGGGCAGCGGGAAGTACTCGGCGACCGTGAACGGCACGGGACTCGCGGGCAGCAGCGGGAACGCCATGGGCCCCAGGTCCTTCTCGAGGTGCCGGAACAGCGCGTCGCGGATGGTCTCGCCGTACATCACGCGTCCCGAGACGAGGGTGCGGGTCATCTCGCCCACGGCGTTGGCGCGCAGCAGCATGCCGACCTCGGTGACCTGCCCGAGCCCGTCGACCCGCACGGGCACCGCCTCGACGTAGAGCAGCGGGAGCCGGCCGCGCACCTCGGCGAGCTCGAGATCGCTGAGCCAGCCCGGATTCGCGGGCGGACGGACGACGGGCTCGTCGCCGGGGTTCCAGTCCGGGTCTGGTGTGCGCACGCTCATGCCTCGATTCTGCCTCACGGTCGGCTCGGCGGCCCGGGGTACGATGCCCTGATGCGGATCGACGACGAGGCGGTGCTCTGGTCGGCATCGTCGGCCGACCGGGCCGGGCGCCCGCTCCTGGTGCTGCTGCACGGCTTCAACTCCCACGAGGGCGACCTCTTCGGGCTCGCCCCGTACCTGCCGCTCGCTCCGGCGATCGCGTCGCTGCGGGCGCCCATCGACGCCGGGTACGGCTACGCCTGGTTCCCGCTGCTCGCGCAGGGCGAAGCGCAGGCGCTCGACGACGCCGACCAGGCGACGACGGCGATCGTCGACTGGCTCGATCGCGTCGCGCCCGACACCGCGTCGGTCGGGCTCCTCGGCTTCTCGCAGGGCGGCGCGATCGCGCTCGAGCTGCTCCGCCGCGCACCCGACCGGTTCGCGTTCGCGGTCAGCCTCTCCGGTTTCGCGCTGCCCGGCGTGCGCGACGGCGACGAACGGATGTCGCAGCTCGCCCCGCCCGTCTTCTGGGGTCGTGGCACCGACGACGAGGTCATCCCCGCGGCATCCGTCGCCCGCACCCTGGAGTGGCTGCCCGAGCACGCCGACCTCGACGCGCGCATCTACGAGGGCCTCGGCCACTCCGTCTCCGAGCGGGAACTCGCCGACGTCACCGCGTTCCTGCGCGCGCAGTACGCAAGCTAGACGCCCGCGCCGCCTCCTCCGCCGCCCGCCTCGGTGCGCTTGGCGGCGCGCTCGGCGTCGCGGTCGGCGACGCGGCGCTTCTCGGCGCGCACGCCCGCCTGCGTCGCCCGCTCCTGCACGAGCCAGGCAGGCGGGGCGGCGAGCAGGTCCTTGATCTCGGCGGTCGTCAGCGGCTCGGTGACCCCGCCGCGCGCCAAGCCCGAGTTCGAGACCCCGAGCTTCGCGGCCACGACACCGCGGGGGTGCGGGCCCTCGCGGCGCAGCACCTGCAGCCACTCGGGCGGATCCGCCTGCAGCGCGTTCAGCTCGTCCCGCGTCACGACGCCCTCGCGGAAGTCCGCGGGGGCGGCCTCGAGGAGGATGCCGAGCTTCTTCGCGGCGGTCTCGGGTTTCATCGACTGGGACTGGCTCACCCTGCCACCGTAGCCCCGTTCCGCGGCATCCGCCCGCCGCTGGTCGTGTGACGCCCGGCGGCTGCCGTGCGCACCCGAGTGGCTAGGCTGTGGGCAGGCCGGAGGGGTCGGACATCGGACGGGGGCGCTGTGACGCTGAGGCTCCGCTACGTCGCCGGGGTGAGCCCCGCGAAGTGGCTGCGCGCCTGGTCCGAGCGCCGCCCCGACCTGCCGCTCGAGGCCGCGCGGGTCGAGCAGCCCGAGCAGCTCGCCGAGGTCCTCGCCGGTGACGCCGACCTCGCCTTCGTGCGCCTGCCCGTCGAGGCCGAGGGCTTGCACCGCATCCCGCTCTGGGAGGAGGTCGCCGTCGCGGTGCTCCCGAAGGACCACCCGCTCGCCGACGCCGCGGAGCTCACGCTCGCCGACCTCGAGCACGAGCCCGCCGCGCCCGTACAGCCCGACCCCGCGATGACCGTCGAGCTGGTCGCCGCGGGCACGGGCTACGCGATCCTCCCCCACAGCCTCGCCCGCCTGCACCACCGTCGCGACGTCGCAGCGGTGCCGGTGACGGATGCCGCCCCGACGCGCATCGCGCTCGTCTGGCGCGTCGAGCGCGACGACGCCGACATCCAGGAGTTCGTCGGCGTCGTGCGCGGCCGCACGACGCGGAGCTCGCGCGGCGACGCCGGCGACGCCGGCGACGGCGACGCGACCGGCTCCTCGGCCGGCACTCCGAAGGCGTCGAGCGCCACTGGCTCCACCAAGGCCTCGGCGAAGGGCGGGGCCGGCAGGGCGGGCGGGAAAGGTCGCGGCGCCAGGCGCGCGGCATCCGCCCGCTCCGGTCGCACCGCACGCAAGCGCGGCGGTCGCGGGCGATGAAGCCGTTCCTCTTCCTCGGCGCCCGTCCGGAGTCGGAGGCGGCCGCCCCGGAGTACGAGTCGATGCGCCTCGCGATGGGCCTCGAGCCCGAGCGCCTCGTGCACGTGCGGCTCGACCGCGAGCCGCTCGACGAATCGCCGCTCGACCACGTCGCGGGAATCGTCGTGGGCGGCAGTCCGTACAACGTGATCACGCCCGAGCACGAGAAGTCCGCGACGCAGCGACGGCTCGAGGACGACCTCGCCCGCCTCGCCGAGGCCGCCATCGCACGCGACTTCCCGGTGCTCTACACCTGCTACGGCATCGGGGTGCTGACGCGCGTGATCGGCGGCACCCTGGGAACGCGATACGCCGAGCCCGCCGCCGCGATCGAGATCACGCTGACTCCCGAGGGCGGCGCGGATCCGCTGGTCGGGGTGCTCCCGCAGCGGTTCCACGCGTTCGGCGGGCACAAGGAGGCCGCCGATGCGCTGCCTGCCGAGGCGGTGCTGCTGGCCTCGTCGGCGGCGTGCCCGGCGCAGGTCTACCGGATCGGCGACCGCGTCTACGCGACGCAGTTCCATCCCGAGGTCACGGCCGACGACTTCATCGCCCGTGGCCACGTGTACCGGAACCACGGCTACTTCGCGGCCGATGCGCTCGAGGAGTTCAGCACGCGCGTGGCGGCGGCATCCGTCACCGAGCCGCGACGGATGCTGCGGCGGTTCGTCGAGCTCGCCGACGCGGAGGCCTGACCCGTCAGGCCGGCAGCGGCAGCGGCGGATACGCCCGGCGGAGCACCGCGCGCTGGCCGAGCGTCCACGCGACCGTGACGAACAGGTACAGCGCGGCCGCGAGCGGCACGAACACCGCGATCACCGCCGTGATGAACTGCAGCAGCCCGAGCGCGCGCTGCATGCCGGCCGACGAGAGGGCGGCGAGCGGCTCCGACACTGCTCCGTTCTTCGAGGCAGTGTCGGAGCCACCAGCCGGTGAGGTCGTAGCGGCGGGCGCGGCATCCGGCAACTGCGGTCGGAAGACGCGCCGCGTCACCTCACCGACGAGCGCGATGGCGACGACCACCGAGGCGTAGACGGCGAGCGTCCCGGGCGTGAGGGTGCCGGCCGCGAGCTCGCCCGCGAGGCTCGATCCGAGCGGCACGCCGAACACGGTGTGGTCGAGCAGGGCGTTCGGGTGACCGGCGATGGTCGGCAGGATGAAGAGCGCGTAGATCACGCCGACGATCGGCGCCTGCACGAGCATCGGCAGGCAGCCGGCGAACGGCGAGGCGCCCTCGTCGGAGTACAGCGCCATCGTCTCGCGCTGGAGGCGTTCGGGGTCGCTGCCGTGCTTCCGGCGCAGCTCGGCGAGTTTCGGCGCGAGGCGGGCGCGGGTGCGCTCGGCCTTCGCCTGCGAGACGCCGACGGGGATGAGCGCGGCGCGCACGAGGAGCGTGACGAGCACGATCGCGGCTGCGGCGCTCGAGACGCCGACGAGCGGCTGGAGCAGGTCGGCGAGCCCATGAGCAGGGCGTGGGCGCCGTCGAGCACCGCGGCGATGGGCGGGAAGGCGTAGAAGTCCATGAGGTGTTCCAAACGGTCGGAGGGATGCGGGATCCGTCTGGCCGCGGAACAGCGGGGTCGACCGTGCACCCTGCCGGGCAGGGTCGTCGATGGTCGGTGCGGTTACGCGGCCGGGATGCCGCGTCCGGGCGCCCTGGGTCGCGGACGCCCCGCCGCGTCGGGGTCGCTCTGCGCGAGCAGCGTGCCGGGATCGGCCGTCTGCCGCAGTCGCGTGGCAGCGCCGCTCTGGTCGGCGGCGACGAGCGCGGGCACCGAGCTCCACGCGGCGGCCACGAGGACCACGGCGGCCGCGCCGAGCACGCCCAGCAGGATCACGGTGACCTGCGGGTTCGACGCCACGGCGATGTCGAGCGAGGCCTGCACCTGGCGCAGCAGCATGACGAGCAGCTCCACCTCGGCCTCCTCCCGTGCGTCTCGCCCTCACGCTAGCACTCGCGGCTGCGCCGCCACTCCCGGCGGGAACACCTCTCGAACGCGATCGAGCGGATGACGCGCGGTCGCGTCATCCGCTCGGATCGGGGTTCGCCCGCTCAGGTGGTGCGGGTGCGGTTGCGCGTGATGAGCCCCCAGATCAGCAGCACGATGATCGAGCCGCCGATGGCGAGCAGCCACGTGCCCAGGTCCCAGAACTCCGTCAGCGGACGGTTGAGGATCAGGCTGCCGAGCCAGCCGCCGAGCAGTGCGCCGACGACCCCGAGCAGCAAGGTCATGAACCAGCCCCCGCCCTGCTTGCCGGGCAGGATCAGCTTGGCGATCGCGCCGGCGATGAGGCCGAGGACGAGAAATGCGAGGAAACTCATGTGCGCTCCTTCGATCTTGGGTGATCACAATCTCCTCCGTGCAGGCATCTCGGTGCAAGAGGTTGCGCAGTCGGGCGGAATGGCGCTATCTGGACTGGATGGGGGATCACGAGCGCCCGTGGGTGCTGCACGTCGACCTCGACCAGTTCATCGCGGCGGTCGAGGTGCTGCGGCGTCCCGAGCTCGCAGGCAAGCCCGTGATCGTGGGCGGCCGCGGCGACCCGTCCGAGCGGGCCGTCGTCTCGACCGCGTCCTACGAGGCGCGCGAGTTCGGCGTCGGCTCGGGGATGCCGCTCCGCCTCGCCGCGCGGAAGGCACCCGATGCCGTGATCCTGCCCGTCGACGCGGAGCACTACCTCGCGGCATCCGAGGCCGTGATGGCGACGCTGCGCCAGCAGCCCGGAGCGACCGTGCAGGTGCTCGGCTGGGACGAGGCCTTCGTGGGCGTGGAGACCGACGACCCCGAGGCGTACGCACGGCGACTGCAGCAGGACGTGCTCGAGCGGACGCGGCTGCACTGCACCGTCGGCATCGGCGACACGCTCGTGCGCGCCAAGGTGGCCACGGGCTTCGGCAAGCCGCGCGGGGTGTTCCGGCTCACTGCCGAGAACTGGCTCGAGGTCATGGGCGACCGGCCGACGATCGACCTGTGGGGCGTCGGCTCGCGCATCTCGGCGCGGCTCGCGAAGCTCGGGATCACCACCGTGGCGGAGCTCGCGGCGGCGCGTCCGGCGCCCATGATCGAGGAGTTCGGCCCGCGCATGGGCCCGTGGTACGCGTTGCTCGGACGCGGCGAGGGCGCGCGCGAGGTCGACGACACGCCCTGGGTCGCCCGCGGGCACAGCCGCGAGACGACCTACCAGCAGGACCTCGCCGACCCCGCCGAGGTGGAGGCCGCGCTGCGCGAACTCGCAGCGCGGGTGCTCGACGACGTCGCCGCGGAGGGCCGGCCGGTGATCGGCCTCACGCTGAAGGTGCGATATGCGCCGTTCATCACCAAGACCTACCAGCGTCGAGTCCCCTCGTCCTCCGATCGCGACGACGTGCTGGGCCGGGTCCTGCAGCTCGCCGCCGACCGGATCGAGCCCGGTCGCCCGATCCGGCTGCTCGGGCTCCGCGCCGAGATGGCGATGCCCGAGGATGCGCGCGCGGGACACACGCCGACGCGCGGCGGGTGGTGAGCGTGGTGCGGCCCGGTATGCGTCCCATGGCTTGTACCGTGGTGCCGTGGTGAGCACGCCATCCACACGGCGGAACTTCATCGCCGCGGCCACGGAGAGCGTGAGCTTCGCGGTCGCGAACCAGCTCACGGCCGTCGCCGTGGTGCTCCCGTTCATCTGCATCGCATTCGGCGGGAGCGCCTTCGCCGCCGCGCTGATCTTCCCCACCTACACGGCGGCCAACCTGCTCGGGGTGGTCCTGGCGCCGCGCGTCCTGGGGCTGCGTTCCGTCTCGCGGTCGCTCGCGCTGATCCTCATCCTGATCGCGACCGTGTTCGCGATCACGGGCATCGCGATCGCTGTGGTCGACGAGGTGTGGCTGAACACGCTCTGGATCGTCGCCGCCGTGCTCGGCGTGCTGGCGGGCGTGGCGTCGATCGCCGTGGTCGAGGTGATGTCCTCCTCGCTGGCACCGTCGCAGAAGTCGGCCATCAGCGTCGTGCAGAGCACCGGCGGCTCCATCCTCACGCTGGCGATCACGGTCGTGATGGGCGCGCTGTTCCTCGACCCGACGGGCAAGGACGCCCACGTGACGCTCCTGTGGGTCGGCGTCACGGCGATGGTCGTCGCGGCCCTCGCGCTCCTGCCCATCCGCCCGACGGCATCCGGTCCGGCCGTCCGGCACCGACCGGTCGGCATCCTCGCGGCGCTTCGCGCCCGACCCGATCGCAAGTACCCCTGGGTCCGGGAGTTCCTCATCACCCAGATCCTGTTCCTCTCGATCTCCCTCGGAACGAGCTTCTACAGCGTGCACGGCGCGACCCTGCACGGGCAGGAATCCGAGGCCCTGCACGACATCGTCGCGCTCACCGCGGTCGGGAGCCTCCTGTTCACCGCGCTGTGGACGCTGAGTCGACACCGGGCGACGATCCGGGGACTCCTGCTGACGGCCGCGGCGCTGGGTGTCACCGCAGGGATCACCGCGCTCATCACGGACTACGGCGGCGTCGAGGGCATGCCGATCCTGAGCGGCGTCGTCATCACGCTCGCCGCGGCCGGAGGGGCGGCGACCTCGAGCACGCGGTCGACGTGGATGTACCTCAACCTCGGAGAGGAGGACGACATCGAGGTCGTGGTCTTCTGCCAGGTCGTGCTGGGCATCACGGCCACCCTGGTGGGACTCTTCTTCGGCATGCTCGCCCACCTGGATTCGGTGGCACCGACCTGGGGCCTGCTGATCCTGTCGGGCTATGCGCTCTTCCATGCGCGGAGGGCACCGGGGGAACGCATCTCGGAGACCAAGGCCGGCCACCTGCTCGACCACCACCACGGACATCACTGGGGCGGGTTCCACTGGTGACAATCCGCCGCCCGTTCTCGTTCGACGTCGGGCGTGGCAGGCTACGACCATGGGCACGCAGCAGCGCTTCCGCACGTCGGTCGTGATCGACCGGCGCGGGCGCACGATCGTGACGATCCCGTTCGACCCCGACGAGGTGTGGGGCGTGAAGCCACGTCACCCGGTGCGCGGATCGATCGCCGGCTGCTCGATGCGCGGCAACATCGAGAAGCACGACGACGGGCCGAGCATCACGCTCGGACCCACATGGACGCGCCTTCCCCTGCGCGATGGCTCCGAGGTCGAGGTCGTGCTCGAGCCTGAGGGACCGCAGCGTTCCGACCTCGCGCCCGACGTGGCGGCGGCGCTCGACGAGGCTCCGGATGCCGCGGCGTTCTTCGATTCGCTCGCGCAGTTCTACCGCAGGGCCTGGCTGCGCTGGATCAACTCGACGAAGCGCAAGCCCGAGCAGCGCGCCGTGCGCATCGCGGAGATGGTCAGGAGCCTGCAGGACGGGCGCAAGGAGCGGCCGTAGGCGCGCGGCGCCGGCGCCGGCGCCGGTGCGGAGGATCGCGGCGCCCTCGCCGACGCGAGCTCACCGGTCGTCGTCCTTCTCCTTGTCCCCCTTGTCGCCCTTGCCCTTCTCGCCCTTGTCGTCGCCCTGGTCCTGGAGCTCTTCGATCTGCTGCTGCAGCCGGGCCTGCTCCTCGATGAGCCGCTGGCGCTCCGCCTCATCGGCGGCCGCGGCGATCGCGGCCTCCAGATCGAGGCGTACGAGTTCCATGGCTCCGACGATCGCCTCGAAGCGATCGTCGTCGACCCTGCCGTCCTCGCGCGCCGTGGCGAGCTCGGCGGTCATCACGTCGAGTTCATCGATGGCCGCCTGCCAGTCCCCCGCGGCGCTCGCCTCGCTGACGGTGACGACGTGTTCGCGCAGGCCGTCGCGCGTCTCCGCGTCGTACGCCGGCGAACAGGCGGTCATCGTGAACGCCACGACGATCGCGACGAGGCCGAGCGGGTGAGGTCGCATCGTGCTCCTTTCGACCTCTCAACGCTACGATGCCGAGGCATCACGACGCTCCCCGTTGACAGCGGAGGTCCCGCGACGTCGACGACGAAGGCCCCGGCTCACGAGAATCGCGCCGACACGAGTGCGACCGCACCGAAGCCGGCCATGATGAGCGCCATGGCCGCGTAGCTCCCGACCCCGGCTGCGACGACCGGTCCGAGCGCCGGCCCGAGCGCGGTGATCGCCGTGATCGGCGCGGCGAACACGCCATTGATCGATCCGTAATTCCGCGTTCCCCAGCGGTCGGCGACGGCTGAACCCTGGACGAGCGTCTGCGCCCCTCGGACGGCTCCTGCGGCCATCCCGATCGCGATGAGCAGCCATGGCGGTCCGGGCACGAGCGCCATCAGGCCGAGCAGCACGACCGCGAAGCCCGAGGTCGTCGCGAGCGGCACCCACGGTGCGCTGCGGTGCGGCAGCACCACGTAGACCAGTCGACCGATGACCTGTCCGGCCCCGAGCAGTCCGAGCGCCCAGGCCGCGAGTTCGTACGAGAGGCCCTTCTCCATGTAGAGCGGGATCACGGCGAGCGTCACGCTGAACAGCGCGATCGCGAGTGAGAGCATCGAGAGCTCCAGCGCCCAGAACCGCCGAGTCCGAACCACGGATGCGACGTGATGGACGTGCTCGTCGGGATGCGGCGGCGGCAGCGGCGTCCAGTCGTGCTCGAGGAAGAACCAGTGCAGCGGCACGGTCAGCACGAGGAGCAGGATCGCGAGCACGAGGAAGGTCGCCCGCCAGTCGAGCCGGGTCAGCAGTCCGGCGACGATCGGCGCGAACACCGTCGACGCGAGACCGCCGGCGAGGGTGAGGATCGTCATCGCGCGGCGCCGTCCATCGCCGTGACGGCGCGTGATCACGGTGAACGCGGCTTGGTAGAGCACCGCGGACTGCGCGAGTCCGCAGACGAGCCATCCGACCGTGAAGACGAGGAGGTTCGGCGCCGCGCTCACGACGACCAGTCCGACGGCACCGATGAGCGCGCCCGCGGTCATGATGAGCCTGGGCCCGCGATGGTCCAGCCACCGGCCGACGAGGATGCCCGAGAGCGCCGAGACGATGAGCCCTGCGGAGAAGGCCAGTGTGATCGCGGGGAGCGTCCAGCCGGTCTCATCCGCGATGGCGGGCGCGGCGACGATCAGGGCGTAGTAGAGGATGCCCCAGCTGACGACCTGCCCGACCGACAGCGCACCGAGCCGGACTCCGAGCCGGTGCCGCCTGGTCGAGACGGTGGTCACCGTGACGCAGTGACGTCGAGCAGTTGCGAGAGCTGGCCGAGTGCGCCGGGCACGAGCTTGTAGTAGGCCCAGGTGCCGCGCTTGCTGCGGGACAAGAACCCGGCCTCCATGAGGATCTTCAGGTGATGCGACACGGTGGGCTGGCTCAGCCCGACCGGTTCGATGAGATCGCAGACGCAGGCTTCCTCGCCCTCGGATGCCGCGACGATCGACACGAGACGCAGCCGGGTCGGATCGGCGAGGGCCTTGAGCTTCCGCGCAAGGTCCTCCGCGCGCTCGACGTCGATCGCCTCGCGGGTCAGCGGCGTGCAGCAGGCCTCGAGGTCGGGCTGGATCACCGGAAGCAGCGTCGTCGTCATGACGCCATCCTAAACTGAATATTGACAAACGTCGATGAACTGTCCACACTCAATATCGAAGTTCATCGATGCCATTGGAGGCTCCCCGATCATGACCCTGGTCGACCTCACCGTCCCGAGCCTGCGCGAGCGCAGCCTCGACGCCCTTCCCGTCGCGATCGTCGGCGCCGGCCCGATCGGCCTGGCCACAGCAGCGAACCTCGTGCAACGAGGCATCGACTTCGTGATCTTCGAAGCGGGTGACGACGTCGCCAGCAGCATCCGTCAATGGGGCCACACGCGCCTGTTCTCGCCGTGGAAGCACGTCGTCGACCCCGCCTCGCGGGAGCTGCTGGCAGCGACCGGGTGGGAGGTGCCGGCGCCCGAGAGCCTCCCCACCGGTGCGCAGCTGGTCGAGCAGTACCTCGAACCGCTCGCCGCACTCGAGCCCATCCGATCCCGCATCCGCACCGGCGTCACGGTCGACGCGATCACGCGGCAGGGCATGGACCGAACGCGGACCGCACGCCGGTCCTCCACGCCGTTCCTGCTCCGAGTCCGCAGCGCCGACGGAGTCGAGGAGATCACCGCCCGCGCGGTCATCGACGCCTCCGGCACCTACGATCACCCGAACAGCCTCGCCTCGTCCGGGCTCGAGCCGCTCGGCCTTCCCGACGTCGCCGATCGGGTCAGCCACGCGCTGCCCGACGTCCTCGGGCGGGAACGCTCCCGATTCGCCGGACGCCACACGACCGTGGTCGGCGCCGGACACTCCGCCGCCAACACCCTCCTGGCACTCGCCGAGCTCGCAGAGCAGGTGCCCGGCACGCGGATCACCTGGCTCATCCGCAATGCGAGCGCCGTGCGCGTGACCACCTCCGACGACGACGGCCTCGCCGCACGCGCCTCCATCGGACGACGAGTGGACGCGCTGGTGCACGCCGGCCGGATCGAGGTCGTCGACCGGTTCGAGACCATCCGCCTGGGCCGCACCGACGACGGCGTGCGCCTCTACGGCCTGCGCGGCGACGACCTCGTCGAGCACGAGACCGACCTCGTCGTGAACGCCACCGGATTCCGACCCGACCTCGACATGCTCCGCGAGATCCGCCTCGAACTCGACGACATCGTCGAGGCGCCCAAGCGCCTCGCGCCGCTCATCGATCCCAACGTGCACACGTGCGGCACGGTCGAACCGCACGGCTTCGCCGAGCTGCAGCACCCCGAGCCGAACTTCTTCCTCGCCGGGATGAAGAGCTACGGTCGCGCTCCGACCTTCCTGCTCGCCACCGGATACGAGCAGGTCCGCTCGATCACGGCGTGGATCGCCGGCGATGTCGCCGCGGCCAGCCGCCTCGCGCTCGAGCTGCCGGCGACCGGCGTGTGCTCGACCAGCCTGCCCGCAGATGGCGCCGCCTCGTGCGCAACGGACGCAGGCGACGCGGGCACGGCGCAATCGGGCTGCTGCAGCTGAGCCGGCGAGCGACCCGGGTGGCATAGACTTCGATCTATGGATGCCACCGCGGAGGCCTCGCGCGAGCTGAGGATCGTTGCCGACCCCACGCGCGCGAGCATCCTCCGCTCGATCCTCGAGGCGCCCGACGGGCGCGTTCTGACCGGTCGCCTCGCGGAGGAACTGGAGCTCCGGCAGCCGACGGTCAGCCATCACCTCAAGGCGCTGCTCGACGAGGGGCTGGTCGAGAAGGAGCCCGACGGCCGTCGCACGTGGTACTCGATCCCCTCGGGTCGGATCGACCGGCTCGCAGCGATCCTTCGAACCGAGGATGCATCGGGTCCGCTCGACAGCAGCCTCGACCAGATCATCGACAACCTGGCGTTCCGGTTCGCAGGCACCTTCGGCCGCGAGACGATCGAGCAGTACGTGCGGGAGAGCTACGACCTGCTCGCGGCGCGCCCCGACGCCGGGCGCCATCTGCCGTCGTATGCCGCAGCGTTCGCCGCCGACCGCCTCGACGCCCTCGCCCATGAGGACGAGCGGCCCGCCGATGGGGTCCCCGAAGTGCTCTTCGTGTGCGTGCAGAACGCCGGACGTTCGCAGATGGCGTCCGCGATCCTGCGCCACCTGGCCGGTGACCGCGTGCACGTCCGGACCGCTGGATCCGAACCCGCCGGGGAGGTCCGTGGGACGATCCTCGCCGCGTTGGACGAGGTCGGAGTCCCCCTGGGCGGCGAGTACCCGAAGCCACTGACCGATGAGGTCGTCCGTGCTGCCGACGTGGTGATCACGATGGGCTGCGGGGACGCATGCCCGATCTACCCCGGACGCCGTTACCTGGACTGGGATCTCGACGATCCGGTCGGTCGGCCGATCGCGGACGTCCGCGAGATCCGCGACGACATCGATCGTCGGGTTCGCGACCTCCTCGCCACCCTCTGATCACCGACTTCGAGGACACCGAGACCAGCGGAGTCCGCGTTGGCACAATCATAGATTGTCGTCTATTATTCAGGCATGACCACCGACAAGCCCTCCGTCCTGTTCGTCTGCGTCCACAACGCCGGCCGTTCCCAGATGGCCGCCGGATACCTCCGCGAGCTGGGCGCCGGCCGCATCGAGGTCCGCTCCGCCGGCTCGGAGCCGAAGGACGTGATCAATCCCGTCGCCGTGGAGGCCATGGCCGAGGACGGGATCGACATCACCGGCAACACGCCCAAGATCCTCACCGTCGATGCCGTCAAGGAGTCCGACGTCGTGATCACGATGGGGTGCGGCGACGCCTGCCCCATCTTTCCCGGCAAGCGGTACGAGGACTGGGAGCTCGACGACCCCGCCGGTCAGGGCATCGACGCGGTGCGCCCCATCCGAGACGAGATCAAGCGACGGGTGACCGAGCTGGTGGGCGAGCTCCTTCCCGCACGCGCATGAGCATGAGCATGGGCATCGAGAACGTCGTCGTCATCGGCTCCGGCCCCTCCGGCTACACCGCGGCGCTCTACCTCGCTCGCGCCGGACTGGCGCCCGTCGTCCTCGCGAGCTCGGTCGAAGCCGGCGGAGCACTCGTGACGACCACCGAGGTGGAGAACTACCCGGGATTCAGCGACGGCATCATGGGCCCCGACCTCATGGAGCAGATGCGTGCCCAAGCCGAACGCTTCGGCGCTCGGATCGTCTACGACGACGCGACCGAGGTCGACCTGGCCGCCGACGTGAAGTCCATCCGCACCATCAACGGCGTCGAGTACCGTGCGCACGCGGTCGTGCTCGCGATGGGCTCCGCCTACCGCAGGCTCGGCGTCGAGGGCGAAGAACGTCTCACCGGCCGCGGCGTCTCCTGGTGTGCGACCTGCGACGGATTCTTCTTCAAGGGAAAGCACATCGCCGTCGTGGGCGGTGGCGACTCGGCCCTCGAGGAAGCCATGTTCCTCACCCGTTTCGCGGACTCGGTGACGCTCGTGCACCGGCGAGACTCGCTGCGCGGTTCCCGCATCATGCAGGAACGTGCCCTGTCGAACCCCAAGATCCGGCCGTACTGGAATGCGGAGGTCGCAGCGGTCGAGGGCGCCGACGGTGTCGAGCGCCTCCAGCTCCGCGACACGGTGACCGGCGCCGAGACCGCGCTCGAGGCGACCGGACTGTTCATCGCGATCGGTCACGATCCCCGCAGCGAGCTCGTCGCCGGCCAGGTCGAACTCGACGCGGACGGGTACGTGCGGGTGCGGCATCCGTCGACCCACACGAACGTCGAGGGTGTCTTCGCGTGCGGCGATCTCGTCGACAAACGCTACCGACAGGCCGTCACCGCTGCGGGCACGGGCTGCGCTGCCGCGCTCGATGCCGAGCACTACCTCGCCGAGCGTGGGCTCGCCACGCCCGTCGAGGAGCAGCCGGCGATCATCCTCGAGACGATCGCCTCCTCGAGCTGAGCCCGCGTCGGATGCCCCGAGAATCCCCGGGGCGTCGCATACACGCGGCAGGCGAGCGACCGCGTTCGTCCAGCCGATGGGAACAGGTCGACCCCGTCGACGAGGATCGTCGGCGATCCTGCGAACGCCCATGCGCCGGCTGCCTCCTGGGAGTCGAGCAGCTGCACTCCGATCGGAACGGCTCGGTGCCCTGTCGCGTCGAGCGCCGAGCGGAGCAGGCGCAGCGTCTCCTCCCAGTTCGGACAGTCGGCGATGTGGAGGAGTTCGATCCGCGCGCCACCGTCACGACGCCCCGTCCCAGGCGAGGTCACCGGGTCGGTCTCAGTGGTCATGATCGTGATCGGGATCGTGGTCGTGCGACTCGCCCTCTTCGAGGATCCCGACCGAGGTCGCGCAGGCGTCGCCCTTCCATGCCTCGATGCCCTCGCGGACGGCGAAGACGACGATCACCAGGCCGGCGATCGGGTCGGCCCACCACAAGCCGAAGAGGCTGTTGAGCACCAGTCCGACGAGCACCGTGGCGGACAGGAACGCGCAGATCAGGGTCTGCTTGGAGTCCGCGACGGCGGTCGCGGAGCCGAGCTCGCGTCCGGCACGACGTTCGGCGACTGACAGGAGCGGCATGACGGCGACGCTCACGGCGGTGAGGATCAGTCCGACCGTGCTGTGCTCGGGCTCGACGGCGCCGGCGAGGGCGAGCACCGAGGAAACGGTCACGTAGGCCGCGAGGGCGAAGAACGCGATCGCGATGACCCGCAGCGTGCCTCGTTCCCATCGCTCGGGGTCGCGGCGCGTGAACTGCCACGCCACCGCTGCGGCCGAGAGCACCTCGATCGTCGAGTCCAGCCCGAAGCCGAGCAGCGCGACCGACGACGCGATCGAACCGGCCGTGATCGCCACGATGGCCTCGATCACGTTGTAGCCGATGGTCGCGGCGACGATCAGTCGGATGCGACGATGCAGGATCGTACGGCGAGCGCCGGTGACCGTGGAGGTCGAGGTCATCAGCAGGTGCACCCCTCGCCCTCGCAGCAGTCGGGATCGACGAACAGCACGAGGCGCAGGAGGTCGTCGAGTGCATCCGCGAGATGCGGGTCCGCGAGGCGGTACCACGTGCGGCGACCGTCGGGAATCGACTCCACCAGCCCGCATCCGCGCAGGCAGGCCAGCTGGTTCGACATGACCTGCCGCGACACCCCGAGCGCGTCAGCGAGGTCGGACGGGTACGCCGGTGCCTCTCGAAGCGCAAGGAGGATGCTTGTCCGGGTCGGATCCGAGAGGGCGTGCCCGAGTCGGGCGAGCGCGGCGGTGTGCGTGACAGTCGCGGTGGCGGTGGTCATGGCGCTAACAGTACAGCGAATTGTGAATTAACGACACCGTGTATCGCGGATCTGGGGGCGGGAGTTCGAACCGAAGCGCCGGAACGTGGACCGACGAACGGTTGGTGCGCAGGTGGCTCGCCCGCTCAGATTGTCACGGTCAGCGGCGAGCGGGCTCGTGACCAGGCTTGGGTGGCGTTCTGGACGGCATCCCAGGGCGACCCGAGCGGTGGCGTGTACGAGAGGTCGAGGTCGCTGACCTGGTCAACCGTCAGACCGGCGAACAGCGCTGTCGCGTAGGTGTCGACGCGTTTGGCGGTCTCGGTGCCGAGACGCCCGACCAGTTGCGCACCGAGGAGCCGGCCGGTCTGGTGGTCGCCGGTGATGCGGAAGCCGATCGGCTGGGCCCCTGGGTAGTAGCGCTTGTGGTCGTCGGCGGCGGACTCCACCGTCCTCGGCGCGAACCCGGCCGCAGCTGCTTCGTGGTCGCGGAGTCCGGTGCGGGCGGCGACCGTGTCGAAGACCTTGACCACCTGCGTGCCCACGGATCCGGCGAAGCGCGCCGACCCGCCGAGCGCGTTCTCGCCCGCGATCCGGCCCTGCTTGTGCGCGGTCGTTCCGAGCGGCAGGTAGGTGACGCCGAGGAGCCGATGGTGGGTGACCACGCCGTCGCCGGCTGCGAAGACATGGGGGATGCCGGTGCGCATCCATTCGTCGACGACCACGGCCCTCCCGGCTCCGAGTGCCGCCCCGGCCTGCTCGAGGAGCGCCGTGTTCGGTCGCACGCCGACGACCACCAGCACGAGTTCGGCGCTGTGGATGACCGCCCGTCCCTCCTGCTCGGCGTGGACGGCCAACCCTCCGGCCGTCTTCTCGACCGCCCGCACGGTCGTGCCGGTGTGGACGTCGATTCCGTGAGCGACGAGCTCGGCGCGGACGATCGACGACAGTTCGGGGTCCAGCGTCGAGAGCACTTCCGGGCCGCGCTGCAGCTGCGTCACGTGGATGCCGCGGCCGCTGAATCCTTCGGCCATCTCGAGCCCGACGTAACCGGCGCCGATGATGATCGCGGTGCGGGGTTCGCGCCGGATGAGGTCGTCGTCGAGCGCGAACGTGTCGCCCATCGAGTGGAGGACGTGCACGCCGTCCGCGGGTCCGAGGTCGTCCAGCCCGACGATGCCCGCGTGCTGCGGCAGCGCCCCGGTGCCGACGATGAGTTCGTCATACCGGATGACGGACGGGCGGCCGGTGGCGTCGACGACGCCGAGCCGTCGGCTCGCCACGTCGATCTCGGTGGCGAGGGTATCCAGTCTCAGCTGCATCCCGGTGGCTTCCAGGTCGGCGTGGGTTCGGTGCGCGAGGCTCTGCCACGGGTGCACGTCGCCGGAGAAGTAGTACGGGATGCCGCAGATCGAGTAGTTCGGATACGCGTCGGCGACCACGACCGTGACGTCGACGGTCGGGTCGAGTTCGCGGGCCCGCAGCGCGGCGGAGATGCCCGCATCGCTCCCGCCGATGGCTACCAGGTGCATGTTCGGATTCCTCGGTTCGCGGGTGGGCGGTCGGGGGGTGGGCCGGATCGCGTCAGTCCACGAGGCTCGCGAGCTCGTCCTGCGCGGTCCTGGTCTGCTTGTCGGTGAGCGGAACGAAGAGGGCCGACTCTGCGCTGCGGTTCTCATGGCCAAAGAATAGATCGTCGTCTATGTAATTTGCAAGGGCCGTCGCTTCGGGGTCGTGGCCACTGCTCCCATGACCGGTGGGAGCGGGCGACGATGCCGGAAGCCACCTGCATACTGCCCTCGGCGCGGCGGCGCCGGCGGATCGAATGGTCCGTTTCGTCGGGCGACGGTCGCCCGCTTGCCTGAAGGGTTGCCGCACGAGCCCTCGAACGAGAAGGAACCCCCCAGACTTCCGCGGAATCCTGCGGGAGTCGGGGGGTTCTTCGTGGCGGTACCGGTGGGATTTGAACCCACGGTGGGCGTTAACCCACACAACTTTTCGAGAGTTGCACCTTCGGCCGCTCGGACACGGTACCGGGATCGATAGTAGACGACTCCCGCGCAACGGCCAAAACGAGCGGATGCCGCGGCCGTCGCGGCATCCGCACGAGCACCCGTGCCGCGCTACCGTCCAGCGAACGTCCAGCCCTCATCCAGCCGTCGAGGGTACCGTCGGCACACGTGACGTCGAAGCGCCTGCTTGCTCCGGCGATCGCCACTGGGGCGGTCGCCGCCATCGGCGCACTCGCTGCCGTGGGCTGGCGCCGGTTCCGCGCGAAGCTGACCGCGAACTCGCTCGTGCTCAACGAGACGCTCCCCATCCACTCGAAGTGGTGGCGCGACCACGCGAAGGAGCGCGGCGAGATGCTCTACGTCGCGATCGGCGACAGCGCGGCCCAGGGCATCGGCGCGAGCCGCCCCGACCGCAGCTACGTCGGCGTGCTCGCCGACGACATCCGCGACCTCACCGGGCGGTCGCTGCGCGTCGTGAACCTCAGCGTCTCGGGCGCGACCACCGAGCTCGCCGTACTCGACCAGCTGCCGCGCCTCGCGAAGCTCCACCCCGACCTGGTCACGGTCGCGATCGGCGCGAACGACATCGCCCAGTGGGATCCCGCCCGCTTCGAGCGCAACGTCGGCGCGATCCTCGATGCCGTGCCCGGCGACGCGATCGTGGCCGACCTGCCGTGCTTCCACTTCCCGAAGAACGAGCGCAAGGTCGCCGTCGCCAATCGCATCCTCCGCCGGCTCGCCGCCGAGCGCGGGCTCACGGTCGTGCCGCTGCACGAGCTCACGAAGCGGCAGGGGCTCCGCGGCATCCTGACGCAGTTCGCCGAGGACATGTTCCACCCGAACGACCACGGCTACCGCATCTGGGCCGACGCCTTCCGTCCCGCCCTGCTCGCGCTCGTCGCCCGCCGCCTCGTGGACGCCGGCCACGACCACGCCGAGGTCGCCTGAGCCGAGCTCTGCCGACCGACTGGCGCGGCGGTGCGCCGGTCGAGGCCACGCGGCCGTCACGCCGCGATCCGCCGAGCGACCGCCGCGGCATCCTCGCCGACACCCAGGAGCAGCGGCGACTTGCGGTGCGAGAGCCACGGCATGCCCACGAACCACAGGCCGGGCGCACGGATGCTGCGACCGCCCTCGTGCACCGGGAATCCCATGTCGTCGACCAGGTCGGGGATGCGGATCCAGCCGTACGCCGGCCGGTAGCCGCAGGCGACGACGACCGCGCCGAGCTCCGACACGCGCGGCGGCTCCGTGGCCTCGAGCGGCGTGTCGTCCAGGTCGAGCGGCGGGAGGGCGGGCAGCCCCTGCGCCTCGGCGACCGCGATCGCCGCGCCCCAGATCTGCCGGTACGCCTCGTCGCCGACCGCCACCGACACGGCGAGGTCGTCGGCGACGACGAACTCGTCCCCATCGACGCCCGTGACGCGGCCGCTGAGCGGGACGCCCGACGCGGCGAGGGTACGGAGCGTGAGGTCGTGCCCGCCGCGCGCGCCCGTGGCGAGCGGGTTCGCCGCGAACCGCACCGCCGGCGAGGGCATGTCGGCGAGCGTGTGCTCGAAGAAGCCGAAGTCCTCCAGCCAGTCGACCGCGTCGCGCCCGGCGATCCGCCGCGGCATCGAGGGCGCAGCCCCCGCGGCGAGCGCGACGTCGCGCCCTGCGTCGTGGAGCTCCTCCGTCAGCTGTGCGGCCGTCTGCCCCCCGCCGATCACGAGCACCCGCCCGTCGGGCAGCGAGTCCGGCGAGCGGTAACCCCCCGGCCCGGTCACGTACACACGCTGCGCCAGTTCCGACGCCCACGGCGGCCGGTGCTCGCGCTGGTACGCGCCCGTGCAGACCACGACATTCCGGGCACGGATGCCGCCGAGCGGCGTCTCCGCGCGGAATCCGCCGTCCTCCTGCACGAGCGCCGTCACGGGGCGCCCCTCCTCGATGGGAGCGTGGAACGACGCTGCGTAATCGCGGAGGTGGGTCACGATCTCGTCGCGCGCGAGGAAGCCCGCGGCATCCGTGCCCCGGTACTCGCCTCCGGGTAACCGCACGGTGTGGTTCGGCGTGACGAGGCGGAACGAGTCCCACCGACTCGCCCAGGACCGGGCGATGCGGTCCGCCTCGAGGACGACGTGCTCGACCCCGGCGGAGCCCAGCTCGTGGCTCACCGCGAGGCCGGCCTGGCCGGCGCCGATCACCAGGACGTCGACGTCCGCGGACATGCCGCCAGCGTATGCCCGTGCGACCTGCGGGGCGACACCCCAGTGCGGGCGGCTGCGGTGTCGGATGCCGCGGCTAGGCTGCGGGCATGGCCCGACCGACCTCCGCGTTCCGTTGCACCGAGTGCGGTTGGAGCACCGTCAAGTGGGTCGGCCGCTGCGCCGAATGCCAGCAGTGGGGCACCGTGGTCGACGCCGCCGAGCAGACCGGCATCGTGCGCTCGGTGCAGGCGGTCACGCCGACCGCCGCGCGGGCCGCCCGGCCGATCGCCCAGGTCGAGGCCGAGCACACCGCGCACCGGCCCAGCGGCATCGGCGAGTTCGATCGCGTGCTGGGCGGCGGCATCGTCGCGGGCGCCGCCATCCTGCTCTCGGGCGAGCCGGGCGTCGGCAAGTCCACGCTGCTGCTCGAGGTCGCCGCGCGCGTGGCGTCGACCGGCCGGCGCGTCCTCTACGTGAGCGCCGAGGAGTCCACCGCGCAGGTGCGCCTTCGAGCGGGCCGCACGGGCGCGCTGCACGACGAGCTCTACCTCGCCGCCGAGACCGACCTCGCGACGATCCTCGGGCAGGTCGACCAGGTCGCGCCCGACCTGCTCATCGTCGACTCGGTGCAGACGGTCTCGAGCTCCCTCTCCGACGGTCTCCCCGGCCAGCCGAGCCAGGTGCGCGAGGTCGCGTCGACGCTCATCCGGGTCGCGAAGGAGCGCAGCCTGCCCGTGCTCATCGTCGGGCACGTCACCAAAGACGGCTCGATCGCCGGACCGCGACTGCTCGAGCACCTCGTCGACGTCGTCTGCCAGTTCGAGGGCGACCGCCAGACCGCGCTCCGCTTCGTGCGGGCGCTCAAGAACCGGTTCGGGCCCACCGATGAGGTCGGATGCTTCGAGATGACCGGCGACGGCATCGCCGAGGTGCCCGATCCCTCGGGTCTCTTCCTCAGCCGAGCGCGCACCGTCGTCAGCGGCACGTGCGTCACGGTCGCCCTCGAAGGACGCCGCGCGCTTCCCGTCGAGGTGCAGGCGCTCGTCGTCTCGACGAAGGCGCCGCAGCCTCGTCGCGTGGTGAACGGCGTCGATCCTTCGCGCGTGGCCATGATCATCGCCGTGCTCGAACGTCGCGCCGGGCTCGGCCGCCTCGGCGAGCACGACGTCTACGTCTCGACGGTGGGCGGCGTGCGGCTCGCCGAACCGGGCGCCGACCTCGCCATCGCCGTGGCGATCGCCTCGGCCATGCGAGACCGCGCCGTGCCGCACGAGCTCGCCGCGTTCGGCGAGATCAGCCTCGCCGGCGAGGTGCGGCCCGTCACCTCGGCGACGCAACGCGGCAACGAGGCACGCCGCCTCGGCTACACGACCATCCTCGACGTCGAGGCCGGCAGCGTGCGCGCCGCCGTCGAGCGCGCGATGATGGCGTCCGCGTCGAGCCGCGAACGCGAGCTCGACGCCGCCTTCTGACGCGCGGCCCCGGGGCTACGCCTCGAGCGCCCGCAGCAGCTCGCCGGGCGGCGCCTGCATCGGGTGCGGCCCCGCGATGTCGAGGAAGACCGTCGTGATCGTCGACTCGTAGCGCTTGAGGAACGTGCGCAGCCACGCCGGGCTCTGCAGCCCGACGGCCGGGGGCAGGTTGGCGGGCTTGTTCGCCGCGTCGCTGAACAGCAGCAGCGCGACCTCGCCGGTCTTGGGGTCGCGGTAGGTCCAGACCTCGCCGCCGTCGAGCGGCTTGTCGCGCGGTCCGGGCTTCACGAGCGGCACGACGGTGTTGCCGTGCCGCAGGGCGAGCGCCACGGCCGCCATGTCCTGCCGCTCGAGCGCGTCGGCGAGCGCCTGCGATCGGAACTCCACCGGCTCGCTCGGCTTGCCGGACTTCTTTCGCTGCGCCATGCCTCCAGCGTAACGAGCGGATGCTACGAGACCGCGTCGCCCGGCTCGAGCGCCGCCGCGGCATCCGCCGTGAGCACCGGCGTCGCGCCTTCGGCGCGGAGCCGGTCGCGCGCCTCGTGCTCGACGAGCACGGGGACGAAGTCCCGGATGCGGTTCCCGGCGAGCACCCGGTGCTCCTCGCCCACGATGGCGGCGACGCGATCGCGGGGCACGCCGGGGAATCGCTGCGCGAGGCGGTCCACGACCTGGTCGACGGCGCGCGCCTCCTCTTCGGCGTTCATGCGATGAGTCTGCGCCGGGGATCCGCGCCGATCAAGACCCCCATGCTGCGGTCACGGGGCGGTCGCCCGTAGGATGCAGGCACCATGGCCGAGTACGTCCTGGACCACCACCTCGACGGCGAGCGCTCCCGGCTCGCCCTGATGTCGCGCCTGCTCGACCCGATGCACCGGCGGCACCTCGAGGCGCTCGGCGTGCACCCCGGCGACCGCACCCTCGAGGTCGGATGCGGCAACGGCTCCATCTCCGCCTGGCTCGCCGATCGCGTCGCACCCGGCGGCACGGCCGTCGCCGACGACATCGACCTCTCCCTCGTCGACGTGCGCCCGCCGAACCTCGAGCTCCGCACCGACGACATCGTGGCCGGGCCCATCGACGCGGGATCCTTCGACCTCGTCACCGCGCGTGCGGTGCTCCACCACGTCGCCGACGCGGATGCCGCGCTGCGCAACCTCGTCGCATCGCTGAAGCCGGGCGGCGTCATCCTGCTCATCGAGCCCGACTTCCTGCCGGTGAGCGTGGCCGAGCCGCCCGAGGTGGAGGCGTTCTGGGACGGCTGGCTCGCCTGGTCGCGAGATGCGGGCATCGACTACCACATCGGCCGCAGGCTCGCGCCGCGGCTCGCGGCGCTCGGGATCGAGGACCTCGCCGGCACCGCCGAGACCGCGGTCTACAACGGCGGCTCCGCGTGGGCGACGTACTGGATCGACACCGTCACCGAACTGCGCGACCAGCTCACGGCGAGCGGCCACCTCACCGCGGCGCTCATCGACGGCTTCCTCACGCGATGCGCGGATGCCGCGTGGTGGACGGAGACCATCGCGTTCACGGCCGTGCACGGCCGCCGCGCGCCGCACTCGTGACGCCCGTCCGGGGGACACTCAGGGTTGTCCCCGATGGACGGTGCGGGACCCGCGATTAGCGTCGAATCATGGGCATGGTCAAGGACGCACTCGACGACGATCGGATCCTCGGCGGGATCATCACGCTGCTGATGCTGGCGGTGGTCGCACTCGTGATGGGGATCGTCCTCTGGTCGGCCGATGCCGAGCTCGCACCGCTCTCCGACGATGACGGCTCCTCGTCGATCGAGGCGTCACCGACTCCCGGTCTCGCCGGCCTCGCCGACGACGGCGGATCGTTCTCCACCCGCGGCCACGTCGTCCCCACGTTCTGAGCTCGCCTGAACGCGAACACGGACCGGACGGCCGCTCAGTAGAGCTGGAACTGCTTCGTCGCCTCGGAGGCGAAGCCGTCGACCGTCACGGCCAGGTGGTACGAGGCGCCGCCCGCCGGCACCGCCTCACGCGGCCCCTGGCACGTGTCGACGCTCGATCGCGTGCGGTCCCAGACGATCGGCACGCTCGAGCTGATCGGCGTTCCGGGGGTGAGCGAGACCTCGGCATCGACGGGGTCCACCTGGCAGTCGGTCGAGAGCCAGTAGACCTCGGTGCCGCTCGTGATGGTGAAGACCTGCGCCTTCGTGCCGGCGTTGATGACGCAGACGTTCTTGCCGATGTTCGTGATCGTGACCGAGAGCGCCGGCTGCTCCCCCGCCTCGTACACCGACTTGTCGGTGACCGCCTCCACGAGGAGCGCGCCCTCCTTGCAGCGGTCCCCGTCCGCCTCGGCCGGTTCGGTCGGGATCACGGTGGGCGGCGGCGTCGCCGGGTCCGTCGCACGCGGCGTCGCCGACGGGGTGCCCTGCGCGGCGGCATCCGGTTCATCGCCCTGGCTCGCGCCCGGGCGCACGATGATGAGCACGATCGCGACGATCACCGCGACGAGTCCAAGCAGCACCATGAGCCGACGACGCCGGTACACGTGCGGGGGATGCCGCCGCGCCGGTGCGGGATTCGTCGACATGCCCACAGGGTACGACCGCCGGGCCGTTCGTCCCTGCAGCCTCGCGGCGCGCCGGGCGCCTGCTCAGAAGCGCTTCAGCATGCGGGTGTTGCCGAGCGTGTTCTGCTTCACCCGGGCGAGGTCGAGGAACTCGGCGACGCCCTCGTCGTGGGATCGCACGAGCTCGCCGTACACCTCGGGATCGACCGTCTCGGCGCCCATGTCCTCGAAGCCGTGGCGGCCGAAGAACTCCACCTCGAACGTGAGGCAGAACAGGCGGCTCAGGCCGAGCTCGCGGGCGTCCTGCTCGAGCGCCGCCAGCAGGGCGTGGCCGACGCCGTGGCCGAGCCACGCGTCGTCGACGGCGAGCGTGCGGACCTCGCCGAGGTCCTCCCACATCACGTGCAGCGCTCCGGCGCCGATGAGTCGCCCGCCGTCGGTCTCCGCGACGCGGAACTCCTGGACCGACCCGTAGAGGTCGACGCGCTCCTTGCCGAGCAGGATGCGTCGGGCGACGAGCGGCTCCACCAGCGCGAGGATCTTCGGCACGTCGCTGGTGCGCGCCCGGCGCACCGTGTAGTCGGTCATCCGATCATCGTAGGCGCATGCGAAGAGGGCGGATGCCGCGGCATCCGCCCTCTTCGTGTCAGTCGGTCAGTCGCCCGAGGCGGCCGCCAGGTCGGGGCTCACGGGACCCGTGCCGATCGCGGCGCTGGAGTTCACGCCCACGCCGACGGGCAGGGCCCGCTGCGTCGTGGTCATCACGAACTCGCCGTCGCGGTAGTCGACCAGCACGTGGTCGCCCGAGTTGAGCTCGCCGTGCAGGATCTTCTCCGACAGGCGGTCCTCCACCTCGTGCTGCACCGCGCGGCGCAGCGGCCGGGCGCCGAGCGCCGGGTCGAAGCCGACCTCGATGAGGCGCTCCTTGGCGGCGAGCGTGAGCTCCACCGTCATGTCGCGGTCGAGCATGCGGTCGCCGAGGCGCTTGATGAACAGGTCGACGATCTGCAGCAGCTCCTCCTTGGTGAGCTGCGGGAACACGATGATCTCGTCGACGCGGTTCAGGAACTCGGGCTTGAAGTGCTTCTTCAGCTCCTCGTTCACCTTGCCGCGCATGAGGTCGTAGCCCGTGCGGGGGTCGCCCTCGAGCTGGAAGCCGACGGGGCCGGTCGAGATGTCCTTCGTGCCGAGGTTCGTGGTCATGATGATCACGGTGTTCTTGAAGTCCACCACGCGACCCTGGCCGTCGGTCAGGCGGCCCTCCTCGAGGATCTGGAGGAGCGAGTTGAAGATGTCGGGGTGGGCCTTCTCGATCTCGTCGAAGAGCACGACCGAGAACGGCTTGCGGCGCACCTTCTCGGTGAGCTGGCCGCCCTCCTCGAAGCCGACGAAGCCGGGAGGGGCGCCGAACAGCCGCGAGACGGTGTGCTTCTCGCCGTACTCCGACATGTCGAGCGAGATCATCGCCGCCTCGTCGTCGAACAGGAACTCGGCGAGCGCCTTGGCGAGCTCGGTCTTGCCGACGCCCGTGGGGCCGGCGAAGATGAACGAGCCCGAGGGGCGCTTCGGGTCCTTGAGGCCGGCGCGCGTGCGGCGGATGGTCTTCGACAGGGCGGAGATCGCCTCCTCCTGGCCGATGACGCGCTCGTGCAGTGCCTTCTCCATGAAGACGAGCCGGCTCGACTCCTCCTCCGTCAGCTTGAAGACGGGGATGCCGGTGGCCTGCGCGAGCACCTCGGCGATCAGGCCCTCGTCGACGACCGCGGTGGTCTTGACGTCGCCCGACTTCCACTGCTTCTCGAGGCGCAGGCGCTCACCGAGCAGCTGCTTCTCCTCGTCGCGCAGCGAGGCGGCCTTCTCGAAGTCCTGCTCCTCGATCGCGGTCTCCTTCGCGGCGCGCACCACGGCGATCTTCTCGTCGAACTCGCGCAGCTCGGGCGGCGACGACAGGATCGACAGGCGCAGGCGGGCGCCGGCCTCGTCGATCAGGTCGATGGCCTTGTCGGGCAGGAAGCGGTCGCTGATGTAGCGGTCGGCGAGGTTCGCCGCCGCGACGATCGCGCCGTCGGTGATCGAGACCTTGTGGTGCGCCTCGTAGCGGTCGCGAAGGCCCTTCAGGATGTTGATCGCGTGCGGCAGCGAGGGCTCCTGCACCTGGATCGGCTGGAAGCGGCGCTCGAGCGCGGCATCCTTCTCGAAGTGCTTGCGGTACTCGTCGAGCGTCGTGGCGCCGATGGTCTGCAGCTCGCCGCGGGCGAGCAGCGGCTTGAGGATCGAGGCCGCGTCGATCGCGCCCTCGGCGGCACCCGCACCCACGAGGGTGTGGATCTCGTCGATGAAGACGATGATGTCGCCGCGCGTGCGGATCTCCTTGGTGACCTTCTTCAGGCGCTCCTCGAAGTCGCCGCGGTAGCGGCTGCCGGCGATGAGCGAGCCGAGGTCGAGCGAGTAGAGCTGCTTGTCCTTCAGCGTCTCGGGGACCTCGTTCTTCACGATCGCCTGCGCGAGGCCCTCGACGACGGCGGTCTTGCCGACGCCGGGCTCGCCGATCAGCACGGGGTTGTTCTTCGAGCGGCGCGAGAGGATCTGCATGACGCGCTCGATCTCCTTCTCGCGGCCGATGACCGGGTCGAGCTTGGACTCGCGCGCGGCCTGCGTGAGGTTGCGGCCGAACTGGTCGAGGATCTGCGAGCCGCCCTGGGGCTGGGCCTGGTCGTTCGCGCCGACCTGCACCTGCTCCTTGCCCTGGTAGCCCGAGAGGAGCTGGATGACCTGCTGGCGCACCCGGTTGAGGTCGGCGCCCAGCTTCACGAGCACCTGGGCGGCGACGCCCTCGCCCTCGCGGATGAGGCCGAGCAGGATGTGCTCGGTTCCGATGTAGTTGTGGCCGAGCTGCAGCGCCTCGCGCAGCGACAGCTCGAGCACCTTCTTGGCGCGCGGCGTGAACGGGATGTGGCCCGTCGGCTGCTGCTGGCCCTGCCCGATGATGTCCTGCACCTGCTCGCGCACCGCGTCGAGCGAGATGCCGAGCGACTCGAGCGCCTTCGCTGCGACGCCCTCACCCTCGTGGATGAGCCCGAGCAGGATGTGCTCCGTGCCGATGTAGTTGTGGTTCAGCATCTTGGCCTCTTCTTGGGCCAGGACGACGACACGGCGGGCTCGGTCGGTGAATCTCTCGAACATCCTCAACTCCTCACGGCGCCGGCTTCAGGTAGGGGGCTCCGATACAACGAGCGTAGACACCGCGGATGCCGCGCGGGCGGATGTTCGCCGTGGGCGCAGCGCCGTTACGGGACCCGACAGGCGTCGCGATGACGGATGCCGCGACGCGACCCCCGCCCTTGACAGCGTGACCCGGCATCCCTAAGTTATCGTTTATCGTTATTATCGTTTATCGTTAGGATCGGATCTGGAAATGCAGGCGACCATCACGACCCCCGGCCCGTTCGTCAAGCGCGCTGACGCGGTCAGCCTCTGGCTGTTCATCGCCGCCGGCGCGGCCATCGCCGTCTGGGTCGCCTGGTCGGCCGTCGCGCGCATCATCGACGTGCTGCCGAATCACGACGTCGCCGTGCTCGCCGTGTTCGCCGGCACCCCCGCGGAGGCGCCGATCGGACCCGACGGCGCGCCGGTGGCCGTCGCACTCGAGGAGGCGTGGCTCACGGTGCCCGAGCTCCCGATCGCCGCGCTCTGGGCGATCGTCATCCAGCAGGTGCTGCTGGTGGCGACCGTGGTCACGGTCGTCACGGCCCTCATCTGGCTCAGCCGGAACCTCGCCCGCGGCGTCGCCTTCTCGCGCACCAACACCGCCCTGGTCGCCACTGCAGGCATCGTCGGACTGCTCGGGTACGTCGCGGTCCCGTTCTTCGGCAACATGGCGGCGAACGGCGGATTCGCCGCCATCAGCGATCGCACGTTCGACAACGTCATCATGTCGGTGGACCCGTTCACGCTGGTCCTCGCGGCATTCGTCGTCGCCATGATGAGCACGGTCTTCTCGATCGGCGAGCGACTGCAGCGCGACACGGAGGGACTCGTCTGATGGCGCCGGCCGAGCCCGACGACGCATCCGACCTGCACTGCCGGCTCGACGAGCTGCTCGAGGCCCGCGACATGACGCTCACGCGGCTCAGCGAACTGGTCGGCGTGAGCCTCGTGAATCTCAGCGTGCTGAAGAACGATCGCGCGAGGGCCATCCGCTTCTCGACGCTGCAGGCGATCTGCCGGGCGCTCGACTGCGAGGTCGGGGAGCTGCTCGTGCTGCGGCCGCGGGGGTCGAGCCCTACTTGATCGGGACCTCGACCTCGTAGCCCGCCACCTCGACGATGAGCGGCTCGGTGGTGGTCACCTCGACCGGGGTCCAGAAGATCGTGGAGTGCGGCACGAAGTCCATGGTGCAGATCTCGTCTTCGGGGCGCTGCACGAGGTCGATGGCGACGCGGTTGCCCTCGCCGGCCGGCTCGAGCACGCGGATCTCCTTGCCGACCGTCGGGCAGCTCGAGCTGCCGTAGATGACGAGGGCGATCTGGCCGCCCTGCTCCCACCACGCGACCTGCGGCTCGTCGGACTCCTCGAACGTCGGCCCCTCGAGCTCCTCCTCGGAGACGTCGTCGGTCTCGCCGCCCGACTCGGGATCGACGTCGATGGGCTCGGCCTCGGAGGCGACCGGCAGGCCGGAGAAGTTCTCGGCGGCGTTGCCCGACGGGTTGCACGCCGAGAGCAGGAACACGGACGCGAGCGCCACTGCTGCGAAACCGACCCGACGAAGACGCACGGAGGGAGCCATGCCGCCATGCTAGCGGGCGGAGGGCTCGAATCGGCGGTAACGACGGGACTTCGTCTCGGGGCGGGTCCGGCGCCGCGGGGCGCGGGTAGCATGCCGACATGAGCAACCTCGAGCGCGACCCGGTGGAGCTGCTGTGCCCGCCCGACGAGCCGGTCGGCCCGGTCGTGCAGGTGCTCGCGCCGCGCGACGTGCCGCTCGGCGGTCCTCGTGCGATGAACGTGCGCCGCACCCTCCCGCAGCGCGGCCGCACGACCATCGGCGCGTGGTGCTTCGCCGATCACTACGGCCCCGACGACGTCGCGGAGTCCGGGGGCATGGTCGTGCCGCCGCATCCGCACACCGGGCTGCAGACCGTGAGCTGGCTGTTCGAGGGCGAGATCGAGCACCGCGACAGCGCCGGCAGCCACGAGCTCGTGCGGCCCGGCGGCGTGAACCTCATGACCGCGGGTCGTGGCATCTCCCATTCCGAGGTGTCGACGCCGGGCACCACCACGCTGCACGGCGTCCAGCTCTGGGTGGCGCTGCCCGAGGCGTCCCGCCACATCGGCCCGTTCTTCGAGCACGCCGAGACCCAGACGACGGCCGTCGACGACGCGACCGTGCGGGTCTTCGTCGGCTCGCTCGCCGGCCTCGACGCCGACGTCACCGTCTTCTCCGAGCTCCTCGGCGCGCAGGTCGACCTCCCGGCGGGCGGGCGCGTGCGCCTCGACCTCGAGCCGACCTTCGAGCACGGCGTGCTCGTCGACGCGGGGCCGGTGTCGATCCGGGTCGAGGGTGCGGATGCCGCGACCGACGTCGAACGGTCGGAGCTCGCGTACGTGGAGCCCGGTCGCCGTCGGCTCGAGCTCGCCGCGGGCGACGCGCCCGCGCGCGTGCTGCTGCTCGGCGGCGTGCCGTTCGGCGAACCCATCGTGATGTGGTGGAACTTCATCGGCCGCTCGCACGACGAGATCGTCGACTTCCGCCGGCAGTGGCAGGCCGACGTCATCGGTCGCGACAACCCCGACGGCCGGTTCGGCACGGTGCAGGGGTACGACGGCTCGCCCCTCCCGGCGCCCGAGCTGCCGACCGTACGGCTGAAACCCCGTTCGTGAGCCGGGCGGTCGTGGACCGCGCGCCATCCGACGCGCGGGCGACGAGGGCAGGGCAGCGCGCCCTGGGCTGGGCGGCAGTCGTCGTGCCCGCCGTCGTGGCCTTGGCGCTCGGCCTCCAGCGCTCCCTGCGCCTGCCGTTGTGGCGCGACGAGTACGCGACGGCGTTGTTCGCGCAGCTTCCGCTCGGAGACCTGATGTCGGCCTTGGCGCACGTCGACGCCGTGACGGGGCCGTACTACCTGCTCGCGCACGCGACGTCGCCCGTGCTGGGCCACGGGACCGGGCTCCGGGCGCTCTCGCTCGCGGCGTTCGCGCTCACGGCCTCGGTCGTGGCACTGGTGGCGCTGCGGTGGTGGGGGCCGCTCGCCGCGGCATCCGCGGGCCTCGCCTTCGCCTGCAACGGCGCGGCGCTCACGGCGGCGGTCCAGGCTCGTCCGTACGCGTTGGCGGTGCTGTTCGTCGCGCTCGCGGTGCTCACCGCCGACCTCGCCGCGAGCACGGGGCGCCGGCGGGCGTGGATCGCGTACGCGGTCGCAGCGTCGGCCGCGGTCGCCATGCACGTGCTCGCCCTCATCGCGGTGCTGCTGACCGCCCTGCTGCTCGTTGGCCGCCGACGCCCGCCGGCGGGGCGGGCGCCGGCACTCGCGTGGTGGTGCGGTACGACCGCCCCGGCCGTCGCCGTGGCCGTCGCGCTGCTCGTCCCGGGGCTCGGGCAGCGCGGCCAGCTGGGCTGGATGTCCGACCCGACATTCCGGTCCGCGCTCTCCGACCTGGCGCGAGCGGCCGGGGTGTCGCCCCACCGGGAGGCGCTCTTCGACGGGCTCGCGCTCCTCGCGCTCGCTGCGGCCCTCGCGGTGGCGATCCTCGCGGCGTCTCGACCCGCCGAGGCCCGCCGCGCCGCGCCGGCCGAGCCGGCCGCGACGGAGATCGCGCGAATCCGGCCCGTCGTGCTCGCCGGCTCCCTCGCGTTCGTGCCGTGGACCCTGCTGCTCGGTGCATCGTGGCTCGTGACGCCGATCCTCGCGGAGCGCTACATGACCTGGTCGGCGCTCGGCGCAGCACTCGTGGTGGCGGCGGCCGTCCATGCCGCGCAGACGGCGCGGCGCGGCCTGGCGCTGGGCGCCGGCATCCTCGCCGGGGTCCTGTTCGCCGGCTCGGTGGCCCTCGCCGTGGAGCGGCTGTGGGACCTGCCGCCGGCCGCCGACGACTTCCCCGCCGCCGTCGGCGTGGTCGAACGCGGGGCCGCGCCCGGCGACCTGCTCGTGCTGCAGCAGCGCTACTACGAGGGCGGTGTGGCCTACGGCTTCGCGGAGTCCGCCGCCGACCCGGAGCAGCTCGGCGACGTGTTCGATCGCCAGCCCGAGGGCGGCCAACCACCGCTCGACGTCCGTCGCATCACGAGCACCGACCCGCTTCGGAGCTCCGCGGACGCCGGCGCGGCCGGCGTGGGCGAGACGGTCTGGCTGGTCGGCCTGGTGCAGCCGCTCGACCCGGGGGTCGATGCGACGCTCGAGCCGTCGCTCGCCGCATGCCTGGCCGACGCCCGCTCGAGCGAGCACGACCGGTTCGGCGCGCTGTACGTGTACCGGATCGAGTGCGCCGATGCCGAGACGACCGACAGCGACTGACGCGACGGCGCCGGCCGGGAGCTCCCCGACCGGCGCCGTGCTGCGGCATCCGCCGACTACGGTGCGGGCACCTCGGCGCCCTCGGTGCCGGCCCAGAACAGGCCGCGCGCCATCTGGCTGAAGCCACCGACGGGGTGCGTGCGGAAGTTCAGCGACGTGCCGAACATGAGCACCTTCGACCCCGCGGCCGACTCGGCCGAGACGACCGACGCCTGGCCCGCGGCATCCGCGATGGAACGCCCGGCCTGCGTGGCCGCCCAGTGGCCCGAGATGAACGTGCCGTCGGTCGCGTACCGCTGCTCGACGACCGCGTTCGCGCCGAGGCCGGTGTACCAGACGGCCGGGTAGACGAACGCCGTGTCCTGCGGGTAGGTCGACAGCAGGCCGCCGTCGGGGTTCTCGACCGACACGATGCCGTTCGAGCCACTGGTGCCCTGCGTCGCCGTCGAGGTGACGAGCCCGAACGTGTTCGCGAAGGTCGCGATCGCCGTGCCCTTGCCCGCGACGCCCTTGCCCGTCGCGAGGTAGTCGGCGACCTCGGTGCGCCCGGCCGCCTGGCCGGCGTTGAACGAGAGGTTCGCGCCGATCCAGAGCACGTCGACGTCGTCGAGCTGCACCTGGCCGCTCGTGAGGTTCGCCGAGGTGACCTGCCTGAGGTCGTCGAACCCGAGCTTGCCGAGCGAGATGCGCTCGTCCTGGCTGCCCGAGTAGGCGACGGTGAGCTCGTCGAGGCCGGTGCTCTCCTCGCCGGCGAGGCGCGAGCCGTCGGACGCGGTGAACGCCACCCCGAACTCGTCGGCCACGTCGCTCGCGGCGGCGTACGACGCGGAGTCGGGGCCGAGGATGACCGAGCCGTCCTCGAACGCCGACACCGGGATGCCCGCGTCGAGGAGGGCGTTGACCGCCTGGTACTCGGCCACGCCGCTCGTCGCGAGCTCGAGGTACGAACCCTGCGCCGGCACCGACCCCGTGGGCGCGGCCTCGGCGACGGACTCGAGCACCACGTCGAGCGGGCCGTCGGTGGTCGACCCGACCGCGTCGACGTCGGCGCCCCAGAGGAGCGCGAGGCTCCACGCGGAGATGTCGTACATGTCGGGCACGCGGTCCGAGATGTCCGAGCCGTCGGCGAGCAGCACGTTCGCCATGCCGCGCAGCGGCTGGTGCATGTCGACCACGTACGAGCCCGCGGCGTAGTCCACGCCGCCGGCCGTGAAGTCGCCCGCAGCCCGCGACACCTCGACGCCGTTCGCGATGAGCTGGTCGACGAGGGTCGCGGCATCCGTCACCGAGCGCTGCGTCTCGTCGACCGGGATCACGTAGGCGCGGGGGAACTCCGCCGAATAGACGTCGGTCTCGTCCCAGATCTCGGCCCACTCGTTCGGCGCCGGCACGCTCGCCGGGTCGACGTCGGCCGGGGTGACGCGGAGCGGCTCGCCGGCCGTGCCGCGGCGGAAGATCTCGATCTGGTTCGCGAGCAGCGCCTCGGCGTGGTCGGCCACGTAGTCGACCGCCGTCTCGATCACGACGCCGGCGACCTCGATGTTGACCTTCGAGTTGGCCTGGTTCGTCTGCTGGTTGTTCGTGCGGCCGAGCGGGAGCTCCACGGTGTTCGTGATCGCGCCCTGGTAGGCGACGTACTGCGGCGTGAAGATCGGGGGCCAGTCGTCCCAGCCGGAGCGGATGTCGCGATACGGGATCCGGATGTTGCCGGTGTTCGTCTGCGTGACCTGCCCGGTGGCGCGGTCGAGGTACGTGTTGCCCGGGATGTTCGCGTCGACGACGGCCTGCTCGATCTCGAGCGCCGCGGCGTAGGCGTGCGGCAGGAACAGGTCGTACTCGTAGTTCTCGCCGTGGGGCGGACCGCACGGCTCGATCTGCAGCACGTTGGTGTAGCCGTGCAGGTCGATGAAGAACGTCGGCTGGATGACGCTCGACAGGTCGCGGACGATGCGGGACTCCGGCGTGGCGCCGGTGATCATGTCGCGGTTGATGTCGAAGCCGTCGGCGTTCGCGCGCTGTCCGAGCGCACGGCCGTCGGGGTTGTTCGTGACCGTGAAGTAGAACCGGTAGTCCTGCAGCAGGTCGCGCACCTCGGGCCACGGCGCGGTGGCGAGGTACTCGATGTAGTCGAGGATGCCGTCGGTGCCCTCCCACTCGTTGCCGTGGATGTTGCCGTTGAACCAGATCGGCACCTTGTACTGGTTCTGCAGCGGCCGGTTCTTCGCCGCGGCGTCGGGATCCGCCTTGATGAGCTCGCGGAAGGCCTTCTGCTTGGCCGTCTGGTCGGGCGACTCCTTGGCCGTCAGGGTGACGAGGTGGATGTCCCGGCCGAGGGTCGACTGCCCGACGACCTGCGCCGAGATGCGGTCGCTCGTCGCCATGAGCGAGTTGAGGAACGGCGCGATCTCGTCGTACGGCGTCACGCCGCGGGCGATGGAGGCGTCGGTCGGGTCGTCGGGGACGGTCGGCAGCAGCGGCTGCGACGGGTAGCTCGTGGGCGGGACGACGAGCGAGGAGATCGGCGTGGCGATGGGCGTGGCCGTGAGGGCCTCGACCGCGGTCGCCGGCGCCGCACCGGCGACGAGCGTCGCGGCGACGACCGCCGTGATGCCCGTCCCGGCGAGGAGGCGTTGGAACGACATGGTGCTCCGTTTCTGCGTGGTCTTCTGCGTTGCGTGCGTTGCGTGCGTTGCGTTGCGTGGTCGGCGGTTGCGTGTGTCGGTAGAGGGGTGGAGCGCGCCCGCCGTCGCGGGTGTGCGGGGCGGGCGTGTGCGACGCGAGATCCGATGATGCGGGAATCCTGCGTCAGTCGAGCGGTAGTGCCACTCTGGCATGCGGCGTGAAGCGTATTCCAGACCGATTCATTGCGTGTGCATCAAGATTGTTGCGACTTTCGTGCAGTCTCGCTCGTCGCCGCGCAGCACGCCATGGCGCCGGGAGCGTGGGCGGCTGCGCCCCGCTCGACCTGCGCCGATGTGTCGAGGCTACGTGCGGTCGGGTTACGCGCGTGTGTCGGAGCGCGCCGGGCGCGGCATCCGTCGGCCTTCGCTACTGCAGCGCTGAGGTGAGCCGTGCGAGGTTGTCGAGCACGGTCGAGCGGAGCGGCTGCGTGAGCCACTCGTCGAGCGTGAGCTCGCGGCTGTTGTCGCGGTAGCCGTTCTCGACCGCGCGCATGTCGCGCACGAACGAGGCGCCCCGCACGAGCAGCGACACCTCCATGTTGAGCTCGAAGGACCGGATGTCCATGTTCGAGGAGCCGATGACCGCGACGTCGTCGTCGACGCTGAAGTGCTTCGAGTGCAGGATGTACGGCGCCTTGTAGAGGTAGATCCGCACGCCGGCACGCAGCAGCGCCTCGTAGTACGAGCGCTGCGCGTGGTACACCAGCGCCTGGTCCCCGATCTCGGAGACGAACAGCTCGACGTGCACGCCGCGCTGCGTGGCGCCGCTGATCGCGCGGAGCATCGCCTCGTCGGGAACGAAGTACGGGCTCGTGAGGATGATGCGCTCGCGCGCCGCGTACATGAGCGCGAGGAAGAGCTTGAGGTTGTTCTCGTTCGTGTAGCCGGGCCCGCTCGGCACGACCTGGCAGTCGAGGTCCTGCGCCTCGCCCTCCTGCCCGAGCGGCACGATCTCTCGCATGGGCGCCTCGCCCGTCTCGAGGTACCAGTCGGTGGCGAAGATCGCCTCGAGGCCCGACACGATCGGCCCCTCGACGCGGGCGACGAGCTCCTTCCACATGAGGCCGCGGCGGATGTTCGACCGCTTGTTGTAGGAGCGGTCGATGATGTTCTGCGAGCCCATGAACCCGACCTCGCCGTCGACGACGAGGATCTTGCGGTGGTTGCGCAGGTCGGGACGCTGGTACCGGCCCTTCAGCGGCTGCACGGGCAGCATGAAGTGCCAGCGCACCTGCATCTTGTCGAGGCGCTTCAGGGTCTTGCGGTAGCCCTTCACCCGGATCGAGGCGATGTGGTCGAGCAGCACGCGCACCTCGACGCCCCGGGCCACGGCGTCGCCGAGGGCGTCGAAGAACCGGGCGGTCGTGGGGTCGTACGCGAAGATGTAGAACTCCACGTGCACGTAGCGCTGCGCGGCGTCGATCGCGTCGGTCATCGCGTCGAGCGACTCCTGGTAGTCGCTGATGAGGCCGGCGCTGTTCGAGCCGATGAGCGGCATCGCGCCGAGCGTGCGGTTGAGGCGCACCACGCCGTCGAACCACGTCGGCCAGGTGCGGCTGTCGCTGATGCGCTCGACGCCGTGCGTGGACTCGCGGATGTACTCGTCGACCTCGGCCTGCTTCTCACGGCGGCGCTTCGGCAGCTTGGGATTGCCGATGAGCAGGAAGATCAGGCCGCCGACCACCGGGAAGAAGAAGATCGCGAGCAGCCAGGCCATGCCCGCGGTGGGGCGGCGGTTCCGCGGCACGACGATGACCGCGATGATGCGGATGACGATGTCGATCAGGATGATCGCGCCGGCGACGAACGCCGTGAACTCGGGCGCTGAGATGTCGATCGTCATCCGGCGGGGCGTTCCGTCATCCGGCCGGGTGTTCGCGCCCGAGCTTGGCTCGCTCCTCGGCTTCGATGCGGGCGTACGCCTTGCGCTCGCCGCGGTCGGCGCGGATGATCGCGCGCATCACGAACCAGAAGATCAGCCCGATGAGCACGGTCGGCGCCAGCGACCAGATCGCATTCGCCCAGAATTCGTTCATAGCCCTTCAAGGATACGGGGGTTTCCTCGGGTTCGGTGAACGGATGCCGCGACGGCGACGTCGAAGGACGCGGCGGGTGCTCCACCCGCCGCGTCCTTCGGTGCGGATCAGACGGTCGCGGTCGCAGCGCCGGCGGGCACCGCCGCGCGCTCCTCGACCTCGACCGGGGCCCGACGCGCCCAGCGCTTCAGCGCGACCACGAGGAATCCCATCACGATGGTGCCGGCGAGGATCGCGACGAGGAACATCCCGAAGTTGCCGATCGCGAAGAACACGAAGATGCCGCCGTGGGGCGCCTGCGAGGTGACCCCCGCGGCCATGCAGATGGCGCCGGCCGTCGCACCGCCGACCATCGACGAGGCGATCACGCGGAGCGGGTCGGCGGCCGCGAACGGGATCGCGCCCTCGGAGATGAACGACAGGCCGAGCAGCCACGCGGCCACGCCGTTCTCGCGCTCGGGCTCGGTGAACATGTTGCGTGCGAGGACCGTCGACGCGAACGCCATCCCGAGCGGCGGCACCATGCCCGCCGCCATGACGGCGGCCATGATCATCCAGGGGGCCTGATTCTCGACCGAGCCGGCGGCGAGGCCGGTGACCGCGAACGCGTAGGCGACCTTGTTGACCGGTCCGCCGAGGTCGAAGCCCATCATGAGCCCGAGGATCGCGCCCAGCGCGATCGCGCTGACGCCGGTGAGCGAGTTCAGCCAGTCGGTGAGCCCGGCCATCAGCGTGGCGATCGGGGCGCCGAGGATCAGCAGCAGCAGGCCCGACGAGAACAGCGACGCGAGCAGCGGGATGATCACCACCGGCATGAGGCCCGCGAGCCAGCGCGGCGGGCGGAGCCGACCGAGCCACATGGCCGCGGCACCGGCGAGCAGGCCACCGACAAGGCCGCCGAGGAAGCCGGCGTTGAGGACGAGCGCCACCGAGCCGGCGACGAAGCCCGGGGCGATGCCCGGCCGATCGGCCATCGCGTAGGCGATGTAGCCGGCGAGCGCGGGGACGAGGAACGCCATCGAGGCCGAGCCGATCACGATGAGCACCGACCCGAGGTACTCGGAGAGGCCGCCCGGCGGAAGGTTCCACAGTGCGTTGTTGAGGACGACCTCGCCGGCGTTGTCCCCGATCTCGTAGCCGCCGATGAGGAAGGCCAGCGCGATGATCAGGCCACCGGCCGCGACGAACGGGATCATGTAGCTCACGCCCGTGAGCAGCCACCGCTTGAGGTTGGCGCCGAACGACGCGCTGCCCGCCACCGCGGTCGCCCCGGTGGGGGCGCCGCCCGCCGGCACGCGCGGGGCGTTCGGGTCGGATGCGGCGGCGAGCGCCTGCGCGACGAGCGCGTCGGGCTCGTCGATGCCGCGCTTCACCGGCACCTGCACCACGGGCTTGCCCGCGAAGCGTGCCTTGTCGCGCACGTCGACGTCGACCGCGAAGATGACGGCGTCGGCCGCGGCGATGACGGCGGGGTCGAGCGGCTTCGCGCCCGAGGAGCCCTGCGTCTCGACGTGGTAGTCGACTCCCGCGCGTCCGGCGGCGGCGGCGAGCGCGTCGGCGGCCATGTAGGTGTGGGCGATGCCGGTCGGGCACGCGGTGACCGCGACGATCGAACGGCGATCGGATGCCCCGGCGTCGGCCGGTGCGGCATCCGTCGGCGCTGCAGCCGTGGTCGCCGCCGCAGCCGCGGCCGGCGCGGCATCCGCTGCCGGCTCGTCGTCGCCCGCGAGCGCACCCTGGACAATGCCGACGACCTCGTCGGGCGTGGCGGCGCTGCGCAGCGACGCGACGAAGTCCTCCTTCATGAGCGAGCGGGCGAGCGTCGACAGGAGCGCGAGGTGGTCCTGCGCGGCGGTGTCGGGCGCTGCGATGAGGAAGACGAGATCGGCGTCCTCGCCCTCGTCGAACTCGACGGGGCGCGCGAGTCGCGCGACCGCGAGGCTCGCCTGCTTCACGGCGGGCGACTTCGCGTGCGGGATGGCCATCCCACCGGGGAGGCCGGTGGGCGCCTGCTCCTCGCGCTTCCACGCGTCGGCGAAGAGGGCCTCGGCGTCGGTGGCGCGGCCGCTCTCGGCGACCCGGGCGGCCAGCGCCTTGATGACGCCGGACTTCTCGGGCCCGAGGTCGGCATCGAGCACGACCAGCCCCGGTTCGATGATGTCGGACATGGGGTTCTCCTTACTGGTGGTCGCCGACCGGCAGGCCGGCGACCTCGGTGACGACGACGCGGGCCGGGTCGACCTGGTCTCGGGTGGGCACCGCGCTGCCCGGGAGGGCGACGGCGGCGGCGCCGGAGGCCACGGCGCGGGCGAGCGCGTCGGCCGGCGACGCGCCCTCCACCGCGGCGACGAGGAAGCCCGCGAGCGAGCAGTCGCCCGCCCCCACGGTGCTTCGCGGCACGACGCGGGGAGCCCGCGCGAACCAGGCGTGGTCCTCGGACACGAGTGCGGCGCCCTCGGCGCCGAGCGTGACGAGGCTCGCGCGCACCCGCTCGACGGGGATCGAGCGCGCGAGGTCGATGGCCTCGTGGGGGCCGGCCTCGAGGGCGGCCTCGTCGGAGGAGCCGGTGAGCTCGGCGAGCTCCTCGGCGTTGGGCTTGATGAGGTCGACGCCGACGCCGGACTCGACGAGCGCGGCGAGCGCTGCCCCTGACGTGTCGACCGCGATGCGCGGGGCTGCGGCGCCGGCTCGCACGGCTGCAGCTCGAGCCGCCTCGACGACGCGCACGTAGAACTCGTCGGGAGCACCGGGCGGGAGCGAGCCGGCGAGCACGAGCCAGTCGGCGCCGACGGATGCCGCGGCGGTCGCGTGGACGAGGCGCGCCTGCGCGTCGGCATCGAGCGCGGGGCCGGGCTCGTTGACCTTCGTGGTCACGCCCGCGGCATCCACGATCGTGAGGTTCGTGCGCACCGCGCCGTCGATCGGCACCGCGCGGTGCGGCACGCCTTCGGCGTCGAGCGCGGCGAGGAACGCGTCGCCGGCGGCGGCGGGGAGCACGGCGATCGAGTCGACGCCCGAGGCGCGCAGCGCCCGGGTGACGTTGACGCCCTTGCCGCCGGGGTCCTGGCGGGTGCTCGTGGCGCGCTGCACGGCGCCGGGCTCGAGCGCCTCGGCGAGCTCCACGGTGCGGTCGAGCGACGGGTTGGCCGTGAGCGTGACGATCATGCGAGCACCACCTGCACGTCGGCGTCGGCGAGGGCCTCGGCGAGCTCGGGCGGCGGCGCGGCATCCGTGATGAGCGTGTCGACCTCGTCGAGGCACGCGAACCGCACGAGCGACTCGGCGTCGAGCTTCGTCGAGTCGGCCAGCACCACGACGCGCCGGGCCGCATGCACCATCGCGGCCTTCGCGGCCGCCTCGGTCTCGTCGGGCGTGGAGAAGCCGAACGCGGAGCTCACCCCGTTGGCGCCGACGAAGGCGAGGTCGGGGCGGATGTCGCTGAGCTGGGCGATGGTGGTCGGGCCGACGGCCGCGCCGGTGATGCCGCGAACCGCTCCGCCGAGGCTGCGCAGCTGCAGGTGCGGGTTCGCGGCGGCGTGCAGTCGCGCGGCGAGCGGCACGGAGTTCGTGGAGATGTCGAGCGTCGCGCCGGGGACGTCGGGTGACCAGTTCTCGATGAGCTCGGCGAGCCGGCCGGTGGTGCTGCCGGAATCGATCAGCACGGAGCCGCGGAAGGTCGGCGGGACGAGATGAAGTGCGGCACGCGCGATCGCGTCCTTCTGCTCGGCGTTGCGGCCGAGGCGCTCGACGAGGGAGGTCTCGGCGAGGGCCGACTGCTCGGCGGGGACCGCGCCGCCGTGGACGCGACGCAGGCGCCCGGCCTCCTCGAGCGCGTCGAGGTCGCGGCGGATCGTCTCGGTCGTGACGCCGAAGTCGCGTGCGAGGCCCGCGACCGAGACGCGACCGACGAGCTCGAGCGTGTCGGCGATCTGCTGGTGTCGCTCCGTCGCGTACATCGGCCTGTCCTCCGGTCTGCGTCTGCCTGTGGTTCCGCCGCCGGTCGGTCGCCGTCGACGTGTTATGAGCAATATTCACACACAAACCAACAGAAAGCAACACATTCAAAGATTCCGGGGACGATCGGATGCCTTCGAGACCATCGGATACCCTCGGGACGATCGGATGCCCCCGGGACCATCGGATACCGGGGGCCACTGCTCGTCGACGGCCCGCGCCCTGCCTCCGCACCATCGCACGCCGCCCGAATGCAGGAAGAACCCGGGCAGGACCGGTGTGTCCCGGACCACGGAACGGTGTGTCGGGGAGGTCTTCCTGCATTGCGCACCGCCGCCTCGAGCGACAGCGAGCGAGCGGGACGCCGAAGGCCCGATCCGCGCGGGATCGGGCCTTCGTGAGTGGTGGGCCGAGTGGGTCAGCCGGCGGTGATGATGCCCCAGATGCCCGAGCCGAGCAGGTAGAGACCGACCGCGCCGACGACGATCCAGATCGCGATGCGCGCGTTCGACGGGCGCTTCGGGTCGGGGTCGGGCTCGAGTTCCTTCTTGGGCAGGTAGTCGTTCATGCGCGGCATCCGTTCACTTGACGAGGGGGAAGAGGATGGTCTCGCGGATGCCGAGGCCGGTGACCGCCATGAGGAGGCGGTCGATGCCCATGCCCATGCCGCCCGACGGCGGCATGCCGTACTCGAGCGCCCGCAGGAACTCCTCGTCGAGGCGCATCGCCTCGGGGTCGCCGCCGGCGGCGAGCTTCGCCTGCTCGACGAAGCGCTCGCGCTGCACGACGGGGTCGACGAGCTCGGAGTAGCCGGTGGCGAGCTCGAAGCCGCGCACGTAGAGGTCCCACTTCTCGACGACGCCCGGGGTCGACCGGTGCGCGCGCACCAGCGGCGACGTGTCGAGCGGGAAGTCCATCACGAACGTCGGCCGCTCGAGCGAGCCCTTCACGTGGTGCTCCCACAGCTCCTCGACGTACTTGCCGGGCAGCGGGTGGTCGATCTCGATGCCCTCGGCGTCGGCGAGCTCCTCGAGCCGCGACATGGGCGTCTCGGCGGTGATCTGCTCGCCCACCGCCTCCGACAGCGTGCCGTACATCGAGATGCGGTCCCACTCGCCGCCGAGGTCGAACTCGGTGCCGTCGGCCCAGGTCACCACGTGCGACCCGCTCGTGGCCACCGCGGCATCCTGGATCAGCTGCTGGGTCAGCGCGGCCATGGTGGTGTAGTCGCCGTAGGCCTCATAGGCCTCCAGCATCGCGAACTCGGGGCTGTGCGTGGAGTCGGCGCCCTCGTTGCGGAAGTTGCGGTTGATCTCGAACACGCGCTCGATGCCGCCGACGACGGCGCGCTTCAGGTAGAGCTCGGGCGCGATGCGCAGGTACAGCTCGGTGTCGAACGCGTTCGAGCGCGTCACGAACGGGCGAGCGGATGCCCCGCCGTGCATGACCTGGAGCATCGGGGTCTCGACCTCGATGTAGCCGAGCGCATCGAAGGTGCGGCGGAGGCTCGCGTTGACCTTGGCACGGTCGACGACGTTGCGGCGGGCCTGCTCGCGGGCGATGAGGTCGAGGTAGCGGCTGCGCACGCGCGTCTCCTCGGAGAGCTCGTTGTGCAGGTTCGGCAGCGGCAGGATCGCCTTCGACGCGATGCGCCAGTCCTTCACGAGGATCGACAGCTCGCCGCGCCGGCTCGTGATGACCTCGCCCGACACGAACACGTGGTCGCCGAGGTCGACGAGCTCCTTCCAGTCGGCGAGCGACTCCTCGCCCACCTCGGCGAGCGACACCATCGCCTGGATGCGGCTGCCGTCGCCCGACTGCAGGGTCGCGAAGCAGAGCTTGCCGGTGTTGCGCGAGTAGACGATGCGGCCGGCGAGCCCGACCTGCTGCCCGCTCGCCTCGTCGACGCCGAGGCCGACGAAGCGGTCGCGCACCTCGGGGATGGTCGCCGTGATCGGCAGGCGCACCGGGTACGCGCCGAGTCCGAGGTCATCGGATGCCGCGATGAGCCGCTCGCGCTTGGCGAGCCGCACGGCCTTCTGCTCCGAGATCTCCTCGGCGGTGGGCTCGGCTGCGGCTTCCGTGGTGGTTTCGGCCATCGTTCACTCTCGGTTCGCGGAAATGTGCGTGCCCAAGCCTACTCAGCCGTGGCTCCACGGTTCATGGGCGGATGCCGCGGGCGTCAGTCGCCGCCGACCTCGACGAACGCGTTGTCGATGAGCCGCGTGCTGCCGACGATGGCGGCGACGAGCACGAGTGCCCGCCCGCGGTAGTCCTCGCCAACGGGCAGGAACGTGTCGGGGTCGACGACCACGAGGTAGTCGAGGCTGACGCCGTCGTGGTCGCCGAACGCGGCGACGCCCTCGGCGAGCAGCTCGGACGGGCCGTCGGATGCCGCGGCATCCGCTGCTCGCAGCGACTCGGCCAGCACGAGCGCCGCCTGCCGCTGGCCCGCGTCGAGGTAGCGGTTGCGGCTCGACAGGGCGAGGCCGTCGTGCTCGCGCACGGTCGGCACGACCTCGATGCGCAGGGGCATGTCGAGCTCGGCGACCATGCGCGTGACGAGGAAGACCTGCTGCGCGTCCTTCTGGCCGAACAGGGCCACGTCGGGCTGCACGATGTTGAAGAGCTTCGCCACGACCGTGAGCACTCCGTCGAAGTGGCCGGGGCGCGAGGCGCCCTCGTACTGCGAGCCGACGGGCCCGGCCTGCACGGTCGTGCCACCTCGTCCGTTCGGGTACATCTCGTCGACGGCCGGGGCGAAGACCGCGTCGACGCCGAGCGCCTCGAGCGCCGCGACATCCGCGTCGAACGTGCGCGGGTAGCGGTCGAGGTCCTCGCCTGCGCCGAACTGCAGCGGATTCACGAAGATCGAGACCACGACGAGGTCGGCGAGCTCGCGGGCACGCCGCACGAGCGCGAAGTGGCCGTCGTGGAGGGCGCCCATGGTGGGCACGAGGGCGACGCGCCCACCGTCGGCGCGTCGTCGGGCGACGAGCTCGCGGAGCTCCGCGATCGTGGGCACGGTGCGGATGCCCGATGCCGCCTCGGTCACGAGCCACCTCCCAGTGGCCGGTCGGTGCCGGCCCCGTCGATCGTACCGGTCCCGTCGAGGAACGGCCCGGGATCGTGCCGCGACAGCGCGTTCTCGACGGCGCTCCGCACGAGCGGCGCGAGCACGGCGCCGGGTCGCGCGACGCCGATGCCGTCGAGCAGCCCGCTCGCCTGGTCGACGATGGCGCTCGAGAAGGATGCCGCGGTGTCGATCGCCTCGGCGTACGCCCGGCGGTCGGCGTCCGCCACCACGAACGGCTCCCCGCCCATCTCGACCACGAGGGCCTGGCCGATCGGCAGCACGGGCGCCGGCGCCGTGACGGCGAACCACGTGCCGGCGAGGCGTGCGAGGTCGATGCTCGTGCCCGTGAACGCCATGGCCGGGTGCACCGCGAGCGGGATCGCGCCGGCGCGGCGGGCCGGGTCGAGCACTCCCGTGCCGAAGCGCGCGGCCGTGTGCAGCACGAGCTGGCCGGGCTGCCACACGCCGGCGTCGGCGAGCCCCGAGACGAGCCCCTCGAGCTCGCCCTCGGGCACCGCGAGCAGCACGAGCTCGCTGCGCTCGACGATCTCGGGGATCGGCAGCACCGGCACGGCGGGCAGCATCGCCGCCGCGCGCTCCCGGCTCGCATCCGACACGGCCGCGATGCCGGTCACGGCGTGGCCGGCGCCCGCGAGGGCCGCGGTGAGCACGGCGCCCACGCGTCCGGCGCCGATCGCGCCGACGCCGAGCCGGCCGGATCGCTCAGCGGGCATCGGCGGACTCCTGCGGTGCGACGGCGGCGCCGGCACCCGCGGCGCTCGCGGCGCCCCAGTGGTGCGAGGTGTCGCGCGCGGCGCGGTCGACCGCCTCTGCAGCGAGCCGCTCGAACAGCCCGTCGGCCTCGTCGCGGTCGGCGACCGGGAGGGTCGCGTACACGGGCCCGGCGACCGTGTGGATGCGCACGGCGGCGAGCCGCAGCATCCGCTTCACCGGGCCGACGTGGATGGCGACCGACTGCATGCGCGCGAGCGGCGCGAGCGTGAGGCTGCGCAGCAGCCAGCCGCGGCGGATCAGCGCGACGCCGTCGATCACGTTCCAGCCGATGCGCCGCCACGAGAACGGGCGCAGCCAGGCCGCCCGACGCGGGGTGCGCGAGAATCCGTCGCCGTCGCGTCCGATGAGCCCCGCGTCGACGAACGCGTCGACGGATGCCGCGGAGTCGGGCAGGAGCAGGCCGAGCACGCGGTGCACGTCGACGACGGTGCCGACGGGGAGCACGAGCGTGCGCTGCGCGGCCTCGTTCCCGGCGCTGACCGACTGGCCCGCGACGTTGATGCGGATCGACCACCAGCCGAACGGCCGCCAGAGGATCCACTGCTGCGCCTCGATCGCGTGGATGCGGCCCGGCGGGATCGTCTGGTTGCCCGTCGAGAGCAGGCCGTGGCCGATGCGCACGCCGTCGGGCGTGCCCGCGATCGAGTAGCGCAGGGACTTCGTGATGCGCGACCAGAGGTAGCTCACGAGGCCGATCGCGGCCGGCACGAACGAGAACAGCACCCAGAGCTGGCCCGTCGAGACGCCGATCACGATGATCGCCACGAGGATGATCGCCCACACCGTCGAGCCGCCGAGCAGCGTCGAGCCGATCACGCGGCCGAGCGGCAGGTGCACGACCGACTCGGGCGGTGCGAGGTTGGGGTCGAGCTCGGGGGCGAGGAACTCGTCGACGCGGTGCCCGATCACGGTCGACACCGTGGGGCGTCCGTTGGCTGCGGGCCCGGATGCCGCGGGCGCACCCGGTGCGGTCGGGGCGACCGCGAGGCCCGCGGCATCCGACACGCCCGCGGCATCCGTCACCGGCGCCGCATGCGCGGCCGCCTTCTCGGCGCGGGCCCCGGAGGCGAGGCGCAGCACGTCGGCGCGGAGGCCGTCGGCGAGGGCGGACCCGAGGTAGGACAGCTGCACGTTCGCGGACTGCCCCGCCACCGAGATCTCGAGCTTCGCGGTGCCGAAGAGCCGCGCGAACACCGGCCGGTTCACGTTGATGCCCTGGATGCGGTCGAGCCGTGCGCTGCGGTGCGACCGGAACAGGATGCCGCTGCGCACCTCGACCGCCTCGTTCGTGACGCGGAACGTGTGCATGCGCCACGACAGCCAGAAGCCGATGATGACGAGCACGATCACGACGGCGACGCCCGCCACCGCCCAGCCCACGAGGCCTTGATCGACGATGCCGCCGATCGGGTCGTTGGCCCAGTCACCGCGCCAGCGCTCGAACTCGCCCTCGAAGTCGTCGCCGAGGTCGGGCGCGAAGACCACGATGAACATGTCGACGAGACGCTCGCGCAGGTTCGCGATGATGAAGCCGAGCACGGCGATGAACACGAGGCCGCCGCGCAGCAGCGGGCTCGCGGGGTGCAGCCGGTGCCACTCGCCGTCGGCGAGGTTCGTGACCGGCTGGGGCCGGACGGGTGCGGTCACCGGATGCTCCCTGTGCTCACCGCGCTCACAGTCCGGCCCGGCGGGTCTCGGCGAGCGCCACGAGCTCGTCGCGGAGCCGGTCGGCCTCCTCCATCGGGAGGCCGGGCACGGTGACGGCGGTGGCGGCCGCGGCGGTCACGAACTTCAGATCGGCGAGTCCGAGCGCTCGGGCCACGGGCCCGCGCGTGATGTCGACGAGCTGCATGCGGCCGTAGGGCACGGCGACCTGGCGCTGGAACATGATGCCGCGCTTGAATACGAGGTCGTCTTCACGCAGGCGGTAGCCGATCGAGCGCACGCGCCGCGGCTCGAACGCGATGCCGATGAGCGAGATGGCGCCGATCACGATCGCGCCCCAGAGCGTCCACCACATGCCCCAGAGGGCGTACGCCACGAGCAGGCCGCCGACGAAGACGACCATGCCGATGAGCGAGCCGACGACCTCCACCACGATGTACTTCGGGGAGACGCGGAGCCAGCCGGTGTCCGCGGGGGCGACCGGAGCGGCCGGGGCAGCCGGAGCGGCCGGGGCGGCCGGGGGCTCGGGTGCGAGCGGCTGCGCTCGGACATCCGATGCGAAGACCGGAGCGGATGCGGCATCCGCCGGCTGCACGCCCGGCGCCGCGGGCGTCTCGGGCACGGCAGCGGCACCCTCACCCGGCACCCCGCCCTCCACCGGCTCGATGCGGCCCGCGTCGTCGCGGATCTCAGGCATGCGCGTGCTCTTCCTTCTCGGGTTCGGTGTCGTCGGGCGGGAGGGTGCAGAAGGCCTCGGCGATGAGCCCGGCCGCGAGCAGCAGTCCGGCGCCGATCGCGGTGGCGAGCGCGAGCCAGATCGTGCCGGTGGGCGGCACGACGCTGCGCGTGAGGAGGAACAGCGTGATGCCGATGCCGAATCCGAGCACGAGGGAGCCGCTGAGGCTGCACGCCTTGGCGAGCACGGCCGTGCGCATCGCGCGGAACGGGTCGAGGTGCTTGGTGGCCTTGCCCTTCACGGCGCGCCGGATGGGCCACGCGAACGCCACGACGAGCGCCGCGACGCCCACGAGCGTGATCGGCAGCGACAGCGGCGGCACGATCGCGTTGCCGCCCGCCGAGACGATGGCGAGGTCGACGAGGTAGCCTGCGACCGCGCCGGCGAGCACGAACGCGATGACGGTCGAGGCGTGCGTGCGCTTCATCGCCGCACCACCTCGTCGCGCGCCGCCGCGCGCAGCTCGGCGACCGGCCCGCGCCCGGGCAGCACTGCGTCGGGGTCGACGTCGAGCCACGGCTGCAGCACGAACGCACGCTGCCATGCGCGCGGATGCGGCAGTTCGAGCCGCTCGTCGGACGACACCGCGCCGCCGAAGTCGATGAGGTCGAGGTCGAGCGTGCGGTCGCCCCAGTGCTCGGCGCGCACGCGGCCGTGCTCCTGCTCGAGGCCCTGCAGCACGTCGAGCAGCGCATGCGCGTCGATCCCGGTCTCGACGACGACCACGCCGTTGAGGTACCCGGGCGCGTCGTGGTCGACGCCGGAGTCCTTGATCGCCGGGGTCTCGTAGATCGGCGAGACGGCCACGAGCTCGACGCCCGGCGTCTCGGCGAGGGCGCGCACGGCGGCGTCGATCGTGACCTCGCGTGCGCCCAGGTTCGCCCCGAACGCGACGACGGCGCGGGTCATGCGCGGCTCCGCACGATCGTGACGGCGACATCGTCGAACGGCACGGAGATGGGCGCCTCGGGCTTGTGCACCGTGACCTCCACCTCCTCGACCGCCGGGTACGCCAAGGCGACGTCGGCGACGCGCTCGGCGACGGTCTCGATGAGGTCGACCGGGTCGCGGCGCACCGCGTCGGCCACCGCCTCGGCCAGCTCGCCGTAGTGCACGGTGCGGCCGAGGTCGTCGCCGGATGCCGCGGCAGCGAGGTCGACCGCGACGGACACGTCGATCACGAACTCCTGGCCCTGCTCTCGCTCGAAGTCGAACACCCCATGGTGCGCGCGGACGCGCACGCCGGTGAGGGTGATGCGGTCGGGGGTCCTAGCCACGTCGTCCACTCTGCCACGCCCCGAGGACGTCGAGCGCGCGGCGGGTGCCGCGAACGTCGTGCACGCGCACGCCCCAGGCGCCGGCCTGCGCCGAGAGTGCGCTCACGACCGCCGTGGGCAGGTCGCGGTCCTCCATGGGCGCATCGTCGGGGAGCAGCGCGCCGATGAACCGCTTGCGCGAGGCGCCCACGAGGATCGGCAGCCCGAGCTCGCCGAGCACGTCGAGCCGGCCGAGCAGCTCCCAGTTCTGCGCGCCGCGCTTCGCGAAGCCGAGGCCCGGGTCGAGGATGATGCGCTCGCGCGCGACGCCGGCGTCGGCCAGCGCGTCCACGCGCGCCGCGAGCTCGTCGCGCACCTCGACCGCCACGTCGCCGTACTCGGCGAGCGCGTCCATGCGATCGGAGTGCCCGCGCCAGTGCATCGCGACGTAGTGCACGCCCGTCTCGGCCACGATCGGGGCCATCGCGGCATCCGCGAGCCCTGCAGAGACGTCGTTGATGATCTCGGCGCCGGCCTCGACGGCGGCCAGGGCGGTCGCCGCGCGCATGGTGTCGACGCTGACCCGGATGCCGCGACCGGCGAGCTCGCGGACGACGGGCACCACGCGGCGCAGCTCCTCCTCGGGCTCGACGCGGGCGGCGCCCGGACGCGTGGACTCGCCGCCGACGTCGAGCACGTCGGCGCCGTCGGCCACGAGCTCGAGCCCGTGCGCGATGGCCGCGTCGGCGTCGAACCAGCGCCCGCCGTCGCTGAAGGAGTCGGGCGTGACGTTGACGACGCCCATGATCAGGGTCGATCCGTCAGCCACGGTCGGCGGATCCGATCAGCGCGATGATCTCGGCCCGGGCGGCCGGCTCGCCGAGCGCGCCGCGGCTGGCGATGGTGATCGTCGAGCTGCGCTCCTGCCGGGAGCCGCGCGTGGTGACGCAGCGGTGCTGCGCGTCGAGCACGACGAGCACGCCCTTCGGGTCGAGGCCCGCCTCGAGCGTGTCCGCGATCTCCTCGGTGAGCCGCTCCTGCAGCTGCGGCCGCGCCGCGAGCGTCTCGATGACCGCGGGGATGCGCCCGAGCCCCACGACGCGCTCGGCCGGCAGGTAGGCGACGTGCGCCGTGCCGACGAAGGGCAGCAGGTGGTGCTCGCACACCGAGCGGAAGGCGATGTCGCGCAGCACGACCGCGTCGGACGTCGCGGGGACGCCAGCCTCGGTGTCGCCGAGCGGCACGGTGTCGGCCAGGTGCGTCATCGGGTCGACCGCGAGGCCGCCGAAGAAGTCGGCGTACGCCTCGGCGACCCGCTGCGGCGTGCGCTCGAGCCCCGGGCGTTCCGGGTCCTCGCCGATCGCGAGCAGGATCTCGTGCACGGCGCGCTCGATGCGCCCGGTGTCCACACCGGCCATGGCACCCCCTCTTCGGGTCGGTCGGCTAGGCCGTCGCGGGCCGCGGGCCCGTCCGCGGCGCGCGCGCTGCGGCCGGCTCCTCGACCGGGGTCTGGCCCGAGTCGACGCCGCCGTCGACGGCGCCCTGGTCGATCGGCATCTTCTCCTCGGCGGGGAAGGCGATCGGCGGGCGGTCGGAGACGGGGCGACGGTCGCTCGAGAGCCAGAGCGGGCGCTCGGGGAGCCGCTTCACGTCCTTGAAGATCTCGGCGATCTGGTTGTGGTCGAGCGTCTCGTGCTCGAGCAGCTCGGCCGCCAGCTTGTCGAGGACGTCGCGGTTGTCGTTGAGCACCTGCCACGCCTCGTCGTGCGCCTGCTCGATGAGCGTGCGCACCTCGGCGTCGACGCGCTCGGCGATCTCCTCGGAGTAGTCGCGCTGGTGGCCCATGTCGCGCCCGAGGAAGACCTCGCCCTGCGACTGGCCGAGCTTCACGGCGCCGACGTTCGCCGACATGCCGTACTCGGTGACCATCTTGCGTGCGGTCGCGGTGGCCTTCTCGATGTCGTTCGAGGCGCCGGTCGACGGGTCGTGGAACACGATCTCCTCGGCCACGCGGCCGCCCATCGCGTAGGTGAGCTGGTCGAGCAGCTCGTTGCGGGTGACCGAGTACTTGTCCTCCAGCGGGAGCACCATCGTGTAGCCGAGGGCCCGGCCGCGCGGCAGGATCGTGATCTTCGTGACGGGGTCGGTGTAGTTCATCGCCGCCGCCGCGAGCGCGTGTCCGCCCTCGTGGTAGGCCGTGATGAGCTTCTCCTTGTTCTTCATCACGCGCGTGCGGCGCTGCGGGCCGGCGATCACGCGGTCGACGGCCTCGTCGAGGGCGCGGTTGTCGATGAGCTGCGCGTTCGAGCGCGCCGTGAGCAGCGCGGCCTCGTTGAGCACGTTCGCGAGGTCGGCACCGGTGAAGCCCGGCGTCTTGCGCGCGAGCACCTCGAGGTCGACGCCCTTCGCGAGCGGCTTGCCCTTCGAGTGCACCTCGAGGATCTTCTGGCGGCCCTTGAGGTCGGGCGCGTCGACGCCGATCTGGCGGTCGAAGCGGCCCGGGCGCAGGAGCGCGGGGTCGAGGATGTCGGGGCGGTTCGTCGCCGCGATGAGGATGACGTTCGTCTTGGGGTCGAAGCCGTCCATCTCGACGAGCAGCTGGTTGAGGGTCTGCTCGCGCTCGTCGTGGCCGCCGCCGAGGCCCGCACCGCGGTGCCGGCCGACCGCGTCGATCTCGTCGACGAAGATGATGGCCGGCGCGTTCTGCTTGGCCTGGTCGAAGAGGTCGCGCACGCGGCTCGCGCCGACGCCGACGAACATCTCGACGAAGTCGGAGCCCGAGATCGAGTAGAACGGCACGCCCGCCTCACCCGCGACCGCGCGGGCGAGGAGCGTCTTGCCGGTGCCGGGAGGGCCGTAGAGCAGCACGCCCTTGGGGATGCGCGCGCCCACGGCCTGGAACTTCGCCGGCTCCTTCAGGAACTCCTTGATCTCCTGGAGCTCCTCGATCGCCTCGTCGGCGCCCGCCACGTCGTCGAACGTGACCTTCGGGCTCTCCTTCGTGACGAGCTTGGCCTTCGACTTGCCGAACTGCATGACGCGGTTGCCGCCGCCCTGCATGCCCGACAGCATGATCCAGAAGAAGAGGCCGATGAGCACGAGTGGCAGCAGGATGCCGAGCATCGAGAGGAACCAGTTCGGTTGCGGCACTTCGTCGTTGAAGCCGTCGGTCGGGTTCGCCGCGTCGACGGCGTTGATGACGTCTTCACCACGGGGCGTGACGTAGTAGAACTGCACCTGCTTGCCGAGCTCGTCGTCGGCTTCCTTCAGCGTGAGGTCCACGCGGTTCTCGCCGTCGACGATCTTGACCGACGAGACCTTGTCGTCCTGCAGGAGCTCGAGGCCCTTCTGGGTCGACACCTCGCGGAACCCCGAGGCGGTGATGAGGCTCGATCCGATCCACACGGCGACGATCGCGAGCAGGATGTAGATGATCGGCCCGCGCAGGATCTTCTTCATGTTCATGGTCCTGCAAGGCTACCGCGGTGGTGCTGGACGCTTGCCCCCTGTTCGCTGAAAGCGCGCAGGGCCCTCGTCGTCGGGCTGATCGGATGCCCCGCGGCGGGTCCGCTTCAGCCCCATCATGTACGGCAGCCCCTTGCCGGCCGCCGCAGCGGTGCGCGAGAGGCGCCCTGGCCAGGCCGGCGGCGGCAGCGGCGGCAGCGGATCCTCGAGGTCGCCCACGTCGACGAAGTACGCGCGCACGGTGCCGAAGCCCTCGAGCTCGGGGGCGACCTCCTGCATTGGCTGCCGCACTGCGTCGGGGCCGGCGCGGTAGAGGTCCTCGGAGAGCAGGACGTACTCGGGGATGCCGACGGGGTTCTTCAGGAGGCGATGAACGAGGATGACGTCGATCCCGACGAGCTTGATGCGGTCGCGGATGGTCTGGGTGGCGACGTCGCCGACGTGCGCCACGAACTTCAGCTTGAGGTCGGCGGCCCCCTTGCACCCGGTGCACGGGCACAGGTTCGCGGCGACGTACTGGCGCTCCTCGTGGAAGGCGCGGTGCATGGCGACGGCCGCCTCGAGGATGTCGACGATCGCGGTCTGCGCGTCGCCGTTCTCGGCCTTCCGCGAGAGGAACGCCGCGTCGCCCTCGATCTCGATGAGGTCGAAGCCGGGGGCGGCGTCGATCATCTTCTCGAGCATGCGCGCCGTGTTGACCTCGGCGTGGGCCAGGCTCATCCGGTGCGTGCTCATGTACTCGGTGTAGCCGCCGATGTCGGCGATCAGCAGGACCGCCCGCCCCGAATCCATGCCTCACCTTGTCATTTCTGCGTCGGCAACTCAACGGGTCGGCGTCAGGCCGGGGGTGACGGGTCCTCGGATGCCTCGTCGGGCGAGTAGCGCTCGAGCTCGGCGTCGACCGCCAACTCCGCCTCGCGCGCGCTCGGGGTGTAGCCGAGCACGATCGGGAGGAACTGGTCGGAGCGGAGCATCCGGAGCTCGAGCCGGCTCGTCGCGACCACCGTCGCGGTGCGCGGCGTGCGCCGCAGCAGTGCGATCTCGCCGAAGCCCTCACCAGGGCCGAGCGTCGCGACGACGCGGCCGCCGCCCACGACGTCGGCCTCGCCCGACTCGATCACGTAGTAGCGGTCGCCGACGTCGCCCTGGGAGAACACCGTCTCGCCCGCGGGCACCTCGGCCGGCTCGAGGCCGCGTGCGAGCTGCTCGATCGAGGGCAGTGGCAGCGGCGCGAGCATCGGCACCCGCTGGAGCAGCCCCACATCCGCGTCGAGCGCACCCACCGCCCGGTCCAGGCCGTGCAGGCGCCGCCACGCGACCACAGCCAGCACCGGGCACACCAGGCCGACGGCGATGAGCGCCGGCTGCAGCCCGATCCAGGCGATCAGTCCCGAGGTGGCGACGGCGCCGATCCCGATGAACACGGCGACGAAGCTCTCGAGCACGCCGAAGACGCGCGCGAGCACCTCGTCGGGCGCCAGCCGGCCGAGCAGCGTGAACCCGGCGAGGTCGATGAGGGCGTTGCCGACGCCGATGAACGACAGGAAGACGAGCGCCGCCGCCTGCTGCGGGAACACGCCGACGAGGGCGAGCGGGAGTCCCCACAGGGCGACGCCCACCGCGAACCAGGCGCCGAGCCGCTTCGTGCCGACGAGCAGCGACGCGACGAGCGACGCGATGACCGCCCCCACGCCGACGGCGGTCATGAGGGCCCCAGCCCCTGGCTCACCGGTGCCGAGCAGCTCGATCGCGACGACCACGGAGAAGACGGTGAGGGCGCCCCGGGTGAACGCCTGGGCACCAGCGAGCCCGATGATGATCGCGAGGTCGCGGTTGCGGGCGACGGCCTTCACGCCCTCGGCCGCCTCCCGCAGCAGGTCGCGGCGCTGGGCCGGCGGTCGCGGCGGCGCGTCGTAGCGCACCCGCGCGAGCAGCGCGGCCGCCCAGAGCGACGCCGCCGCGGCGACGCCGAACACGACCGAGACATCCGTGAACTGGAGCAGGATCGCCGCGAGCAGCGGCCCGACGAGCGTCGCGGCGGAGTCGAGCAGGCCGCGCACCATGTTCGCGCTCGCGAGCTCGTAGCCGGTGCGGCAGAGCGACGGCAGCAGCGCGGAGTGCGCCGGCCGGAAGAGCGTCGCCGCGATCGTCGACACGATCGCGAGCGCGTAGACGATCGCCGCGGGACCCGCGATCGCCGCGACCACCGCCGCGGCTGCGGTCGCGATGCCGCGCACCGTCGACACGAGCACGAGCACGCGCTCTCGGCGTCCGCGGTCGGCGATGGGCGACAGCAGCGGTGCGCAGATGGCGGAGGGCACCATCCGGAGCAGGCCGACGAGTCCGACCGCGGCCGCGCCGCCGTCGCGGTAGGCGACGATGCCGAGCGCCACGGTGAACGCCCACTCGGCGGTCCACGCGCCGAGGAAGCTCAGCTGCGCGCGCCGAAGGTTGGGATTGAGCGCGTTGCTCGTGAAGGCGCCGGCCGCGTCACGCAGTCGGCTCCGACCCCGTCCGTCGGCCATGGATCGCCCCCCGATCCGCTCCCGCGCCTCAGCTGTACACGTGCGGCGCGAGGATCGCGACGTCGCGCAGGTTCCGGTACCGCTCGGCGTAGTCGAGTCCGTAGCCCACGACGAACCGGTTCGGGATGTCGAACCCGAGGTACTTGACGGTCACGTCGACCTTCGCGGCATCGGGCTTGCGCAGCAGCGCGCAGATCTCGACCGACTCGGCGCCGCGCGACTCGAGGTTGCCGAGCAGCCAGCTGAGCGTGAGGCCCGAGTCGATGATGTCCTCGACGATGAGCACGTGCCGCCCGGTGAGGTCGGTGTCGAGGTCCTTGACGATGCGCACGACGCCGCTCGACTGCGTGCCGGCGCCGTACGACGAGACCGCCATCCAGTCCATCTCGACGTGCGGTCGCAGCTCACGGGCGAGGTCGGCCATGACCATGACCGCGCCCTTCAGCACGCCGACGAGCAGCAGGTCGCGGCCCTCGTAGTCGGCCTCGATGCGGCGGGCGAGCTCGGCGAGCTTCGCATGGATCTCGTCTTCGGTGACGAGCACCTCGGTCAGGTCGCCGTCGATCTCGCGCGCGTCCATGCCTGCTCCCTGGTGTCGTGGCGAACGGATGCTCAGAGCCTAACGCCGCAGTCGCGCACGGCCGGAGGATCGGCACGACTCCGCACACGACTCAGTGGTCGTGCGGCAGCACCTCGGTCGACCCGGTCGTGCTGAAGACGATGCGACTGCCCGCCCGAGTGGCACGGATGCCGCCGGGCAGGTCGATCGGTCCCTGCCCGTGCCAGTCGGTGACGAGCCGGGCCACCTCGAGGGTCTGCGTGCGCGAGAGCGAGACGCCGAACTCGCTCGCGACCACGTGCCGGATGATCCGCTGCCGCAACGCGGCGGGGTTCGCGGCGAGCGCCGCGGCCGACACGGCGATCCCGGCCTCGGCGGGCTCGCAGAGCTCCTCGATGAACTCGTCGATCTGGCTCGTGAACGCCTGCTCGTCCTCGCGGAGCTGTTCGGCCGTGCGCGCGAGCGCCTCGGCGACGCCGGGGCCAAGCTCCGCCTCGAGCACCGGCAGCACGCGGTCGCGCACGCGCACGCGCGTGTACGCGGGGTCGGCGTTGTGCGGGTCGTCCCAGGGCTCGAGGCCAGCGTCGAGGCACGCCTGCCGGGTGGTCGCCCGGCGGATCCCGAGCAGCGGCCGAGCGTAGCGGCCCGACCGCGGCGGCATGCCCGCGAGGCTCGCGGCGCCCGATCCCCTCGCGAGCCCGAGCAGCACGGTCTCGGCCTGGTCGTCGAGCGTGTGGCCGAGCAGCACGAGCACGGCGCCGGTCTCGTCGGCGGCCGCGTCGAGCGCGCCGTAGCGCGCGGCGCGAGCGGATGCCTCGGGGCCGCCCTCGCCGGTCACGTCGACCCGCCGCACCAGCACGGGGTCGAGACCGAGGGCCCGCGCGGCGTCGGCGGCCGCCTCGGCGACGGCGGCGGATGCATCCTGCAGGCCGTGGTCGACGATCACCGCGCCCGCGCGGAGCCCAGCACGCGGCGCCTCGAACGCGGTGGCCGCGGCGAGCGCGAGCGAGTCGGCGCCGCCCGAGAGCGCGACGAGCACGAGCAGGCCCGGTGGTCGAGTAGCGAGCGAAGCACGCGTATCGAGACCCTCGGTTCGATCGGGCGACGAGGTCTCGATACGCGTCGCCTCCGGCGGCGCTACTCGACCACCGGTCGGGAGCACGGCGCGCACCGCACGCCGCACGTCGGCGATCGGCGGAGTGAGGCGCGGACGCCGCGCCGAAGGGTCCTCGGGAGCCATCAAGTAACCTTATTGCGCCGTTCCCGCCGTCCTGTCGCGGGCCTGCACGGCCGAAGCTTCCGCCAGACAAGGAGAACCAGCATGGGCGAGTACGCCGCCGTCATCGAGATCCCGAAGGGGAGCCGCAACAAGTACGAGGTCGACCACGAGACGGGTCGCGTGTTCCTCGACCGCGTGCTCTACACCTCGTTCGTCTACCCGACCGACTACGGCTTCTTCGAGAACACGCTCGGCGACGACGGCGACCCGCTCGACGTGCTCGTGCTCACGCAGTACCCGCTGTTCCCGGGCGTCGGCGTGAAGGTGCGCCCGGTCGGCGTGTTCCACATGACCGACGACGGCGGCGGCGACGCCAAGGTCATCGCGGTGCCCGCGGGCGACCCGCGCTGGGACTCCATCCAGGACGTCGCCGACATCCCCGAGTTCACGCGCAAGGAGATCGAGCACTTCTTCGAGCACTACAAGGACCTCGAGCCCGGCAAGTGGGTCAAGACCGAGGGCTGGGCGGATGCCGCGGAGGCCGAGTCGCTCATCCGGAAGGCGATCGAGGCCTACCCGGGTCACTGATCCGGGTCTGAGCTTCACGAGGGGCGAGCCGTTCGGCTCGCCCCTTCGTCGTGCCGGAGGACCCTCGGTTCGAGGAGGGGATGCAGCCCGTCGCTCGAAATCGGCCCGCACGCACGAAATGCAGGAAGAACTCGGGTCCCGCTGGCGAGTCGTGACGCGGGCAGCGGCGTGTCGGCTCGATGTTCCTGCATTCCGTACGCAACCCCCGCGGGGACCGTGTGAGCCGGGCTGCGGTCAGCCGGCCGGGCGGGCGGCCGCCGAGGGCGAGCCCCAGATGAAGTACTCGCGCACCGGGACCCCCTCGCGCGGCGCCTCGAGGATGCGGCCGCCGCCGAGGTAGATCGCGACGTGGTAGTAGTCGCCGCCCGATCCCCAGAAGAGCAGGTCGCCGCGTTGGGCCTGCGACACCGGCACGCCGAGGCCGCGCCCAGCGAGCGTGCGGTACTGGTTCGTCGCCGAGTGGGTGCCGATGTAGATGCCGGCGTTGGCGTACGCCATCTTCGTGAGGCCCGAGCAGTCCCACACGTCGGGACCGGCACCGCCGAGCCGGTACGGCTCCCCCAGCTGCGCGCGGGCGAACGCGATCGCGGTCTCGACCGCACCCGAGTTCGGAGGGGCGGGCGCCGACGGCGGAGCCGGCGCGGGAGCCGGTGCCACGCCGCCTCCCCCGGGCGCCGGCGCAGGCGGCGCGGGCGCCGCCGGACGCGACGCGGCCGCGGCCGCCGCGGCCGCAGCCGCCGCTGCGGCGGCAGCCGCCTCACGCGCCTGCCCCTCCGCACGCTCGCGCTCGAGCTCGGCGGTGGTGTCCTTGAGGCTCGCGAGCTGCGCGTACAGCTCCGCGGACTTCTGCTCCTGCACGGCGACGGCGGTGTTCGCGCGGTCGGCGGCCTCGCGCGCCTCGTCGGCGCGCTGCTCGGCGAGGCCGGCGAGCCGCTCGCGCTCGGCCGCGGCATCCGCTGCCTGCTCGCGCAGCGAGTCGGCCGTGTTGCGATCGGCGAGCGCCTGCTCGTACAGCTCGTTCGACTGCTCGCCGAGCTTCGAGGCCATGCCGAGCTGCTGCAGCAGCTCCCGCGCATCGTCCCCCGAGAACATGAGCTCGGTCGCGAGGTCGCTCCCGGCGGTCTTCGCGAGGTGGGCGGCGAGCAGGCCCGCGCGCATCTTCGAGATCTCGGCGACGGCATCGGCCTCGTCGGCCTGCTGGCGCAGCATGCGCTCGCGCTCGGCGGCCCGGTCGCGCTGGTCGACGGCGATGCGCCAGGCCTCGTCGGCCTGCATGGAGACGATCGCCGCGGCATCCGCCGCCTGCTGCAGGCCCACGAGCAGCTCGCCGACGCGGGCGATCTCGGCCTGCTTCGTCTGCTCGTTCTGCTTGGCCTGCTCGATCTCGCTCCACGACGGGTAGTCGGGCTCGGCCATCGCCGGCCCGCCCGCCACGACGACCGACGCCGTGACGGCGCCGACCGCGACGGTCGAGAAGACGGTCGCGGGCTTCACCCGCGAGATCGGACGAGTACGGTGCTCAGCCAAGGCCCACCCCCCGGTCGGCCATGAATGGAATCGGATTGATGCGGCTGCCGCCGACGAAGACCTCGAAGTGCAGGTGGCATCCGGTCGAGGCTCCGGTGGTGCCGCTCGACGCGATGTTCTGGCCCGACTCGACCCACTGTCCGGTGCCGACGAACGTGCCACCGGGACGGATGTGCGCGTAGCCGGTCCAGACGCCGCCGCCGTGGTCGATCTGCACGTAGTTGCCGTAGGTGCCCGACCAGCCCGCGAAGCGCACGACGCCGCTGTTCGCCGCGTAGATGGGCGCGGAGCATCCGGTGCCGAGGTCGACGGCGTAGTGGAACGAGTTCGAGCACCCGCCGCCGGTGCAGATCGAGCTGCGCGAGCCGTAGCCCGACGTGATGCGCCCCGCGGCCGGCCGCGCCCAGCCCGACGCCGCCACCGCGCCCGGGGAGCCGTTCTTCAGCGCCTCCTGGCGCCGGCGCTCCTCCTCCTCCTTGCGGATGCGCTCGCCCTCCTGGTAGGCCGCTGCGGTCTTCGCCTCGGTGTCCTGCAGGAACTTCAGCTGCTGCTCGAGCTCGATCTTCTTCGCCTGCGACTCGGCCAGCGCCGCCTCGGCCGCCGCCTGGGCCGCCTGCGCCACCGCGAGCGCCTCCTCGGCGGCGATGCGCAGCTTCTCACGCTCCGCCCTGGCCACCTCGGCCTGTCCGGCCAGCGAGCTCGCCGCGTTCTGCTTCTCCCGGGCGGAGTTGTAGATGTCGGACGTGCGCTCGACCATCTTCTCCATGCTGCCGAGCTTCGCGAGCAGCGTCTCGGTCGCGGCGGAGTTGCCCGCGTCGAGGAAGAGGCTCACGCCCACGTCGCCCGTGCCCGCGCGGTAGAGCTGCGCCGCCACCTGCCCGGCGTTGCGCTCCGCCGCGGCCGCCTCGGCCGCTGAGGCGTCGGCCTGCGCCTGGATCTGGTCGGCGCGCGCGACCGCGTCGTCGAACTTCTGCTGCGCCACGATGAGCTCGTCGGTGCGAAGCTCGGCCTCCGCCCTGGTGATCTGGACGTTCGTCTCGAGCTGCGCGATGAGTCCGGTGATCTGCACCACGGCGGCGGCGCCCGCCGCGGTGTTCGCCTTCGCCGCCTGCAGCTCGTCCCAGGTCGGGTACGCCGCCGCCTGCGCGCTCGCCGGCACCGCGACCGCCCCGACGAGCGCGAGCGCCGCGATCGAGACGCCGGCCATCACGCGCCGCACGCGGCGGCGCAGCCGCAGGCGCGCGCCGGCGGCATCGGTCGCGCCGGGCGTGCTCGGCGCGCTCGACGCCGGTCGGCCGGGCCGGCGACGGATGCCCCGTGGCGAGGTCGTGCGGTCTCGGGCGATCGGCATGCGGATGGTGGTGCGGTCCATGGTTCCCCGTCCACGCGGGCTCGTTCGCCCCGCGCTCCTCGCGTCTCTCGGCTTCTCTCGTGGGTCGGTGATCGGCTGCCGTGCGGGCAGTGGCAGCCTTCACGTTAGGCGCGAGCGAGGCGCTTTCCGGGTATTTCGGGCGCGCGTGGCGGATGCCGCGGGGTGCGTGCCGGGTCCCGGATCGGAGTGCTCGCGGCATCCGCCGGCCTCGTTTTGCGCTCGCGCGCGTTGGCACGTATGCTTGCTTGTCGGCGGTCATGCCCCAAAGCAAGGCCACCCGGCCCCATCGTTTAGTGGCCTAGGACACCGCCCTTTCACGGCGGCAGCACGGGTTCGAATCCCGTTGGGGTCACCACGAAGGCATTACAATTGAACAGCTTCTTTACGAGGCCCTGTGGCGCAGTTGGTTAGCGTGCCGCCCTGTCACGGCGGAGGTCGCGGGTTCAAGTCCCGTCAGGGTCGCTCAGGCGACAAGCCCTTTCCCTTTCGAGAGAAGGGGCTTTCTCCTTATCGAGGTGGTGTTGACCTGGTCATCCAGGTCAGCGGATGCCCCGAGGCTCTGTAGCTCAGTTGGTAGAGCGTTCGACTGAAAATCGAAAGGTCACCGGATCGATGCCGGTCGGAGCCACATCGAAAACCCCCGGTCATCCGGGGGTTTCCTTGTTTGTGCGGTCTATTTGAGTCGCATGCATTCGCATCGTTTGCCCACAATTGCCCCGGTGCCCAGTTGATCGAATGCCTGCGTCGCGGCCGTTTCCCCGAGCGCCTCAGGAACCGGCGGAGGGCCGGAGTCCGGCTTGGACGCCGGCCCCTCGGCTTCCGGCAGAGGCGCTGAGCAGTCACCAGGTCTCCGTGGTGGCGACTCAGCCGTCGATCGCGGCGAGGATCTCGGTGGTCGTGGCGACCTTCGCGAGCATCGGGAAGATGCGCTCGAGGCTGTTCTGGTGCGTCTCGGGTCGAAGATCGATCACGGCATCGGAGGCGATGACGAGTTCGTAGCCCAGGTCGTGTGCCTCGCGGGCGGTCGATTCGACGCCGATGCTCGTCGCGACACCCCCGAGCACGAGGCGCGTGATGCCCCGGCTTTCGTGCCGCCGATGTCGACCGCGAGAACGACCGAGGAGTCCTGTCGGGACCGCCCATCGGAGAGCGCCGCATCGGCCGCCGAGGGGAGTGTCATCTTGATGCTCATTTCTGCTCGAACTCTCCGCGAGAGGGTAGCGAACGGAAGCAGGCTCAAGCTCGGACCCCGTCATATGCCTCGAGCTGTTGCATTCTCCCGGTCTCGCCGATATGGGAGCGTCACCGCAGCCGGAGCGGGCGATCGAAGGACTGTCATGTGGGCCGAGCGCGTCGACGAGACGCCTGACCTCGCAAAATTCTCAGCACCTGCAAGTGATCGACGACTGTGTTTCCCCTTGGCACTCTCTGACCGAGAGTGCTAATCTGAGCGTGGTTGAGCGACATCGACTCAACTCTTGGAACCGGCCGAACGGCCGACATCAGGGAGGAGCAAGCCATGGCCATGTACTGGGACCCGTTCCGTGAGCTCGACCGCCTCGCTGCGGGCATGCTCGACTCGAGGCAGGGACCTCGCGTGATGCCCATCGACCTGCACCGCGACGGCGACCACTACGTGCTCTCGGCCGACCTGCCGGGCGTGGACCCCGGCTCGATCGACGTCGACGTCGACGGGCAGCTGCTCACGATCCGGGCGGAGCGCACGCTGCGCTCCGACAGCGACGTGCAGTGGCTCGCGCACGAGCGCCCCAGCGGTTCGTTCCTTCGCCAGCTCACGCTCGGCGACGGGCTCGACACCGCCGCGATCAGCGCCCACTACGACAACGGCGTGCTGAGCGTCGTCATCCCGGTGAGCGAGCGTGCCAAGCCGCGCAAGGTCGAGGTGCAGAGCGCGCCGAACTCCGAGCGCGAGATCTCGGCGTCGTCGAGCTGAGCAACCGCCGTCACGAACGAAGAGCCGCTTCGCCGTTCGGCGGAGCGGCCTCTCGCACGCTCCGTTCGCCCGAGTCACCAGCCGGCTGACTCGCGGCCCGATCACGTCGAGGAGATGAGAGAGATGCAAGCTCACGACGGGTGGCGGCGTTATGACCGGACCCTCTTCCCCATCTTCCACGAGCGGTTCGAAGAGAAGTGGGGATCCGGCACGGCACCGTTCCTCGATCCGAGCGTCTACGACAAGGACCAGCCCAGACCGCGAGCCCAATGGATCAATGTCGACACCGGAGCCGCGGTCGCGGTCGTTCCCGTCTGGGAGAACGACCCATCCGCGCGCTCGTTCGCCGTCTTCTACCTCCCGCCACACGGAGGCATCTGGGTACTGCGACCAGCCGGACTGACCGGCTATGTCGAGGATCCGGCCAGCGACACGCTGCTCGGCGAAGGTTCGATCGCACTCCGCAACGACTCGTTCAAGAAGGCAGTCGCCCATGCCGAGGACTTCATCTACGGAACCAGACCAGGGATTTGAAGCCGTTCCACGATCCACGCCGATGCGGTAGGTCTCGAGCGCCGCTCTCGTAGGCCAGGCAGCCCGGTCGGTGTCAAGTGCGAGGCAGCCCGGTCGCGCGACTGATCAGGCTGTCGAACGCGCGGTCCGTGAGCAGGCCGCGCGCCGCGATGAGCGGCTTGGCACCGAACCCCACTGCGTACCGCGTCCTGGGACGGCGGGCGGTCACGCCCTTGCCGATTGCGTCGGCGATCACCGACGGGGGCGAGTTTCGGTTCACGTTCGCCTCGGAGCGCAGCGACTTGGCGACCGCATCTGCCTGCGCCTTGTACGCTCCGGTCCCGGAAGTCTCCTCGAGGTGGGTGGCCGCAATCCCGCCCCACTCGGTGGCGATCCCGCCCGGCTCGACCACGACAACGTCGATCCCGAACGGGGCGACCTCCAGCCGGAGGCAATCCGAGAGCGCCTCGAGCGCGAACTTCGTGCCGTGGTACCACCCGCCAAGCGGGGTGTGCAGCCTGCCGCCCATTGACGTGATGTTCACGATCGTCCCGGAGCGCTGCTTGCGCATGTGGGGCAGTGCGAGCTGGGCGAGACGGATCGCGCCGAACACGTTCACCTCGAACTGGCGGCGCCCCTCGTCGATGTCCACATCCTCCAGCGCCCCGTAGGAGCCGTAGCCGGCGTTGTTGACGAGCACGTCGATCCGACCGGTCTCGGCGATGATCCTTTCGATCCCCGCCTGCATCGACACGTCGTCGGTGACATCCATGGCGAGGGCACGGATCCCGTCGGCCGAGAGCTTCTGCAGGCGATCCGTGCGGCGCGCCGCGCCGTAGACGGTGAAGCCGAGGCTCTGCAACTCGCGAGCCGTGGCCTCGCCGATTCCTGAGGAAGCGCCGGTGACGAGGGCTACCTTGTTGGTCATGTCTCTCTCCCGATGTAAAGTGAATCACGGTTCATGAACATCATGAACCGGCGCTCACGTTAAGTCGAGTGAGAGATCAACTCTCGTTTATGCAGGAGTCGCACATGTCAGTCATCAGGCCCATGCGGGCGGACGCGGTTCGGAACCGTCGCAAGATCCTCGACGCCGCCAACGCGCAGATCACTGCCCGCGGGCCCGACGTCGGCATGGACGAGATCGCCCAGGCCGCCGGCGTCGCAGTTGGCACCCTCTACCGACATTTCCCGACCAAGACCGACCTTGTCGCGGCCGTCGTCGGCGAATATGTCGTCGCGGTCGCCGATGATGCGCAAGCCTCCCTCGGCCGGGCGAGCGTAGGTACCTCACGCGCCGTCGACGAGGTCGTCGGATTCCTCTCCCGTGTCGCCGAGTCATCCGCCGACCACCACGCCGTGAAGGCCGCAGCCCAAGGCCTCGGCGTTGAGGGACATGGCGACGAGTCCGACGAGTCCCGCGCCAGCGGCGCCCTCGCCGAGCTCATCGCCCTCGCGCAGGCCGACGGCGACATCCGTACCGAGGTTACCGTCGACGACCTCTACCTGCTCATGGCCACAGCCCCCACTGATGAGCCCGCGCCCGTCCGGCAACGGTGGCTTGACCTCATTCTCCCCGGAATCACCACCCCACCGTGCTGAAGAGGCCTGCCGTTGAGCCTTCATCGACGGCGGCGGGATGACCTGAGCAGAACCACGCCGACGAAGTCATCCAAGTCGGCGCTGAGCTCGTCGCCGCCCCGATAGAGGCGGCCCCAAGAGAGGCACTCGATCACGGCGCCGACGAGTTCATGTGCGGCGCACGAGGCGCGCCGCGATCCTCCGTCGCGTCGCAGCCGACCATTCTCCTCGCCGAGCTCTGCCTTACTGGTCGACACGCGGCCGGCCCGCTCGCTGGCGTACAGGCGACCGAGCGGCGTGCCCACATTTTGCCCACGACTCGGAGACATCGAGCCGACTTGGACGTGATCATGAGGGCCACAACTGCCTTGCAATCGCTGGGATCGTGAGGCACAAGCCCTGAGATCTCACGGCACCCGGGCCGACTGAAAATCGAAAGGTCACCAGATCGATGCCGGTCGGAGCCACATCGAGAACCCCCGGGAGACCGGGGGTTCTCTCGTTGTCCGCGCGGCGTTCGGGGTGCCCGCTCCGTGGGCTCCGCGCTCGGGTCGGCCGTCAACTGATGAGCCCGGAGCTGGCCATGATGCGAACGGGATCGATGCGAATCGCCACGCGCAGCGGGTTCACGCGCGGCTGGCGGTAGCGGGTCGCATACAGCGCGACGGCCAGTGCGACCTCTTCGCGATCGTCGTGCACGGTGCCCACGCCCTGGACGGTGATCCAGCGGGCGCCGTCGAACTGGCTCACCGTGGCGGTGCCGTTCCGTCGGATGTTCTGGACCTTCTGAGAGCCTCCGGACGAGATGATTCGCAGCACCCCGTCTTGCAGGGTGAAGCCGACGGGCACGGAATGGATGCCACCCCAGGCCGCCAGGGTGGAGAGCGTGGCGAGGCGACGCTCGGTTACGAATTCCTGCCCCGCTTCGGTGAGCCTTCGCACTCCCTCAGGGTATCGAGGCATCGCGGAAGCGCTTGGTGGGCCGCGAGCCACCACTGCCTCGACGTGTCCATTTGCGCGTCCGCGAACGCGTCACCGCCGTCTCGTCGACGGCCTCCCCCATCCTGATGTCCCCATCACCCCCGAGTAACGTCGCCCGTTCATCGCGCAGCAGCCGTCAGGCGAAGCGGGCAGTCGCGCACGCAATCCGCAAGACGCTCAATCCCCGACGTGACCCGCCCGATGCCGACCAGGCCATCCGAGGGCTCGGCCGCGCCGTCGAAGAGGAACACGATGAGGCTCTGCCCGGCGGGCCAGTACGCCACGTCGCCCACGCGGTAGCTGGTGACCGGCGTCGCCGTTGCCGTCTCGAGGGCGGCCGGGAGCTGGGCGACCTGCGCCGCGCCCATTCGGTCGTCGAGCTCGAGGGCGACGGAGAGGCGCTGCTCGAAGCCGGTCGCCGGGTCCAATTCCGCCACGGTCTCAGTCGCGGGGCGATCCGGGGTGAACGCTGGTGCGCCGGCGAGGAGGAGTGCGGCGACGATCGGGGCGAGCATTCGGAAGGTCATGACACGAGCATCCGGCCCGTTGAATGCGTGCGGGAGTCCCGGGTCTGAGGTGTCCTCGCAGGGCATCCCAGCTCGGACGGCGCCCGCCTAGCCTTGATGCATGGATCATCATTCGGAGGTGCGTGAGTTCCTGATGTCGCGGCGCGCCCGAATCGAACCCGAGCAGGTCGGCCTCGCACCGGGCGGCGACCGTCGGGTCCCGGGACTCCGGCGGGGTGAGGCGGCCGCGCTCGCCGGCGTCAGCGTGGAGTACTACGCGCGCCTGGAGCGCGGCGGGCTCGCCGGGGCATCCGATGCCGTGCTCGACGGGCTCGCGAAGGCCCTGCTCATGGATGACGCCGAACGCGAGCACCTGTTTCGCCTCGCCCGTCGAACCGACGGCGTCGGAGCGGGGCGGCGCTCAACGCGCGCGGCCCCGCTCGCCTGGCGTCCGTCGGAGAGCATCCAGTGGGTGCTCGACTCGATGGAGTCCGCCGCCGCGCTGATCGGCAACGGCCGGACCGACCTGCTTGCATGGAACGCGCTCGGTGGCGCGCTGATGGACGAGATGATCACGACCGCGACGACCTCGCCGCCGAACTTCGCGAGGTTCATCTTCCTGGAGCCGGTCGCGCGCCGCTTCTACCCCGACTGGGATATCGCCGCCCGCACGAACGTCGCCCAACTCCGCACCGAAGCCGGCCGAGACCCGAATGACAAGCAACTCCATGACCTCGTCGGCGAACTGTCGACACGGAGCGACCACTTCCGCCAGTTGTGGGGTCGTCACGACGTCTGGCAACACGAGACCGGAGTCAAGCGCGTCCATCACCACGTGGTCGGCGACCTCACGCTGCACTACGACGGGCTCGACCTCGTGGGGCAGGCCGCCGTGCAACTCACCGTGCTCAGCGCGCAACCCGGATCTCAGGAGCACGATGCCCTCCGATTGCTCGGAGCATGGGCCTCGTCGAATGCAGATGCGGCGGAAGCGGTCCAGAAGCCGGGGTCGCGCAGCACGGCGGACTGAACCGCGTCGACGCCGTTCACTGCCACCGTCGGGGGATCACTGCGAACACGCCCACGGGCGGTCACGAGCAGCGCAAGGACGACTGCTGCCGCACTCACGAGGACGGAGATCCATCCGGGAATGCCGAACGCCGCGACGACTTCGGGAAGATTCACGACGACGACCGCGAACGCGCACACCGCGATGGCCAACAGTGCGGCGACGACTCCCGCGACGTACGAGCTCGTTGAGCCTGCTGCCATTTCTCCCTCCAGATCCGACGATGCATGCAGGTGGTTCTCCCGCCCGACGTGACCGCACCAGCCGCACTCGGGACCCAATGAAATGCCGCGACGAACCAGACGGCACGCCCCTTGACAAATGCCCGCCGACACCGAGGGGGGCGCAGATCATAGCCCGGCGAGCGCTTAGGGTAGGCTAACCTGACCCCCTGTTCGCCAACCGGAGATCCGTCGTGCTCAGAACCGCACCCTCGCCCGGCCTGACCCTCCTCGGTGGGACTGCCGACGACGTCGCGCTGGTGTCGGGCGACGAGCGGATCAGCTACGGCGACCTCGCCGACCGGGTCGACGCGCGACGGGCTGAGCTCGGTTCGGGTCGACGCCTGGTGATGCTGCAGGCGGCGAACGCCGTCGAACCCGTCATCACGTACCTGTCCGCACTGGCCGGCGGGCACCCGGTGCTGCTGGTCGCCCCCGGCGATGACGAGGGATCGATCCGGCATCGCGCGTCGCTCGCCGAGCGATTCGATCCCGACCTCGTGGCGGCCGGGTCGGGCGACGCCGTCGCCCTGCACGAGGTCCGCGAGGGCAGTGTGCACCGGTTCGCCCCCGAGCTCGCGCTGTTGGCCAGCACCTCGGGATCGACCGGGTCGCCGAAGCTGGTCCGCCTCTCGCGCGAGAACCTCGAGAGCAACGCACGGGCGATCGCCGAGTACCTGCGGCTGACGCCCGACGACCGGGCGGCGACGACGCTGCCGATGCACTACTGCTACGGGCTCTCCGTGATCAACAGCCACCTCGTCGCGGGCGCGAGCCTCGTGCTCACCGATCGCTCGGTCACCGACCCAGGGTTCTGGCACGAGGCATCCGAGCACCGGATCACGTCGTTCGCCGGGGTCCCCTACACCTTCGAGCTGCTCGAGGCCGGCGGGTTCGCCGAGCGCATGCCCTCGAGCATCCGCTACCTCACGCAGGCCGGCGGACGGCTGGCGCCCGAGGCCGTGCGCCGGTTCGCCCGGCTCGGCGAGCGCCGGGCGTTCGAGTTCTTCGTCATGTACGGGCAGACCGAGGCGACGGCGCGCATGGCGTACGTCCCCGCCGAGCTCGCCGAGCAGGCCGCGGGGTCGATCGGCCGGCCGATCCCGGGCGGCCGCCTCCGCATCGACGCCGAGCTCGGTGCGCACGTCGGCGAGCTCGTCTACGAGGGTCCGAACGTCATGCTCGGGTACGCCGAGTCGCCCGACGACTTCGCGCTCGGGCGCACCGTCCACGAGCTCCGCACCGGGGACCTCGCGAAGCAGCGCGAGGACGGCCTGTTCGAGGTCGTCGGCCGCATGAACCGGTTCGTCAAGGTCTTCGGACTCCGGGTCGACCTGGACGCGGTGCAGCGCCTTCTCGCCGACGAGGGCATCGAGGTGCGCACCGCGAGCGCGGGCGAGCGGCTGCTCGTGTTCGTCCGCGCCGAGCGACAGCTCGAGGCGGCACGCACGCGTGCGGCGGCGCTGCTCGGCATCCCCGGTCACGCCGTGCGGGCCTACCCGATCGCGGAGTTCCCGTGCACGTCGACCGGCAAGCCCGACTTCGCCGCCCTCGTGCGCCACGCCGACCTGCTCGACCGCCGGGCCGACGAGACCGCAACGGATGCCGCGGATGCCGCGGACGGCACGGTCACCGCCGAGACCATCCGCGACCTCTACGCGGAGCTGCTGGGCCGGCCCGACGCGACGCCCGGTGACACCTTCGCCGGGCTCGGCGGCGACTCGCTCAGCTACGTCGAGGTCTCGCTGCGGCTCGAGGAGCTGCTCGGCCGCCTTCCGCGCGACTGGCCCTCGCAGTCCCCGCGCGCGCTGGCCGAGACCGTGACGACCACGGATGCCGCCGCCGACGGCCGCGCGGGCGCCGAATCCACGCCCGACGGATCCCCGACGACAGCGGACGCCCCGGGAGCCGAGCCCGGCCTCAAGGCCACCAAGCGCTCCCGCTCCTGGTTCCCGCACGTCGAGACCCCGGCGACGCTGCGGGCGATCGCGATCGTCCTGATCGTCGCCACCCACGCCGACCTGCTCGGCGTGAAGGGCGGCGCCCATCTCCTGCTCGCCGTGGCGGGGTACAACCTCGCCCGGTTCCAGCTCGCGACGGGGGCCGGCGGCGCCCGTGCCCGGCGCCTGCTTCGCAGCGCGGCGCAGATCGCGATCCCCGCGGCGCTCTGGATCGGCGCGGTCGCGCTGGTCAGCGGCAAGTACGTGCCGACGACCGCGCTGCTCGTGAACAACCTGGTCCCGGGCGACGGTCGCTGGAACGAGCAGTGGCAGTTCTGGTTCCTCGAGGCGGCCGTCTGGACGATGCTGGGCCTCGCGCTGCTGTTCGCCGTCCGGCCCGTCGACCGACTCGAGCGGCGGCATCCGTGGGCGTTCGCGCTCGCGCTGCTCGCGGCGACGCTCGGACTCCGATTCGCGCTCGTCGGCATCGACGCGCACGGCGTCGAGCGCTACGCCGTGGCGACCGTGCTGTGGTGCCTGGTGCTCGGCTGGGCGGTCGCCCGGGCCGACACCGCGCGCAAGCGGCTCCTCGTGTCGGCCGTCGCCGTGGCGGCCACCGTCGGGTTCTTCGGCGACCCACTGCGCGAGGGGGTCGTGATCGCGGGCATCCTGCTGCTGGTCTGGGCGCCGAGCCTCCGGATGCCCCGCCCGCTCGTGCCCGTCGTGCGGCTCCTCGCCGGGGCATCCCTGTTCATCTACCTGACGCACTGGGTGGTGTACCCGCCGTGGGAGCAGTCGGCTCCGTGGCTCGGAACGCTGCTCTCGCTCGCGGTGGGCGTGGCCGCGTGGTACGCGTATCGCCTGGCGACGACGGGCCTCGGCGCGGTGCGCCGCCGACGTCAGCCGGCCGGAGTCGCTTCGGGGACGAGCGTGCGGCGCCGGAGCGCGGTCTCGGGGTAGAGCACCACGCCGCCGTCGACGTCGACCGTCACGGCGGAGCCGGTGCTGAACCGCGCCGCCTCGTGCAGCGGCACCCGGTGGGTCACCTCGACGGGGATCTGGGATGCCCCGATCCGCAGCCGCAGCTCCGCGGTGCTGCCCGCCGAGCGCATCCCCACGACGGTCGCGTTGCCGCCGTCGGCGGCGTCGTCGACCCGGAGCTGCGACGGCCGGAGCATGGCGCACACCCGGGGAGCGCCGCCGCTGCGGTCGTGGCGCACCTGGAGGCATCCGAAGGCGCACATGGCGAGCGCCTCGCCCGCGGCCTCAGCGGGGACCATCACGACGTCGCCGAGGAACTCCGCGATCTCCGCGTCGACCGGTGCGTCGAAGACCTCGGACGGCCGACCCGACTGCACGAGGCGACCGTCGGCGATGACGCCGATCTGGTGCCCGAACGCCAGCGCCTCCTCCTGGTCGTGCGTCACGAGCACGGTCGTGACGCCGCTGCGATCGAGCGCCTCGACCATCGCCGTGCGCGTGTGCGCGCGCAGGCCGGTGTCGAGGGCGCTGAACGGCTCGTCGAGGAGGATCACCGACGGCTCGAGGGCGAGCGCGCGGGCGAGCGCGACGCGCTGCTGCTGCCCGCCCGAGAGCTGGTGCGGGTACCGGTCGGCGAGCGCGGGGTCGAGCGAGGCGATGTCCATCACGTCTCGCACGCGCCGAGCACGGTCGGGGCGACGACGGATGCCGAAGGCGATGTTCCGCGCCACGGTGAGGTGGGGGAACAGGGCGCCGTCCTGGGCGACGTAGCCGATCCCCCGCCGGTGCGCCGGAACGTCGGCGCCGCGACCCGCGAGCGCGCGGCCGTCGAGCGCGACCGTGCCCGAGTCGGGGCGCTCGAAGCCGGCGATGATGCGCAGCAGCGTGCTCTTGCCACTCCCGGAGGCGCCGACGATCGCCAGGCGCGCGCCGCGCGGCACGTCGATCGACACCGCGTCGAGCACGCCGAGGCGGCCGAACGACTTCGAGACGTCGGTCAGCTGCAGGCTCATGGAGTCCTCCTGGCTTTCACTTGGGCGAGCATGAGCGCCACCGCCGGGATCGACAGCAGCACGAGCGTGAGCGCGTATGGTGCGGCGGCGGGGTAGTCGACCGCGGATGCCGCGGCCCAGAACCCCGTGGCCACCGTCGTGGTCCCCGTGGGGGCGAGCAGGAGTGTCGCGGTGAGCTCGTTCGCGGCGCCGAGCGCGACGAGCGCCCCGCCGGCCGCGAGCGACGGCAGCAGGAGCGGGCCCGTGACCCGCAGCTTCGCGACGAACGGCGAGGTGCCCAGCGAGCGGGCCGCCTCCTCGAGGCTCTCGGGCACCTGCGCGATGCCGGCCCGCACCGACACGAGGGCGCGCGGGAGGAAGATCACCACGTAGGCCGCGATCACCGTCGCGACCGTCTGGTAGAGGCCGGGCAGCACGCGGAGGGTGACCGTCACCAGCGCGAGGGCGACGATGATCGCCGGCAGGCTGCTGGCGAAGTAGTAGGCGCCCTCGAGCGTCCGAGCGACCCGCCCCGGATACCGCGCGGAGAGCCAGGCCGCCGGCAGTGCGACCGCCAGCGCGGCGACCGCGCCGCCGACGGCGAGCAGCAGCGTCTGCACGGTCGCATCGACGACGGGCGCCCAGCTCGCGGCATCCGTCACCAATGCCCAGCGGATGACGCTGACCAGCGGGACCACCGACGAGGCCACCGCCAGCGCGACGAGCGCGAGGACCACCGGTGGCGTCGCGCGGCCGAGGCCGAGCCGGGGTGCCGGATGCGGCGAGCCGCCGCCGACCCGGGCGTAGCGCAGGCGACCGCGTGCGGTGGCCTCGACGAGGAGCACGACGAAGCAGAGCAGCGCGAGCACGACGCCGAGCGCCGCGGCGTTGGGGCCGGCGAAGCTCGACTGGTAGGCGACGACGATCGCGGTGGTGAACGTCTCGAAGCGGAGAAACGCGAACGCGCCGTACTCGGCGAGGAGGTGGAGGGCAACGACCAGGCCACCGCCGAGCATCGCGAGCCGCAGCTGCGGGAGGACGACGCGGACGAACACCGCCCAGGAACCCATGCCCAGTGATCGCGCCGACTCCTCGAGCGCCGGGTCGAGGCCGCGGAGCGCGGCGAGCGCCGGCAGGTACACCAGCGGGTAGTAGGCCAGCACGGCGACGAGCAGGCCGCCCCCGAGTCCGTTGATCGACGGGATCGCGCTCGCCCAGCCGTAGCTCGCGACGAACGCGGGGATCGTCAGGGGCACGACGAGCAGCACGGCGAACAGGCGCCGGGCCGGGAGGGCCGTGCGCTCGACCAGCCAGGCTCCGCCGACGCCGAGCACGACGGTCAGCGGCACGCCCAGCACGACCAGCAGGACCGTGTTCACGAGCAGTTCGCCCACGCGGGGGCGGAACACGAGCTCGGCGAGCTGCTGCCACCCCATCTCGACGGCGACCTGGACGACGTAGCCGACGGGGATGAGCGCGGCGGCGCCGAGGACGGCGACGAGCACGACGAGTCCGGCGGGCGGTCGCCTCCGGTCGGCGACCGTCGCCGGTGCTCGTGTCGTCGCCGTCTGGGTCAGAGGAGTCCGGCTTCCGTCATGAGGTCGATGACCTGGGGGCCGTTCAGCTTCGAGGGGTCGATCGCGGGAGCGCCGAGGGAGTCGAGCGCCGGGAGCGGCTCACGTGCGGGCACCCCCGAGCTGACGGGGTACTCGAAGCTGTAGCCCTCGCCGAGGATCGTCTGACCCTCGGTGCCGGCGAGCCACGCGAGGAACTCCTGCGCCTCCTCGGCGCGCTCGCTCGACTCCAGCACGCCGCCGCCCGAGACGCTCACGAACGCACCGGGGTCCTGGTTGCCGAAGTAGTGCAGCTCGGTGTTGCCGCTGTTCTCGGCCGTCTCGTCCTGGTCGCGGTACCAGTAGTAGTGGTAGATCACGCCGACTGGCACCTCGCCCGCGTTGACGGCCTTCATCGTCGCGATGTTGTTGCGGTAGATGGTCGCGTTCTCGTGCATGCCCTCGAGCCACGCGCTGGTAGCGTCCTCGCCCTGCGTCTCGAGCACGGCCGAGACGATGGCCTGGAAGTCGGCACCGCTCGGCGCCGCGCCCCAGCGACCCTTCCACTCGGGCTGCTGGAGGTCCATGAGCGAGGCCGGCAGCTCGGCCTCGGTGATGAGCGACGGGTTGTAGACGAGCACGGTCGAGCGGGCGGCGATGCCCGTCCACGCCCCCGTGGAGGGTCGGTACTGCTCGGGCACGAGCTCGAGCGTGGACTCGTCGACGGGCGCGAACAGGCCCGCCTCCTCGACGAGCGACATGGCGGGCGAGTTCTCGGTGAGGAACACGTCGGCGGGCGACGCCGATCCCTCGGCGACGAGCTGGTTCGCCAGCTCGCTGTCGCCGCCGTTGCGGAGCACGACGTCGATCCCCGTCTCCTCGGTGAAGGCCGCGACCCACTCCTCCGTGAGCTGCTCGTGCTGCGCGTTGTAGACGACGAGCGCGTCGTCGGGCGCGGCTCCTCCTCCCGTGGCGCAGCCCGCGAGCAGGAGCGGCACGGCGGCGAGCGGAACGAGGGCAGCACGGAGCAGGGGACGCATAGATGGATTCCTCACAGCGGTAGGTAAGGCTATCCTAATGGTCGCGCCGCACCCGAATTCGCACGGGGCGACGCACGGGGACTTCTCCGGGAGCCCGGTCCTCAGCGCCGGTCGGCGTCGACCGCTGCGTGCGTCGCCGTGACGGATGCCGCGGGGAGCCGCACCGTGACCCGCAGCCCACCGTCGGGGCGGGCGGCGATGTCGAGCGTCCCGTCGTGCGCCCGGGTGATGCTCGCGACGATGGCCAGCCCGAGGCCGACCCCCGCGTGGTCGGTGCGGATGCGCTCGGTGCCGCGCTGGAACGGCTCGGTGAGCGTGGAGACGAGCTGCGGGCTGAGCTGCTCCCCCGTGTTCTCGACGGTCAGCACCGCCGACTCGGAATCGACCCCGGTCTCGACGTGCACCGTGCCGTGCTCGGGCAGGTTGTGGACGATGGCGTTGTGCAGGAGGTTCGTCGCCAGCTGCAGCAGGAGCGCGTGCGATCCGAGGGCAGGGGTGATCTCCCCCGACGTCTCGATGCCGACGCCGTGCTTCTCCGCGAGCGGGAGGAGCGTCTCGGCGGCCTCCTCGGCGATGAGGGACAGGTCGACCGGCGTGCGGGTGAAGGACCGCTGGTCGGTGCGGCTGAGCAGGAGCAGCGCCTCGGTGAGGTCGATCGCTCGGGCGTTGACGACGCGGAGGCGTTCGATGAGCTCATCATCGTCACGCCGCGGATCGTTCTCGGCGACCTCCAGCAGGGTCTGCGTGATCGCGAGCGGAGTCCGCAGCTCGTGAGAGGCGTTGGCCGCGAACCGCTGCTGCTCGGCCACCTGCGCTTCGAGCCGGGCGAGCATGGCGTCGAAGCTGTCGGCGAGCTCGTGGAACTCATCCTGGCGACCCTCCAGCTCGATCCGGTGGGAGAGCGACCCGCTCGCGGCACTGCGGGTCGCCGACGTGATGCGCGCGAGCGGGGCGAGCATGCGGCCGGCGAGGAGCCACCCGCCGAGCAGTCCGAACACGAGCAGGAAGCACAGCGCCCAGGCCGCCGCCGGCACGAACGCGCGCACGAGGTCGTCGCGGCCGGGCACGAAGCCACCGATGGTCTGGATCGCCTCGGGGGGCACGTAGCGCAGGAGGAACAGCCACACGACCGCGAGCAGCGCGGCGCCCGCGACCATGAGGAAGCCGGCGTAGCTCAGGGTGAGCTTGAACCGGACGCTCAGCCCCGGCGCCCTAGCCATGTCCGCCTCCCTCGCCGGCCGAGGCGGGTCCCGTGTCGATGCGGTAGCCGACGCCGGGCATCGTGGCGATCAGCCACGGTTCCCCGAGCCGCTTGCGCAGCGCGGAGACCGTGATGCGCACGGCGTTGGTGAACGGGTCGGCGTTCTCGTCCCAGGCCCGCTCGAGCAGTTCCTCGGCACTGACGACGCCCCCCTCGGCGGCGACGAGCACCTCGAGCACGGCGAACTGCTTCCTCGTCAGCGCGACGTACCGCCCGTCGCGGAAGACCTCGCGGCGGAACGGATCGAGGCGAAGGCCCGCGATCTCGCGCACGGGCGGTCGGCTGACCGCCCGTCGGCGGTCGAGCGCCCGCAGCCGCAGCACGAGCTCCCGGAGCTCGAACGGCTTGGTGAGGTAGTCGTCGGCGCCGAGCTCGAACCCCGACGCCTTGTCGTCGAGCCGGTCGGCGGCGGTCAGCATCAGGATCGGCATGCCGCTGCCCGATGCGACGATGCGGCGGGCGATCTCGTCGCCCGATGGTCCGGGGATGTCGCGGTCGAGGACGGCGATGTCGTAGGCGTTGATGCCCAGCAGCTCCAGGGCGGTGTCCCCGTCACCGGCGATGTCGGCCGCGATCGCCTCGAGGCGCAACCCGTCGCGGATGGCCTCCGCCATGAACGGCTCATCCTCGACGACCAGAACACGCATGCCCTCGATGGTAGAAGGCGGCGCATATCGTCCGCCTATCGAAAACCGCATACGGCCTGGCAACGCCGCGCTGCGTTGACTTGGCCGCATGAGTCGATCCACCACCGCACGACGACGGCTGCGCCGGACCCTCGCGTTCCTCGCGGTCGGCCTGGCCGTCGCCACCGCCGCCGTCGTCGGGGCATCCGCCGCACAGTCGCCGCCGTCGTCGGCGACCTCCTTCGGGGAGATCCCGCGAGGCGATCTCCCCGGCCCGGCGGCCGACGGCGCAGCGACCGAGGCCGACGGCGCGATGACCGAGGCCGACGGCGTCCTGCCCGACGGCGTGACGGTCTTCGACGACCGGTACGCCGGCGTCGCCAACCTCGACGCCGAGCTGCTCCGGGCGCTGCGCGACGCGGCGACGGATGCCTCCGCCGACGGCCTGGAGTTCCTCGTCAACAGCGGGTGGCGATCCACGGAGTACCAGGACCGGCTGCTCCGCGAGGCGGTCTCCACCTACGGCTCGGAGGCGGAGGCCGCCAGGTGGGTCGCCACGGCCGACACCTCCGCGCACGTCTCGGGGGACGCGGTCGACCTCGGGGCGACGGATGCGGCGTGGCTCTCGGAGTTCGGCGCCGCGTACGGCCTGTGCCCCACGTACGACAACGAGCCCTGGCACTACGAACTGCGCCCCGAGGCGGTCGGCAGCGGCTGCCCCGCGACGTTTGCCGATCCCACGCAGGACCCGAGGATGCAGCAGTGACCGGGTGGCGATCCAGGACCAGGACCGTCCTGGTCGCGCTGTTGGCCGTCTACCTCGTCCTGCTCGTGTGGCTCGTGCTCTGGAAGCTCGAGGTCCCCTGGGTCGGCGACGACGGGCGGCGCGTGATCAAGCTCGTCCCGTTCGTGCCCGGCGACGGGACCGGGGCCAGCCGGCCGCTCGAGGTCGTCGCGAACCTCCTGCTCTTCGTGCCGTTCGGCGTCTACCTCCGTCTCCTCGCGCCGTCGTGGTCGTGGTGGAGGGCCGCGGGCGTGTTCGCCTCGGCGAGCCTCGGCCTGGAGATCGCGCAGTACGTGCTGGCGGTCGGGAGCTCCGACGTGACCGACGTCATCGTCAACACCGCCGGAGGTCTGGCCGGCATCGGAGTCGTTGCCGCGGCCGGCCGGCGGCTCGAAGGGAGGACCGCCGCCGTCATGGTGCGTGCCTGCTCGATCGCCACCGTGCTCGCCCTCGTCGCGAGCGCGGTCGTGACAGCCTCACCGCTGCGCTACGGATCACCGGGCACCGGGCCGAGCCTCGACCGCACCCTGCCCGCGCAGCAACACCCCACGTCGAGTGATTGACGAGGGGACCCCTCAGTGCGACTCGGCGGCGGTCGATCCCGAGGCCGATGGTGCCCAGTCGGGCTCCCCGGTGGGACCCTCGTCCTCGTCGGTGGCGGCGTCGGCGTCGGCGGGCGCCGCACCGGCGTCGGCCGACGGCTGCGGCAGGCTGCCGAGGCGGTCGACCTGCTCGGTGAGGGCCTCGAGGACCGAGCGCAGCTGGATCTGCGCGACCTGCGCGTAGGTGCGGACGTACTCGATCTCGGGAACGGGCGGAACGTGCTCGGCGGGGATGGTCGCCGTCGCCGCCTGGCTGGCGGTGCTCTCGGCGCGCTCCAGGATCTCCCGGTACTGGCTGCGCGCGGTCAGCACGAGGTCGCGTGCGTACTGCTCGGCGTCGGCCACGGCCTTGTCGGCGATGAGCTGGGCCTGGGTGAGCAGCCCGACCGCGCCCGCCGTGATCTCGTCGTCGGAGTCGGGACCGGACGCACTCTGGGTGGTCTTCTGCGCTCGCAGTTCGGCGAGCTCCTGCCGGGTGCTGGCCGCAGCCGCCTTGACCTCGGCGATCGCCGTCGCGAGGTCGCGCATGAAGTTGTCGACCTCGAGGCGGTCGTAGGCGCCGCCGCGGATCTTCATGGTGAACTCGACCGAATGGGGGTCGGGGAGGTGGCTCACCGCGACGGCCAGGTCATGCTCGGGCCCGCTGCCCGAGTCGGCGCCCGAGTCGGCGAGGGTGTCGGGGTCGGTCTCGTTCTGCGACATGCGTGGTACCCCTATTCGCTCCCCGGCAGCCGAGCCGGCTCCGGATCATGGGTGTGGTGGTGGAGTTCATGACTGTCTTCGTCGAGCGTCGCGAACTGCTCGAATCGGACGTCGGTCGGGGCGATCCCCGCGGCACGGAGCCGGGACACCGTGTGCCGCACCATCTCGGGCGAGCCGCACACGAGCGCGAGGCGCCCGTGCAGCGATCCGTCCTCCGCGGCGACATCGCCGACGAGGCCCTTCCTGCCGGGATAGCTGGGATCGTCGGAGACCACGGGCGTATACGTGAACCAGGGGCGTGCCGAGAGGTTCTTGAGCAGCCGGTTCTCGTAGAGGTTCCATGGCAGTCGTGCACCGTGGAACAGGTGGACCTGGGGGGCCTGGCCGGTCGCCTGCCACTCCAGGTCGATCCGCTCGAGGTGGGACCGGAGCGGAGCCAGGCCGGTGCCGCCCGCCACCATGATGAGGTCGCGCCGACGCTCGTCCTCGTCGAGGGTCAGCTCCTGACCCACGGGGGCGCCGATGCGGATGGTCTCGCCGGCCTCGAGGTGACGGACCATGCTGCTGCTGACCTGGCCTCCGGGGACCATCTGGATGTGGAACTCGACGCTGCCGTCGGCACGCGGTGCGTTGGCCGGGCTGAGATAGCGCCACAGCCTCGGCCGGGCCGGGATCTCCACCGCGACCGACTGGCCCGGCTCGAACGCCAGCTGAGGTTCGGGGCGGACCTGGATGACCGTGAGGTCCATCCCGCGCCGATCGACCGCGGTCACGTGACCGCCCCAGGATGCCGGGCTGGTCGACTCGGACTCCTCGGCCGCCTTGACCATGACCGTGGCGATCAGCCCGTAGGCCTCGGCCCAGTCGGCGGCGACCTCATCCGTCCACCCGTCGCCGAGGAAGTGCTTCAGGGTGGCGAGCAGCGAGGCGCCGACGGCGTTGTAGTGGGCCGCGATGACCTCGAAGCGCCGGTGGTCGCGGCCCAGCTGCTCGATGAACCCGACCACCTCGTCGAGTTCGTCGACGCTCGACACGATCCGCCCGAGCGCTCCGACGAGCCGATCGCGCTGCGTCGCCATCGAGACGGGGAACATGCCCCGCAGCTCGGGGTGCGACAGGAACAGGTGCGAGTAGAAGAACAGCGGCACCTCATCGCCGAGGCTCTCGGCCGCCGCCCATGTCCGCTTCAGCGCAGCGGTGTCCACCGCGTCACCCGGCCGCCGTGTCGTTCTCGATGATGTCGGGTGCCGTGCCGGCGACCGCCGTCACCGTGCGGTCGATGATCGCGGGCTCGACCCCGGCCTCGGTGAGCGCGGTCACGAGGTGACCCGCGACGGCGGCGAAGGCATCGGTCGAGATGCCCTTGCCCTGGTGGACGGTACGCAGCTGACGGCCGGAGTACTCGACCGGTCCGCCCATCACCTGGGACACGAGTGCCGTCTGGTGCCGCTTGAGTCGGTCCATCTCGACGCCGTCGAAGTACCCGCGGAGTCGGTCGTCGTCGAGGATGAGGACGTAGAACCGGTCGACCACCGCGGCGACCGCCGGACGGCCGCCGACCGCGTCGTAGTCGCTTCGCGCCTGGTTGTCGGACTGCTCGTCACGGTTGGCGTTCATCGGTGAGTTCCAATCACTGGCAGGGCAGGGGTGTTCCTTTCTTAGCAGAGTCGAACCGCGCACCTGAAGCCGTCATGTCGGCATTGTGCAGACGCCCGAACTGTGGCAATGCAATCCGATAGTCACCTTCATCAGGCGTTTCCACGGAACCCGTCCGCGACGGAACCCCGAACGCGTCAGGGGATTTCCCAGCAACCGGAGCGTCCCGGCCCACTCCCCGCTCAGCCGAGGAGCGCGGCGAACCCGAGTACGGCGCTCGTCGCGGCGAGGAGCAGCAGCACCACGTTCGCCGTGGGGTTCTCCGTGCGACGCACGTGCACCACGATGGCGCCCACCATCACGAGCGCGAGTGCGGACGCGGCGATCGGGCTCAGGATCGGCGCGATACCGGTGAGCGCGGGCAGCACGATGCCGATGGCGCCGAGCACCTCGGCGGCGCCGATGGCCTTCAGCGTCGACTCGCTGAAGTCCTCGGTCCAGGCCATGCCGGATGCCGCGAGCGCCGCCTTCGGGCGGGCGAGCTTCATGACGCCGGCGGCGAGGAAGGCGAGGGCGACGAGGCCGCTGACGATCCAGAACGCGATGAGCATGAGGTCCCTCTCAGGGTCGATGGTTACTGTTTGTGCGTGACCACATGATGCGTGAGTATTGAGGGACGTGCAAAAGGCACACGAGCGTGCAGGAGGCACATGCGTGTGCGTGAGGAACATCGGAGGAAGCGGTGACGATCGCCCTGGATCCGCAGTCGCAACCCGCTCGCAGCGAGTACGAGGGCGCGTGCGCCAGCCGTGGTGACGGCGACGGGCGCGCCGTACGCGAGGTGCTCGACCGCATCGGCGACAAGTGGTCGCTCCTCGTCATCGTCACGCTCGTCGACGGCCTGCTGCGCTTCACCGAGCTGCAGCGGCACATCCCCGGCATCTCGCAGCGGATGCTGACCCTCACCCTGCGTCAGCTCGAACGCGACGGGCTCGTCGCGCGGACCGTGCACGCGGAGGTGCCGCCGCGCGTCGAGTACGAGCTCACCGAGGTCGGCCGCACGCTCATCGAGCCGTCCATGGCCCTGGCCGGCTGGGCGATCGAGAACTACCCGCGCATCAGCGAGGCGCGGGAGCGCTTCGACGCGAACGCGCCGGCGCGACCGCCTTCACCCTGACGATCCTCCCGCCAGCGCGACGAGCAGGACGAGCGCGCCGACCGCGCACGCGGTGACGAAGACCGTCAGCGTCAGCAGCAGGCCGGCGCCCGGCATCCGCTCGAACCGGCTCGACAGAAGCGCCCGGTTGGCTCGGCCGGATCGTGCGCGAGCGAGCGCCCAGAGCACGACGGCGAACGCGACGCCGAGCAGGCCGGGCGCCAGCCAGAGTGGCTGCGCAGCATCCGCCGGCGCCGCGGCGGGCAGCACGCGGAGGGCGATGAGCGAGCCGACGCCGATCCCGAGCGCGGTGCGACGCCACGCGAGCTCGGTGCGCTCGGGTTGGAGGCCAGGGTCGAAGAGGAGGGAGCCGCTCATCGGAACACGATGCCGAGGAGCACGAGTCCGCCCACCAGCACGATCGTCACGGTGAGGAGGATGCTCGTCGCGGAGCCCGGGAGCGGCGACGTGGCTCGGAGCGCGCGCTCGGTGCGTCCCCATTCGAGCCACGCGAGGATGGGCAGTCCGAGCCCGGCGGCGATGAGCACCACCGAGCCGGCCAGTCGGAACGCCGGCTGCAGGTCGAGTCCCAGCGCCTCGAGCGCGACCCCGCCCGCGATCAGCGCGAGGGCGGTGCGCATCCACGCGAGGAACGTCCGCTCGTTGGCGAGGCTGAATCGCGGGTCGGGCTCGGAGCCCGTGCCGTAGACCGACCGTGGGAAGCGCACATCGCTCATCGGGCGCCCGGCACCGCCGCCGCGGCATCCGCTTGCTCGGCCGCGGCCGCCGCGGCATCCGCTCGATCGGGCACGCCGGCCGGCCGCGGCTGGCTCGAATGCGGGGCGTCGCCGAGGCGTGCCTGCTCCAGCCACATGGCCCGCTCGAGCTCGGCCCGCACGGAGGCGTACGCGGGATCTTGGGCGACGTTCCGCAGCTCCTCGGGGTCGGCCGCGAGGTCGTACAGCTCCCACTCGGGCGGGTACGTGAACGGTCCGGTGCCCGGCAGGCCGAGCCCGTCGTTGTAGTAGTAGATGAGCTTGTGCCGGTGGGTGCGGTAGCCGTAGTGCGCGGGCGCCTTGTGGAACGTGTCGTCGTGCTCCCAGTAGCGGTAGTACATGCCCTCGGCGGGCGGCTCGACGGGCCCGCCCACGAGGTCAGGCCAGAAGCTTCGGCCCTGCATGCGCGGATGCGACGGCACGTCCGCAGCATCCAGGATCGTCTGCGCGAAGTCGACGTTCGTCACGATCCCGTCGAACACGCGGCCGCCCTCGAGCCGGCGCGGATAGCTGAGGAGCATGGGCATCCGGAGCGACTCCTCGTACATGAAGCGCTTGTCGAACCATCCGTGCTCACCCAGGAAGAACCCCTGGTCGGATGCGTACATGACGAGCGTGTCGTCGAACTCGCCGCGCTCCCGCAGCCGGTCGACGACGCGGCCGACGTTCTCGTCGACGGACGCCACGCACGCGAGGTAGTCCTCCATGAACCGCTGGTACTTCCACAGGGCGAGCTCGTCGTAGGAGAGACCCTCGGGCGGCGAGACCTTCAGGTCCTCGTCGTTCAGGTTCTCGGCGAGTCGCATGAGCGCCCGGCGGGTCGATGACGACCGCGTGTCGTAGTCGTCCCAGAACGTGCCCGGCACCGGGATCGTGTCGCGGAACAGCTCGGCGTGCTCGGGCTTCGGCTCCCACGGGCGGTGCGGCGCCTTGTGGTAGATGAGCACGCACCACGGGTCGTCGCCCTCGAGCGACTCGAGCCAGTCGAGGGCGAGGTCGGTGATGCGGTCCGTCGCGTAGCCCTCGACGACGCGCTCGCCCTCGGCCGAGAGGAACAGCGGGTCCCAGTACTCGCCCTGGCCGTCGTGGCCGACGAGGATGTCCCAGTAGTCGAAGCCCTGCGGCGTCGACCCCTCGTGCTCGCCCATGTGCCACTTGCCGACCATCGCGGTGCGGTAGCCCGCCGTCCTGAGCTGCGACACGAACGTCGGCTGGCTCGCGTCGATCGGCGTCACGAGCGTCGACACGCCGTTCACGTGGCTGTACGTTCCCGTGAGGATCGACGCCCGGCTCGGGGAGCACAGCGCGTTCGTCGCGAAGCACTGGTCGAAGCGCCAGCCGTTCGCCGCGATCTCGTCGATGCGCGGGGTCGCGTTCACGACCGAGCCGTACGCGCCGATGGCCTGCGAGCCGTGATCGTCCGTGAGGATCATCACGATGTTCGGCCGCCGAGCCGTCATCAGGCGCTCCGCCGGCGGGCGTCGAGCACGCTGACGCCCCGTTCGGCAGCCACGCCGGCGGCCTCGTCGGTGACGGATGACGCGGCGCCCGCGGACGGGCCGGCGGATGCCGCGGCATCCGGTTCGCCCGACTGGTACGTGGTCTCGTCGAGCCCGCTCTGGGTGGGGTCGTAGTCGACCTCGCCCACGTGGTACATCGTCGTCATCCAGTGGTAGAAGTTGTCACCGCGATCCCGCAGCACGCCGTAGAGCCGCTGCATCATGCGGTTCCGGATGTCGCGCATCTCGGGGTGCTCGTAGACGTTGAGCAGCTCGTCGGGGTCGAGGTGCAGGTCGTAGAGCTCGTTGACCGAGTCGGGATTGACGACGAGCTTGTAGCGCTCGTCGCGCAGCATCCGCTGGGGGTACGGGAAGTGGTGCCCGTGGAACTCGCACACGATGTCCTCCTCCCACGCCGGCTGCTCGCCGGCGGCGAGCGGTACGAGGCTGCGGGAGTCGACGGCGGGCGACGGATCGACGCCCGCGAGGTCGAGGATCGTGGCCGTGCAGTCGAGCAGGCTCACGAACTCGGTGCGCACCTGGCCGGGGGCGCCGCCCGGGATCCGGAGCAGGCCCGGCGTGCGGTAGATGTCCTCGTACATCGCCGGGCCCTTGTCGTGCAGCCGGTGCGAGCCCGTGAACTCGCCGTGGTCGCACGTGAAGAACACCGCGGTCTCGTCGACCAGGCCGAGCCGCTCGAGCGCGTCCATCACGCGGCCGATCTGCTCGTCGATGAGGGCGACGTAGCCCCAGTAGACCGCGATGAGCTTGCGCGTCACCTCGATCGGCATCGTGTCGAACGTCCAGTGCGCGCTGTAGTTGCGCTGCACGGGCGGCTTGCCCTCGAACGTCTCGGCGATCGAGCGCGGCAGCTCGATGTCCGCCGGGTCGAACAGGTCGAAGTACTCGTCGGGGACGATGTACGGCAGGTGGGGGCCGAAGAAGTTCAGCTCCAGGAAGAACGGCGTGCCGTCGCGGTCGTTGTCGGCGGCATAGCGCTCGAGCAGCTCGATCGTGCGGGTCGCGAGGTAGTACTCGAACGTCGCCTCGACCGGCTGGTGGAGCCGGGCAGCCAGCAGGTTGCCCGGCCCACCGTTGGGCAGCGTGCCGCGGATGCGGTCGCTGATGCGGTACGGCGGCAGGCCGTGCTCCGCGAGGTAGCCGAGGTAGTCCTCGTTCTCGACCGGGTTGTGCCACCCCGGGAGGTCCGGTCCGTCGAACCCGAAGTCCGCGGCCTTCTTCTCGGTTCCGGCGTGCCACTTGCCGACCAGTCCGGTGTTGTACCCCTTCTCCCGCAGCGCCTCCACGAACGTGAAGGTGCCCTCGGCGAGGTCCTCGAGGTAGCCGACGTTGCGTTCGTGGTTGGCGAGGACGCGGTGGCGGAAGGGCGCCTGGCCGGTCAGCAGGCTCGCGCGAGCCGGCGTGCAGATCGCCGTCGGCGTGTACCAGCGATCGAAGCGCGTGCCCGTGCGGGCCAGCTCGTCGAGCACGGGCGTGGCCGCGAGGGCGTTGCCGTACGCCCCGAGCGTGTCCGCCCGGTGCTGGTCGGTCATGAGGAAGAGGATGTTGCTCGGCTTCATCGCTGGATTACTCGCCTGCCTGCACGAAGAGGTCGCCGGTGTAGAACTCGGCCGGGTCGACCGGAGCGGGGAGCTTGCCGGCCTGGACGAAGTAGTCGACCATGCCCGACAGCCACGTGTTCACGGTGCCGTCCTCGGTGAGCTGGTCGAGCTCCTCGAGCGACAGGATCTGCACGTTGCCCGCGTCGGCCTCGACCTGCGCCGGGTCGAGCGCGGAGAACTGCGCGGTGAGCTGGATCGCCTCGTCGGTGTTCTCGGCGCGGAACGCGATCGCGTCGCGCAGCGCCTTCAGCACGCGGTCGACCTTCTCGGGCTCGTCGGCGACGACGTCGTTGCCCGCGACGAACGCGGTCGGGAAGGCGACGGTGTCCTCGAAGTCCTGGTTCTTCGCCAGCTCCTCGAGGTCGGGCACCTGCTGCTCGACCGTCGCGAGGGCGGGGTACCAGAAGCCGGCGCCGTCGACCTGCTTCGACGACAGCGCGGCGACGATCGCCGACGGCTCCATCGGCACGGCGTTGATGTCGGCCTTCGTCATCCCCGCCTCCTCGAGCGCGAGGGTGAGGATCATGTCGCCCGAGGTGCCCTCGGGGAACGCGACGGTCTTGCCCTTGAGGTCCTCGACCGAGTCGATGCCGGCCTGGGCGACCACGCGGTCGGCCTGGCCGAGCGTGTTGATCGCGACGACCTTCGCCTGGCCAGACGCGGGCAGCCACATGGCGCCCGGCCCGATGTAGCCGAAGTCGAGGTCGCCCGTGCCGAGCGCCTGGATCTGCAGCGGGCCGTTCGTGAACGACGTCGCGGTGACGTCGAGGCCGTACTTGTCCCACAGGCCCTGGTCCTCGGCGACCGCGAGGAGGCTCGTGCCGTTGAAGTCGGGGATGTACCCGAAGTTCACGTCGAGCACGTCCTCGTACTCGCTCCCGGCGGCGGGCTCCGATGCGCCCGAGCCACCCGAGCCGCCGGCGCAGCCCGTCGCGAGCAGCGCCACGGCGGCGCCGACGGCGGCCGTGCCGAGGAGTTTCCTGGAGAATCGCATTGCAGTGTTCCCTTCGTTGGGGGTCGGGCGTCTCAGTTCGACGCGGTTCCGGCGGCGACGCCGGGCTGTTGGTGGTACACGGAATGCCACACGCGGTTGCGCAGCTCCCCGAACTCGGGGCTCAGGCGCACGTCCTCCGTGCGGGGGTACGGGAGGTTCACATCGATGACGTCGTAGATGCGGCCGGGGCGGGCCGCCATGACGACGACGCGGTTCGCGAGGAACACGGCCTCGTCGACGTCGTGGGTGATGAACATGACGGTGCGCTTCTCGCGGCTCCACGTGTCGAGCAGCTGCTCCTGCAGCTTCACGCGGGTGAGCGCGTCGAGGGCGCCGAACGGCTCGTCCATGAGCAGGATCGACGGGTTCACCGCGTAGGCGCGGGCGATGGCGCATCGCTGCTTCATGCCGCCCGAGAGCATCTTCGGCAGCGCGTCGGCGAACTGCTCGAGGCCGACCATGCGGATGAAGTAGTCGGCGCGCTCGCGGCGCTCCGCACGCGACAGGCCCGCGACCTTGAGGCCGAACTCGACGTTCTTGCGCACGGTCAGCCACGGGAAGAGCGCGTACTGCTGGAAGATGACGCCGCGCTCGGGCCCGGGGCCGGAGACGTCCGTGCCGTCGACGAGCGCGTGGCCCGCCGTCGGCGTCTCGAGGCCGGCGAGGATGTTCATGAGCGTCGACTTGCCGCAGCCCGACGGCCCGACGACCGTGACGAACTCGTTGTCGGCGATGTCGAGGTTCACGCGCTCGATGGCGACGAACTCCTCGCCCTTGAGCTCGAAGGTCTTGCGGACGTCGCGGACCGAGATCTTCGCGGTCGCGGTGGGCGTGTTCGTGGGGGTGGTCGTGGTCATCGTCGTTCCTGCCATCCGGTGAGCTTGGTCTCGGCGAAGAGCAGCAGCCGGTCCATCACCAGGCCGAGGATGCCGATGATGACGATGCCGACGAAGATCGTCGCGAGGTCGTAGTAGAGCTGGGCCTGCTGCATCCGGTAGCCGAGACCGGCCTGCGCGGCGAGGAGTTCTGCCGCGACGAGGGTCGCCCAGGCGGAGCCGAGGCCGACGCGCATGCCGACGAGGATGAACGGCGTCGACGCGGGCACGACGACCTTGAGGAAGATCGTGCCGTCCTTGGCGCCGAGCACGCGGGCCGCGTTGATCATGGTGCGGTCGACGTTCACCACGCCCTGGTACGTCGAGATGACGCAGGCGAGGAAGGCCGCGAGGAAGATCACGAAGACCTTCGGCACCTCGCCGATGCCGAGCAGCACGAGCACGAGCGGCAGCAGCGCGAGCGGCGGGATGGTGCGGAAGAACTGGATCCACGGCTCGAAGAGTCCGCGAGCCACGGTGTACCAGCCCATGAGGAAGCCGACGGGGATGGCGGCGGCCGAGCCGAGCAGGAAGCCCGTCAGCACGCGGCCGAGGCTCGCGAGGATGTCCTGCTGCAGGATGCCGGCCTGCCAGAGCTGCACGGCCTTGGCGACCACCTCGGGCGGGGTCGGGAACTGGAAGCCGTTGAGCGCGAGGACCCACCACAGGGCGATGCCGCCCACGATGGAGATCGCGTTGAGGATGAGCAGCTTGGCGCGCTTCGAGAGCCGCTGCCGGCGGCGTGCCGGCTCGGGCTTCGGGCTCGTCGGGGGCAGGTGCTCCGAGACGGCCGACGTGCTCATCGTGTAGGGCTGGATCTCGGCGCGCGACGGCCCGATGGTCATCTTCACCTCGGTCATGGCCGGCTCCCTCCGTTCGGGCGAGGTCGGTGGGCGTTCACAGTGCGCTCCTTTGCTGCTGCACGGGCTCGGCGGATGACGCGGGGTCGGGGTATCCGGCGAGCAGGGGGGACTGGTGGAAGATCGCCGCGATCGCGCCGAGGGCGCCGTCGCTGTCGTGCAGCTGTGCGGCGCGCACGATGTGCGGCTGATCCGAGGGGATGGAGTAGAGCTCGTAGCGCAGGGTCGACGCCGCCTGCTCGACGAGCACGGGCGCGACGCGCACGATCTCGCCGCCGATCACGACCTCGCGGGGGTTGAGCGTCATGGCGGCGGCGCCGAGCACGCGCCCGACCGTCGAGCCGACCTCGCGGAGGACGGATTCCACGGCGGGGTCGCCCTTGCCGACGGCGACGGCGAGGTCGTCGAGCGTCTCGACCTCGGCGCCGACGTCGCGGCACGCGCGGAGGATCGCGGGGACGGAGGCGATGGTCTCGAGGCATCCGCGCTTGCCGCAGCGGCAGGGCGCGCCCGACGGGTCGGCGGTGACGTGGCCGAGCTCGCCCGCGAACCCGCGGGAGCCGGTCACGAGCCGGCCGGAGATGACGAGTCCGCCGCCGACGCCGTCGGAGAGGCGGAGGTAGATGAGGTTGTCGACCGCGTCGGGCCGGGAGATCGCCTCGGCGAGTGCGGCGAGACGCGTGTTGTTGTCGACGACCACGGGCGCGCCGAACCGCTCGGCGAACGCGGTGTCGACGCCGTCGGGGGCGAGCTGCTTCTTCCAGCTCACGGCGGGCATGCCGGCTCGGGCGCCCGTGTAGGGGCCGGGGACGCCGATGCCGACGGCCTGCAGTGCCCCGAAGTGCACGCCCGTCTCGCGGCTGAGCCGGTCGATGAGCTCGAACGCGATCTCGAGGCGGTCGGCCCAGGCGATGTCGTCGTCGTAGCGCTCGACGCCCTGCGCGATGACCTCGTGCGAGGCATCCGCCACGGCCACGTGCACGCGCCGGTGGCCGAAGTCGACGCCGAGGAACTGGCCCGAGTCGGGGTCGAGCGCGAGGCGCTCTGCGGGGCGTCCGCTGCCGGCGCGGGTCGCGGCATCCGTGTCGGCGACGATGATCGCGCCGCGCTGCAGGAGGCTCGCGGTGATCTCGGACAGGGTCGTGCGGCTCAGCCCGACGCGCTTCGCGAGCTCGGCACGGCTGAGCGCGCCGTGGGCTCGCAGCGCGGCGAGCACGCGCTCCTCATGGGTCCGCCTCACGAGGGCGTGGACTCCGGTCGTCGTCGACATGCGTGCCAGACTCTCAACGCTGAATTTTTCCGTCAACATCCCGGCAGAATAACTTCGAAAATCTGTTGGCGTCTTTGCAGAAACGGATGCCGCTCGCCGGTTCGCTGCACAGCGAGCCGCCCGCCGCGGGCGTCGAGCCCTCCCCGAGCACGGGGTCCGGAGACGCCGACGGGGCGCGCACCATATCGGCACACGCCCCGCCGGGACCTCGGATGGGATCAGTCGGTCGTGTCCTCCACGCGGAGCAGGTCGCCCAGCGGGCCCGAACGCTCGAGCCGCACGACGCCCGGCACCGCGGCGTCGTCGAGCCGCGAGGCATCCGCCCAGTACCCGAAGTTCGGGTTGCGGAAGAACGTCGCCCAGACGGTGCCGTCCTCGTCGGTGAACATGTTGTCGTGGCCCGCGCCGACGCCGAGCGTGTACCGCGCCGAGTACGGGCCCTCGAACGAGTCCGAGACGGCCACGACCGCGTCGTACTGGTCCTTGGCGCCCGTGTTCGCGAGGTACGACCACGTCGGCGACGTGGGCGTGCCGCCCTTCAGCGCCCAGATCGCGTGCATGAGGTAGTACTTCTCGCCGACCTTGGTGACCGTGGCCCCCTCGAGGTACGGCTCGGGCGAGTACTTCTTCTGGGTGAACGCCGGCAGGCTCGTCGGCGTCTCCAGGTTCTCCATGTCGGGTGTCATCTTGGCGTAGAGGTCGTTGTGCAGCACCAGGTACGTCGCATCGCCGTCGTCGAAGAGCCCGCCGTCGATGTGGTAGTACTGCGGGTTGGTCGCACGCACGGGCTCGCCGAGCGGGTGCTCGACGCTCCCCTGGATGTTGCGGTACGGACCCTCGGGGCCGCCGTCGCTCACGAGGATGAACGAGCCGGTCAGCGTGCTCTGGTCGCCCATGCACGCCACGAGGTACCACGTGCCGTCGATGTAGTGCAGCTCGGGCGCCCACGCGTTCCCGGCCTTCGTGGCCGGGTCGTCGGGGTTCTGGTAGGCCTGCCACGGCGCCACAACGACCCGGCCCTCGGTGTTCTCGTCGACGAACTCGGGCGACCACACCTTGCCCTTCGGCTGGTCGGGGCGGATGCCGGTGGTGTCCGCGAGCGTCCACGGGCCGTCGAGCGATGGTGCGAGCCACACGTAGATGCCGTCGTTCCAGGGCCCCGCCTTGTCGAGCCCGGGCGACCTGGTGGTGCCGGTCGCGACGTACATCGACGTCCCGTCGACCTCGAAGCGATTCACGTACGTGTCCCGCATCCAGACGCGGCCGAGCTCCTCGTCCTGCGGACGCAGCTCGAGGTCGAGCACCTTGGAGTTCTGCGCGTTCGGCATGAGCTCGGCGCGTGCGTCGGCCGTGCCGTACGGCATCGCCGCCGGCCAGCTCGCCGGGAACGCGGCATCCTCACCGCCCATCTCGTACGTGCGCACGTAGTCGAACTTCGCGGTCGCGCCAGTGGCGTTCATGGAGATGAGGCCGATGCGCAGGTCGCCGAGCACGGGGATCGTCCAGACGCCGCCCCACTGCCAGTCCTCGCCGTCGGTGCTCGACGCCATGCGGACCTCCCACTCGTGGCCCTCCTCGTCGACCTGGGCGTAGAGGCGCAGCCACGTGGTGTCGGCCGTGCTCGCGCCGAACATCGGGCCGTTCGCGACCGCGGCGGGCGGCGTGGCGGTGGGCCGCTCCGCCTCCTTGCCGAACTCGGTCTGGTGCAGGAACTGGCCCGCCTTGCGGTTCAGCGGCAGGATCGAGTGCGTCAGCTTGACGTAGCGGTCGTCGGTCTCGTAGAGCACGAGTCCCGCCTGCTGATTGCCGCGCGTTCCGTCGAAGTCGAGCTTCGTCTCGACCATGAAGTCGCCCTGCGGCGCGTCCCGCAGCAGCACCGACGCCGTGTTGTTGGCGAGGTGCAGCTCGGCCGCCTGGGTCGGCCAGACGAGCTTGCCGTCGGTCGCGTTCGGGCCCGACGCGGGCTTGCGCACCCACGTCCACGCGTCGTCGCCCGCGGTCGGCGCACCGGCGGCGTCGAACTCGTCGGAGTACTCCGGCAACTGGTCGCCCACCTCGGGGTCGGCGACCCGCTCGGTGACGGGCTCGTACAGCGCCGCGGCGCTCAGGTTGTCGCCGGCGACGGATGCCGCGCGCGCCGCCACACCGACCGACCCGTTCGACGTGGCGTCCTCGGGCGCCTCGAAGGCGACCTCCGCGAGCGGCTCGAGCAGCGTGTCGGCGCCCACCTCGGCGGACACCGCCTCGCCGCGCCACTCGATCGCGACCACGTGCCACGAGTCGAAGTCGAACGACTCGGGCAGCGCCGCGGCATCCGTCGTCACCTCGTCGCCGTGGCGCACCTCGAGACGCAGCTCGCCGGCGGCGCGATCGATCCACGCCGTCGCGCCGTTCTGCCCGCGGGAGCCGACGACCAGCCCGGCCGAACCGTCGTCACCGCCCTCGACGAACCGCAGGTCGGCCTGGACGCGGAGGTCGCCGGTCGCCTTCTCCGAGCTCGTGAGCGTCGCGGCGCCGGATCCGGTCGGCGCGATGCGGACGTACCCGCCCGCGTCGGGCGCCTGCCCGGCCGTGACGGCACCGTCACCCCGCAGCTTCCAGTCCGCCGGCGGACCGGCGGTGAAGTCGCTGCCGACGAGCGCGGTCGTCACCGGGGCGGTCTCCTCCCCGCTCGAGGGGCCGGCGCCGGCGCGCACGACGGGCCAGCCGTCGATCCAGTCGAGCCGATCGATCATGAGCGGGCGCTTCGACAGGTTGAGCCGGCCCGCACGCGTGTCGACGGGCGGGAAGTCGGGGTCTGCCGTCGGGATGGCGTGGTACACCAGCCAGTCCTGGCCCGACAGGTCGGTCTGGATGGCGTTGTGCCCGGGCCCGGCGAAGCCGTTGCCGTTGGACTGCAGCACGAATCCGCCCTTGCTCGTGAGCGCCATGAGGTCGACGCCGTGGTCGTCGACGAACGGCCCGCGCGGGCTGTCGGACCGCCCGACCTTCACGGTGTAGCCGCTGAACGCGCCGTCGCAGCATCCGGCGTCGGAGTACAGGAGGTAGTACCAGCCGTCGCGCTGCACGACGAAGCCGCCCTCCATGCGGCGGCCCTGCGCGATCTGCGTGACTGGACCGGTGAGCGCCGCGCCATCCGCCGTCAGCTCGGAGACGCAGATGACGTCGTAGCTGCCCCAGTAGAGGTAGCGGGTGCCGTCGGAGTCGGTGAACATCGCCTGGTCGATGTTGCCCGTCGGGCATGCGCCGACCGCCGCGCCGCCCATGAGCAGGCCGCGGTCGGTCCACGGGCCGGTCGGCGTGTCCGCGGTGAGCAGGGCCACGCCGCCGTTCGAGAGCGAGTACGTGAGGTGGTAGCTGCCGTCGAGATAGCGGATGTCGGGCGCCCACGGGCGGGTTCCGGCGGCCCAGTAGGCCGGCTTCGGGGCATCCGCGGGGTACACGTCGCCGACGTAGGTCCAGTCGACGAGGTCGGTCGAGCGGAGGACGGGCAGGATGTGCTCGCCCGGCTCCCCCGCGCTGTTGAAGATCGGGTTGGTCGTGCCGTACGCGTACCAGGCGCCGTCCTTGCCCCGGATCATCGCAGGGTCGGGGAACGTGTCGACGACGCCGGCACTGACCGGGTTCGTGTAGGTGGGGCCGTCGGCCGCGGTGGCGGCCACGGTCTGCGCCGGGGTCGCGGTCGCCGCCGTCGCGGTCGCCGCCGGGTCCACCGCGGGCGGGGCGGTGACGGATGCCGCGGTCGGGGCCGCCATCGCCGGCATGCCGCCGCCGAGCAGGACGGCCGCCGCGACCGCGGCCACCGCCCCGAGGCCGGCTGATCTCCATCGCATCAGGTGTGCACTCCTTCTCCATCGAAGTCGCCGCGCAGGCGCGCGGCGGTGTCCGCGCACCCTGCGGGCGCGCGCGAGCGGTCGCGGATGCCGCGTCGGATCCGGCATCTGCGCGACGGCGGAGCGCCGTCGGCGGCGCCGTCGAACTCATCCAACGGAGCCGCGATTTTTCCGTCAAGAGACCGGCGGAAAGCTTTCTGACGGTCCGTTGACGGAAAAATCGCGCGTCCGTAGCGTCCCTCAGGACGGGCCGACCCGAGGGCCCGATGGGCCGGAACCGACCGGCCCGCGCTGCGATGAGGAAGGTTTCAACGATGAACAACTCCACGAACGGAGCCCGCCTGGATCGGCGTGCGTTCCTGGTCGGGGTCACCGGCGCGGTGGCCGCGGCGGCGCTGCCGGCCGGGGCCGCCCACGCGACGCCGACCGAGGCCGCGCCGAGTGGTCGGTACCCGTCGAACTGGCCGGATCTCGAGCCCTACGGGGCTGCGGACACGCGCATCGACCTGTGGCCACGCGACGACAACTCCTTCATCCTCGACCTCGAACACCGGCCGCGGGACCCCGAGGGCACGCACGTCTGGATGCGCGACACCTACGTCAACTGCTTCGTCGTGGACGGCCGGCCGGTATACGTCGCGACGGGCACGACCCGCGTTCCCGGGCTCGATCGGGCGGCGCCGTGGAACGACGGCATCTTCATCTGGGTCTCCTCGTCGCTGCGAGGGCCGTGGCGACTCGTCGACACCACCGGGATCCGGCCGGACGTCGAGCGCGGCAAGGTCTGGTCGCCGGAATTCGTCGACGAGAACCGACCCGGCCGCACGATCGTCGCCCCGTGGCAGGAGTACTGGACCGACACGCAGTTCGGCAAGCGCGGACAGGTCTGGGCACCCGAGGTCCACCACTTCCGCGACACCTGGTACATCGTCGCCTGCATGGGCGACCACTCGCAGAAGGTCGGCTCGTTCATGCTCGTGAGCGAGGGCGGGATCGAGGGTCCGTACCGGCTCGTCGAGGGCAACCTCGAGAAGCCGTTCGGCGACCCGGTCGCCGGTGGACCGGCGTTCATCAAGCCGGGCGCCTATCACCACATCGACGGCAGCATGTACACCGAGGGGGACGACGCCTGGCTCGTACTCCACAACCACGAGTACGCGAAGTTCCAGGACGACCTGGAGGACATCCTCCCGACGACGGCCCTTCCGGCGTTCCAGCAGACGCCGTACTCGCCTGAGCCGTACCTCGAGGGCGCCTACGTCTTCCACTACGGCGAGAAGTACTACCTCCTCCACGCGGCCTGGGACCGTACGTCCCTCGGCGCCGACGGCAGCGTACGGTACGCGTACGACACCCCCGCGCCCGGTCGCACGCAGTACCAGTACGACGCCGTGGTCGCCGTGTCGGATTCGTTCGAGGGCCCGTACTCGCCGCGGTGGACCGCGGGTGTCGGCGCCGGCCACAACAACTTCTTCGTGGACCACGGCGGCACGGCGTGGGCGACCTACTTCCTCAACCCGAACGCCGGGTACTGGTCGGACCCGTCGCGCCTCGCCGAGGCCGCCGTGCCCGGAGTGGTCCGGATGGAGTGGACGGGCCCAGAGGGCAACCGCCTCTACGTCGAGCGCCGTCGGGGTCGCGACTGATGCGCGCGCGCCTGGATCGGGGCACGCACGTGACCCGCCGCCGCCCCGCGGCCGCCTTCACCCTCGTCGCGGCGGCCGTCACCGCCATGCTGGCACTCGGGGCGCCGGGCGCGGCGCTCGCCGCCGACGGCGGCGGCGGCGATGACCGCGTCGCGCCGCTTCCGCCACTCGGGTCGCTCGGCGCGAACTACAACGAGAACCTCGACCAGCTGAACGAGCGCGAGCTGCGCGAAGCGCGGGCGAGCTGGGTCCGGGGCTTCTACAACGTGGCCGAGGCCGACACGGTGGCCCCGTCGGAGAGCCCGACGATCCGCTCGATCGGAGCGGTGCACGACCGCGGGTTCCAGACCATCCTGAGCCTGAAGTTCAACAAGGCGAACACCGCGTTCCCGGCTCCGGGCAGCGCCGCGATGGCGAATGAGCTCGCGCGACTCGACCGCGTGCTGCCGCTCGTGCTCGGGACGGTCGACATCGTCACCATCGGCAACGAGCCGTTCATCGAGAGCATGCCCGCCCAGCGCGACGAACGTCTCAACGCGTTCTACGAGACCGTCGCGCGCCACGTGATCGACGCCAGGGCCGAGTTGTGCGGCGACGACTGCGCCACCCACCTCTACCTGGGCGCGCTGAATCGGCTCGACCTGCCCCAGAACCGCACGGCCGCGGTCGAGCGGTTCCTCGCGTTCGCACGCGAGACGCCAGAGATCGAGGGCGTCGACCTGCACCCGCACGTCCCCGACGAAGCACGGGTGCAGGCCTTCCTCGACTACACGCTGCCGCGCCTTCGAGCCGACCAGACCTTCCTGATGACCGAGTTCTCCCTCGTCTGGTACTGGCAGGAGCACATGACGGATCCCGTCCCCGCCGGGTTCGCCGACCGCTACGGATACGCCCCCGACACCCAGGTCTGGGAGGTCATCGGCGAGGCGATCGAGGAGCCGTTCCCGTCCCGCAAGTGGAACGACCTGCTGTCGGAGAGTCCGTGGTTCGAGGGCAAGAAGCACGTGCTCAGCGACGTGATGGGGCAGCTCCGAAGCACGGGGCGACTCGCCGTCGCGACCTACGGCTTCGCCCAGATCCCGTCGATGACCTCGGGCTGGAGCGCGACGAAGCCTCCGTGGCTCCTCAACAGCGTCTACGCGAGCCTCACGGTGCAGGCGCGCGGGGAGGCGATGTCGACGCCGACCTACGCCTGGCTGGAGGACTTCCGCCGACTGCAGTGAACCGACCTTGGTGTCCGTGGAGACGCAGACGCTTCCCCGCGGCGTGGTCCTCACCGGGAACGAGACGATTCGCTGAGCGCGTTCCCTAGGCTTCGGCGTGCTGGGTCGCCGCCCACGACGCGAGGAGCTGCAGCCGCTCCGCCGAAGGCGAGCCCGGCTCGGCCGTGTAGACGAGCATGACGAGCCCCGGCTCGGCCGTGATCGTGAACTCCTCGTAGGCGAGGATGAGCTCGCCGACGACGGGGTGATTGAATCGCTTGGTGCCCGCGCCGTGCGTGCGCACGTCGTGCGCGGCCCAGAGTCGACGGAACGTCTCGCTGCGGGTCGAGAGCTCCCCCACGAGGTCCTGCATCGTGCGGTCGTGCGGACTGCGCCCGGCATCCGCCCGCATGATGGCGACGCACATCTCGGCGAACAGGTCCCAGTCGGGGTAGAAGTCGCGCGAAGCAGGGTCGAGGAACTGGAAGCGCGCGAGGTTCGGCGTGCGTCCGCCGTCGCCGATGAGCGGCGAGTAGAACGCGCGGCCGAGGGCGTTCGTCGCGAGCAGGTCGGAGTACTGGTTGCGGACGAACGCGATGCCGCCCGTGATGGACTCGAGGGTCCACTGCAGGCTCGCCCGCGAGGGCGCCTGCCGCGTGGTCCGCCGGCGTGGACGCCCCGATGCGGGGATGCCGTCGGCGGCGCGCGCGAGGTCGAACAGGTGCGCACGTTCCGTGTCGTCGAGCTGCAGCGCGTCGGCGATGGCGTCGAGCACCGAGGCGGATGCCCCGGCGATCGCGCCGCGCTCGAGCTTCGCGTAGTACTCCACGCTCACGTCCGCGAGCACGGCGACCTCGGTGCGCCGCAGACCCGCCACGCGCCGGTTCGGTCCGGCCGGCAGGCCCGCCTGCTCGGGCGTGAGCTTCGCCCGGCGCGACATGAGGAACTCTCGCACCTCGGCTCGGTTGTCCATGCTCACAGGGTAGGTCGGATGCCGCCGACGAGGGGTGCCCTGCCAGTACACGGTTCGTCAGGGACTCCCTCGAACGGTGGCGCTCGCGTCCACTTGATGTCGTGCCCATCACCGTTTCCACTCCCGATGCGTCGGCGTCCGCCGGCCGGCTGCTGCCCGCCGTGCTGCTCCTGCTCACCGTGTTCGGTCCGATCTCGATGGACCTGTACCTGCCGCTGCTGCCCGCACTGACGCTCGACCTGAGCGCCACCACGTCGATGGCGCAGCTGACCGTGACGGCGTGCCTGTTGGGGCTCGCCCTCGGCCAGCTGATCGCCGGCCCCCTCTCGGACCGATTCGGTCGGAGAGGGCCGTTGCTCATCGGGGTCATCGGCTACGTCGTCATGTCGGCGTGGTGCGCGATCGCACCCAGCGTCGAGCTGCTCATCGGCGCCCGCCTGCTGCAGGGCGTCGCCGGCGGCGTCGGACTCGTCATCGCGCAGGCGGCGGGTCGCGACCTGTACTCGGGCGGGGCGCTCATCCGCTACTTCGGTCGCCTGACCGTGCTCAGCGGCCTCGCCGCGATCGTCGGTCCGCTCGCGGGCGGGCTGCTCGCGACCGTCGCCGACTGGCGCGGCCTGTTCCTGTTCCTCACGGCGATCGGCGTCGCCATCCTGCTCGCGGTCTTCTTCGCCTTCGCCGAGACCCTGCCGCGGGATCGCCGCGTCTCCGGTGGGTTCGCGCACACCGCCGACGGCTACCGCACCCTGCTCCGCGATCGCCGCTTCGTCGGCGCCGTGCTGGTGAGCGGCTTCGTCAGCGCCGCACTGTTCGCCTACCTCGCCGGCGCGACCTACGTACTGCAGGGAATCTACGGGCTCTCGCCGCAGCAGTACGCGCTCGCGTTCGGGCTGAACTCGGCCGGCTTCATGGTCTTCGGATGGCTCGCCGCACGCAGCGCCGAGCGCTGGAGCCTCCACGGCACGCTCGTCACCGGGCTGGCGATGTGCGCGCTGGGCGCGCTCGGACTGCTCGCGGCCGCGGTCGCCGCACTGCCGGTCGGCGTCGTGATCGGTTCACTGCTCGTCCTGGTGAGCGGCGTCGCGGTGACGACCCCGCCGACGACCACGATCGCGCTTGCCGGGTACCCGCAGATGGCGGGCACCGCGTCCTCCCTGCTCGGCATGGCGCGCTTCGCCTTCGGCGGCGCCGCCGCGCCGCTCGTCGGGATCGCCGGTGCCGGGACCATGCTGCCGCTCGGCGTCATCACCGTCGCCGGGATCGCGCTCGCCGCGGCATCCGTCGCCCTGCTCGCGCCTCGCCGCAACGCGACCGAAGCGGCCTCGACCGACCCCCACACCCCTGCCGCCGACGCGCTCGCGACGGCGGCGGACCGATAACCCCGAAGAGAAGGAGCACACCCCCATGCGCGGTGTCATCATGCACGGCCCCGGCGACGTCCGCGTCGAGGACCGCACCGATCCCGTGATCCAGGAGCCGACCGACGCGATCATCCGCGTCACCGCCGCCTGCATCTGCGGATCGGACCTCTGGCCGTACCGCGGCGCGGAGGACCCGCAGTGGCCGATCCCGATGGGCCACGAGTACGTCGGCGTGGTCGAGGAGATCGGCGCGGACGTGAGCACCCTGAAGCCGGGCGACTTCGTCGTGGGGTCGTTCTTCGCGTCCGACAACACGTGCGAGATCTGCCGGGCCGGCTACCAGTCCCGCTGCGTGCACGCGACCGGGCTCGACGGTACGCAGGCCGAGTACGCCCGGATCCCGTTCGCCGACGGCACCCTCGTGACCGTGCCGGGGCAGCCCGACGAGCGTCAGGTCCGAGGCCTCCTCGCGGCATCCGATGTGCTCGGCACCGGCTGGTTCGCCGCCGTCGCCGCCGAGGCCGGGCCGGGCAAGACCGTCGCGGTCGTCGGCGACGGGGCCGTGGGGCTGCTCGGCGTCCTCGCCGCCCGCGAGCTCGGCGCCGAGCGGATCATCGCGTTCAGCCGGCACGCCGACCGCCAGGCGCTCGCGCGGAGCTTCGGGGCGACCCACATCGTCGAGGAGCGCGGCGACGCCGGCGTGGCCGAGGTCAAGGAACTCACCGGCGGGCTCGGCGCGCACTCGGTCGTCGAGGCCGTCGGCACGCAGGAGTCCATGATGCAGGCGATCCGCTCGACGCGCGCCGGCGGCCACGTCGGGTACGTCGGCGTCTCGCACGACGTCGAGCTGCCGGGGCTGGAGCTCTTCTTCTCCGGCGTGCACCTGCACGGCGGACCCGCGCCCGTGCGCCGGTTCCTGCCCGATCTCGTCGAACTCATCATGCACGACCGGATCGACCCGGGAACGGTCTTCGACCTGAGCCTTCCGATCGAGCAGGCCGCCGAGGGCTACCGCGCGATGGACGAGCGGCGAGCCACCAAGGTGCTGCTCACGTTCTGATGCGGCTCACAGACCCCTCCCATGTGCAGCCCGTAGCGTTCGAGCATCTGCAGCGGGTGATCGCCCGCGAACCCCGGCTGGGAAGTCGACAAGACCCCAGCTGGGACGTGCACACATCTCCTCCACCGACTCCCTCGGTGCGGTCCGGGCGACGAAGCCCCGAACCGGATCCGCGGACCTCACCCGCAGCTACACCGCCCTCTCCCGCGTCGTCCGCGAGTCGGGACTCCTGAACCGGACGCGATGGTTCTACGCCGCGCTGGTCGGGGCCCTGGCGCTCGCCCTCGGCGGCACGGTCACCGGGTTCATCCTGCTGGGCGAGTCGTGGTTCCAGCTGCTCATGGCGGCAGCGCTCGGGATCATCTTCACGCAGTTCGCGTTCCTCGCGCATGAGGCCTCGCACCGGCAGGTGCTCGAGTCCGGACCGGCCAACGATCGCGTGGGACGCATCCTCGCCGCCGGGGTCGTCGGCATCAGCTACGCGTGGTGGATGACGAAGCACACCCGCCACCACGCGAACCCGAACCGGCTCGGCAAGGATCCCGACATCGAGTTCGACACGATCTCGTTCGTCGAGACGGATGCCGCGAGGCAGCGCGGGCTGCTCGCCCTCATCACGCGCCGGCAGGGGTGGCTGTTCTTCCCGCTGCTCACGCTCGAGGGCCTGAACCTGCACGTCCGCTCGATCAGCACGCTGTTCGCCCGCCGACCGGTGAAGGGACGCTGGATCGAGCTCGCCCTCATCGCAGCCCGGTTCACGATCTACCTCGGCGCGATCTTCTGGGTGCTGCCGCTCGGCATGGCGTTCGCGTTCCTCGGAGTGCAGCTGGCCGTGTTCGGCATCTACATGGGCGCCTCGTTCGCGCCCAACCACAAGGGCATGCCGCTCATCCCCGCCGACACGAAGCTCGACTTCCTGTCGAAGCAGGTGCTCACCTCGCGCAATGTCTCGGGCGGATGGTGGGCGAGCGCCCTGCTCGGCGGCCTCAACTACCAGGTCGAGCACCACCTCTTCCCGAACATGCCCCGCCCGCACCTCGCCAAGGCGCGCGAGATCGTGCGCGAGTACTGCCACACCCTCGACGTGCCCTACACCGAGACCACGCTGCTGCGGTCCTACGGCATCGTCATCCGCTACCTCAACCGCGTCGGACTCGCCGCCCGCGACCCGTTCGACTGCCCCATGGTCAACCGGTTCCGCCGGGCCTGACCGATCGACCGGTGACGTAGCGCGCGTCCGCGATCAGAGGTCCTCGACCCAGTCCGGAACGTCACCGTTCGAGAGCATCGGCGGTGCCGACGGGTTCGGCCGCAGCGCACGAGTGCGAGCCTTGAGCTCGGCCACCACGCTCGGATCCTGCAGCTCTTCGGCGTCGGTGTCGGCGCGCTTCGCGATGATCTGGCTGGCCGGGCCGACCAGCACGGTCGTCGTGGAACGGGAGCCGTCCGCTTCGAGCGTCGGGATCTCCACCTTCGAGGCGGTGCCGTTCTGGGCGAGCGCCTGGCCGTACTCGAGCAGCGCCTCGGCGATCTCGTCTCCGGTCAGCAATTCGTCCCCCGCGTACACGATGATCTTCACTCCTCGATCACAGCGCCGTGTCGCTCGGGTGGCAATGGTCTTGAAAACTCGCGAGCCGAACGCTAGGCGAGCCGGGTCGACGCGACGGCGGTCAGATCGCGACGTGGAACTTCGGCCCCGGGCCTGAGCCTTCGGGACGCTCCCCGGCGAGCACCGCCGGCAGGTCGTCGAGCGCCACGGTCGCGGCGACGAGCGGGCGCGGATCGACCTGCTGATGCGCGTACGCGCGGATGGTGCCCTCGAGGCCGGGTGACGCGCTCAGGATGCCGACGGCGGTGACGTCGCCGAGCGCGAGCATCCGGGTGTCGAGCAGGCTCGGCGAGCCCGCGAGGCCGATGTAGACGACGCGCTTGCCGGGTTCGACGAGCTCGACCGCCCGTGCTGGCGACTCCGGTGCGTTCGAGGCGTCGATGACCGCGTCCCACGGCAGCTCCGGGAGCGCGTCCTCCGACCATACGTGCTCGAAGCCGAGGGAGCCCGCGAAGTCAAGGGAGCGTTCGCTGCGCCCGAGCAGATGCACCTCGGCGCCGCCGGCCCGCGCGAACATCGCGCAGAGCAGCCCGATCGTGCCGGGTCCCGCGATGAGCACGCGATCCCCGGGCTCGAGGTCGGCGGCCTGCACGGCGCGGAAGGCGTTGCCGCCGGGCTCGACGAGCGCGCCGGCGGCGTCGTCCACGGTGTCGGGGAGCGCGTGCAGCGCACGGGCGGGCACGGCGACCTGCTCGGCGAGCGCACCCGGCCTGCCACGACGGATGCCGAGCTCGGATCGGTCGGCGCAGACGTGCTGGTAACCCGTGCGGCAGCGGCGGCACACCCCGCAGCCGAGCATGGTGTCGCCGGTGACGCGACGACCGAGCCACGACGGATCGACGCCGTCGCCGATCGCGGACACGACACCCATCCACTCGTGGCCGATTCGCATCGGGTAGGTCGCCTGCCCGTCGTGGAGGTACTGCATCTCGCCGCTGAAGAACTCGAGGTCGGTCCCGCAGATGCCGGCGCGACCCACGTCGACGACGACCTCGCCGGGCACCGCCGCGGGCGCCGGCACGTCCTGCACCTCGGCACGACCCGGGCCGGTGATGACGAGCGCCCTCATCCCAGTTCCTCGTCCGTCGCCTCGCCCATCTCGTCGAGGAAGCCCGACCACAGCGGTTGGGGCAGCCCGGTGACGCCCGGAACGATCGTGAAGAGGCATCCGGAGTGCGGGTACTGCTCGAGCTGCTCGGGAGACAGCTCGTCGGCAGCGGTGGTGATGACGAGCGTGTCGAGCCGCGGCCCCGCGAACGCGACGCTCGTCGTGTGCGGGGCGGGCACCTCGATCGCGCGGACGAGCTCGCCGCCCGGGGTGTAGCGGCGCACCTCGCCGAGCCCCCAGACGGCGACCCAGAGATGGTCCTCGGCGTCGACGCACATGCCGTCGGGGAAGCCCTGGTCGAGCTCGACGAGCAGCTCCCGGCGCCCGGTCGCTCCGCTCTCCATGTCGTAGTCGCGCGTGTACACACGCCGCCGGAGCGTGTCGATCGTGTGCAGCCGCGTGCCGTCGGCCGACCATCCGAGGCCGTTCGCGAGGGTGAGATCGCCGTCGAGCACGCGGCGCGAGCCGTCGCGCTCGACCACCAGCAGCTCCTCGCGGTCGGACGGCCCGGCGAGCGACAGCGTGCCCACGAGGTAACGGCCCGCGGCATCCGGCTTGCCGTCGTTGAACCGGCGCGCACCGTCGCTGCCGAGCACGGGGATGGTGCGGATGATCCCGCCGTCTCGCACCACGACGAGATGGTCGCCGTTCGCGACGATCCACTCCCCGCTCGCCGACGGAGCCATGGCACCGACCGTTCCCGGCAGCGAGACCCGGTCGACCACCTCGATCGTCCCGTCGTCGAAGAGCGTTCCCGTGAACACCTCGCCGCGTCGGATGTCGACCCAGTGGATACTGCGGCTCACCGGGTCCCAGAACGGTCCTTCGGAGAGCACGCCCGGCTCTGCGGTGGCGAGCGTCAGCCGGTCGGCGCTCATGCGGGGGACTCCGGTGCCGACATGCTCGCGCGCCTCCCCTCTCGGGCCATATGCTCACCGCAGTCTCACATGACGGACCCGTATTCCGAAGGGTGGACATCATGAGCCAGGTCCTGCGGAGTTCCGCCTGGTACTCGGGCGACGACCGCAACGCGTACATCCACCGGGCGTGGATGCGTCGTGGCGTGCCCGACTCGGCGTTCACGGGTCGGCCGCAGATCGCGATCGCGAACACCGCGTCCGACCTGACCCCGTGCAATGCGCACCTGACCGAGGTCGCCCAGTCGGTGAAGCACGGGATCTACGAGGCGGGCGGCATCCCGCTGGAGCTGCCGGTGGTGTCGCTGGGCGAGACGCAGGTGCGTCCGACGGCGATGCTCTGGCGCAACATGGCCGCCATGGCGACGGAGGAGATGCTGCGCGCGAACCCGATCGACGGGGTGGTGCTGCTCGGCGGGTGCGACAAGACGATCCCGTCGCTGCTGATGGCCGCGGCATCCGTGGACCTGCCCGCCGTCGTCGTGCCCGGTGGGCCGATGCTGACCGGGCACTTCCGCAACGAGGCGCTCGGATGCGGCACCGATGTGTGGCGGCTCAGCGAGGAGGTGCGCGCCGGAACCCTGAGCGAGGCGATGTTCCTGAAGTCGGAGTCGTCGATGATCCGCTCGAAGGGGCACTGCAACACGATGGGCACGGCCTCGACGATGGCGCTCGTCGCGGAGGCGCTGGGCACGGTGCTGCCAGGACTGGCCGGCACGCCCGCGCCCGACGCGCGGCTGCTCGAGGCGGCGCACGAGACCGGGCGCCTCGCGGTGGAGCTCGTCGCGGACGACCGGCGGCCGTCGAGGTTCCTCACCGCCGGGAGCTTCCACAACGCGATCGTCGCCCTCGCCGCGATCGGCGGCTCGACCAACGCGGTCGTGCACCTGCTGGCGATCGCCGGGCGGCTCGGGATCGAGCTGACGATCGACGACTTCGACCGCATCGGCGAGCACGTCCCGCTGCTGGTGAACCTGCAGCCCGCGGGGAAGTACCTGATGGACGACCTGTACCGGGCGGGCGGGTTCCTGGCCGTCATGCGCGAGGTGCGCGACCTGCTCGATCCCGACGCGCTCACGATCACGGGCCGGCCGTTCGTCGACTACCTCGACGACGCCCGGATCTGGGATCCCGAGGTCATCACGCCGCGCGAGGCTCCGCTGCTCCCCGCCGCCGGGATCGCGGTGCTGCGCGGCTCACTCGCGCCTGGCGGGGCGATCGTCAAGCCCGCCGCGGCATCCCCGCACCTGCTGAAGCATCGCGGCCGAGCCGTGGTGTTCGACTCGGTCGAGGACTTCCACGCCCGCATCGACGACCCCGACCTCGACATCGACGCCGACTCCGTGATGATCCTGCGCGGCTGCGGTCCGCGCGGCTACCCCGGGATGCCCGAGGTCGCGAACATGCCCCTGCCGAAGAAGCTCCTCGAACAGGGCGTGCGCGACATGGTCCGCATCTGCGACGGCCGCATGTCGGGCACCGCGTACGGCACCGTCGTGCTGCACGTCACCCCCGAGGCCGCCGCCGGCGGGCCGCTCGCACTCGTGCGGACCGGTGACTGGATCGCGCTCGACGTGCGTGGCGGCCGGCTCGACGTCGAGGTGCCGGCCGACGAGCTCGCGGACCGCCGGCCCGACCAGGCGACGATCGACGGCTACGCGAACCCGCGCCGCGGCTGGGAGCGCCTCTACGTCGACCACGTGCTGCAGGCCGACCGCGGCGCCGACCTCGACTTCCTCGTCGGCGGCTCGGGCTCGACGGTCAGCCGCGATTCGCACTGAGGCGCAACATCCACCTCTGCAGGCGTTCGACGGATGCCGCGACCGCGCGTTCGCCGACCTTGCCGCACCTGCGGGCCGGGACTAGATTGCGCCGTGTCGGGGGCCGCGCCGACACCTCGTCGACCGGGTGCCGCGCCTGGGACGCATCCGACGAATCGAGGTCTCGCATGCCGGCCCATCGGGAGCACCGACACACGCTCGCCGCGGGATGCGCCGTCGGCGTGCTTGCGCTGTTCGCGGGCTGCAGCCTGGGCCCGGTCGCCCAGACCGGGACGGGCAGCCCCGTCGCGTCGGACGCGTCGACCGCGGCATCCGATGCCTTCGTGCCCGGCGACGGCGACCGGTCGGGCCTCGTCGACCTCGGCGACGGTCGCGAGGTGTTCCTGCAGTGCAGCGGCAGCGGATCGCCGACGGTCGTCCTGATCTCGGGCGCCGGCGTGGCCGCCGACGATTGGGAGTACGTCGGCGACCCGACCAGTGCGACCGACCCCGCGGTGCCCTCCGGTGACGCCGTCTACCCGCAGGCCGCCGAATCGACGCGCGTGTGCGCCTACGACCGGCCCGGCACCGAGCAGATGGAGGGCGAGCCGAGCCGATCGACCGAGGTGCCGCAGCCGACGACGTCGCAGGATGCCGCAGCGACGCTGCAGGCGCTGCTGACCGCCGCCGAGGTGCCAGGGCCCTATGTCGTCGTCGGGCACTCGTGGGGTGGCATGATCGCGCAGACCTTCGCGCGGGAGCACCCCGACGATGTGGCGGGCCTCGTGCTCGTCGACCCCGGCTCCCAGTATCTCCAGGAGACGCTGCCGCCCGAGGTCTGGGACCGATGGATGGCGGACGCGGCGGCCGCCGGCGCGTCCAAGCCCGGCGCCGAGACGCCCGACTACCCGGCCAGCTTCGCCGCGCTCGCCACCACTCCGCCGCTCCCCTCGATGCCCGCGGCCGTGCTCACCGCCGACCGGCCGTTCGACTACCTCGGCATCGGTGACGCCACCACCTACTGGCCGGCGTGGATCGAGGCGCAGACGCGACTGGCGGCCTCCCTCGGCGCGACGCACGTCACGCAGACCGACAGCGGCCACTTCATCGGCAACGAGCACCCCGAGCTCGTGCTCGAGCAGATCCGCGCGGCGATGATCATGGGCAGCACATCGGGCTGAGCGCCGGTCGCGGCGCCGAGAGTGCTCGAACGGTCGGAATGACGCGAACATTCCGACCGTTCGCGCACGCTCGATCGTTTCAGCCGCGCCCGCTCGCCGTGAGGATCAGGTCGGCGATCTCGCGGGGGTGCGTGACCATCGAGAGGTGGCCGCTCTCGAGCTCGATGCGCGTCGCGCCCATCCGCTCGGCGACGAACCGCTCGAGCTCGGGTGACGTCGTGCGGTCCTGCGCCGAGATCGCGTACCAGCTGGGCTTCTCGCGCCAGGCCGCCACGGTCGTGCGGCTCGCGAAGAGCGTGTCCGTGATCGGTCCCTGGACGGCGAAGAGCACGCGCGCCCTGGCCGCGTCGACGCCGTTCGCGAAGTTCTCCAGGAACGCCTCGTCGCCGAACTGGATGAAGCCGGCGTCCTTGACGAGCCCCGCCATTGCGGGCGGCGTCGGGAAGCGCGCGGCGAGCGCGGCGTAGTCCTCTCCGACGTCGGGGCCCCGGGCGGCCACGAACACGAGCGCCGAGACGTTCGGGTGCAGGCCCGCCTCCGAGATGACCGTGCCGCCCCACGAATGCCCGGCGAGCACGGTCGGGCCGTCCTGGCGGTCGAGCGCCCGTCGCGTGGCGGCCACGTCGTCGTCGAGCGTGGTGAGCGGGTTCTGCACCGAGGTGACCGACAGGCCCGCCTGCTGCAGCAGCGCGATGACGTCGGCCCACGAGGACCCGTCGGCGTACGCCCCGTGCACGAGGACCACGTTCCTCGCCGGGACGCTCGCCCCGGCGGATGGATCGGCTGGCATGGACATGCGGGCTCCTTCCGGATGTTCGGTCGGGTCGTGCCCACCATACGTTCGGGCCGGGGCTTCGATCTAGACTCGCCCTGAAGGCAGCACCGCGCGGCATCGCAGACGTGGATCGGGGGCCGGCATGGTCTGTGCACTGGTGGTCATCGAGCGACGGGCCGGCGTTGTCCGCACCTGACGTCCGCGGCGAACCGCGATCCGAGCCGCGCGGACCCCGCCGGCCCGAGTCGAGCCTGGCCGAGCGCTGGACCCGGATCGACGGCGTCGACGTGTTCTACCGCGAGTCGCCCGACGCACCGCCCGACGCCCCGGTCATGGTGCACCTGCACGGCTTCGGGCTCTCGGGCCGCTACCTGCTGCCGACCGCCGAGCGGCTCGCGGACGAATACCGCACGTACGTGCCCGACCTCCCCGGGTTCGGGCGGAGCTGGCGAGCGCCGCGAGCGCTCGACGTGCCCGGGCTGGCGCAGACCGCCGCCCGGTTCCTCGACGACCGCGGCGTCGAACGGGCGACGCTCGTCGGCAACTCGATGGGCTGCCCCGTCATCACGGAGTTCGCCTACAGCTTCCCCGACCGCATCGACCGAGCGATCCTCGTCTCACCGGCCGGCGGGGTCTACAACCAGCCGCTCATGGGCGCCATCACGCAGCTCGCGCGCGACGGCGGCCGCGAGCCGAAGCGGATGCTGCGGGTGGCCGTGCCCGACTACCTCAAGTTCGGCATCCCGAGCACCGTACGCATGTTCCGGTCGCTCACGCGCTACCCGTCGTACGAGCGCCTGCTCGCCCTGCACATCCCGACGCTCGCCGTGGTCGGCGATCGCGATCCGCTCATGCCGCCGCCCGCCATCGTCCGCGAGGTCGCGACCAACACCGACAACCACGTCGTGCTCGTCGTCATCGAGGGGGCCGCGCACGCGATCAACTTCAGCCATCCCGACGAGCTCGCGCACGTCATCCGGCTCTTCATGGCCGACCGTCCGATCGTCGACGACCCCGACGCGCCGGGGCTCGCCCACGTCGAGGAGGTCCACCGCAGCCCGCACCACCCACCCGTCACCGACGCGTAGCCCGAGGAGCCCTGATGGCCATCAACCCGATCGAGCGAGCGCAGATGCTGAAGGCGCTGGCGTCCGAGACCACCGCGGCGATCGGCGCGCTCGCCGACAGCGGCGAGGTCGCGCCCGGCAGCGCGGTGTTCGACGCGGTCGCGAAGCTCGCCATCCAGGCGAACGGCATCTCGAACGTGCTCGTCGAGGTGCTGAACGAGCTGCGCACCCGCTGAGGTCGCGATCGGAACGGCCGCAGCCGCTGGCGGAAGAGCTGCGTCGGGCGACCGCGCAACCGGTTGCGCCCAGCCGTACCGTGTGAGCGGACGAACGCCGGCGGTGGGGGCCCCGCCGGCAGGGCCTTCGATCCCGCACGTCCTCCGCGGCACACCCCCGCCCGCGGACCCCCGACCGGTTGGAGCACCCGATGGGCACCCTCATCTACAACGGCGGCATCTCCCTCGCCGTCGACGACCGCACCATGGCGCACCTGCAGGTCGTCATCATCAACAAGCTGCGCCGTCGCGAGTCGTTCACGTTCACGTGGGACGACGGCGCGCAGCAGACGGTGTGCTGGATCGGCCCGTCGATCGCGATCGAGTTCGTCTACTCGGGCAACCGTCGTCCGGCGCTGAACCGGGCCTGGCTCGAACTGCTCGCCCTCTCGGCGAACGCGAACAGCGGCCTCATGGCCGTGCCCGAACCGCTCGAACCGCCGCGACCCGTCGGACGCCCCGGCGAGGGCGTGCCCGGCGGCGTCCCCGAGCCGATCAGCGTCTGAGCGTCTCGGCCGGGTGCTCGCCGAACGCCCGGTGGTACGCCTGCGCGAACCGCGACGGGTTGGCGAAGCCCCAGCGGCGAGCGACCGCGGCGACGGTGAGGTGCCCATCGGATGCCGCGAGCTCCGCGCGCGCCCGCTCGAGACGGATCCGCCGCAGCACCTCCGACGGTGATCGGCCGAGGTCGCGCGTGAACGCGTAGTGCAGGCCGCGGGCGGAGATGAACGCGGCATCCGCGACCTGCTGCACGGTGATGGCCTCGCCCGCGTGCTCGTGCATGTAGTCCACGGCGCGACGCACGACCGCCGACGGCGCGGGGTGCGCGGGGGCACGCTCCGTGACGTCGATCCAGCTCGTGTCGAAGGCGTGCAGGAACGCCGTGGCCAGCTGGTGGAACATCCCCTCGGCGAAGATCGGCGAGTCGAACGCCTCGGGCGCCTCGGCGAGCATGCGCTCGAACGCGCCGAGCGCCAGGCTCCAGTGGCGGGCGCGCTCGGGGGACACGGGTGCGGTGCCTCGCCGGACGAGGCGGAACGACGGATCCCCCGCGGCCGATTGCGCGATGCGCTCGACGGCGCCGAGGTCGAGCCGCACGAGCTTGGCGTCGAACGCGTCCCAGCGCCCGGCGAGCCCCTCCGACGGCACGAGGAACGGCCGCGACGTGTCGACGGCCTGCCGGCCGTGCGCCAGCTGGTAGCCCCGGCCGCGGCTCATGACCACGACGAGGTCCTCGGATCCCGACGTCGCAGCGCCCGACCCCTCGAACGAGTACTCCATGACCGTGAAGCGGTCGCCGGCGGTGGTCGCGAACGTCGATCGGAAGCCCTCGCGTTCGACCCGTCCGAGGCGGACATCGGGAAAGTGGGCGCCGAGCTCGCGCTCGGCCGAGTCGAGGTCGTGGATGACGACCGCCGTGCGCGTCACACCGCTCATTCCAGCTCCTCGGGGGTCGGGTCCTCCCATCGGTGCGACCACTGTACGCGCCCGCGTGCGTCCGGCAGAAGTTCCGTGTTGGAGCGCGACTGTCAAGGGGCGGCGGCGAAGGCCCCCGCGTGCGAGGCTGACGCGATGGACACCCAGGACGCACCCATCGAAGACGGCAGCGGCGAGGCGGGCATCGACGAGAAGATCGCGGGCGTGGCGGAGCAGATGCGCGGCGACGCCGCCCTCGGGCACGTCGACGACCTCACGGCGATGGCGCGCCAGCGGCTCCAGGAGGCGAACCTCCCGACGGACGAGGCCACCGTGGCCGCGGTCGTCGACGCCGCCCGGCGCGGCTGACGCCTGCCGCCCGCCAGCGGGGGCGCCGCAGGGCGGCGCGCCCGATCAGCGGTTGCGGCGCGACCACTCCAGCAGCCGGTCCACCGGCCAGGTCGTGACGATCCGCTCGGCGGGCACGCCGTTCGCCTCCGCGCGCGCCGCCCCGAGCTCGAGGAACGCGAAGTGCCCCGGCGCGTGCGCGTCGCTGTCGATGCTGAAGAGGCATCCGGCCTCGAGTGCGAGCTGGATGAGGTCGTCGGGCGGATCCTGGCGCTCGGGCCTCGAGTTGATCTCCACCGCGACGCCGTGCTCGGCGCAGGCGGCGAAGACCGCCTGCGCGTCGAAGGTCGACTGCGGCCGGGTGCCGCGCGAGCCCTCGACGAGGCGTCCGGTGCAGTGGCCGAGCACGTTCATCTGCGGATCGGCGATCGCCCCGATCATCCGGCGGGTCATCTCGCGCGACTCCATGCGCAGCTTCGAGTGCACGCTCGCGACCACGACGTCGAGGCGCGAGAGCATCTCGGGCGTCTGGTCGAGCCCGCCATCGAGCAGGATGTCGACCTCGATGCCCGAGAGCAGCCGGATGCCGCGGTCGCCGCGGGCGTTCAGGTCGTCGAGCACGCCGAGCTGCTCGGTCAGCCGCTCGACGCTGAGCCCGTTCGCGACGGTGAGGTTCGGCGAGTGGTCGGAGACCACGAGGTACTCGAGGCCGACGAGTTCGGCCGCGCGGGCCATCGTCGCGATGGGGGTCGTGCCGTCGCTCCACTCGGTATGGCTGTGCAGGTCGCCCTTCAGCTGCGCCCGCAGGCCGGGCTTCGCGGCCGAGACCGCCGGGCCGCTGCGCTCGCGCAGGTCGGCGAGGTAGTCGGGCACCTCGCCGCCGACCGCCTGGGCGATGACCGCGTACGTGCTGTCGCCGATGCCCTTCGTGCGCTTCAGCCGGCCGTCGCGCACCCGCGCCGCGAGCTCCTCTGCCGTGTACTCCTCGATGATCGCCGCGGCTCGGCGGAACGCCGTGGACTTGTACCTCGAGGCTCGGTCGCGCTCCAGCAGGAAGGCGATCTCCTCGAGCGCCGCGACGGGATCCATCCCCCCATTCTGGCGACCTCGGACCTTCGACGTCGCGGATTCAGGCGATCGGTCGCGATTCAGGCTGATTCGTGCGGAATCGGCCTGAATCGAGCGCGATCGCCTGAATCCGGCGCGAGCGCCAGCAGTTCGACGGATACCGCTACAGCTCGACGACCGTCATGCCCGAGCCCGCGCCGCCGGCCGTGCCCATCGCGGCGAGCGCCGCGGGCACCTCGTCGAGCGCGATCGTGCGGCCGACGAGCTCGACCGGACGGAAGTCGCCCGACGCCACCGCGCCGAGCATCGACGGGTACTCGTGCGCCGCCATGCCGTGGCTGCCGAGGATCTCGAGCTCGCCGGCGATGACCGCGTCCATGGGCATGGCCGCGAGCGCGTTGTCGCCGAACATGAGGCCGATCTGCACGTGGCGGCCGCGCTTCTTGAGGCTGCGCACCGAGTCGAGCGCGGTCGCCGCCGAGCCGTACGCGTCGAACGACACGTCGACGCCCCCGCCGGATGCCGCGACGATCCGCTCCGCGGCGCCCTCACCGCCGCGCACCGGCACCGCGCCGAGCTGCTCCGCCGCCTCGAGCGCCGCGTCGGACACGTCGACCCCGTAGACGGTCACGCCCGCCGCGACGGCGATCATGATCGCCGACAGGCCGACGCCGCCGCATCCGTGCACCGCGATCTGCTCGCCCGGGGCGAGGCGGCTGCGCGACACGATCGCCCGGTAGGCGGTGGCGAAGCGGCATCCGAGCGAGGCGGCCTCGACGAAGCCGAGCGAGTCGGGCAGGCGGATGAGGTTGCGCGCCGCCTCGTCGACCACGACGAGCTCTGCGAACGAGCCCCAGCGCGTGAAGCCCGGCTGCGACTGCGCGTCGCAGACCTGCTCGTTGCCCGCGAGGCACTCGGGGCAGCGGCCGCACGCGCAGATGAACGGCGCCGTGACCCGGTCGCCGACGCGCCAGCCCGCCTCGGCGGGCACCTCCGACCCGAGCGCGGCGATCTCGCCCGCGAACTCGTGGCCGGGCACGTGCGGGAGGGCGACGGTGTCGTCGTGGCCCATCCAGGCGTGCCAGTCGCTGCGGCAGACGCCCGTGGCGCGCACGCGGATCACGGCGCCGCGCGGCGGGCACACGGGCTCCGGCACGTCGGCGATCCGGGGCGTCTCGCCGAAGGCGTTCACGAGCACGGCACGCACAGGGGTCCTCCGATCGGGGTCGCTCCGCCGACGGGCTGGGGGAACCACGTGACGGATGCCGCGGCGGCACCTGCTGAGGGGGAGGAGACGGTCCGCGGCACTGCGTTCCGTCGCCGCAGGTCGCGCGCGACATCCGCGATGTTACCTCGCCGCGCAGGTCCATGCGTCCGCACGGAGTTGCGGCGGCGTGACAGGATTGTGTAACAATATCGCATGCGTTTCGTCGTCGCGGTCCTCCTCGCCTCGGTGTGCTTCGGCACGACCGGCACGGCGCAGGCGCTCGGGCCCGAGGCGAGCTCCGCCTCCGTGGGTGCCGCGCGCATCCTGATCGGCGGCGGCGCGCTGGGGCTCATCGCCCTCTTCCTGTACTTCGCCGGGCGTCGAGGCGGCGCGACCGGGACATCCGCCGCGTCGACGCCCGGCGTCGGCCTCGCGGCTCGGCGACGGGTGCCCACGTGGGTGATCGTCGGCATCGGTGCGCTGGGCGTGCTCGCGTACCAGCCCGCCTTCTTCGCGGGCACCGCCGCGAACGGCGTCGCGGTGGGCACCGTCGTGGCACTCGGTTCGGCCCCGGTCATCACGGGCGCGCTCGACTGGATGCTGCGGCGCCGCTACCCGGGACACCGCTGGCTCGTCGCCACCGCGATCGCCACCGCGGGCGTCGCGATCCTCGCCGGCGCCACCGACCAGGGCTCAGCGGGCGCCAGCCCGCTCGGACTGCTCGCCTCCCTCGGCGCGGGCGCCTCGTACGCGGTCTACACGCTGGCCGGCAAGGCGCTGCTCGACCGCGACTGGACGCCCACGGGCAGCATGGGCGCGCTCTTCGGCGTGGCGGCGATCGCGAGCCTCCCGGTGCTCCTGTCGACGGATGCCTCGTGGCTCGCGACCGGGCCCGGCCTCGTCATGGCGCTGTGGCTCGGCCTCGTGACGACGACGCTGGCGTACGTGCTGTTCGGGATCGGCCTGCGCGGACTCGCGCCCGCGACCGTGTCGACGCTCACCCTGGCCGAGCCGCTCACGGCGGGCATCCTGGGCGTCGCGGTGCTCGGCGAGACCCTGTCGGCGGGCGGTTTGCTCGGCCTCGCGGTGCTCGCCGCGGGCATCGTCGTGCTCGCCACGACGGGCCGCGGCCGGGCGCCGCAGCCGGCGGTCGCCTGACCGTCCGCATGTCGGTGGCCGGCGATACCGTCGAGCAATGGACGTCATCCTCATCCCCGGTTTCTGGCTCGACGCGTCGTCATGGGAGCGGGTGACCCCCCTCATCGAAGAGGCCGGTCATCGCGTGAATCCACTCACTCTCCCCGGACTCGAGTCGCCCGACGCCGATCGCTCCGACATCGGCCTGCGCGACCACATCGACGCGGTCGCCGAGATCATCGACGGCTATCCGGCCGACGCGCAGCTCGTGCTCGTCGCCCACTCGGGCGGCGGCGCGATCGCGCACGGCGTGGCCGACGCCCGACCCGACCGCATCGCCCGTGTGGTCTACGTCGACGCGGGTCCGCTCGGCGACGGCAACGCGGTCAACGACCAGCTGCCGGTGGTCGACGGCGAGATCCCGCTGCCCGCCTGGTCGGTCTTCGACGACGCCGACCTCGTCGACCTCGACGACGAGCTGCGCGCGCAGTTCCGCGAACGGGCGATTCCCGAGCCCAAGGGCGTCGCCTACGACCCGATCGCGCTCGGCGACGAGCGGCGCTACGACGTGCCGATCACGATCATCGCGTCGGAGTTCCCGAGCGCGGCCCTCGTCGAGTGGATCGCGGCCGACTCGCCGTTCACGCGCGAGCTCGCGCAGGTGAAGCAGGTCGACTACGTCGACCTGCCCACCGGGCACTGGCCGCAGTTCACGAAGCCCGTGCAGTTGGGCCAGGCGATCGCCGCGGCGATCGGGTAGGCCCGCGTCACTGCGCCGATGAGAGGAATCCCGCGACCGCGTCGGTGATGCGGTCGCGGGTGTCCTCGTCGGACGCGGTCGCCGTGTCGTCGCCCGGCTGCGGGCCGTAGTCGCCGAACGCGGCGTGGTTCGCGCCCGGCAGCAGCACGGTCTCCGCGGTCGGCGGCAGCAGGTGCGCCGCGTCGGCCACCTTCTCGGGCGTCGAGAGTCCGTCGCGCTCGCCGACGAGCGAGAGCACCCGCAGGTCGGTGTCGGAGAGGTCGTTCGCGCAGTAGCTGCCGAACAGCACGACGCCGGCGACCGGCGGGTCGGCCGCGGCATCCGTGCCCGTGCCCGCGAGCTGGCAGGCGCGCACTCCGCCCAGGGAGTGGCCGCCGACGTACCACTCGGACACGTCGGGGGCGTCGGCCGTGAACGCCGACAGCGGGCGCGTGTCGAAGAACGCGAGGTTGAGCGTGGGCTCGGTGATCACGACGGTCGCGCCCGACTCGGCGACGATGCCGCTGAGCTTCCACAGGTAGGCGGAGGGGTCGACGCGCGCTCCCGGGATGAACACGAGTCCGACGTCGCTGCCGCCCTCGGCCGGCTCGATGACGAACGAGCGCTCGGTGCGCGTGATGGTCACCTCGGGGTCGCGCCACGCCTCGAGCGAGGCGGGTCGCTCGCCCGCCATGACGAGGTGCGCCCAGACCAGGAACACGACGACGGCGAGCACGAGGATGCCGACGACGCCGAGGGTGATCCCCACGACGCGGCGGCGGATCACCGACCGACGCAGATCACAGCTGCGAGCCGTCGATCGAGAAGGTGTCGCACGACTGCGCCCCGCCCTGGTACCCGGTCTCGAACCAGCGCACGCGCTGCTCGCTCGATCCGTGGGTGAACGAGTGCGGCGACACCTGCCCCTGCGTCGCCTCCTGGATCCGGTCGTCGCCGACAGCCGCGGCGGCGTCGATCGCCTGCGCGTACTCGTCGCGCGTGATCGGCTGCAGGAACGGGACGCCCCGCTCATCCGTGGTCTGCGAGGCGGCCGCGGCCCACGAGCCGGCGAAGCAGTCGGCCTGCAGCTCGGTGCGCACCGAGTTCGACGTCGGTCCGGTCTGGCCGTCCTGCGCGCGCTCGAGGATGCCCGCGAGGTTCTGGATGTGGTGTCCCCACTCGTGCGCGACCACGTACATCTCGGCGAGCGGGCCGCCGCTCGCACCGAACTGGCTCTCGAGCTGGTCGTAGAAGGTCGTGTCGACGTAGAGGGTCTGGTCGGGCGGGCAGTAGAACGGGCCCGTCGCCGACGAGGCGTTGCCGCAACCGGTCGCGACGGCATCCGTGAAGAGCACGAAGCCCTGCGGGCTCGCGTAGGCGACCCCGATGGTCGGCGCCGCGTCGACCCAGTAGTCCTCGAGGGACGCGGCCGCGCCCTTCATGCGGCAGTCGATGCGCTCGTTGGCGTCCTGGCCGGTCTGGCACTCCTGGAGGGCGGAGTCCTCGGCCGCAGGCTGGCCGCCGCCTCCGCCGAGGAGACCGGTCACGTCGACGCCGAGGAGCTGCGAGATGATCACCAGCGCGATCACGCCGAGGCCGCCGCCGACGGCGATGCCGGTGTTGCGTCCGCGCTTCGAGGTCTTGCCACCGCCGATGTCGGCGTTCGGGTTGAACGTCATGGCATGACGCTACTCTCCGCGGGGCTTCGGGAGCCGATCTCCGCCGTCTTCGGGCGAGGGGTTGACGACGTCGGGTCGGGCGGGGATGAAGCCCCTCCGGTGCCGGAGCGGTCCCGTGTCGACGGTGACCGCGTCGTCGTGGTCCGACTCATCCTCGTCGTCGACCGACTCATCCTCGTCGTCGGCCGACTCATCCTCGTCGTCGTCCGACTCGTCCTCGTCCTCGTCGTGGCGCCCGTCCGAGTCGTCCGCGACCGCCTCGTCGCCGTGCGCCTCGACGCCGCCCTCGTCCGCGACGACTCCGCCCTCGTCGTCGGCAACGTGGGTCGCGGCATCCGTCACCGGCTCGCCGTCGTCGCCCTCGTGATCGCGCGCGAACCGGTCGGTCGCCCGGATGAGCGCGTCGAGGATGCCCGGCTCGTCGAATGCGTGCCCGGCGTCGGGGATGAGGTGGAACTCGGCTTCGGGCCAGGCGTTGTGCAGGTCCCAGGCGGTCATCGCGGGCGTGCACATGTCGTACCGGCCCTGCACGATGACGGCGGGGATGCCGGCGAGCCGCGGGGCGTCGCGGATGAGCTGCCCCTCCTCCCACCAGCCGCCGTGCCGGAAGTAGTGGTTCTCGATGCGCGCGAACGCCGTGGCGTACTCGGGCGCCGTGAACCGCGAGATCGTGTCGGCCTGCGGCAGGAGCGTGATCGTCGACGACTCCCATCGCGACCAGGCGATCGCGGCGGGCTGGTGCACCTCGGGATCGGGGTCCTTGAGCAGCCGGCCGTAGGCCTCGATGAGGTGCCCGCGCTCGAGCGCCGGCACGGGCGCGAGGAACTCCTCCCAGAGGTCGGGATACACGGCCGCAGCACCGCCCTCGTAGAACCAGTCGAGCTCCTGCCGGCGCAGCGTGAAGATGCCGCGCAGCACGAGCTCGGTGACGCGCTCGGGGTGCGTCTGCGCGTAGGCGAGGGCGAGGGCGCTGCCCCAGGACCCTCCGAAGACCTGCCACCGATCGATGCCGAGGTGGTTGCGCAGCCGCTCCATGTCGGCCACGAGGTGCCACGTGGTGTTCGCCGAGAGGTCCGCGTCGGGCTCCGATGCGTGCGGGATGGAGAGGCCGCAGCCGCGCTGGTCGAACAGCACGATCCGGTATCGCTCGGGGTCGAACAGGCGGCGATGCTCGGGAGTCGTGCCGGCGCCGGGTCCGCCGTGGAGGAACACCACGGGCTTGCCCTCGCGGTTGCCCGACACCTCCCAGTAGATGTGCTGGCCGTCCCCCACGTCGAGCATGCCCGTCTCGAGCGGCTCGATCTCGGGATAGAGGTCTCTCATGCCGACACGCTAGACGATCCGCGGATGCCGCCGACACCCGCCGCGCCGCCGCTGCACCCCCACCGGCCCACGTGCCGCCCGCTCCCAGCCTCGCGTCGTACGCTCCCGCCATGCGCCCCGTCCCGGCATCCGCGGCTCCTGGGCAGGAGTCCGTCTGGGACTACCCGCGTCCCCCGCGCGCCGAGGCCGTCGACGTGCGCGTGACGATCGACCTCGGCGGCGAGCGCGTGGTGGACACGCGCGACGTCGTGCGCGTGCTCGAGACCAGCCATCCGCCCGTCTACTACGTGCCGATCGCGGCGTTCGCACCCGGTTCGCTCGAGCCCGCGGCGGGCCGGTCGTTCTGCGAGTTCAAGGGCGCGGCCCGCTACCTGACCGTGCGGGGCGGCGACTCGGTGGCCGAGCGCGCGGCGTGGAACTACCCGACCCCGTCGGCCGGGTTCGAGGTGCTCGCCGATCGCGTCGCCGTCTACGCGGGCCCGATGGACGCGTGCACGGTCGACGGCGAGACGGTGGTGCCGCAACCCGGCGGGTTCTACGGCGGCTGGATCACGTCCGACGTCGTCGGCCCGTTCAAGGGCGTGGCGGGCTCGTTCGGCTGGTGACGCGTCCGGCGTCGGGCGCGCGGCGTCGGTCTCCTGTCGCGCGACAGCTCCTCGTTCCCGCGCGCACACCCGGGCATAGTCTGTGGGTATGGCCGCGAAGAAGCCGATCACGATCACGATCACGGGCGCCGGGGGGCAGATCGGCTACGCGCTGCTCTTCCGCATCGCCTCTGGCGCGATGCTCGGACCCGACACCCAGGTGCGGCTGAACCTCCTCGAGATCCCGCAGGGGCTGCGCGGCGCCGAGGGCGCGGCACTCGAGCTGCACGACTCGGCCTTCCCGCTGCTCTCGCACGTCGAGGTCTACGACGACCCGACCGCGGCCTTCCGCGGCACGAACCTGGCCCTCCTCGTCGGCGCGCGACCCCGCACCGCGGGCATGGAGCGCGGCGACCTGCTCGCGGCGAACGCGGGGATCTTCGGCCCGCAGGGCGAGGCGATCAACGCCGGCGCCGCCGACGACGTGCGCGTCGTCGTGGTGGGCAATCCGGCCAACACGAACGCGCTCATCGCGGCGGCGCATGCTCCCGATGTCCCGGCCGATCGCTTCACGGCCCTCACCCGCCTCGACCACAACCGCGCCCTGGCGCAGCTCGCGCCGACCGTGGGCACCCCGGTGAGCGACATCCGCGACCTCACGATCTGGGGCAACCACTCGGCCACGCAGTTCCCCGACGTCGCGCACGCCACCGCGGGCGGGCAGTCGGTGGCCGCGCTGCTCGCGTACCGCCTCGGCGGCCCCGACGCCGCACGCGAGTGGCTCGTCGACCACTTCATCCCGCGCGTGGCGAAGCGCGGCGCCGAGATCATCGAGGTGCGCGGCTCCTCGTCGGTCGCGTCCGCGGCGAGCGCGACGATCGACCACGTGCATGACTGGGTGCTCGGCACCTCCAACGGATGGACGAGCGCCGCCGTCGTGTCCGACGGATCGTACGGCGTGCCAGAGGGCCTCGTGTCGTCGTTCCCGGTCGAGTCGGTCGACGGCGCCTGGCGCATCGTGCAGGGGCTCGAGCTCGATGCGTTCGCGCGGCACCGCATCGACGTCTCCGTGGCCGAGCTCCAGGACGAGCGCGACGCGGTGCGAGCCCTCGGCCTCGTGTAGCGACAGCAGCAGCGGGCGACGCAGGCGTCGCGGAAGGGGAGCGACCGACGATGACGACGGATGCCACGACCCTCGACCTCGACGGCTACGTGCTCGCGGTCGACGAGCAGTTCGACGGCGACGACCTCGCCGACACGCGCTGGCTTCCCTACTACACACCGCACTGGAGCTCGCGCGCGGCGACACGTGCCCGGTACGAGGTCTCCGACGGCACGCTGAAGCTGCGCATCGACCGCGACACCGAGCCGTGGTCGCCCGAGTACGACGGCGACGTGCGGGTCTCGCACCTGCAGACGGGCCAGTTCTCGGGCCCGCTCGGCAGCCCGGTGGGCCAGCACCGCTTCCGCGCCGGACTCGTCGTGCGCGAGGAGCAGGACGAGGAGCGCCTCTGGCTGCCCCACTTCGGCGTCATCGAGGCCCGTGTGCGGGCCATCCGGCATCCGTCGGCCATGGTCGCGCTCTGGCCGATCGGATTCGAGGACGAGACCGCGAACTGCGGAGAGATCTGCATCTTCGAGATCTTCGGCAGCGAAGTGGGCGAGGACTCGGGCCTCGTCGGCGTCGGCGTGAAGCCGCAGCACGACCCGCGACTCGTCATGGACTTCGAGAAGGTGCGCGTCGACGGCGACCTCACCGAGTTCCACGACTACGCCGTCGAGTGGCTGCCCGAGCGCCTGCGCTTCTTCGTCGACGGGCGGCTCGTGAGGACCGTGGAGCAGTCGCTCGCCTACCCGGTGCAGCTCATGCTCGACGTCTACGAGCTGCCGACGGATGCCCCGCGCGACCTCGACGCCCTGCCGTTCGTGTTCGAGGTGGCGCACGTGCGCGAGTACCGCTCCCGCTGACCGCGCACCCGCGCCGCCTAGGCTGGAGGCATGGCCTCCGAACCGATGACCCCCGCCCGCCGCAAGCAGCTCATCGTCGGGCTCGTCGTGGGCGCCGTGGTCGGGGTCGGCATCAGCCTCTGGACCGGGTTCTGGCTCTGGCTCGCGGCCGGCCTCGCGGTCGGCCTCGCGGCCGGAGCGCTCATGAAGCCGCCGTCGGAGTGACCTCAGCGCGCTGACGCGACGTACGCCTCGATCCCGTCGATGACGCGGGCGAGACCGAAGCGGAACGCGCGCTCGGGATCGGACGGCGCGCCGTACTCCTCACCGGCCGCCTGCCCGACCCGGCCTGAGATGGGGTAGCGCGTCGGATCCATGATCTCGCCGAGCACCGGCGCGTTGCGCTCCCACCACTCCTCGTCGGTCTCGGTCGTCGAGCGGTGCAGGCGCTCGGCGTCGACGTAGGCGCGCGCCGGCCCGGAGACGAAGCCGACCACGAGCGTGATCACCTGGTCCATGTCGAGATCGCTGAGCCCGAGCCCCTCGATGGCCCGCAGGCTCCACTCCCAGCGGTCCGAGACGTTCGGGCCGAGCGGCGGCCGGCTCGTGTCGATCGAGAGCAGCCACGGATGCCGCAGCAGCTCGTCCCACGTCAGCTGTGCCAGCTGCTCGAGGCGCTCGCGCAGCGATCCCCGCAGCTCGGGCAGCGGCTGCTCGCCCGCGACCCGGTCGACCATCAGGTCGATGAGCTCGGCCTTGCCCGGCACGTAGGTGTACACCGACATCGGCTTCAGGCCGAGGCGCTCGGCGATGCGGCGCATCGAGAGCGCCTCCATGCCCTCCTCGTCGGCGAGCGCGATCGCCGTGTCGACGACCGCGTCGACGCTCGCGCGCTGCTTCGGACCGCGCGAGCCCACCGGCTCGCCCAGCCGGTCGCGCCACAGCAGGCGCAGCGTGCGGTCGGGCTCGCCCCGGCCCGTGGATTCGGTCGACACGGGGGCTAGCCTACATTCTCCGTATGATGTACGGTCAAATGAAACAACCCCGTACGCCATACGCTGAAAGGGTCCGATGACTGCCACCCTCACTCCCCCTCCAGCCCTCGAGGCCGTGGGCCTGCGAAAGCGCTTCGGGCGCGAACCGGCGCTCGACGGCTTCGACCTCGCCGTCGCGGCCGGCACCGTGCACGGCCTGCTCGGCCCGAACGGCGCCGGAAAGACCACGGCCGTCCGCTGCCTCACCACGCTGACCTCGTTCGACGCGGGCACCGCCGCGATCGCCGGCGTCGACGTGCGGCGCGATCCGGCGAGCGTGCGCGAGCGCATCGGCCTGGTCGGCCAGTTCCACGCCGTCGACGACGCCCTCTGCGCACGGCAGAACCTCATGCTCTTCGCCCGGCTCAGCGGCCTGTCGAAGCGCCGGGCGGCGACGCGCGCCGGCGACCTGCTCGAGGCCTTCGGGTTGGCGGATGCCGCGGACCGCCCGACCTCGGGGTTCTCGGGCGGCATGCGCCGCCGCCTCGATATCGCGGCGGGCCTCGTGCTGACACCGGCCATCCTGTTCCTCGACGAGCCCACCACCGGACTCGACCCGCGCGGCCGCGCCACCGTCTGGCAGGCCGTCCGCGAGGTCGCCGCCGCCGGCACCACGGTGCTCCTCACGACACAGTACCTCGACGAGGCCGACCAGCTCGCCGACCGCGTCTCCGTCATGGACCACGGCCGGGTCATCGCCGAAGGCACGCCGGCCGAGCTCAAGCGCCGCCTCGGCGGCGACCGGGTCGAGGCCGTGCTGGCCGACGCGAGCCGGCTGGCGGATGCCGCGGACGCGATCTCGCAGGTCACGGATGCCGCGGCATCCGTCGATGCGGACACCCGGACCGTCACGGTGGAGGTCGCCGACGGCGCCAAGGCGCTCGCACCCATCGTGCGGGCGCTCGACGCCGCGGGGCTCGACGTGGACGACCTCGCGCTGCGCCGCCCGACGCTCGACGAGGTGTTCCTGCATCTCACCGCACCCGGCCAGGTGCCCGAGTCCGCGCCAGACGCCCCGGATCCCGACCGCGCACCGTCCGCCCGATCCGACGAGGAGGTCTCCCGATGAGCGCCGCGACCCACCCCACGCCCGCCCGCGGCATCGCCGCCGCCCCCGGGTTGCGCGACCGCCGCTCGAATCCGCTCCGCGAGGGCGCGCTCATCGCCGGGCGCGACGTGCTGCACCAGGTGCGCGAGCCGTGGGGCGTCGTCTTCGGACTCGCGTTCAACATCATGCTGATCCTGCTGTTCGCGTTCCTCTTCGGCGGCGCGATCGAGGTGCCGGGCGGCGGCGACTACATCGCCTACCTCCTGCCGGGGATGTTCGCGCTGGCGATGCTGTTCGGCCTCGAGACCACGATGACCGCCATGTCCGAGGACGCGAAGCGCGGCATCACGGACCGCTTCCGGTCGCTGCCGATCTCGAGCGCGTCGGTCGCGCTCGGGCGGGCGATCGCCGACCTCGGCAACTCGGTGCTCAACCTGGCGGTGCTGATGGTGGGCGGCCTGCTCATCGGCTGGCGGCCGACGACGGGGCCCGCGGAGATCGCGCTGGGCGTGCTGCTCCTGCTGTGGCTCCGGTTCGCCCTGCTGTGGGTCGGGATCTTCCTCGGGCTCCGCTTCCGCGGCACGGGCGCCACCACGGCGGTGCAGGTGCTCGTGTGGCCCGTCGGCTTCCTCTCGACCGTGTTCGTCTCGGCAGAGACGATGCCCGGGTGGCTCGGGGTGATCGCCGAGTGGAACCCTGTCTCGGCGACCGCCACGGCAGCACGCGAGCTGTTCGGCAACCCGACCGGGGTCACGACCGGATGGCTCGCGGAGAACGCGGTGCTCGCGGCATCCGTGTGGCCGCTCGCGATCGCACTCGTGTTCGTGCCGCTCGCGGCGTCGGCGTATCGCCGGCTGCGGAGGTAAGCACCCCCGGTGATCGAGTAGCGCCGCGCGAAGCGCGACGCGTCTCGAGATCCGTCACCCGGTCTCGATACGCGTCCGCCTCCGGCGGGCGCTACTCGACCACCTGTGAGCTACTTCTTCGAGTTCTTCTCCGGAGCGGGCAGCGTGCCCGCCGCGCGGCGCTCCGCGTAGTACGCGCGGGCCTCGTCCTGGCGCTCGAGCTCGGCGCTCGTCGCGATGCTCGCGCGCAGGTGCTCGGGCGCGAAGCCGAACGCGTCGACGAGGTCCTGCGCATGCGGGCGCAGGCGCTCGACGAGCCGGTCGATGTAGGCCGTGACGGCCTGCCCCCGCTGCGGCGAGAGGCGACCGTGGATGAGGTACCACGCGAGGTGCTTCTCGACGAGGCCGAGGCCGAACAGGTCGCGCACCCACGTGAGCACCTGCTTCGTGCCCGGGTCGGTCGTCTTTGCGAGGCCGCGCGTGAACGCCTCCCACTGCAGCAGCTCGGCGTGCGCCCGGGCGGCCTCGATGAGCTCGTTCTGGTTGCGGTTGAACGCGGCCGCGGAGTCCGCCTTCGGCAGCTTGCGCGCATCGCGGAGCCGGCCCGCGATCTCGGCGATCATCGTCTCGACGCGGCCGGTGAGCAGCTCGCGCTGCGTCTCCTCGTCGCGGAGCTCCGAGACCGAGCGGGCCGTCGACCCGAAGTCGGCGATCGTCTGCGCGAGGCGGCGCAGGCCCGAGCCGTGGTAGGCACGGTCGGCCGTCTGCGCGACGACGTAGCGCGCGAGCGCGCCGGCGTCGGCGTTCGCGAACTGCTTCGAGTAGTCCGTGAGCAGGCGCTTGGCGACGAGCTGGAGCAGCACGTTGTTGTCGCCCTCGAACGTCACGTAGATGTCGAGGTCCTGGCGCAGGCCGACGATGCGATTCTCGGCGAGGAACCCGGCGCCACCGCAGGCCTCGCGGGCCTCCTGCAGCGTCTCGAGCGCGTGCCACGTCGAGAGCGGCTTCAGCGCCGCGGCGATCGTCTCGAGGTCCTGCCGGTCGTCATCGGTTTCGGCCTTTCCCGAGAACACCGCGTCGAACTTCACGAGGAACTCGTCGTGCGCGAAGACCTGCGCGTACGTCGTCGCGAGCTTCGGGATGAGCCGGCGCTGGTGACGCTGGTAGTCGAGCAGCACCTCCTCGTCCACATCGCTCGCGGCGTTGAACTGGCGGCGCTGGTTGCCGTACGTGATCGCGATGTCGAGTCCCATGGCCGCGGCGATGGTCGACGCGCCGTCGAGCGACACGCGACCCTGCACGAGCGTGCCGAGCATCGTGAAGAAGCGACGGCCGGGGCTCGCGATGGGGCTCGTGTACGAGCCGTCGGGGGCGACGTCGCCGTAGCGGTTCAGCAGGTTCTCGCGCGGGACGCGAACGTCGGTGAAGTGCAGGCGACCGTTGTCGATGCCGTTGAGGCCGCCCTTGAGGCCGTCGTCCTCGCCGCCGACGCCGGGCAGGAACTCGCCCTGCTCGTCGCGGATCGGCACGTAGAACGCGTGCACGCCGTGGTTCACGCCCTTGGTGACGAGCTGGGCGAACACGACCGCCGCGATGCCGTGCACGGCCGCGTTGCCGAGGTAGTCCTTCCAGGCGCCACGGAACGGCGTGTGGATCACGAACTCCTCGGTCTCGGGGTCGTAGGTCGCCGTGGTGCCGATGGCCGCGACGTCCGAGCCGTGCCCGGTCTCGGTCATCGCGAAGGCGCCGGGCACCTCGAGGCTCATGATGCCCGGCAGCCACTTCTCGTGGTGCGGGGTCGTGCCGAGGTGCAGCACGGCGGCGCCGAAGAGGCCCCACTGCACGCCCGACTTGATCTGCAGGCTGGGGTCGGCGAGCACGAGCTCCTCGAACGCGGCGATGTTGCCGCCGTGGTCCTCCTCGCCGCCGAGCTCCTTCGGGAACGCCTTGTGCACGGCGCCCGACTCGACGAGGCGCTTGAGCTGCCCGAGCACGCGCTCGCGGTGCTCCTCCATGGACTGGCCGTCGATGCGCTGGTACTCGGGCTCCGCCGCGCGGGCGCGGGCCGCGAGCCGGATCTCGGGCCACGTGCCGAGGAGCTGGTGCGCGAGCTGCTCGACGTCGATGCGCGGCGAGTCGGGCTGCGCCGCGGCGGGCGGGGCCTGGATGGGCGCCGCGGACTGGTCGCGCGCGGGCGTCGCTGGGACGGTGGCGGCGGTCGTGTCGCCGGTCGTCTTCGAGGAAGTAGGGGTTGCCGTGTCAACCATCGTCGGTTCTGTCCTTCGCTGTTCGGCGGGCTGCCGTTCCACGCTAGGACGCCCTCACGAGGGCCGGAAACGAGGCGTCCGCCGCCTACAAACGGTGTGCGGGACCCCTCGGACGGGGCTGTCGGGACCCTACAAACACGCGCTGACCGCACGTTGCAGTGTCCACAAGCGGATGCCGCGGCATCCGTGCCCGGTGACAGCGGCGATGGGCGGATGCAGCGGCATCCGCCCATCGAACCGCGGTTCAGCTGCGGAAGAAGGCGTTCGCCCGCCGCGTCCAGAGCAGCGCGATGATCACGAGCGAGATGGCCGCGCCGACGTACTCGCCGATCGCACCGGCCGGGTACGCGATCGCGAAGAAGATCGAGATGATGATCGAGATCACCTCGAAGACCGTGATCACGACCCGGGCCCAGCTGCGGCCTCGCATGAGGCTGACGGCCACGACGATGACGATGGCGCCGACGAGGATCGCGCCGATCGCGGACAGGATGAGCTGACTGGCGCCGCCGAACTGCTCGACGGTCGAGGCGATGCTCGTCTGGAACAGCAGGATCGTGCCGCCCAGGATGTCGAGCGCACCCCCGATCCAGGTCAGCACGGCGACGAGCGTCACGCCGCCCGGTCGGTCGACGGAATTCGACATCGATGACTCCCCCACATCGGCGCCGCCAGGACGCGGCGCGCCTGGTGCGATGCTAGCGCTTGGCGCGTTCCTTGGCGCGGGCCGTCGCGTTGAAGTAGGCGCTCGCGGGGCGCGTCCAGAGCAGGATGAGCACGATCGCCGAGAGCGCGACGTTCGCCCACTCGCCGACCGGGTTGCCCATCCACGCCACCGCGAGGAACAGCGACTTGATGAGCGACAGCGCTCGCACGACGGTCACGATCATGCGCGCGACCCAGTTGCCGGTCCACAGGCCGAACGACAGGGCCACCACGATGGCGCCGAGGATCATCGACCCGATGGAGGCGGCCAGCACGCCGCCCGAGCCGCCGAACGCGGCGTTCACCGTGGGATCGTTCGCCTGGAAGATCAGCAGGATGCCCGAGATGATGTCGTACACGCCCGAGATGAACGCCACGACCGCGACGATCGAGACGACGACCGGCCGCTTGACCTCTGCAGAATCCGTCATGATGCGCACCCCATTCGCTTCGGGAGACGCGACCACTGCGTCCCGTGAGGCCGATGCTAGCGCGGTGGCGGATGCCGCGGCGAGGGCGCGCGGCATCCGCCGGACGATGGCGATCGCGACGGCTACGGTGCGGTGGATCAGCCCTCGAAGCGCAGGCCGTGGCCGAAGCGGAACAGCGGATCGGCGGTGTCGAATGGCACGTCAGGCCGGTTGGCCTCGACGGCGGCCATGCTCGACGGCAGGTCGAACGGCAGGCGGCCCTTGTCGCTCGGTTTTGAGCCTCAGGCGGTCGGTTCGTCGGGGGCGAGACCACGGAAGTACCGGCTCGCCTCTCCCGACCAGAGGAGGAAGAGCAGGGCGATCGCGAGGAGGGCGCTCAGGATCTCGCTCGGGAGCAGCGCCGGGTTGACGACGGCCAGCCAGATCGACTGCGCCAGCGAGAACACCTGCAGCACCGTCGCGGCGATCCGGGCGGTCGCGTTCCCGCGCAGCAGGCCGAAGGCGATGATGATCATCGCCGCACCGAGCAGCAGCGAGATGATCGCGGCGGTCACCACCAGCCCGGAACCGCCCATCCGCTCGACGACCTCGGGGTCCGCCTGCACGGCGAGCAGCATGATGCCCGCGATCACGTCGATGATGCCGGCGATGATCGAGAGCGCCGCCACGATCGTGACGCCGAGCGGCCGTTTCGTCGCGAACTGGTCTGACATGGCACTCCCTCGGTCGGGCGAACGGATGCCGCGGCGAACCGCGCTTGCGGCGATCCTAGCGGGGACCCGACGGACGGGCTATGCCGCCGCGACCACCGCGAGGAGCGCCTCGCCGTAGGCCTCGCGCTTCTTCGCGCCGATGCCCGTGATGCCGTCGAGGTCGCCGAGGTTCGCGGGCCGTGCCACGGCGACCGCGCGCAGCGTGGCGTCGCCGAACACGATGTAGGCGGGGACGCCCTGCTCGCGAGCCTCCCCCGCGCGCCACGCCCGCAGCGCCTCGAAGAGCTCGGCCTGGGCCGGCTCGAGGTCGGCCGCTGCGGGGGCCGCCTTCGGCCCGCGCGAGCGCTCCGCTCGCTCGGGCTCGGTGCGGAGCATGACCGTGCGCCCGCCCGACAGCACGTCGGACGCGGAATCGGTGATCGCGAGCGTGCCGTACTCGCCGTGCGTCTCGAGCAGGCCCTGCGCGAGCAGCTGCCGCACGACGCCGCGCCACTGCTGCTCGCTCAGGTCGTCGCCGATCGACCAGGTCGCCAGCGCGTCGTGTCCGTATTGACGCACGCGGGGTGTCTCCTTGCCGCGCAGGATGTCGATGAGGTGGCCCGCGCCGAAGCGCTGCCGCCGCTCGCGCTGCAGCCGCACGATGGTCGACATGAGCTTCTGCGCCGGGACCGTGCCGTCCCATGCTGCCGGCGGCTCGAGGCAGGTGTCGCAGTTGCCGCACGGCTCGCTGCGCTCGCCGAAGTACGCGAGCAGGTTCTGCCGCCGGCACTGCACGGTCTCGCACAGGGCGAGCATCGCGTCGAGGTGCTGGGACAGGCGACGACGGTGCGCGAGGTCGCCGGGGCTCTCGTCGATCATGCGACGCTGCTGCACGACGTCTTGCAGTCCGTAGGCGAGCCAGGCCGTGGCGGGCGCACCGTCGCGGCCTGCTCGACCGGTCTCCTGGTAGTAGCCCTCGACCGACTTCGGCAGGTCGACGTGGGCGACGAAGCGCACGTCGGGCTTGTCGATGCCCATGCCGAACGCGATGGTCGCGACCACGACGACGCCGTCTTCGCGGAGGAAGCGCTCTTGCGTGCGACGTCGGACGCCCGCCTCGAGGCCGGCGTGGTACGGCAGCGCGTTCACCCCGTTCTGGGCGAGGAACGCGGCGATCTTCTCGGTGCTCGCGCGGGAGAGCGCATAGACGATGCCCGAGACCGGGGCGCCCGAGGCATCGGTGCCCTCGCTGCGGATGACGTCGAGGAGCTGGCGGCGCACCTCGAGCTTGGGCGCGATGCGGTACTGGATGTTGGGCCGATCGAAGCTCGAGACGAAGTGCTTCGCGCCCTCGAGCGAGAGCCGGGTCGTGATCTCGCGGTGCGTCGCCTCGGTGGCCGTGGCCGTGAGGGCGATGCGCGGCACGTCGGGCCAGCGATCGGCGAGCTCGGACAGGGCGAGGTAGTCGGGCCGGAAGTCGTGGCCCCACTGCGACACGCAGTGCGCCTCGTCGATCGCGAACAGGGCGATGCGGCCGCCCTCGAGGAACCGCTTGACGGGCTCGGCGTTGAGGCGCTCGGGGGCGATGTAGAGCAGGTCGAGCTCGCCGGCGAGGTACGCCCGCTCGACCTCGGCGCGCTCGGCGGGCAGCTGGCTCGAGTTGAGGTAGGCGGCCCGCACGCCGTTGCGCACGAGGGCGTCGACCTGGTCGTGCATGAGCGCGATGAGCGGCGAGACCACGATGCCCGTGCCCTCGCGCAGCAGCGCGGGGATCTGGTAGCAGAGGCTCTTGCCGCCGCCCGTGGGCATGAGCACGACGGCGTCGCCGCCACCGGTGACCTGCTCGATGATCGCGGCCTGCTCGCCACGGAAGGCGTCGTACCCGAAGACCGTGTGCAGCGCCTCGTCTGCACTCGAGAAGCGGACGGGAGCAGGACGCACGACGTGCGGCTCGGGTTCGACGAAGCGGGCGCCCGCGTCATCGGTCGCGGGGGCCCAGCCGCCGTCGAGGGTCGGCAGTCGCCCATCGTCAGGGGGCGGCGGAGCCCACTCGTCGTCGGGCGGCGGAGCGAGCTCATCGGGATCCCAGGGGACCTCCTCGGGGCCATGGGATTCCGCGTTCCAGCTCACCCGTCGAGTGTAACGAGCACCCCCGACGGGTGAGCCGGTTCCGTCCCCGGCCCGGCGGTCGTCGCCGACCGCCGGGCTGGGGAGGACGGGTCACGCGTCACGCCCTCCGACGGACGACCAGCCAGGTGACGATCGCGGCGACCGCGGCGAGCAGCACGCCGCCGACGATCCACAGCGCGTCGAGCGGTGCAGCGGATGCCGCGTCGCTCGTCTCGTCGGGCGCCTCGGACTCGGACGCCGGCGCGCTGGCCTCGGGCTCGGCGGCTGCCGAGGTGTCGCCGCAGGCGCCCGGCTCGTCGGATCCGTCGGCGAGTGCGATGCCGTCGACGGGCTGCCACGTGAACGCCCACGTGCCCGAGATCGGGTGCCCGTCGGTCGAGACCACGCGCCAGGTCACGGTGTACTCGCCGGGTTCGCCCAGCTGGGTCTGCGTGGTGGCCACGGGCCCGTCGACCACGGCGCATCCGTCGCCGTAGTACCGGCCGTCGGGACCCTGCACCTGGATCACCGATCCGCCCTCGACGTCGAGCAGGGCCTCGTTGGTCTCGAGCGAGACCGTGCCGGGTTGCGCGGTGACGACCGCGCCCTTCGCGGGCGTCGTCGCCACGACGTAGTTGTGCGCCGACGCCGGCAGCGCGGGCAGCACGGCGAGGGCGGCGGATGCCGCGACGACCGCCGCGAGCCGGCCGAGGCGAGCCGTGGCGCGACGCCGCCTCGCCGCCGACCGCGGAACCGCACCTGTCGCCGACATCATGCTCCCGATCGCGGACGGCGCGCGGCGAGCGCGAGCACGATGCCCACGACGCCGACCACGAGGCCGCCGATGCCGAGCACGCGGGCCACGGTGTCGGCGTCGCCCGACGTGGCCGCGACCTCCTCGGTGCCGTCGGCGTGGCCGTCACCGTGCTCGTCGGCGGCAGCCTCGTCGGTCGCGGCGCCGTGACCGTGCCCGTCGCCCGTCGCCTCGGTCACGACGATGACGGGCGCCGGGCTCTCGGGCTCCTCCTCGCCCTCCTCGGCGACCTGGTTCCAGTTCGTCTCGCCGACTTCGCAGGTCTGCAGCACGGGGAAGGCGAGCGTCTCGCCCGCCGCGTCCTCGGGCAGCTGGAGCGAGAGCTCGATGGTGTCGCGGTAGCCTTCTGGCACCGGCGTGATCGCGGTGTAGACGACCTGCGAGGTCCGGTCGCCGTCGGCGACCTTCTCGATCGTGTAGTTCGGGTTGAGCGTCGGCGAGACGCTCGCGATCGACTCGGGGATGTCGATGGCGATCGCCGTGGTCGGCGAACCTTCGCAGCCGTGGCTGTAGGCGAACGTCAGCACGGTGTAGCTGCCGGCGGCGGTGCCGCTGGGTGTCACGGTCACGTGGGCGCTGGCGGCGAGCGGGACGGCCGCGAGCGCCAGGACGGCGCCGCCGGCGAGGCCGGCGGCGGAGAGGCGTGCGATGCGCATGATGGGATGCTTTCGTGTTCGGTGCGGGCGCGCGCGTGCGCGAGGAGACCGCAAGGAAGGAGAGGTGGGAAGCGTCGGCCGCGTCAGGATGCGGCGACGGCGTTCGGCGGACCTCTCGATCCGAGTCCCGAGACGAGGAGCAGCGCGGCGAAGCGCGGTCGCGGCGCATCGGCGAGCAGCGAGAACGCCGGCGCGACGACGGGCACCGGAATCGTCGTGACCCGGCGCACGGCGACGCGGAGCGCACGTCGTACCGCGTCGAACACCCGGTCGCCAGCCACGAGCGCGGCGAGCGTCAGCGCGGCGGCCGCGAGGTGCGCCACCGGCATCCAGGAGTCGCCGTGGTCGACGGATGCCGCGGGCACGCTCAGGTGCGCGGACGCGTGTCCGCTCCGCATCGAGGGCGTCGACGGCGCGCCGATGGCATAGGTGAGGTGCAGCACCCCCTGGGCGACGAGCGCCGAGACGGCGGTGCGCAGCATCCGCGCTCGGGCGCCCGAGAGCGCCATGGCGAGCGGCGCCGAGAACGCGAGCGCGACCGCGAGGGCGACGGGTCCGGGCGGTGCACCGCCGCCGATGGTGTGCGCCAGCGAGGCCACGAAGGTCGCGAACACGGCCACGGCCGTTCCGCGTGCAACTCGTGCGCCCCGGGAAGTCACACGATCAGCCTAACCGGCGCCGCTGATCGCGAACGGGAGCAGGAAACGGGAACGGCCCCGGGCTCGCGCCCGGGGCCGTCTCCGTCATGCCGGTCGGCTCAGCCGACGTTGATCACGAACGAGCTGGTGGTGCCCACCGGCGTCGTGATGCCGAACCGGGTCGGTCCGCTGGTGCCCGCGGGCACCGTGAACGTCACCGTGGCCTTGCCGATCTCGTCGACCGTCGGCGTGTATGCCCGGTCGACGGTGCCGGTGCCGACCGTCGCTCCGCCGAACGTGACCGCGACCGTGCCGGCCGCCGTCTCCGTGCGGCTGAACTCGAGCGACGAGAGGTTGACCGTCACCTGAGATCCCGGAGCGAAGGTGGGGCCGCCCTGCACGACCACGCCGACCGCCCGCTGCGCGAGATCCGGCGTGATGGTGTCGAACGCCTCGAAGTAGTCGACCATCGACTCGAGGTCGACCTTGCCGCTGTCGGCCTTCTCCGTGCCCGTGTTCAGGGTGAGGAAGTTGTCTCCACCCGTCGCGAGGAACGAGTTCACGCCGACCACGTAGGTCGCTGCAGGATCGATCGCCACGCCGTTCAGGAACATCTCGGTGATGTGCTGGCCGGCCGGTGCGCCCGGGTTGTAGGTGTACGTGAACTCCTTGTTGATGCCGAGCTTGAGGAACGGACGCGACGCGCCTGCCGGCTGCCACTGCTCCTCGAGCACCTGCTTGATCTTCGCGCCCGTGAGCTTCATGGTCACGAGCGTGTTGGCGAACGGCTGCACGTCGGCCGCCTCGCGGTAGGTGACCTCGCCAGATGCCAGGTCGGCCCGCAGGCCGCCCGGGTTCATGAACGCGATCTGCACGCCGCGCGGCTGGTCGGAGTTGAGCGACCAGAGCTGCACGTCGGCCACGAGGTTGCCGAGCGTGGACTCGCCGCCTCGGTTCTCGGGGAACGACGAGGCACCCGCCGGGTTCGACGCCACGGCGCGGCCGAAGTCCGCGTTCGCGGTGCCGAGCACGACGTTGCCGAGCTCGTTGGCCTTCGCCACGGCTGCGTCGACGATCGGCTTCACGGCCGCGTCGTCGGGGTACAGCGCCGTCGTGCCGTCCATCAGGTTGAAGATCTCGTTCTTCATGGTGAAGGACTTGGTCTTCTTGTCGAACGTGATGTCCATGCGCGAGAACCGCTCGCCGTACTGGCCGCTCGAGATCACCGGCATGTCCGCGTGGTCGAACTCCGGGGAGTCCGCACGGGTGATCACGTGGTTGTACGCGAGGTGCGTGTGACCCGAGACGATGGCATCGACGTTGTCGTTCACGCCGAGCACGATCTCGCCGAATCGCGACGCGGGGTCGAGCGCCGACGCCTTGCCGGTCGTCGCCGCCCCCTCGTGCACGAGGAGCACGACGATGTCGGCCTCGCCGTTTCCGCCGTTGCCATCGCTCAGCTGGTCCGCGACGCGGTTCGCGGCCTCAGTCGGGTCGCCCACCGAGATCTCGGCGATGCCGCCGGGGCTCACCAGCGACGGCAGCTCATCGGTGACCGCACCCACGAAGCCGATGCGCACGCCCTCGAACTCCTGGATCCAGTACTCCGGGAGCGCCGGCGTCGTGGTGTCCTTCTCGTAGATGTTGGCGCCGAGGTACTCCCAGAGCGCCATCGGCATCACCCGGTCGGTGAGGTCGGCGAAGCCCTGGTCGAACTCGTGGTTGCCCACGGAGCTGACGTCGAGCCCGGCCGCGTTCAGCGACTGGATCGTGGGCACATCCTGCTGGATGAAGGACGTGAACGTCGACGCGCCGATCATGTCACCGGCCGCAGCGAAGATCGTGTTCGGGTTCGCCGCACGGATCTCCTTGACCGCCGATGACAGCGCGGCGATGCCGCCCGACGGCGCCGCCTGCTCGATGCGCCCGTGGAAGTCGTTCACGGTCACGAGGTCGATGTCCACCTTGGTGCTCGCGTTCGGCGAGCCGACACCCACGACGATCGGGTCGTGGTCGCTCGAGCGGTACGGGGTCCCGGCCTCGGCGGCCGTTCCCCAGTACTCGCGCTGCGACCACTCGGGCGAGTTGATCGGCCAGATGCCGACCCCGGTCACCCGATCGGTCGCCGCGGGCGACGCGAGCACGTGGTCGAGCGAGCCGAGCTCGCCGTCGAACGTGTAGGTGAACTGGCCGCGAGCCTTGGCGAAGGCGAGGTCGGTCCAACCCGCCTTCGCGAAGACCTGCACCGGGTCCTCCTTGGAGTACGCGTTGAAGTCGCCCACGAGGTAGACCGCGTTCTTCTTGCCCTCGGACAGCGTGTTCGCGAACTCGAGGAGGTCGTTCGCCTGCTCGACACGCTCGTCGTTGAAGGCGTCCTGGCCCTGCTGCGGCGACGGGTCGGTGCCGCTCTTCGACTTGAAGTGGTTCGCCACGACGGTCAGGAACGACTTGCCGTACTTGAAGGTCTGGGCGATCGGCTCGCGGGCGATGTCCCACACGGCCTCGTCGATGATCGTCTGCGCCTCGCCCGACGGCTTCACGACCGCGGGCTTGTAGATGATCGCGTTGGTGATGAAGTCGGTGATCGCGGCGTCGTGCAACGCGGCAGGCGTGCGCACGTAGTCCCACACCTTCGAGCCTGCGTCGGCGTTGAGGCCCGCGACGAGGTCGGCGAGCGCCTCGTCGGGCGCCTCACCGAGCTTCACCGAGTTCTCGATCTCCTGGAGCGCGACGACGTCGGCGTCCAGGCCGTTGATCGCCTCGATGATCTTCGACTTCTGGATGGCGAACTCCTCGGGCGTGGCCGCGCCGCGCGCCTCGGGGTTCTGCGACGTGAGCGTCGTGAAGTAGTTCAGCACGTTGAACGCCGCGACGGTCACATCGCCGCCCACAGCCGGCGCGGTCAGGCCCGGGCGCGTGTTGACCGCGGTGAACGTCGGCTTGAGGTTCGCGGCGCTCGCGTCGTTGATCGGCAGCGGCGGCTGCACGCGCCAGTTGTTGAACCCGAAGCTCAGGACGCCCCCACCGGTCGGGAAGGTCACGCCGTCACCGTTGCGTACGACGAGCTCCTTGGTGAAGTAGGGCTGGCCGCCGGGGTGCCTGGCGTCGGCGGTGTTCACGTCCCATCCGTCGTCGAGAATCAGGCGGGCGTTGTTGTTCGCGGCCGTGATGTTGTTGGCGGCAGTCGTCGTGGGAGCCTGCTGCTCGAATGCCTCGACCGGCATCGCGCTGCCGGCGCTCGTCCACAGCTCGCCGAAGTTCTGCAGGTTGTGACTCGAGACGACCCGGTAGGTCCCGGTCGGGCGCACGAGCATGCCCTCGAACGCCTCCCGGGCGGAGCCGAGCACGGTCGCGGCCAGGTTGGTCGGCGCGAGCGGCCCGAAGCCGGCCTGCACGACCTCCACCGAGGCGCCGGCACCCGAGGCGTTGACCCGGGTGACGGAGCCGGACTCCTGCGCCACGCCCGTCGCGCGCACGAGGTCGCCGATTGCGAACGACGGCGTGGCCGCGGCGCCGACGAGGACGAAGATGCCGTCGGATGCGCCCTGCGTCGTATCGGGACCCGGCGTCTGGATGTAGAAGCCCCGGTAGCTGCCGTCGACGCGGTGGTCGGCGGTCACGACACCCTCGACCGTCACGGTCTGGCCGGCGAGGGGCGTCACGGCCCCTGTGCCTTGGACCTGAGCGATCGTGTGGCTTACCGGTACGGCGTATGCCGGTGGTGCGGCGAGGACTCCCGCCACGACGGCGCCGGCCGCGGCGACCGCCACGGCTGACAGGCGTTGAACAGTGCTGCGACGTGGCATGACTCTCCTCTGATCCCCACTGCCTCATTGGTGCGCGCTGCGGGGACTCAGGCTCGACGACGTTGTCGGGTCGGGTTCGCAGGGAGCACTGCCCGTAGCCTAAGCACCGCTTCCGACCCTGCCAAGGGGTTTCCGTTGCTTCGTACGCCCGTTTTCATGCGGTGTTCACGGATCGCGCGCAGATGTGCACCATGCACCCCGAACCCTGCTCGGATGAGCACGCGTGCGTCGCCGATACGCTGGGACGACCATGCTCACCGCCGTCTTCTCGCTCGCCGGGGCGCTCGTCTTCGGCGCGGCCGACTTCCTCGGCGGACTCGCCGCAAAGCGGGTGAGCTCCATCCTGGCCACGGCCGTCGCATCGCTGACCGGATTCGTGCTGCTCCTCGCGGCGCTCCCGCTCCTCGGCGGCACCTGGACCGACGACGACCTGCTCTGGAGCGTGCTCTCGGGCGTCGCCGGCGCGGTGGCGATCTCGCTGCTCTACGCGTGCCTCGCGATCGGGCCGATGAGCATCCTCTCCCCGCTCACGGCGCTGGTCTCGGCGGTCGTGCCCATGGTGTGGGGACTCATCGTCGGCGGCGAGCGCTTCGCGACGCTCGGCTACTGGGCGCTCGGGCTGGCGCTCGTCGCGGTCGTGCTCGTGGGCTTCGTGCCCGAGCGCGGCGCCGTGCGACCGAGCCTGCGCGGCATCCTCATGGCCATCGGGTCGGGCATCGCGATCGGGACGTTCTTCATCACGATCGACCAGACCTCGGAGGAGAGCGGCGCACTGCCGCTGCTCGTCAACCGCGTCGTGAACGCCGCCATCATGTTCTCCGTGCTCGGCGTGCTGGCGCTCGTCGGCATCGCCCGTCGGCGACGCAGCGACATGCCACATGCCGATCGGATGCCGCGGCCGGCGTCGGTCGGCGCCGCCGTCGCGCCCGCGCGCAGCACGACCGCGACGGGCGTGCAGCTGGCGATCGCCTGCGGCGCCGTCGACGTCGTGGCGAACGGACTGCTCCTCGTCGGCATCCGCGCCGGCGACCTCTCGGTGGCGGCGGTGCTCGGCGCGATGTACCCGGCGGGCACGATCCTGCTCGCCGCGCTCGTGCTCAAGGAGCGCATCGCGCCCGTGCAGTGGGCCGGGCTCGTGCTCGCGCTGACGGCGGCGGGCATGCTCGCCGTCGCGTAGTCGGGTCTCGATACGCGTCCGCCTCCGGCGGGCGCTACTCGACCAGCGGGTCTAGAGCCGCACGACCTCGGTGACGCGCACGACCGCGGCGCCCTCCTCGGCGGACGCTTCGAGGTCGACCTCGGCGCGGATGCGCCAGTCGTGGTCGCCCGCGGGATCGTCGATCACCTGCTCGACGCGCCACAGGCCGCTCGCGGCATCCGATTCGTCGATCGTGACGAGCCGCGGCGAGCGCGCCGGGCCGCCCGTGAGGATCTCGTCGTGCTCGCCGTAGTAGCGGTCGAGCGCGTCGGGCCATCCGACGTCGGGGTCGAGCTCGGCGAGCTCGTCGTCGCGCTCGAGCGCCGCGAGCTGCACCCGCCGGAACAGCTCGTTGCGCACGAGCACCGTGAACGCGCGACGATTGGTGACCACCGACGGCGGCGCGGGCGGCACGACGGCCTGCTCGTCCTCGGGCAGGTGCGACGACGGGTCGACGAGCTCGGCCCACTCGTCGACGAGGCTCGAGTCGACCTGCCGCACGAGCTCGCCGAGCCACTCGATGATGTCGAGCAGCTCCTCGTCCTTCGCGTCGCTCGGCACGGTCTGGCGGATCGCGCGGAACGCATCGGAGAGGTACCGCAGCACGAGCCCCTCGCTCCGCTGCAGCTGGTAGAAGGAGACGTACTCGCCGAACGACATGCTGCGCTCGAACATGTCGCGCACCACCGACTTCGGCGAGAGCTCGAAGTCGCGCACCCACGGCTGGCTCGACGCGAACGTCTCGAACGTGACGGCGAGCAGCTCGTCGAGCGGCTTCGGCCAGGTCACCTCCTCGAGCAGCGCCATGCGCTCGTCGTACTCGATGCCGTCGCGCTTCATCGCGGCCACGGCCTCGCCGCGCGCCTTGTACTGCTGCTGCGAGAGGATCGGCCGCGGATCGTCGAGCGTGGACTCGATGATCGAAACGACGTCGAGCGCGTAGTGCCCCGTGCCCTGCTCGCTCGTCTCGGGATCGAGCAGCTCGATCGCGGCGAGCGCGAACGGCGACAGCGGCTGGTTGAGGGCGAAGTTCGGCTGCAGGTCCACCGTGAGGCGCAGGTCGGCGAGGCGCCCGGGCGCGGTGGGCTCGAGGATCTCGACCACGCCGGCGACCTTCAGCGTCCGCAGGATCTCCAGGGCCCGCCGTGCGAGCTCGTACTGCCGCGCCCGTGACTGGTGGTTGTCGAAGACGAGCGAGCGGATGCCGCGGACGACGTCGCCGCCCCGCCCGATCACGTTGATGAGCATCGCCGCCGTCAGCTGCAGCTGCGGCACGAGCGCCTCGGGCTCCGCGGCGACGAGCCGTTCGAACGAGCCCTCGCCCCAGGTCACGAATCCGGCGGGCGCCTTCTTCCGCACGACCTTCTTGAGCTTCCTCGGGTCGTCGCCGGCCTTGCGCACCGCGACCTCGTTCTCGATCTCGTGGTCGGGCGCCAGCACGACGACGGTGCCGGCCGTGTCGTAGCCGGCGCGGCCCGCGCGGCCCGCGATCTGGTGGAACTCGCGGGCGGTGAGCTGCCGCATCCGCTGGCCGTCGTACTTCGAGAGCGCCGTGATGAGGACCGTGCGGATCGGCACGTTGATGCCGACGCCGAGCGTGTCGGTGCCGCAGATCACGCGCAGGAGCCCGCGCTGCGCGAGCGTCTCGACGAGCCGCCGGTAGCGCGGCAGCATCCCCGCGTGGTGCACGCCGATGCCCGCCCGCACGAGCCGCGAGAGCGTCTTGCCGAACCCGGTCGTGAACCGGAACCCGCCGATCGCCCCGGCGATCTCGTCGCGCTGCTCGCGCGACACGACCCGGATCGAGGACAGCGCCTGCGCGCGCTCCATCGCCGCGGCCTGCGAGAAGTGCACGATGTAGACGGGCGCGAGCCGGGTGTCGAGCAGCTCCTCGACGGTCTCCTGCACGGGCGTCTTCGCGTACGAGAAGTGGAGCGGCACCGGGCGGTCGACGCCCGTGACCCGTGCGGTGTCGCGACCGGTGCGGCGAGTGAGGTCGTCGGCGATGGCCGTGACGTCGCCGAGCGTCGCCGACATGAGCACGAACTGCACGCGCGGCAGGGTGATGAGCGGCACCTGCCACGCCCACCCGCGGTCGGGATCGCCGTAGTAATGGAACTCGTCCATGACGACCTGGTCGACGTCGGCGTCGGCGCCGTGCCGGAGGGCAAGGTTCGCGAGGATCTCGGCCGTGCAGCAGATGATCGGGGCATCCGGGTTGACCGAGCTGTCACCCGTGACCATGCCCACGTTCTGGGCGCCGAAGATCTCGACGAGCTGGAAGAACTTCTCGCTCACGAGCGCCTTGATGGGCGCCGTGTAGTAGCTGCGGCCGCCACGGGCGACGGATGCCGCGTGCGCCGCGACCGCGACGAGCGACTTGCCCGTGCCGGTGGGGGTCGACAGGATCACGTTCGCGCCCGAGACGATCTCGATGATCGCCTCGTCCTGCGCGGGGTAGAGCGAGAAGCCCCGGCCGGCGGCCCACTCCACGAACGCGTCGTACATCGCGTCGGCGTCGTACGGGCGCGGGGCGAGGTCGAGGAGCGGCGCGGTCACCCGACCGAGTCTGTCATGCGGCCGAGCGGGGGCGCGCCGCTACGCCTTTGGCGCGAACGCGGTGCTCAGCCGTCCGAGCGCGTCGCGGTCGGAGGCGTCGAGGGCGGCGCAGGCGTCGGCGACGGTGATCTCGGGCCCGCGCGACGGCGACCAGGCGATGGTGCCGTGCTCGAAGCATCCGCTCATCGCTCCGGTCGCCGGGTCGACGAGCACGTCGGCGACGGGCAGGCCCAGGTTCGAGCGCTCCCAGCCGAGCAGCGCCCAGATGTCGCGCACCATGCCGTGCACGATGGCGGCGCCGTGGCGGGACGTGCGGTAGATCGATCCGCCCTCGAAGTGCGCGAAGCCGCCGGCGTCGCGCGAGAGCCCGTCGAGGCGCTGCTCGTCGGTCGTCGGCAGTCCGAGGAACGACCGCTCGCCGCCGACCGCCAGCCAGCGCTCGGCGATCTCGCCGTGCACCTCGTGCGCGCCCGTGCGCTCCGACCAGTACACCGCGCCGTGCTCGTAGCCGCGGCGGTACACGTCGGCGTCGCCGAGCTGCGTGTGCAGCGTGACGGCCTCGCCGAGCCACGCGTGCTCGGCGCGCTTGGCGCTGATGGCCGGGACGGCGATGAGCAGCCGGTTGGCCGGGTCGTACCGCACCGCGGTGCGGAAGTCCGTCCAGCTCACCGCGCGGTCGAGCCGCTTCGGCAGCAGGGCGGCGTGCGCCGGTCGAGCCTGCGTGAGGCGCTCGGCTCGCGTCGTGTGGTCCATGGGTGCTCCGCTCGTCGGGCCGGACTCGTCGCGGCCGGGTCGTGTGCGCTCGTCGTGAGCGATGGTGGGCTGGTCGTCCCGGCGATTCCGGGGAGAACGGGGGGAGCCGGTCGCACCCGATTCGCGACCAGGTGCCGACCGGCTCTCCGGTCGCCGTCCGCGGTGACAGTTCCCCCTGCGGTCCGCGGCTCGACGACCGGATCCCACGCTACGCACGCCCCGAACGGCGGGCATCAGGGTTCTCCCTGAACCTCGCCGACGCGGTCGACGGATGCCGCGGCGGGGTGCCGAGCGTGCGGCTCAGGCGGCGGATGCCGCGGCGAGGTGCCGAGCGTGCGGCTCAGGCGGCGGATGCCGCGGCGTCGATCGCGTCGCGGGCGAGCGCCGACGCCGACGCGACGAGCACCGCGCGACGGCGCGCCGCCCGGTCGGAGCCGCCGTCGACGAGGAACGCGTCGAGGTGGCCGAGCACGGGCCACGCGTTCACGAGCGACACGATCGTGAGCAGCAGCTCGCCGGCCGCCTCGCGGTCGACGCCGGGCAGCAGCTCGCGGAAGCGCTCGACCTTCTGCTCGTGGTAGGCCGCGCGCGCGGCGTCGGCCGCGGTGGCCGCGCCGCGCTCGAGCCCCTCCCAGAAGACCAGCCGCGGGATGACGCCGTCGGCGAGGTGGTGGTCGAAGAGGCGGCCGGCGTAGTCGCCCACCGCCTCGGCGCCGACCCCGCGCATCGGGACCTCGTCCATCGACGTGCGGAGGCGGGCGGCGAGCACGGCCGCGAACAGGTCGTCCTTCTTGCCGAAGTACTGGTAGATCCGCTCCTTGTTGACGCCTGCGGCCGCCGCGATGCGGTCGACGCGCGCACCGGCGAGCCCGTGCTCGCTGAACTCGGCGGTCGCGGCATCCAGCAGCAGTCGCTTCGTGCGCTCGGTGTCCCAGGCCATGCCCCCAGTCTAGCAATTTCCAACCGACCAGTTGCGAATTCGATCGGGACGTGGTTCAATTACAACCGTTCAGTTGGAAATGACATGAGGAGTCGCCATGACCACCGCCCCCAGCCCCGTCGTCGAGGCCGCGCCGACGACCGCCGCGCCCACGACCGTCCGCGCCGTCCCCGCCCCGCCGTCGGTGCACGTGCGCGCCGTGATCACGTGGCTCGCGATCTTCCCGCTCGTCGCCGTCGGCATGGTGCTCATCGCCCCGATCGCGGAGTCGTGGCATCCGGTGCTGCGGGCCTTCGTGCTCACGCTCGTCGTCGTGCCGCTCGCGGTGTACGTCGTCGTGCCGCAGCTCATGCGCGCCTACGGTGCGCTGCGCCGTCGCCGCGCCCCGCGTTCGGGGGAAGTCGCTTGATCCGGCGATCGGCCGACCACTAGCGTGCGGTCAGGCGTCGCGCCCCGCGCCGCCCGAGACGCAGGAGGACCAGATGCTCATCGCCCCGGCCAAGGGTCCCGAGTCGGCGACCCGACCCGAGCTCGGCACCTTCGACGCCGCCCTCGTGGTGGTGCACGGCATGGGCAACGCGTTCAAGAGCCAGATCCTCCTCGAGTGGGCCGAGCCGCTCCTCGAGCGCATGGACTGGGTCGCGCGCGACCGCATCATCGGCGCCGACGAGACCCATGGGGTGACGATCCACGACTCCGACCTCTCGGGCGACACCCCGATCGTCACGGCGACGGTCCGGTTCCCGAAGCACCGCGACCCCGACGCAGCGGATGCCGCGGTCGAGACGGTCGAGCGCAGGATCGCGATCCTCGAGGCGCGGTGGTCGGAGTCGTTCGTGCCCATGACGCGGGCGCAGGTGTTCCGGTGGGCGGTGCCGTTCATGTGGCGCGCGATCACGCGCACGCTCGGCCTGTTCTGGAACACGATGGTCGTGCTGTCGTGGCTCACGCTCGGGCACCACCTGCGCGCTCCGCGCGAGACCCTGCTGCTCCCCCGCTGGCTCAACCTCGTCGTCGACCTCATCCGGGTCGTGGTGTCGACGATCGCGTTCGTCGTCGTCTGGACGTTCCTGGTGCTGCTCGGCGTCGTGCTGACGCCGATCCTGCCGCTGCTCAGCCCGCTGCTGCTCATCCCGTGGTTCAAGGACCTCGCGCAGGGCGTCCTCGACCAGCTCGTCGAGTCGATCGGCGACGTCGCGTCGTGGAAGGAGCGTCCCGTGCGGGCGTCCGCGATGCGCCTCGTCGTGCGCGACGCGCTCGCGCAGGCGAAGGACCTCGTCGGCGACGGCGACGTGCACCTCTTCGCGCACTCGCAGGGCGCCGCGGTGGCTACGTTCGCGTTGTTCGAGGAGCTCGATCCGGCCGACTTCAACGTGCGCCGGCTCACGACCGTGGGTGCGGCGGTGGTGCTGCTCGGGCGCGAGAAGTGGCAGGGCCGCAAGGACGTCTACACGCCCGTGAAGACCTGGATCGACCGCAACTCGGCGAACCGGCGCGAGGGCAAGCCGCATGTCGCCTGGTCGAACCACTGGGCGATCTGGGACCCGTTCTCGGCCGGTCCGATCACCGACACGAAGGATGCCGCGCGCAAGCGCTGGCAGGCCGCGTACTTCCCGTCAGCCTCGACGATCGCGCTCGGCCCCGAAGAGCACGCCGTGCACAACACGAGCCAGCCCTGGCTCGACCACGGCGTCTACTACGCGAACACCGTGCAGGTGGTGGAGCCGACCGCGCGGCACCTGCTCGGCGACGAGTTCCCGCCCGTGCCGCAGCCGGTGGAGTACATCCGCAACAGGCTCGTCGTGATCGACAAGAAGTCGCTCGGCCTCTCGACCATCGCGGCGTTCGTCATCGCGGCCATCCTGCCCGGCCTCTCGGGCGCCTCCGCGTTGTTCGCCTGGCTCATCCAGGCCGTCGCCGACGCGGTCGCGTGGGTGATCGGGCTCGTGCCCGGCCTCGACGGCTCGGGGGCCGCGGCATCCGTCGCGTTCCTCATCGACCGGGGCAGCACGCCTCCGCGCCTCTCCACCATCGGCTGGGTCGTCGCGTCGGCGCTCGTCGCGGCCCTGCTCGTCTGGCTCAACCAGCTCATGCAGAAGCAGACCGAGCGCTCGATCGTGTGGGACCGCTGCCCCCTCGACGTTCGCACCTGGCTGGTGCTCACCGCCATCCCGCGTGCGCTCTACGTGTTCGGCGCGGCCGTCGTCGTCTGGTTCGCGATCCTCGACTGGTGGGAGCCGCAGCCCGACACCGGCTGGCTCGTCGTGAGCGGCGTGCTCCTCGCGGCCGTCGCGGTGTTCGTGATCGTGGAGCCCCGATTCTCGCCCGCGCCGCGGACCGTGCCCGAGCAGGAGACCCTCGAGGCCACGCCCCGCGTCGTGCCGCCGCCCGAGCCGATGCGCCTCGGGATCGCGATCGCGAGCGACGAGTACCGCCGCGAGCTCGCGGCCCGGCGCGCCAACCTCCAGCCCGAGGGCGCATGGGCGACGTGGTGGGCGAAGCACTTCCACGGCTGGACGCCCGACGCGACGCCCGCGGCATCCGACACCACCGTGATCTGACGCCGCGAGTGCTCAGCCGTCGTCGCGGCGCTCGGGCGGCGGCGCGACCGTCGGCCGCAGCACGCCGCGCGGGTCGCCCCCCGCGAGCACCTCGACGAGCGCCTCGACGAGCCGGAACGGCACGAGCGCGGCGAGGTGCAGCGCGAGCAGCGGGCCGAGCACCGCGAGCGAGCCCGAGAGCAGCAGCACGAGCGTCGCGAGGCCCGCGGCCGCCCACGGCCAGGCGGCGAGCGCGACGGCGGGCAGCGCGAGCAGCCACCACGGGTTCCAGAACGCGGCGACGGATGACCCGACCACCACGATCGCGCCGACGATCACCTGCACGAGCAGCAGCACGCCGGCCGCACCGCCGAACTGCCGCTCGCGGTCGGCGGCGACCCACGCCCACATCAGCCAGGAGCGCAGCACCGGGACGCGCTGCTCGCGGAGCGCCGTGCGGAAGACCCGGTCGTCCTCGCGGCGCTGCACGAGGGCGGCGCGTCGATCGCCGAGGTCCACCGCGTCCAGCGACAGCTCGTCGTGCAGGATCGCCGGCGCGGACTGGCGACCGTAGCTCGCGATGAAGCTCCACATCCACATGGGCACCGACGCCAGGTCGGTCACGCCATGCGTGGCCGGCTCCGGCACGCCGGGGTCGGGCAGGGGCGCGCCTGGCGCGCGGGCGGGCACCGTGTAGCGGCGCCCCGACACCGGGTCGTCGTAGACGAATCCGGCTCGCACCTCGAAGCGGTAGCCGTCGGCCGGGCGCTGGGCGAGCAGCAGCTCGCCGAGGGATTGTCCGTCGTCGGTGCGGAACGGCATCCGGTCTCCTTCGGTCGCAGGGTCGCGCAGGTCGCGAGGGTCGCGCACGCCCGTGGTTCGGCGAGCGCACTCGCGACCATCCTGCCGCGTGCGGTCAGCCGAGCAGCAGCGCCACCGCGAAGAGCACCGGGACCGATCCCATCGTGGTGACGAAGACCGTGTCGCGGGCCACCACCTCGGCCGTCTCGTACCGCTGCGCGAACACGAACACGTTCTGCGCGGTCGGCAGCGCGGCGAGCACCGTGACGGCATAGAGCTCGATGCCGTCGAGCCCGAACGCGAACCGCCCGAGCGCCCACGCGGCGAGCGGCATGGCCACGAGCTTCAGCGCCGACGCGAGGAGCACGTCGCGGCGGCCGGTGCCGGGCTCGAGGAGCCGCTGGCCGTGCAGCGACAGGCCGTAGGCGATGAGCATGAGCGGCACCGCGGCGTGGCCGATGAGTTCGATCGGCTCGAGCACGTACGCGGGCAGCTCCAGACCCGTGACGGCCACCAGCACGCCGAGGAGCGAGCCGACGATGATCGGGTTCGTGAACGTCGACCGGACGATCTCCCACGCCGACGCGCGACCCTCGACCTTCGCGCCCAGCACGGCGAGCGCGATCGGGGCGAAGAGCAGCAGCTGGAGCAGCACGACCGGCGCCGACCAGGCGGCGTCGCCGAGCATGTAGACGGCGATCGGGATGCCGAAGTTGTTGCCGTTCACGTACCCCGAGGCGAGGGAGCCGATCACGGTCTGGGCGAGCGTGCGCCGCCATGCGAGCATCGCGACGAGGGCGAAGATCGCCATCATCGCGACGGCCGTGACCGCCGAGACGGGCAGGAGCGCCGAGAACAGCGCGCCGACGTCGGCCGTCGCGAGCACCGAGAAGAGCAGGAACGGCGCCAGCACGTTGAAGTTCAGGCGGGCGAGCACGGGCCTCGCCTCGGGCGGGAGCACCCCGGTGCGGGCCGCCAGCCAGCCGACGAGGACGGCGAGGGCGATGACCGCGAAGCCGGTCAGGATGCCGATCACGCGCGCACGCCCTGACGCGGTGCACGGGACGGGCGGATCATCGCCACGAGCCTACCGGCGCACGCACGACTCGGACGTCCCTCGCGCTCGACGCCGACTCGGAGCACCGCGCCGGGACAGGGACTTTCGCCCTTCCGCCCGACCGGCGCCGCCCGATACGCTGCCCCCGAGGGCGGGAATCGCCCCCGACGGGGAGGGGGAACTAGCCATGAGCGGACAGGTGGACGACACCCAACGCACCACGACCGAGCAGCCGCGCCGAGGCAGCGGCGGCTCCCGATTCGCCGGCATCGTCGGCATCATCATCGGCGCGCTGATGATCCTCGGCGGCGTCGCCGCCTGGATCGGCGTGACCACCCAGTTGGCCGAGGAGAACATCGTCGTCAGCGACGACGCCGCGTTCGCGCAGGGCCAGCAGGTGCTCGACCCGATCACCGCATGGGCGCAGGCGGAGGTCATCCAGAAGCACGCGCTGGAGGCGACCGGCGGCCAGACCTACGCCGAGCTCGACCAGGACGACCCGATGCGCGAGACGGCGGCGACCGCCTCGTACCTGCGCACCTCGCTCTTCACCTCGATCGTCGCGTTCGGCGTGGCGCTCCTCGCCGCCGGCACGGGCGTGATCGCCGTGCTCTACGGCTGGTCCTTGCTCGCACTCGGGAGGCGGCCGGTCTGAGCGGGAGCGACGACATGGCATCGAGGGGCGGGGCATCCGTCGCCCTCGAGGTCGTCGACGCGTGGTGGCGCGCGGCGAACTACCTGAGCGTGGGCCAGATCTACCTCATGCGCAACCCGCTGCTCGATCGCCCGCTCGAGCCCGACGACGTCAAGCCGCGTCTGCTCGGGCACTGGGGCACGTCGCCCGGCCTGAACCTCGTCTACGCGCACCTCAACCGCGCGATCGTCGAGCGCGACACGCCGACGCTGTACGTGTGCGGGCCGGGTCACGGAGGCCCGGCGATGGTCGCGAACACCTGGCTCGACGGCACGTACTCCGAGCTGTTCCCGGCGACCACGCTCGACCGGCCGGGCATGGAGAAGCTGTTCCGCCAGTTCTCCTTCCCCGGCGGCATCCCGTCGCACGCGGCGCCCGAGACGCCCGGGTCGATCAACGAGGGCGGCGAGCTCGGGTACTCGCTCATGCACGCGTTCGGCGCGGCGCTCGACAACCCGGGCCTCGTGGTGGCGTGCGTCATCGGCGACGGCGAGGCCGAGACCGGGCCGCTCGCGGCGAGCTGGCGCGGGCACTCGTTCCTGAATCCGGTCACCGACGGCGCGGTGCTGCCGATCCTGCACCTCAACGGCTACAAGATCGCGAACCCGACGCTGCTCGCGCGAATACCCGAGGCGGAGCTCGTCGACTTCTTCCGCGGCAACGGCTACGAGCCGCTGCTCGTCACGGGCGGCTTCGACGGCGAGGACCACATGGCCGTGCACGGCCGCCTCGCCGACGCGATCGACGTCGCCTACGAGCGCATCGGCGCGATCCGGGGGGATGCCGCGGCCGGCGCGTTCGACGTGAACGCGGCGCGCTGGCCCGCCATCGTGCTCCGCACGCCCAAGGGCTGGACCGGCCCCGGCGTGGTCGACGGGGTGCAGGTGGAGGGCACGTTCCACGCCCACCAGGTGCCGCTCGCGGAGGTGCGCGAGAACCCCGAGCACCTCGCGATGCTCGAGGCCTGGCTCCGCTCGTACCGGCCCGAGGAGCTCTTCGACGCCGACGGGCGGCCGGTCGCCGACCTCGACGCGCTGCGCCCCCGCGGCGAGCTGCGGATGAGCGCGACCCCCGTGGCGAACGCCGGCATCGTGCGGCCGCTCGACCTGCCGCCGACCGAGGACTTCGCCGTCGACGTGGACCCGGGCGATCGCGGCGACTCCGCCGAGTCGACGCGGGTGTCCGGCGCCTGGCTCGCCGAGCTCATGCGGCGCAATCCCGACGACGTGCGGCTCTTCGGCCCCGACGAGGTGCTCTCGAACCGGCTCGGCGCGGTGTTCGACGTGACGAAGCGGGTGTGGGCGGAGTCGCTGCATCCGCTCGACGAGCACCTGGCACGGTCGGGCCGCGTGACGGAGGCGCTCAGCGAGCACCTCATGCAGGGCATGCTCGAGGGCTACCTGCTCACCGGTCGGCACGGGCTCATCACGAGCTACGAGGCGTTCATCCACATCGTCGACTCGATGTTCAACCAGCACGCGAAGTGGCTCGAGTCCGCGACGCACGTGCCATGGCGCGGCGACCTCGCCTCCCTTAACTACCTGCTGTCGTCGCACGTGTGGCGGCAGGACCACAACGGCTTCTCGCACCAGGACCCGGGCTTCCTCAACGTCGTGGTGAACAAGCAGGCCGACGTCGTGCGGGTGTACCTGCCGCCCGACGCGAACACGCTGCTCGTGGTCATGCGGCACGCGTTCGACACGCAGAACCGGGTGAACGTCATCGTGGCGGGCAAGCAGCCGGCGCCGCAGTGGATGACGCACGCCGAGGCCGAGGCGCACGTCGAGCAGGGCGTCGGCATCTGGGCCGAGGCGAGCAACGAGCCCGGGTACGACGCGGCCGACCCCGCGGCATCCGTGCCCGACGTCGTGCTGGCGTGCGCGGGCGACGTGCCGACCATGGAGACCGTGGCCGCTGCGCTGCTGCTGCGCGAGCGCCTGCCCGACCTGCGCGTGCGCGTCGTGAACGTCGTCGACCTGATGCGGCTGCAGGATCCGTCGCATCACCCGCACGGACTCAACGACCTCGCGTTCGACGCGATCTTCACGAAGGACCGGCCCGTGGTGTTCGCGTTCCACGGGTACCCGTCGCTCATCCACCAGCTCGCCTACCGGCGCACGAACCACGCCAACCTGCACGTGCGGGGGTTCGTCGAGAAGGGCACCACGACGACGCCGTTCGACATGCTGCACCTCAACGACCTCGACCGGTACCGGCTCGCGCTCGACGTGATCCACCGCGTGCCGGGCCTCGCCGAGCGAACCGGCGTGGCCGAGATCGCCGACGAGTGGCACGCGGCGCGGGCCGCGGCACGCGAGTACGCGTACGAGCACGGCATCGACCCCGACTGGGTCACCGGCTGGGAGTACGAGTCGCGCTGAGGTGCGCCGCGGGCTCGCCTACCAGCGGTCGTGCACGAGCGGTCGGATGTCGCGGTCGTAGAGCTCGCGCACCTGCGCCTGGAACGACGCCGGCAGCTCGAGCGAGCCCGCGGCCGCGTTCGCCCGGGCCTGCTCTGGGCTGCGAGCCCCGGGGATGACCGAGCTCACGCCGTCCTGCGCGGCGACCCAAGCGAGCGCGACCTGCGCAGCGGTGGCGTCGGGCGCCGTCTCGCGCGCGAGCTCGGTGAACTCGGATGCCGCGCGCACCCCGGTCGCGTAGTCCACGCCCGAGAACGTCTCGCCGACGTCGAACGACTCGCCGTGCCGGTTGAAGCTGCGGTGGTCGTTCGCGGGGAACTCGGTCTCGAGCGTGTAGCGGCCCGAGAGCAGTCCGCTGGCGAGGGGCACGCGCGCGATGATGCCCACGCCGTTCGCGCGGGCGGCGGGCAGCACGTCGTCGAGCGGCTTGAGGCGGAACGCGTTGAGGATGATCTGCACGCTCGCCACCCGCGGACGCGCGATCGCGGCGAGCGCCTCCTCGACCGTCTCGACGCTCACGCCGTAATCGGCGATCGCGCCCTCGTCGACGAGCGTGTCCAACGCGTCGAACACCCGGTCGTCGGCGTACACCGAGGTCGGCGGGCAGTGCAGCTGCACGAGGTCGAGCGTGTCGACGCCGAGGTTCGCGCGCGAGCGGTCGGTCCAGGCGCGGAAGTGGTCGAGCGAGTAGTTGGCGTGCTCCTGCGGCATCCGTCGGCCCATCTTCGTGGCCACCGTCACGCCCGAGCCGGGGTGCTCACGCAGCCAGCGCCCGATCAGCGTCTCGCTGCGGCCGTCGCCGTAGACGTCGGCGGTGTCGAAGAACGTGACGCCGGACTCGTGGGCCGCGTCGAGCACGGCGAGCGCGTCGGACTCGTCGACGTCGCCCCAGTCGGCGCCGAGCTGCCAGGTGCCGAGGCCGATCGCGGAGACGGTGCGGCCGGTGCGGCCGAGGGTGCGGGTCTGCATGCGATCGAGCCTAGCCGCGAGTTCGGAAGGCGGTTGCCGGGATCGCGACGTCGGCCGGGTGCCGCTGCTGCTCGACGGATGCCCCGCCCGCGCCTCAGCGGATCGCCACCGCCCGCCCGCTCACGACGATGCCGCCCTGCTCGGGGATGTCGACGATGAGCCGCCCGGGGCGTCCGACGTGCCGGCCCTGCTCGATCACCACGCGCGCGGGCGGACGCACCGCGCCGATCCCCCGCAGGTAGCCGCCGACCGCGGCGGCGGCCGAGCCGGTCGCAGGGTCCTCGGCGATGCGGCCGACGGGGAAGATGTTGCGCGCCTCGAAGTGCAGGGCGCCCTCCGCGGCATCCGACACCCGATGCAGCACGGCGATGGTGAGCGGCCAGCCCTGCGCGTCGATGAACGCGCGCATCGCGCCGGGGTCGAAGCCGAAGTCGTCGAACACGTGGGAGTCGGCGATGACGATGATCGGGTGCCGGCCGCCGGCGGTGGCGATCCGAGGCGGATACCGCTCGTCGAGGTGCACGCGGTCGACGCCGATGAGCTCGAGCAGGGCGTCGAGCGCGAACTCGGGGAAGTGCGCGACCTCGGTGTCCGGGCTCGTGAACGCCGCGTACAGGCCGCCGGCGTCGGCGCGCGTCTCGATCACGATCTCGCCGACGGGCGTCGCGAATCGAACCACGCCCGGGCCCTCGCGCTCGGCGATCGCGACCGCCGTGGCGATGGTCGCGTGCCCGCAGAAGGGCACCTCGGAGATCGGCGAGAAGTAGCGCACGGTGCGCACGTCGCCCTCGCGAGCCGTCACGAAGGCGGTCTCGGAGTAGTCGACCTCGGTCGCGATCGCCTGCATGGCCGCGTCGTCGAGCGTCGACGCGTCGAGCACGATGCCCGCCGGGTTGCCGCCCTCGGGATCGTCGGCGAACGCGGTGTACCGCAGGACCCTGGGCTCCGAGCTCATGACGCCTTCGTCGGCGAGTAGCGCGTGGCCGACCAGTCGTCGGCGACGGCGCTGACCTTCGTGTCGCGCCACCCGGACCCACGCAGCACGGCGCGCACGGCGTTGTCGCCGGGCGCTGTGCTCGCGCGGCCCTTGCCGTGCACGACCCACACGTGCGAGGCGATGCCGCACTCGCGGAACCACGCGGGCAGCGACTCGAGCTCACCGTCGTTGTGCACGACGACCACCACCACGTCGGCCTCCCATGGGGGCACCCGCGTGGCACCGGCCAGGGCGTCGTCGAGCTCGTGCAGCGGCAGCGCACCCCGCACTGCGACCGTCTCGCCCTCGGACACCCCGAGCTTCTCGGCGAGCGACGGCGGCGGCGTGGTGAGCGCCGTCGCCCACGTCGGCGCCGCCGCGCCGAGCTCGAACCGGTACATGCGCCCGTCGGCCTCGAACGACACCACGCCGTCGGCCGCCTCGACATGCGACCACGCCGAACGGGGCACGCGCGCCCGGCGCTCGCCCGAGATCTGCAATCCGGCGGCCTCGAGGTGCAGCGTCACGGATGCCGCGGTTCCGTGCTCGCCGATCCAGGTCGCCTTCGCCTGCCTCCCCATGTCAGAACCCCCCGGATCATGATCGCTGCGGACGCGGCTCGATGCAATGGGTCTGGGGTCGGATGTCGCAGGGTTTCCACCCGAGATCGGGTGGCGCGGCGCGAACGCGCAGACGGGGGCGCAGACGAGCGGATGCCGCGGGCCGATCTCCTCGTGGGGGATGGGCTCGCGGCATCCGCCGCGTGGTGCGGTAGGCCCGGTCGGCCCCGCCGTCAGCCCTCCTGCTCGGCGCCGAAGCGCTGGCGGGCGTCGAGCGGGATGAGCGGCCGCTCGCCGCGCGCCGTGATCTGCTGCACGGCCCACGTGTTGCCGTCGGGATCGGCGAACCCGAAGAAGGTGCCGCCGTCGCGCTCGTCGAACACGGTGATCTCGCTGCACTCGATGCCGCGGGAGGTGAGCTCCTCACGGGCGGCGGCCGCGTCGGCGACGACCAGCTGCAGCCCGCGCATCGAGCCCGGCGCCATCTCGCGCTGCGAGGGCAGGTCGCCGATCACGATCGAGCAGCCGGACCCGCGCGGGGTGAGCTGCACGACGTGCATCTGCTCGTTGCGCGTGTCGTGGTCGAGGTCGAACCCGACCTGGTCGCGGTAGAACGCGACGGACCGGTCGATGTCGGTGACGGGGAGGAGGACGACCTCGAGGGTCCAGTCCATGGTGTGCTCCGTTCTCGGTGTGGTGGGTGTGGTGCCGGCCGGGCCCGAGGCGATCGCGCCGGTGCGCCGGTGGGTGCTCGTCAGGCGGCGAGGATCGCGTCGAGGCGCTCGAAGCCCTCGCGCAGGCCGATCTCCATGCCCGACTCGACCATGCCGTCGCGTGCCTCGACGCTCGGGTAGGTCGACCAGCCGCGGAGTCGGGAGCGGCCGTCGCCCAGGTCTTCGAAGGTCATCGACTCGACCGCGACGACATCGGGGTACCCCTCGAACTCGAAGGTCTGCACGGCGAACTCGTTGTCGCGCACGGTGTGGAACGTGCCGTTGAACCGGTACTCCTCACCCTCGGGATTGCGGTGCACGTAGCGGTAGCCGCCCTGGGTCGTGAAGTCCCAGCGCTCGATGTCCATCTCGTAGCCGTTCGGCCCGAGCCACTGCTTCACCAGCTCGGGCTCGCGGTGGGCGCGGAAGACGGCCTCGACCGGGGCGTCGAACTCGCGGATGATCTCGATGAAGGGGAGCCCCTCGGGGGCGTTGATGGTGACGGGGTTCGTCATGGTTCCGTCGCTTCCTGTGCAGCCCCGGTGTTCGGGGCTTCGGTGTCGGGTGCCGCGGCGTCCGTGCCGCGGCCGGTGAGCAGGGCGTCCAGGTTGCGGAACTGCTGCTCGTGGATCAGCCGGTAGCGGTCGATCCATGCGGTGAGCGCCTCGAGCTGCGCCGCATCCAGGTGCACGGGCCGGCGCTGCGCGTCGCGCGTGCGCGTCACGAGCCCCGCCTGCTCGAGCACCTGGATGTGCTTCGAGACCGCCTGCTTGGTGATCTCGAACGGCTCGGCCAGCTCGTTGACCGTCGCCGGGCCCCGGCTGAGCCGGGCGATGATGCGACGGCGCACCGGGTCGGCGAGGGCCATGAAGGCCCGGTCGAGGCGGTCGTCGGCGCTCGGGTCGTAGATCATGGCCGCCTCCTTTGTCAACTCGATGCTTGATCAACCGTTTGATTGATTACGAGAGTACGCCCATGCCGGATGGTCGTCAAGAGTTTGCCGGGACCCCCTCGCGTCGCCGCGGCATCCGGAGCAGAATCGGGCGGAGGACCAACCAAGATCTGGAGGCCACGATGGTCACGCTCAACCCGTACCTGAACTTCCGCGACAACGCCCGCGAGGCGATGGAGTTCTACCACTCCGTCTTCGGCGGCGACCTGAACGTCTCGACGTTCGCCGACTTCCAGTCGGCCCAGGACCCGTCGGAGAACGACCTCGTGATGCACGCGCAGCTCGACGGACCGGGACTCACGCTCATGGGCGCCGACACCCCGAAGCACATGGACTACAACGGCATCTCGGGATTCTCGGTGTCGCTCTCGGGCACGAACGACGAGGACGCGACGCTGCGCGGCTACTGGGACAAGCTCGCCGACGGCGGCACCGTCGTGCAGCCGCTCGAGGTCGCGCCCTGGGGCGACGCCTTCGGCATGCTCGTCGACCGCTTCGGCGTGAGCTGGCTCGTCAACATCGGCGGCGCGGCCGCCTGACGATCACGACGCGGCATCCGTCATCTCTGGCGGCGGATGCCGCGTTGTCGTGTCAGCGATCGTGCTCGGCTCAGCTCGGCTCCGGCTCCGGCTCCGGCTCAGCTCAGCTCAGCTCAGCTCAGCTCAGGCGATCGGTCCCGATTCAGGCACGGATGCCGCATCGCGGCCTGAATCGCGACCGATCGCCTGAATCGTGCTCGCGTCGCGCCGCAGCCGCGCCGCTCGACGCTCAGCCGGCGGCCGGCACCGCGGCGCCGTGCAGCGCCTCGACGACGGGCGAGAGCTCGGGCTGGTCGGCGGCCTCGGCGAGCACGCGCTCGAGCGTCTCGTCGTGGATCGGGCGCGCCCGCTCGTAGAGCGCCCGGCCGGCCGGCGTGAGCTCGGTGTAGATGCCGCGCCGGTCGTCGGCGCAGAGGATGCGCGTGAGCAGCGCGCGATCCTCGAGCCGGTTCACGAGGCGCGTGGTGGCGCTCGGGCTGAGCGCGGCGGCGCGGGCCAGCTGCTGCATGCGCATGTGCCAGCCGTCCTGCCGGTTCAGCGCGTCGAGCACGGTGTACTCGACGACCGAGAGGTCGACCGACGCCGCGAGCGCGCGCTCGAGCTCGGCCTCGATCATGCCGTGCAGTGCCGCGAGCGTGCGCCAGCCCTGTGCGCGCACCTCGACCGCGTCGTCGGCGATGCCCATGTGATGCTCCTCGGTCTGGTCGGCGAAAGTAGTTGCTTGCGCTTTGTATTTGCGTGTGCAAGTATTATGCCTGCGTTCGCAATAGAGCGCGTCTGCAACTATCTTACCGCTTCCCAGGAGATCTTCCGCATGCCACTCGGACTCGTCGCCCTCGCCATCGGGGGCTTCGGCATCGGCCTCACCGAATTCGTCATCATGGGCCTGCTGCCCGAGGTGGCCGCCGACTTCGGCGTCACCGAGGCGGCGGCGGGCTGGCTCATCTCGGGCTACGCGCTCGCCGTCGTCGTGGGGGCGCTCGGGCTCACGGCCGCCACCACCCGTCTCCCCCGCAAGCCCGTGCTCATGGGCCTGCTCGTGCTCTTCATCGTGGGCAACGCCCTCTCGGCGCTGGCCCCGACCTACGAGCTCATGATGGCCGGACGCGTCATCGCGGCGCTCTGCCACGGCGCGTTCTTCGGCATCGGCTCGGTCGTCGCGGCCGGCCTCGTCGCTCCCGAGAAGGCCGCGGGCGCCATCGCGATCATGTTCACCGGCCTCACCGCCGCGAACGTGCTCGGCGTGCCGTTCGGCACGTTCCTCGGCCAGCAGTTCGGCTGGCGCTCGACGTTCTGGGTGATCGCGGCGATCGGCGTGCTCGCCCTCGTCGGCATCGCCACGCTCGTCCCTGCACTCCACCGCGACGGGCCGGCCCCGAGCCTGCGTCGCGAGCTCGGCGCGTTCCGCTCGGGACAGGTGTGGCTCTCGCTCCTCGTCACCGTGCTCGGCTTCGGCGGCATGTTCGGGGCGTTCACCTACATCGCCTACACGCTCACCGAGGTCAGCGGCTTCGCGGCGAACGCGGTGCCGTGGCTGCTCGTGCTCTTCGGCGCGGGCCTCGTCGTCGGCAACTGGGTCGGCGGACGCCTCGCCGACCGCTCGATCGACGGCACCCTGCTCGCCTTCATCGGCGCGCTCGTCGTCGTGCTGGCGCTCTTCGCCTGGCTCGCCTGGAGTCCCGTCGCCACCGTGGTGCTGCTCGTGCTCATGGGCGCCTTCGGGTTCGGCACGGTGCCCGGGCTCCAGAGCCGCATCATGCGCTACGCCGCCTCGGCCCCCACGCTCGCGTCGGGTGCGAATATCGGCGCGTTCAACCTCGGCAACGCGCTCGGCGCGTTCGCGGGCGGCGTCGGCATCACCGCGGGCCTCGGCTACACGTCGCCCATCTGGGCCGGCACGGTCATCACGCTCGCCGCGCTCGCGGTCATGACGGTCGCGGCCGTCGCCGCTCGTCGCGCAGGGCGAGCGGATGCCGCGAACGCGCCCCGAGCGGATGCCGCGACGACGCCCGCCTCACCCGAGCGCGAGCCCGCGGCATCCGTCGCCTGAGTCGCGCCCGGACCATGCACGCATGGCCCGCACGCTGCGCAGGCCCGCACGCTGCGCAGGCCCGCACGCTGCGCAGGCCCGCAGGCTGCGCAGGCGATCGCGCGGAATTCAGGCCGAGATCACGGAATCCGTCCTGAATCGCGGGCGATCGCCTGAATCGCGAAGGTGCGACCCGATCCACGAACCCCATCCCCCAACTCGCACACCACTCAGGACAGGACCACGAATGCGCAACCTCCTCATGATCGTCACCGGGGCGACCAGCCTCACCATGAAGGACGGGTCGGAGCATCCGACCGGCTTCTGGGCCGAGGAGCTCGTGACGGCGCACCGCGACCTCGTCGCAGCCGGCCACCGCGTCACGATCGCGACGCCGGGCGGCGTCACGCCCACCGTCGACGCGGTGAGCCTCGACGCGGCGGTCGTCGGGAGCGCCGAGACGGTGCGCGAGCTGGAGGCGTACCTCGCGTCGATCGCCGGCGAGCTCGCCGCCGCGGTACCCGTCGCCGACGTCGACCCCGCCGACTACGCCGCGGTCGTGCTTCCGGGCGGCCATGGCCCGATGGCCGACCTCGCGTCCGACGCGGGCGTCGGCCGCGTGCTCGTCGCCGCGAACGACGCCGGCACGATCATCGCGCCGTTCTGCCACGGACCCGCCGCGCTGCTGTCGGCGACGCTCGCCGATGGCACCAATGCCTTCGCCGGGCGCCGCCTCACCGTCTTCACCGACGAGGAGGAGCGCACCGGCGGCACCGGCGAGAACACCCCGTGGTGGGTCGAGACCGCGCTCCGCGACGCCGGCGCCGTCATCGAGTCGGCTGCGCCCTGGAGCGACCACGTCGTCGTCGACCGCAACCTCATCACCGGGCAGAACCCCCAGTCGAGCGCCTCGGTCGCGCGCCGGGTGCTCGAGGCGCTCGCCGCCTGAGTCCCACGTCGGTGACGTGCCGGCGGATGCCCCGATTCAGGCGATCGGCGGGAATTCAGGCGCGGATGCCGCAGCGCAGCCTGAATCGCCGCCGATCGCCTGAATGGCGGCCGAGCGCGCGGCATCCGTGGGGTCGAGGCTCAGTCGAAGAGGTCGGAGAGCCAGCTCTCCTTCTTCTTCTTGCGGTACTGGCCCTGGTCGCCGTAACCGCGGTTGTCGTAGCCGCGGTTGTCATAGCCGCGGTCGTACCGGGGGTCGTACGACTGCTGCCCATAGGCCGGCTGCTGGTACTGGGGCGCCTGCGGCGGCGCGGGCGGCGTTGCGGGGGCCTGGGCGGCCGACGCGGCCTGGCCGAACTCGCGGGCGTCGCGCTCGATGATCTTGTCGAGCTCGCCGCGGTCGAGCCACACGCCGCGGCAGGTCGGGCAGTAGTCGATCTCGATGCCGCTGCGCTCGCTCATCACGAGCACGGTTCCGTCGTTGGGGCACTGCATCGGGGGATCCTCCTCAGGGTCGTCCGCGAACATCGGCGTCTCGACGACCCTATTGAGCGAAGCTCCGAAGACGCCGGGATGCCGCGCGCACGAACCGCGGTCGCGGTAGATCAGCCCGCGGCATCCGCTGCCGTGCGCAGGTCGTCGACGAGCGCCTCGAAGGCTGCGGCTCGGTCGGCGGCGTCGTCGATCCGAAGCAACGCCGACGGATGCGTCGTCACGAGCACGGGCGCCGGCAGCGCGGGTGCCCCGCCTGCGGCATCCGGCGGCATGACCCTGCCGCGGATCTCGCCGATGCGCACCGTGCGACCGAGCACCGAGCGGGCCGCGGTCGCTCCGAGCGCGACCACGACCGCGGGCTGGACCGCCTCGAACTCGGCCTCGAGCCAGGGGCGGCAGGCGACGATGTGGGCGACCGACGGCTTCTCGTGGATGCGCCGCTTGCCGCGCCGCTCGAAGCGGAAGTGCTTCACGGCATTCGTGACGTACACCCGTTCGCGGGCGATGCCCGCCGCGTCGACCGCGTCGGCGAGCAGCCGCCCGGCCGGACCCACGAAGGGCTCCCCCTCGAGGTCCTCGCGGTCACCGGGCTGCTCGCCCACGAGCATGAGCGCCGCCCCCTGGCGACCGCGCGAGAACACCACCTGCGTGGCGTCGCGCCAGAGCTCGCAGCCACGGCAGTCGGGCGCGGCGCGACGCAGCTCGTCGACGTTCGCGTCCTCGGGGACCCACTGCTCGGCGCCGGGTCGCTCGACGTCCCTTGGCATGGTGCGAGGCTAGGCTCGGTGCCCGTCCGGTGGGAGGGGGTTGCGGCATCCGACGTGTCCGACGCGGCATCCGAGAGCCCATCGGAACATGAGGTTGCGTCACTTCTGCGGCGGGAGTACGTTGACGCCCAGAGGGGTCCGGGGGGAGCCCGTTCGACGTGCCCGCACGAGTCGACGTGCCCGCGCGAGCACGTCGGGCGCGCCATCGACCTTCGGGCGTGCCATCGACCTGAGGGGGAAGTCCCATGGCCAGGCGATCGAAGCGCGACGAGCGCGATGACGGCGTCGACGAGGGGCCGGGCCGCCAGCAGGGCGCCCGCTTCGAGGCGACGGTCCACCCCGGCGAGCGCGACGTCGCCCTGAGCCAGGTGTCCGACCTCGACCTCGACCGCATCCCCGATCCGCAGGGCGGGGTGCGGGTGGTCGTCACGGCGGACGAGCTCGCCGAGCTCGTGCGGCGCGGCTACGAGGTGCGGGTGTTCCGCACCGTGCCGATCGAGCCGCTCGATCCGAAGCTCATCCAGTCCGACGAGGACGCGAAGCGCTGGCTCGACGAACGCGTCGCCGGCATCCCGCGTGAGGAGGAGGGCTGATGTACCGCACCGTCGCGCAGCTCGACTCGCTGACGCAGCTCCTCGCCACCTGGTTCCCCGACTACTTCACGCGGATCCAGCTCCCCGAGGCATCCGTGCAGGGACGCCCCGTCTTCGCCCTCCGGCTGCGCGCCGGCACGGGACCCGAGCGACGCGGCGTGCTGCTCGTCGGCGGCACGCACGCGCGTGAGCTCATGAATCCCGACGCGATCGTCGAGCTCGCCGTCGACCTGTTCACGAGCTACGTCAACGAGCGGGACCTCGTGTACGGGGGCCGGCGCTGGCCCGCCGCCGACGTCAAGCTCATCCTCGAGGCCCTCGACATCTGGATGGTCCCGTGCGTGAATCCCGACGGGCGCGTGCACGTGATGACCGTCGACGGCATGTGGCGCAAGAACCGTCGCTCGAACGCGGGCACCTCGTGCATCGGCGTCGACCTCAACCGCAACGCCGACTTCGTGTGGGGCGTGACGCAGGGCCAGACCTCGTGCAACCCGTGCACCGACATCTACGTCGGGCCGAGCGCGTTCAGCGAGCCCGAGAACCGCAACGTGAAGCACCTGCTCGACACGCACCGTGTCGACACGTTCGTCGACGTGCACTCGTACTCCGAGCTCATCCTCTGGCCGTGGGGGCACGCCCCGACGCAGACCACCGATCCGTCGAAGAAGTTCACGACGCTGCCGACCGGCACGTGCGCACCGATCGGCGTCCCCGGCTACCAGGAGTACCTCCCGCCGCGCGACCTGCAGCGGTTCACGACGGTCGGCGGACGCATCCGCGACGCCATCGCGGCGGTTCGGGGTCGCACCTACGCGAACCAGGCGAGCGTCGCCCTCTACCCCACCACCGGCACGTGGAGCGACTACGCCTACAGCCGGCACATCGCGAGCTCACGACTCGGCAAGACCTACGGGTTCACGTTCGAGACGGGACCCTACGTGGGCTCGGCCGAGGAATCGTTCCACCCCGCCGACCCCGAGCCCGTGAAGCGCGACGCGAAGTCGGGCATGGTGGCGCTGCTCCAGCAGAGCATCTGCGCGATCGAGCTCATCGGACTCCAGTTCTTCCGCGCGCAGACCGAGGTCAACGCGCTGCGGAAGGTGCGCGACAAGCTGCTCGCCACCACCGACGCCGGACGCGAGTGGATCGCCCTGTTCGAACGCGTGGAGGTGCCCGTGCTGGCCGCGGCGCTGCAGGACCGCGACCTGCTCGGCGAGACCGCCGAGCTCGTGAAGCGCAGCGCGGGCCTCGCCCGCGACGACACGGCCAAGCTCACGACCGAGGAGGTCGACGTGGGGGTGAGGGTCGTGCGGCGGCTCCGGACGCGCGTCGACGACCCCGAGCTGCGGAAGGACCTCCGCGCGATCGAGGTGCACCTCGACGCCATGCGCGGCGTCACGATGGCGAAGGCGATCGAGCGCCTGATGGTGCAGCCGCCGGGTGCGAAGCCGAAGGCGCCGGCGGCGCGCGGCCGGGCGACGACCGGGTCGAACGCGAAGCCGAAGGCCGTCGAGAACGGCGCACCGACGGCGAAGGCGTCCACGAAAGCGGGCGCGCGCCGGCGCTGAACGGCGACGGATGCCGCGACGCGCCGCCGCGGCATCCGGTGCCAGACTTGGGGCATGCGCATCGCCGTCACCGGAGGGTCGGGCAAGCTCGGCCGCACCGTCGTCCGCACGCTCCGCGACGAGGGCCACGAGGTGGTGAACCTCGACCAGCAGGGGGACCGCGAGTCGGTCACTCGGGTCGACCTCACCGACTACGGTCAGGTGATCGACGCCATCGCGGGCGTCGACGACCGGCACGCCGGGGTCGACGCGATCGTGCACCTCGCCGCGATCCCGGCGCCCGGCATCGTGAGCGATGTCGCGACCTTCCACAACAACATGCTGTCGACGTTCAACGTGTTCCAGGCGGCCCGCCGCCTCGGCATCACGCGCATCGTCTACGCGTCGAGCGAGACGGTGCTCGGCCTCCCCTTCGACGTGCCGCCGCCGTACATCCCCGTCGACGAGGAGTACGCGGCCCGGCCCGAGAGCACGTACTCGCTCGTGAAGCACCTCGAGGAGCAGATGGCGATCGAGCTCGTGCGCTGGCACCCCGAGCTCTCGATCACGGCGCTGCGCTTCTCGAACGTCATGGACCCCGCCGACTACGACGCGTTCCCGTCGTTCGACGCCGACGCGAGCCTGCGCAAGTGGAACCTCTGGGGCTACATCGACGCACGCGACGGCGCGCAGGCCGTGAGCCTCGCGCTCGCCACGGCGCACCCCGGTTTCGAGCGCTACATCATCGCCGCGGCCGACACCGTCATGACCCGGCCGAACGCCGAGCTCGTCGCGGAGGTGTTCCCCGACGTGCCCGTGCGCGGCGACCTCGGCGTCAACGACACGATGCTCTCGATCGACAAGGCGCGCCGCATGCTCGGATACGAGCCGCGGCACTCGTGGCGCGACGAGGTGACGGATGCCGCGGCATCCGTGCGCCCCAGCTGAGCCCGAGTCACGCCCCGGCTGAGCCCGACCGCCGTGTCCGGCCCCGGCCGAGACGACGGACGCCGCCGCGAGCGAGTCGCGACGGCGTCCGGTTGTGCGAAGCCTAGAGCCCGCGGATGTTCTCGGCCTGCAGGCCCTTGGGGCCCTGCGCCACCTCGAACTCGACCTTCTGGCCCTCTTCGAGCGAGCGGTAGCCGCTGCCCGTGATGGCGCTGAAGTGCGCGAAGACGTCGGCGCTGCCGTCGTCGGGGGCGATGAAGCCGAAGCCCTTTTCGGCGTTGAACCACTTGACGGTTCCGGTTGCCATACTGCTGTCCTTCTCTCATGCGGGCCGCCGGCTGCGTGCCCGGTGCGATCGGCGGTCGATCGCGGCTCCGGCGACACGGTGCCGCCGAGGCGTCTTGGGCGAGGGGCGGGGTGCACTCGGCATCCGCCGTCTCGTATCGGGTCATGCCATGCGGATCGGTCCGCCTCCGGGCAATCAGGTGGAGGCGCGGGCGAATGCCCGCTGATGGAGGTCAACCAACACTAATGCACTCCGGCCGATCCGGCACGGTTTCATCCACAGGTGACGTGCGGTGACGCGGCGATGCGGCGCGCCCGACCCGGCCGACTCGACCCCCAGCCGGCGCGACTCGTCCTCGACAGGAGGGCATCGGCGGTGATCGGCGGACATGCGGCAACGTGCCAGCCTGCTCATAGGGAACCGGAGGAGAATCGTGGGATGAACCGCCGCCCCCTGCGATTCGTCGCCCTCGCCTACGCAGCCCTCGTGCTGTGGGTGACGGTCGGGCCCACGCCCTGGCGCACGAGCAGCGGCAGCCAGCTCGACGGCGGCATCCTCAATCCCGAGTCGTGGACGGCGACGACCACCTGGACCACCGGGTACCTCTCCGAGATGGCGTTCAACGTGGCGCTGTTCATCCCCGTCGGCGTGCTCGCCGCCCTGCTCATCCCACGCCGCCGCTGGGCGCTCGCGCTGCTCGCTGGGCTGGCGTTCACCACCGTCATCGAGCTCATCCAGGTGCCCGAGCCGCACCGCATCTCCGACCCGCGCGATCTCGTGATGAACACGGCGGGCGCCGTCTTCGGCGTCCTGCTCGTGCTCGCCGGCCGCATGGTACGCCGATCCGCCCGGGTGGCCGCGGCGCTGCCGGTGGCGGTTCCGGCCATGGAGTCGCTGCCCGACGTCGTCGCCGACCCGTCCATAAGCATCGGCGCCACCGAGCGCACCGAGTCCACCGTGCTGCTCGCCGCCGGCGACCGCGCGGCCTGATCCCGCGGCCGCGCGCCGCTACGCTGGGCGGGTGACCTCCCCCGACGCTCCCGCCGATCAGGCGCGCGTGCCGTGGGTGCGTCTCGCGCTCGTCGGGGCGGCGGGCGGACTGCTGTCGGGCGCGTTCGGCGTCGGCGGCGGCATCCTCATGGTCCCGCTCCTCATCCTCTTCGCGGGCATGGACCAGCGTCGCGCGTCGGCCACCTCGCTCGCGGCCATCGTGCCCGCCGCACTCGCGGGGTCGCTCACGTACTTCGCGAACGGCGAGATCGACCTGCTCGCGGCGCTGTTCGTGGCGATCGGCGGCATCGTCGGGTCGTGGATCGGCTCGTGGCTGCTGCGGCGGCTCTCGCTCGGCTGGCTGCGGTGGCTGTTCGTCGGCCTGCTCATCGCGGTGGCGGTGCGAATGGTGCTCGTCGCGCCCGTTCGCGGCGACTCCTCGATCGAGTTCGACGTCCTTCCCATCCTCGGCATGATCGCGCTCGGCATCGTGATCGGCATCGCCTCGGGCCTGTTCGGCATCGGCGGCGGCGTCATCATGGTGCCCGCGTTCATCGCGCTGTTCGGCATGAGCGACCTCGTGGCGAAGGGCACGTCGCTCGCCGTGATGCTCCCCACCGCGATCAGCGGCACGGTCGCGAACACGCGGGCGGGCATCGTCGACCTCCGGGTCGCCCTCGTGGTCGGCATCGCGGCGACCATCGCCTCGTTCGGCGGCGTCGCGATCGCGTTCCTGCTCTCGCCCGAGTGGTCGGCGTGGCTGTTCGCCGCGCTCATGGTCGTTGCGGCCGTGCAGCTCGCCGTGCGCGCCGTGCGGCTCACGCGGAAGGAACGCGACGGTGCCTGAGCCTCGACGCGCGGCCGGGTGGTACGACGACGACGCGGATGCCGCGATCCTGCGCTACTGGGACGGCGCGAAGTGGAGCCCGCACACGGCGCCGCGGCCCCCGCACGATGACGCGCACGAGCGGCTCGTCGCCCTGTTCCGGGAGGACGCGCCGCCCCGCACGACCGCGCCGCACGCGGAACCGGCGAGTGCGACGGTCGGGCCCGGCGTGGCTGCCACGACCGCACCGGCCGTCACCGTGACGCTGCCCCTGCGCGCGCCCGACGAGCACACCACGGTTCCGCTCCCCGACGAGCCGGCGGCGTCCCGACCGGGCGACCGGCGCCGGCGCGTCGGTGGTCGCCGGTAGCATCCGGGCATGCGATTCCGCTTCACGGCGCCGCTCTGGGAGTGGAGCGCGCAGGGCGGCTGGTTCTTCGTGACCCTGCCCGAGGAGATCGGCGACGACATCCGCGAGGTGCCGCGCATGCCGCGCGGCTTCGGGTCGGTGCGCGTGCGCGTCACGGTGGGCGGCACGACCTGGTCGACCTCGGTGTTCCCCGACTCGAAGCAGGGCAGCTACGTGCTGCCGGTGAAGAAGGCCGTGCGCACCGCAGAGCGCATCGAGGAGGGCGACGACGTCGAGGTCGCCCTCGAGGTGCTCGACCTCTGAACGCACGCTGGAATCCCGCTGACGCGCTGGAATCCCGCCCGGTCCGGATTCCGGCGCACGGACGGGATTCCTGCGGCGAGTGCGCGATCCCGCGGGCGGCCGCTCAGCCCGTCGAGCTGCGCAGGCGCTCGGCCTTCGCGGCGAGGTAGCGCTGCTCCGGCCCGTTGAGCGTGCGGCGCGCCGCCTCGGCGAACGCGAGCGACGCGGCATCCGTCGACCCCGACTGCTCGAGCAGGTGTGCGCGCACCGCCCAGGTGCGGTGGTGGTCGGACAGCCCGCCGTCGTGCTCCGCCTCGGCGCGGTCGAGCGCCAAGAGCCCCGGCTCGGGACCCTCCACCATGGCGAGGGCGACGATGCGTCCGAGCGTGACCATCGGGCTCGGGGCCATGCGCGCGAGCAGGTCGTAGAGCCCGAGGATCTCGAGCCAGTCGGTCGTCGCGGTCGAGTCCGCCTCATCGTGCACCGCCGCGATCGCGGCCTGCAGCTGGTACGGGCCGATGGGCGCCCGGTCGAGCACCGCGGTCACGAGCGCGACGCCCTCGTCGATCATGGCCCGGTCCCAGCGCGACCGGTCCTGCTCGTCGAGCGGCACGATCGCACCAGCGTCGTCGGTGCGGGCGGCACGGCGCGCGTCGGTGAGGAGCATGAGCGCCAGGAGCCCGGTCGTCTCGCCCGAGGCATCGGGGTCGGCGTCGTGGAGCTGTCGGGTGAGCCGGATCGCCTCCGCCGAGAGGTCGACCCGGGCGAGCCGGTCGCCCGAGCTCGCGGTGTGCCCCTCGGTGAAGACGAGGTAGAGCACGCTGCGGAGCGCGCCGAGCCGTGCCTCGAGCTCGTCGGGGCGCGGCATCCGGAAGCCCTCGTCGCTCGCCTTGATGCGCGCCTTCGCCCGCGAGATGCGCTGGGCGACGGTGGCCTCGGGCACGAGCAGCGCGCGGGCGATCTCGGCGGTGGTGAGTCCGCCGACCGCCCGCAGCGTGAGCGCCACCTGCGACGGCGTGGTGAGCGCGGGGTGGCAGCAGAGCAGGAACAGGGCGAGGGTGTCGTCGACGCCGGGGACCGGGGTGGGCGGCGGCTCGAGGTCGGCGGCGAGCGACTCGCGGCGTCGGCGGGCGGCATCCGATCGCACCTGGTCGATGTAGCGCCGCGACGCCACCTGCACGAGCCACGCGCGCGGGCTGTCGGGCACGCCGTCGCGAGGCCACTGGGCGGATGCCGCGATGAGCGCCTCCTGCATGGCGTCCTCGCACGCTTCGAAGTCGCCGTAGCGCCGCACGAGCACTGCGAGCGCCGACGGTGCGGCATCTCGCAGTGCTCGGACGGCGTCGCTCACGGCGTCGCTCATCGTCTCACCCGGCGTCGCGCCCGTCCTCAGACGTCGCCGCGGGCGGCCATGTCGAGCACCGGGCGCACCTCGATGAGCCCGAACTCGGCCTCGGGGAAGCGGGCGGCGATCTCGACCGCGCGGGCCTCGGTCTCGCAGTCGACGAGGTAGAACCCGGCGAGCAGCTCCTTCGTCTCGGCGAACGGGCCATCGCTCGCGACGGCGCTGCCGTCGGTCTGCGTCACGCGCTTCGCGAGCGAGGCGTCGGCGAGCGCCTCGGCGGCGACGTACTCGCCGCTCGACACGAGCTCCTCGCTGATCGCCTGGTAGTAGGCGTAGCCCTCGGCCTGCTGCTCGGGCGTGAAGCTGTCCCACATCGCCCGCGACTCGGGGTTGCTGTAGATCTGGATGAGGTACTTCATCGGAATCGCTCCTTCGATCGTGCGTCGTCGTCGTTTCGTTCAGGAGGCTGGACCGCGCTCCCACCAGTATGTCGAGGCTGCCGTCGCGTTCTCGACACGTGCCCCCGGACGGGTCTTTCCTCCCGATGCGCCGTTCCCTCGGGGATCACCGGATAGCCGAGAACCGTTCATCCGTCACGGGGTTGACAGGAGGATTCCAGCCACCGATGGTCGAATCGGGGGACAGTTTCGAGGTCAGGTCGGGGTCGGCGGAGGGGTCACGTCGTGAGGACGTTCGGAATCGAAGAGGAGTTCCAGTTCCTCGAGCGCATGACGCTGCGCCCGGCGGATGTCGCGGCCGACGTGTACGGCGCCCTGATGGCGTCGCCGCAGTGGGCCGACGTCACGCACAAGGAGTTCCTCGCCTCGCAGGTCGAGCACGCGTCGGCCGTGTTCTCCTCGCTCGAGGAGGCGCGATCGGCCCTGCTCGGCTTCCGGCGGTTCGTGGCCGAGCGCGCCGACGCGCTCGGCGTCGTCGCCGCGAGCGTGGGCACTCCCCCGCAGACGACGCCGTTCCCCTCGATCGCCGACGTCGAGCGCTACCACCGCATCGTCGCCGACCTGGGCGGGATCATCGCCGACCACCAGCTGAGCGGCCTGCACGTCCACGTCGGCGTGCCCGACCGCGAGGCGGGCGTCGTCGCGCTCAACGCCGTCCGGCCGTGGATGCCCCTCCTCACCGCCATCTCGACGAACTCGCCGCTGTGGCGCGGCCACGACACGGGCTACGACAGCTGGCGCACCATCCTGCTGCGCCGCTGGACGATCGCGGGCTGCCCGCCCTCGTTCATCGACGCCGCCGACTACGACCGCCGTGTCCACCGGCTCCTCGGCATCGGCGGCACGAAGGACCTCGGCCTGATCTCGTGGGACGTCCGCCTCTCCGAACACCTCCCCACGATCGAGTTCCGCATGGCCGACGCGCAGCTCGACGTCGAGTCGACCCTGCTCGTCGCCGCGCTCTGCCGCGCCGTGGTGAGTCACGCACTCACGAGGCCCGAGGCGACGGATGCCGCGGCGAACGCCTCGGCCGAGGTGCCGCCCGAGCTGCTCAGCGCGGCGCTGATGCACTCGGCGCACCACGGCATGCGCGCCGACGTGTTCGACCCGATCTCCGGCGGACTCGCTCCGGCCGGCGACGTGCTGGGCCGCTTCGTCCTCATGCTCACGGACGAGCTCGAGGAGGAGGGCGACCTCGACGCCGTCCAGAGCTCGGTGCGACGCCTGCGCCGCGCAGGCACCGGCGCGGAGCGGCAGCGTGCGGCCTTCGCGATCGACGGCATGGCCGGTGTTCGGCGGTTGCTCGACGCGACCATCGTGGCGAACCAGGGCCGCAGCGGCGAGCACACGCCGTCGACGTGGTAGGGCTCGACGTCGTCGTGGGTTGGAACTCAGCAGCCGGGCCCTGACGGGTCGGCGATGCAGTCGCCGCGCGTCAGCACCGTGTCGAACTCGCCCACGAGCACCCGCTGCGGCGGGCCCGTCACCGCGAGGGTGCCCGCGATGGACCGCCAGGGCGAACCCGCGAACCGGTACTCGGCGCGAAGCGCGACCTCCAGCTCGGCCGTATACTCGCCCGGAGCGACGTAGACGTGGCTGGTCGGAGTCGGGCTGAACTCCCGCTGCCCGAGGGCGTCCCACGTCGCGCCGGGGCTGCCCGATTCGACGATCCCGCCGTCGCTGTGGCTCCAGCGGTAGCCGACCGGCGTGAACCGGACGTCGGCGGGCTGCCCGAGCAACGTGCCGGAGACCACCTCGACGGATGCCGCCGCCACGAAGTTCGCCGGCAGCCCGACCACCGCCCATCCCCCGGGCTCCATCCCGTTGCCGGGCGTCGCCGGGCGGAACGACGCGATGTCGCGGAGCGTCACGACGATCGGTGCCGCGGGCTCCTCCTGCGGCGCGGCCGGATCGCCCGCGCAGAGCGTGAGGTTGTTGGGGCTGCAGTTGGCTGGTGGGGGCGGGGGAGGCGGCGACTCCGAGGTGTCGGTGCCAACAGTTGGAGCGCCCACCGGCTGCTCGGATTCCTCAGTGGAGCCTTGCTCACTGCCTGGCCGAATGGCCTCGAGAATTGCCTCCCCTGTGCTGAGGCTGCCTCCAACATCGGGGCAGCCCAAACCCGCCAGCGCGTCAGAGCAGCCGCTACCACCATCCGCCTTCGCCGGCGACGCAATTGCTATTGCCGCCGTCAGCGCAAGCGCGCTCGGAATCAACAGAAATCTTCGCCAGTCCAACGATCTACCCCGTCGACGAGCAGGACACTGGGATTCTCGGCAGTCGACACCAGAAACACTTGAGTCGGAGCGGATGCGTCACGATCTGCGGGGGTTACATCGCTACCGTCCGACGCAACAACCCTCACAGCACTCACATCACGGCAAAGGTAGATCGTGACCCTTGCGCCTTCTGTATCCACCGCATTCTCCGCAAGCGCCGCCTCATAGAACGTGGTTTCGCCAGTCATGCGAAGGCCCGCGTCCGCAAGTGCCGCGAACTCTTCGTGAAGTGTCTCGGCGTACGCCGATGTAACCGTTTCGTCCACACGCTGGGGATTCGTTCCTCCGTCCGCCGTAACGACCGCCGACGCGTCGTTGTACTTCGCATACGCAGCTTCCGCCGCCGCGAGCGCCTCCTCGTCCGACGCGAAGATCGGCGCGGGCGTGTCGGCCGCCGTCGGCGTGGGTGTCGGCGTGGGCGCGCCGACGCATCCGGCGAGCGCGAGCGCGAGGCCCGTCGCCGCGACGACCGAAGCGCCCCGTCGCACGGCTCGGCGGCGGCGGGGGATCGGCATGGCGTCGAGCCTAGGTGAGCCCGGCCGCCCGTCTCGCCGGGTTATCCACAGGCGGGCGCGGGTTCCTCTCCCGCGCGATGGATTCCGCCGGACCTCCGCCTAGCGCATGAGGTCGCGCACGAGCTCGCCCCACTCGAAGCCGCACTCGCGGCAGTCGAACAGGGGTCCGTCTGCGGCGAACGGGTCGGCGGCAGCATCCGCGTCGATGACGACGTCGACCGTGCGGGTGTACACGACCGCTCGCACGGCGGTCGACTCGCAGCGGGGGCACGGCTCGTCGAGCACGTCGGGCGCGACCGTGATCTGCACCTGGTTCGTCATGGCGCCCACGGTACGCACGGAGGGCGACAACACCCGGCGTACACGCGCGGGTCGGCCACAATCGAGCCGATCGTCCGCATGGCGCGAGCCCGGAGCGGACGCTCGGGAGGAGCGTAGTGGCACCGGATTCACCCGATCGGACCGGATTCAGGCGGGAATCCGCGGAAGCGTCCTGAGCGGAGGGTGATTGCCTGAATCGCGCGCGACGGGCGTATGGCGGGAGACCCCTACCCCTGCTCGCGCCGCTTCCGCGAGCTCACCTTGTGGCTCGCGGTCACCTCGTAGGTGCGGCGCAGCGGCGCCGCGACGTCTTCGTGCCGGCGCTGGGCGACGCGCACGAACACGAAATCCACGACGGCGAGCTGCGCGATGCGGCTCGACATGGCGCCCATGCGGTAGGTCGACTCGCGCGCCTGGGTCGTGAGCACCATGTCGGCGACCTCGGTGACGGGCGAGTCGGGCGAGTTCGTCAGCGCGACCGTGGTCGCACCCGCATCCCGGGCGACGCTCAGCGCGTGGATCGTCTCGGTCGTGAGGCCCGAGTGCGAGATGCCGATCGCGACGTCGCCCGGCTTGCGCAGCGCGGCCGAGACGAGCGCAAGGTGCACGTCGACCGAGCAGAACGCCGAGATGCCGATGCGCGCGAGCTTCTGCTGCAGGTCCTGTGCGGTGAGGCCGCTGGCGCCGAACCCGTAGAGATCGACGTGCGCGGCGCTGGCGATCGCGTCGACGACGCGGTCGAGCTCGGCGATGTCGAGCGCCTGCACGGTCTGCTCGATCGCGAGCACCTCGTGGAACGCGATCTTGGCGACCACGTCGGCGGCGGGGTCGTCGGGTCCGATGTCGGAGTCGGCGAGCCCGAACCGGTCGCGCTCGGCAGCCTCGCGGCTGATGGCGCTCGCGACCTCCATGCGGAACTCGCGATAGCCGCTGTAGCCGAGCGTCTGGCAGAACCGCGCGACGGTCGAGAGCGAGGTGCCGCACCGCTTCGCCAGGTCGGTGATCGTGAGGTCGACGACGATCGAGGGGTCGGCGATGATCGCCTCCGCGACGCGGGCCTCCGACGAGCTCAGGCGCGGCAGGGACTGCCGCACACTCTGGAGCACGTCAACGGACATCGGTCTCCTCTGGACGGATCACGGGCATCGGCACCGCGCGAACCTCAGTCAGAGCATCGCGCAACACCCCATCGTGCGTCGAGAGGCGCGCGAGTGCGTCATCGGGTGACACCCCAGTAATGGTCACGAGGATGGCCGCCTTCACCGAGCCGCCGACCGATTCGAGGGCCGCGGATGCCGCCGCCGCATCGACGCCCGTCGCGAGCATGACGATGCGCTCGGCACGGGCGCGCAGCTTCGCATTGGTCGCCTGCACGTCGACCATGAGGTTCCCGTGGACCTTGCCGAGGCGCACCATCGCGATCGTCGAGATGGCGTTGAGCACCAGCTTCTGCGCGGTGCCGCCCTTGAGGCGGGTCGACCCGGCGACGATCTCGGGTCCGACGACCGTCTCGATCGCGAGGTCGGCGACCTCGCCGATCCGGCTCCCGGCGTTGCACGAGAGCCCGACCGTGAGCGCGCCGAGCGCGCGGGCGTGCTCGAGCGCGCCGACGACGTAGGGCGTGCGCCCCGATGCCGAGATGCCGACGACCGCGTCGGCGGGGGTGAGCCCGATCGCCTCGAGGTCGGCGGCGCCGCGGGCGGCGTCGTCCTCGGCGTCCTCGACGGCGGAGCGCAACGCGATCTCGCCGCCCGCGATGACGCCGACGACGAGCGACGGGTCGGTGCCGAACGTCGGCGGGATCTCGCTCGCGTCGAGCACGCCCATGCGTCCGGCGGTGCCGGCGCCCAGGTAGACGAGCCGGCCGCCGGCGCGAAGCCGGGGCACGATCGCGTCGATCGCCGCGGCGACCTGCGGCGCGGCATCCGTCACCGCAGCGACCGCCTGCGCGCTCTCCGCCTGCATCGCGGCGAGCTGCGCCTCGGTCGCGAGCAGGTCGAACTCGCCGTGCGCGTCGTTCACGCCCTCGGTGGCGAGCTCGCCGAGGAGCTCGCGCAACGCGCGATGGTCCTCGGCCGGGACGGTGTGGTTCATCGCGGTGCTCCCCCGTGGTCGGTGCTGGTGATGGTGACGGATGCGACGCCGGCGAGCGGCGGCGGCAGGCGGAGCGGCATCCGACCGCTCGTGAACCGGCCGGCGACGCGCGGCTCCCCCGAACCGCCCGACGACAGCCGCGCCGGAACGCCGTGCCAACTGAGGTAGCCGAGCAGGGCGAACATGAGCGACTCCTTGAACGACGGGTCGATCCCGCGCACCTCGCTCGACTCGACGACGATGCCGCGCTCGGCGGCCAGCGCCGCGATGCGCCCGAGCAGCACGGGGTTGCGCGCCCCACCACCCGAGGCGATGAGCACGGCCGGGTCGCCGGGGATCGCGTCGACCACGGTGTGCGCGGTCAGCTCGGTGAGCGTCGCGACGAGGTCCTCGAGGGCGGGCGGATCCGCGGTCGCCGCGCCGCCCGATGCCACGACGGCGGATGCCGCGACGGCCGCGACGGCGCGGTCGACGACGCCGAGGTCGAACGTCTCGCGCCCCGTGGTCTTCGGCACGGGTGCCGCGAAGTACGGATGACGCTCCAGCTCGGCGAGGAGCGCCTCGTCGACGCGTCCGGATGCCGCCAGCCGGCCGTCCTCGTCGAAGGACCGCCCGCCGTCGGTCGCCCGTGCAACGACGGCGTCGATGAGCCCGTTGCCGGGTCCGCTATCGAACGCCACGACGTCGCCGTCGGGATGCACCACCTGCACGTTGGCGATGCCGCCGAGGTTCACGGTCGCGAGCGCGCGGCCCGTCGCGGCAGCCTCGGCGCCGAGCCAGGCCCGGTCGAAGACCGCCATGAGCGGAGCGCCCTCGCCGCCGGCGGCGATGTCGGCTGCTCGCAGGTCGGAGAGCACGGGCGCGCCGACGGCCTCGGCGATCCACGCGGGCTCGCCGAGCTGCATCGTTCCCCGGGCGCGGCCGTCGGCCACCCAGTGGAAGATCGTCTGGCCGTGCGAGACGACGAGGTCGGGCACGACGCCCGCGGCGCGGGAGCCGGCGGCCGCGGCATCCGCGAACGCCTGTCCCAGCCGGGTGTCCAGCTCGCAGAAGGCGCCGGCGGTCAGCGGTTCGCCGGTGGTCGCGGCCAGTGCGCGGTCACGGAGGTCGGGCGCCCAGTCGACCGTGTCGGCGTGGAGGAGGCGCATGGCCAGGTGCGAGTCCTCCTCGATCCGCGAGATCTCGACGACGGCGACGTCGATGCCGTCGGCGGAGGTGCCCGACTGCAGGGACAGCACGATCATGCGGTCGCCTCCAGGCGCGAGCCCGACGCGAGCAGCGCGCTCGCGGCTTCGGCGGCGAGTCGGCTCGCGGCCCGCGTGTGCACGGTCGCGAGCGGGAGACGCCCGCCGGGCATCCCCACGTTCACGACGACCGCGCTCGGGCGGATCGCGCCGAGCTGCTCGATCACGTCGCGCTGGGCGCTGTGCGCGCCGACCGCGTCGACGAGCACGACGAACGCGCCTCGCGCCTCGGCGGCCGCGGCGACGGCGCCGCGCAGGTCGTCGCCCGGCACGGCGCTCGTGTCGAGCCGCACGACGCGTCCGCCCGCGGCGAGCGCGCCGGCCACGTAATCGGCATCGCCGTCGACCGCGATGGTCGCGCGACCGCGCACGTCGAGCACGGTCCGGGGTCCAGGTGCCGGCGCGACGGGTCCGTCGACCGTCATGGCGAGCCGGGCGACGGATGCCGCGTCGACTCCCCAGTTCGCGGCATCCGTCGTTCCCGGCGCCTCGGCGCGCCCGCCGGTGAATCCCCCACCGGCGAGCGCGGCGCCGAGCTTCCGCACCCGATCCGCCGCGCGTTCGAGCGCGACGACGGGTAGGGTGCCGTCGTCGAGTGCGGCGAGGATCGCGGCCTGCACCTCGCGGAAGTCCTGTTCGTCCTGGTCGGGCGCCGCGGCGGAGCCCGGGTTGCGCGGGTTGCCGATGCAGAGCAGGTCGGCCCCGGCGAGGAGCGCCTGCACGGCTCCGGGCCCCGCGCCGACGGTCGCGCGCACCGCCGCCATGTCGAGCGCATCGGTCACGATGACGCCCTCGAAGCCCATGGTGCGCAGGCGCGAGAGCACGGACGGGTTGAGGGTCGCCGGGGCGTCGCCCCACTGGGGCACCACGAGGTGCCCGGTCATGACGGCGGCGACGCCGGCCTCGATCGCGGCGCGGAACGGCGGGAGGTGCATCCGCTCGATCTCGTCGACGTCGATCGTGAGCGTCGGCAGCGCGTGGTGCGAGTCGACGTGCGTGTCGCCGTGGCCCGGGAAGTGCTTCACGCAGGCGGCGGCCCCCGCCGACTGGATGCCGCGCACGGCCGCGGCGACGTGCCGCGACACGAGCTCGGGCGCCTCGCCGAACGCGCGCACGCCGATCACCGGGTTGCGCGGGTTGGTGTTCACGTCGGCGACGGGGGCGAGCACCACGTTCGCGCCGGCTGCGAGCGAGCGCTCCGCCAGCGCGCGGCCGGTCGCGGCGGTGGCATCCGTGTCGTCGACGAAGCCCAGCTGGGCGGCGCCCGGGAGCGTGGAGCCCGTCGCCGCCTCGAGGCGGGTGACGTTGCCGCCCTCCTCGTCGATGCCGATGAGGACGTCGTCGCGGAGGTCGCGGAATGCGGACGCGGGTCTCGATACGCGTCCGGCTTCGCCGGGCGCTACTCGACCACCGGGAAGGTTGTGCGAGAACAGCACCGCGCCCGCGAGGCCGCCGTCGGCGAGCTCGCGGCGCAGCCAGTCGGGCAGCTCGCGCCCGAGGTACCCGGGCCAGAGCACCGCGCCCACCAGCCGACGGAGCCCAGGGTCGTGCACGGCGCTCATCCCTTGACCGCACCTGCCACGAGTCCGGCCGACAGGCGTCGCTGCACGATGACGAAGAAGATCATGACGGGGATCGTGATGATCGTCGAGGCGGCCATGATGTAGCCCCACTCGTTCGTGTGCTCGCCGAAGAACTGCTTCAGGCCGATGGCCACGGTGTAGTTCTCGGATGCCCCGCCGAGCAGCGTCATGGCGAAGATGAACTCGTTCCACGCGGTGATGAAGGAGAACACCGAGGTCGCCACGAGCCCGGGCATCACGAGGGGGAGGAGCACGGAGCGGAACATCCGCCCCCAGCTCGCGCCGTCGATGTAGGCGGCCTCCTCGAGCTCGACCGGCACGGCCGCGACGAATCCGCGCAGCATCCAGATGCCGAACGCCAGCGAGAGCGCGACGTACACGACCATGAGACCGAGGAGCGTGTTGAGCATGCCGAGGTCGCGCACCTGCACGAACAGCGGGATGACGAGCGCCTCCAGCGGCACCATCTGCACGATGAGGATCATGAGCAGGATCGCGGTGCGCGACCGGAAGCGGAAGCGGGCGACCGCGACCGCGGCGAGCAGCGAGAGCACGGCGCTCGCGACCACGGTGACGAGCGCGACGATCGCCGAGTTGCGCAGGAACACGTCGAACCCGCCATCGGTGAGCACGTACGAGAAGTTGTCGAACGTGAACTCGCGCGGGAGGAGCGTCTGGCCTCCGGTGCCGGCCTTCGCGTCGAACGCGCTCGAGAGCATCCAGAACGCGGGGAAGAGCGTGAACGCGAGCAGCAGCACGACGAGCACGGCCTTCAGCGCGGCGGCGCGGGTCTTGCGGGCGGTGCGGCGGCTGCGCGCGATGCGGCGGGTCACGTCGGCGGGGCCGGCGACGGCAGCGGATGCCGCGGGCGCGGTCGTGGGGGCGGGCGTCACGGTGCTCACAGCTCCTCCTCCTTCAGCATGGTGCGCACGTACACGACGGTGATCGCGAGGAGCACGAGGGTGAGCAGCACCGCGATGGCGGAGCCGAAGCCGTAGCGGTTCTGCCCGAACGACTCGACGTACGACCACACGCCGAGGTTCAGCGCCTCGCGGTTCGAGCCCGAGCCACCGGGCATGAGGTAGACCTGCGCGAAGACCTTGAAGTCCCAGATGGTCGACAGGATGATGACGACCGCGAAGACCTGCTTGAGGTTCGGCACGATGATGCGCCAGAACCGGCGCCACGGGCCGGCGCCGTCCATCTCGGCGGCCTCGAGCATCTCCTTCGGCACGCCGAGGAGGCCGGCGAGGATCGTGATCGCGACGAACGGGAAGCCGTGGTGCACGACGTTGAGCAGCACGATGGCGTAGAAGGTGTACCGGTTCGTGAACCAGTTGACGGGCTCGTCCTGGAGCCCGAGGGCCTGGAGGGTCTCGTTGAAGATGCCGCGGTCGGCGTCGAAGATCCAGACCCAGACGTAGGTGCCGGTGACCGCGGGCATGGCCCAGGCGATCATGATGGCGCTGCCGACGATGGTGCGCCAGAAGGGTCCGAGCGAGGCCATGAGCACGGCGACGGCCGTGCCGAGGGCGACGGTGCCCGCGACGGCGAGCACCGCGAAGCCCACGGTGTTGGGGAGGACGACGGTCCAGAGGGTGGGGTCGGTGAAGACCTCGAGGTAGTTGTCGATGCCGATCCAGTTCGGCTCGCCCGAGACGATCTCGCGCAGGCCGTAGTCCTGCAGGGAGAAGAGGAACACGCGCACGAGCGGCCAGAGCAGCAGCACGGCCAGCACCGCGAGGGCGGGCGCGAGCAGCAGCCACGGCCGCAGCCGCGTGATCGGGTTCTTGCGTTGAACGGGGCCGCCGCCCGCGCGGGGGGACTCGGCCCCCCGCGCGGACGTCGGTACCTGGATCGTCGAGGTCACGGACTCAGTTGCCGTTCATGATCTCGTTCATCTCCGCTGCGGCGTCGGACGTGGCCTGCTCGACCGTCTTCTGCCCGGAGAGGATCGCCTGGATGGCGGTGTTCGTGGTCTTCTTCGCCTGCACGGCGCCGAACTTCGGCGTCACCGGCACGGTGCCGCCGCCGTCGACGAGCTGCGTGGCGAAGGGTGCGACCAGCGGGTCGTCCGACTCCATGGTCTCGGCGAGGAGCGACTGCTGGCCCGGGAAGTAGCCCGACTGCTCGCCCCACTGCTCGGCGAACTCACCGGTGGTCATGAGCTTGATGAACTCCCACGCGAGCTCGGGGTTCTTCGCGGTGTTGAACATGCTGAGGTGCGAGCCGCCCAAGACCGAAGGGGCGATGCCGCCGTCCTTGCCGGGGATCGGGGTGGCGGCGAACTTGCCCTCGAGCTCGGCGTTCTTCTCGACGATCGCGGCGGGCGTCCACGAGCCCATGAGCGCCATGGCGACGTTGCCCTGCGAGAAGTTGTCGAGGACGTCCGTCTCCTTCCACGTGGTCGCACCGGCCGACGAGAAGCCGTGCTTCAGCGCGAGGTCGGTGTAGAACTGGATGCCCTCCTGCGACTCGGCGCTGTCGAGCCCCGAGACCCACTCGTCGCCCTCCTGGACGGAGACCTCGCCGCCGGCGCCCCAGACCCACGGGTACACGCCGAACTCGGCGTCGCCGGGGACCGCGAACGCCATCATCTCGGGGTGGGCGGCCTTGATGGCCTCGCCCGCCGCGACGATCTCGTCCCAGCTGGTCGGCGCCTCGAGGCCGAGCTCCTCGAAGATGTCGGAGCGGTACACGAGCGAGCGCACGCCGGCGTACCAGGGCATGCCGTAGAGCTCGTCGTCGTAGGTGCCCGAGGTCACGAGGCCCTCGACGAGGTCGTCGCCCAGGCCCTCGTCGTCGACGTAGTCGCCGATGGGGGCGAGCGCGCCGGCGTCGGCGAACTCCGCGGTCCAGGTGGTGCCGGTCTCGGCGACGTCGGGGGTCGTGCCGCCGGCGATCGACGTCACGAACCGGTCGTGGGCGTCCGCCCACTGCACGAACTCGACGTTGAGCTCCGCGCCGGTCTCCTCGGTGAACGCCTCGCCCACCTCGTCGAAGAACGCGTCGGAGTCGGGGTTCGTGCCCTCCATGATCCAGACGTTGAGGGTCTCGCCCTCGGCGCTGACGTCACCGCCGTCTCCACTGTTCGACCCGCCCGCACACGCGGTGAGCCCGAACGCGGCCGTGGCGAGCACGGCGACGGGCAGCAAGCGCTTCTTCATGGATGCCTCCTTCATTGGAAATCTCGATGGCGCGACACGCGCCCGGAATGTGACACTGGGAAGTAGTATTCGTGAGCGATGCAATGTTTGCAAGTTATTTCCGAAATCGTGATCTTCCGGAAACCTGCGACCTCACGAGGGCGCGTCGGATGCCCCGGCCGTAGGCTCGGGCCGTGAAGAGTGTCGCATCGCGCGGCTGGGAGTCCGGCGAGTCCGGCGCCGCACGCTGGGTGCTCGGCATCGACGTCGGCGGCACGGGATCGCGCGCGGCGCTCGAGCCGCTCGCAGGGTCCGGCGCGGCGGGCGCACCCGTGGGCGCCGAGCGGCGCGTGCTCGAGGGCGGCCGGGTCGCCGTGGCATCCGGCGGATCGAGCACCGTCGACGTCGCCGTAGCCCTCATCGCCGACGTGCGAACCACGTGGCCCGATGCCGCGCTCACCGGCGTCGGCGTCGGCGCCACCGGCCTCGCCTCCCTCGTCGGCTCCCCCGACGATGCGGCCGCTCGGCTCGCACATGCCGCCGGCGCGCCCGTCGCGCTCGCGATCGACGCGGTCACCGCGCACCTCGGCGTCCTCGGCGGACGCGGCGGCGCGGTCGTCGCCGTGGGCACGGGCGCGATCGCGATCGGCACCGACCTGCGCGACCGCTGGAAGCGCGTCGGCGGCTGGGGCCACCTGTTCGACGACCGCGGCTCCGGCGCGTGGATCGGCATCGAGGCGCTCAAGGCGGCGATCCGCACGCACGACGGCGTGACGACGGATGCCGCGGCGCTCCTCGAGGCGGCCGTGGCGCGGTTCGGCGCGGCGCCGTCCTGGCCCGGGCAGCTGCTCACGCGGCCCGACCGTGCGGGCCTGCTCGCCGGGTTCGCGGCGGATGTCGCGGGGCTCGCGGCATCCGGGGACGCCGTGGCATCCGACATCATGCGGCGGGCCGGCACCGAGGTCGCGGCCACGCTCGCCGCCGCGCTCGACCCCGAAGTGCCACCGCTCGCGGCCGGGACGGGTGGGGTGTTCGCGGCGGGCGGCGCGTTTGCCGAGTCGTTCGCGGCCGAGTTCGGTCGGCTCGCCCCCGCCGCGACGCTCGTCGCGGCCGCTGGGACGCCGCTCGACGGGGCCGTGCGGCTCGCGCGGCTCGTCGCGGCGGGCGAGGCGCCGACGGGGCATCCGCCGTTCGTCTGGCGCGGCTGAGCGCGCGGCGGGGGTAGCGTGTCCGCATGGCGGAGACCAGCGCGGGCATCCTGCTCTACCGGCGGCAGCCGGGGCTCGAGGTGTTCCTCGGGCACATGGGCGGGCCGTTCTGGCGCGGCAAGGATGCGTCGGCCTGGTCGATCCCCAAGGGCACCTTCACCGACGAGACGCCGCTCGCCGCCGCGCTGCGCGAGTTCGCCGAGGAGGTGGGCCGGCCCGCGCCCGATGTCGAGTACCGGGAGCTCGGCGCGTTCCGCTACTCCTCGGGCAAGGTGGTGCACGTGTTCGCGGGCGAGTCCGACTTCGACCCCGACGACGTGCGCAGCAACCTGTTCGAGATCGAGTGGCCGCCCCGGTCAGGGCGGCGCCAGTCGTTCCCCGAGCTGGATGCCGCGGCCTGGTTCACCCCCGACGAGGCGCTCGACCGCCTCGTGAAGGGCCAGCGCCCGGCGCTCGCGGCGCTCGAGCGGCTGCTCGCGGGCTGATCCCGCTCGCCTCGCCCCCATCTTCTCGAGAGTGCTCGAACGGTCGCTTCCGGCGTCGGATACCGACCATTCGAGCACTCTCGCCATGCGCGGCACGCAGAGCCCGACACTGGCGGCGCGCGGCATCCGGGCGGAGGATGGGCCGCATGCGCAGGATCACCGTGACCGAGAACATCTCCCTCGACGGCGTCATGCAGGCGCCGGCGTCGCGTGAGGAGGACACCCGCGGCGAGTTCCCGTACGGGGGATGGGCCATCGCGGGGAGCGACGACGCGCTGGCGGCCGAGATGGCCGTCGGCATGGGCGCCGACGGCGCGATGCTGTTCGGGCACCGCACGTACCGCAGCATGGCGGCGTTCTGGCCGCACCAGGCCGACGGCAACCCGTACACCGAGTACCTGAACCGCGTCGAGAAGTTCGTGGTGTCGCGGAACGCGGCGACCCGGCTCGAGTGGGAGAACTCGACGCTCCTCGCCGGCGACGCGATCAAGACGGTGGCCACGCTGAAGCACGGCGATGGCCCCGACCTCTCGATCCTCGGCAGCGGCATGGTCGTGCGGTCGCTCGCGGCGGCGCACCTGATCGACGAGTACGTGCTCGTGATCCACCCCCTCGTGCTCGGCACCGGCACGAAGCTGTTCGGCTCCACGCACCAGCCGATGGAGCTCACGCACAGTACGACGACTCCGAAGGGCGTGACGGTCGCGCGGTACGTGCCGATCCGGAGCTGAGGCGAGGGAGCGCCCGCGCAGGCTCGCGACCTACGCCCGCGCGAGGATCGCGGCCGTGTCGAGGCCGGGCGGCAGCGCGCCGTACATGGTGCCGCCGTCGCCCTCGATCCGCGAGCGCACGAACGCGTCGGCGACGGCGGCCGGCGCGTGCTGCACGAGCAGCGACGCCTGCAGCACGAGCGCGAGCCGCTCGGTGAGCTCCCGGGCGCGCACGGCGCCGCTCGCGGGATCCCGCGACACCTCGAGCACGACCGCCTGCGCCTCGGCGACCTCGAGGTCGAGCGCGGCGTGCTCCCCCGTCGCGTCGGCGACCACGGCGAAGAACGCGTCGAACGCCTCGGGCTCGCGGGCCAGCACCCGCAGCACGTCGAGCGCGATGACGTTGCCCGAGCCCTCCCAGATGGCGAGCAGCGGCTGCTCGCGGTAGCGCCGGGCGAGCGGGAACGCCTCCGTGTAGCCGTTGCCGCCGAGGCACTCGAGGGCTTCATGCGCATGACCGGGGCCGCGCTTGCAGACCCAGTACTTCGACACGGCCGTGGCGAGGCGCCGGAACGCCTGCTCCGAAGCATCCGCATCATCGTCGTAGGCGCGCGCGAGCCGCATCGCCGTGACCGTCGCGGCCTCGGACTCGAGCGCGAGGTCGGCCACGACCGCCTGCATCGCGGGCTGGTCGACGAGGAGCTCGCCGAACGCGCGACGGTGTCGCACGTGCCACGAAGCCTCGGCGACCGCCTGGCGCATCCCCGCGGCCGTGCCGATGACGCAGTCGAGTCGCGTGCGGGTGACCATCTGCACGATCGTCGCGACGCCGCGGCCCTCGTCGCCGACGAGCCACGCCGCCGTGCCGTCGAGCTCGATCTCGCTCGACGCGTTCGACCGGTTTCCGAGCTTGTCCTTCAGGCGCTGGATGCGGAACACGTTGCGCGAGCCGTCGGGCAGCACGCGCGGCACGAAGAAGCAGCTGAGCCCGCCGGGCGCCTGCGCGAGCACGAGGAACGCGTCGCTCATCGGCGCGCTGCAGAACCACTTGTGGCCCGTCAGCCGGAACTCGCGGCCCCACGGCCCGTCGGATCCGGTCGGCTCGGCGCGCGTCGTGTTCGCACGCACGTCCGATCCGCCCTGCTTCTCGGTCATCGCCATGCCGACGAGCGCCGACCGCTTGGCGACCCCCGACCCGCCCAGCCCCGGCTCGTACTCCCGGCTCAGCAGCCGCGGCATCCAGTCGCGCGCGAGCCCGGATGCCGCGAGCTCGAGCGTCGGCACGGCGGCGTGCGTCATCGACACCGGGCACGCGTGCCCGGGCTCGACCTGCGCGAGCAGGAAGAACGCCGCCGCGCGCTCGACGTTCGCGCCCGGACCCGGCTCGGCCCACGCCGACGTGTGCGCGCCGGCGCCCACCGCCGCGGCCATGATGCGGTGGTACGCGTCGTCGTACTCGACCTCGTCGATGCGGTCGCCCCACCGGTCGTGCGTGTGCAGCACCGGCGGTTGGGTGTTCGCCCGCTCCGCGTCGCGCTGGAAGGCGGCCGAGCCGACGTGCCGTCCGAGGTCGTGCAGCACGGATGCCGCGTCGATGCCGTCGGCGTCGGGCGAATCGGGCGCGGGCGAGCCGCCGCCCGTCTGCGACCCCCCGCGCCCCCAGCGCGCGACGGCCTCGACGAGCGGCACGTTCGCCGCGAACTCGTCGACGCCCTCACGGGCCGGTGCCTGGTTCAGGACCTCGTGCGTGCTCATCGTCGACCTCCGCGGTCCATTCTGGTCTCACGGACCGCCCTCGCCACCCCTCCCGCTCGCGCCCCGGCGCGATTCAGGCGATCGGCGCGGATTCAGGCGCGGATGCCACGAACCGGCCTGAATCCGGGCTGAATGCCTGAATCCGGAACGACTCCGCGGGCGTCGGCCGCGACGCGCAGCTCAGGCCGCGTAGGCGCGGAGGAACGCGGCGGCGCCGCGGTCGGCGCGCTCGACCGCGCGGGTCGCCGTCGCGGCATCCGTGTCGCTCTCGAGGTCGAAGAGCGCCCGGTCGAGCGACGGCCCGATCGCGAGGAAGGCGAAGTGCTCTGCGGCGAGCTCGGGGTCGTCGATGCGCAGCAGCCCGCGCTCGCCGAAGCCGCGCAGCGCGCCGGCGACGGCCGTCATCACGCGTCCGGGCGCCCGCTCGTAGTACTCCGCGGCGAACTCGGGGAAGCGCGACGCCTCGCCGATGAGCAGCCGCCGCAGCGGCACCACGCGACCGCTGAGCACGGATGCCGCGAGCTCGCGCGCGAGCGCCGTGAGCGCCGCCTCGACGTCGTCGGCCCCGCCCGCGGTCTCGCCGAACGCGAGGGAGTAGCGCTCGGCCGTCGTGATCGCCTGGTCGAGGATCGCGCGGAAGAGCTGCTCCTTGTCGTCGAAGACGTTGTAGACGGTGCGCTTCGAGACGCCGGCCTCGGCGGCGATGTCGTCGACGCTCGTGCCGGGGTAGCCGCGCTGCAGGAAGACGCGAGTGGCGGCCTCCATGATGAGCGCGCGGGAGCGCGTGATGCGCGGGTCCTCGTAATCGGCCCGGCCGGTCGTCGACGTCGCGCTGTTCATCCCGGCTCCGAATCTCTTGCACTCATCCGTTTACTTTTGCATGACTCGGTGCAATACTACACCGAAGAGGGCAGAAAATGCCCACGACCCCTCGCACCACACGAACGAAGACGGACAAGGTGAGCACGATGTCGAACGCAGTCCCCGGAACCACGCCCCGCGCGACGTTCGATCGCGGCCGGGCCGTCACGAAGTCGCTCCTCGGCTGGGGCGTCGTGGCCGGACCCTTCTACCTCGTGGTCGGGCTCGCCCAGGCGCTCCTCGTTCCCGGCTTCGACCTGTCGCGGCACGCCCTGAGCCTGCTGCTGCTCGGACCGCTCGGCTGGATCCAGGCGCTGAACCTCGTGCTCAGCGGGCTCATGGTGCTCGCCGCGGCGCTGGGCTTCGCACGGCTGCTGCCGGGCGGCCGGGGGGTCGCGACCGGCATCCTGCTCGGCCTCTACGGCGTGAGCCTCTTCGGCGCGGCGCTGTTCCCGCCCGACCCGATGGGCGGCTTCCCGCCCGGGGGCACGGATGCCACGACGGCGTCGGTGAGCGGCCTGCTGCACCTCGTGGCGGGCGCGATCGGGTTCATGAGCCTGGCCGCGGCCGCCGTGGTCGCGGGCGGCTGGTTCCGTCGCGAGCGCCGGCGCGGCGTCGCGATCACGTCGTACGTCGCGGCCGCCGTCATCGTGCTCGGCTTCCTCGGCGGAGCGGCGCTCGCCATGGCGCCCGCCGGCGTGGGACTGCTCTGGCTCGCCGTCGTGGCCGGCTGGGCGTGGCTCGCGATCGCCTCGCTGACGGCCTATCGGATGGCGCCCAGCCCCGTCCTCTGAGGCCCGATCGCGCCCATGATTGCGCTCTCAGCGATATCGGCCGGACGGATGATGTCGGAGGGTCGGGGTTCGATGCAGACTAGCGGGTGCGATGCCGATCGGGGGTTCGGCGTCGCGCCCCCGCGGGTCCCTCACGCTCCCGCCATCCACCCCGCCCTTCCCGGAGAACCATGCTCGGCAAACTCTTGATCCGCTACCTCAGACCATACGGGTGGCTCCTGCTCGGCGTGCTGGTGTTCCAGTTCGTGTCGGCGCTCGCGTCGCTCTACCTGCCCAGCCTCAACGCCGACATCATCGACGAGGGGGTGAGCAAGGGCGACACCGAGTACATCTGGTCGACCGGCGCGTTCATGCTGGCGATCTCGCTCGCCCAGATCACGGCGGCCATCATCGCGACCTACTTCGCGGCGAAGGCGGCGATGAAGCTCGGCCGCGACATCCGCAACGACGTCTTCGACAAGGTGAGCGGGTTCTCCGAGCGCGAGGTGTCGCAGTTCGGCCCGGGCTCGCTCATCACCCGCAACACGAACGACGTGCAGCAGGTGCAGATGCTCGCCATGATGGGCGCGACCATGCTCGTGCAGGCGCCGCTGCTCGCCATCGGCGGCATCGTCATGGCCCTGCGCCAAGACGTCGGGCTGAGCTGGCTCATCTGGACATCGGTGCTCATCATCCTGGTCGTCGCGGCCGTCGTGATCACCCGCATGGTGCCGCTGTTCCGCTCGTACCAGAAGAAGCTCGACAACGTGAACCGCATCCTGCGCGAGCAGCTCACGGGCATCCGCGTCGTGCGCGCATTCGTGCGGGAGCGCATCGAGGAGCAGCGCTTCCGCGGGGCGAACACCGACATCATGGATGTCGGCCGCCGCGTCGGCACCCTGTTCATCACGCTCTTCCCGCTCTTCATGCTCGTGCTCAACGTCACCGTCGTCGCCGTGCTCTGGTTCGGCGCGATCGAGGTGGACGAGGGCGACGTGCTGATCGGCACGCTCTTCGCCTTCATGCAGTACGTCGGCATTATCCTCGGCGGCGTGCTCATGGCCGCCTTCATGACGATCATGATCCCGCGCGCCGCGGTCTCGGCCGAGCGCATCGGCGAGGTGCTCGACAACCAGTCGACGCTCGCACGTCCCGAGAACCCGGTCTCGGCCTTCCCCGAGGTCGGCACGATCGAGTTCCGCGACGTCGCGTTCCAGTACCCGGGCGCCGAGCACCCCGTGCTCGAGGGCATCTCGTTCCGCGCGAACCGCGGAGAGACCGTCGCCATCGTCGGCTCGACGGGCGCCGGCAAGACGACGCTCGTGTCGCTCATCCCCCGGCTCTTCGACGTGACCGGCGGCTCCGTGCTCGTGAACGGCGTCGACGTGCGCGAGGCCGACCTCGACCGGCTCTGGAAGACGATCGGACTCGTGCCGCAACGGCCGTTCCTGTTCGCCGGCACGATCGCCTCGAACCTGCGGTTCGGTCGTGAGGATGCCACGGATGCCGAGCTGTGGGAGGCCCTCGCCATCGCCCAGGGCAGCGACTTCGTCGCCGAGAAGGAGGGCGGCCTCGACGGACGCATCTCGCAGGGCGGCACGAACGTCTCCGGCGGCCAGCGCCAGCGCCTCGCCATCGCGCGGGCGATCGTGCACGAGCCCGACATCCTCGTCTTCGACGACTCGTTCTCGGCGCTCGACCTCACCACCGACGCGAGGCTGCGGCAGGCGTTGTGGCGCGAGCTGCCCAACGTGACCAAGATCGTGGTCGCCCAGCGCGTGTCGACCATCACCGACGCCGACCGCATCGTCGTGCTCGACGACGGCGGCATGGTGGGCATCGGAACCCACGAGGAGCTGCTCGAGACCTGCGAGACGTATCGCCAGATCGTCGAGTCGCAGCTGGCGGCGGGAGCACGGGCATGAGCGCGGACATGAAGAACGAGGGCCGCGGACGCGGCCGTGGCCGCCGCGGCGCACCCGTGGTCGAGCCCGAGCTGACCGAAGAGGAGCGGATGGAGGCCGAGCTCGCCGAGCAGGCCCGCCTCAACTCCGGCGACTGGGACAGCGTGAAGCCCGGCAAGGCGCAGGACTTCGGCAAGAGCTTCCGGCGGATGCTCGGCCTGCTCGCGCCGTGGAAGTGGTCGTTCGCGTTCGTCTCGCTGCTCGGCGCCATCGGCGTCGTGCTCACGGTCATCGCGCCGAAGGTGCTCGCCGAGGCGACGAACATCATCTTCGAGGGCTTCATCTCCCTGCAGCTGCCCTCGGGCGTGACGCAGGAGCAGGTCGTCGAGCAACTCCGCGCCACCGGGCAGGAGGACCTGGCGAACATCGTCGGCGCGGCGACGCTGACACCCGGCGAGGGCATCGACTTCGTACGCCTCAGCCAGGTCATCATCGTCGTGCTGATGCTCTACGTCGTGGCATCCGTGCTCTCGTGGATCCAGGGCTACGTCATCAACGTGATCATGGTGAAGGCCATGTTCCGACTCCGTGAGGACGTCGAGTCCAAGGTCAACCGCCTGCCGCTCAGCTACTTCGACCGGATGCAGCGGGGCGAGCTGATCTCGCGCGTCACGAACGACATCGACAACATCACGCAGACGATGCAGCAGTCGCTGTCGAGCGCGCTCACGAGCGTGCTCACGGTGCTCGGCGTGATCATCATGATGTTCTCGATCTCGTGGCAGCTCTCGCTCGTCGCCCTCGTCGCGCTGCCCCTCATGGGCGTGATCTTCGGCGTCATCGGCCCGAAGTCGCAGGCCGCGTTCGGCGTCCAGTGGAAGAAGGTCGGCCGCCTGAACGCACGCGTCGAGGAGTCCTTCTCGGGCCACGCCCTCGTCAAGGTCTTCGGCCGCGAGCAGGACTCGAGCCAGAAGTTCCGCGACGAGAACGAGGAGCTCTACGAGGCCTCCTTCAAGGCGCAGTTCCTCTCGGGCATCATCATGCCCGGCATGATGTTCGTCGGAAACCTGACCTACGTGGGCATCGCGGTGCTCGGCGGCCTCATGGTCGCGAGCGGGCAGCTCCGACTCGGCGACGTGCAGGCGTTCATCCAGTACTCGCAGCAGTTCACGCAGCCCCTGTCGCAGCTCGGCGGCATGGCCGCGGTCGTCCAGTCGGGCACCGCCTCGGCCGAGCGCGTCTTCGAGCTGCTCGACGCCGACGAGCAGGACCCCGACGCTTCCGACGCGCCGGCGCCGGTGGAGGGCGACGGCACGATCGAGTTCCAGAACGTCTCGTTCTCGTACACGCCCGACCGTCCGCTCATCAGCGACCTGTCGTTCCGCGTCGAGCCCGGGCAGACGGTCGCGATCGTCGGACCGACGGGCGCCGGCAAGACGACGCTCGTGAACCTCATCATGCGGTTCTACGAGCTCGACGGCGGCCGCATCCTGCTCGACGGGCAGGACATCGCCGAGCTCGCCCGGCACGACGTCCGCGCCCGCACCGGCATGGTGCTGCAGGACCCGTGGCTGTTCGCCGGCACGATCCGCGAGAACATCCGCTACGGCCGCGAGACCGCGACCGACGACGAGATCATCGCCGCCGCGAAGGCGACGTACGTCGATCGGTTCGTGCACTCGCTGCCCGACGGGTACGAGACCGTGCTCGACGAGGAGGCCTCGAACGTCTCGGCGGGCGAGAAGCAGCTCATCACGATCGCCCGCGCGTTCGTGTCGCAGCCCTCGGTGCTGATCCTCGACGAGGCGACGTCCTCGGTCGACACCCGCACCGAGCTGCTGCTGCAGCACGCCATGGCGGCGCTGCGACAGGGTCGCACCTCGTTCGTGATCGCCCACCGGCTCTCGACGATCCGCGACGCCGACCTCATCCTCGTGATGGAGCACGGCGACATCGTCGAGCAGGGCGACCACGAGCAGCTCATCGCGAAGCAGGGCGCGTACTGGCGCCTCTACAACTCGCAGTTCGAGCAGGCGGCGACCGACCTCGACGCGGAAGAGGCCGCCGAGCAGGCGAGCAAGGCTCCCGCGCAGACGACCCGCCCCCTCGAGGACATCATCGAGGAGAAGGTCGACGCGGTGGCCGCGGAGGGCGACCTCTAGGAGCGGAGCGGTTCACGGAGGGCCGGGGTGACACGTCCACCCCGGCCCTCCGGCGTCTCGACCAGAGCCTCCGACGGCCGCGCGCGGCACCTCGAACGAATCTCCAGCCTGCTCCCGTAGCATGGACGCGAATGGTTGGACCTTTCATGGGGGAGATGGAGACGGCATGGCCACGGCATCGCTCGAGTCGATCGTGAGCGAGCTCATGCGCCTTGCGACGCCGGAGCCCGGCACGACCGCGCGACGCCTACCGCCCGAGCGGGAACTCGGCGAGGCGCTCAACATGAGCCGCGGCGCGCTCCGTGAGCAGCTCTCGGTGCTCGAGCTGCTGGGCTTCCTCCACCGCACGCAGGGCCGAGGCACCTACATCGACACTCCCGGCGACGACTTCGTGCGCAGCTATTTCACGATCTCCCGGCAGCTCGGCTACCTCAACGACCAGCAGTTCGCCGACGCACGCGTGCTCCTCGAGGAGTCCATCGCCGAGCAGGCCGCCCGGGTCGCCTCCGACGAGCAGGTCGAGGCCCTTCGGGCCGATGTCGACGCCATGATCGCCGCCACGAAGGCCGGCGACCACGAGGCCGCGTTCGAAGCCGACGTGCGCTTCCACTCCCGGCTCAACGGCATCGTCGACAACCCGATCTTCCGGCTGATGCACGAGGGCTTCAGCCACGTGCTCCGCGAGACCATCCGCTATCGCCGGCTCCAGGCGGTGCGGGTCGAGCCGGTCGACGAGCACGGGGTGCGGCGCACCGACGCCGTGCACTACGACGTCGTCGACGCGCTCGAAGCACGCGATCCCGATGCCGCACGAGCAGCCATGCGCGAGCACTTCGAGAACTGGCTGCAGCTCCACATCGAACCGGTGCGCTGACGCCCACGCGGTGCGAAGGCTCCGCTCGCCCACGTGCCACATTGGTTGAACCAATTGTTGACATCACGTCGCGGGTGTGCCTATCATCGACGCAGAACGGATTGGTAGAACCAATCAGGGCCGGCTGACCGGCCCGCGATCCGGACCAAAGGAGCTTCGACACCATGACCGAGCACATCGCCTTCGTCGGCATCGGGGCCATCGGGCTCCCGATGGCCGTCCGCCTCCACGAGGCCGGCGCCGACGTCACGGGTGTCGACCCCTTCCCCGCAGCCCACGAGCGCGCCGCCGCCGCCGGCATCCGCGCCGTCGCGAGCATCGCCGACGTCGCCGACGCCGCGACCGTGATCGTCATGGTCGCCACCCCCGACCAGCTCGCCGAGCTCGTCGACGCCGCGCTCGCGGCCGGCACCACCGCCGGCCAGACCTGGGTGGTCATGAGCACGGTCGGCCCCGCCGCCGTCGTCGAGCAGGGCGACCGGCTCGAGCGGGCGGGCGCCCGCGTGGTCGACGCGCCCGTGACCGGCGGCGTCGCCCGCGCCCGCACGGGCGAGCTCACGATGTTCCTGTCCGGCACGCCCGCCGACGCCGACCGCATCGTCCCGGTGCTCGCGCCGCTCGGCACGGTGAAGGTCGTGGGCCCCTCGCTCGGCGACGGGCAGGCGATCAAGGTGGTCAACCAGCACCTCTGCGCCGTGCACATCGTCGCCGCGGCCGAGGCACTCGCCCTGGCCGAGTCGCTCGGGCTCGACGCCGCACAGGTGCTCCCGCTCGTCGAGTCGGGCGCCGCCGCGTCCTGGATGCTGTCCGACCGCGGCCCGCGGATGCTCGGCGACACCGACGTCGAGGTCACCAGCCAGATCAACATCTTCGTCAAGGACTCCGGCCTCGTCGCCGACGCCGCTCGCGGCGCGGGCGCCGAGACTCCACTGCTCGACGCGGCCCGCACGCGCTACCTCGCCGCGGCCGACGCCGGCCTCGGCGCACGCGACGACTCCCGCGTCATCGAGACCTACACCCGGGCCGCCGCGCTCACGCGATAACCCACCATCCGCAACACCCGACCTGCAGCATCCGTTCAAGGAGGAACACCCATGACCAGCACGGCCGAGCGCCCGCCCGCCACCACGGTGCAGCGCGACAATCCCCTGAAGGTCTCCATCGCGTCGATGATCGGCACCGCGGTGGAGAGCTACGACTTCTTCATCTACGGCACCGCCGCGGCCGCCTACTTCGGCACCGCGTTCTTCGCCGCCGACACCCCGCTGATCGGCATCCTGGCCTCATTCGCGACGCTCGCGATCGGGTTCTTCTTCCGCCCCCTCGGCGGCTACCTCGCCGGGCACTTCGGCGACCGCGTCGGCCGCAAGACCATCCTCATCGCCGCGCTCGCCATCATGGGCGTCGCGACCTTCCTCATCGGTGTGCTGCCCACCTACGCGACGGTGGGCGTCCTCGCGCCGATCCTCCTCATCGTGCTGCGGGCCGTGCAGGGCATCGGCTACGGCGCGGAGTGGGGCGGCGCCGTGCTCATGACCGTCGAGCACGCGCCGAAGGCGCGCCGCGGATTCTTCGGCAGTGTCACGCAGATCGGCATCCCCGCGGGCCTCCTGCTGGCGAACGGCACCTTCCTGCTGTCGGCGGCGATCTTCGAGGGCGACTGGGTGTGGCGCGTGCCGTTCCTCCTCTCGATCGTGATGGTCGCCATCGGCCTCTGGATCCGCCTCGGCATCACCGAGTCCCCCGACTTCGAGAAGATGAAGGCCGCCGGCGAGATCCACAAGCGCCCGGCCGTGGAGGTCCTGAAGCGCGACTGGCGTTCGGTGCTCCGCATCATCGGCCTCCGCCTCGCCGAGACCGGCGGCTACTACATCACCACGAGCTTCGTGATCTCCTACGTCGTGCTCGCCGGCATCACCGAGACCCAGTACGTGCTCTACGGCACGATCATCGGCTCCGCGCTCGGCCTCGTGAGCCACCTGCTCTACGGCGCCCTCAGCGACAGGATCGGTCGCAAGCGCGTGTTCCTCATCGGCTCGGTGTTCACGATCCTGTTCGCGTTCCCGATGTTCCTGCTCATCAACACGGGCGCCGTCGTGATGGTGATCGTCGCCGTCGCGATGAGCCTCCTCTTCAGCCACGACCCGATCTTCGCGGTCGAGGCGTCCTGGTTCTCCGAGCTGTTCGACCGCAACGTGCGCGCCTCGGGCATCTCGCTCGGCTACAACGGCGCCTCGATCGTCGCCGGCCTCCTGCCCTTCCTCGCGACGGCGATGTACGGCTGGATCGGCTGGGTCGGTCCCGCGCTGATCTTCATGGCGCTCGGCGTGATCTCGACCGTGGTCGCCGTGATCACGAGGGAGACCGCACCGATCAAGACCGGCGAGCTCGGCTGAGCCGCGGCATCCGTCACCACCCCCACCACCACGGGAGCAACACCATGACCGACAACGCGACCGCCGTTCGCACCGACCGGGTGACCGCCGTGCGCGACGCCGCCTACCGGATCCGGCACCACGTGCTCGACATGGGCGAGGTGCAGGGCCAGGGCTACGTGGGCCAGGCCCTCGGCGTGGCCGACCTGCTCGCCGTGACCTACCGCGACCAGCTCCGCTACCGGGCCGACGACCCGCACTGGGGCGAACGCGACCGGTTCCTGCTCTCCACGGGGCACTACGCCATCGGCCTCTACGCAGCCCTCGCCGAGGCGGGCGTGATCCCGGTCGAAGAGCTCGAGACCTACGGGTCGGATGACTCGCGGTTGCCGATGTCGGGCATGGCGAGCTACACGCCCGGCATGGAGATCTCGGGCGGGTCGCTCGGCCACGGCCTCGCGGTGGCGGTGGGGGTGGCGCTGGGGCTGCGGCTCCAGGCCAACCCGGCGCGCGTGTTCACCTTCGTCTCCGACGGCGAGCTCGACGAGGGCTCGACGTGGGAGGCCGCGATGGGCGCCCACCACCACCGGCTGGGCAACCTCATCGTGATGGTCGACATGAACGCGCTGCAGGCCGACGGGAAGACCGAGACGGTGCTCGGCATCGAGCCGGCCCACGACAAGTGGGCGTCCTTCGGATGGTTCACCCAGCGCGTCGACGGCAACGACGTCGAGGCGCTCCTCGACGCGTTCGACCGCGCCGCGGCGCACGCCGCACCGGAGGGCACGCCCTCGGTCATCCTCTGCGACACGAGGATCGGCCGGGGGGTGCCGCTCCTCGAGCAGCGCGAGAAGGCGCACTTCATGCGCATCGACGAGCACGAGTGGCAGGCCTGCCGCGACCAACTGACCGCCGGTTACGCAGGGAGCGTGAACGCATGAGCACCGTGAAGGACGGCGCCGTCACCGCGCCCCGCCTGAAGACCTCGGCGATGATCGCCTCGTTCGCCGATCCCGGGCAGAAGACCGCGCCGGCCCCGTTCGGGCGCGCGCTCGCCGCCCTCGCCGAGACCGACCCGCGCATCGTCGGCCTCTCGGCCGACCTCTCGAAGTACACCGACATGCACGTGTTCGCGAAGGCCCACCCCGACCGGTTCTTCCAGGTCGGCATGGCCGAGCAGCTGCTGTTCGGCGCGGCCGCGGGCATGGCCGAGACCGGCCTCGTGCCGTTCGCGTCGACGTACTCGGTGTTCGCCGCGCGTCGGGCCTACGACTTCATCTGCCTCGACATCGCCGAGCCCAACCTCAACGTCAACATCGTCGGCGGCCTGCCCGGCCTCACCACCGGGTACGGCCCGAGCCACCAGGCGACCGAGGACGTCGCCATCTTCCGCGGCATGCCGAACCTCACGATCGTCGACCCGTGCGACTCGGTCGACCTCGAACAGGCCGTGCCGCAGCTGGCGGCGCACGCGGGGCCGACCTACCTGCGCCTGCTGCGCGGCAACGTGCCCACCGTGCTCGACGAGTACGACTACACGTTCGAGCTGGGCAGGGCCAAGGTCGTGCGCCCCGGCAACGACGTCGTGTTCGTCTCGAGCGGCCTCATGACCATGCGGGCGCTGCAGGCGGCCGAGGCCCTCGCCGCGCACAAGGTCGACGTCGCCGTGGTGCATGCGCCGACGCTCAAGCCCTTCGACGAGGCCACCGTGCTCGCCGAGCTGGACACCCCGCGGCTCGCCGTGACGCTCGAGAACCACACCGTCGTCGGCGGACTCTTCGAGACCGTCGCCTCGGCGCTCGTGCGCCGCGGCCTCACCCGCCGGGTCGTGCCCATCGGCCTGCCCGACGCGTTCCTCGACGCCGGCGCCCTGCCGACCCTGCACGACCGCTACGGCCTCTCGAAGGCCGCGATCGTCGAGCGCGTGCTGGAGGAGCTCCGATGAAGCTCATCGTGCTCGACGACGACCCCACCGGCACGCAGTCGGCGACGGGCGTGGAGGTCCTGCTCGACTGGGACGCCGAGGTGCTCACGCAGTCGCTGCGGCGCGCCGACAGCGTCTACCTGCTCACCAACACCCGCGCCATGCACGAGCCCGACGCGATCGCGCTCCTGCAGCGCATCCGGAGCGAGCGGGATGCCGCGGCCGACGCGCTCGGCGAGCCGGTGCACGTCGTGCTCCGCGGCGACTCGACCCTGCGCGGCCACGTCTTCCCCGAGACCGCCGTCTTCACGGGGCCCGACGACGTGATCCTGTTCGTCCCGGCCTTCCCCGACGGCGGACGCACGACCGTCGACGGCACGCACTACGTGCGGGTCGGCGACCGGGCGATCCCCGCCCACGAGAGCGAGTACGCCGACGACCCGGTGTTCCCGTTCCGCTCCGCGGTGCTCACCGAGTACGTCGCCGAGAAGACCGGGCGCGAGGGCGTGCGCGTGCCGCTGGGCGACGTGCGCTCGGGCGGCCCCGACCTGCTCGCCGCCCTCGTGGGCGCGGCGCCCGGCACCGTGGTCGTGCCCGACGCCGAGACCGACGACGACATCCGGGCGATCGCCTCGGCGGTGCGCGCCGCATGGGCGTCGGGCGTCGTCGTCGTCGTGCGGTCGGCCTCCCCGCTCGCTGCGGAGCTCGCCGGCGTGGCGAGCACGGGCCTGCTGCCGAGCCCGCTGCGCCGCGATCCCGCCCCGACGCTGCTCGTCTGCGGATCGCACACGATCGGCGCCACGCGACAGCTCGAGCCGGTCGAGCGGGACTTCGGCGCGGCATCCGTGGTCGACACCGGCCGCGCGCTCGCCGACCCCGCGGCCGAGGGCGAACGGGTGGCGAACGCCGCCGCGGTGGCCGCGGCCGTGCACGGGCTCGCCGTCGTGGCATCCGCCCGCCAGCGCGACCGCGCGCACAACACGCTCGACCACGGCGAGCGCGTGATGACCGCGCTCACGAGCGCGACCGCACGCCTGCGCGACTCGGTCGACGTGGTCGTGTCGAAGGGCGGCATCACCTCGGCCGAGATCGCGCGCGTCGGCCTCGGCGCCAGCACCGCGACCGTGCTCGGCCAGGTGCTGCCGGGCGTCTCGGCCTGGCGGGTCGTCACTCCCGAGGGCGAGGAGAAGCTCTACATCGTCGTGCCCGGCAACGTCGGCGACCCCTCCACGCTCGTCGACGTGCTCGCGGCGGTCGGCGTGCGGGCACCGCGCGTCGGCGAGGCGCCGGAGCCCTCCACAGCCCCCGAGCTCTCCGCCTCGGAGCGCTGACCACCCCGACTAGGCTGGAACGGCGGCGCGCGGATGCCGCCGCGGCACCGATCCCCCTGAAGGCCCAGTGACGATTCTCCCCACCCCCGCGCGCCCGTGGCGCATGTGGCTGGTGTGGACCGTCGGCGTGGCCGCCTACGTGCTCTCGGTCACGAACCGCACGTCCCTCTCGTCGGTCGGCGTCGACGCCGCCGTCAGGTTCGACGCGGATGCCTCGGCGCTGTCGATGTTCGCGGTCATCCAGCTCGCCGTGTACGGCGCGATGCAGATCCCCGTGGGCCTGCTCCTCGACCGGTTCGGCGCCCGGCCGATCGTGACGGCCGGCATGGTGCTCATGGCGCTCGGGCAGCTCGTGATGGCCTTCGCCACCGACGTCGGCATCGGCATCCTCGCCCGCGTGCTCATCGGCGCCGGCGACGCGGCCGTCTTCCCGAGCGTGCTGCGCCTGATCGCGGTGTGGTTCCCCGACCGGCAGGCGCCTGTGCTCGTGCAGTTCACCGGGCTCGTCGGGCAGTTCGGGCAGATCATCTCGATCCTCCCGCTCGCCGCGCTGCTGCATGCGACCTCGTGGACCATCGCGTTCGGCAGCCTCGCCGGGCTCGGGGTGCTGTTCTCGATCCTCACGTTCGCGATCATCCGCAACCACCCGCCCGATCGGAACGCCGACGTCGCGGTCGACACCGAGACCGGCGCCATCCGCGTCGTGACGAGCGCGGCCGACCTGCGCGAGGGCTTCCGCGAGTCGTGGGCGCACCCCGCGACGCGGCTCGCGTTCTGGTCGCACTTCGCGACGCCGTTCGCCGGCACCGCGTTCGTCATGCTGTGGGGCTTCCCGTTCCTCACCGCCGGCGAGGGCCTGTCGCCCGCCGTCGCGTCGCTCGTCGTCACGTCGTTCGTGATCTTCGGCATCCTCGTCGGTCCGGTCATCGGCGCCCTGTCGAGCCGGCACCCCATGCGCCGATCGCGCATGCTCGTGCTGCCGACGATCGCGATCCAGGCGGTGGCGTGGCTCGCCGTCATCCTCTGGCCGGGGCCCGCCCCCCTCCTGCTCCTGTTCCTGCTCGCGGCCGCCCTCGGCACCGGCGGTCCGGCGTCGATGATCGCGTTCGACCACGCGCGCACGTTCAACCCGAGCCACCGTCTCAGCACCGCGACCGGCATCGTGAACGGCGGCGGTTTCCTCGCCGGCCTCCTCGCGATCCTGTTCATCGGCATCGCCATGGACGCGCAGGGCGCCGGCACGCCCGCGACCTACTCGCTCGAGGCGTTCCGCCTCGCGTTCCTCACGCAGGTGCCGCTCTGGGCGCTCGGCGCGGGCATGGTCATCTGGGAGCGCAAGCGCACCCGCGTGCACATCGGGCTCGACGAGCCGCGCTCGCGCCGCCGCGACCGCTGGGGCCGATTCGGGCGCTGACGGTTCGGATTCCCCCGTTCGGACTCTCCCACTCGTCGCTGCTTCGGCATTACTCTGGCCACAGTCGGCACGACGTCCCTGGGGGTCTTGTGAGCATCGAAGTCCAGAGCACCACGACCGAGGCGGAGGATCACGGCGTCGAATGGTGGGCCCTCGCGCCCGACACCGCCGTGACCGAGGCGAAGACCGACGGGGCGCGCGGCTTGGCCGCGGCCGAGGTCGAGAAGCGGCGCGCCGAGGTCGGCCTGAACGCCCTGCAGAGCGCTCCACCGCCGAGCGTGTGGCGGATCGCGCTGAGCCAGGTGCTCGAGCTCATGACGCTCATGCTCATCGCGGTGACGATCGTGTCGCTGCTCATCCAGCAGTTCACGACGGCGATCATCGTGGCGATCCTCGTGCTGTTCAACGTCATCACGGGCACGCGCCAGGAGGTGAAGGCGCGGCGCAGCGTCGACGCGCTCGCCAAGCTGCAGACGCCCCAGGCCCGCGTCGTGCGCGACGGGAGCCTGTCGCAGGTCGATGCCACCCAGCTCGTGCCGGGCGACATCGTGGAGCTCGAGTCCGGCGACCTGGTGCCGGCAGACGGTCGCATCCTGCGGTCGGCGAACCTCGAGACGCAGGAGTCCGCCCTCACCGGCGAGTCGCTGCCGATCCCGAAGGGCCCGGCCGAGAACGCACCCGACACGGCGCTCGCCGACCGCACGTCGATGGTCTTCCAGAACACGTCGGTCACGCGCGGGACCGCCCGCATCGTCGTGGTCGAGACGGGCATGCGCACCCAGATGGGCCGCATCGCCTCGCTGCTCACGCAGGTCGGCGACAAGAAGTCGCCGCTCCAGCTCGAGCTCGACAGCCTGACGAAGGTGCTCGGCATCATCGCGTGGAGCGCGGTGCTCGTGATCGTGCTCATCGGCTTCGCACGCGGACAGAGCCTCGACGAGCTGCTGTTCCTCGCGACAGCCGTGGCGATCTCCGCGATCCCGACCGGCCTGCCCGTGTTCGTGCAGAGCCTGCTCGCGTGGGGCGCCTCGAAGCTCGCGAAGGAGCGGGCGATCGTGGCGTCGCTCAACGACGTCGAGACACTCGGCGCGACGAGCGCCATCTGCTCCGACAAGACCGGCACCCTCACGCTCAACCAGATGACGGTGCGCACCGCGTGGGCGGGCGGCAACACCTACCGGGTCACGGGCGAGGGGTACTCGTTCGACGGACGCGTGCTCGGCACGACGGACGAGCCGCTCGACGCGCCGACGCTCGGGCTCGCGATCGGACTGCCGAACGACGCGACGGTCTCGACCGAGGGCGACGTGGTCGGCGACCCGACGGAGGCCGCGCTCATCGTGCTCGCCGCGAAGCTCGGCGTCGACGCCGACGACGCCCGCCGCGAGTACCCGCGGCTGGCCGAGGTGCCGTTCGACTCCGACTACAAGTTCATGGCGACGCTGCAGCGGATCCCCGTCCGCGGCGAGAAGCGGCTGGTGCTGCTCGTGAAGGGCGCGCCCGACGTGGTGCTCAAGCGGTGCACGACCATGCTCGGCGAGGACCGCGAGATCGTGCCCGTCGCCGCCGACTCGGCGACCGCCGAACTCGAGCGCCTCTCGGCGACCGGCCTGCGCACCCTCGCCTTCGCGGCTCGCTTCGTCGACGACGCCGACGAGGGACGGATCGCCGCCGATCCGATGTCGTGGGTCGAGGAGCTCGTGCTCATCGGGATCGTCGGCATCGTCGACCCGCTGCGCCCCGAGGCCAAGGCGGCCGTCGAGGTCGCACACGCCGCCGGCATCGACGTGCGCATGATCACCGGTGACCACGCCGTCACGGCGGGCGCCATCGGTGCGGAGCTCGGGCTCGGCGCGGGCGCGGTGAGCGGCGCCGACCTCAAGCAGATGAGCGACGAGGAGCTGTCGCGCCGACTCCCCGACCTGCACGTGTTCGGTCGCGTCACGCCCGACGACAAGCTGCGGCTCGTCGGCCTGCTCCAGGCGAAGGGGAACATCGTCGCCATGACGGGCGACGCCGTGAACGACGCGGCCGCGATCAAGCAGGCGAACATCGGCGTGGCCATGGGATCGGGCTCGGAGGTCACGAAGCAGGCGGCGAAGCTCGTGCTCACCGACGACAACTTCGCGACGCTCGTGCACGCGGTCGAGCTCGGCCGCATCGTGTACTCGAAGATCACGGCGTACCTCCGCTTCCAGATGACGCAGCTGCTCAGCCTGATCATGCTGTTCCTCGCCGCGAGCGCATTCTCGATCGCCGAGGGCGTCGCGCTCTTCCCGGCGCAGGTGCTGTTCATCAACTTCTTCGTGGCGCTGTTCGCCGTGCTCGCGATCGCCGCCGACGCGAACCCGCCCGGCATCATGAACCACCCGCCGCGCGATCCGAGGATCGGCGTCGTGAACCCGGTGTCGCTCGTCGAGTGGCTCGTCTACGGCGCGGTCATCTTCCTCATCGCGCTGGTCCCGCTCGTGTGGGGACCCGACGAGCCGAGCCCGAGCGAGCCGACGGCGTCGATGACCATGGCCTACGTCGTGCTCGGGCTCGCCACGGTGCTGAGCGCGCTGCTCATGCGTCGCACGCCCGAGTCGGGCCTGCTCCCGCCGATCTGGGCGGTGACGAAGATCCTCATCTGGCCGGTCGTGCTCATCGTGGCGTCGACGGAGGTCGGGCTGCTGCAGCGAGCGCTCGGCACGGTGTCGCTCACGGGCTGGCAGTGGCTGGAGTGCATCGGGCTGACGCTGATCCTGCTCGTCGTGGTCGAGGGAGACAAGTGGATCCGCCGGCGCCGGGCGGCGAGCCGTCAGCCGGGACGGAGGGTCGCGCCGACGGCCGTCGCGCGCTGACCCTCACCCCTCGAGCAGCTGCCGCAGGTCGTCGGCCGTGAGCGTCTCGGCCGCGCGCAGGCCGGCGCCCCGCCGGCCTGCGGGGCCCGACGCGACGCCCGCATCGCCGCCACGCGAGCTCGCGGCATCCGCCCAGGCGTCGAGGATCGACGCGACCAGCTCGCCCTTGCGCGCCTTCAGCGCCATGACCTTCTCCTCGATGGTGCCCTGCGCGACGAGCCGGTAGACCATGACCTGCTTCGCCTGGCCGATGCGGTGGGCGCGGTCGACGGCCTGGGACTCGCTCGCCGGATTCCACCACGGGTCGAGCAGGAACACGTAGTCGGCCTCGGTGAGGTTGAGGCCGAACCCGCCCGCCTTCAGGCTGATGAGGAACACGGATGCCTCGCCGGCGCGGAACCGCGCGATCTCGGCGTCGCGGCGTCGCACCGGCGTCGACCCGTCGAGGTACGCGGAGGGGATGCCCGCGGCATCCAGTCGAGCCCTCGCGCGCCCGAGGAACGAGGTGAACTGGCTGAACACGAGCGCCCGATGCCCCTCCGCGAGCACGTCGTCGAGCTGCTCGAACAGCGCGTCGAGCTTGGCCGACGGGTAGCCGGCGTACCGCTCCTCGTCGATGAGCGCGGCGTCGAGCGCGAGCATGCGCAGCAAGGTGAGCGAGCGGTAGACGATGAATCGCTGGCGGTCGAGGTCGTCGACGAGGCCGAGGAGCTTCTGCCGCTCGCGCTGCAGGGTCGCGTCGTAGAGGCGCCGGTGCGCGGGCGCGAGCTCGACGGCGAGCACCTGCTCCTGCTTCGGCGGCAGCTCGGGCGCGACCAGCTCCTTCGTGCGGCGCAGGATGAGCGGGCGGATGCGGCGGCGCAGCCGCTCGCGCCGCTCGACGTTGCCGTCCTGCTCGATCGGGCGGCGGTAGGTCTCGTCGAACGCGCGCCGCGACGGGAACAGGCCGGGCGCGACGATCCGCAGGATCGCCCACAGGTCGCCCACGTGGTTCTCGATCGGCGTGCCGGTCATGGCGAGCCGGAACGGCGCACGGATGCCGCGGGCGGCGTCGTGCACCTTCGTCGCGGAGTTTTTCACGAACTGCGCCTCGTCGAGCAGGAGCCCGCCCCACTCGAGCGCGGCGAACGCTGCGGCCTCGAGCCGCAGCACCGCGTAGGTCGTGACCACGACGTCGGCGGATGCCGCGGCCTCCGCGATGCGGCCGCGACGCCGCGCCTCGGTCGAGGTGACCGTGGCGACCCGGAGGTCGGGCGTGAAGCGCGCCGCCTCGCGCATCCAGTTCGACGCGACCGACGTGGGGACGACGACGAGGAACGAGGGTGCGACCACCGCGTTGCGCGCGTGCTGCATGAGCGCGAGCGCCTGCACCGTCTTGCCGAGCCCCATATCGTCGGCGAGGACGCCGCCGAGCCGGTTCGCCCACAGGAACGCCAGCCACCGGAACCCCGCGAGCTGGTACGGCCGCAACGGCAGCGCGAGCCCCTCGGGCGGTGCCAGTTCCTCGACGCCCCCGTGCGAGAGCCCCTCGACGATGCGACGCCAGGCGACCGCGGGTTCGGCCTCGTGCGCGAGGTCCTCGAAGTCGGCCCAGAGTCCCATGCGACTGCGGTGGATGGGGAGCGTGCCGGTCTCCCATTCGGCGACCGTGCCGGCCTCCTCGATGAGCTCGCGGAGCGGATCGAACAGGGGATCCGCGAGCGAGAGGTACGTCTTGTCGACGAGCAGCAGGCGGCGCTGGCCCTTCGCGAGCGCGGTGAAGAGCCGCTGGAACGGCACGGGTCGACCGTCGACGGTGAGCTGCACGCCGAGGTCGAACCAGTCGGCCTTCTGCGACTCGACGGCCGTGATCCGCAGGCGCGGCTCGCCTTCGGCACGGCGGTAGTCGGGCCGGATGCCGCGCACGTCGATGCGCAGCGCACCGCGCTCGGCCAGGCGCTCGAGTCGCGGCATCCGCTCGACCGTGAACTCGGCGGCGTCGGCGCCGCGCAGGAGCACCGCCTCGAGCGGCACCCAGCCGAGCACGTCGGCGACCCGGGCGAGCAGGTCGTCGTCGAGGTCGGGGTCGGCGGCGGAGGCGGCCACGGACGCGTCGACCGGGGTCGCGCGCCCGTCGGCGTGCTCCCACCGCCACGCGAGCCGCAGCACGTCGCCGGGCTCGTGCCGCGCGTCGAGCACGAGCGTCGCGGGCGGCGGCGCCGGCGGCGCGAAGCTGTCGTCGCGGCTCACGATCGCGATCGACCGCGCGAGCCGGTGGACGTGCGCCCGCAGGAACTCGGGGACCTCCGCGGCGGGCACTCGCACGTGGCGGCCGTCGTCGAGCGCGGCGGACTCGGCAGGCCCGAGCGGCGCCGCCAGGGGCGCGAGCTCGAGCACCCCGGCGTCGAAGTCGAAGCGGTAGAGGCCGTGGCCGCCGATCCGGCGCACGTGCTGCACCGGGCGAGCGTCCGCGGCCTCGTCGCCGAGGCGCACGATCGGCTCGAGCACGAGGTCGCCGTCGTCGCCGATCGTCGCGTCGAGCGCCACGGATGCCGCGTCGTGCACGACGACCGCGGGCGTCGCCGTCGATCCGGCGAGCGCGATGCCGAGCCGTCGCGCCTCGGCGAGCAGCGCCCAGAGCAGGGGGCTCTCGAACTCGTCGAGCGCGATCCACTCGGACCCGGAGGGCTGGTACACCGCGGTCGAGCCGCCCTTCAGCAGCGCGAACTGCCCGAACCATCGCGACTGCGCGTGGTCGAATCCGCCGGCGCTCGCCTGGTAGGCGATGTTCTGCCACGTGAGCCCGGCCTTGACCCAGCGACCCCGCGCGCCGGCGGTGACCGGGCGCACCGCGAGCCGGTCGACGGATGCCGCGCGCCGGGCGGGCTCGTCGCGGCGCCCCTGCCACTCCCCGGGCCGTCGGGGCACGTCGCGGCGCAGCTCGAACTGCATCGCGAGGGGGCGCGGAGCGGCGGTCGGTCGGGCGTCGCGCGAAGTCCGCGACGCGGCATCCTTCTCGTCGGACGCCGCCGGCAGACCCGAGGGCGCAGCCGTGAGCGAGGCGATCGCGCGACGCCAGTCGTGCGGCCGTTCGCCGCGCGCGCCGGGGCGGGAGGCGGGCTCGGCGGGCATGCACCCATGCTCGCACGCGGCGCCGACACCGCGGCCGGAAGGGGCAGGGCCTCGCGGCGGCGACTCAGGGGCTCGGGTCCCCGATTCGGCGAATGTTCTCCGCAACGGGTTGACCCGCACCCGAGCCGGGGACCAAGATGAGGATCGTTCGTGTCGCGGCGAACCTCCGCGAGCGGACGGCCGGGTGATCACCCCGGCGAAGACGCATCGCGCACAAGGGGGTACGCATGTTCCGTCAGCTCGCCGTCGCCACCGCAGCGGCATTGGTCATCTCGGGGGTCGGCGCCGCGCCGGCCATGGCGAGTCCACCGTCATCCGACCTGCCGGATACCGTCGGCGTCGGCGTGTACGAGGCCACGGTCGATGAGCAGGGCCTCGCGACGATCGCCGAGCTCGGCGTCGACCGCGCCGAGGGCGAGCTCCGGGTCGAGCCGGCCGAGGACGGCACGTTCGCCGTGCAGGTCGTCCTGCCGGCCGTGCAGGCCGAGCAGGTCCGGAAGCAGGGCATCGACCTGCAGCCCGTGGTCGACGAGGGAGCGGCCGACCAGCGGATGCGCTCGTTCTCCGCTGAGGCGGTTCCCGAGGGCGTGTTCCGCACCTACCTCGGCGAGGGGGGCATCGCGGAGGAGCTCGCGGCCCAGGCGGCCGCGTATCCCGACATCGCCGAGCTCGTCACGTTCGGCACGACGTGGGAGGGCACCGAGATGCAGGCCGTCCGCGTGACGCGCAACCCCGGCAAGGTCGCCGAGGGCAGCCGTCCGACGACGGTGTTCCTCGCAGCGCAGCACGCGCGCGAGTGGATCACGCCCGAGATGGTGCGACGCCTGCTGAACGAGGTGCTGACGTCGTACGGGAGCGACCGCGAGATCACCGATCTCGTGAGGAACACGGAGATGTGGTTCATTCCCGTCGCGAACCCCGACGGATACGACTTCACGTTCGAGGTGCCCCCGACATCGGATGACACCGGCACCCGGATGTGGCGAAAGAACCTGCGCGACAACAACGAGAACGGCGAGCTCGACGGCGGCGACGGCGTCGACCTGAACCGCAACTCGCCGACGCGCTGGGGCTACGACAACGAGGGTTCGTCGCCGAACCCCGTCAGCCTCACCTACCGTGGTCCGTCGCCGGGCTCCGAGCCGGAGTCGGAGGCCATCGACGCGCTGTTCGGCAAGATCACGCCCGAGTTCTTCATCAACTACCACTCGGCCGCCGAGCTCCTGCTGCACGGCATCGGCTGGCAGGTCGCGACCCCGTCGCCCGATGACGTGATCTACGAGGCGATGGTCGGCGACGACGCGCACCCGGCCGTGCCCGGGTACGACCCCGACATCTCGGCGGAGCTCTACACGACGAACGGCGACATCGACTCCCACATGCAGGAGGCGCACGGGACGCTCGGCTTCACCCCCGAGATGTCGACCTGCCTCGTGGCGGTGGGATCGGATCCCGAGGACGACTGGACGGAGGAGGACTGCGCGGACAACCTGCAGGGCTTCGACTTCCCCGACGACGAGGAACTGATCCAGGCGGAGTTCGAGAAGAACATCCCGTTCGCCCTGGCCGTCGCGCAGTCGGCGCTCGACCCCGACGACCCGGTCTCGGTGGTCGGACGTGACGCCGAGGACTTCCGCGTCGACAGCTTCACGGTGTCGTACGGCGACCCGCAGACGGTGGCCGTCACCGCGAAGCGCGCGCTCACGTCGAAGAAGCTGCTCTACTCGATCAACGGCGCCCGTGCCGTCGAGGCGACCGTCTCCGAGTGGGACGGCGGCGAGCGCTACGGCTTCGAGAACGACGACTACTACGCGGAGTATCGCGGTGTCGTGAACGGCGCCGAGCCCGGCGACACGGTCGAGGTGTGGTTCTCGGGTCGGGCATCCGGGAAGGACGTCCCCAACGGCGAGAAGGCCGGACCCCGCGAGAGCGCGCACTTCACCTACGAGGTCGCGCAGGACACGGACCGTTCGGTGCTCATCCTCGCGAACGAGGACTACACGGGGTACAACCCCGAACCGGCGCCGCGCAACGACGGCCTGAAGTACCTCGACGAGCGCGTCGAGGCGCTCGCGGCGAACGGCGTGACGGCGGACGTCTGGGACGTGGACGCGCAGGGCGTGCCCCATGACCTCGGCGTGCTCGGCCACTACGACGCGGTGCTCTGGTACCTCGGCGACAACCGGTTGACGCAGGACCAGGAGGACGTCGTCACCTCGTACTTCGGCACGCCGCTGCCCAACCTGGCCGTCGCGGAGCGCCAGCAGTACCTCACGCTCGCGGTCCGCGACTACCTCAACGAGGGCGGCAAGGTCGCGTACGACGGCGAGACGACGGCGTACTACGGCCTCGGCGCCAGCAACTTCGGCGGCATCTGGTACGGACTCGACGGTGCGCCCGAAGAGGACTGCGTCGTCACGGCCGACCCGTTCTCCGACTGCCTCCTGCTCGCGGACGACTTCACCCAGTACTGGATGGGGGCGTACGGCCGGCAGAACTCCGGGGCGGAATCGGGCACCGAGGGCATCGCGCCTCCGCTCGACGGCATCACGGTCGAGTTCGGAAGCAACGCTGAGCTCGACAACGACGTCAACGAGGCGGGCGCGTTCGTCGTGACGAGCGACGTGCTCCCGGTCGACGAGTTCCCGCAGTTCGCGAGCGAGGGCGCCGCCGAGTACCCCGACCCGTTCGCGGCGGTCGAGGGTGACTGGGCTGCGGCGGCCGGCCACGTGGACGACGGCTACCAGCGGCTCGGTCGCACGTACGACCTGACGAACCTGGACGCGACCGACCTGCCGGCCTTCGCGGCCCAGATCGCCTTCGACACCGAGGAGGGCTACGACAACGTCATCGTCGAGGCGCGTGCGGTCGGAACCGACGACTGGACCACGTTGCCGGAGGCCGGCGGCGCGACCAGCTCGGACGTCCCGACGGAGTGCGAGGCGGGCTTCCTCCTCGACCTCCACCCGTGGCTGCTGAACTACCTCACTCCGGGCAACCCGTGCGCCGCTTCCGGCGACACGGGCGACTGGAACGCCCTGACCGGCTCCACGCTCTGGATTCCGGTCTCGTACGACCTCAGTGCGTACGCGGGCGGCCAGGTTGAGGTCGTGGTGAGCTACGTGACCGACCCGGCGACGGGCGGCCTCGGCGCCATCATCGACGACACGAAGCTGGTCACCACGGGCGGCGAGTCGCAGCAGGAGGGCTTCGAGCAGGGCCTCGGCGCCTGGCAGGTGCTCGGCTCCCCCGAGGGCAGCCCGGAGAACCTCTCCGACTGGGAGCGCTCGGACGGCCTCGCGGAGCTCGCGTCCGTGACCGCCACGGAGGACACGCTGCTCTTCGGCTTCGGCCTCGAGCAGCTGGCCACCGACGCCGAGCGCGAAGCGGTCATGGGCCGCATCCTGGCCCACTTCGGGATCTGATCGAAGGGAGCAGGTGATCGGATGCCGCGTCGGGTTCGCCCGGCGCGGCATCCGTCGTCTGCGGGGTCGCGACGAGCGACCGTGACGAGGGAGTCGCGCCATCCAAACGTGAGAAACCCTCGGAAATGCCTTGACGCCGAGGGCGCGGCTCGGCAGGCTGGCTCCTAGGGTCCGCAGTGAGCACCAGAGGCGTGACGGACATTGGGGAACCCGAGACGATGACGTCACACACCCGCGCTCTGGCCGAGACGGACCGAAGGAGTCCCTCATGGCCGGATCTCGCTCCACTGCTTCCAAGCGCCTCGTGGTCGGCGTCGCCGCGCTCGCCGTGGCCTTCTCGATGCTGGGTCCCGTCGGCGCGAGCGCCGTCGGCGACGACGAGGGCGCACTCGACGTGTACACCGCGGACGTGACCGCCGCCGAGGCGGCCGACCTCGCCGCCGCCGGCATCGAGATCGCCGACAGCAGGTACACCGACACCGGCGTCAGCGTCGACGTGGTGCTCACCGCGGAGGAGGCGAAGGGCCTCCAGGAGCGTGGCCTCGACGTCGCGGTCAAGAAGAACAAGGACGGAAAGTCCGCCCGGCAGTTGGCGGCCGAGCAGGCCGCGTCGGGCTTCGAGGTGTTCCGGTCGTGGGACGAGCCCGGCGGCATCCGAGACGAGCTGTACCAGCTCGCCGCCGACAACCCGCAGCTGGTGAAGCTCGTGGTGCTCGGCGAGACCCACCAGGGTCGCGAGCTCATCGCCCTGAAGCTCACCCAGGGCGCCCAGGGCATCGCGGACGGGTCCCGCCCGGCGGTGCTGCACAGCTCGACGCAGCACGCCCGCGAGTGGATCTCGACCGAGGTGAACCGGCGGCTGCTGACCTGGTACATCGACCAGTGGCGCGCGAACAACATCGAGGTCAGGGACCTCCTGCAGAACAACGAGCTCTGGTTCCTCGTCGTGGCCAACCCCGACGGATACCAGTACACGTTCGACACCGAGCGGCTGTGGCGCAAGAACCTGCGCGACAACGACGGCGACGGCCAGGTCACCCGGGCCGACGGCGTCGACCCCAACCGCAACTACCCCGAGCACTTCGGCTACGACGAGGAGGGCTCGTCGTCGGTGATCTCGAGCGACACCTACCGCGGACCGGCGGCCGGATCCGAGCCCGAGACGCAGGCCATGATGGCGCTGTTCGACCGGGCCGACTTCTCGTTCCAGATCAACTGGCACTCGTTCGGGCAGTGGCTGCTGTACGCCGAGGGCTGGCAGACGGGCACGCCGACCGCGGATGACCCGATCTACTTCGCACTGTCGGGCAACCGAGACAACCCGGCCATCCCCGACTTCGAGCCGGGCCTGTCGTCCGACGTGCTCTACGTGACGAACGGCGAGACCACCGACTTCGCCCACGCCCAGCGGGGAACGCTCGCCTGGACGCCGGAGCTCGGCGAAGGCATTCCCGGTTCGATGTTCGTGTTCCCCGACGATGAGGAACTCGTGCAGGCCGAGTTCGAACGCGTGCTGCCGTATGCGCTCGACGTGGCGAAGTCCGCGGCCGACCCCGAGAACCCGGTCTCGCACCTGGGCCTCGAGACGAAGCCGTTCTACCTGAAGAGCGACGACACGTACAAGTACGGGCTGCCGCTGGCGAACTTCACGTTCGACTATTCCTACGGCGACCCGCAGGAGGTGCGCGTCATCGCGAAGCGCAGCCTGGGCGACGTGACCCTGAAGTACTCCATCGACGGCGCTCCGGCGGTCAGCGCAGCCACCGAGGAGTGGACGGGCGGTGACCGCTACGGCGGCCAGACGGGCGTCTACTACCGCGTCGTGAGCGGACTCGTCACCGGCACCGAGCCCGGCGACACCGTCGAGGTCTGGTTCGAGGGCGGCGGCGCGACGAGCGAGTCGTTCACCTACCAGGCCGTCGAGGAGTCGACCGATGACGTGCTCATCGTCGCGGCGGAGGACTACACGGGCGCCTCGCCGGTGCAGCGCCGCGGACCGAACTACCTCGGGTTCTACGAGGACGCGCTCGACGCGAACGGCACCGGGTTCGACGTGTACGACGTCGACGCGCGCGGCCGCATCGCCTCGGATGCGCTCGGCGTGCTCTCGCACTACGACGCCGTGATCTGGTACACGGGCGAGGACATCATCACCCGAGAACCCGGCTGGGCGGGCGGCAACGCCTCACGGCTGGCACTGGACCAGATCCTCGAGGTGCGCGACTTCCTCAACGAGGGCGGCGAGGTGCTCTACACCGGGAAGTACGCCGGCACGCAGTACAACCCCGGCTTCGTCAACCTCCAGTTCTACGACCCGACCGAGGCGAACGCGCAGTGCCATGCCGATCCTGCGGTCGAGGCGCGATGCCGGCTGCTCGGTGGGTCGGGCGACCTGACGAACGACACCCTGCAGTACTGGCTCGGTGCGTTCCTCGTCGTCAACGACGCGGGGACGGCCTTCAACGCCAATGGAAAGGTCCAGGGCCTCCTGGACGTGCTCGGCGTCGACACGCCGTTCACCGGCCTCGATTGGGGCTTCAACGGTGGCCAGAGCGCGAAGAACCAGGACCACAGCAACTCGTTCATCACCACGAGCGGCATCCTCGACCCGGCGCAGTACCCGCAGTTCGAGAGCTGGGTCGCCGGCAGGTGGGACCGTGCGGGCGGACCGTTCGAGCCGCACACCGGCGACGCCTACGTCTACTCGCAGATCGCCGACGTGTCGTACAAGCGCCTGACGCGCACGATCGACGTGCCCGCGGGCGGCGCCGAGCTGTCGTTCTGGACGTCGTACGACACCGAGGCCGAGTGGGACCACGTGGCCGTCGAGGCCCGAACGGCCGGAGGCGACGACTGGACGACGCTGCCCGACCTCAACGGGAACACCACCCAAAGCACCGGGCAGAGCTGCCCGGCCGGCTGGCGCGAGCTGCACCCGCAGCTCGACCACTACCAGACGTTCGTCGACGAGACGTCGTGCGACGCGACCGGCACCACCGGCGCGTGGAACGCGGCATCCGGAAGCTCGGGCGGCTGGCAGCAGTGGAGCGTCGACCTGTCGGACTACGCCGGCGGCCAGGTCGAGGTCTCGATCGCGTACATCAGCGACTGGGCCACCCAGGGGCTGGGCGTGTTCGTCGACGACATCGCGGTGTCGACCGGCGAAGGCACGACGTCGTTCGAGGGCGGCGACACCGGCGGCTGGGAGGTCACGGGCCCGCCCGAGGGCAGCGCCCCGAACGCGAACACCTTCGTCTTCACGACGGCCGCCGGGTTCCCCGAGGCCGCGGTGGTGGCGACGCCGCATTCGCTGACGACGGGCTTCGGGTTCGAGGGCATCACGGGCGCCGACCTGCGCGCCGAGTGGATGGGCCGCGCATTGGAGCACCTGCTCGACTGACGGAACGGAGTGCAGCCACGGATGCCGCGTCGGGATCACTCCCGGCGCGGCATCCGCGTGCGCGGCGCTACGCCTTCACGAGCGCCGTGCGGTGCGCCTCGTACTTCGGCCGCCCGAACCATCGCCAGAGGAGGCGCACCGGCGGCGGCAGGTGCTTGCGCTGCCACTCGGCCCCGCCGTCGGGCTGCGCGGCGAGGATCGCGCCGAGCTGCAGGAACGCCTTGCCCTTCGGCGTCGACTTGCGGCCGTGCTCCGAGAGCGCGTCGACCTCGGACTGCGTGATCACCGTCTCCATGACCGGAACGATGTTCGCCTCCTCGTCGGGCAGGTGCGCGGCGAGCGCGGCATTGATGCCGTCGAGCGCGGCGAGCACGTCCTCGGCATCCGCCGATCGCCCGCTCGTCCGCCAGGCCGGCAGCGCGTCGTCCATCGCCGTGAGGTGCACGAGCAGGGCGGCGTGCTGCTGCTTCATGCGCTCGATGTGCGCGGCGCACGACGGCGCGCGCTGCTCGAGCGGATCCCAGAGCATGGTGTCCTCGCCCTCGTGGTGCGCGTGCAGCCCGACGGAGAGCATGTCGAGGTGGTCGCCGACGAGGTCGGCCTGCGCCGCGTCGCCCTCGGGCACGGCCTCCACGAGCATCCGCCCCTCGCCGAACCCCGCGCGGAACATTCGGTGGATGTCCGCCATTCCGCTCGCGTCGCAGGTCTTCACGGGCGGGCCGGATGCCGCGGGTCGGTCTCCGCTCGAGGGCAGCGCGGTCGCTGGCATGTCGGCTCCGTTCGTCGTCGAAGGGATGCGGTCGAACGCGACGATACGAGCACGCGGATGCCACGACAAGTCCCCGATTCTCGGCACACCGCGCGACGCCCGGTACCGTGATCGGATGCAGGTCACGCGCGTCCGCGTCCACCCCGTGAAGTCGTTCGCGGGCAATGACGTGCGCTCGGCCGTGGTCGAGCCGTGGGGGCTCGCGGCCGACCGTCGCTGGGGCGTCGTCGACGCGGCATCCGGCGCCGTGGTCACCGCGCGCGAGCGCAACGGGCTGCTCGCGCTCCGCGCCGAGCCGCTGTCCGGCGGCGGGGTGCTGCTCGACGACGGCCGGGGCGATCCGCTGCTGGTCGACCCGCCCGTCGACGCTGCGCCGATCCCGGTGGGCTTCACGCGCCAGGGCACCGCGCTGCCCGCGGGCGACGAGGCCGATGAGTGGCTCGCCGCCCGCATCGGCGTGGGCGTGCGCCTCGTGTGGCAGCCCGACCCGACGGTGCGCACCGTGAACCCGTCGCACGGCGGCCTGCCCGGCGAACGCGTGACGCTCGCCGACGTGGCCCCGCTGCTGCTCACGAGCGAGGCGTCGCTCGCGCAGCTCGACGCGTGGACCGGGGAGGAGGTCGCGCCCCTCGACATGCTGCGATTCCGCCCGAACATCGTCATCGACGGCGAGGTGCCGTTCGCCGAGGACGCCTGGCCGTACGTCGACCTCGGCGACGTGCGCTTCCGCGTGACGGCGGTGTGCGACCGGTGCGTCATGACGACGATCGACCCCACGACGCTCGTGCGCGGTCCCGAGCCCGTCCGCACGCTCGCGAAGCACCGCAAGTGGGACGGGAAGACCTGGTTCGGCATCCTGCTCGTGCCCCGGCTCGACGACGGCGGCCCTGCCCTCATCCGCGTCGGCGACCCGGTGCGCCCCGTTCCGGGGGTCTGAACGGCCCGGGAACCCGCGGCGTCGCTCCTCGACATCGGCCGGGGCGCGTCGTACGGTTCAGGCATGGACAGCGCCGTGGCCGCGATCGCCGAGTGGATGCCGCTGCAGCGTTGGTTCGGCGGCAAGGGCCACACGCCGTCGCTGCGGCTCATCGGCGCGTTCGAACTGCCCACGGTCGAGGAGGAGGCGCGGGTGCGCACGCTCCTCGTGATGGACGACGCGTCGGAGCCGCCCGTGCTGTACCAGGTGCCGGTCGTCGAGCGGGTCGACCGCCTGGCGTCGCCCGCGGCATCCGATCACCTCATCGGGCGCCTGCCCGACGACGGCTTCCTCTACGACGGGCCGCACGACCGCGCCTACACCGACGCGCTGCTCGCGACCATCGTGGGCGATCGCGATGCGGCCTCCGACGGCGCCGACGCGATCGGCCATTACTCGGGCGACGCGACGCGCCCGCCCACGACCGCCCCCGCCTCGGTGCTCGGCGGCGAGCAGTCGAACACGTCGATCATCTTCCGCCCGGCCGACACGGCCCCGATCATCTGCAAGGTCTTCCGGCAGCTGCACCACGGCGAGAACCCCGACGTCACGCTGCAGACCGCGCTCGCGGCGTCGGGCTCCCCGCACGTGCCCGCGAGCGTCGGCGACGTCGTGGGCGAGTGGGACGACGTCGGGCGTCCAGACGGACGCGCGCGCGGGCACCTCGCCTTCGCGCAGGAGTTCCTGCCCGGCGTCGAGGACGCGTGGCGCGTCGCGCTCTCGTCGGCCGCGTCGGGCGCGCCCTTCACCGACGAGGCCCGCGCGCTCGGCGCCGCCGTCGCCGAGGTGCACCTGTCGCTCGGCCGGCTGTTCCCCCGCGAGCCGTCGACGTCCGAGCACATCCACGCGATCACGTCGGCCTGGACGCGACGGCTCGCCATCGCCGTCGCCGAGGTGCCCGAGCTCGAGCCGCACCGTTCGGCGATCGAGGCGTTCTACGCCCGGGCGCAGGCGGGCGCGTGGCCCGAGCTGCAGCGCATCCACGGCGACCTGCACCTGGGGCAGGTGCTCCTCGTGCCCGATCGCGGCTGGGTCCTGCTCGACTTCGAGGGTGAACCCATGCGGCCCATGCACGACCGCCAGCGTCCCGACGTGCCTGCGCGCGACGTCGCCGGCATGCTGCGCTCGTTCGACTACGTCGCCGGCTCCACGGGCCTCGCGCTGCCCGAGCGCGCCGGGTCGGCCGTCGCGTGGGCGGATGCCGCGCGGCGGGCGTTCCTCGAGGGCTACGTCGCGGCATCCGGCCTCGACCTCAGCGGCTACCGCGACCTGCTCGCCGCGTTCGAGCTCGACAAGGCGGTGTACGAGGCGATCTACGAGACCCGGAACCGCCCGACGTGGGCGGCGATCCCCCTGCACGCGATCATGAGCCTGCTCGAGTCGGGGCCGACCCGCGCGGGCGACACGGCATCCGAGCCCGACGCGCCGACGCCGTCGCTGGCCTGACCCGGGCGGACCGCGCCGCGATGGGACGCATCAAGCAGGCGTGGCTGACCACCATCAAGCACACGTTCAATCCCCTCACCCTGCGGATGGCGCGGCGTGGGATCGGCCCGTTCTCCCTCATCCGGCATGTCGGGCGCAGGAGCGGTGCGACGTTCGAGACGCCGCTCATCCTCGCGCGCGTGCCCGACGGGTTCGTCGCCGAGCTCACCTACGGCGCGGGCGTGAACTGGTACCGCAACGTGGTGGCGGCCAGCCACGCCGTGGTGGTCTGGCACGGCCGCGAGTACTCCATCGATCGCATCGGGCCGTGCCCGACCGAGGACGGACTGCGCGCGTTCGGCCCACCGGCGTCGTGGTTGCTCCGGATGCTGCGGCGGCACGAGTTCCGCATGCTCCGCGAGTCGACCGCGCCCCCTGCGCCACCTTCGTCGGGGACGGCCTGAGCGCCCGTCAGCGGATGCCGCGGCCGAACAGCAGCAGCGGCGTTCGCTCGGCATACGCGAGGTAGTCGTCGCCGAACGCGTCGAGGAGCCGGCGCTGCTCCACGTGCGCCTTGATCACGAGCACGACGCAGAGCAGGAGCCACACGACGACGAGCTCGATGCGCGCCCGCCAGAGCACCCATCCGGCGGCCGCGATCATGAGCCCGAGGTAGATCGGGTTGCGGGTGAGGCGGTAGATCCCGTCGGTGCGCAGCGGCGCGTCGGGCTTCGGCGCGACCCACACCACGAGATCGCGTCCGAGCACGGCGAAGCCGGCGACGGCCACGCCCAGGCCGGCCGCCACGAGCAGCGCCGCGAGCACGGTGATCCAGGTGGCGCTCCAGAGCGGGTCGCCGGGCAGTAGGAGCAGGAGGAAGAGCGCGAACTGCGCCCACACGAGCCAGTTCCCGCGGTCCCATCGCACCCTCGCGTCCACGACCCCATCCTCCTCCCGTGTCCGGGTGCGGAGCCGATCCCTCCCGTTCGAGTGTCGGGAGCTCGCACCTCTGAACCTGGAGCCCGGAGCGCGACCTTCGGCACGTTTCGGCACTTCGGTACCGCGGCACTTCGGCACTTGGGCACTGCGGCTGTTCGGAAGTGCGGCTGTTCGGAGCTCCGGCACCGCGGCACTTCGGCACTTCGGCACTTCGGCACTTCGGCACTGCGGCTGTTCGGAGCTTCGGAACTTCGGAACTCCGGAACTTCGGAACTTCGGAACTTCGGTATCGGGCTTCCGCTGGCGACCGGGCCCCGTCTTGACGCGGCGCGCAGCCGAGGGCCATCGTGGTGTCCACCGTGACGGCGAGGGGGACCCATGGCGGAAGCGACGACGGCGACCGTCGCGGCGCCCAACCACCGCACCGCGCGCGTGGTGAACATCACGACCCTCACGATCATCGTCGTGCTCGGCATCACGTTCCTCGTCGGCGAGGAGCCGGTCTTCGAGATCCTCGTGCTCGCGGCGTGGTGCCTGCTCTCGTCGGCCTACATGGCCGCGTGGATGATCGTCCTCGGCCGGATCTCGAGACGGGAGTGGCGCGGCACGCCGACGCTCATCGCGACCCGGCGGCCGGGTCGGGTCGCGAGCCTGGTCACGACCATCCTGTCGAGCCTCATCGGCGTCACGGCCGCCGGCCAGCTGCTGGTCCTCCGCCAGGATCCCGAGCTCGGCCAGGCGATGAACTTCGTCGGCGTGTGGGCGATGCTGATCGCCTGGGGCTTCCTGCACTGGGGCTTCGCGCAGATCTACTACCGGCTCGACAACCGCGTGCCCGACGACCCGCGCGGCCGGCCGCTCATGTTCCCCGACCGCGATGACCCCGGCCTGCTCGACTTCGTCTACGCCGCGTTCATGATCGGCACGAGCTTCACGCCGAACGACATCAACACGACCTCCCGCATCCGCTGGACCGTGACGTGGCACTCGGTGCTCAGCTACTTCTTCAACGGCTTCATCATCGTGCTCGCGCTGAACACGATCATGGAGATCACGGCGACGGGCTAAGCCGAGCCCTGCTCGCGGCGCTCGCCCGCCTCCCTCGCCTCGCCGAGGATCTCGCCCGTGACGCCCGACACGACGAGGTCGGCGCGCACGCGGGTCGGGTCGATCCGCCGCGCGTTCGCGCCGTCGACCTCGACCGCCCACGCGCGAGCGGCATCGGGCGTGCGGCCGAACTCGGTGTGCCGGTGCACGAGTCGCGGCATCCGCTCGTCGTCGTCGGCGGCGCAGAACCACGACTCGTCGACCAGGTCGCGGATGCGCCGCCACGGCTCCTCGTCGCTCAGCAGGTAGTTGCCCTCGGCGACGACCACGCGCGCCGTCGGCTCGATCGCGATCTCGCCCGCGACCGGCTCGTCGACGTGCCGCTCGAACGCCGGCGCGTACACGGTGTGGTCGACCTCGCGGCGCACGCGCTCGAGCAGGCCGACGAACCCCCAGCCGTCGAACGTCTCGATCGCGCCCTTGCGGTCGCGCAGGCCGAGCCGGTCGAGGGTCGCGTTCGCGAGGTGGAAGCCGTCCATCGGCAGGTGCGCAGCGGATGCCGCGTGCCGCGCGTTGAGCGCGGCCACCACCGATCGGGCGAGCGTCGTCTTGCCCGCGCCGGGCGACCCCGTCACCCCGATGAGGACGCGTCGGCCGGATGCCTCGCCCAGCGCCAGCGCGCGGGAGGCGAGCACGTCGATCGCGGCGGCCGGGAACGCGGAGGGCGGGTGCGGCGAGCTGGCGGACACCCCTCCAGCCTGCCAGTTCCGGTGGTCGAGTGGCGCCCGGCGCAGCCGGACGCGTATCGAGACCCGTGCTCCGGCGGGGCTATTACGCCGCGAGCCGCTCCGCGCGTGCGAGGTTCGCGACGAGCTCGTCGCGGTCCTGCGGCACCACGTACGCGGGCTGGTCGCGCTCGACGCGCCAGCTCTCGGCGAGCGGCCCGAGGTTCACCGTGTCGAAGCCGAACGCGTCGTAGAGGTCGGTCACGAACCGCGCGGCATCCGCGTGGTCGCTGGCCGTCGCGAGCGCACGGCGACCGGGCGTGCCCGCGGGCAGGCCGGCGGTCGTGATGTCGCTCGCCATGATGTGGTTGAAGCCCTTGGCGACGTGGCTCGTCGGGAGGTGCTCCTGCAGCAACCCGCTGACGGTCGCGCGGCCCTCGTCGAGGGCGGGCACGTGGCCGTCGCGCTCCCAGTAGTAGTTGTTCGTGTCGATCACGATCTTGCCGGCGAGCGGCTCGACCGGGATCGCGTCGTACGCCTTGAACGGCACGGTCACGACCGCGACATCCGCCGCCGCGGCCGCCTCGGCCGCCGTGGCCGCACGCGCCTTCGGGCCGAGGTCGGACACGAGGTCCGCGAGCGTCTCGGGTCCGCGCGAGTTGGCGATCACCACGTCGTACCCGTTCGCGATCGCCGCGCGCGCGACCTGGCTGCCGATGTTGCCTGCTCCGATGATTCCGATCGTCGTCATGCTGAGGCGAACCGTGCGGTGCGACCGAATGTTCCCGTTCTCCGACGATCGCGGCGCCGGTCAGGAATCGAGAAGCACGCGCTGCCGAAGCCGCGTAGCGTGACGAGCACGAGCCGATCAACCGGGCTCACCGACGTGAAGGAGCAGATCATGGCCGAGCGAGGCGAAGGACTCTCGAAGGAAGAGCGCGACGCCGTCAAGGACCGCGCGAAGGAGCTGCGGGCCGAGGCGAAGGCGGGCAAGAACCGCGCCGCGGGCGAGCAGGCGATCCGCGAGGCGATCGACGCGATGTCGGGCGAGGACCGCGCCATCGCCGAGGGCTTCTACAAGGTCGTCTCGGAGGTCGCCCCGCAGCTCATGCCGAAGACGTACTACGGCATGCCGGCCTTCGCGAACGGCGAGGGCAAGGTCGTGACGTTCATGCAGCCCGCCGACAAGTTCAAGGCGCGCTACGCGACCATCGGCTTCGAGGACCGCGCGAACCTCGACGACGGCGACTTCTGGCCGATCGGCTTCGCCGTGCGCACGTGGACGCCGGCGATCGAGCAGCGCTTCTCCGAGCTGGTGGCGTCCGCGGCCAGCTGAACGAGCGTTCACGACGAGCCTGGGCGACGCCGCCCAGGCCCGTCTGCCTCGCCGACTCAGGCGGGGCGGGCCACGATCTCGTCCGCGTTCCCCGCCACCCACTCGACGAGCGCGAGCATGCGGTCCATGAGCTCACGGCCGAGCGGCGAGAGCGCGTACTCGACCCGCGGCGGCACCTCTGGGTAGGACTCGCGCACGACGAGGCCGTCGGCCTCGAGCGTGCGCAGCGTCGAGGCGAGCATCTTCTCGCTGATGCCCTGCACCTCGCGGCGCAGCTCGCCCCAGCGGTGCGTGCCGTCGGTGAGCGCGAGCAGCACGAGCACGCCCCACTTGCTCATGATGTGGTCGAGCACGACGCGCGTCGGACAGCCTTCCATGAAGACCTCGCCGGAGGTCTGCCGGATTTCCGCAAGACTCACCACCATGTGGGTACCTTACGTCAAAGTGGGTACCTCCGACAGGGAAGGTACAGCCGCGGCATCCGGTTGCCCTCGGTGAAGCACGCCCCTCGAGGGCGATGCGCCACCGACCGGAAGGAACCGCTCCCATGACCATCCTCGTCACCGCCACGTCGGGCCACCTCGGCCGCCTCGTCGTCGAGGCGCTGCTCGCCCGCGGCGCGGCGCCCGCCGACATCGTCGCGACCGCGCGCGACACGTCGAAGCTGCAGGGCCTCGCCGCACGCGGCATCCGCACGGCCGAGCTCGACTACGAGCGCCCCGACACGATCGCCGCGGCGCTCGACGGCGTCGACGCGGTGCTGCTCGTCTCGGGCTCGGTGCCCGGCGCCCGCCTGCAGGGCCACCGCAACGTGATCGACGCCGCGAGGGCCGCGGGCGTCGCGAAGCTCGTCTACACGAGCGCGCCGAAGGCCACGACGGCCGAGGACTTCCCGCTCGCGGCCGACCACAAGGCCACCGAGGAGGCGATCGCCGCCTCGGGCGTGCCCGCCGTGATCCTGCGCAACGACTGGTACACCGAGAACTACACGGCGGATGTCGCGCGCGCGGCCGACATCGGCGTGATCGCGTCGTCCGCGGCCGACGGTCGCGTGGCCAGCGCTCCCCGCGCCGACTACGCCGACGCCGCCGCGGTCGTGCTCCTCGAGGACGGCCACCTCGGCGAGGTGTACGAGCTCGCCGGCGACACCCCGTGGACCTACGACGAGCTCGCCGCCGCGGCATCCGAGGTGCTCGGCCGCGAGGTGTCCTACCAGCGGCTCACGACCGAGGAGCACGTCGCCGCACTCGAGTCCGTCGGGCTCGATGCGGGCACGGCCGCGTTCGTGGCGGGCCTCGACGACGCGATCCGTCGCGGCATCCTCGGCGACAGCGACGGCACGCTCTCGCGGCTGATCGGGCGGCCGACGACGCCGCTCGTCGACGCGCTGCGGAGCGCGGTGGGCGGGGAAGCGGCCGCGGCGTAGCCTGCACGCCGCGCGACCCGAGTTCGCAGGACGACCGGACCGATCGATGGCTCGGTGGGCCGCATCGTGGCGCTCATCCTGCGAACTCGGCGCAACGCCGAGGCCCGGACGTCACGGCGACGTCCGGGCCTCGGGTCTCGATACGCGTCGGCTTCGCCGGCGCTACTCGACCAGCGGAGGGGTCACTTCCCGCCGCGCTTCACGGGCGCGACCTCGACGGCGCGCTCGATCTCCTGGCTGAACGTGTTGCCCGCGGCGTCCTCCGCCGTCACCCGCAGGTCGATCCACCCGCCCCCGTCGGCGACGGGGAGGGCCGCCTGGTACGCGGTCACGTAGGCGCGACCCTCGGGGAAGATCCAGCTCGGCGGCTCCCCCGGCCCTGAGGTGTCCGACGACACGACCTCGAGCGGCACCGCCACCCAGTCGCCGCCGGCCACCCGCAGCTCGAGCGTCGCCTCGGTCACCGCGCCGCTGCCGACCGCGCCGGCGAGGTGCCCGAGCTCGAGGCCGAGCGCCACGGGCGCACCCTTCTTGCGTCCGGCACCGACCGTGCCCGCGGCATCCGATTCGACGTCGTAGACCGCCTGCAGCATCGGCTGGAACCGCACCGTGTAGTCGTCGACCGCACCCGTGGTCGTGAAGGTCCACTCCGAGACGGTCTTCGTCGACGAGGCGAGCGACGTGCCGTCGTGCTCGGCGGTGTTCACCACGCGCACCTCGGCGTCGCCGTCGGGCAGTCCCCATGCGTTGACCCCCTGGAACGGCGAGGACTTCACGAACTCGCCGTCGAGGTAGAGGTCGGTCACCTGCGAGAACCCGGGGTGGCCGGCGAACACGTCGAACGTGCCCGTGTGCTCGGGCTCGCCGCCGTCGGCCCACGAGGGCAGGTTCACCTGGAGCGAGTCGCCCGTGCGGTGCGGCGCCCAGTATCCCGGGCCGACGAAGGGGCGCACGATCGGTCCGAAGTAGCTCGTCTCGACGTGCTCGCCGGGCTCGTAGGTGCGCAGCACGTCGCGCACCTGCCAGCCGACCTCGACCAGGGTCACGTCCTGGTACCAGCCGACGTCGGTGTTGACCCACTCGGTGCGCTCGATGCCGCGGCCCATGCCCATGGGCAGGCCGAAGCCGTACTTCGCGTTCGGTGCGAAGTCCCAGCGGAACTCGCCGATCAGGTCGCCCTCGTCGCCCCGGTACGTGGTGTCGATGCGGGCGAGGTCGGTGGGCTCGTAGTGCAGGTCGGACGGGATCTCACCGTCGGAGTACCAGGCGAGGTCCCAGATCTCGTCGGCGTTGGCGACGCCCTGACCCGTGATCGCGAGCCGACCGTTCGCCTTCGCGATCGCGGCGAGCACCGTGCGCCCCTGCACGCCGCTCATCGCGGCGACGGGGATCCCGACGTCGGACCCGTCATCGGCGCCGACCCATTCGCTGAGCTCGCCGTCGGCGTCGTTCGCGACGAGGAGCAGGGCGGCACCCGCGGCGAGCGCGTTGGCCGCACGCTCGTGCGCCGACACGGCGTCGGAACGCGTCGCGACCGCCACCTTGCCGCGCACGTCGACCGCGGCGAACTCCTCGACGCTACCGGTGCCGACGTCGACCGCGCGCGCCGCGAGGCGGCCGTCGAAGCGGACCGATCCCGCCTGGGGGATGAGGTCGAGCCGCTCCTTGCCGGCCTGCAGCGCGAGCGGTGCCTCCTGCAGGCGCCAACGCGTGGTGAAGTCGAAGTGCTCGACTTGGGGGGCGTCCATCGGCTGCGCCCACAGCTCGTCGGTCCAGACCGGCGCGAACACGCCGTTCCCGTACCCGTCGGCGCTCACGTCCATGCGACGCACGGTGGCCGCGAGGCCGTCCTCGCCCACGTCGACGGTCACGGGCTCGGCGGCCCGAGCGTCGAGGGCGACGGATGCCGCGCCGTCGAGCACGAGGTCGGGGTCGCCGACGAGCACCTGGGCGATCGTGTCGGGCTCGCGATCGAGCTCGAGCACCGACATGACCGAGTACCGGCCGGCGAGCAGCCGCAGGGTCGTCTCGCCCGCGATGCCGACGAGGCCGTACTCCTGCGTGTCGTGGTGGTAGAGCACCGCGTACGTCTCGATGGGCTCGCCGTCGAAGCCCGTCGCCGTGATCGTGAGGTCGTAGCGCTCCGGCTCGGCGATGATGCCGAGCGCCGTGCGCGCGACCGCTTCGCCGTCGATGGCCGCGACGAGCGCGCCCGACAGCTGGGCGCCCGCAGGCACCGCGGCGGGGTCGGCGGTGACCGTCACCGAGCGGGTCTCCCCCGCGGGAATGGTGAGCGTGTCGACGTCGAGGGCGAGCACGTCGGATGCCTCGCCGGCCGACAGGGGACCGACCTCGCCACCTCCACCCGGGGTGGTGTCCGCGAGTGTCGCGGCGAGGTCGAGGGTCACCTCGGCGTCGGTGCGGTTCGCGTACTCGATCGTGCGCGCGACGGGCTCGGGCGCCTCGCCCCACGTGAGCATGCCGAAGTCGCCCGAACCGGATGCCACGACGGGCGCGTCCACCGCCTCGCCGATGTCGAGCACGCCGGCACCGGCCTGGTACGACGTGAGGCCGACGTCGGTCGCCGTGCTGAGCAGCGCGGCGCGCAGCTGGTCGGCCGTGTACTCCGGATGCTGCTGCTTCACGATCGCCGCGCCGCCGGCGACGTGCGGCGTCGCCATCGACGTGCCGCTCATGGTGAGGTACGACCCGTCGCCGCCGGCGTAGTCGGCGGACCGCGCCGCCGTCACGTCGTTGCCTGGGCCGGCGAGCTCGGGCTTCATCGCCCCCGACCGCACGAGCGGACCCTGGCTCGAGAACCACGAGAGCGCGCCGCTCGGGTCGTCGACCGAGCCGACGGTGAGGGCGCGCTCCGCCGATCCCGGCGAGCCGATCGTCTCGGGCGCGCCGTTGTTGCCCGCCGCGACGACGAACAGGGACCCGGTCTGCTCGGCGATGCCGTCCAGCGCCTCGGCCATGAGGTCCTCGCCGTCGGACGCCTGCATCGAGCCGAGGCTCATCGACACGATGGGGGCGCGCTCGGCGGCCCACTCCATGGCGTCGATGATCCAGGAGTCCTGGCCGTAGCCCGACTGGTCGAGCACCTTGCCGACGAGCAGGTTCGCGCCGTCGGCGACGCCGCGGTGCGCGCCACCGCTCGCCGCGCCGGTGCCGGCGATCGTCGACGCGACGTGCGTGCCGTGGCCGTTGGGGTCCCAGGCGACCTCCTCGCCGGGCACGAAGCTCGTCGAGTCGGGCAGCACGCGTCCGGCGAGGTCGGGGTGGGTGTCGTCGTAGCCCGTGTCGAGCACCGCGACCGTCACGCCCGTGCCGGTGTAGCCGTCGGCCCACGCCTCGGGTGCTCCGACCCAGGGGACGCTCGAGTCGAGCGTGGCCTGCACCTTGCCGTCGATGTGGATGGCGGCGATGCCGCCGCCGAGGGACACGTCGGACGGGTCGGCGCCGAACGTGCGCGGACCGGCGTCGCCCGCGGCATCCGTGCCCGTGAGCGCGGCCCACGTGGACGCGGCATCCGCGTGCCCGGCCGTCGCGGCGGCGGCGCCGATGCTCTCGAGCGGCGTGCCCACGGCGAGGCCGGGCACGGGCGGTTCGGCGCTGAAGGGTGCGGGACCCTCGTCGAGCTCGACGATGATCGGCGTCGCGTCGACCGAGGCGTCGTCGTAGCCGTACTCGATGAGGCGCGTGACGTTGAAGAGGTCGGGGTCGACCACGCCCGCGGCGAGGTAGCGCTCGGCCGCGGTCGGGATGACGCTGAGCTCGCCGTCGGCCGTGACCGTCTGGTAGCCGGCGCCCGGGACCGCGGTCTCGACCGCGACGGCGTGGGTGCCACCGGCGAGGTCGGTGACGGTCACCCGGTCGCCCGTGATGAGGGTGACGCGGTGCTCGCCCGTCGGGGCGCCCGCGAGCACGCGAGCGGACGGCGGCGCGGCGCCGTTCCCGCGGTCGGGTGCGGCGGCCGCGGGCAGGGCGGCGCCGACGCCGGCGATGCCGATCGCGAGGCCGCCGATGGCGGCGGCGATCGCGCGCCGGCGACGGGAGGCACTCGTGGTGCGTCGTCGTGGCATGGAGGTACCCCTTTCGGAGGAAGCTGGTTGCCTTGCACGCTCCCACGAGTCCCCCGTTAGGGTGGTGGCGGAGACATGCCATGGCCGCGATCCGCCACGCGTGACGGTGCTTCCGGTCGTGGCGCAGGGTCTGCATCCGGCACGGTGAGGAGGTGCTCGTGCTCGAGGCGATCGGACTGGACGAGGCCCACACGGCCGTGTACCGCGTGCTGCTCGCGCTGCCGTCGGCCGATCTCGAGCAGGTCGCCCGGGCGTCGTCGATGTCGGTGCGCGAGGCGCGCGGCATCCTCGACGACCTCGAGGAGCTCGGCCTCATCGCGCGGCAGGCGTCGGCGCCCGACCGCGTCGTCGCGTCGCCGCCCTCGGTCGCGCTCCGCCCGATCCTGCTCGAGCGCGAGCGCCGGCTGACCGAGGCGCACGAGGCGCTCGTGCACCTCAGCGACCTCTACCGCGAGGGCGCGGCGCAGCGGGCGGCGCCCGACGTGGTCGACGTCGTGCTCGGCCCCGAGGCCGTGGTGCAGCGACTCGGCCAGCTGCAGGCGGCCGCGAAGGACGAGGTGTGCGCGTTCGTGCTCGAGGACGTCGCGCTCCTCAGCGGCGCCGACAACACCGAGGAGGACCGTGCCCTCGCCCGTGGCGTGCGCTACCGGGTCGTCGTCGAGACGGCGGTGCTCGACCGGCCGGGCTTCGTCGACGTGGTGCGCGAGCTCGAGCCGCTCGGCGAGGAGGTGCGCGTGCTGCCGAGCCTGCCGACTCGGCTCTTCCTCGCCGACCGCTCACTCGCGCTGCTGCCCATGTACTCGCACGGCGAGCGCAGGGTCTCGGGCGCGCTGCTCGTGCACCCGAGCGGGCTGCTCGACCTCGTCGTCGCGATGTTCGAGCAGGCCTGGCGCGACGCGCCGCGGCTCTTCGCGGAGCGCGCCGAGGTGGTTGAGCCCGTCGAGCAGCCCGTCGACCGGGACCTGCTGAAGCTGCTCCTCCTCGGGCTGACGGATGCCGCGGCCGGCGCCCAGCTCGGCATCTCGGTGCGCACGGTGCAGCGTCGCGTGGCCGAGCTCATGGAGCTCGCGGGGGTCGCGACCCGCATCCAACTGGGCGCGGAGGCCGTGCGGCGCGGGTGGGTGTGACGCGGGCGCGCGGCATCCGATCGGGGCTTCTGCAGGATCTTCGAGTTCGCTGCATTAACGCGAAAAAGGTGACCGAAGTCAACATCTTCCCAAGGCGGATTCGCGGTGCTAGATTTCCCGCACTGTGCCCGGCGATCCCGGGCATTCAATCCGAAGGAGAAACCCGTGAATCGACGCACGCGCGGCCTCTTGGCCGTCGCTGCGGCGGGGGCGACGGTAGTGGCCGGTGCGGCATTCGCACCGGCCGCGTTCGCTGCCCCCGCCAAGGACCCGGCCCCGTCGGCGGCCCAGCGCCTCGACAACCGCCCCGGTCCGCTGACCGAACGACAGAACGAGCGGCGCAAGGCGGCGCAGAAGCTCATCCTGTCGGGCCAGGCCGCACCCGGCGAAGACGGCGTGGTGCAGCTGGCCGAGGACAAGTACTACCAGGCTGCCGTCACCGGCGAGGACCAGGTCTTCACGATCCTGGCCGAGTTCGGCGACCAGGGCAGCGGCAAGCTCGGCACGACGCCCGGCCCGCTGCACAACGAGATCCCGAAGCCCGACCGCGCCGTCAACAACAGCACGCACTGGGTGCAGGACTTCGACAAGGCGTCGTACGAGGAGCTGTTCTTCGGCGAGGGCGAGTCGTTCAAGGACTTCTACGAGCAGCAGTCCTCTGGTGCCTACACCATCGCCGGCGAGGTGAGCGACTGGGTGAAGGTGCCCGGCAACGCGTCGACCTACGGTGACAACTCCGTCGAGGACTACGGCGGCTCGTGGCAGTTCATCGAGGACGCCGGCAACGCGTGGTACGCCGCGCAGAAGGCCGCGAACAAGACCGACGACCAGATCAAGGCCGAGCTGTCGACGTTCGACCAGTGGGACCGCTACGACCACGATGGCGACGGCGACTTCGACGAGCCCGACGGCTACCTCGACCACTTCCAGGCGGTGCACGCCGGCGAGGGCGAGGACGCCGGCGGCGGAGCGCAGGGCGAGGACGCCATCTGGTCGCACCGCTGGTACGTGAACTCGACCGACTACGGCGTGACCGGCCCGGCCGGCGCGCAGTACGGCGGCGCGCAGATCGGCGACACGGGCTTCTGGATCGGCGACTACACGGTCGAGGCGGAGAACGGCGGCCTCGGCGTGTTCGCGCACGAGTACGCGCACGACCTCGGCCTGCCCGACTTCTACGACACGAACGGCGGCGAGAACTCGACCTCGTTCTGGACGCTCATGTCGTCGGGCTCGTGGCTCAACCACGGCACGGAGGACATCGGCACGACGCCCGGCTACATGGGCCCGTGGGAGAAGCTCCAGCTCGGCTGGCTCGACTACTCGGTCGTGAACCCGGGGACGACGGATGCCGCGTTCACGCTCAGCCCGGCCGCGCTGCAGGTCGCCGACCAGGACCAGGCGCTCGTCATCGACGTGCCCGACGAGCCGGTGACCGAGCAGTACGTGACCCCGAACGGCGGACACGCCTGGTGGACGAGCAGCGCCGACGACCTGAACACGACGCTCACGCGCACCCTCGACCTGACCGCCGTGAAGTCGGCGACCGTCACGGCGAAGGCCTGGTACGACATCGAGGCCGGCTACGACTACCTGTACGCCGAGTACAAGGATGCGTCGGGCAACTGGGTGCAGATCGGCTCGCCGATCTCGGGCTCGACGAACGGCAAGTGGTCGAACCTCCGGTTCACCGTTCCGGGCAACGGCAAGGTCGACTTCCGGTTCCGCTACCAGAGCGACGGCGGCGTGCACCTCGCCGGTGCCTTCATCGACGACATCGTCGTGAAGAACGGCGGCACCGTGCTCGCCACCGATGACGCCGAGCAGGGCGACAACGGCTGGACGGCCGCGGGCGGCTTCACGCTCAGCACGGGCTCGGAGACCTCGTCGGGCGACCGCTACTACCTCGTCGAGAACCGCGCGTACGTGGGCTACGACGAGACGCTGCGCGACGGCCCCTACCAGTTCGACAAGGCGTACACGGCGCCCGACCACGTCGAGCACTTCTCGTTCCAGGACGGCATGCTCGTGTGGGCGATCGACGAGACCTACACCGACAACAACACGATCGACCACCAGGGCCACGGCCTCGCGCTGCCGGTCGACGCTCGTCCCGCGAAGTTCACGTACCCCGATGGGACCGGACCGAGCAACCGTCGCCAGCCGTTCGACGCGACCTTCGGCCTGGAGAAGTTCGATGCGGTGTCGCTGCACAAGGAGGTCCTGGTCGGCAAGGGCAAGAGCCAGACCGTGGAGTCGGTCGAGGCCGTGGGCACGACCGGTTCCGAGGACCGGCAGGCGACGTTCTCCGACACCAAGACCGACGCGTACTTCCACGCGAGCAACCCGCTCGGCGGCGTCTACGTGGCCGGCCACGGCGTGACGGTGACCGTCACCGAGCAGAACCCCGAGGGCACCATGGACGTCATGGTGACCAACCCGGCGGAGTAGCCTCGCTGCGCTGCTGATCGGGCGGGCCCGTCTCCTCGGAGGCGGGCCCGTTCGCATGTCGGCGGGCAGGCGTAGCGTCGCCCCATGAGCGAGCCGCAGCCCTTCGAGCTCCACGTGCCCGACGAGGTCGTCGACGACCTCCGCGAGCGCCTCGCGCGCACCCGTTTCCTCGACGATTCGCCGCGCAAGCCCGTGTCGGGCATGAACGCCGCCTACCTTCGCGAGCTCGTCGGCACCTGGCTCGACTGGGACTGGCGCGAGCGCGAGGCGTGGCTCAACCGGCATCCGCAGTTCACCGTGCCCATCGACGACGCGGTCGTGCACTTCGTGCACCGAAGGGCCGAGCGAGCGGATGCCCCGGTGCTGCTCGTCATGCACGGCTGGCCGCACACGTTCGCCCTGCAGCTCGACTTCGTCGACGCGCTGCCCGACGTCCACGTCGTCGTCGCGAGCCTGCCCGGATTCGCGTTCTCGTCGCCGTACGCCGACGGACCGATGACCGAGAAGCGCCTCGCCGCGACGATGCACGCCCTCATGACCGACGTGCTCGGGTACGAGCGCTACCTGACCTACGGCGAGGACGTCACGGCGAACGTGAGCGACCTCATCGCCGCGAGCTACCCCGAGGTGGCCGGCATCGTCGCGACCCACTCGCACTTCCCGACCTACGAGGAGCGGGCGGCGCTCACCGATCCCGACGAGCAGGCGTTCTTCGCCGCCCTCGCCGCGAAGCACGAGACCGACGGCGCCTACGGGCACGTGCAGGCCACGCGACCCGACACGCTCGCCGCCGCGCTGAACGACTCCCCCGCCGGGCTGCTGGCCTGGCTCGCCGAGAAGCTCGTCGAATGGAGCGACACCCCGCCGGGCGACCCGTCCGCCGTCGAGCGCCGCATCTCGCGCGACCGCATCCTCACCGAGGCGATGATCTACTGGGTCACCCAGTCGATCGGCACGTCGTTCCGTCCGTACCACGAGGGTGCCGACCAGCCCGATCCGATCCCGCCGACCGACGTTCCGGCCGCGGTGTACATCCAGCGACACGAGGCCGAGTACCCCGAATCGCTCGCGCGGCAGCACTACCGCGGCCTGCGCGAGTTCGGGCGCCTCGAGGCGGGCGGGCACTTCACGGCGGCCGAGGTGCCGGGCGAGCTCGCCGAGCGCATGCGGGCGTTCGCGGCATCCGTCTGGTGACCGCCGAACGCACGATGACGGCGCGGTGCGGCGCGCCGGATCCGGATAGGGTTCGGATCCGGCACGCGGACGCACGCGGACCGGCGCCGGGGCACGAGGAGCTCGGCTCGGGGGGTCGAGCGGCTCCGCCCATGGCGCCGGCCGGGGGACTCCCACCGGGGGAAGTGGGTCGAATGTCCCACTCAGAAACGTACTCTGCCGGCCTGTGAGAGCGCTCTACGCAGGCCGAACGGCAGCCGTGAGCGGGCTATGCATGCTCACGCCTCGACGGCGTGCTCCCACTCGATGCACCACACGTCGTCGATCCGTCGCAGCGCGACGGTCGTCGTCAGCGTCATCCGCACCCGGGCCTGCGTCCAGGCGCGCAGGCTCACCTGCTCGATGCAGTGGCAGATCGCCTGGTCGCCGGTCATCCGCATCTTCTCGACCCGCGTCGACCAGCGAATGCGCCCCTGCAGCAGCTCGAACCACTCCCACAGCCGCATGGCGTCGCGGCTCGGGTCGGCGACGCGCGTCACCGGCGGCGTCGGGCCGACCACCGGCGCGCCCGGGAGGTAGCGGGCGGCGAGCCAGTCGGCGTCGCGCGAGCGCATGGCCGCGGCGCGCTTCGACACGATCCAGGCGACCTCGGCCTCGTGGATGCGGCGATCGTGTTCGAAGCTCGTGAGCATGGCGGTTCCTCCGTCGTGTGGCGTTCGTCCTGCTGGTACGACGAAGACGGATGCCGCGAATCGACCGGCGTTGATTCGCCGCCCTCGCTTCAGGAGCCCGACCCGTGACGCGCGGCATCCGTGCCCCATAGGCTGACCGCATGCCGGTCGACCTGCATCACCCGGTCCGCGCGACGCTCGACGCCGTGCTCGACGCCGCACGTCCCGACACGAGCGGCGAGGTCGCGTCGTACATCCCCGAGCTCGCCGACGTCGAGCCCGAGCGCCTCGGCATCGCGCTCGTGAGCACGCGCGGCGACGTGCACGACGCCGGCGACAGCGACGTGGCGTTCACGATCCAGTCGGTGTCGAAGCCGTTCGTGTTCGCGCTCGCGCTCGACGCGCTCGGGGTCGACGAGGTCACGAAGCACGTCGGCCTCGAGCCGAGCGGCGAACCGTTCAACGCGATCAGCCTCGAGGCGGCATCCGGTCGCCCGCTCAACCCGATGATCAACGCGGGCGCGATCGTGACGACGTCGCTCATCGCGGGCGACACCGTCGAGGACAAGTTCGGCGTCATCCGCTCGGGGCTCGAGCGCTTCGCGGGCCGCGACCTGCTCGTCGACGAGGACGTGTTCTCGTCGGAGGCGCGCACCGGCGACCGCAACCGCGCCCTCGCCTACCTCACGAAGTCGGCGGGCACGCTCGCCGCCGACGTCGAGGTCGCGACGACCGCGTACTTCCGCCAGTGCTCGCTCTCGGTCACCGCCCGCGACCTCGCGATCATGGCCGCGACACTGGCGACCGGCGGCGTGAACCCGGTGTCGGGCGAGCGCGTGATCAGCGAGGATGCCGCCCGCTGGACGACCGCGGTCATGACGAGCTGCGGCATGTACGACGAGTCGGGCCACTGGATGGTGCACGTCGGCCTGCCCGCGAAGAGCGGCGTCGGCGGCGGCATCGTGGCGGTGCAGCCGGGCCAGTTCGGCATCGGCACGTTCAGCCCGCGACTCGACGCGCGCGGCAACAGCGTGCGCGGCGTCGCGATGCTCGAGCGCCTGTCGGCGCAGTACGGCCTGCACATGCTCGCCCACCGCGGCGACGCGCTCTCGGCGATCGGCTCGCTCACCACCTCCGACGGCGAGACGGTCGCGATGCTCCGCGGTGAGATCTACTTCGCGGCCGCCGAGGAGGTGCTCACCCGGCTCGCTCCACTCGTGTCCGACGACGGATGCCTCGTGCTCGACTTCTCGGGCGTGACCCGTGTCGGCAGTGCGGTGCGCCAGCTCTTCCACGCGCTGCCGTCGGCCGTCGGAGCGCGTCCCGACGGGTCGCCTCGGGTCGTCGTGCTCGATCCCGACGGGGTGCTCGGCTGACTCGGATGCCGCGGCGGCGGCGGCCCGGATGAACAGCATCCGAACTCGCGCGGCCGGTGGTCGCGGCATCCCTCGAGTCGGAGGAGACTGGGCTGCAGCGAGGATTCCTCGCACCGGCGCGAGCGAAGGAGGTCGCCATGGGTCGACGCGACCACGACGAGGTCGAAGAGGGCTACGAGGAGATGCAGCGCGTCGAAGGCGAGGACACGCTCCCCGGTCCCTCGCGCGCCGACGAGGACGGCCGCAACGCCGCCCGCCGCGCGGCATCCAGCTGGGGCGCGCCCTGGGTCACCAGCGACGACGAGCGCTGACGGCGACCTCCCGCCTCAGAACAGCCGCCGCTGCGCCCACCACCTCGGCGCCCTCGAGCTCGAGCAGCAACCGCTTGCGGTCGAGCCCGCCCGCATAGCCCGTGAGCGAGCCGTCGGCGCCGACCACGCGGTGGCACGGCACGAGGATGCTCAGCGGGTTGCGGCCGACCGCACCGCCGACGCGCCGCGCGAGGTTGCGGTCACCGAGGCGCTCGGCGAGCTCGCCGTAGGTGGTCGTCTCGCCGTAGCGGATGCCGCCCAGCATCCGCCACACCGTCAGCTGGAACTCGTCGCCGACCGGCGCCATCGGCAGGTCGAACTCGGTGCGGCGTCCGTCGAGGTACTCGCCGAGCTCCGAACCCAACCGCTGCACGAGCGCGTCGGTGTCGGCGTCGACCTCGACGCCGAGCGAGCCGGCGACCGGCGGATGCCAGTGCCCCGGGAAGTAGATGCCCGCGAGCGCGTCGCCGTCGGCGACGACCAGGAGGTCGCCGATCGCGGTCGGCAGGGTGGCGTGACGTCGGGGCACGCCTCCATCCTCACCCCGACCGAGGCGCCTCAGAACCCGCCGCCTCCGTCGCCACCGACACCACCGCCGTCGAACCCGCCGAAGCCACCGCCGTCGAACCCGCCGGCCGTCCCTCCATCGACGCCGCCTCCGCCCGGCCCGACCGTTCCGCCGAAGCCGCTGTTGCCGTAGTAGTACGCGCTGCTCCACCCGCGGTAGTCGCCGACCAGCGGCACGCCGAAGCGGCCGTCGTCATGCGTCCACGGCGCCTTCGCCCCGACGCGGATCGGCTGCGACAGCTCCGCCGTCACCAGCGCGAGGCACGACACCAGCCGATCGGCCGTGAACGGCTCCGTCGACCGGTACCAGGCCGGCGCACCGCCCGAGCCCTCGGCCACCTCCGCCACCCGCCGGATCGTCCCCTGCTCGTCGAACAGCACCGCCCACGGCAGCACCTGCTCACCGGAGGCCAGCGTCGGCACGTCGGCCGTCGCGATGATCTCGCGCAACTGGTTCGCCCGCTCGCGCAGCAGCAGTCCCGTGGCGTTCAGCGGGATCCATCGCGGCAGCAGTAGGCGCAGCCCCAGCGAGATCGCCCCGATCACGATCGCGCTCCACGCGATCGACACGGACGTGGCATCCAGCCCGACCGAGAGGAACCCGAACACCAGGCCCAGCAGACCGCAGACCGTCGCCACTCGGAAGCGCACGGTCGGACGCGGTTCGCGGTACCACCCGATCGCCTCCCTGAACCGGTCGCCGGTGAGCGCGGCGAGCGTCCCGTTCCTCGTCACGACGCGATCCACGTCGACGCTCGTGCCGGGAACCGGCTCCCGGGGGCCGCCCGTCATGCCGGGCTCGAACACGGCGGCGACGACTCCGCCCTCGCGTTCGTACGTCCCGCCGCCGGCGAGCACGCCGGCCGCCGCCCGCTCCGCCTCGGCGTTCGCGGCGCCGAAGACGAGTCGCACGTCCTTCGGGCGCGCGGCCGAACCGCCCGATGCGCCCGATCCGCCCGAGCCGCCGGATCCGCCCGAGCCCGCGGCATCCGCGCCCGCCCGCCGGTCGTCGATCGTGATGACCCGGTCGCACGCGAGCTGCACGACCGTCGCGGCCAGCCATCGCCGCGACGCCCCGCCCGACGCGAACCCCACCGACATCAGCCCGGCCGTCTTCGGATCGGTGACCTCGATGAGGCCCGTCGGCTCGGGCACGCGCAACCACGTCACGATGAGCGACCCCACCGCGACCGCGGCGACGACCGACGCGATGAGCGCGAAGATCGGCAGCAGCGCCGGCGCGAGCGCCGGTGCCTCCAACGCGTACGAACCCTCTCCTGTGCCCGCCGTGCCCGGGTGACCTGCCACCTGGTGCAGCGCCGGGACGAGCACGCATCCCATGACCGCACGCTACTCCCGCGCGGCATCCGGGGCCATGCGTGGAGGCGCGCGTTCTGGGCGTGCCCTCGCCCCAGTTCGAGGGTGGGATCGGGCGATCGGATGCCGCCGCGAACGCCGCCGACGCGAGAGAATCGCCCCATGACCGCGAACGCCGAGCTCGCGCGCGCCATCGATGCCATGCCGCTCATCGACCACCACGCGCACAGCCTGCTGCGTCCGCCGCTCGCCGAGCGCGACCTGCTCGACGCGCTGACGCAGGCCGAGCACGCGACCGACCACGCCGCGATCTTCGACAGCCAGCTCGGCTTCGCCCTGCGCCGCTTCTGCGCCCCGGCGCTCGGGCTGCCCCCGTTCGCGGATGCCGCGGAGTACCTCGCCGCCCGCGAGCGACTCGGCTTCGACGAGGCCACCCGCCGGCTGCTGGGCGCCTCGGGGATCCGCACGTACCTGATCGACGACGGGCACGCGCCCGATCGGCTCCTCTCCGACGCGCAGCTCGCCGAGCTCGCGAGCGAGGGTGCAGGAGCCGACGGCGACCGCGCCGGTGCCGCCGGCGACGTCCGCGTCCACCGCATCGTGCGCCTCGAGAGGCTGGCCGAGTCGGTCATGTCGGATGCCGCGTCGGGCGCCGACTTCGTCGACCGGCTGCCCGTGGCGCTCGAGGCCGCCGCGGCGAGCGCGGTCGGGTTCAAGACCGTCGCGGCGTACCGGGGCGGACTCGCGCTCGATCCGGCGAAGCCGTCGCCCGCAGAGCTGGCGGAGGCCGCCGAGGCGTGGCACGCGGCGAGCCGGCGCGGCGGCGCGGCATCCGTGCGCCTCGTCGACCCGGTGATCATCAGGCACCTCGCGTGGTGGGCGCTCGAGCGCGGCGACGCCGGCGGCCCCGGCGTGCTGCAGGTGCACGTCGGCTTCGGCGACCCCGACCTGCGGCTCGATCGGGCAGACCCGTTCCTGCTGCAGCCGTTCATCGCGGCGACGCAGGCGACGGGCGGGCGGATCGCGCTGCTGCACTGCCACCCGTACCTCCGCGAGGCGAGCATGCTCGCGCATCTCTTCCCGCACGTGTTCCTCGACGCGGGCCTCGCCGTCGCCCACGTCGGCGCGAACGCCGACACGCTCGTGCGCGAGTCGCTCGACCTCGCGCCGTTCTCGAAGGTGCTCTTCTCGACCGACGCGTGGGGTGTGCCCGAGCGTGTGCTGCTCGGCGCCGCCGTGTGGCGCGACGCGACGACCCGCGTGCTCGGGTCGTACGTCGCCGAGCACGGCTGGCCCGTCGACGAGGCGATCCGCGTCGCCGAGCTCATCGCGTGGCGCAACGCCGACGCGCTCTACGGGCGGTCGTTCCTCGAGGGGTGAGCGGATGCCCGACGCCGGCGCCCGCCCTCCGCGACCCCGGCGCTGAGCGGATGCCGCGCGCCGCCGCCCGCGTCAACCCCCGTGCCGTCGACGCCCGCGCTGGTTAGCCTGCCGGAACCGGATCCCAGACCCGACGGGACCCGGAGAGAGGACCGACCGATGACCGTCGCACGCGACCTCATGACCCCCGACCCGACGTGCGTGAAGGAGGACCAGACCCTCGTCGATGCCGCCCGCATGATGCGCGACCTCGACGTGGGCGCGCTGCCCATCTGCGGTGACGACGACCGTCTGCGGGGCATGCTGACCGACCGCGACATCGTGGTGAAGTGCATCGCCGACGGCGGCGACCCGAGCACGACCACGGCCGGCAGCCTGGCCGAGGGTCGTCCCGCCACGATCGGCGCCGACGACGACATCAGCGAAGCGCTCGAGGTGATGCAGAAGTACCAGGTGCGCCGCCTCCCCGTGCTCGACGGCTACGACCTCGTGGGCATCATCAGCCAGGCGGATGTCGCGCTGGCGCTCTCGGCGGAGGAGACGGGCGAGACCGTCGCCGAGATCTCCGAGGCCTGACGAGCACCCCCCGACCGGGCGACGCACCGAACGAACGACACCCGCACCGAATCCAGACCGAACGGAAGGAGCCGACCATGACCGACTCGCGCCTGCCTGATGACACGAGGCCGATCCCCGATGACGACGAGCGAGCGGATGCCGCGGACCGCGACGAGGACCGCGAGGACCAGCCGGGCCCCGCGGGCCCCGACACCCCGGGTGCGCCGACGAGCGCCGAGCCGATGACCGACTCGACCGACGGCGGCCTCGAAGGAGGCGACCCGGGCGTCGAGGAGTAGTCACGCACGGCACGTGGCCGGGGCGCATCGTGCGTCCCGGCCACGTTCATGCCACCACCGAGCGTCCCGGCACAAAAAGCGGGATGTCACAAATCGGCCCCCTCGCGCGTCGTATGGAGTGAAGGACGTTCGAGGAGCACGAATGCGAAACCACTCCATCACCGACCGCATCGCCGCACGCGTCGGAGCGGCGACCATCTTCGGCCGCCGCCTCACCGACGTCAGGGCGGAGGCCCGCCGACGACGCGTGCCGAGCCACTGGACGAACCTCTTCGGCATCGTCACCCTCGCGTGCATCGTGGTCGTGACGGTCACCGGCCTGTGGCTGATGTTCTTCTACTCGCCGTCGAGCGACACCGTCACCTACTCGGGCGGGTACGCGCCGCTGCACGGCGCCGAGGTGTCGAAGGCGTTCGCGTCGACCATGGCGATCACGTTCGACGTCCCGGGCGGCCTGCTCATCCGGCAGGCGCACCACTGGGCGGCGCTCCTGCTGCCCGCCGCGATCATCATGCAGCTCCTGACGACGTTCTTCACGGGTGCGTTCCGCCGTCCGCGTCGCGGCATGTGGGTGCTGCTGTTCCTGGTCTTCGTGAGCGCCCTCGCCGCAGGCTGGAGCGGCTACGCCCTCCCCGACGACCTGCTGTCGAGCACCGGCCTGCGCATCACCGAGGGCATCGCGCTCGGCATCCCGGTCATCGGCACCTGGCTCGCGTCGCTCCTGTTCGGCGGGTCGTTCCCGGGCCAGATCATCGAGCACCTGTATCCGCTGCACGTTGCCGTCTTCCCGGCGCTCCTCATCGCGCTGGTCGTGCTGCGCGGCCTCGCCGCGTGGCGGCACGGACCCCCGCAGTTCGCCGGACGCGGCCGCACCGAGCGGAACGTCGTCGGCGTCCCGCTGGTGCCGACCGCGGCCGCCCGTGCCGGCGGCCTGTTCCTCCTGGTCACGGCGCTCCTGCTGCTCGTCTCGGCGACGGTCACCGTGAGCCCGATCTGGCTCTACGGCCCGGCCGATCCCGCTGCGGCCGGCGCCGGCAGCCAGCCCGACTGGTACACGGGCTTCCTCGACGGCGCGCTCCGACTCGTGCCGCCCGACTGGGAGTTCGTCTGGCTCGGCCGCACCTGGACGCTCGCGATACTCGTGCCGCTCGCGGTCGTCGGCATCTACCTGCTCGCCGTCGTGGCGTACCCGTTCGTCGAGGAGTGGATCACGGGCGACCACCGCGACCACCACGTGCTCGATCGGCCGCGCAACACGGCGACCCGCACCGGCATCGGCGTCGCCGGGATCGTGTTCTACGGCGTCCTCTGGCTGGCCGCGAGCGCCGACCTCATCGCGACGCAGTTCTCGGTGAGCCTCGAGACCGTGATCGCCACGCTTCAGGCGGCGCTCCTGCTCGGCCCCGTCATCGGGTTCTCCGTCGCCCGTCGCGTCTGCCTCGGCCTCCAGCGCAAGGACCGCGACATCCTGCTGCACGGCTTCGAGACCGGACGCATCGTCCGCCTCCCGGGCGGCGAGTACGTCGAGGTGCACCAGCAGCTGGGCGAGTCCGAGCGCGCCCGCATCACGGTGACGGATGCCCCGCGCCCGCTGCAGCTCCGACCGAACGCGCGTGGCGCACTCACGCTCACCGAGCGGCTGCGGGTGCGGCTCTCGAGGTTCTACTTCGCGGATCGCATCGAGGTCGACACCCCGGAACTCGCATCGGGTGCCGACCCCCACGACACGGATGCCGCAGCCGACCTCGAACTGCGAGGGCGCTAGTCGCGCGGCGTGCGGTGACCGCCACCCAGATCGAGGTCGTCGCCGGTCTCGAGGTCTGGGCCGTCGCTCTCGGTGATGTTCGCGCCCTCCCAGAACGGGTCGACGCCGAGCTCCCGGTCGTGCTCGGCCTTCAGCCGCGCCTGCTCGCGCGCGCTGTCGGCGAATCTCCGTTCGTCAGGCGGATTCGGGACGGGGCCTCGACCCCGGCCCGTGGTGTCGCTCATGTCGCCTCCTCGGTCGATGCGCCCACGGTAACCCACGAGGCGCTCGGCCGCACGGGGCTATTCCGCGTCGAGCGGGCGGTGACGGATGCCGCGCGAGCGGCGCCGCCGCGCGCGGCCGCGCCGCACTGACGCTGCGTCAGTGGGCGGGCCGCATGGTCGACGCGGTGCGGCCGTCGTGCCAGAGCGCCGCGAGGCGGCGCAGCAGGCCCGACCGTGCGGCTCGCGCTGCCTGCTCGGCGCGGTCGGCGCGGCGGTCGGCGGCGTTGCGGCGGTGCTCGTTCACTCGTGCGGCGACGAGCTCGTCGTGGGTCTGCAGCGTCTGGGCGATGTAGCCGGCTGCGAGGTTCATGATCATTCCATTCGATCTGCGAGGGCGGGGGTCGCCGTCTGCATTCAGGTTCTTCGCTGAGGTGGTGGGTTCGGATCGGGCGATCGCCGTATCTTCCGAACGGTCGGTGGCGGGGTGCCTTACTGGGAGATGGTGGGCGTGCGGCGGTAGCCGTCGCGGCCGAACTGGACGACGGCCGAGGCGATCGCCGCGGCGGCGAGCGTCCCGAGCATGAGCATCGTTGCGAGCATTCGTGCACCTCCCTTCGAGTGAGTGCGGTGCGGGCGGAATCCCGCTGCACACCACACTCCTCTCGAAGCCACGCCGGCGAATCCGTGTGCAATACGGATATTCGCGCCGAGCACTACCGACGTTTGGGTACTCCACCTACTGAGAACGAATCCGCAGGTTCATCCGAACCGGATGTCGATCCGCGCGGTCTCCCGTTCGACGTCGGAGTGAGGGCGACCCTCCGGCGTCCCGGACGAGAGGATGAGCAATGACCCAGTACTTCCTGACCATGCCCCACGACGCGGCGACGGAGCCGACGATGGAGTCCATGCAGGAGTTCGACCCCGAGGAGCTCGCCGCGGTGATGGCCGCCGTCGAGGCCTTCAACACCGCACTCCAGGACTCGGGCGCCTGGCTGTTCGCGGGCGGCCTCCACCCGCCGTCGACCGCGAAGACCGTCGACACGTCGTCAGGTGAGCCGCGCGTGCTCGACGAGCCGTTCGTCGAGGCGCCCGCCTACGTCGGCGGCTTCTGGGTGATCGAGGCGCCCGACGAGGCCGCGGCGATCGACTGGGCGACCCAGGCATCGCGCGCGGTGCAGACGCCCATCGAGGTGCGCGCGCTGCAGGACCCGCCTGAGCTGTAGGCGGAATGCCACCTGGCTGAGTGGGAGTGGTGCGCAGCGGGAATCCCGCTGCGCGCCATCTCTTCGGGAGTCCGGAACTTCGGAACTTCGGAACCGTGAATACCGGGACAACACCGCCGGCCGGCCTCCGCTCACGCTCCTGCCGCCCGCCGCACGATCACCCGATCGACGAGACGCTCGACGATCGTGCCTTCGGCGAACATGCCGGCGATCGCCGTGAGGTTCCATGCCTCGGCCACAGGGTCGATGTCGCAACTGCAGCCCCACGAACGTTCGAACGCGTGCGTCGCGTCGAGGCAATCGACGAACGTGGCGAGATCGAGGCCCGGTACCGCGCGGACGATCGCCGTCGTCGTGACCCCACCGCTCGTCATGCCGCGAAAGGTGATTCCGCAGTTGCACCGACCGTACGGCCGGCGTCGACTACTCGGACACGGCTCGATCGCGTAGACGAACTCTCCGTCGACGCACCGCATGACGTCGGTCGATCTCGCGCCCTGGGCAACGCTCGTCGCGACGAGCACCTTCATGTTCCACACTCCGACCCCGGCACGAGCTCTGCGAGTAGTGGTCCTCACGGTAGGCGGAGCCACCGACATCAGAGGGGCCGCGACCGCGGTCCACACACACGAGGGGCCGAGCGCACCAGCGCCCGGCCCCTCGCCGCGACCGCAGTCGCGATGCCGCGAACCGCTACTTCACGGTCACCTTCAGCGGCTTCGACGCGGTCTCGCCGTTCGCGTTCGCGAACACCGCGACGAGCGTGTGCTCACCGGATGCCACGCCGCTGAGCGGCACCGACGCCGACTGCGCGCCCGGGGTCGCCGCCGTCAGCGATCCCGACCCGACCACGACGCCGTCGAGCTCGATCTGATAGAAGGTCGCGTTCGTGCCCCACCAGAGGTTCGCGGTGGCGGTGAACGACGACGCGCCCTTCTTCTGGTCGGTGCTCACGGAAGGCGTGCCCGGCGCGGCATCCGTCACCGTGACCGTGGTCGTGGTCGTGGCCGTCGCACCGATCGCGTTGACGAGCTCGCCCGTGTAGACGTAGGTGCCGTCAGGCTTGCCCTCGAACGAGACGCCCGAGGTCTGCGACATGCCGGCCGTGTCGCCCAGCACCCGAGTCGACACGAGCGCGCCGTTCTCGTAGAGCCGGAAGATCGTGCCCGGCGTGCCCCACCACAGGTTCATGACCACGTCGTAGTTTCCGTCGTGCAGGCCGTACTCCCAGCCGCTCGTGTTCGAGAGCGTGCCACGACCGGGTGCGGTCGCGGCATCCGATGACGGAACGACCAGCAGCTGCGACGAGGCCGTCGACGTGAGGCCCGCGTGGTTCGTCGCGGTGACCTCAACCGAGACGTCGCCCGCGATGCCGAGCTCCGCGAGATCCACGAGGCCGTCGGGTTGCACCGCGACACCGCCGATCGTCACCGACTGCGAACGGATGCCGCTCTCGGCATCTTCGATCGCGATGCCGAGCTGCAGCGGGGCATCCGACACCACCGTGCCCGAGGGCAGGCCCGAGATCACCGGTGCCGTCTCGTCGAGGCCCGGCGCGCCCACGTAGGCGATGGAGGCCGCGGGCGGCTCCGCCATGTCGGCGCCGATGAAGTACGACGGATTCGGCGGCTGGTTGTACGCCGAGTTCTGCCCGGCGACACCCACGCGGTACTGCGAGTCGTGCATCAGCGTCGGGATGCGGGCGTCCGTGGCATCCGTCGTCGTGTAGATGCGGATCGCGTCGCCGTCGGCGGTGCGGACCGCGAGCTCCTCGCGCCAGTCGCCGAACAGGTCGGCCTGGATCACGGGGTTGCCCTTGGTGGTGTTGTTCGTCAGCGTGCCGTCGAGGCGCAGCAGCAGCTCCGACGACTTCGTCGCGGGGTCCCACTTGGAGATCGTCGGCACGCCCGAGGCGTTCGCCTCGGAGTAGTCGTGGTCGGTGATCTCGCGGGTGAGGTCGCCGTCCCACCAGGTGACGAAGTTCGCGGCCGGGATGTCGGTCGAGAGCACGTCGCCGGATGCCGCGTTGAGCGTGCCGACGCGCGAGTTCCACGCGTAGTCGCCGCCGATGTTCCACGCCTCGGCGCCCGGGTGCGACGGGTCGATGTCGGCCGCGGTGCCGCGTCCGGTGTCGCGGTTGCCCGAGTTCGACCAGAGGATCTGGCCGGTCTCGGCGTCGCGCATCGACGCGATCCTGCCGCCGTTGCCGCTCGGCGTCTCGTGCACCGCGTAGACCTCGAGGCCCGCGCGGTCGGTGACGAAGTCGCCAACGTGCAGCGCGTCGCCGTGCAGGAGGCGCGTGTTGTAGAGCGGTGTGCCGTCGTCGTCGATGGTCATCGAGCCGAACACGATCTCGTCGAGGCCGTCGCGGTCGACGTCGGCGGGCACGAACTGGTGGTTGCCCTGGCCCTCGTAGGTCGATCCGGCCTGGTTCGAGTCGAACGTCCAGCGCTCGACGAGCTGTCCGTCGACGAGGTCCCATGCCACGATCACGGTCCGCGTATAGTACCCGCGGCTCGTGATGAGCGACGGGTGCTCGCCGTCGAGGTACGCGACGCCCGCGAGGAAGCGGTCGACGCGGTTGCCGTAGGTGTCGCCCCAGGCGCCGACCGACCCGCGGCCCGGCTTGTAGTCGACCGTGTCGATCGCCGCGCCCGTCGTGCCGTCGAAGACCGTGAGGTACTCGGGCCCGCTCAGGATGTAGCCGCTCGAGTTGCGGTAGTCCTTCGTCGCGTCGCCGATCACGGTGCCAACGCCGTCGACCGTGCCGTCGGCGGTCTTGAACGCGACCTCCGAGCGTCCGTCGCCGTCGAAGTCGAACACCTCGAGCTGCGTGTAATGCGCGCCGGCGCGGATGTTCACGCCGAGGTCGATGCGCCACAGGCTTGTGCCGTCGAACTCGACCGCCTCGGCGTAGACCTTGCCGGTGTAGCCCGACTGCGAGTTGTCCTTCGAGATCGACGGGTTCCACAGGAACACGAGCTCGTACTCGCCGTCGCCGTCGACGTCGCCGACCGTGCCGTCGCCCGGCCAGTAGGTGACGGTCTGGCCGTCGGGCAGGGTCGCGGGGGCGGGCTTGTCCAGCGGGATGTCGAGGTACTGGTCGCTCCAGACCTGCACGTCGTCGGCGACGGTGATCTCACGGGCCGCGTCGCCCTCGCCCTGGAGGGCGGTGATCAGGTACGTCGACTCGGTCGTGCCCTCATCGTCGACGAGGTTCGTCGCACCGGTGATGGGCTCGTCGTTGACGAGGTCGCCGTCGCGGTACACGTTGAACCCGAGGTCGCGGGCGTCGAGGCCGAGCAGGCGCCAGCCGAGGTACACACCCTCGTCGGTCTGCACGGCGACGGGCGCGCGGTCGAGGTACTCCGCCTGCCGCACGAGCGTCGTCGCAACCGCGGTCGCATACGTCCCGGATGCCGCGGACGACCCGCCCGCGTTCAGCGCCACGAGCTGGTACAGGTACGGCCGCGTGGTGAGCACGTCGGTATCGGTGAACGTCGGCTCGGTCGTGGTGCCGACCTGCTCGAACGGGAGGTCGGCCCGCGTCGTGCGGAACACCTTCCACTGCAGCGCGTCGCCCGCGTCGGTCCAGCTCAGGGTGACGCTGTTGCGGTCGATCGCGGCGGTCTCAATGCCGGTCGGCGTCACGGGCTTCGCCACGTCGGGGTCGACGACGGATGCCTCGACGCGCTCGCCCGGCTTCGAGACGCGTGCGTCCTTCACGGTCGCCAGGGCGTAGTCATAGCTCTCGCCGAGGGCGACGCCCGTGTCGGTGAAGCTGGTCGTCGCGGCATCCGTCACCCGGCCGATCTCGGCGAGCTCGCCGCCCGGTGCCGAGCGGAAGATCGCGTAGCCCGTGGCCTCCGCCACCGGCTGCCAGTCGAGCGAGATGTTCTCGTCGACCGCGTCGATGTCGGTGGCCTGCAGGCCGGCCGGCGCGGGCAAGGGGGTCTGCACGCGGATGCCGTTGATGCGTCCGTCGCCGCCCGTGACGCGGATGTTCAGCTGCCCGTCGGCGACCGCGACAGCGGGGAAGTACGCCTCGTGGATCACGCCCGTGCTCGTGCGCGGACCCGCATAGGCGGTGCCCTCGATGTCGAAGTTCGTGCCGTTGCCCGCGATGAGGTCGCCGGCCCACGTGGTCACCTCGTACGTGCCGTTCGGCACGTCGACCGCGAACGCCTGGTTGTTGGCGATGGTGAAGTCGCGGCGCAGCAGGTCGTCGCCGCCGCGGTCGCGGAAGCCGTTGGACGCGGGCGTGGTCGTGAATCCGTAGCCCTGCGTCGCGTTGTAGGTGGTGCCGGGGTGCACGCCGATGAACCCGGCGGCGACCGGCGTGGTCGGGCCGCCGAAGTCGAAGCTGACATCGACGGATGCCGCGGCCGCCGTCGCCCCGGCTCCTGCGGGCTCTTCGGCGGCGGCCGGTGATGCGGTGAGCGCGGCTCCTGCAACGAGTGCGGCGCCGGCGAGCGCGGCGATGATCGGCCGCGCGCGGCCATGTCGGACGTCTGGACCCACTGGATCTCCTTCGATCGATGCGTGGTGGTGCTCGGTGGGTGCAGCGTCCGTGCGCGCCGCGGTGATTGGGATCGAGACAATGTGGGAAAGCGCTTTCTCGATGAATCGCCTCAATCCTGACTCACGACACTGAGGTGCGTCAAGCGACGCGTCGTGGTTACGCCTCGGCGCTTCGGGTCGGAGCCCGGCGAGCCGAGCGAGGCGGTCGCGAACGCAGGTGCCGGGCGACCTGTCGGAGCAGGCGCGTGAGCTCGTCGCGGTCAGCGCCGTCGAGCGCATCGACGATGACCTCGCGCACCTCGTCGGCGTGGCCGGGGAGGACGCGCGCGAGCACCGCGGCACCCGTCGGGGTGAGCGTCACGTTCACGCCGCGCTCATCCTGCTCCGACGGCACGCGGGCGACGAGCCCCGCCTGCTCGAGTCGATCGACCTGGTAGGTCAGGCCGCTCCTGCTGTGCACCAGCCGGTCGGCGAGATCGGTCATGCTGCGTGGCGATGACGGGTCCTCGCCGAGGATCGCGAGGATCTGGAACTGCACGAAGCTGAGCCCTCCGTCACGCCGCAGTTGGCCCTCCACGCCGTGCTGCACGAGGGCGCTCACCTCGAGCAGCGCGAAGTACACGCCGAACTCCCGGGGCAGGATCGGCGGAACGATGGGGTCCGACATGCCCGAAGCCTATCCACCCATTTGGTTCGAATTGGAAATAGCTGGCGAGTGGCGCGCGTTGTCGACGGCGAAAGGTAGTTCGAATTCGAAGGAGATACTCCATGACCATCTCAGACACGACGCGCGGCCTGAACCCGACCACGATCGGACCCGCCACGATGCGCGCTGTCCAATACACCCGGTACGGCCGCCCGGAGGTGCTCGAGACCGTCGAGGTTCCCCGGCCGGCACCGGGTCCCGGCGAGGCGCTCGTCCGGGTCGCCGGCACGACGTTCAACCCGGTCGACGCCACCGTCCGCGCCGGCTACCTGACGGAGGTGTTCCCCGTCGACCTGCCGCACGTGCCGGGCATCGATGTCAGCGGCACCGTGGTCGCGGTCGGCGAGGGTGTCCCCGTCGACCTGATCGGCCGCGGCGTCGTCGCGTTCCTGCCGATGACCGGGCCCGGCGCGTCCGCGGAGTACGCGACCGTACCGGCCGAGCTGATCGCGCCTGCGCCCACGACGATTCCGCTCACGGATGCCGCTGCACTCGCCTCGAGCGGGCTCACCGCCTGGCAGGCGATCGTCGAGGAGGCCGGCGTCCACGCCGGTCAGCGGGTGCTCGTGAACGGTGCCGGCGGCGGAGTCGGCAGCTTCAGCGTGCAGCTCGCAGCCGCAGCCGGCGCGACGGTCGTCGCCACCGCCAGCGCCCGGAGCCGGGATGCGGTCGCGGCGCACGGCGCCTCCCAGGTGATCGACTACACGACGACGCCCGTGGCTCGGGCCGTGACCGAGCCGGTCGACGTCGTGCTGAACCTCGTGCGCACGTCGCCCGAGGAGACCGCGGCCCTCGTGTCGCTGGTGAAGCCCGGCGGCGTCTTCATCTCGACGACGACGCCCGGCGTCGAGCCGGCAGGCGCCGACGTCCGCACTGTAAGCCTCTTCGTGCGCAGCGATGCCGCGCAGCTGGCGCGTCTGGCGCAACTCGTCGACGCCGGCGACCTGCGGGTCGACGTGAGCGCGCGCTATCCGCTCGAGGAGCTCGCCACGGTGCACGGTTTGGGTGAGGCCGGCGAGCTCCGCGGCAAGGTGGTGCTCTCGCCGACGCGCGCCGGCGGTGACCAGTCGTAGGCCGAGGTGATCGGACCAGGTGCAGCCGGCCGTGGGCTGCACCTGGTCATCGCCGTCCCAGGTCGCAGAGGGTGACACATCTCCGTGCCGCCCCTGCGGGAGGTCGGTTGACGGACCGTCGTCCGCGTCGACGACCGGCTTCGCGTTGACGACCGGCCACGCCGCGAGGAGGCTGGCCGCATGGCTGACTCCACTCCGCAGAACTGGCGCCGCGTCGACGACTACCTCGCTGCGACCCTGCTCGACGATGACCCGACGTTGACCGCAGCCCGCGCGGACTCGGATGCCGCGGGCCTCCCCGCCATCGAGGTGACCCCGGTCGCGGGCAAGCTGCTCAACCTGCTCGCGCGCATGACCGGGGCGCGCCGCGTGCTCGAGATCGGGACGCTCGGCGGCTACTCGACGATCTGGCTGGCGCGCGGCATCCCGAGCGATGGTCGCGTCGTGACGCTCGAGCTGCTGCAGAAGCACGCCGATGTGGCGCGCGCCAACCTCGAGCGGGCGGATGTATCGGAACGTGTCGAGATCGTCGTCGGGCGGGCGTCCGACACGCTGCCGCGCCTCGCCGAGCGCGGCGACGAGCCGTTCGACCTGGTGTTCATCGACGCCGACAAGGAGTCGAACACGATCTACCTCGATTGGGCGATCCGGCTGGGGCATCCGGGCACCGTCATCGTCGTCGACAACATCGGCCGCGCGGGCGACGTCGCCGACCCGGGCAGCGAGGACTCGATGGTCGTCGGCACCCAGCGCGGGCTCGAGCTGTTGGGCAGCGACCCGCGGGTGGATGCCACGGCGCTGCAGACCGTGGGCGCGAAGGGGTGGGACGGGCTGGCGATCGCGGTCGTCGTGTAGGGGGCGTCGGCATCGCATCTTGACCCTCGCCGCGCGTGCGACACGTGGGTACGCTGAGCGTGGAACCAGACCGGGGAGGGTGGTGAGTTCCATGTCTGCGACGAAGCACTGGGACATCACCGTCGACATCGACGAATTCGACGAGGACACCACGTTGGCGCACGTCAGCGTCCGCACGCCCGCAGGTCAGGAGGTGACCGGCGTGGGGCAGGCGCAGCGCAATCCGCTCGATCCGAGCGTGCACGAGATCGGCGACGAGCTCGCCGTGTCGCGCGCGCTGCGCAACCTCTCGGAGCGCCTGCTGCACACGACGGAGAAGGACATCGCCGGCGTCACCGGCGAGTCGGCGCACCTGCATCGGTAGCGCCGGGCGGCGCGATCGTCGAGCAGCCTCTGCGGTCCGGCGTCTCGTCCACGTCGGCACGACGCGGCACATTCACGCGGCGGCGCGGGCGCGTGCGTGCGGTCAGTGCGAACCGCTCGCGCCCACTGCCAGGGGCGCGCTGATCACGCGGTCGCGGAGCCCACGAGCGCAGGCGCGGAAGCGTGCCTACCCGCGTTGCGGGCTCGCCTGCGCACGGCGAGATGCTCGCGGGCGAGGTGATCGGGAGCCGTGTTGCCCGGTCGCGGGCGCTGGTCGGGATCGAGGTGGGGCGGAGGGACGAACCAGCTGCGCCCCTCGCGGATGAGGATCTTCCAGCCGTCGCCGTGCACCCGGTGGTGGTGATGCGCGCACAACATGATGCCGTTGTCGAGGTCGGTCGGTCCGCGATCTCGAGTCCACCAGTCGATGTGGTGCGCCTGCGTGTGCGACGGCGGTCGGGGGCATCCGGGCCAGGCGCAGCCGCCGTCGCGAGCGATGAGCACGGCCCGCTGCGCCGAGTTGAACAGCCGGAGAGAGCGCCCGAGCTGCACCTTCTCGCATCCGTCAGCCATGAACAGGGGGGAGATGCCCGCCGACATGGCCAGTTCACGGGCGGTCTGGATGGACACCGGCTGGTCGACACCGTCGATCGTTGCGTGCCCGCGGCCGGACGCCAGGGCGTCGGCGTCGACGCGCGCGATGACCGTGGCCGAGCGCAGCGCCGGAGGCGCCTCGGGGCTCGAGAGGGAGAGTCGCGCGATGTCGGCGAGCGCGTCGGCGTTCATCTGGGCGATCGATCGGTCTTCGGCGAACAGCGGATCGGGTGCGGTAGCGCCTGCAGTCGCGTCGGATGCGGCGGCGCCTGCCGTCGCGTCGGATCCCGACATGCCGGCCGCCGGTGAACCCCCGGTCGCAGACGCTCCGGCCTCGCCGGCGTCACCGTCACCCGCACCGAATCCATGCCGCGCATCCCGCGCAGCATGCAGCTCGGCACCGACGAGCGTCTCGATCGCCAGCTTGATCGGTGCGCCGGTCGCGGGGTCGAACGCGCCGCGGAGGTTGATCATGCCCGCGGCATCCTGCCAGATCTTGAGCGAGCGCGCCGAACGCAACTCGTCTTCGCGCGGCTTCACTCCGTCGGGGTCGAGGTAGGCCTCGAGCTGCCGGATGAGCCGCTGCGTGCCCTCGACACCGATGCTCGGCGCGCGTTCGACGAGGAGCGTCTCGGCCTCGCGCAGGTCCTCACGGTCGGCGCGAGGAGCCACATGGTCGAGGAAGCGCCGGATGACGTCGGCGACCTCGATGCTCACCGACCCCGCCTCGAAGGCGGCGGCGAGGTGCGGATGCCGCGCCGGCAGGACCTCGCCCGTGAACGTCGCCCGGTGCGCCGTGGCCTCGCCGATGGACACCAGCCGCGCGGCATCCGTGTAGCGACCGCCCGTGGCCTCGACGATGAGACGCTCGGCCGACGCGAACCCGTGCTGCTTGGCCACATCGGTCTCGTCGCCCGTGCGCGAGCGCGCCGCGAGTTCGGCCGCGCAGCGCGCCTGCAGCACCTGGACGCGCCGCTGCACGCGCGCGAGCGCCTCGGTGACACGCACCAATCCGGCATCGCCCATGAGTCGCACATCGGACTCGGTGTCGGCGGATGCCCCGAGCAGCGCGCCCGACCACACGCCCGCCAGCTCGGCCTGCAAGGCCTCGAGCGACTGGAGCGCGGCGGGCGATTCGGACATGCTTCATTCTCCCATCGGAGGCTCGGTGATGGGGAGAAATGTTCGAACTGTGGAGAACTTTCCGAAGCCGAGATTAGTAGATTTGATCACCAAGAGGTGGCGGCTCGAGCGCCCCCGGGTACAGCTCGTCGAGCAGCCCGAGCGCCAGGTCCTCGAGCACCTCCTCGAGCTCTCGCTGCAGCACCTCCTCGCCCTCGCCGCGGCGCGACCAGATCACCGCGAGCCGATCGCCCTCCGCGACCACCGCGTCGACGACCATCGGACGCCAGTGCGGCGGGTACTCGCCCTGCCGCCAGGTGCCGCGCCCGCGTCCGTAGTGCGCGACGGCGAGGTACCGCAGCAGCGCCGACGTCACGAGCCCGTCGAGGAACGCCTCCTCCCACCGCAGGCTTGAATCGCTACGTCCGCGCACGACATTGACGCCGCGCGCGACACCCGCGCCGCCGAGCGCACCGAGGATCGCGCCCGCGACCATGCCCGCCCCGAACGTGAGCCCACCCGCGAGCAGGTCGGCGCCGAGCCCCGTCAGCGCCCCAGAGACGACCCCGCCCACCGCGGCGGTGCGGGTCTCGTCGAGCGGCGCGTCCATGCGGATGTCGCCCGCCACCCGCTCGAGCACCTCGTCGGCCGCGCGTCCCTCGAGCCCGTGGATCGCGATGAGCCGCTCCATGCTCTGACGCAGGTCGGCCTCCAGCCGAGCAGCCAGATCGGATGCCGCATCCGCTCGGGCCTGCGTGCGCGCCGGACTCGGCAGGCCGAGCGACCCGCCGACCTTCTTCGGCAGCGTCGGCTCGGTCGGCAACGTCTCCCGATCGACGGCGGCCCGCGCGATCGGCCCGGCGAGCGCCCCCACAGCCGAGGAGAACGCGGACATCCGCAGCTCCCGCCACGCCTCCGACAACCGCGCGAACGCCGGCCGCGAGGCATCCGGAACCAGCGGTTCGATCGCCCGGAACAGCGTGAACTCCTGCACCCAGCAGCGGGCGAACGCGTCGAAGGCGAGCACCTCGCGCACATGCCCCGAGGAGGCGAGCGCGGCGCGCCACCGCGCGGCATCCGCTGCCTCAAGAGAGCGCTCGCGCCGCGGACCGGTCTGGTTCAGCAGCACGAGCACGGGCTTGCCGATCCACTCGAGCACCTCGAGCTCGGGCGCGAGGTAGCCGGCGTCGGCGGGCGACTCGGACGCGTTCACGAGGTAGAGCACCACGTCGGTCTGCTCGGCGACGTTGCGCACCGCGAGCTGGCTGAGCCACAGGGCGCGGTCCTGGTAGCGGTCCCACACCTGCGAGAGGAACCACCCGATGGGGTTACGGTCCTGCCGCAGCCGGCGCGCGAGCCGCACGCTGTCGCCGAAGCCCGGGGTGTCCCACAGCGTGAGCAGGTCGCCGTCGGTCGTCTGCACGAGCGGATACGGCGTCGCCTCGGCGGTGACGTGCGGGGCGTCGCGCACCTCGCCGACGTCGCGTCCGAGCAGCGTGCGCGCGAGCGTCGTCTTGCCCGCATTCGTGTGCGAGATGAGCGACAGCGACACGGCGCCGGCGTCGAGGCCGGGCACCTCCGCCGCCGGTGGTCGAGTAGCGCCCGGCGGAGCCGGACGCGTATCGAGACCCCTGCCCACGTCTCGATACGCGTCGCCTGCGGCGGCGCTACTCGACGACCGCGAGAGCTCGCCCCCGCTCACCCTCCCCGCCTCCCGTCGCTGTCATGAACGGATGCCGCATCCCCAAGCTCCGCCTCAGCCGCCGCCAGATCGGGCGCACCGAGATCCACGAACACCGCACGCCCGCCGTGCGCCTCGACCAGCTCGCGCCACGCCGCCCGCCGCTCCTCGCGCCGCTGCGCATCCTGACCCCACCGCGCCAGGAACCCCGACTCATCCACCAGCACGGCGCTTCCACCGGATGCCCCGCCACGCCCACTCCCCGACCAAAGCTCGGTGAGGAACGCCCCATGCGCATCCTCCTCCGGCGTCGCCGTGAGCCCGAACAACGCGACTCGCACCTCGGACCCGCCGCCCGCGGCATCCGTCGCCGGACTCAACCACTCGTCATCGCCCCACCCGACGGGCTCGTCGATCGTCGCGACCGCGTTGCCGTACGCCCGCGCGAGGATCGCCTCGAGCCCCGCCCGGGCTTCGGGCGTGAGGGTGTAGCTGTACGGGATGACGCGCACGCGCGTCGCTTCGCCCACCCACCCGGCGACGAGCCGGCGGTAGTACGGTTCATCGAGCGGCAGCCGCACGCGCCTCGCGCGGCGCCGCTCGACCAGCCCGGCCACGAGGGCGAGAACGAGCCGCGGCACGATGACGACGACGGCGACCGTGCCGGCCATGAGGTGCATCCACATGGCGGCGTTCTCGCTCGCGGGCGCGCGGATCGCCTCGATCGCGGCGACGTCGGGCACCGGGATGCCGGTGATCCACGAGCCCGGCGCGAGCGTCACGCTCAGCAGCGCGTGCACCTGCTCGGCGCCGAGGAACGTGCTCTCCCACGACGCGCGGTACTCGAACGCGAGCCCGCGCAGGTAGAGGCCGGCGATCACGCCGAGCGCGGTCGCCGCGGCGGCGAGGTGCAGCACGCGCGCGGCGCGCGCAGAGTAGAGGGGAGCGGCGACGCGCGCCCACTCGCGCGGAAGTGCGGCGAGCATGGTGCGCCGGGCGGCGGTCGCGGCATCCGTCGGCTCGCTACGAAGCGGTGCTCGCACCGACGCGACCCGGATGAGCAGCGACCGCACCGGACCCGCCGCGCCGCGCCCGAGCACCAGCGGCCGCACGAGCAGCCAGACGTACACGACCAGGTTCCACGCGACGAGCGCGAACACCGGCGGCGCGAGCAGGTTGATGCTCGACCCGCCGCCGATGCGGTCGATGACCACGCCGAACAGGAACGCCGCGATCACGGTCACGACGCCCACCCACGGCCGCCATCGGATGCCGCGCACGGTGCGCGTCACGGCCGGCTGGCGCGTCCCGATCCGCTCGAGCACGAGCTGCGCCCGCCGCCCGAGGAACTCCTCCGCGCTCGCCCGCTCCCCCACGATCGTCGCGGCCGCCCGGCTCGCCCACTCGCGATCGGCATCCGCCCACAGCACGCGCTCGCGGTCAGCCGTCTCGACGGCGCGCGCCGCGGTTGTGTCGAGGGCGGCCGACTCGTCCATATGTTGGGGAGTCTATGGCCGGCGAGATGGTGCCGCCGAGGTCTTGCGGGAGTTCCCGGGGAACTGCGGCCAGAACCATCGACGAGTCAGCCCGCAGTGAGGCCCGGGCGGGGCCCGACCAGACCGTGACAGTCGTGGCGACGAGCTCGCGGTCTGCGCGCACTGCGCAACCTCGCCGCCCGGCTGCTGCATACCAGTGAGAGGACATCGGCGGCGTCATGTGGGAGTCGAACGCACCCGCATCGGCATTTGTGCGGCACGGCAAGGGTTACCTTCTGTGAACGTATGTCGCTGCCTCCAGCGGATGCCATACGGTGGCAGCACCATCGGACCTAGTTGAACGCCGGCATAACTGCGAGCCGGCGGCTCCGGGCGCGGGGTTAGAAGTACATCACCTGCTACCTATGAAGGCGCGGGAAAATGCGCCCAACTAGACCCGCTGAATCGCGCTCAGAAGTCCCGCCCCACTTAACACGTGATTGAAGCGTGAGCGCCACACCATCGCTCGGTCTCGTTCGACGCCAAGCGCGAACGAGATCCAGCCGTCGAGGTGATCTACGAACGAGAATACGGAGTCGAATCCGCGATGGGCCGCATGTTCCGCCAGCCCGAACTTCTCGCACGCTCGAATATGCACCTCAATCCTTCTCCGGTGTTCGGGAAGGAGCCGAACGGAATCATCGACAAGCAATCCCAGCACGACTCGACGAGCGCCAGGTGGCACGATTCGCGATTTATTCCGATGCGGAGAGAACCCGGCGGCACGCGTCAAGCCTGAAACCCGACGGATCACGTTGACCGCATCCACACGACGGAACGCAGCGTGACTTGAGAACATTAAGTCGTCAGAGTAACGCGTATAGGTGAGGCCGGCTTCCAGCGCAAAGGACTGTATTAGCCGGTCCAGTCGAGTGGCGGCGGCGTTTGCTAACTGACCGCTAGACGGGCCACCCTGGGGTAGAACGCCTTCGGCATCTACAGAGTATGCGCGGATCGTTCGGTTCCCAGCCAGCCAAGGTGCGTACCGTGCGTTCTGCGCTCGAGTGGTTATCCTCGCCAGCTCAAAGGAGACGAGCTTTGCATACCCAAGTCGGCGAAAGACCCGGTACACCGAGGTTTCGGTGACTGTGCCGAAGAAGTCATGTAGATCCATCTTCACCATCCAACTGGCCCCGGCGTGCTGCTCAGCACAGTGCACTATGGAAGTACCTGGACGGTACGCGAAGCTCGCCGGGTGCGTCGGCGTCCGTTCCAGAAGATGCTTCAAGATCCATCGTTGAACATCCATCAGAATGGGTTCCGGCGCCGAGATTGGCCGCGTTCCGCCGTCTGCCTTTGGGATGGCTACATCCTGGTATGGGTCGCGAGTGCGGCTGACGACCTCTCGCAGGTAGGTGTAGCTGGCTCCCGTTTCATGGGCGAGATGCGCGAGGGAGAGCAACGGATATGCTCCCTGCGCTCTTAGGCGTGCTCGCTCGTCCGCAGCGCGCTCGAGAACGTCCGGATCAACACCGAGCGCAATCCCGTCGCGGTAATAGAGGTGAGGAGGGCGCATGTTCACTTACCCTTCGACCCGGCAGGGTCACGCAGGTCTGGATGGGAAGGCCCCGAGTCATCGAGGACAGGAACTTGCCATCCAGCTCCACGCGTAGCCTCGGCTCGTCCTACGGTCGTGGTTAGCCAGGACCTACGGGCGCAACACTGTGGTTGCGCCCTAGCGAGCTGCCGCAAGGCGGCAGCTTCATCACTAAGCGAACGCTCCCTCCTCACCTCGTAAGCCGAGGGTAGTACGGCGACGCATCTGGACGAAGCCCAGCGGATACAATTCGAGGCTTCCGCCGATTTGAGACCAGAGTCTGCTTGCCGGCTGGCGTCAAACGGCCGGATTGGTCAACTAGTCCGAGGCGGACAACGACGCTTCGGAGGCTTCGGACTTCCGGAATGGTGAGTCCCAGCGCCAAGGCAATTTCCTCTTCGGACTTGGGCAGGAGTGCTAGGAGTCCTAGGTAGTCGTGCCACCTCGCCTCAATACCGCCCTCTCTGTAGCGGGCGGCAAGTCGAGCGTCTCCTACTGCGGCAACTTCGTCGGCGACTTCTATATCTGGATGATGCTCACCGATCTCTTCGGCGAGCGTTGCAGTCACGGATCGTCCTTCGAAGAAAGGCATCCATCGCGGAGAGCGACGGATGAGGATCGCCGGCAGATTGTTGGGCACGGAGAACGAGGTCGCGAATAACCCAGCGCTATCTTGATAGCCGAGGGGCGCGCCTCTCAGGCGCCCCCGCCTGGCATAGAGGCGGCACACCTCAGCGATTTTCGGATCGTCGATGATTCTGGTCCAAGCGCCCAACGCCGGCGCGACTTCGACTAGTTCCAAAGCGTCGATGTGCGTGTCCGCTTCGACTAGTCGTTTTCCCGCGATAGTGCTTGCGTAGGCCATCACTACAACTCTTATGAAGCCAAATGAGCGCCAACTCCGGATGGTGGGGTGGCGGCACCAAGCGTCGACGTAAGTGATTACCTGATGACCTGACCCGATGTAGTCCGTCAGAAACAATAAGGTGCGCGCCCTTACGCCCCTAAGCCCCTCAAGCGTCAACGGCGTCGGGACCAACAACTCCTGGGGTGTTGCGCGCCGGACCTCATTCACTAGATGCGCCATCAGCGCTTCGCTGCCTGGCTCGCTATCTAGGTCCTGCGATGGGTCAAAGTGCTCGAACACGGTTGGCCGGTCGGAAAGATGCATCCCCGGGCGGGGACGCAAGTCCTCATGTGCGAGAACCGGGACAAGGGCGACTGGCGTTCGCTGCGGGTGAGACAAGACAAAATCCTCGGTTGCACGCCGGACACCTGCGATCACATCGCCACCGGGGACAAACCGAAGGGAATCGATTAGCTTCGCTGCCGCTTCGCGATCGTCCTGCTCAAACTGCTCAAGCCAAACGAGGCCGCGCGAGGTCTCGGACGGCCTCATGGTGACACCAGTTCGGCGCGGCTGCCGTCATCAACTTCTGAGGAACACCAGCTCATAATGCGCCTACTTCCTTCAAAATCGATCTAGTCATCGGAAAACAGTCCGTGGCTCTGTCGATCAGGCCGCATCTTCAATATGGCGCACGATGGCTTCATCAGATCAGTAAATCGCATGCCTCGAGCTCGCCGAAGAGATCATTTCGGCTCGTCTCCATGACGTTCTCGAGGCACTCATCGTCTACGCCGTGCGGCGGGGAACTGCGGAGACCTGTAGCTGGTGGCCACGTGATACCGGAATGTGCTCAAGAGGACCGGTCTACTCGCGGCTGTTGGGCACGAGAGCGACCGGATCCGTCGCGATCCGCAACGCCCCGGCCCGATCGGCGAAACGCTCCGCCAGAGTTTGTTGAGCCAACGCTCCAGGCAGCGCCGCTGAGAACTTCAGCCCTGCCACAGCGTCCGCGGCAAGCCACGGCACTGCCTCCAGCACATCGGCGCGCCTCAGGTCCCCGACACCTATCTCAAATGGCAGGAGAATGCCCTCGTTTGACGCCGCCGCGGAGTCAGCTAGTCCCATGGCCGCGATAAGCGTCTGGTTTGCCCGCAGCCCGCCCCAGGTCCAGAACCTGACGCCCATGCCGCCGCGTTGCATCACCTGTCCACCGTCATCGACGTGCTCAGCGTGCAGCAGACGCCCATCCTCGAGCCGCACGGTTGCTCGCTTCGACAACTTCACCGCGGGATCGACCCCGAGGAGCACCTCTCGACGAGCACGCATCATCTCGAACGACTCGGCGATGGGCTCGGATGCCCACCGCACCTTGCCCTTCTCCGGGTCTTCGTTCACGACAACTTCATGCTTCTGCCAGGTGACCGATTGCACCTTCCACGCGCGACCGGCCAGCAAGAGTGGCTTTCGGCCGTCCACGACGTCTCGAGTCATCGACAGCGGCGAGACCGATCCGATCTCGCGTACCCCAGCAACGACGCGCAGTTCAAGGTCGGCGATGAAGGAGGACAGCAGATCCATGAAGTGGCGGCGACCGAAGTCTCGCTCGGCCGCCGGCCCGATGAAAATGAACCCGCCATCCTCGACGAGATACTGCTCATTGCGCAGGTAGTCGAGCACCTCGTCGGCATCATCCATCACAGCGCACCCCGACCACCAGTCATGCCAACCGTTCGCGGGGAACCGTCCTTCCTGCAACGCGAGCGCCAGGAACTGCTGGGCGGCGATGTGTCGCGGATGCGGCGGCGGAAGCACAGGCTCCACGTAACCGCGCGACCAGAGGTGGAGGAGACCGGCGGCCCGGAGAAAGTTGTCGAGGTCCGTGGCGAGAAAGAGCGCGTTCCGCACTGTGCCGGGGCGCCGGCCCGTTCGTCCAAGTCGCTGCAGGAACGACGCGACGCTGAACGGCGCGTCGATCTGGACCATCCGGTCAAGGTCCCCGATGTCGATCCCAAGCTCGAGTGTGGATGTCGCGACGATGACGCAATCACGCGCCTCGGCGAAGGCTCGCTCCGACTGGCGCCGTTCATCCACCGACAGCGAGGAGTGTGAGACGAATGTCGTCACACGTCGCTGACGTAGCTCGAACGCGAGCTCCTCGGCCTGCGCCCGAGATTGGCAAAACACCAGTCGCTTCTCGCCGACGTACAGCCGCGAAAGAACCTCAGCGGCGTTTTCGACTGATCCGACGTAGTCAAGCGTGACATCGGGGGCGGATGCTGTGCCGCCGCGGTCAGCAACGACTTGGCGATCGACCCCGGTCTGGGTGTTGGAGCCCTGCATCCACGTCAGGATCTCGTCGGGGTTTCCCACGGTCGCCGACAACCCGATGCGCTGAATCCGCCTCCCGGCGAGTCGCTGGATCCGCTCAAGCACTGCCAGGAGGTGCCAGCCGCGATCCGCAGACGCGAACGCGTGAAGTTCGTCGATGATGATCGCGCGCACGGTCGCGAAGAACGATCGGTGATCGACCCGTCGCGACACGAGCATCGCCTCGAGCGACTCGGGAGTAGTAAGGAGCACGTCCGGCGGGTCGGCGAGAATCCGCCGACGCTCACCATCCCCGATGTCACCGTGCCACAGTCCGACCCGGCGCCCCACCCACGCCGCGTAGATCTCCAGCCGGGGGTGCAGATTGTTGAGGAGCGCCTTCAACGGGGTGACGTAGATGACCGTGAGTCCGCGCCATCCGTCGTCGACCATATTGGAGAGCACCGGGAACATTGCTGCTTCGGTCTTCCCACCGGCGGTGGGCGCGATGAGCAGACAGTCTGCACCGGATCGCACCGGAGCGATAGCGGCCTGCTGCAAGGGCCGAAGCTGCGTCCACCCCAGCGCATTGACGATGTGGTACTCGATCGCTGCGCTCAGTTGATCGCTGGGTCCGCCCCAATCAGACGTCGAGGTCGACATCATCCACTCCCCCGGCCGGCGCATGCTCGCCGCCGAACCGAGTGACCGCGAGCTCGGCCGCGGTCATGTCTGCAGCAGGAATCGCACCGAGCGCGTCCCGTCTCGGTTCGTACTCCTCGAATTGGTCGACCCGATCCAGGATGTCGACCAGCCGTCGCAGATACAGACGCGGCGCGACTCCAACTCGGCCACCCAACTGCCCGGCGATCGACGAGCCGAGCTCGGTCAGGAACGCGTCATCAACGTGCGTTAGGAGTCGGTCCTGTGTCGGCTGCCCGCTGGCGTACACCTCTCGGATGCGCGCACCCAATTCGTGCAGGGATGTCTCGGTGAACCCCGTGAGCCGAACCTGCGGCGCCCGCGGATTGTCGAAGCGGGGGTCGCCGCTGAAGTCAGCAGCGATCCGCTGCGCAAGAGGTGGCAGTCGCTGCATTCCCTGTGGCCCGTCGAAGAACGCTGGCGTGCCCGTGATGAGAATGTAGAGGCCCGGGAACCGCCCGGCGTCGACCTCATCGACGAGCTGGCGCAGTGAGTTCAACGACTTTTCGCGGACGTCGGATCGCACCCGCTGCAGCGTCTCGACCTCATCGAGGATGACGACGAGGCCGCGGTAGTCCGAGTCGCGCAGTACGGTCAAGAGCCCCTGCAGGAACCCGAGCGCTCCGAAGTGGTCGAGCTCTCCTCGCACGCCAGCACCTCGCCGCACGGCCGCGGCGACGTGCGGCTGTCCGGCAAGCCACGCGAGCAGACCCTCAGCTTGGGCGGCATCGCCAGCCCGTACGGCGGCACGGTAGCCGCGGAGTGCGGTCGCGAACGCCGGCGCCGTCTTACTGACGTTGCTCAGCCGCCGCTCCATGAGCGCGTCGGCGGCGGTTGCGAGCTCGTGCGGGTCGGCGCCGTTTGCGCCAGCATCGATGGCGTCGCCCTCGAGCACGTGGAACCAGCCGTCAATCACTTCGCGAAATGCGCTCGGCTGTGCCTCCGCCGTCGCAAGATTCTCGATGATCCGCCGATAGACGGTCTCTAAGCGGTGAAGCGGAGTCTCGGTCTCCGAGATCTGAATTTCGGCGGTCGCGAATCCTTGCTTCTTCGCGGTCTCACTGAGCCACCGGGCGAAGAACGTCTTGCCAGAGCCGTACTCGCCTCGCACCGCTTTGAACGACGCCCCACCCTGCGCGACCGCGTCGAGCTCGTCTCGCACGGTCGCGTCGAACCGATCGAGCCCGACGGCCATGACGTCAAGGCCGCGGTCGGGCACGGTGCCCCGGCGCAGCGCGTCGATGATGTCTCGGCGTCGTCGGGGGCTGATGTCCACGGGCTACCTCACCTTGAACTGTTCGCGCAGCAGGTCGACGTCGAGCAAGATCGTCACGCCATCGCGGTCGAGCGAGATCACATCGTAGCCCTCGACGTTCAGCAGCCTTCGGAGCGCAGCGAGGGTCTGGTCAATCGCCGTCGTGGCGATGCCGAGCCCCGCACCGAATGCATCCCGGTGGGCACGGCCGCCCTGTGTGTGAAGCACATCTATGGCGCGGGTGACCACCTCGTCTGACAACGCGTGCCGGCCAGCACGAGTCTTCTGCGAACGGTAGAGATCGGATGCCACGAGACGGGACGAGAGACTCGATTCGTGCTCGCCGCCCACCTCTATGTCGAACATCGCGGGGGTCTGCTCGGTGACGCGTCGTGCCGGTCGTCGCGCAGCCTTGGTCGGAGCGGGTGCTGCGCCGACTGTCGCGGACTCGTTCCACCACGTCGGCGTCTGCGGCACGGCATCAGGCCAACCGGGAATCTCCCCGCCGCGGGCGTTTCGCAAGACGATCACCGGCACCGTGAGCTCGGCGAGGCTCGCGCCACCGTGGTACCCGGCCGCCTTGGGCATGTAGCGCAGGCGCTCGTCGACTGCGAGGATCGCGCGGCCCTCGGGGCTCAGCACCCGCGACCCCATGACGACGATCTCGTCCTTAGCGAGCGCCCCGCTGTCAACCGTGCGCCATCGTGCTCCGCCCGAGCCACCGGCGATCGGACGGTACTCGCCCCCGCGCTCGATTACGTGTCCATGGTCGGATGTCAACACGACAGCCCTGCCCGCCAACGCCGCGGCGTCCAGGAGCGCCCGAAGGTGCTGCACGGCGGCGAGATTCCAGCGAGTGCCACCCGGGTCATGCTTGGCGAGCGCATCGTCGATGGTGTTCAGTACTACGCCAACGATCTTGCGCTTCCCGTCGTTGATCGCATCTACCACTGAGCGAGGGAGCTCGTGCCCGCCCGCGGCCCGAAGGTCGTCCTTGTGGAAGGCCACACCGCCAACCCGCTCGGCGAACTTCGCTTTCTCTGTCGTTTGGTCCCCAGCGCACAGCGCACCCGCGAAGAAGGAGGTGCGAGAGAACCTGGTGAGCGAGGGCAGCGCCGCGAGCGCGACCAGCCTCCTCGGATGCCCGTCGGGAAGCACCTCGACCCAGCCTGCCTGCTGCGCGTCCTGTGCAATCTCGGTCGCGGTCGCGATGCTCATGCCGTCGATGAGGATAATGAGGGACTGGACCCGCGTGGATAGCGGCACCACGACGCGTTCAAGCAGCTGCTCGACGGGGATGACCGTACCGGCGTGGGTTTCCCCGGTGACCAGCGCAGCGGCCGCTGCGTCCTCGCGGTCGCGGCGATCCCGAGCTCGCTCGACCAGGGCCTCGTACGCAACAGCAGTCTCGGCGACGGATGACCCGACCCAGGTTGCTGACAATGCCCGATCGGCCCACCCAGTGTCGTGCACATACGCGGTGAGGGTTTCGTCAAGGGAAGCCGGTGCCTTAACCTCGACCGACATCCATCGCATGAGGCGCACCGCCATCTGAGCCGCGAATACTTCGGACGCGTAACGCGCCGCGAACGCGTGCCCGGACAGATTCCGTACGGCCGACTCGGCGAGTGCTGCAGCGTCCGCCGCTCCGGCGAGCCAAGCCTTGATCGCTCGCCCAACCTCGCCGAGCCGAGCGAACATACCGGCCCGCGTGAAGCGAGACTGCGCTGCGCCAGCTTCCCAACCCAGGTCCTTCGCGAGCGCCTCCGCCTGGTCGAGGATGTGCTCGAACCCGTCGTCTCCGAGAGCTTCGCGTCGGAGCCCGGCGGCGATCGAGGCGTCCGCGAGGGCCCGTGCATCTCGCTCCTCGATGTTCGGGCCAAGCAGCTTCTCAAGCCGAACGCGCGCGGCGAGCGCCTCTCCCTGCAGCGACGACCGGCCGCCGGCCGGCCAGAGCACGTCGGCAACGAGACCGATTGCCGCGATCGAGATCGGGTTATCGGATGCCGCCGCGCGAAGCGCGAGCACCACGTGGCCCCCCAAGACCTTGCCGGCCGCCGTGGTGAGACCTTCTCGCGTGGGCTCGTCAAGCTCGCGCCAACGTGTTCGCGCGTCAGGGCGTTCGAGCTGTTCAAGGACCCGTGCGGCGTCGATCTCCTCGAGCAGCGATATGCCAAGGATCTCTGCGAGCAGCAAACGAATGACCACACCGGTCGATAGGGGTCGACCGGTCTGCTTCGGCCATCTCGTCGCCGGCTGGTAGCGCAAGAGCGCCTCGGGAAGCCAGTTTTGGCCGATCGCTCGGAGGGCAGGATCGACATCTTGGCTTCGCACGCCAAAGAGTCCGGGGACGAGGTTCCAGACGTCGAGTCGGGTGATGCGCTGGTGGTACGCCTGTAACAGGATCGCGGATCCGAGCTCATCCTCGGTGAGCGGAGTGACGACCGCGAGCAATTCCTCGGGCTCAAGCGAGTACAGCTCGTCGAGGATTGCGAGCTGGGAGACGCCCTCGACGATGCGGATCGTGCGCCCCGCCGCGACGATGGACGTCGGCCCACTCCACGATGACTGCGCGCGCAGAATCAGCACTCGTTCTGCGGCTCTGGCCGTCGCAGCGAATGCTGCGACGTGTTCCTGCACCGAGGCTTCGGTTGCGACGGGGACGTGAGTGGTGACGGGTGTCACTCGAGCCACCATTTGATGCGAACACGCTTGCCCGGTGCCTGCTCCATCGCGACGCGAATTTCATCTCGCAGCGCGTCGATGTTGGAGGTAATGGACGCGACATCGGGGAGGACAACCTCGTCAGGGTTCACGATTGGCCCTGCTCCGGAGGCGGAATCGTCGTCCAATCCAGGAGCGAGCGTCGGTCCGGCGCCGGACGCACCGTCACCAAGTCTCGGCGTCGGCGGCGGTCCCGGCTCGTGCTTGCGAACCCGGGCCAGCACCGCTTGTCGCGCCACCACCATCGCCCGATCTAGCACGTCGCCGAGCGGGCTGACGTACTCGTCCTCGGCTGCGGCCGCGCGAAGCGCAGCGATGGCTTGGGCAGCGTCTGGCGCATCATCGAGCGCGTCTGCTGCGCGGAACGTGTCCCAATCGGCGGAGGCAAGCTTCCGCTGCAAGGCGGCCGCGCTCGAAGTCGACCGCGCCAGCGGAGTGACGTCCGCTCCAAGCTCCGTGGCCGCGAGCCGCTCGATGATGACCAGCGGATTTCGCTCCCCGGCGACAGCCGATACAAGACTCTGGGCGCGACGCGCGGTGGCGAGACGTCCGAGTGGTGCATCCGTCGCGATACCCAGGTCTCGAGCATGACGAACAAGCTCAGAGACCAGGCCATCAGACGCTGCCACTGCCTCTCGTGCCCGCGTCTGCACGGCGTCTCCGAAGCGCCGCACCGCCGTCGAGATCCGTGCGTGCTCCTTGGGCATGCCAAACACCGCGGCGGCGACCTCGTTCGCGCGTTTCCAGTCGGCCTCACTCGGCAGGTTCGCTGATCGAAGCACGAGGTCATTCGGGATCGAGCCGGCTGCGGGGGCCGGCACTGCGGTCTCTCCGCGCACCCACTCGCGGTCAGCGATGAGCGCCCAGCTGGCAATGAGTGTGTCCTCGACGTCACGCGCCATACCCCAGGCCGCGAGTCGATCACGCAGCGTTTTCACGTCAATGCGATCGTCCGCCTCGGCGGCCCACTTCGATAAGGTGTCGCGCCATCGGAATTCCACCATTGATGCGACGAACACGTTTTCGCTGAGCGTTCCTAGCCCGAGCGGCACGCCGATGCGCTTGAGGATCTCCTGCTCTGGCCGGCCGAGTCCTTCGGCGCGACCGCCCGAGGTCACCGCAGTCTCGACCAGCTCAACGACGCGTCGAAGGTCGGTGGTGCGGATCTCGGCGCCGCTGGGCTCGAATGCCGGGTGCTCGGGAAACTCCACCGCCCACGCCTGCTCGAGCGCCGACTGCAGCCCCTTCAGCAAGTCATCGGCCACCGGCGGGCTGATCTTCAGCCCAGGAAACAGTGTGGAGAACACCTCCGACGACGTCAGGTCGTCATCCACATCGCCGGGCTTTCTGCTCGAGACGGCGTACGCCTGCCGCAGGGCCGAGATGATCGAGGTGCGAAGCGTCTTCCGCTGGTTCTCGAGTGCCTGCCGGGCCGGCTCCCGGTCAGTGGCAGGAAGATGGCTCGAATTCTGGTCAAACTGGTTCGGCAGCAGCACGTGCTCGAGCTTCACGAGCTTGCCGAGGTCCGAGAGCCGGTCTTGCGTGAGGAAGTTCGGGATCCACACGATGGTCTGCGATTCGACGCCCCCATCTTGCAGGTCGCTCAGCCGCGCCAGGTCATCCGTAGGAGGTCTTCCGTCGGCGTCATAGGGATAGTCGATCACGAGTTTCCACTCGTCACTCGACGAGATCAGGTCCTCGTCCCGAACGTCATTCTGGTCGCGCACGTTGCCGAAGATCGCCACGACAGTTCGCTTGCGACCGCGCCAGACATGCGTGAGCTGCTTCTCGCGAATGAGCCCGCCGCCAGTCAGTTTCAGTTCGCTCTGTACGAGATCGCGGAGGAGCACGCGGCGGTTCGAGGGGTTATCTTCGGATGCCACGCGCTCGAGGATCGAGTCGTAGTCGACCCCACTCAGGTGAATCGCGATGAGCGGGTCCACACCCTCGCCGACTGAAACCTCACCGAACTGCTGTGCCCACTGGCTGACCCACGTCCGCACCTGCTGGGCCTCCGCCCCTGCCACGTACGAATTGATGGTCCCGTAATTCAGCGCAGCCAGCTTGGCCGCGGTGAGATTGCGAAGGGATGTCGTGCCCGGCGCCAGATCAGCAACGAGCAACGTCTTGGCGAGCCGGTCTTCGGTGCGGAACGGATGCTTCCGACTGAGGGCGCGCGCGTCCGACTCCGTGAGGCTGTGCTTGTTCAGCAGGTACGGTCGGAACTTCTCGTCGTAGAACGACCGAGCGATCGAGAATCGCCGCTTCATGTCGCTCGTCAGCGGCGTCGAGCTTCCGGTCATGATCTGATCGAACAGGTCACCGACCGGGACGACGTCGGATGCGGTGAGCTCGTTCCGCCCATCTGCGAGTAGCTCGCCCATGAGCTTGAGAGCAGTGCGCTCGCGCTGCATGAGCGAGGACAACGCGATCATCGAGTCGACGAGTGCGGGCGAGAACGGGTAGACGTCAGCGAAGTCCTGCTCGTCGGAGTTCACCTCGTCGGTCATCAGGTACGTCCACGCACCGCTGCGCTTCACGCTTTCGAGGGCGTCACTCAGAACGGATGCCGCGGCGTCCGAGGTCGGAGCAAGGAGTCGCTGCTTCACAATCTTCGGCAGGTCGGCGGCCTTGAGCTCGATGCGTTCGAAGCGGTCCTCCCACCACTGGAAAGATTGGCCGATCGCCTGCTGCTGTGCACCATCGATGCTGTCGCCGAGGAAGTCTTTGAGATCGCGCTGTCGGGCGACGAACGAGACGATTGGGATTGGCAGCGACGAGACACCCGTCTCAACCAGCTTTGCGACCTTCGAGGTCTCCTCCTGGATGAACGCGCTGTCCGACAGATGCTGGCCGAGCCAGAGCACGAGCTCGTCGAGAAAAAGCACGATGCCGTCGTATCCCAGGCTCTTGGCGTGCTCCGTCATGCGCTCGAGCCCGCTGGAGATGTCGAGCCACTGACCGGCGTGCGTGTATGACTGGTAGAGCGTTGAGATGAGGTCCGTCACGAGACGGTCTCGCTCGGCACCGCCAGCTCGGATAGCCGCGTCAAAGCTCTCGGCATCCCAGGGTGCGCTGAAGTCGCCCCAACCGTCGTCTGCCCCCGTACTGATCGCGGCGAAAAAGGCAGCGTCGCCCATTCGCGCTCGTGCATTGGCGGCGTCGGCGAGGAGGCTGTCGCTGACGTGGAGCATCGGAGCGGGCGCATGTGGATGCGCATTGCGAACCGCCTTCAGATACCCGTTGAACAGCTCATCCTCGAAGCTCTTGGCTCCAAGCAGGTGATAGTCGATTGCAAGCACGCTCCGCGAGAGCACGCTGCTCCTACGATCTACGACGCTCGCGAGGCCATCGAGCTTGCGCGCGGTGACGTTACCGGTGAGTAGCAGGTGAAGCACGGCCATGAAATGCGACTTACCACTACCGAATGAGCCGTGGATGAACGCCCCCTTGGCGCGCCGCTCCGCGAACGTGCGCTCGACGATACCGAGTGCATCGTCGAGCGACTCGGCGATGGAATCGGTGACGACATAGTCGGAGAGTGTACGGTCGGCGTGCTCGACACCCTCGTGGAGTTGCAGCACGAAGTCGGACGCGTCGACCTTCTCCGGGATGTCGATCAGGTCGCGCAGCGGCGAAGTGAGGTACAGCTCGGTCATGCGTTTGCCTTATCGGTGCTTGCAGGCCGTCGGCCGCGTCGCGTGGCGGTTGGAGTCGGGGCCCAGGCGTTCACGTCGTCGCGGCTGACGCCGTGCTGGGCGAGAAGTCCTTCGAATACACCGGTGATTGCGTCGGCCGGGCTCATGCCGAACGTCGGATCGATGTCGGCGTGCCACTGCCGCAGCCACGGCTCCAATTCCACCAGCCCTGCGAACAACGGCATCAGTGCGTCGGATGACGCACCTTCGGCACTCATCGCAGATGCCAGGCCCAGCAGTGCCTGACCCCGCTCCGCGTGGTCCCAGCCTGCCCAGCCGAACACCGCGCTGTCGTCGTTCGGCAGCGCCGCACCTGGATACGAGATGAACCGCTCCTTGGGCACGTCGAGCTTCCCGCGCACCTTCCAATAGGTCGACTTCTGGAAATCGGCCTGCGTGTATCTCGGCGGCACCGGGATCGAGACCTTCTCGCCGCGGTCTTCTGCTCGCTGGAGCTCCCAGACATGCTGCCAGGCGCGGAACTTCTCCAGTCCCGCCGGCTTATAACGCTGCACCGCCACGTGCGGCATCGATTCACTCCCCAGCAGATCGGTCACCAACGCGACATAGTCGACGTCCGACGACCCAACCAGCAGCTCAGCGACCTCACGTGCACGCGCATCGCGCCGCAGCGCCGCCGCGAGATCGGCGACCGACCGAACGCCGGGTCGTCCATTCGCGTCGACCCAAACGCCCCTGGATCCCAATCGGTCGAGCAAGGCGCCGCGCAGCCCGCCCGGGAGCTGGTCGTCCCACGACGGTCCTCCCCATCGCCGCTTGTACTCGGGCTGTTCCAGCAATCTAATCCACGGATTGGTAACCATCTCGTCGAGTCGGCGCTGAACGACTTCTCGATATTCGACAGACCACGACTCAGGGAGCTCGGTAATCGGGGTACTCCCATGTCGCGCGAACCATGCTGTACTCTCGACCCCTAATCCGACTCTCCGCGCAAGCTCGATCTCGAATGCTCGCTCACCGAGCTTCAGCTGTGCCGTTGGAGCGGCCGCAAGGTCACTTGTCGTTAGGCCGTACGTGGAATACACCTCCCAGTCGAGCTCCTCCTGCTCAAAGATCGCCTCGCTCCTCGCTCGCTCGTGCTCAGCGCGAGCCCGTGCGATTGCGGGGCCGACCGGTTCGTCCGCTGCAAGGCCCGCGATGACTCCCGCGGGCTCGAGGTTTTGCATTCGGGATGCGAGCTGATCCAGCCTCCTTGCACGCTCGCGCGGTAGCTCGGAGGAAAGCGGAAGTCCGCCAACCTTCGTTGCGTTGAACTGATAAAAGTCCTCCCATGGCAACTGGGTCTGGCGGGCACCTTTTGTATCCACCGTGCTTCCCTTGTTGTGGCTGACCTGCTTGAACCAAAAGCACGCGGTAGAAGAATTGAGGATGCCTAGTAGGTCATAGTGCTCATCATCGGTCGCGCCAGTTGGCAGCTTGATGACCGGTGCGGTCTGCTTGAAGACCTTCCCGCCCCTGTCGAACACGAAGTGATTGTGCGTCGCCACCTCTGCCCAAATGATCGAGAGCGGAGTTTCGAGCTTGCTGGCAGTCAGCCGTCCGAACTCCGTCCATTTCAGCCCCGACTGCACCTTTGTTACTCCACCAAACATGATGTTGTTCGACAAGTTCGATCGATACGGCCACATGCAGCGAAACTCGGGAGTGCTCCGCTCCAGGTCAAGCGATCGGAACGCCGAATCGTAGGCGAATAATGCACTGTCATCGCCTCCAAACGCCCAGTCGCGCAGCTGATCACCAAGCACCATCGGTCGTGTCATCTGTACCCCGGCGGTTCGCCAGGCCGTGTCGGGACGCACGAAGACGTCATCCTCGAGGGTAAAGCTCGTGATCCCCAGCGAATCCGCGATCTGACTCAGCGTGCGATTGCCACGATCGTCGAGGAGCTCCTTCAGCTCCCCAGCACCACCGCCGGACAGCGACCATGGATGCGCAGCTAGCTTGTCCCTGCTGAGGTCACTGATCGTGACGTACGTTCCGTTGTACCCGGGCTCGTCAATATGGGCCACGATCTCGGTCCACACCTTGCCGTACGCCGGATCCGCCGGCTGCCCCGGCTCACCTCGCACGCCGAGCGCCGCGCGCACCGTGTCGAGTGCGGGACGACGGCGGCGACCGAACAGGATCACGGTCGGCGTGCCGTGCCCAGGAATGTACGCCCCCGACGTGTCGACCACTCCGGTCAGATCCACCGGGCTGAACGGATCTACACCTGATAGGAACTTCTCGATCACCTTCTTCCCGAACTCGCGCTTCATGAACGAGTTCGACGTGATCTTGCCCACATAGCCAGCACCCGAACCGGCGGCGTCCGACCGCTTCGCAAGTTCAAAGAACAGCTCCATAAACGGCACGCTGAGCGCGTACTTGCCGGAGCAGGTCTTGAACAGCTCCCGGTAACGCTGGTTCAGGGCCTTGTCCTTGACCTGGATGTATGGGGGATTGCCGACCACGACGTGATACTGGCCGCGATCGAGGATTCCGGCGTACTCCTTGACGTCTTCGACCGAGTAGGTGAACTCCTCCTCGTCGTCCCCCATCGACAGCTTCTGCGTCGACGCCTCCGAACGCAGCAGGGAGTCACCGACCGCGAGGTGGAATCCGAACACCGGGGCATCCGTCAGCGTCGGCTCAGCCGACGCGCGCAGCGCCGCGACCGTCAACCGGAACCGGGCGATCGCGACCGCGAACGGGTTCAGGTCCACCCCATGGATCGAGTCCAGCGCCTTCTGCACGCGAGCCCTCGCATCAAGCCCCGGCGCATGGGCCAGCCACGCGTCATCCAGCCGGGCGAATGCGCCGAGCAGGAAGTGACCCGACCCACACGTCGGGTCGATCAGCTTCAACCCCTCAAGCCCGAACTCGTCGATCGCGGGAGTCAACGTACGGTCGAGGATGAACTCCTCCACGAACACTGGCGTCTGCAGCAGCGCGTAGGTCTTCTTCGCGTAGTCCGAGAGGTCCTGGTACAGGTCGCCGAGGAACCGCGTGTCGAGATTCGCGTCGGTGAAGTCGTGCATGACCTCGCCGCTCAGGTCGGCCCGCCGCCAGAAGGCCAGGAGATCATCCGCCGCCGCGCCACTGATCGGCGCCGACCACACCGGGTTGTGGCGCCGATCCAGTAGCGCCTTGCCCGCGGGCAGGTCAGCAAGGACGCCGAAGGCGACGTGGAACCAGTCGCGGCTGTTCGTCGTCGGCACGGCGTTGTGGAACGCCGTCTGGTTCTCCACTGCACGATCACGCGCGACACCGGGACCCGACAGCCACGGCCCCTCGATGCCGCGCTCATCTCGAGCGCCCGCCAGCAAGCCGTTGTCCTCCGCGAACCGCACGAACACGCACGCGACGATCCATGCCACGGAGGCGAGCGTGACCTCACCGTCGCGCCACTCCGACCATGACAGGGCCGTCCGCTCACGCGCGAACGCCCGGTCATACTCCGCACGCAACTCCTGCGCCCACGCGTCATCCCGCTCCTCAGCGCGTGCACGCAGATCGTCTTCGAGCAGGCGCACTCGCCGCTTCAGGTCAGCCAGCAATGCGGCAGTATCAATCACGCAACAACTCCAGACGAGGAAGGGAACAGTTCAGCGAGGTCTGAGGGTAGCGATACCCACCGATCGGGACCGAGCGGGATCGGCCGCCCGTCGAGATCCGGCGTCGGCTTCGCCGCTTTGTGCGGCACGAGCAGCCACCGCGCGGCGGGACGCGGACGAGCGAGGTCGAACATTTCGGCAAGGTACTCGGTGAGGCCGTAGCGAGCGATCGGTGCAGCGTTCGTGAGCAGCAATGGATTCGGATCGGCTGAGAGCTCGCGCCAGTATGGCTCGAATGCCTCGCGTGCGATCTGGCTGACCCGCTTGAAGTCGATTGACGTCGGCTCCGAGGCATCCGCCCGACTGACGACAGCCCACTTCGCGCCGCGCTCGTCGGCCGTGGCGTGCATGCGACGCACGAGCTCGGCTGCAAGATCAATGGTGGTCACGTCGTAGCGGTTCGTGAGGTATCGCCGCGCCTCCGTGTAACGCCGCGGATTGACCGCGAGCGTCAGCGGCGCGTTGCTGCCGAGAGACCCGAGAAGGCGAGCATGAAGATCGGATGCCGGGAGCGACTGCGCGAGATCAGTACGAGAGAGCGTCGTTGAGCTGTAGGAGCCACCCACAGTCGAACGCGGACGGTAGGCATCGCCGGACCAGACGAGGTGTGGGTGCGTTCGTGCGATGACGTCGTCGAGAGCGGGTCGGTGCGGCACCTGGCCGGCGAGTGGGAAGCGTGACTCGGTGCGGCGGATGATGCCATCGCGCGTCAGGTCACGGACTGCGATGCCCCGCAAGGCGGTCTCGACCGCGCGATCGCCGGCCATGCCCTTCGGGTAAACCTCGCCGACGCTCGACCGTGCGGCAGCGCTCGACGCACTCACCGCGAGCTCAACGAGTCGCTGGTCATCGATGAGCGCAGCGTCGGGAGCCACAGCGCGAAGCTGCTCACGCGCACTCGAGCCGCCGATGACCTCGCCTGATTCGACGAGCGCGTCGACCCGCTGTGCGAGTGCGTTCGCCACGTCGAGCATCGCATCAGCCATGGGCACTGAGGGCTGGCCGGGCGACGCCACAGCCGTGGTCAAGGCGATGAGGATGTCGGGTTCTGCCCGCTGCGTACGGCGGAACTGGAAGCGCGGTGTAGCGGCTGCGGCATCCGTCTCGATGGCCGCACGGAGGAGGCCCAGCGCCCGCCGCCGCCGCGCAGCGCCATCGAGCGCTGAGCCGTATGCAACCATCAGAGCCGACGCCAGCTCGTCGGCGGTGGCGACGCGACCGCAACTCAGCAGGGTCTCGACGAGGTCATCGAGCACGCCGCGAAGGGAACCGTTCTTTTTCCATCGCACGACAGCCGTGTCGATGACGCGGAGAACGTCCTGGACCGGCAGGTCGGTGAGTTTGGACAGCTCCGCCGTCGACGGCCAGTCGGGCGCCGCAGGCTGCGCGACTCTCGGCTCAAGCCCCAGAAGCTGCGTGAGCGCCGTGACTTCGGCGGCATTGCCGTCTGTTGCCCGGGGAACCAGCGCAGCGGTTCGACGTTCGATCGACTCGCGCCGGGTGGGGTCTGGTGCCACGGGAGTCGTCGTCGTGCTCAGCAATCGGGCACGCCACGCGGCGATGCGACCCTGAACCTCCTTGCGAACACGCTCACCCATCCCTCGAACGGCGTTGAGCTTCACCGGTGGAACCGCAAGCAGCTCGCCGACGGTCGTGGCGTCGACTCGCGCGAGTGCTGAGATCGCCCTGGCGCTCAGTCCGGACTGCGCGATGGGGGTATCGAGGCCTGCGTTCTCTGCGAGCGCGTCGCTCGACGAGGCATCCGCCTCATCGACCGGAACCGCGTCAACCTCGGCAAAGACGCGTCGCCATGCCTCCGCCATCTCGCTGACGTTCGCAAAGCGCGCGGAAGCCTTGGGCATAAAGGCGCGATGAAAGAAGGTCGAAAGTCCGGATGCCACGCCTGCATCAAATAGGCCATCGTGCACGACGGCACTGTCATCCGGACCCGTGGGCCCGGCCCCACCCTTGTCCCACCATGGCGTCGAGGCGACCGCCATCTCGAAGAGAGTCACGGCCACTGCATAGAGTTCGGCGGCACGGTCGTATTGCGGGCGCCGCATGATGACAAGGAACGGATCCAGGTACGGGCGAGAACCTGACTGAATGTTGCGTACGGGTTCTTTCGCCAAAGAGAAGTCGAAGAGATTGAGCCGTGGCTTGCGGGTGCCGGGATCGGGCGCGACGGCGAGGTTTGCCGGCTTGATGTCTCGGTGGAAGACGCCATGCCCGTCGAGATACGCGACCGCTTCGAACAGGTCGGCACCGAACCGCTCGAGCTGCTCGATGGTGGCCCGGCCCTCGTTCTGGAGTTTGAGGGCGAGAGTCTCGGCACCTGCATCCGACAGAACCAGCCCGGTGCGTTCACCAACCGTAATTGGGCCCTCGATCAGCTTCACGACCCTCGGATGGTCGAGATTGCGCAGCACATCGGCCTCGACGTGCAGGCGGGCGGCGGCCGCGTCATCGCGCGCCAGCTTCAGGATGACGCCCGACACAACGGCTTCGACGTCATCGACCAGCAGGGCGGTGCCCGTCGAACCCGAGCCGCGCCGGTCTTGCACGATGAACCGTTCGGCGATGGTCTCGCCCTTGGACGCGTCGATCGGGTCGCCCTCGGCTGCGCGTGGTTCATCGGCGTCATCCGGGCGGGTGATCTCCTCCAGCGCGTACTCGAGGCTCGCCAATACGGAGTCGATGTCGATCGTTCGGTGGATCTCGTGGAACATCGTCGCATTGGTGATGACCTCGGCGACTGGCTCGGGCAGGTCAGGGCTGACGGAGAGCGGGTCGAGGCTCTCGAACGTCTGGACCCGCTCCATGAGGTCCTTGATCCCCGGGGCCGGGGGCTTACCGGTCAGGATCAGGAAGGCGACCGCACCCAGACCGTAGACGTCGAGCGCGATCGGCGGCGCATCCGGGTCGTGCCGAAGAGTCTCCGGCGCCAGGTACACCCAGGACGCGTGCTCGACGAGGGAGTCCACCTCGGAGACACCGCCCGACACGATCGTCATACTCGTGGTGCTCGAGGAGGATCGTTGCGCGGTCATCCAGTCACGGATCGCAACCGTAAGAGTGGCACCCGATGGCCGGACGTAGATCTGGCGGGGCGTCAGCGCGCGATGCGTCAAGCGGCGGGCGTGGGCGTACGAGAGCACCTCGCCGACGCTTCGGATCAGGCCGAGCCGCGCGTCGAGGTCGAGCGTGGCGCCCGCACCTGCGAGGAAGTCATCGAGCGGCACGTCGTCGGGGTGGTAGTCGAAGAGCAGCGCCGGTCCGTTGTCGGTGGCGAAGTATTCGATCGCTCGTGCGATGCCAGGGAATGAGAGGCCGTCGGTGAATGCGAACTCACGCTTCGCATTGAGCTCAATCTGCTGGAGCGCTTGGGCCGACGCGCCGCGCGGCACGTCAAACAGTCGCATCCGGCGCTTCTTGCCGGTGTCCGGATGGGTGACGAGGACGTCGCGCCAACCAGCGCCCTCGCCGAGCGGGTCTGCATTGTCGAGCTGGTAGTGACCGACGGTTCGCGTCTTCGGAGTCGGCAGGAAGCCGGCGGCCTCAATGATCTTGCGAATCTCGTTCGCACGGGGACCGTCGACAGGCTTCTGGTCGGCGATCGGCGTTGCGAGGAACTGCGAGACCGTGTTGCCGGGTGGGAGACCCTTCACGCCGTATCCGTCAAGCGACAGGACCCGGACGGCCGTTGCCGCATCGAGCGAGACCTTTGAGTCCTTGCCGTGCAGCACGATCCGAGCCGTGACGAACGGGACACGCGGCTTACCAGGAACGTGCGCAGCAGCGTCCTTGAGCGTCGACGCGAGCCGCTTGGCCTTGCTGTCAGTAAGGATGTACGGATTCGGGACAAAGTCGTGCCGCCGGCCGACCTTGCGTTCCCAGGTCGTCGGCTTCCCGTGGATCTCGCCGTGCCAACCCTTGAACTCGAGTACGAACAGCCCCGCTCTGGTGAGGAGCAGCGCATCGATCTCGTCGGTCCGCCCGTCCGGGTTGATCGCGGTGAGGTTCACCCATGCGGTCGCGATGCCATCGTCGGGCAGGAGCTCGCGGAACCGCTCGAGCGCGTCCGCCTCGGCGGCGGATGCAGGCTCGCCAAGGACAATCCACCTGTTCGAGTCTGACTTCATTGGGATTACAACCTAGGGCGGTGCTGGAAGGGTCTGGGATCGATTGTGGCAGAGGGCACCCACGGGACGAAGGAGCCTGGCGGGGGACGAGGACCCACGTTCGGGGGTGGAGCCGTGCGCCACTCCTCAGCGGTGCTCGTTCACCGTCGGCGACTTCTCCCTCGGCGTCACGGTGTGTCCCATCTCGCGAAAGCCGGTGAAGTCAGGAAAGAGCGTTCGAGGTGTTCGGTTGTAGGTGTTCTCGAGCATCAAGCGCACGCGATGCTTGATCTCTTGACGGACCTTCACTGCTACGAACGGAATGACTGGCCCCGCAGTCCCAAGTCTGTGACGGTCGCCGGGATGACTGAGCATGGTCTTCAACCAATCCGATTCCACGCGTTCGTACTCGACGCGAACGCTCTTGAAGGGGCCCGACTGCTCGACTCTGTCCGGAACCCGATCTGCAATGAAAAAGCCCTCCTGTGCTCGAAGACGATCGTTCGGCGAGAGTGATTCCACGACGAATGGAGACTCGCCAGCGAGCGCCTCCTCGAGCTCGGCGCTGACCGAGTTGTCGAGGGATGACCTGCGATCGGAGGGACGCGCACGCCCAAACCGCGGCCATTCCGCCGTATTCATAGCCAAGAGGAGACCACTTCGGGAGACGTTCGTGTCGCGAGGCGGTTGGAGACAAGCGAACCAAAGCGCTGTCATGGGATTGCTCGTGAAGTCGATCAGCCGAGTGCTCGTGCCGTAGTGCTGAAGATCGGCGAGCAGTTGCAGATCACTTGCCCACCCGCCAAAGCCATACCCAAGACCCCAATCGCGCGCCTCTCTCAGGGTCCTCTGCTCTGCGCGACGCAATGACGCTTCATCCTCAAGGTTTGGCGCCCGCTGCAGCGATGAGATGAGGTCGAAGTCGGCGCTCGAATGACCTCGCCACGCGAAGCGCGCCCGAGAGCTGTATCCACCGATAGCGCCGAGCGTCGCGAACAGGTCTCGCGGGTTCCTAGGAACCACATACCAGCCCGTCTCGATCCATCTCTGCGCTGTCACCATCCTGAGCACCTCATTGAGAAGCTCAAGCTAGCGGATGAGACTAGCGAGGGACACATTCGCCCCTCTTGAGTAGGCCGGCTGTCTCCTAGAGTCCTATCTCGATGTCGTGACGGATCGTACTCGCACGGGCGTCGACGGGCCGATCGCATCAAAGGCGCACGAGATACCCGTCGGATATTGCGTTTCAGCCAGCGCGAGTTGACGCGCCTCTCGCTCGACGACTGCTTTCGCAGGGCCCAAACACGGCCTCCGCAGGCAGGAATGACGCACCAGTGCTAACGACCAACTCCTCGACGGTCGCGGGCTACGCGTTGATCGCGGTCGGAGTTGGCGTCGAGGTCTGGGGTCCCTCCCGGGCTCAGGCGCTGAGTCCTCCGCCACCCGCGCCGTCGCCATTCAGCAGTCGATCGCGAAGCGTGTTCAACCATGCTCCGTTCTCGACGCGCCAGAAGTACCAGGCGTTTCCGCTCTTCCCCTCACGCACCTGGCGCGCAGCTGCCGCTGGTGAAGAGTACCTTTTCCCGCCGTAGAGAACCTGCCCGCCTGCGAGGACCTCACAGCGCGCGTCGGGCCAGCGCTCGTCTGTGCACACCAGGGTGGCGCCCACCTGCAGCAAGCCGGCGGCAATCAGATGGGCATAACTCACTGTCGCCTTGGAGAGCCGTGATGACCGGTCTATGACCTTCCCCTCATGCGTATCCGGTACTGGCCACGTCTCGAGGAGGGCCCTGGTGAGCTCTGCCGTGCGTTCGTCAATCATTGACTCATCCCACCCTGCAACCGAACGAGCGACTACAGCTCTGTTCATCAGGAAGACATCATGTCGGTCCACTGCACTGCGCTTGCCCTTGTCCCCAAGCCACCCACTGTTGGAAACGGATGCATTGAGTGAGCCAGTGAGCAGCGTGAGGTTACCCAGCCTGTGAACGTGATCGTCTCGATCTGCCTCGTCCGCCGCGCTCGTAACGGGCCAATTGGTGCGCCATCCGCGGGGAAGGATGTGTTCCACCTGCTGCTTGTCACGAAAAACGCGGACGCCGGTCTTCGACGCGCCACGTGAACCGTATCCGCGGTACCAGTCCTCAGCGGCCTGTAGAAGCAATCGCTGCATCGGCTGTGAGAATCGACGATAGAAATGCTCCGTCGCGAGCGCCGAAGTGATCTCAGCGTCCCCAGGCCAGTATGTACTCGCATACTGTTGGCCGGTGAGGAAGCGCTCGACAACTCCGATGAGTTCGGACTCAGCGACGCCGCGCCCCGTTGACACGAGGTCGGCAGCGATTCGCCCGAGGTCACTGCTCTGCAACCGCAGAAGTCGCCGCCGAACAATCCAACTCTCCACCATGTCTATTACCCGGTCCATGACGGCCTTTGAGTAGCCGGCACCAGGTTCTGTCAGCCACAGCACAATGGGCTTGGTGATCTCAACTTGGGCGATGCCCATCCGGTACATGTGCAACTCGAGGCGACTCAGATCGGCATGCGCGTCGGCTGCGCGCTCGGTGAGCTGTTGGTACGTTCGCGCCTGCTCGCTGATCAAACGAAGTAGTTCGACCATGGAGAGCGTCGTCTCATGTTCAACGAAGAACTTGAAACGGGTGAACGTGGAGCGCGGGCTTATCTCTTTGCCGACGCGGGACACGAGCCACTGACTCAGGAACACCGCACTGCGCGTTGTCGCAAAGCGGCCAACGCTTACTTCAGCCTCCCAAAACTTGGTTTCGAATGGCCACAGTTCGCGATACGCACGTTCCTCGTCCTCACCTTCCTGCTTCAACCTCTGGAACACGAAGTTCTTGATGAGATCGGCCGCAGTGAGTGGCGTTCCGCGTGCATTGAGGGTCTCGAAGATCTCTTGCGAGTCCTCACTCGCGCTCAACTGAATGACCACCAGTTCGAGGGCATTTTGCAGTGCGACCGAGAGGGCGTCCGCGCGAATCGGCGGAGCCTCCGGTCCCTCATCGAGCCACTTGCCTACACGTCCATAGAAGAACTCGTGTGCCTTCACGAGAAGCGAATCACGATGGGAAAGCGCGGCGTATTCGATAGGCGGAATTGCCTGCATTACCTCCCGGAAAGCCCCGCGATCACGATTGGTGTGCCGCAGCTTCAGCCCGGGTTGGTCCGAACCTAAGAACATCGCGCTGTTGTGAGTGAGAAACTCCAACTGGCCCGTCAGTGCATCGAGCTCGCGCGCGCGGAACGCTGCCGCGGTCGCGTCGAGGACGAGCTGCAGAGTGGTTAGTCGTTGCTGCCCATCGACGATCAGGAATTCCTGGACTCCCACGGGCTGCGTGTCCGCCTGCTGAGTAACGACGGCTCCCAGGAAGTGGGTCGCGAGGGTACCCGTGCCGCCCAAACGATGCTCCGCTATCCGTCGGATGTCAGCCCACAGAGGGCCCCATTGCTCGTCCTCGTTCCATACGTAGGGTCTCTGATAGAGGGGAACGGTGAGGTGTTGGGGCATCCCGAAGATGCCCTGAGGCGTCGTGACGTCGGTCTTCATGTTGCGACTAGTTCCTTTGGGGTTCGTGGCGGCTACTTCTTCGTTGCAGGACGACAGCGATCGACGGTGGCGACGTACTGCCCCCGAGTCGCAAGCCTTCGCCAATCCGGCTATCGTGCCAGACGCATCGTTGACTCGAGGTTCGGGCTGGCGGATAACGCAAATCGTTTGTCCGCATTCGGTGACATTAGAGACCACGAAGGACGGAGGCCTTCTCCCAATCGGTTAGTCACTAACCACGTGACAGAGGACAGTTAGCGGCGGCCTCCGTTCCCCAGACAGCAGCTGACGAGCCCCCTTCCGTTCACCACCTTCCGGAGCATGTGCCGCATGAACGAGAAGCCCCAGCTGCTGCCACCATCGACCGCATACTTGGCCGGGCGACCCCTTTTGCGTCGGCGATCGCGGCTCGGTCCCGTTGGCGTGGCGGGCCGACAGCGGGATGACGCACTCGATTGCTCTCGGATCGCCGTCTGGTAGTCGAGCAGGAAGGGATCTCGCTTGCGCCTAGCCTCCGACCAGCACGTCGTCGAGCTCGCCTGCGGGATATGCCTGTGGCTTAAGCCATTCAGAGTCCGGGCGCGCGACAAGTCGTGCGTTGGTATACGCCATCTCGAGGGTCAGCACGGTGTTGCCCCTGTAGCTGTCGCCCACCGCGGAGACGACTAGCGCAAGATCTGCCTTCCCATCTCCGGTGAGGTCGAGCGGCATGAGAAATTGCGCCCCGGCGTCATGGAGCCGGGGGTACCACTGGGGCACCACGAGCTTGTGATTACGCCGAACACGCTTGATTGCCACCTCAATCGCGGCGGTGATGGCCGCTCGTGCACGATGGGGTGCTTTGGCAAGCTCGGGTGGGAATCGCTCGATGTTGTCACCCAGAATGTGCTCGAAATTGAGCTTCAGGTCTCGTCGCCAGTCGTAGACCAAGTCCCCGGCGTTCGTCACATACTCGGTCATCTGCGGCGCCTCGGGAAAATGCATCATGATGTCCCGATCCGATTCTGTCGCCCAGCGCAGGAAGTACCACGGCTGGCCGGAGGGATGACGGTTTCGCTGAAACAGCGCGAAGATATCTTCGGTGTACTGAGTCAGCAGACCCGTGTTGAAGGCTGCGTACTCATTGTCTGCAGTCGTGACGATCTTGTCCTCCATAACGAGGCGCTGGTACGTATACCGGACATAGCTGTCGAGGATCGGAAGCGCCACGAGTGAAGAAGCCCCGCCGATCCACTCTTCCGGTTCCGCCAAACTGGAAAGCGCCTCGAGAGCATCCGCCCATGCTCGGCCCCCAGCTTCTTGGCCGATTAAGCCGTCAGTTCCCCGATAGGCGAAGAACGCAAAGCGACGGATCGTGTCGCGCTGCGCCTCAGGATGATCGGCGACCTGAATTGGTACCTTGTTCGCGGGCTCACGTCGCGCGATATCGAGCGGACTGGGCATTGAGAGGCTCACGCGGGAAGCCTAGCGCCGAAAGGTCCCGCTTCCCCGCGGCAGGCCGCGGCCACATGGTCAGCCACCGCCGCGATAATGCCCTGGCTAACCTTGCGCACGTCAGGGTTTTGCACGAGTCGCATCGATGCGTCGTGCACTGCGGGGATCCGGAGCAGAGCGGCAAAGCCGATGAAGCCTCCGCCGACCAGTACGATTCCGCACCCAATCGTGGCGAACGCGCGTCGGTCGATGGCTGGCGGCGTGATGGTTGAGGTCATGTCGTGCTCTCCTGGCCTGATCGTGATGTTAGGTCCTTGGGAAGGTTAGTCACTAAGTCGGTTTATATCAAGCCACTTAGCCATGACGCTGGGCTATAGAATGAGATTCATGACCTCCTACTCCTTGGAGTCCCTCGGCGCCGTGGTTTCAGCCCTCCGCAGGGAGAAGGGCCTCACCCAACAGCAACTCGGGGAACGCGCTGGCTATCAGGCCGGAGCTGGTGTCGCGATCTCCCGGCTTGAGAACGGGCAGCTCCGGCCGGGTCGAGACAAACTCGAGGGAGTCGCGCGAGCATTGGGAATCTCGACCGACGAGTTGGCCATTCGCGCCGCCGATGGCAACGACGAATCCGAGCGTTCAGCGAGACCCAGCATCGAGTCCGTCGACAATCGCATAGCTCGCATCAGTCGCGAGATCGAGAGGCAAAGACAACTCGAGCGTGACCTTGAAGCGTTCAACGAAGCGAGGGATCGAGCGAACGAGCTGTTCCTAATCAGATTTAGTGCGATCGCCGCGCGCATTGGCGGCTCGCCAGCGCGAAGCGAACAGAACATCGAAAGCATCGACGGCGAGGATGCCGACGTCGAGGCAAAGTACCAGATTCGATTTACGACGATCGGTGTATCGGCGGCCCTTGCCGGCCGAGCCGGCGACGGCGCAGCGGACGCCAGGAGCTTTGGGGGGTACAAGGCGTTTGTGCAAGCGGTCGCGCTTGGATTGGCCTCGACGGGTGCGAAGCTCCTCGCATCATCATCAGGTGAGTCACGAGCGCTTGGTGGCTACAGTGCAGCTGTACATGCCGGCCAAGTCGCCGCTCGTGGCGCGAGCGCCTCCGGAGGCAACGCGTTCGTTCTGGGGCTGGTGGCCGGAGCGGCAGTCGTTGGGTTCGCGGATCTGTTGACGACGGCGGAACGAAAGCGCAAGCGCATGAAACAGGATTTGGATGCCGAGTTGGAGAAGGTCGAGGCAGCGGCCGCAGATATCAAGTCCAACGTCGATGCGCTACGGGAGCTCGTGCCGAAAGCCACCGAAACACTCGAATACATTGCAGTGCACGCGGGGCATGCGCTAGGCCGGTGGGAAAGTCAGCTCGGGCTGGGCGTCCGCGAATGGAACTCATTGAACAGCGCTGATCGTCGGCGCTACGAAAGCTTTGTGGACATCGCGGCTGCACAGCTCGCGGTAGCGGGGATCGACATTGCGGCTTTGTGGATGGCCAGGACCGATCAACTCGAGGAGGAAAGAAGGCTGGCCGACCGCGTCTTGACTCAAGCGAGTCTGGTCATTACTTCGCACGTCTAGTTCGCGTGACACGGGGCAATCTCGGGATGTGCGCTTGATGGTTAGGCAAACCTCCGTCGACGCCAGTGGCTAGCACTAGTCGAAGATCCCGTCGAGCACACTCCCGATCACAAGCCCCCCGAGAATCCCGCCCATCATGTCGCCTCCGCCGCCGCGGCGACCGCCGCCCCAGCCCGGACCGCCGCCCCACGGGTCCTGCGGCCGTGACGAGTCGATGTCGCGCCGCGCGAGGTGCAGGGCTTCGGCCGCAAGGTACGCCACGCGGCGGGCCATCGCCATCGCCTGCTCGCGGTGGTCCTCGTCGATCACGGTGGCTGTTGCCGCCGACCGGCCGAGGAAGTGGTCGAGGTCGATCCGGATGCGCTCGGACTCGGCCAGCCGAGTGCGGGCGTCGGCGCCGATCCAGCCGCGGTGGCCGGCGATGACGTCGCGGGCGACGGCGAGCTGTCGGTCGGCGTCGTCGATGGCGTGTCGCACGTGTTCGAGCGGTGGGATCGGACGAGCAGCCCGCTCGCGGGCAGCGGCGATCGCGGCATCCAGGCCCGAGTTCGCTTCGCGCAGCCGGTCGAGCTGGGTGAACGGGTCGGTGTTGACGCCGGCCGCCGGGAGGGAGGCGAGAGCCGCCTGAAGTTCGTCGATCGCCTTCTGAACTCCGGGCGAGTGCGGCTCCTTGAGCGCGACGACGACGTCGCCGCGGGAGTCCTCGACGATCGCCGCCAGCGTAGACTCGGCCCGCAGCGCCTCGACCTCGAAGTTCTCGACCGCATCGAGCAGCGCCGCCGCTCGGCGCACCGATTCGGCGGATGCCTCGAGCGCGAGATTCGCTTGCTCGCGCTGCCCGGCCTCACGCCGCCGCTCGGCGACACTGGCGCTGTGCTCGGCGAATCCGAGCAGCTGCTCGGCTTCCGCGGGGTTGGACTGCACCTGGGCGAGCGCCTCAGGCGAGTAGCGGGCGGCGAGCCGTTCGACGGTGTCGCGGGCCTGCGGGATGCGGGCGCGCAGGAGCGCGACATCCCCTCGCACGCCGGCGATGATCTCGGGGGCGCGCCGCGCGCGGGCGATCTTCTCGGCGAGGGCCGAGGTGCGCTCGTCGAGCACGTCTTCGGCCCAGTCGCAGAGCTGGACGATGCGGGCGTTGCGGGTGCGCAGTTCCTCAGCGGTATCGGGGATCTCGTCGTGATTGAGCTGGTTCAGCCGGAAAGCCTCGCCCAGGTGCGTGCGCACCGCAGTGAGCCCCTCGCGAAGGTCGGCGGTCGCCTCGGGGCCGAGCTCGGCCTCGGCGAACGCGAGCTCGTCGGTGGTCACGCGGATGCGCTCGTCGGCGGCGACCAGGGCGGTTCCGGCGCGCTTCGCCAAGTCGGCGTCCTGCGCTTGGAGTTGCTGCTCTTCTTCGCGCTTGCGCTTGCCCCAGAATCCGGCCATGCCTTCGATCCTAGGGTCGGCGCTGGGAGCGCGCTGTGGGGCGAGGACGACTCGTCAGCGGCTCGGTGCGCACGCGGCATCCAACCGTACGCCAGCATGGACCCATGACCGACACCACCGACTCCCGCACTTGGCTGCCCGAGGGCTTCGAGCACCCCGAGCGGGTCGACCTCGCTTCCGGTTTCCACCTGCGCCCGATCCGTGCCGACGACGTCGACATCGACTACCCGGCGGTCATGGGCTCGCGCGAGCGCCTCTGGCGCATCTACGGCGACGCGTGGGGCTGGCCGCCCGAGACGATGACCTACGAGGCCGACCGCGAGGACCTCGCCATGCACGAGCAGGAGATCGCCGACCACGTCACCTTCAACTACGCGATCCTCGACGAGGAGGAAACTCGGCTCGTCGGCTGCGTCTACATCGACCCGCACGACGAGGCGGATGCCGAGTCCTCATGGTGGGTCGTCGACGACCTCGTCGGCTCCGATCTCGAGCGCGAGCTCGACGAGTTCGTGCCGCATTGGCTGCAGTCGGCGTGGGGGTTCCGCGCGGTCGCGTTCCCGTTCAACGCGGTCGACTAGGGGGCCGAGCGGATGCCGCGGGCGTCGGATTCTGCGTCCGCGGCATCCGTTATTCGGGCATCAGCCGGCCGCCACGTCGCCGACCGCACCATGAAGACCCGAAGAAGATGCGAACCGTGTGACCTTTCCGCCTCCCGTGACATTCCTAAGGTGAGGAGGTGCACGTGGAAGAGGACGAGGGCAGCGACGCCGACCTGTTGAGACGGGTGGCGGGCGGGGACCAACGGGCGTTGGCGGTCGTGTTCGATCGGCACGCGGCATCCGTGACCCGGTATGCGTGGGCGATCGCCCCGAGCCGCATGGATGTCGAGGAGATCGTGCAGGACACGTTCGTCACGATGTGGCGCAGGGCGGCCGAGATCGCGATCCCCGAGACGTCGCTGCTGCCCTGGCTGCTCGTCACGTGCAAGAACCTCGGACGGAACACGGTACGCAAGGCCGCGCGTCATGAGGCAGACGAGCTCGACGAGAGCCGAGCGGATGCCGCGGGGCTGGTGCGCGATCATCACGATGCCGAGGCGGCCCGCGAGGACCTCCGCTGGGTGCTCGACGAGATCGAACGCCTCGAACCCACCGATCGGCGCGTATGCGAGCTGTGCCTGATCGACGGCATGCCCTACGCCGACGCTGCGAAGTTGCTCAACCTCAGCGTCGGCGCCGTCAAGCAGCGCGTGTCCCGGAGCCGTGCCCGACTGAAGAAGGCGGTGACCCTCGATGAGATCTGAACCTCCCACCGGAGACGAGCTGACGCGAATGCTCGTGTCCATGAAGCGCAACGTGCTCGAGCAGGTCGCCAGAGAAGCGGATGCCACGAAGCGCTCGAGGTCGACGCACCGCATCATCGGGCTGGGCGTCGGCGTGACATTGCTCCTGGGCGTCGGAGCGGGGGCGGCATTCGCGCTCGGAATCGTTCCGACGTCATCTGATGACGTGACCCCGAGCTCGGCCGCCGCGGCATCCGCCTCACCGACACCGACGCCGGAACCCACACCCACGCCGCCTCCCGTCGACTACGAGGTGACCGCCGGCCAGCCGGCGTCTCGCTTGGGTTTGGACTGCGAGACGTTGGTCGACCCCGCCGTGATCGAGAGCCTGTTCACGTCGGCCGTGGCAGCCACTGACCCGTTGGTCACCGCATCGGAAATCGGCGCGTCCATCCCGAGGCGCACGTCGATCCTGTCGGTCGGCGGGACGGTGTGCGAATGGTCGAACGGAGAGGCCAACAACGATCAGTACGGCACGAGCGATACCTACGTGGGCGTGGCGGTCTCCGTCATGCCGCGGCCGGCGGAAGGTTGGAGCGATCGCGCGGTCAGCCTGCTCGACGTTGGTGATTACAGCACGTGCGACGACTTCGGGTGCCGCAGCTCGGCCGAGGTCGGTGACGCGTGGGTCACGGTCGAAGCGTTCGGCGGCGAATCGAAGGCATTGATCCCTGGCCACTGGCAGCCGCTGGTCGACGCCGTCGCCGAAGCCGTGAGCTCCGCGGGTCCGGCCACCGAATACATCGCGCCGGACCGCGCCGGCGCGCCCTTCCCCGAGACCTGCGAGTCGATGATGCCGCTCGATGTGGTGGCGTCCATCGCCGGCACGAGCGTCGAACCGACGGGTGGCGGCGGGTGGAGCGAGTGGGCCGAGGCCCGCCTTCAGGCACGCAACTTCAGCTGCGGTTGGACGGAGGAAGGTGGTGTCGGACGAGGCGGCGCACTCAACATCAGCTGGGTGCGCGACGGCCGCTGGGCGTTCGACCGGATGCTGCTCGCCGGAACCACATCGCCGGTGGAGCTGACTGGACTGCGTTCGAGCGACGCGGCCGTGATCCGGTGTTTCGATACGACCTCCGAGACGTATTGTGGCGTCGATCTCCGGGTCGGCCAGGACTGGTTGAATGTGACCGCTTCCGGTCGCGACCAGACGATCCGTTACGCCGAGGCACTGCTGGCGCAGCTCGCATCGTGACGCGGCCGACCCTCTCGGGGCGGGAGCGAGCTCGCTGGTCGAGGCGAGCCGCGCCTCAGACGGTGCCGGCCGGCGGCCACACCCCGATGATCAGCCCCATGATGACCACCGTCACGAGTTCGTGGGCGATGTTGAGCCCGGTCAACGCCCACGGGCGACCCTCGAACACGTCGTGCGTGATGAACCTCGCGGCGGTGAATCCCGCCCACAGGATCAGCGCCGTGAGAACCGCCGAGAAGAGGTAGCTGCCGCCGTAGAAGTGCCAGGCGATCGTCGAGGCGCCAGCGAGCACCCATGCCGTGATGAAGCTCACGAGCACGGTCACGACGATCGGCATCACCGCGCTCGCGCCGGGGCGATCCATGTCGACGTTCGCGAGCTTCGCCCAACGGGTGCCGAAGACGCCCCGCGCGTACCAGATCGAGCCGACGAGCATGCTCGACGCCGTCGCCAGCAGCACCGCCCAGTAGTTGATCTCGGGGACCATCTCCGCCTCCTTCTCGCTGCGGCCAGGCCGCTTCCACCGGAGACGCGCACGTCGCGCGGTCCGCTGCGCGTGAGCGTACTCCCGCCCGAGGACCTTCCGAGGGGAGCGCGCCGGATGCCGCGCGGGGTGCCCCCGTGCCTCCGCCTACGGCGTCGAGCTGGGGTGCGCGTCGACGCCGACCCGCGGCTTCGGATTCCGCGATCGGAACGCGTCGATGTCCCGTCGCGCCAGGAGCAGTGATTCGCCCGCGAGGAACGCAGCACGCTGGGCCATGGCGATCACCTGCGCTCGGCGATCCAGGTCCATCACCGTGATCGTCTCGCCGAAGCCGCTGAGGTAGTGGCCGAGATCGGTGCGAATGCGCTCGGACTCGGCCAATCGCGTGAGGGCCTCGGCGCCGATCCGGCCCGGGTGGCCGGCGATCGCATCACGGGCGACATCGAGCTCCCGGTCTGCGTGCGAGATCGCATGACGCACGTGGTCGACGAGCACGATCGGATGCGTCGCGCGCTCGTGGGCCGCGTCGATGGCGGCCTCCAGCGTCGCGTTCGCCTCGCGCAGCTGCTTGAGGTGGGCGAACGGGTCGGTGATGACGCCGGCAGGCGGGAGGTCGGCGAGCGCACCCTGCAGGTCGGCGACCGCGGTCGCGACGGGACGCGAGGCGGGCTCCTCACGCGCGATGGCAAGGTTGCGCCGAGCTCGCTCGACGAGGGCCGCCAGCTGGGACTCCGCCCGCAGGGCCTCGACCTCGAAGGCCTCCACCTCGTCGAGCAGGGCTGCGGCACGACGCACCGAATCGACGGATGCCTCGAGCGCGACGTTCGCCTGCTCACGATGCCCAGCGGCCCGCCGACGCTCGGCCACACCGACGCTGTGCTCCGCGAATCCGAGCAGCTGCTCCGCCTCCGCGGAGTTGGACTCGACGGCGGCGAGGGCGCTGCGCGCGTAGCGCATGGCAAGCTGATCGAGGATGCCGCGGGCCAACGGGAGCCGGGAGCGCAGGCGCTCGACGTCGGCTCGCACGCCGGCGATGACCTCGGGCGCATGTCGCGCCCGACCGATCCCGTCGGCGAGGGAGCCGACGTGCTCGTCGAGCACCTGCTCGGCCTGCTGGCACAGCAACACGATGCGAGCGTCGCGGGCCTGCACCTCCTGGGGAGTGCCCGCGGTCAGCTCGTGGTTGGTCCGGTTCAAACGGAACGCCTCGCCCAAGAGCCCCCGCGCCGCGACGATCGCCTCAGCCAGCCCCTCGGTCGCGTCGGAACCCAGCTCCGCCTCGGCGAAGGCGAGCTCGTCGGCGGCGAGGCGGACGCGCTCATCGGCGGCGACCAAGGCCGATCCGGCCCGCTTCGCCACGTCGGCGTCGTGGACCTCGAGTTCCTGCGCACCGCGTCGGCGCCTGACCCTGAACCCGGCCATGCTTCATCATAAAGTTCGTGACCCGCCATGAGGCAGGCCCCGAATCCAGACTCTCGGCCGCTTCACACCGCAGCGCCACTCACGGCGAGCGCGCTCGTCGACGAATCCGCGCGCTCCGCGGCATCCGATCGGATGCCCGCTACGGCCGCAACCCCGCATCGAAAGCTGTGACGATCGCCGCGGCCCGATCACGCGCGCCGAGCTTCATGAAGATCGCCGAGACGTGGGACTTCACGGTGCGCTCTCCCACGCGCAGCTGCGCCGCGATCTCGCGGTTGTTCGCCCCGAGACAGATGCGGCGCAGCACCTCGAGCTCGCGTGGGGTCAGCTGCTCGAGCGCACGGCTCGCCGCCGGAGAGGCCGGCGCGCGGTCCTTCGCCCGCGCCAGCACCCGGGGAAGCACCCGTGCGTCCAGCCAGGCTCCCCCGGCGGCGACGGTGCGCACCGCCGCGACCAGGTCTTCGGCCGGGCTGTCCTTGAGCACGAAGCCCGCGGCCCCGGCCGTCAGCGCTCCCCAGAGCACGGCGTCGTCGTCGAACGTCGTGAGGGCGAGCACGGGCGGGGACGCCGAGACGGCTCGCAGCTGCCGGGACGCCTCGGGACCGTCCATCCGCGGCATCCGCACGTCCATCAGCACGAGGTCGGGGTGGTGAGCGCGAACCGCCGGCAGCACGCCCGTGCCGTCGGCGCATTCGGCGACCACCGAGATGTCGGGCTCCGCACCGAGGATGAGCGCGAGGCCGGCCCGCACCATGGCCTGGTCGTCGACGAGCACGAGTCGTAGCGGCGCGGTCACGCGGCACCCCCGACGGGAAGCCGGCACTCGACGACCCACGAGTCGCCCTCGGGCCCGCTGCTGAGCTCGCCGCCGAGCGAGGCGGCCTGCTCCCGCAGCCCGACGAGTCCGTAGCCGTCGGGGCCGGCATCCGTCGAGCCGGGAGGGAACTCGTTCGAGACGCGGGCGACGACGGCGTGATCGTCGATCCCGACGTCCACCGTGGCCGACGCTCCAGCAGCGCGGTGCCGAGCGGCGTTGGCGAGCGCCTCCTGCACGACGCGGTAGAGCGTGAGCCGCAGGGGTAGCGAAAGTGGTTCCGCGGTGCCGCTGACCTTCAGATCCACCGGGAGCCCTGCCGAGCGATACGTCGAAACGAGTCGCTCGAGGTCCAAGGATGCCGCCTCGGACTCGTCGTCATCCCGCAGCATCCCGACGGCCCCGCGAATGGCATCGAGACTCTCGCGCGACACTCGTTCGGCTTCGATGAGGGCCGCCTCGGCGGCATCCGGATCCTTGCGCAGCAGTCGACGTGCCCCGCCGACGTGGAGCACGACGACCGCCAGCGAATGCGCGACGAGGTCGTGCACGTCGCGGGCGATCCGGTGCCGCTCCTCGCGCGCCGCGGCATCCGCCAGCTCGCCTTCGGCCGCGCGCAGCTCGTCGGTCAACCGCGTGGCGCGCCGCAGGAGCACGCCCACGAGCACGCTGAACGCGCCGCCGAACGCGAAGTAGATCGCGCCGACATCCCATTCGACTCCGAACAGGAACGGCACGAACGGGAGCGCCATGACGACGACGGTGACCGTGCCGACCAGCCAGCGGTCGTCGTACCTGCTGGCGAGCCGGCTGGCGGCCGCGAAGCTGACGAAGAGCGCCGCCCCGATCTCGGAGAGCGCGATGACGGGGACCACCGGGACGATCGCGAGGGTCACGAAGGCGAGCTGGGGGAGTTCGACACCGAACACGAGCAGGGCCCAGGGCACCAGGGCGACCAGCATCGCCACCACGACCACGGGGTCGAATTGCGCACCGACCACGGCCAGTACCGCGGCGACGAGGGCGATCCCGGCGTAGACGAGGTCGGTGACCCGTGAGCCCGCCCCGACTGAAGCCCGCTGCATGCGTCGCTCCTCTCGGCTTCGCCTCAACGAAACCGTATCGGACGTGTTCGCGCCTCGTCCCGTGGTACGAGATCGAGGCGTTCCACGGTGCGATGACGGCCGGATGCCGCGAGCGCAGCATCGGGGCATGACCACCTCGATCCCAACCTCAACGCTTCCCCGTTCCTCCTCACGCGCATCGGCAGCGGGCGCCGTGCTCGCGGTCGGCGCCGGCCTCAGCGCCGTCGCGTTCGCGATCGCGGTCGTCGGCCTCATCGTCGACCCGACCGTGATCACGGGGGCTCCCGCCTGGATGAAGCCCGCCAAGTTCTCGTTCTCGATCGCGGTCTACCTGCTGACGCTGCGCTGGGTCCTTTCGCACGTTCGGGGCCACGCTCGGCTGCTGGCGGTGCTCAGCACGGTCATCGCGGTCGCCCTCGTCGCCGAGATCGCGCTCGTCGAGCTGCAGGTCTTCCGCGGCACGGCCAGCCACTACAACGAATCCAGTGACCTGGATGCCGCGGTCTGGTACGCCATGGGCGGCATCGTGTCGCTCGTGCTGATCGCGACCATCGCCGCCGGCGTGCTTGCCCTGCGACAGCGAGGGCTCGACCCCGGACTGGCAGCCGGGCTCCGCTGGGGGATCGGCATCTGCGTGCTCGGCATGCTCGCGGCGGTCACGATGATCTTCAACAAGGAATGGAACGACTCCGGCGGACACACCGTCGGAGCGGCGGACGGCGGCGCCGGAATGCCGATCACCGGCTGGAGCCTCGAGCACGGCGACCTGCGCGTGGGGCACTTCATCGGACTGCACGCCCTGCAGGTGCTGCCGCTGCTCGCCTGGGCGCTGCTGCGATGGACGCGCCTGGACGCGACGACCCGCGCGCGGCTGCTGAACGTGGCGGGGGCGAGCTACACCGCGGTCGTGCTGCTCGTCACCTGGCAGGCGCTTCGGGGGCAGAGCATCGTGCGCCCCGATGGTGAGACGCTGGCGGTCTTCGCTGCCGTGGCGGGACTCGCGGCGGTGGCGACGGTTGCGGTGCTGCGGCGGAGCCGTCGGCGATCCCTGTCGGTTCGGTAGGAACGGGGGCTTGGCGTGCCAACTTGATCCCACTTTGTGACCTTTGCTCATCTCTCGACATTCCTAGAGTGAAGGGGGGTGCACGTGATGGAGAGCAGCGGCACGGACGCCGAGCTCCTGGAGCGCTTGGCAAGCGGCGACCAGCAGGCGATGGCGGTCGTGTTCGACCGGCATGCCCCGGCGGTCACGCGCTACGCGTGGGCGATCGCGCCGAGCCGGATGGACGTCGAGGAGATCGTGCAAGACACGTTCCTCACGGCCTGGCGCAAGGCGGCCGAGATCGTCATCGCCGAGACGTCCCTGCTCCCATGGCTCCTCGTCACGTGCCGCAACTTCGGCATGAACGCCGTCAGGCGAGCGGCCCGCGATCGGGCCGACCTGTTCGACGACGACGCCTACCGCGCTGACGCCCTCCGCGAGCACCAGGACGCGGAGATGGCGCGGGAGGACCTGCGCTGGGTCCTCGACGAGATCGAACGACTCGAGCCGATCGACCGGCAGGTGTGCGAGCTCTGCCTGGTCGACGGCCTCACCTACGCCGAGGCGGCCGAGCAGCTCGGCCTCAGCGTCGGCGCGGTCAAGCAGCGCGTGTCCCGGAGTCGGGCCCGATTGAAGAAGGCGGTGACCCTCGATGAAGTCTGAACCTCCCACTGGAGATGAGCTGGCGCGCCTCCTCGTGTCGATGAAGCGCAACGTGCTCGAGCGGGTCGCGCAGGAACCGGCGCCCGCGAGGCGGATGTCGACGCACCGCATCCTCGGGCTGGGGCTCGGCGTCGCCGCGCTCTTCGGCGTCGGGGCGGGTGCCGCCTTCGCGCTCGGCATGTTCACCGGGCCGCAGGAAGACCCGACTACCACGACGGATGCCGCGACCGCGCCTCCGAGCGCACCGGCGCCGAGCGAGTACGCGGTGACCGCCGGCCAGCCCGCATCGCGGTACGGCCTGGACTGCGCCACCCTCGTCGATCCGAGCCGTGTTTCGAACCTGTTCTCGACCGACGTCGCCGCGGTGGATCCGATCCTCTCCGAGTCGGGCGTCGGCATCGCGATCCCGAGGCGCGCCGCGATCCTCGCCGTCGGCGGCACCGTGTGCGAGTGGTCGAACGGCGTGGCCATGAACGACCAGTACGGCACCGAGCCCGACTACGTCGGCGTCACGATCTCGGTCGTCCCACGGCCCGTCGAGGGCTGGAGCGAGGTCGCCACGCAGCACGGGATGCCCGCTGACGAGCGCGAGTGCGGCGACACGTGGTGCTGGGCGAGCGTGCCCGTCGGCGACGCCTGGGTCACCGTCGCGGCATCCGCCGGCGATCTGGTCACGGATGCCTCGGGCTGGTCGTCGCTCGTCGACGCCGTCGTCGCCTCGGTGGCCGCCGCCGGGCCGGCGGCCCCGCCGACCATTCCCGAGCGCACCGCGATGCCCGTGTCCGAGGACTGCGAGGCGATCATCCCGCTGGACGAAGTGCGCACGATCACGGCCACGCCCGACGCGCAGGCGATGCTCGGCGCCGGAGGCTGGAGCGAGTGGGCCGAGGCCCGGCTCATCGCTGATGCCTGGGGCTGCGGCTGGGGCGTCGACGACCTCAGCCGGGTCGCGAGGGTGGACTGGCTCCACGAGGGGCGCTGGGCGTACCTGCGGATGCTCCAAGCCGGCACGTCGACGCCGATCCAGCTCGACGGCCTCGCGGCTGGGGATGCGGCATCCGTTCGTTGCGACGACCGGTACGGCACGACCTGCGCCGTCGACCTCGCGGTCGGTCGCGACTGGTACAACGTGACCGCCAACGACGAGTCGACAGCCATGGCGCTCGCCGAGGCCCTGGTCGCCCGGCTCGCGGGGTGACCCTGCAGCGCCGACACGACGAACCCCGCAACCTGGCCGGTTGCGGGGTTCGGCGCCGTTGCGGCTACGCCGCGGCCGGAACCAGGTCAGCGTCGCGGACGTCGGCGAGCGCCGCGGTCTCGGTGTCCGCGTCGGGCTCGCCGGTCTCGTCGCTCACGTCGCCCGAGTCGATCGGGTTCGCGATCTCGTCCCGCGTCATCCGTGCGGCGATGATCGCGACGACCCCGATCACCAGCGGCGCGATGCCCGCGATGAGGAACACGATCGACAGCCCCAGCGACTCCCCCGCCGGGCCGGCGACGGCCATCGAGACGGGCATGAACGCGAGCGAGACGAAGAAGTCGAGGCTCGAGACGCGGCCGAGCATCTCCGGCGGGACGCGGCGCTGCAGCAGCGTGCCCCAGATCACCACGCCGCCGTTGAAGGCCGCGCCGACGAGGAACGCTGCGATCGCCATGACCCAGATCTGGTCGGTGAGGCCGAAGACCGCCAGCGGGAGGCATCCGAACGCCCAGAGCAGATTCATCACGGTGAGGTAGCGACGCGGCATCCGGAGCGAGGCGATGATCGCGGAGCCGACCGCACCGCCGATGCCGAACGCGGCCAGGATCAGCGCGTGGTCGTCGGGGCCGCCGGCGGCGCGGTCCTTGATCACGAACGGCACGAGCACCTCGAACGGCCCCATGATCAGGAAGATCAGCAGCGACGCGAAGGTCAGCGTGCCGAGCAGCCACGGGGTGCGCACCATGTAGCGGAATCCGGCGGCCACGTCGACGAGCAGGGCGACGGCCGGATGCCGCGGGGTGGTGTTGCCCGCGATCGCGTCCGCGTCGGCGTTCGCCTGCTCGAGCTCCGGGCGCTCGCCGCGCAGCGGCGTCTCGGGCACCTTCAGGATGAACACCACGGCCGCAACGCTGGTGAGCGCGGCCACGGCGAGCGCGGCACCCGGAGACGAGATCGCGATGAGCGCGCTCGCGAGCGCCGGCCCGCCGGCCTGCATGAGCACCGGACGCGCCATGCCCTCGAAGCCGTTCGCGGCCATGAGCTGGTCCTCGGGCAGCACGCTCGGCAGCAGCGCCGAGTACGCCGGGTAGTAGAGGCCGGCCATGACGCCGCCCACGAACGCGACCGCTGCGAGCTGCCACGCCTCGAGGGCGCCGGCGAGCGACAGCAGCGCGACGATGCCGACGCTGGCGGCCCGCACGACCTCGACGACGAGCAGGATGCGCCGCTGCGACATCCGGTCGGCGAGCGCACCGCCGAGCAGCGTGGTCAACAGCATGCCCACCGCGGATGCCCCGGCGACGAGCGAGAGCTCGGCCGCGCCGCCGCCGATCGCCACGATCTGCCAGACGAGCGCGACCATCCAGATGCCGGCGCCGATCATCGACGCCACGAGCGCCGCGGCGAGCCAGCGGTAGGCCGGGTTGCGGAGGGGCCGGAGTGCCCGGGGTGTTGACATGATGTCGTCTCCTTGTGCCGCTCTTCGTGAGCTTCGGTTCCTGCTCGAAGCGGATGCCTCGAACGGATGCTTCTACTCATGCGTCGAACGGGGATGGGGGAGATCGACACATCGCGTAGGACTTTCCCGAACTCGCCGAGGTGCCCAAGTGCCCAGGTGCCCAAGTGCCCAAGTTCCGAAGTTCCGAAGTTCCGAAGTTCCGAAGTTCCGGACGTTCGCGACGAGAACACCGGCACGGCAACCCCACGTTGTGGGACTCCCTCGGGGATCGGGTCGCTGGGAGGATCGAGCGACCCTACCGCCGAACGAACCGAGACCCGCGCCCCATGACGAACGAGCCCACCGTCTCCCACTCACTCGGGCTGCGGCGCCCTGCGGCATCCGTCATCGCCGAGTGCCTGCGCGTGCAGGCGACCGTGCGGCCCAACAGCGCGGCGCAGCGCCTGTTCGGCGTCTCGCCACTCGGCCGCGAGGCCGAGCCCTGGTACGTCGGCGCGCTCGGGGAGCTCGAGGTCGCCCGGCGGCTCGAAGCGCTCGGGCCGGGCTGGTACGTGCTGCACTCGGTGCCGATCGGCGCCGGCGCGAGCGACCTCGACCACGTCGTGATCGGACCGGCCGGGGTGTTCACGATCAACACCAAGCACCACCGCGGGCAGCACGTGTGGGTGGGCGCGAAGCGCATCATGGTGAACGGGCAGCGCACCGACCACCTGCGCAACGCCGCGTTCGAGGCGAGGCGTACATCGAAGCTGCTGTCGGTGGCCGCTCGCGCCCTCGTCGAGGTTACTCCGGTAGTCGCGGTCGTCGGAGCCCGACGGATGACGGTGCGCGAGCGCCCATACGATGTCGTTGTGCTGCACGACCATCAGCTGGTTCGCTGGCTGCAGCGGCATCCGGTGACCCTGACACCCGAGCAGGTGCAGCGCGTCGCCGCGGTCGCAGCGCACCCGGCGGCGTGGCAGCGGATACCGGAGGCCGACGCCGTCGACCACGCGGCCTTCGACCGCCTGCATGTCGCCGTCGGGCGCGCACGACGGCGGCGGCAGGCCTGGGCGGCCGTTCTCATCGCGGCCATCCCGCTCACCGCCTTCACCCTGTGGTCGGCGGCCACCTCGACGCTGGTCGCCGTCGGATAGGGCACACCCGCCGACTGGGGCTGACCGCGACCGCGGCCAGCTGCCATGCTCGGAGTCGACCTCGACATCGGAGGCGAGGGGTGATGGCAGAACCCGACTTCTCGACCCTCTTCGAGCGGCCGCTCACCCAGTGGGGTATGCGCGGGGACCCGCCGCTGTGGCGCGCGATGGCGCACGCCCTCGAGGGTCACCCCCTCCCGGGGAGGTTCTGGGACGTTCGCAGCACGGTGGAGCGGGAGTTCGAGCGCATCACGGGGCATCGGCTTCTCGAGAGTGCGGAACCGTTCCACATGCCCGAGTTCGCGATCGGCAGCGGCATGAGCGATGGCGTGGTGGCTCCGGCGTTCTGGGTTCGCACGGCGATTCCGATCCTCATCGATCGATGGGAGGCGCTTCGCGCAGGCTGAGCGCCGGCATTGCTGCGCGTCAAGCACTTCGCCGCGAACGCGCGCAGCCGACTGGTCGCTCGCGCGGCATCCGACCGGTTCATCGAGGTGGTCGAGCGCTGGCTGCGCACCGCGACCTGAGCGCAGCGAGCAGGACGCCGAGCGCTCAGGTCACCGACACGCGCCCGTACGCGTCGACCCGGATGATCTTCGTCTCGATCTTGCGGTTGACGACGCGGATGATGATCACGATGAGCCAGAGGCCCGCGGTGATGAGCACGAGCAGGAGGTTCCAGAACCAGCCGATGCGCTTCTTGCGCTGCAGCACGCCCTGGCCGGACGAGACCGAGCTGACGGTCCAGCCCTGGTTCGCGTAGCGGGCGACCTCGGCGTTGAGGATGGCGGCGCGGGTGGTGTCGTCGACTGGGACGGGAGCTGAGCTGGGCTTCGGATTCGTCACAGGGTCGAGCGTACGCTTCGGATGCCGCGGGGCTGAAGCCCCTGTTCACGCGCGCCCTGCCGCGATCAGCGCTCGCTTCGAGGTGACGCTAGGTTCGTCGGAGAGGAGGCGGCGGCGTGGGAAATCGAGCACCGAAGGGTCTGATCCCGGCGATCGTGCTGGCCCTCATCACGCTGGCGCTCGTGCTCGCCCGGGTGTTCGGGCTCGGCGGAGAGGAGTGGCGCGGCATCCTCGAGGCCGCACCCGTCTACGTCGGAGCCGCCGCGGCGGCGTTCATCGTCATCGCCGTCTACAACTGGTGGGCGGATGCCCGCGACCGGCGCCTCGCCCGCGATCATCCGGGTGCGCTCGTCTTCGGCGCGGAGATGACCGCCGCGCTCAAGCGGCGGCTCAGGTCGGATCCCGACCAGTACACGGCGCCCGCCGTGACCGGGCGCACCCCGCACCTCTTTACCGTCGTCTCCGACGCCGAGGGCCTGAGCATGTGGAACGGCTCGGCTTCGAAACCCGTCAGGTTCTGGTGGATCGACTGGCACACCGTCTCGGGGATCCGGGCCGCCATGTACCAGCTCCAGTACAAGGAGGTGAGGGGTCTCGTGCTCGACACCAGCACCGGCGCGGTGCTCGGGGCGCTCGAGCTCGTCCCTCGTTCGACGCGACTCCTGTCTGCACGCAACGATCGGTCGCCGGCACTCATCGAGCGCCTGACCGAGCTGTGGCGCGCCGCCCGCCAGGCACGGCCGAACACGTAGCCGGCGGCCACGAGCCGCACGCTCCCCTGCGTGCAGGCCGCGGCCCGACGCGGTGCCGAAGTGCCCAAGTACCCAAGTGCCCAAGTTCCCAGGTTCCGAAGTTCCGAAGTTCCGAAGTTCCGCGCCTTGCCGAGGGGAACTCTCCCGAGGCGCAGGCGTTCGAGATCCCGGTCGGGCACAGCGTGCACGCCGCGGCATCCGACGAGTTCATCGCCGTGCTCGTGCGCTGGCTCCAAGGGTGAACAATCGAGGGATGCGCATGACACCACGACGCCTGGCGATCGGCATGAGCCTGTGGATCCCGAACCTCTTCAGCGGCATCCGGGTGAAGGGGTTCTCGAAGGACTGGACCCGCGCGACCGTCGAGCTGCACGTCAACGTCTTCACGCGCAATTACGTGAAGACGGCGTTCGGCGGCTCGATGTCGGCGATGACCGACCCGTATTACTTCATGCTCGTGCGGCACCAGATCGGCCGCGACTACGTCGTGTGGGACACGCGCGGCGAGATCGAGTTCCTGAAGCCCGGACGCGGCGTGCTCACCGCGCACTTCGATGTGCCGCGCGCGAACATCGACGAGCTGCGCGAGCGCGCCCGCGGCGGCGCGAAGGTGCTCGAGTGGTTCGAGACGTCGATCACCGACCGCGACGGCGACGTCGTCGCGCGCGTGCGGCGCGAGGTGTACGTGCGCGAGAAGCGCCGGGTGACGGATGCCGCGGCATCCGTCACGACCTGAATCGAGCGGATGCCACGAACGTGACGCCGCTACAGGAGCGGGATCCGGTGCTCCTCCTCGTCGAGCACCCACGCCTGCGACGCGGTGGCGCGGTAGATGCGGTGCGGGGCGAACCCGCTCACGTCGGAGGAGCGCCAGGCCCGCAGGCCCTGCGCGACGGAGCGCTCGTTGAACACCTCGAGCGCCTCGGACAGGTCGCCCTCGGCGACCTCCTCGGCCGTGGCCTCGACGTAGACCGCGATCGCGCTGCCGACCGGAACCGTCGAGTCGAAGATCGCCAGCCCCACCTCCGGACGCTCGGCGATGTTGCGCGAGTGCCGCGTCTCGAATCGCGACACCCAGATGAATTCGCGCAGGTCGCGCTCGGCGAACCACACGGGCGTCGCCCACGGTTGGCCGGCGGCGTCGGCAGTGGCGAGCGTGACGTAGGTGATCGCGGCGAGCACGCGGCGCGCGGCATCCGTCGCCGATTCGCCTCGGATGAGCGGGGCACTCGGCTCGGGCACCGGGCCCGTGAGGTTGGTGGCCATTGCTCATGGCTACCAGTTCGGGCCTGCCGCGGGGAAGGGCCGACGCCGTAGGCTTCGATCGCGAGGGGGTGCCCGATGACCACGAAGATGCCGAAGGCGCTGTACGAGCGTGAGCTCATCTCGTTGCAGGCGAAGCTCGTCGACATGCAGGCATGGGTGCAGCAGTCGGGCGCCCGCGTCGTAGTGATCTTCGAGGGGCGGGATGCCGCGGGCAAAGGCTCCACGATCAAGCGCGTGTCCGAGTACATGAACCCGCGCGTCACGCGGATCGTGGCGCTGCCGACGCCGAGCGCGCGCGACAAGACGCGCTGGTACTTCCAGCGGTACGTGCCGCACCTCCCGGCGGGCGGCGAGATCGTGCTCATGGACCGCTCCTGGTACAACCGGGCCGGCGTCGAGCGCGTCATGGGCTACTGCACGAACGAGGAGTACCACCGGTTCCTGCACCAGGCACCGATCTTCGAGCGACTGCTCGTCGAGGACGGCATCATCCTGCTGAAGTACTGGTTCAGCGTGTCCGACGTCGTGCAGGAGGAGCGGTTCCGGTCGCGCCTCGACGACCCGATGCGGCGTTGGAAACTCAGCCCGAACGACGTGCTGTCCATCACGAAGTGGGAGGACTACTCGCGCGCCAAGGACAACATGTTCATCCACACGGACATCGCCGAGGCGCCCTGGTACGAGGTGCGCAGCGACGACAAGCGGCGCTCGCGCATCAACATGATGCACCACCTGCTGTCGAAGATCCCCTACGAGCGCGTCGAGCCCGAACCGATCGTAATCCCGCCGCGTCCGGCGCCCGGCGGGTACGAGCGGCCACCGCGCGACTGGTCGAACATCGTGCCCGACTACGCGCAGGAGCTGATCGACGAGCACACGTCGGGCGGATGACGCGGGGCAGGCGCGGCGCCCGGACGCAGCGCGGGCGCTACTCGACGCCGAGCGCGTGGCGCGCGTACCGGTACTTCTCGGCGAGGCGCTGCTGCATGTCGTAGTCGAGGCGGCGCAGGCGCCACGGCGCGGTGTTGTCGTCGATGTCAGCGAGCTTCACGCGCAGCGCGATCGGGTCGCGACGGATGCGCGCGTAGTACTCGTCGGGCGAGACCTCGGGCCGGCGCGTCAGCAGCTGCACCACGACGACGATCTCGGGCAGCACGCCCGCCTCGAGCAGCTCCTGCTCGGTGACCGCGGTGTCCTCGAGCACGTCGTGCAGCCACGAGGCCGCCGCCTCGACGGGCTCGGTCACGGGATCGAAACGCTCGGCGATGCGCCCGGGGTGGTCGATGTACGGGAGGCCGCTGCGGTCGAGCTGCCCGCGGTGCGCGACGAACGCGATGCCCTTCGCGAGCGACACCTGCGCGATGGCCTCGGCGGCCGACAGCGAGAGGGCGGCGTCGGGTTCGGGGGCCGGCGCGGGCGCCGCGGTCGGTGCAGGCTCCGCGCGCGCGATGCCGCTGGCGACGGATGCCGCCGCAGCCGGCCGAGCGAACGGCGACGTCGTCGACTCCATCATCAGCGCCTCGAACTCCTCGGTCATCGGATCCACGTCGTCGGTCTCCCTCTCGTCGGCGTCGTCGGTCGGCAGGTCGGTCGGGTCGTGCGCCGCGGCCTCGAAGGTCGCAGCTGCGGGTTCATCGGCCGGATCGTCGATCCAGGCTTCATCAGAGTCTTGCTCCTCGGCAGTCGTCTCCGCAGTCACCGGCTCCGGCTCGGGCTCCGCAGGCACCGGCTCGGGATCCGGCTCGGGCTCCAGCTCCGATTCGAGCTCCGGCTCCTCCTCGGTGGCCGCTGGCTCGAGCTCCGGCTCGGCAGGCTCGTACGCCTCGTCGGCGTCATCCGCCTCCGCGATCGGATCGCGCCCGCGCACCGGTCGAACGAACCGCAGCTCGGCCTCGAGCTCGCCGAGCTCGCGTTCGTCGAGCTCGAGCAGCGAACGCGTGCCGCTCTCGCGGCGGCGCTCGAACGACACCTCGTCGACCTCGGTGAGGGCATCGCCGTCGCGGGTCGTGAAGTACCGGCGCCGCGAGCCATCGGTCACCGCGACGATGACCGAGTCGTAATCGCCGCTCGGCTCGAACGAGCTCAGGAAGTAGCGGCGCCGCTCGGGCATCGGATGCCGCGGCACCTCGACCGGCGGCACCTCGAGTCGCCGCGCATGCGCGCCGGCCTGCTGCCGTGCCGATCGATCCCGCGGGCGCTCGAGTGCGGCCGAGGGCGCGCCGAATCCGGACACGTGGTCGTCTTCAGCGGGGGCGGTCAACCGGGCTCCAGGGGGCGGCTGGTCCGTCGGGTCGGCGGATCGGGTGGAGAGTGCAGGCTTGGAGGTTCGTATGCGGCGGGCGGGGCACCCGCGCACGTTCGATGGTAGGGCGTAACCTCCAGCGCCGCAGTCGCGAGGCCCGGCATGGCCGAACTTCGACGACCTGCCGGGGGTGATCGCGGTTCCGAAGTGCCGAAGTTCCGAAGTTCCGAAGGGCCGAAGTTCCGAAGTACCGGACCTCCGCGGTCGCGGTGCCCACGTACCCAAGTGCCCAAGGGCGCTCAGGTACCGATATGCCAACGTTCTGAACCGACGGCGGCGGCGTCTGCCACGATCGAGACATGAGCGACCCGACGAAGGCGCCGGCCGGGTGGTACGAGGACGGCTCGGGCGGGCGGCGGTACTGGGACGGTGAGGCGTGGACCCAGTACACCGCGCCCGGCGCGAGCGAGTCGGCCGCCGGGGCCGGAGGGGCGGCCGGTGCGGATGCCACCCCGACGTCGCCGATCGGGAACAACGACGCGACCGTGCCGATCGACGGCCCGACGATCCCGTACGTCTGGGGGTCTGGCGCGGCCACGGGCGGCGGATCCGCGTACGGGGAGGGCGTGCCCGCGGCATCCGGGTACGGCGACTCGACGACCGTGCCGAGCGGCTGGAACGACCCGACGGCGCGGTACGACGACCCCGACCTGAGCGCGTTCACGGCGAGCCCGACCGCGCCGACCGAGAACTACGGCGCGCAGTACGCGGCACCGTACCCCCCGCAGCCGACGGCGGTGATGACGGCGCAGCATCCGTTCACCGAACCCTCGAACCCGCCGCCGAACGTCGTCGGCATCATCGCGCTCGTCGTCGCGATCGCGGGGTTCGTGTTCGCCGTCATCCCCGACGTGATGGGGGTCGCGTGGATCCTGCTGCCCGTCGCGTTCGTGCTGTCGCTCGTCGGGCTGTTCGCACGCGGTGCGAAGTGGCCTGCGATCACGGGCCTCATCATCTCGATCGTTGCCACGATCGTCGGCATCGTCGTGTTCGTCAACGCGCTCATCGGCTCGTTCGGCGACGTGTGGGACACGATCGACGAGGCGATCCCCGACGCGACCGACGTTCCGCAGCCGGGCGACGACGCGCCGTTCGGCGAGCCCGAGCAACCGGCTCTACCCGTCGAGAACCTCGCCTTCGGCGACACCATGACGTGGGACGACGGCGTCGCCCTCACCGTCTCGGCGCCCGAGCCGTACACGCCGAGCCCGTTCGCGGTCGGCTCGACGCTCGCGGACAACGTCGTCTTCACCATGACCATCACGAACAACTCGACCGAGAACCTGCAGCCCGTGCCGTTCCCGACGCTCACCTCGGCCGACCAGGAGGCGAGCCAGATCTTCGACGTCGGCGAGGACCTCGAGGGCAATGGCGACGACGTCGGCATCCCGCCCACCGCGATCGTGCCGCCGGGCGGCTCGGTGTCGTGGCGCGTCGCGTGGTCGGTCGCCGATCCGGCCTCGCTCACGATGGAGGCGTCGCCGAGCTTCGCCTACGCGAACGCGACGTTCACGAACGTGCCGTGATGCGCTGACGGATGTCGCGCCGGCCGTTCCCGGCGCGGCATCCGCCGTCACCGTTGGTGACTGTGCCCCGATCTGGGGCACGCGAGCACTGTCGGCGGGGCGTCCCGGAGTGCCACGATCGAGCTGTGGGCGAGCCGGGCAAGGCCCCTGCAGGCTGGTACGACGACGGTGCCGGGAGTCTCCGCTACTGGGACGGCGACTCGTGGACGGAGCACACCTCGGCCATCGCGACGGCGACCGCGGCCGCGACCGCGACCGCGACCCCAGGCGAACCGCCGTCGGAGGCCCGGAGATCCAACGCGTACGGCATCGGTGCACTGACCGCGGCGCTCGTCGGCTTCGTGCTCATCCGCCTCCCGTTCGAGATCCCCGCCTTCGTCGGCGTCGCCCTGCTCCTGGTCGGCCTGGTGATCGCGATCATCGCGATCGTGGTCATCGGCAGGGAATGGCGCGCGGTCACCGCGCTCGTCGTCTCGATCATCGGCCTCGCGACCTCGATCATCGCCTTCACCATCGGCGCGCTGTCGGTGATCCCCGCGACGCTCGACGAGATGAGCGGCGGGGTGCCCACCTCGGACGTCCAGCAGCCGACGGTTGAGCCCGAACCGGAGTCGACCGCCGAGCCAGACGAGATCGAGGATCCGGTCAAGGGCGACTTCCCCGGCATGATCGCGCCGACGAGCCCGGGCGTGCCCTTCGGCCAGACCATGTCGTGGGAGGACGGCGTGACGATGACGGTCACCCCGCCCGAACCGTACGTGCCGACCGAGTTCGCCACGGGCGGCGGCGCGAACAACGTGGTCTTCGCGCTGACCATCACGAACGGCTCCCCCGGGCCCATCAATCTCCTCACGTATTCGCAGGTCACGTCGGCCGGGCAGCCCGGCTCGATCGTCTACGACGTCCTCGACTCCGGCGAGGAGATCAGCGCGGAGCCGAGCGGCGTCCTCGAGCCCGGCCAGTCCGTCACCTGGCGGGAGGCGTGGGCGGTCGCCGACCCCAACGCCATCACGCTGCTCGACTCGCCGACGGTCGACCACGTCGAGGTGACGTTCACGAATGAGCAGTGACCGACCGGATCCGCTCGCGCCGCCCGGGCACGCCGTCGGCGACCGGCTCCCACACGCCGTCGCGCAGCACCTCGTAGGCGCGGAACGCGCACGGGATGCCGTTCGCGGTCATGAGGTCGGGCGAGTCCATGAGCTGGAAGTGCAGGTGCGGCGACGTCGAGTTGCCGGTGTGGCCGACGTGTCCGAGCAGGTCCCCCGCCGCGACGCGCTGGCCGCTCTCGACCGCGACGGTGCCGGGTGCGATATGGGCGAAGCCCGCATAGACGGGGCCAGTGCCGCCGGCCCGGCCGACCCGGCCGACTTGCGCCGGCAGGGCCGCCCGCAGGAGCACGTGGTTCCCCATGATCGATGGCAGCTTGTCGGGCGTGAATGTCACGGCGTTCTTGAGCATGCGGAAGATCTCGCCGGTCGGCACGATCCACTCGCGCTCCGCCATGCCGTCGACCGCCGCCACGACCTCGCCGTCGAACGGCGCGTGGATCGGCTGCCCCCAGGCGTAGCACTCGCGCGTGCGGCCGCCGACCGTCTCGGTGCGCCACGATCCGCCCGGGTGCACGTGCACGCCCGGCCGGTCGTCGACCTTCACGAAGTCGTAGGCGTACCGCTGCCCGAGCATGTCGGTGCCGTGGCTCGGCACGCGGTGGGCGGGCGTCGTGACCGCCATCCAACCCTCGCCGCGCAGCGGGAAGTCCACGACGACCGGACGCTCGTCGAGCGCACCGGCGGAGGAGTCGGAAGCACCGGCGCCCGCCATCAGTACCGCCACCGCACGGCGTCGGCCACGTTCTGCGGCGGGCGTCCCCCGTAGGCGTCGGCCTCGTGCCGCCGCACCGCGAGATACGCATCGAGCAGCACGTCCCCGAACACCTCGCGGAAGAACGCGCTCCCGTCGAGCAGCTCGAGCGCCGCGGCGAGGTCGGCCGGCAGGCGACGGATGCCGCGTGCCGCACGCTGCTCGTCGGTGAGGCGCCCCGGGTCGATCTCGACGGGCTCGGGCAGCCGGGCGTTGCGGCGCGCGCCGTCGACGGCCGCCGCGAGGACCGCCGCCACGGCGAGGTACGGGTTCGCCGCGGCATCCATCGGCTTCACCTCGAGGTTCGCCTGGCTCGCGTGCGCGAGCACGTCGACGGTCTGCCCGGTGACGTACCGGATCGCCGCCTCGCGATTGGCCGGCCCCCAGCAGATGTCGGCGCCCGCCCAGGTGCGCGGACTGAGCCGCACGAACGAGAGCACGCTGCCGCCGAGGAGCGCGACGCCCTCCTCGAGCCGGTCGAGGATGCCGGCGATGAGGTGCCCGCCCTCCCACGTGACGCCGAGACGGGTCGCCGGGTCGACGAGCAGCGCCTGCCCGTCGCGTGTCGCGGAGAGGTGCACGTGGCATCCGTTCGTGGCGCCGCCGACGAGCGGCACGGGCGAGAACGAGACGAGCAGCCCGTGCGCGGCGGCCGTGCGCAGGATCACGACGCGTGCGAGCGCGAGGTCGTCGACCGCGCGCAACGGCTCGCGCGGCGCGAGCGCGAGCTCGTACTGGCCGGGCCCGAACTCGGGGTGGAACTGCGCCACGGGCACGCCCGCGGTATCGAGCGCGGCGAGCACGTCGAGCATCCACGCCTCGACGTCGAGCGTCGCGCGCGTGGAGTACCCCGGTCCCTGCGCGGCGAGCTCGGGCTCATCGGGGCTGCCGCGGAACAGCGTGAACTCGAGCTCGAACCCGACCAGGAAGTCGAGGCCGGCGGCCGCGGCATCCGCTGCCACCCGGCGCAGCGCCGACCGCGTGCAGGTCGGATGCACCGTGCCCTCGAGCGTGTGCAGGTCGGCGGGCGCCCACGCGAGCCCGACCGCCGGGTCGAGCATCGCCACGGCCGAGAGGTCGGGGATGCCGCGCAGGTCGCCGACGATCGGATCGAGCGCGGCCGTCTCGTTGAGGTGGTCGTCGACCGAGAACAGGAACCCGACGCTGTTCGAGATCGTGATGCCGTGCGACGCCGCCCCGGCGAGCGCCCGTGCGGGCAGCACCTTCGCCCGCGAGATCGACGCGTTGTCGTGATAGCTCACGAGCAGCGCGCGCACCTCGTCGAGGTCGACGGATGCCGCGTCGCCGCTGTCGTTCGAAGTCACCATGTCGATCCTCCCCGGCGGGCCGAACCTATCCCGGGGCGGGGCTCGTCGGCAATGCCCGACGCGCCCATCCTGCTCGACGGTTGCCGTTCCCGGTGCCGGCGCCACGACGCCACGCGATTTTGCGGAGGGAACCTGTACCCCGATCTGGGGCGGCATCATCCTCCTCGCGCGGAAGGGCGCTCTGCCAGCATCGAGATCATGACTGACGCACGCACGCCCGCAGGCTGGTATCCCGACGGATCCGGCAACCTCCGCTACTGGGACGGGAACGCCTGGACGGAGCACACGGCACCCGGTCCGGGCTCTGCGCAGCCGCCCGCCACCGCGGCTGAGGCGTCGGCCTCACCCGCAGACGCGGCATCCATCGGCGACACCGGGCCGACGCAGCCGTACTACGCGGCCGCCGGCATGCCCGTCGCCACGCTCGAACAGCCGAGCGCTGCGCCGTCGACGAAGCCGCATGTGCTGGGCATCATCGCGCTCGTCGTCGCCGCGATCGGCTTCATCTTCGCGTGCATCCCGGGCGCTCTCATCGTCGGATGGATCCTGCTGCCGGTCGCGTTCATCCTCTCGATCGTCGCGTTCTTCCTGAAGGGTGCGAAGTGGCCGGCGATCACGGCGCTCGTCGTCTCCGTGGTCGGCACCATCGTCGGCGTCGTCGTCTTCCTCACCGTCGTCACGACCTCGTTCTCCGAGGCGTTCGAGGACATCGACGGGGCGATCGCGGAAGCATCCGAGGCGGCTGAGGAAGCCGCCGTCCCGGACGACACTTTGGACGATCCGGTTCCTGACGCCGTCGGCAACCTCGCATTCGGCGACACGATGACGTGGGAGGACGGCGTCTCGCTCACCGTCTCAGCCCCCGAGGGATACTCGCCCACGGAGACGGCACTGGGAGCAGATCAGGCGAACAATCTCCTGTTCACGATCACGATCACGAACAACTCCAGCGCGAACCTCGAGCCGCTGGCCTACTCCCAGCTCTCCTCCGGCGGACTGGAGGGCAGTCAGATCTTCGACACCGGCAGCCCCGTGGGCGACGTCGGCGCCTCGCCGTCAACGGTGATCCTTCCCGGCCAGTCGGTGTCGTGGAAGGAAGCCTGGTCGGTGGCCGACCCTGCCTCACTCACGATGCAGATCGCTCCCAGCTGGGACTACGAGGACGCGATCTTCACGAACCTCGAGTAGGAACTCCGCAACTTCGGAACTTCGGAACCTCGGTACCGAGTTCTAGCGAGCGGATGCCGCGAGGTCAGGCCCCGCGGCATCCGCTCACTCGTCACAAGACGGCTGGCTCGCGCGTGAGGGCGGCGTAGCGGCCGGCGTGCAACCGAGCCAAGTCGAGGTCGCCGGCCAGCAGCGCCTCGGCGCAGCCACGCGCGGCCTCGTCGATCTCGAGCTGTCGCGTGAAGCCCTCGCTGTTGGTCCGGAGGGCGCGCAGGAGCCGGTCCCGGTCTTCGTAGATCATGTTCTCCTCGTTTCCGTCATGGCGATCATGACGACGTCCCCCGGTGCAGGCGAGGATAGCTCACGCGTCTGGAAAGAGCCAACGCCGGTCGGTTTTCGGCCGGCGGCCCAGCGCTCCCCGCGACACGCGTGAGCGGATGCCGCGTGGTCGCCCCGCGGCATCCGCTCACCGTGCGCTGCGACGACCGGCGACGTCAGCGCTCGACGTCGTAGACGTACTTGACGACGCCGTTCGAGTAGGCCTCGAACTCGACGAGCTTGAGCTTGCCCTGCTCGCGCCCGTTGAAGAGGCGCTTGCCCTCGCCGAGCGTGACGGGGAACTGCAGCAGGTGGTAGCGGTCGACGAGGCCGGCCTCGGCGAGCGCCTGCGCGAGCGTCGCGCTGCCGTGCACGAGGATCGTGCCCTCGCCGTCGCCCTCCTTGAGCGCGGCGACCTCGTCGAGCGAGCGCAGCACCGAGGTGTTGTTCCACTCGGGGTCGGTGAGCGTCGTCGACACGACGTACTTCGGCATGGCGTTGTACTCGGCGAACTCGTCCATCTTGGGCCAGATGGGGGCGAACTCGTCGTAGCTCTGCCGGCCGATGAGCAGGGCGCCGGCCTCCTCCTGCTCGGTGCCCTTGATCTGGTAGGCCTCCTCGACGAACGGGACCTCCTTGAAGGTCCAGCCCGCGCGCGGGTGGTCGCCGCCTCCGGGGGAGTCGACGACGCCGTCGAGGGTGATGAACTCGGTGACGATGAGGGTGCGCATGGCGGATCCTTCTCCTGGGCCGTTCGAGGCGGACGATCCGTCTCATTCTGGACGTCGAACGGCCTCGTGCACAGATCGACATGGGGCGCGGAATTCCTTGTCGCGCCGTCGGGCCCGGACCGATACTGGCAGCATGCCCACCGCGGGAGCGGTGCGGGCGGTCGACTGGGTGGCCCGCTACGACGAGCTCTCCGCCGGGCGGGAGGCGCTCGGCGCCGAGGGACTCGACGAGCTCGGCCTCGCGGCGTGGTTCCTCGGGCGCGAGGCCGACTCCGTGCAGGCATGGGGGGAGGCGCACGAGGCCTACCTCGCCGCCGGCGATACGGATGCCGCGATCCGCTCCGCGTTCTGGCTCTGCTACACGCTGGGACAGCGTGCCGAATACGTGCGCGCCGGCGCCTGGATGGCGCGTCTGATCGACCTGGCCGGCGACTCGCCGTCACCGCGGTCGGCCGCCGCCGCGATGCTCTGCCGAGCCGTGGCTACCCTCGAGTTCGGCGGCGTCGAGGAGGCCGTCGACCTCAGCGGCCGGGCGATCGAGCTCTCGCGCGCGGCCGGCGACCTCGACTTCGAGGTGCTCGCGACCATGGCGCTCGGCCGGGCGCTCGTCGCCGGCGGCGACGCGCGGGCCGGCCTGGCCTGCCTCGATCGCGTGATGCTCACGATCTCCACGGAGGGCGTCAGCGACCGGGTCGCCGGCCCGGCGTACTGCGCGGTCATCTCGAGCTGCCTCGAGCGCTGGGACGTGGAGCGGGCCCGCGTCTGGACCCGCGACCTCAGCGACTGGTGCGACGCGCAGCGCGGACTGGAGCCGTTCCGCGGCGAGTGCTCGGTGCATCGCGCCACCGTGCTGCAGCTCGTCGGCGAGTGGACGGAGGCGGCCGACACGCTGTCGGAGGTCTCCGTGCGCGAACGTCGCGAGCAGACGCTCGAGAACGCCCTCTACGGGCTGGGCGAACTGCACCGACTCGCGGGCCGCACCGCCGAGGCCGAAGACGCGTACCGCCAGGCCGGCGCGCTCGGCCGCGAGGTGCAGCCCGGCCTGGCCCTGCTCCGGCGCGACGCGGGCCGCGCCGCGACGGCGCGCACCGGGATCGCGCGAGCCCTCGAGGCGGGGCCGGCGCTACGGACGCGCACGGAGCTCCTGGCCGGCCAGGTCGAGCTCGAGGTCGACGGCGGCGACCTCGCCGTCGCCGAACGCGCCGCGGCCGCGCTGCGGGAGCTCGCGGAGACCTTCGACACGCCCTACCTGCACGCGCAGGCCGACCGCGCCGAGGCCCACGTGCACCTGGCGACGGATGCCCCGGATGCCGCGCTCCCCCTGCTGCGCCGCTCGTGGGCGGCGTGGCGCCGACTCGACGCCCCGTACCACGCTGCGATCACGCGGGTGCTCCTCGGACGCGCGAGCCGGGCCCTCGGCGACGAGGAGGCCGCGCAGCTCGAGTTCGACGCGGCCCGCACGGTGCTCACCGACCTCGGCGCCGCCCCCGATCTCGCCCGGCTCGAACGCATCGCGTCACCGGGCGCGCGAACGGATGCCGCGGGCGGCCTGACCCGACGTGAGGTGGAGGTGATCCGCCTCATCGCGAGCGGGCGGTCCAACCGCGAGATCGCCGATCACCTGTTCCTCAGCGAGCACACGGTCGCCCGCCACGTGAGCAACATCCTCGCGAAGCTCGGCGTCGCCAACCGCGCGGGCGCCACGGCGTTCGCCTTCGAGCACGGGATCGCCGCGACCGCCTGAGGGAGTGCAGGCGAGCGACGGCCCAGGCGCACTGCGTACCCGCGGCCGGAATTGGTCATTTCTGCCGACGCCGCCACCTCGCGGCATCCGTAGGTTCACGTCGAAGACGTCCGAGCAGCACCGAGGAGGCCCGCCATGTCCACCACCACCCTCGACACCGTCGTCATCGGCGCGGGCGCAGCCGGACTCATCGTCGGCCGGCGACTCGCCGCTCGCGGCATCCGCTTCGAGCTCTTCGACGAGCACGCCCGCGTGGGCGACCAGTGGCGCGAGCGCTACCGTTCGCTGCGGCTCTTCACGCCGCGCGGCTTCGCGAGCCTGCCCGGCATGCTCCTCGACGTCGGCCGGTTCGAGTATCCGACCGGCACGCAGTTCGGCGACTACCTCGAGCAGTACGCCGAGCGCTTCGAGCTCCCGGTGCGCACGTCGACGCGCGTCACCAGCCTGAGCCGTGAGCCCGACGGACGCTTCCGGCTCGCCGACGACGACGTGCTCGCCGAGCACGTGATCGTCGCGTCGGGCGCGCACCGACGGCCGGTCACGCCGGGGTTCGCGACCGGGCTCGACCCGTCGATCCGGCAGCTGCACTCGATGGAGTACCGCGGCCCCGAGCAGTTCGCGGAGGGGCCCGTGCTCGTGGTCGGCGCCGCGAACTCGGGCACGGATGTCGCACTCGATGCCGCGCGCGCCGGTCACGCCGTGACGCTGGCCGGGCGCCACCCCGGCCATGTGCCCGTCGACATCGACACCCCGATCGGCAACCTGGCGAGCCGCATCTTCCTCGCACGACTCCGGCGCGTGACGATCGACTCCGAGAAGGGCCGCCGCATGCGAGCCGCTGAACTGGGTCACGGCGTGATGCTCATCCGCAACTCGCTGCGCGACCTCGAGCGCGCGGGCGTCGTGCAGGCCGGCCGCGTACGCGGCGTCGAGGCGGGGCATCCCGTGCTCGCCGACGGCACGGTCGTCGACGCGACGACCGTGGTGTGGTGCACCGGCTCGCGGCCCGACCTCTCGTGGCTGCGCATCGACGGCGTGGTCGGCGCCGACGGCGAGCCCGAGACGACCCGCGGTGTCGTCACCGGATGCCCCGGGCTCGGGTTCGTGGGCATGGAGTTCCAGTACTCGGTCGCGTCCGCGGCCCTCGTCGGCATGGACCGGGACGCGGCGATCGTCGTCGACGCGTTGTTCGGGGACGCGGCCGATCGGGTCGAGCCCGCCGTGCCGGCGACTCACGAGGACGCAGCCGAAATCGCTGCCTGACGCCGTCACGAAAGCGGGGGCGGAGCCTCGCGGCATCCGCCCCCTGGGAGGGCCTGCGTCACCCTCGGTCTCATCGCTGGACCCGCTGCATCCGCTCCTGGTGCAGGTAGCCGAGGCTCATGTCGTCCTCGACCTGCTCCGCGATCAGGCGGTCGAAGTCGGCGCCGCACACGCCCTCGGGCGCGGCCTGGCGCACGTAGTTCGGCGCGTTGCAGACCTCGGTCGAGGTCTTGGGCACGGTCAGCTTCGCTGAGCCTGCCGTCGTCGTCAGCCCGCACCCGGCGAGCAGCAGTACGGCCGCAGCTGCCGGAACCGCCCATCCCAGTGTTCGAGTGTCCATGGTCGTTCCCTTCCCCGCCGGCTCGCTGCCGCGGCCGGTCGAGGGCGACGCTACGGATGCCGCGAGCCCGCCACATGACGTGGATGCGTCATCTTGGCCAGCCGACGGCATAGTCAATTCGGGTCATCGACCCTGCGCCCGTTCCGGGGCTATCGTGTGGAGCATGCGGAGCTGGCCAGCTCCCGCCCTGCCTTCGAGTTGGACGAACACCGGCGCCCCGCCCTTCGTGGCCCGACGCGAGGAGCTCCGCGCGCTGCGGGCCGCGTACGACGACACCGAGCGGGGTGCCGGTCGGGTCGTCTTCGTGAGCGGCGACCCGGGCACCGGCAAATCGCGGCTGATCGGGCAGTTGTGCGCCGAGGCCCACGAACGTGGCGCCGCGGTCCTGGCCGGCACTACCGTGCAGGAGTTCGGACGTCCGCTCGAGCCGTTCGACCAGGCTCTCGCACCCCTGCTCGCCGCGATCGCGGATGCCGAAGCCGCGGCAGCCGATGCCGACGATGGCGACCTCGGGCGGACCATGGCCGATGACGCGCTCGCCCTGGTTCGTGACGCGTTCGCGCGCGACGAGCGATCGGTGCCGGTCATCGGGCAGGACCGGTTGTTCGAGGCGGTCGTCGAGGTGCTCGTCGCCGCGTCCGCCATCCGCCCGATCGTGATGGTCCTCGACGACCTGCACTGGGCCGGCGACGACGCAGTTCGCCTGCTGACCCGGATCATCCCCGGAACGGCGGACGCTCGCATCCTCATGCTCGCTGCGTCGCGTCCCCATCCTCCCGACAAGTCCGACGAGTTGGCGGAGGCTATCGAGCGCTCGAGTCACCGTCCGAATGTCGAACGCGTGGAGCTCACACCGTTCACGGCCGCCGATGTCACGGAGTTCCTCCGGGTCGGCGCGGGACTCTCCGACGAACAGGCCAGGGCGTCGACCAGCGCGCTCATGGAGGTCACCGGTGGCAACCCCTTCCTGGTTCGCACCGTCTGGCGACCGGCCGTCGACGCGATCGTCTCCCGCGACACCCGCTTCGAGATGCCGGAGTCCGCGTTCGAGCCCCTGCGCCCGCGGATCGCGATGCTCGCACCGGCGGAACTCGATGTACTCCAGGCCGCGGCCGTGCTCGGGCAGGAGGTTGACGTCGTCGAACTGATCGCCGTCAGCGACCAGTCGCAAGATGCAACGCTCGACGCTATCGATTCCATCCTGCGCTCGGGCCTGCTCGAGCCACCCGAACGAGCCGACGGCCCCTTCCGATTCCCTCACGCGATCGCCCGGCAAGCGGTCCTCGGCACGATGACGCCATCGTCGACGATGCGTCTTCATGGACGGATCGCCCAGACGCTCGAGGCCCGATTTCCCGCCGCGCCGCGTCTCGTCCAGCGGTTGGCGCATCATTTCAGTGCCGCTCGAGCGCTGGGGTTCGGCGACCGCGCCGTCACCTACCTCATCCAGTCAGCGGAGTCCGCCGATCGGCGCATCGCGCACGAGGAGGCAGCGAGCCTCTTCGAGCGCGCCGCGGCGCTCACCGGCCGGTCGGACGAGCGCGATGAACTCCAATTGCGCTCAGCGCGGAGCTGGTCTCTCGCCTCCGATTTCGCCAAAGCCCGAATCCAACGGGAACGGACGTTGGCCTCGAGCGATCCGCGCACGCGCCTGCGAGCCGCGATCGGGTACGAGGAAGCCTCTTTCCGAGCCGCGCTCTACGGAACACGCGCAGCCGAGCTGCTGACGTCGGCGCTCGACGACGTCTCCGGAGACGATCACGACCCCCTGGTGATCGAGGGATTGGCCGGCCTCGGACGGGCGATGGCGTACACCGGCGACCTCGACACTGCCGCGATCCACGGAGACCGAGCGATCGCCCTCGCTCGAGAGCTCGACGACGACCGCACGCTCGCCGCCGTCCTGCGCGCCCGGATCTGGCATACCCTCCGACCCGAGGGCGTGCGCGAGCGCCTCGACCAGGCCGAGGAGCTCAGCGGGCTGATCGCCGACATGGATGACGACTGGATGGGCGTAGCGGCGACGATCGGCAGTTCGAACGCCTACATCGTCGGCGACCCCGAGGCCATGGCACGGAACGAACGGCGCCTCGTCGAGACTGCCCAGCGCTGGGGTTCGTATTGGGCGTACTGGGCCGAATGCTGCCGGTTCGGCCGAGCCTTCATCGACGGGCGCCTCACCGACGCCGGCGCACGGCTCTCGCGCATGTCGGAGATCGAGCTGGAGTTCCGGTCGGACGCGGCGACAGGCGCGATTCCCATTCAGGTCTACATGATGCGTCGGGAGGCGGGTCGCCTGACTCCGGCAGCCCGACTCCTGACGGCCGACCGCGCGCCCCGATCGGCGTGGACTCCCGGCCTCCTCGCCCTGTACACCGAGTTCGGCATGGAGGAGCCCTGCCGCCGGACGCTCCACTGGCTCCTCGATCGCGACCATGAGAAAGCGCACGTCTCAGGCAACTGGCCGGTCCGGCTCGCGTTCATGGTGGAGGCGGCGCTCGCCCTCGGCGATCGGGATGCCGGGCGGATGCTCCGACCGCTGATGCAGGACTACGCCGGTCTCAACGTCCTCTCTGCGTTCTACGTCGCGCCGCTCGGCCCCGCCGACCGGTACCTCGGAGAGCTCGATGCGCTCTGCGACACCGGCGATCCCGCAGCCGAGTTCGCCAGCGCGATCCAACTGAGCGAGCAACTCGAGGCGCCGCTTCACATCGCGTACGCGTCGGCATCGGCCGCCGCATTCGAGCGACGGGTCCACGGCGACTCGGCGGAGGCGCGGTCGCTCGCCGAGCGGGCGAGGGCGATCGCCGAGCCGCTCGGCCTTGCCCGTGTGCTCGCCATGCTCCCGCCCAGGACCGCCATACCCGATCCCGACGGCCTGACTGCACGCGAGACAGAGGTCCTCCGGCTCCTGGCCGACGGGCTCAGCAACCGGGAGATCGCGACAGAGCTCGTGATCAGCGAGCACACCGCCGCGAATCACGTCCGCAGCATCCTGATCAAGGTGGGTGCACCGAACCGAACCCGCGCCGCTCGGTACGCTCGGGAACGCGGCATTGTCTGATGCGTACCGCCGATTCGGCGGTCGAGGTGGTCAGGTGACGGAGGCGAGCAGGCCGCTCGGCATCAGCCGGCCCTCCACCTCGGTGATCACGTCGGCGGGTACCCCATTCCGAGCCGCCGCGGCGAGGATCGCCTCCTTCGAGTCGGCTTCGTACAGGCAGTAGCTCTTGCGGTGATCCACCGACAGGAACGAGAACACCCAGCGCACGTCCTCCTCGTCGTTGATCAGGTTGATGTCCGGCGCGGCCTCGAACGGAACAGGTACGTTCTCCGCGTAGTTGCGTTCGATGATGAAGTACGGCATCGCAACCCCCTTTGCGAGGTCTCGTGGCCGAGGGTACTCCCGGTTCCGCGAAGCGGGAACCGGAGGAAGACCCCTCGTTCGGGCGACACGGAGGCGTAGCGTGGAACGGTGCGCGCGGAGGAGCAGCCGAACGAGCTCGAGGGCGGAATGCTCGACGGCGCCGTGTGCTGGCTCGCGGCGACGTGCACCGAGTGCGGCGCGCTCATCGAGGGCGGCACGTGCTGGAACTGCGGCGCCCGCCGCGCTGACGAGTGGGGCGTGCAGCCCGCGACGACGGAGGACTGACATGGCGGATGCCGCGACACGGCTGACCGAGCTGCTGGGCATCGAGCATCCGATCGTGCTCGGGCCGTTCGGCGGGCTGTCGTCGGTCGAGCTCACCGCGGCGGTGAGCGGGCTCGGCGGGCTCGGGTCGTTCGGGCTCTATGGCTACGACGCCGGCCGCATCGCCGAGACCGCGGCGGCGCTGCACGCGGCGACCGACCGGCCGTTCAACCTCAACGTGTGGCTTCCGCTGACGGATGCCGCGACCGACGCCCCGCTCGACCGCGACGGCTACGACCGCACCGTCGGAGCGCTCCGCCCCTTCTTCGACGAGGTCGGGCTCGCGGTGCCGGCGGAGCCGCCCGCGTCGTACCTCCCGTCGTTCGACGAGCAGTGGGCGGCCGTGCTCGAGGCGCGTCCGGCCGTCGCGAGCTTCGTGTTCGGCGTGCCTCCCGCCGACGTGGTCGAGAGCGCGAGGGCGCGCGGCATCCGCCTGGTGGGCACCGCGACCTCGGTCGACGAGGCCGTCGCGCTCGACGCGGGCGGGGTCGACGCGATCGTCGCGACCGGGCTCGAGGCCGGCGGACACCGGGTGTCGTTCCTGCGCGAACCCGAGCAGTCGCTCATCGGGTCGATCGCGCTCGTCCCGCAGGTGGTCGACGCGGTGTCGGTGCCGGTGATCGCGGCGGGCGGCATCGCCGACCGGCGGGGCGTCGCCGCGGCGCTCGCGCTCGGCGCGTCGGGCGTGCAGGTGGGCACGGCGTTCCTGCGCACGCGGCAGTCCGCCGCGAACGACGCCCACCGCGCGGCCATGGGCGACACGGCCGCGCACGAGACCGTGCTCACGCGTGCCATGAGCGGGCGACTGGCGCGCGGACGGCTGAACCGCGCCATCCGCGAGATCGAGGCATCGGGCGCCATCGCGCCGTTCCCGGCGCAGAACTGGCTCACCGGGAGGTTCCGCGCCGAGGCCGCGCGCCAGGGCCGCGGCGACCTGCAGTCGCTCTGGATGGGCCAGTCGGCGCCGCTCGCGGTGCGCGACGACGTGCGCGCCGTGTTCGCGGAGCTCGCGGCCGGGGTGCCATCGTCCAGCGCAGCCTGAACGTCACGTCACCGTGCCTCCCGGGCGGCCGGGGAGCCGTTTGGCATGATCGTGCGCATGGGTGCAGCGGATGCCGCGAGCGAGGTCGTCGTCGTCACGGGCGCGTCGGGGCGGATCGGCCGGCGCGTGGTGCCGCTGCTGCGACGGCCGGGCCGGACGCTCCGGCTGGTCGACCTCGACGTGCCCGAGGATGCCGCCGCGGCATCCGATGACCACGCACGCGGCGCCGTCGAGTGGCATCGCGCCTCGATCGAGGACGCCGATGCGATCGGCCGGGTCGTCGACGGCGCCGATGCGGTCGTGCACCTCGCCGCGCTCGCGTCCGAGCGGCCGTGGGCCGACCTGCTGCGCGTGAACATCGACGGCACCCAGAAGGTGCTCGAGGCGGCCCGCACGGCGGGCGTGCGCCGGGTGTTCCTCGCGAGCAGCGTGCACGCCGTCGGGTTCGCCTCTGTCGCGGATGTCGCGCAGGACGAGCCGCTGCTGCCGCGACCCGACACGTACTACGGGGTCAGCAAGGCGGCGCTCGAAGCGCTCGGCAGCCTGTACGCCGACCGGTTCGGCATGAGCATCGTCACCGCACGCATCTGCCACTTCGCGCCCGACCCCGGAGCCGGCGGCACGCTCGGCCTCAGCCTGGCGCAGTGGCTCTCGGTCGACGACGCCGTGCGGCTCATCGAGGCGGCGCTGCGCGTCGAGGACGGACGTCACCACCTCGTCTGGGGCGTCTCCGCGAACGCGCCCGCGCGCTTCTCACCCGAGGCGGGTCGCGCCATCGGGTACGAGCCGCAGGATGACGCCGTGCGCGTCGCGACCGAGCGCGACGGCGTCGCGCCCGTCATCCCGGCGCCGCGGGGACCGATCGGCGGCATGTTCACCGACGACGAGCATCCGGTCGGCGGGACGTGGTGAGCCGGGGCGCGCTGGAACGCCCGCCGCGCCCATGGCTTCCGCAGCGTCAGCGCGGCAGGCGCGTCACTGCTCGCGCTGCTCCTCGAGCCGCACCGCCTCGCGACCCCACCACGTCGTGATGTCGACGCCGTGGTTCTCGGCGTCGGCGAGCGTCCACCACTCGGGCGCGAAGGAGTCGTCGGCGATGCGGCCGCCCGCCGCGACGGCCGCGTCGATGCGGGCGTACACCTGGTCGTGCGGCACGCTCACGTCGATGTGCATGCGCCCGCGGCCCGGCGCGACGCGGTCCTCGCGCTGGAGGAAGAACGACGGGTTTCGCCGCAGCGGGTCGACGAGGTGGGACCCATTGGGCCGCACGTAACCGAGCACCGCGGCCCAGAACGGCGTGACGTCGGCCGACGGTGGCGACGCGACCGCCGCCTGCACGATCTGCAGCGCCGATGGGTCGGCGTCGAGTCCCAGGTCGCGCGCCGCCTCGGAGATGCGCCTCGCGAGCTCGATGTCGCGGGTGCTCAGGTTCCGGATGCCGCGGGTGATGAGCTTCACCGCAACGCCCTCGCGACGCAGGTCGACGTCGGGGTCGTGCCGTGTGGGCGCCGCGAGCTCGGCGACCGCAGCCACGAACCTGGCCGCCTGCGCGTACGACGTCGCGCGGAAGAACGCGTGCGCACCCCAGTAGAGCACCCGCCAGTCGTCGACCCCGTCGGCGTCGTGGAACTGCTGCGGCGTGATGGGCTCGACATCCATGCGCCCCATGCTGGCGGGGCGAGCCCGTGGTGGCAATCCCGTCGGGCGGGCTCGGCCGGGCTACGCCTGTCGGCGCGCCTGCTGATCCTGCCGTTGCTCCGGTTGCAGTTCCTGCTCGGCGCAGGCCTCCTCGGGACCCTCGGCCGCGACGGGCTCCTGCCGCTTGCGCGTCACGAGATAGGAGCCGAGGAGCACCAGCGTGAAGCCGACGATCGTCCACACCGTGATGCGCTCGCCGAGGATGAGCACGCCCGCGAGGATCGCGACCGCGGGGTTCACGTAGGTGATGGCCGTCGCCTTGACCGGCCCGATCTCGCCGATGAGCGCGACCATGAGCAGGAACGCGAGGGCGCTGCAGACCACCGCGAGCACGACGATCGAGAGGATGACCGACGTCGACGGCCACGTCGTGGGCCAGGCACCGGTGAAGAGCACGAACGGCACGTACACCACCGCCGTCGCGGCCAGCGACACGGCGACGACGCCGACTCCCGGGAGGTCGGACATCCAGCGCGCGAGGATCGCCGGGCCGAGCGCGTAACCGACCACGACGACGGCCATCTCGGCGACCGCGATGAGGTCGGACCCGGCGATGTCGAGGCCGACGAGCGCGGCGACGCCGAGCATGCCGAGCGTGATGCCGAGCCAGTTGAGGCGCGTGAGCCGCTCGGGCCGCCCCATGATGAAGGCGATCGCCACACCGGCCAGCGGCACGGTGGCGAGCAGCAGCCCGGCGGTCGAGCTCGGGAGCTTCTGCTCGGCCGAGCTCAGGAAGTACCACGGCAGGATGATCTCGACGATCGTGTAGGCCGCCATCGGCTTCCACCGACGCACGACCTGCCAGACCTCGCGACGGAAGAACGCGAGCGGCATCAGCAGGAGCGCGGCCAGCGCTGATCGCCCGAGGACCACCATCGCGGGGTCGAGCTCGCTCACCGCCACCTTGATGAAGAGGTAGGGGATGCCCCAGGCGATGCCGAGCGCGGCGAAGAGGATCAGCCCACGACGAGTCACCAGCCAATTCTGCGTCGTGCCACCGACATCGGCGACCCGTCGGCTGCCGGGTTGGCGTGAAATCCCGCCAACCCGGCAGCTCGGACGAGCGCGTCAGCCCTGCGCGAGCAGCTCCAGCGTGTCGATCACGCGGTTCGAGAAGCCCCACTCGTTGTCGTACCACGCGACGACCTTCACGTGCTTGCCGTCGACGCGCGTGAGCGCCGCGTCGAAGATCGACGACGCCGGGTTGCCCGTGATGTCCGACGACACGAGCGGGTCCTCCGAGTACTCGAGGACGCCAGCGAGGGGCCCGGCGGCAGCGGCCTTGTACGCGGCGAGCACCTCGTCGCGGGTGACCTCGCGCGACACGGTGGTGTTGAGCTCGACGATCGAGCCGACGGGCACGGGCACGCGGATCGAGTCGCCCGACAGCTTGCCGTCGAGGCCCGGCAGCACGAGGCCGATCGCCTTCGCGGCGCCCGTCGTGGTCGGCACGATGTTCACGCCGGCGGCGCGGGCCCGGCGCGGGTCGCGGTGCGGGCCGTCCTGCAGGTTCTGCTCCTGCGTGTAGGCGTGCACCGTGGTCATGAAGCCGTGCTCGATGCCGGCGAGGTCGTCGAGCACCGAGGCGAGCGGCGCGAGCGCGTTCGTGGTGCACGAGGCGTTCGACACGATGGTGTGGGATGCCGCGTCGTACGCGTCGGTGTTCACGCCGTAGGCGAGCGTCACGTCGGCGCCGTCGGACGGCGCGCTCACGAGCACCTTGCGCGCGCCGGCGTCGAGGTGCGCCTTCGCGGCCTCGGCGGACGTGAAGCGGCCGGTCGACTCGAGCACGACGTCGACCGCGAGCTCCTTCCACGGCAGGTTCGCGGGGTCGCGCTCGGCGAGGACCTTGATACGGCGTCCGTCGACGACGAGCTCGTCGCCCTCGACCTCGACGGGGCGCCCGAGGCGGCCGAGCGAGCTATCGAAGCGCAGCAGCTGGGCGAGGGCCTTCGGGTCGGTGAGGTCGTTCACGGCGACGATCTCGAGGTCGGAGTCGCGCTCGAGGAGGGCGCGCAGCGTGTTGCGGCCGATGCGTCCGAAGCCGTTCACGGCGATGCGGGTCATGCGGGGGTTCCTTTCGTTCCCGGTGGTACCCCACGAGGATCGCCGATGCGCGGCATCCGCGGCAGTGGCCGGAGCGACAGCATGCGCAAGGATCGCGCCACGCCTTCGCATGCCTGCGAGCGAAGCAGCGGATGCCGCGGCTCAGCGCTCGACGGGCACGAGCTCGACCTCGCGGAGCTCCCCCGCGTCCGCGATCGCGGTCATCATCGTGCACACCGGCTGGCGCCGGCGATCGGTCGGCGATCCGGGGTTCAGCAGGCGGATGCCGCGGGGCGTCACGGCGTCCCACGGGATGTGGCTGCGCCCGAACACGAGCACGTCGAGCTCGGGGCGTCCGTCGCCGGGGCCGGCGTACGCGGCATCCGCTCGGAGCCCTCGACCCGTCGCCGGACCCGTCTCGTGCACCACCCCGAACCGCAGGCCCTCGAGCTCGAACCGCGCGACCTCGGGCAACCGGGCCCGCAGCGCCGGGCCGTCGTTGTTGCCGAAGACCCCGACCAGCCGAGCCGCCCGGGCCTCGAGGGCGTCGAGCGTCGCGGCATCCACCCAGTCGCCCGCGTGCACGACCACGTCGGACTCGTCGACCGCGCGCCAGACCCGGTCGGGCAGGCGCTTCGCGCGCGCCGGCACGTGCGTGTCGGAGATGAGCAGGAGCCGGGTCGGCATGGATCCATCCTCGCGCCGCGGGGCGCGAACCGGGCAGAATCGTTCGGATGATCCCCTACGAGCACACCGCGGGCGCCGGCTGGGCTCGCTTCTTCGCGTGGACCTCGCTCGGGCTCGGCGCGGCATCGCTCGCCGTGGCGTTCCTGGTGCCGCTCGCGGGCGAGATCGGGCGGGCCGCCGTGGTCGCGTTCTTCGGCGGCTTCGCGATCTGGTTCGGGCTCATGGCGCGGAGCCGCTTCCGCGCGATCGAGCACCCCGTGTCGTGGCCGGCGGTGCTCGGGACCGTGCTCGGCATCCTCACGATGGTGATCATGGCCTACGCGATGTTCGCGCTCGTCATGGCCATCTACTACGGCGTGCTGCTGCCGATGGCGCCGAACTGGATCGCCGGCATCTCGAACCCCGGCCTGGGGATCGTGCCCGGCGTGGACGTGTAGCTCAGGCCGCTGCCCCAGGCCGCCGCAGCACGAGGAACAGCCCTGCAGCGGCGACGGCCACGACCGCAGCGCCCAGCGGCGGCAGCGCCGCGACGCCCGAGGAGTCGACGACGAGTGCGGCCAGGCCCGCGCCGATCGCGATGCCGAGGTTGAACACGACCGGGATGAGCGCGCCCGCGAGCGACCGTCGCTCGGTGCCCGCCAGGCGCAGGATCATCGTCTGCGCGAGCGCCGGCAGCGCACCGGATGCCACGCCCCAGACCACGACGACCGCGATGCCGACGGCCGGGTGCACGCCGACGAGGGCGAGCGCGGCGACGGCGATCGCGGTGACGATCGCGCCCGCGACGAGCACGCGGGCGGTGCGCGCGCCGAACCGTCCTGCGAGCACGATGCCGAGCCACGACGCGACGCCGAACGCGAGCAGCATGCCGCCGACGCCCCCGGGCATCGCCTGCGCCGGCGCATCGACGAGTCGCGTGACGAACGTGTAGACGCCGTAGTGCCCGACGAGCAGCAGTGCGACGAGTCCGACGATCGCGAGCATGGGGCGCAGGGTTCCGGATGCCGCGTGCGAGGCGGGGGTGGCCTGGTCATCGGTTGGCGCGGCATCCGTCGGCGTGATCGGGGCCTGCGCGGCATCCGTCGTCGCGATCGGGGTCGTCGCGGTCGGCCGCCGCACGACCGTGCGGACGAGCACCGCCGCCACCACGGCGGCGACCGCGAGCCCGGCGAACGCGGCCCGCCAGCCAACGCCCTGCGCGACGAGGCTCCCGATCGGCGTGCCCAGCACGGTGCCGAGCGTCGCGCCGCCGAGCACCACGGCGACCGCGCGGGCCAGGTCGCGGTCGGCGACGAGGTCGGCCGTGTACGCGTTCGTCGTCGCCCAGAGCAGGCCGACGGCGAGCGCGCCGGCGAGCCGCCCGCCGACCGCGATCGGGTACGTCGGCGCCAGCGCCGTCACCGCGACGGAAGCCGCGAGTCCGACGAGGCTCCACACGATGAGGCTCCGCCGATCGAGCCGGCGCGTGAGGCGGACGAGCGGCAGGCTTCCCACGACCACGACCGCGGCCCACAGCGACACGAGGAAGCCGGTCTGCGCCTCGGTCACGCCCAGCCCCGCGCTCATCTCGGGGAGCACCGCGGTCGGGAGCATCTCGGCGGTGACCATCACGAAGGCGGTGCCGCCGAGCACGAGCAGCGACGGCCAGGGCAGGCCGCGCGGCGCCGGTGCCGGGCGGTCCGGGAGTGCGGCTTCGGAGGGGGTGATCCGGGTGCTGGTGCGGTCCATGCTTCGACGCTAAACTCTGACATTGATGTCAATGTCAAGGTCTGTGTCGCAGATCGATCATCAAGAGGTGGTGGCGTCATGAAGATCGGCGAGCTCGCGAGCCGTGCGGGCGTCTCCCCGCGCCTGGTCAGGTACTACGAGCAGCAGGGGCTGCTCGCCCCGAACCGGCGGCCCAACGGGTACCGCGACTACGACGAGGAGCACGTCGACCGCGTCATCCGCGTCGCCGGGCTGGTGCAGGCGGGCCTCGCGACGCGCCTCGTGAAGGAGGTGCTCGAGCTCGAGGATGCCGCGGCCGACGAGCGCCCGAGCTGCCCGCGCACGGTCGCCGACATGCTGGCGCTCGAGCTCACCGGCATCGAGGAGCGCATCGCCTGCCTCAGCCGCAGCCGCGACACGATCCGCGACTTCCTCGCCCGCACCGAGCACGCGGCCGTGCTGTCGGAGCGGCAGGCCGCGCCGGCCTGAGGCCGCGCTGCGGCATCCGCTGCGTCTCGATACGGCTGCTGCGTCGCCTACTCGACCAACGGGTGCTGCTTCGCCCTCTACTCGACCAACGGGTGGGCCGCGAACGTGTGCCGATACTCGCTCGGCGACGTGCCGAGGATGCGGTGGAAGTGCAGCCGGAGGTTCGCGCCCGTGCCGAGGCCGACGCGATCGGCGATCTGCTCGACGCCGAGGTCGGTGCGCTCGAGCAGCTCGCGAGCGTGGTCGATGCGGGCGCGCAGGATCCACTGCATGGGCGTGTAGCCCGTGTCCTCGACGAAGCGCCGCGAGAACGTGCGCGCCGACACGTTCGCGTTGCGTGCGAGGTCGCCGAGCGTGAGCGGCTGCCCGAGGCGCTCCATCGCCCACTGGCGCGTCGCCGCGAAGAGCTCGCCGAGCGGCTCGGGCAGCGCGCGCGGCACGTACTGCGCCTGGCCTCCGCTGCGGTAGGGCGCGGCCACGAGCCGTCGGGCGACGTGGTTCGACAGCCCGACGCCGTGGTCGCGCCGCACGAGGTGCAGGCACAGGTCGATCCCGGATGCCGCGCCTGCCGACGTGAGCACGCTCCCCTCGTCGACGAACAGCACGTTCTCGTCGACGCTGATCGACGGATGCCGCGCCTGCAGCGCGTGCGTGTAGTGCCAGTGCGTCGTGGCGCGCCGTCCGTCGAGCAGCCCCGTCGCGGCGAGCGCGAACGCGCCCGTCGAGATCGCCGCGAGCCGGGCGCCGCGCGCGTGCGCCGCGCGCAGGGCATCGACGACGTCGGCCGGCGGATCCTCCCGGTCGGGGTGCCGGTAGCCCGGGATGAAGATCGTCTCCGCCCACTCGAACGCCTCGAGCCCGTCGGCCACGTGGTACGAGAGCCCGTCGCCGCCCGTCACCATGCCGGGATGCGCGCCGCACACGCGCACCTCGTAGGGCATGCTCTGCCGTGTCGAGAAGATCTGTGCCGGGATGCCGACGTCGAGCGGCTTCGCCCCGTCGAGCACGAGCACGGCGACCCGGTGGTTCCTGCGCTGCATCCGGCCAGACTGACATGGTGCGCAAGGATGCCGCCACCCGCGGCCTCCTGGATTGCGCACCCGACCGCGTCGAAGACGGCGGGTCGTGACCGGAACGAGACCGGCTCGAGACCCGTTCGAGACCGTCGTGACCCGTTCGTGATCGTCGTGACCGGATCGAGACCGTCGTGATCGGATCGAGAGGTTCGCGCCGCCGGCACGGTCGGAAGATGGTGCCACAGCAGCCACACCGATCGGACACGAGGAGGGCCCACGATGTCGGCAGCACCTCCGAGCAGCAGGCCGTCCGCGGCCGCGGCGCCCCCTGTGCCCGCGTCGCCCGCGGCGCCCGCGGCTGCACCGAGCGACGGCGACGAGCCGATCACCGTCGTGCCGCAGCGCCCGCCCGCCGTCACGGGCTGGCTCGACGCGCTCGGCACGGTCTCGCTCGTCGTCGGCATCATCGCCGCGCTGCTGACCATGGTCACGCCGTTCCGCGATCCCATCGCGACGGGCGGCCTCGCGGCCCTCGCCGCGGTCGCCCTGGTGCTCGGACTCGTCGTGCGTGTGCGCGCCGTGCGCGCCGGCCAGCGTGCGACGAACGCGTTCATCGGGATCATCCTGTCCGTCGTCGCGCTGGCGCTCCTCGCGATCACGTTCGTCCCCTACCTGTTCATGTCGGTGCTCGCCGAGCGGGTCGACGAGCAGCCCGGGGCGCCGCCGGCGGTCGTGCAGCCCGTCGACGACGAGCTGCGGCAGCTCGAGGCATCCGCCCGGGTGGCCGAGCAGATGCTGGATGCCGCGCGGCAGACGACCGGCACCTACCCGACCACGCTCGCCGTCACCACCCGCGGCGACCGCCTGCTCACGCTCGACGGTTTCGTGGTCGCGGGGCTGCCCGACGGCACCGAGGTGAACTACGAGACGAGCGTCGAGGGCACGCGCTACGACCTCGTGTTCTTCGGCCAGTACGGCGGCAGCGTCGCGCTGAACTCGGAGCAGGGCATCGTGAGCTCGACGCCCGGGCCGGTCGAGGGCTGAGCCGATCTCGCCGCGCGGGCGCGAGCCCCGCATGTCAAGCCCGCTCCGGATGCCGCGCCGTCATGACACGGTGATCGGAAGCCGAACGACGAGGAGCCGATCATGAGCGACACCACGGGCGGGGCCGACGAGCGCGGCGCCGAGCTCGACCTCGAGCGGGATCCCGATTCGCCCGACCGCGACGACGTCAGCCGCGACGAGGGGCTCGGATCCGAGGGGACGATCCCCGACGACCCCGGCAGCGTCGGCGTGGGCGCCGGCGAGCCGACCACGTTCGAGCCCGAGGAGGACCCTGAGGCGGCCGCGAACCGCGACCGCAACGCGCCGAGCTGACCGCGTGGCGCCGAGCTGACCTGAGCCGAGCCGAGCCGAACTCAGGTGAGGTGAGCGGCGCCGAGCTGGCCTGAGCCGAGCCGAGCCGAACTCAGGTGAGGCGGATCCCAGATGCGCTCGCCGCGCGGCATCCGTCGTGTCGCGTGCGCCTGATGCATGGCGGATTCGACATGAGCCCCGGCACCACGCGGCATCCGTCGGCGCGCACGCGACATCCGTCACGAAATCAACGCTCCCCCTTCCCTCGACGACGGCCTCATGGCTAGGCTGTGAAACGGTTCAGAATGTAGATCGGTCTACATAGATCGATCTCCAAGCCGAGCCGCAGGGCTTGGCGGGGCACGCCCGTCAGGGAACACCTTCAAGGAAGAGGGAGAGATCGATGGATTCGATCACCGCACGACCGGCGCGCGGCCGATGGCGGCGGCTCACGGCCGTGGCGATCGGGGTGACGATCGCCGCCGGCGGCGTCGTGGCCACGACCGCCGCACCCGCGACCGCCGAGGACTGTTCGGCGTATCCGTGGATGGACACGTCGAAGTCGGCCGACCAGCGGGCGCACGCGCTGCTGGACGCGAGCACGCAGCACCAGATGTACCGATGGCTGGTCGAGCAGCCGGCGAACGACCCGCAGCGCACGACGTGGACGGGCGGCGTCGTCTACCCAGTGCAGGTGCCGTGCACGCCCGCCGTGATCTACGCCAACGGACCCGACGGCGTCTACACGAAGGCCGGCACGACGGCGTGGCCCGGCCCCATCGCCGTCGCCTCGACGTGGAACCTCGCCCTCGGCGAGGAGAAGGCCGTCGCGCACGCGAGCGAGTCGTTCGACAGCCGCAGCGCGGTCGTGCTCGGCCCGGGCATCGCGAGTGGCCGCACGCCGCTCTCGGGCCGCGGCTCCGAGTACTTCGGCGAGGACCCGCTGCTCTCGGGGCTCATGGCCGCGGCCAACGTGAAGGGCCTCGAGCACGGCAACCCCGACAAGCCCGTCGTCGCGAACCTCAAGCACTACGTCGCGAACGAGCAGGAGGTCGACCGCCAGACGAGTTCGTCCAACATGGACGAGCGCACGCTGCGCCAGGTCTACGACCTGCCCTACGAGATCGCGATCACGGAGAGCGACCCCGGCAGCGTCATGTGCTCGTACAACCAGGTCAACGGCGTCTACGCCTGCGAGAACCCGATCCTCACGACGAGCCTCGGCGAGCAGGCCGGCTTCGACGGCTACGTCATGAGCGACTTCGGCTCGGTGCACTCGACGGCCGCGTCCCTGGACGCGGGACTCGACCAGGAGCTCAACCGCCCGATCTGGTACACGCCCGTGCGCCTCGACGCCGCGCTCGCGGCCGGCGAGATCACGCAGGCCCAGATCGAGCAGGCCGCGTTCGACGTGGTGCACACCTACATCGAGAAGGGCCTGTTCGACCATCTGGTCCCGGCGACGGCGATCCCGAACGTGTCGACGCCCGCCCACAAGGCGCTCGCCCGCGAGATCGCCGAGCAGAGCACGGTGCTGCTGAAGAACGACGGCGTGCTGCCGCTGGGCGAGGATGCCCCGACGGTCGCCGTCATCGGCCAGACCGCCTCGGCGACGCCGACCGCCGGCGTGAGCGCGAAGACCGGCTGCGCCTGGTACCTCGTGTTCGCCCGCAGCACGGCCCTCAACTGCGACGCGATCTCCGACCCGCTGACCGGCATCACCCAGCGGGTGCAGCAGGCCGGCGGACAGGTGCTCTACGCGAACGGCGCCGACACGGCGCAGGCGGCGGCCGTCGCCGCGCAGGCGGATGTCGCGATCGTCTTCGGCCACTACACGATGGGCGAGACGACCGACCTCGCCGACCTGCACCTCGACGCGAACGGCGACGCCCTCATCGCGGCGGTGGCCGCGGCATCCGACCGGACGGTCGCGGTGCTGAACGCGGGCAGCGCGGTGGAGATGCCGTGGCTCGGCGACGTCGACGCGGTGCTGCACGCCTGGCACTCGGGCGAGCAGTTCGGGCCGGCGCTCGCGGCGCTGCTCTGGGGCGACGTGAACCCGTCGGCCAAGCTGCCGATGACGTTCCCGAAGTCGGTGGCCGACACGCCCACCGCCGGTTCGACCGCGCAGTACCCGGGCGTCTTCTCGGACGGCTCGACGACGCGACCGGCGGGCTCGAACGAGATCCGCCAGGTGTCGTACGCCGAGGGCCTCGAGGTCGGCTACAAGTGGTACGACGAGCAGGACATCGACCCGCTGTTCGAGTTCGGCTACGGCCTCTCGTACACGTCGTTCGAGTACTCCGACCTGAAGGTGCAGGTCGATCGCGAGCGCCGCACGAACGAGCGCGCGGTCGCGACGGTCTCCTTCACGGTCACCAACACGGGCGACCGCGACGGCACCGAGATCCCGCAGGTGTACCTCACGCTGCCGGATGCCGCGGGCGAGCCGGGCAAGCGCCTGGTCTCGTTCGACCGCGTCGAGCTCGCAGCCGGCGAGAGCACGCGCGTCGAGCTCGTGGTGGACTCGGCGGCGAGCAACCAGCCGTTCTCGATCTGGGACGTGGACGCCGACCAGTGGGTCTCGCCGAAGGGCCGGTACGAGATCTCGGTCGGCTCGTCCTCGCGGGACATCCGGCTCTCCGACACGCTGCAGCTGAACATCACGATGCCGGCGGCATCGGCGAACGGCCGCGGCTGATGCGGGAGGCGTGATGCGCTGACGCGCCTCACGGCGTGACGGACCGACGTCCGGGGCGGTGGTGCGGCCACCGTCCCGGACGTCTTCCGTGCCAGTCGCCCCTCGCAGCCGACCTCACGCGCCCCTGCGCCACTTCCGTCCGGTCTGCGCCAGTTCGGATGGCGCGGAGGGCGCCGAAGTGGCGCGGAGCGCCAGCCGCGAACGTGCGGCGGCAGCGGTCAGCTCCCGACGACCGGCACCCAGACGCGCATGCGCGACGGGCCGCGCTCGGCCCAGTCGTGGTAGCGCACGAGCGGCACGTCGGCGCGAGCGCCCGTGCGCTCGTCGACGACCGCCACGACCACGCCGCCGTCGGCGACCTCCCGCGGCTCCACGGCCGCGTCCAGGCGCAGGTCGGCGAAGTCGGATGCCTCGAGCGCCGTGCCCGCGAGGTCGACCGACTCGAGCGCGAACACCTCGGGCCCGCGCTCCACCACGAGGCATCCGCGCACCGCATCGACCCGGGAGTCGGGACGCGTGAACCGCGGCGCGACGGGGAGCTCGAGCACGACCTCGTCGCCGGCGGCGAACGGGCGCTCGACCGAGACGACGCCGCGCGCGGCGGGCATGCGCTGCTCGAGGCCGGATCCGGCCGGGCGCACCACGAGCGACGCACCCGAGGCCCACGCCGGCACGCGCAGCGAGAGCGTCCACGGCGACGCGGCATCCGTCAGCACGCGCACGCGCACGACGCCCGACGCCGGGTACTCGGTCGACACGTCGAGCGCGACCTCCTGCCCGTCGGCGAGCGTGGTGCGGATCGACGCGGGCGCGTACTGGTGCAGCTGGATGCCCGAGGCATCCGCCGTCGCGACGTAGGCGGCGAGGCTCGCGAACGTGCGCGCCGTGTTGGGCGGGCAGCACGACACGTCGAACCACGGCGCGCGCAGCGACGAGTGGGCGCGCGGCGACACGACGTCGGCCTCGGCCTCGGAGCCCGGCTGCCGCTGGTGCAGCGTGTTCGCGTAGTAGAACGCCGTGCCCTGCGCCGACGGCGACGTCTCGATCACGTTGAAGAGCGTTCGCTCGATCTGGTCGGCGTGACGCGGGTCGCCCTGCGCGAGCAGCAGTCGCCAGCTGAACATGACGGATGCCACGCCCGCGCACGTCTCGGAGTAGGCCCGGTCGGCGGGCAGCTCCCAGTCGTCGCCGAACGCCTCGTCCTGGTGGTGCGAGCCCTGCCCGCCCGTGACGTAGGTGCGGCGCGCGACGGTCGCGTCCCACTGGCGGTCGAGCGCGTGGAGCAGCTCGTCGTCGCCGGTCTCGACCGCGACATCCGTGGCGCCCGACGCGAGGTAGTTCGCCCGTACGGCGTGGCCGCGCAGCACGCCGGCGTCGCGCACGGCGACGTCGTCCTGGTAGTACGAGCGGCCCCACTCGATGTCGCGCAGTGTGCCGCGGCCATGGCGCTCCACGAACAGGCGCGCCTGCTCGACGTAGCGCGGCTCGCCGAGCGCCCGGCCGAGCTCCGCGAGACCGACCTCCACCTCGGCGTGACCGCAGATGCGCTCGTCGCCGCCCTCGCCGAACACGTCGCAGACGAGGTCGGCGGCGCGGCGGGCGACGTCGATGAGGCCGTCGTCGGCGTCGGGACGCGTGCGCACGCGGGCCACCGCGGCCTGGAACAGGTGCCCGAGGCAGTACAGCTCGTGCCCCCACTCGAGGTCGGACCAGCGCGGCCCCTGCCCGGGCCGGCCGAACTGCGTGTTCAGGTAGCCGTCGTCCTCCTGCGCCGCGGCGACGCGGGCGACGATCCGGCGCAGGCGCGCCTCGAGCTCGTCGTCGCCGCCTCGACGGCCGATCTCCCACGACACGGCCTCGAGGTACTTGTACACCTCGGAGTCCGAGAACTCGCGTCCGCGGCGCCCCTCGGGCAGCCGGCCGGATGCCGCGAGGTCGAAGTTCGGCAGCCAGCCCTCGCGCTCGAGCCATCCCTCGATGTGCGCGAGCGTGTTGGTGCCGTTCACCTCCTGGCGGTGGTGCCAGAACCCGCCCGTGATGGTCACCTCGTCGAGGCCGAGGGGGCGCAGGGCTCCCGAGCTCGGCGCGACGGGCACGAGGTGGGCGGTGGTGGTGGTTGCGGTGCGGGTCATGTTCATCCCTTGAAGGCGCCCGACATGAAGCCGCGCACGTAGTGACGTTGGAGGATCAGGAAGAGGAGGATGCAGGGCAGGGCGAGCACGACGACGCCGGCTTCCGTGGCCCCGTAGTCGACGACGCCCTGCACCTGGCCGCGCAGGTTCGAGATTGCGAGCGGGAGGGTCATCCGGTTCGTGTCGCTGATGAGGATCAGCGGGGCCATGAAGTCGTTCCAGGCGGCGAGGAAGGCGAACAGTCCCACGGTGATGAGGCCGGGCTTCACCGCCGGCACGAGCACCTGCCACAGGACGCGCCAGCTGGAGCATCCGTCGACCATGGCGGCCTCGTCGAGCTCGCGCGGCACGGACTCGAACGAGATGCGCATCATGAACATCGAGAACGGCAGCTGGAACATCGTGAGCACGAGCGCGACGCCGACCAGCGAGTTCGAGAGCCCCACCGCGTTGAGCAGCACGTAGAGCGGGATGAGCAGCGTCGTGTACGGCACCATCAGGATCGCGAGGGTGGACAGGAACAGCAGGTCCTTGCCCGGGAACCGGAACCGCGCGAACGCGTAGCCGCCGAGCAGCGAGATGGCGAGCGTCAGCAGCACCGTGAGCAGCGAGACGAACGTCGAGTTGAACAGGTAGACCCAGATGCCGGCCTGGTAGTTCGCGAGCGTCGCGTAGTTGCCGAAGCCCCAGCCGTCGACCTGGTTCGTGCCGGGCAGCGGCGAGACCGACGAGATCGCCGTCCAGATGAGCGGGTAGAGGAAGAGCAGCGCGAGCGCCCCCGTCACGACCCAGTACGGCGTGCGCATCGCGATGCCGGCGAACGAGGTCGGCGCGGGTCGCTTGCCGCGGCGGCCGGCACCCCCGAAGCGGCCCCGCCCGCGGCGCGATCCGCGGTAGTCGGGCGCGACGATCGCGACGGTGCTGTCGGAGCGGGGATTCGACTCGTCGGAGGGCCGACGCGTGGTGGTCGTGCTCATCAGTCCTCGGCCTTCCGGTTGAACGCGCGGATCTGCGCGATGTTGATCACGATGAGCGCGAGCAGCACGATCACCGAGAGGGCGCCGGCGACGCCGAGGTCGTTCTGGCCCTGGAACGCGACGCTGTAGATGAGCTGCACGATCGTGATGGTCGAGTTGTCTGGACCGCCCTTCGTGAGGATGTAGAACTGCTCGAACGCGAGCAGCGAGCCGGTGACGCACAGCACGGTCGTGAGCGCGAGCGTCGGACGCAGCAGCGGGATGGTCACGCTCCGGAACGTCTGCCAGCGCGAGGCGCCGTCGATGCGAGCGGCCTCGTACACGTCGTCGGGGATGCCCTGCAGGCCCACGAGCATGAGCAGCATGTAGAAGCCCGCGTAGCGCCAGACGATGAGGAAGATGGTCGACCACAGCGCGCCGTCGGGCGTGCCGAGGAACGTGAAGCCCCACGCCTTCATCAGGCCGGCGAACGGCCCGGCGATCGGCGAGTAGAGCACGTAGAAGAGCAGCGACGCGGATGCCAGGCCGAGGGCGCTCGGCACGAGGAACGACGTGCGCAGCAGCCCCTTCCAGCGCGTCGACTCCTGCACCAGCAGCGCGAGCCCGAGGCTCAGCGCGAGCAGGATGATCGTCGTGAGGATCGTGTACTTCAGGGTGAACCAGACCGAGTCCCAGAAGAACCGGTTCGACACCGCGTCCTGGTAGTTCTCGGGGAAGTTCCAGCCCTGGTTGCCGCCGAGCAGCGGCCAGTCGGAGCCCGACATCTGCAGCACGAGCAGCAGGGGGAGGGCGAAGAGGAGGAGCACGAAGAGCGCGGTCGGCAGGGCGTACAGCCAGCCGGTGATCGCGCCGCGCCGGCCGGGGCGGCGACGCTTCGGGCCGGATGCCGCGGCCGTCGTGTCGGCGGGGAGGGTGGCGGTCATGGTGGTGGAGCCTTTCGATGGGGCCGGTGGCCGGCGCGCGGCATGGACGTCCGCGCGCCGGCCGGTCGGCCGTCGGAGCGACTACTGCGAGAGCACCGCCGTGATCTCGTCGTTGTCGGCGTCGACGGACTCCCCGTCGCCGAGCACCGCGTTCCGCACGAGCGTGAGCCACGGGCTCGACGGCGCGTTGAACGCCTGCTGGAAGTTGATCGCGACCGGGGTGTCGCCGTTGCCGGCCACCTCGTTGATCGTGATCAGGCGCGGGTCCTTCTCGGAGTACTCGTTGTTCGCGAGGTCGGCGCGGGAGACCACGTCGTTGTTCTTCGCGAGCACCTGCACCTGCGCATCCTCCGACATCAGCCAGTTGAGGAAGTTCCACGCCTGCGCGGCCTTCTTCGAGTCCTTCGAGATGCCGATGCCGTCACCGCCGACGAACGTCGAGCCGCCACCCTTCGGGCCGGGGATGCCGGCGACGCCCGCGTCGAACGGCGTCGACGAGAGCAGTGTGGCCGGGTAGAACTGGATGCCGACCTTGCCCTCGGTGAAGCCCGCGGTCCAGGTCGGGCCCGCCTCGTCCTGCGACGACGGGAGCACCGCACCCGAGTCCCAGAGGTCCTTCCACGTGGCGTAGACGTCCTTGGCGGTGTCGCTCGCGAGCAGCGACTCGGTGCCGTCGTCGGAGAGCACCTCCTCGCCGTCGGCCCAGACGCTCGGGAACCACGTGAAGACGAGGCATCCGCCGCAGTTCAGGCCCGTGGCCGTGCCGTAGGTGTCGGGCTTGTTCAGGGCCTGGATCGCCTTGGCCCACTCGGCGTACTCCTCGAGGTTCGCGGGACCCGCCTCGGCGTCGAGGCCGGCCTCGGTCGCGAGCTCCTTGTTCCAGAACATCATCGAGAGGTCGAGCACGAACGGCAGCACGTACTCCTCGCCGTCGAGCGTTCCGGCCGAGAGGTGGCCCTTGTTGATCTCGTCCTTGAAGTCGAGGCCGTCGATGTTGGCGGTGATGTCCTGGAAGAGGCCCTGCTCCACCCAGTTCGGCACGTAGACGATGTCGGCCGCGAAGAGGTCGGGCAGACCACCCGACCCGGCCGCGGCGCCCACCTTGGCGACGTAGTCGTCGTTCGGCACGACCGTGAGCTCGACCTGGTTCTCGTGGGACGCGTTGTAGGCGTCGACGAGCAGGTTGGCCTGCTTCTCGAGGGGTGCGCGGGTCCAGAGGGTGAGGGTCGAGCCGTCGTCGACGCCTTCGGCGCCGGCTTCCGAAAGGTTGCTCTGGGGCTCCGCGCCCTGGGCACAGGCGGCGAGCCCGACGGTGAGGGCGCCGGCGGCGAGCAGGGCTGCGGCCCGCGTCATCCGGCGATACGTGCGTGTCATCTGTGGTCTCCTTGCTCATCGTTGAGGGGGCTCGGGGAAAGCCCGGGAATACGATTGCTGATGCGGCAGATCTCGAAAATTCCGAAATGCCTTTCGGCACGCTACAGTGTGTATCTCACCGACGTCAAGAGGAACTTCCGGTAGCGTTTCAGTTGGAAAGGCGGCAACATGGCGCGTGTGGATCCGCACCCCGGTCGAGCGACGACGCTGAGCGACGTCGCGCGTCTCGCGGGGGTCTCCCTCGCGACGGCCTCGAAGGCCATCAACGGCCGCGACCAGGTGGCCCCGGCCACGCGACGTCGCGTGATCGAGGCCGCCGAGCAGCTCTCGTTCAGCCCGAACCAGCTCGCCCGCAGCCTGATCGCCGGGCGCACCGGCACCGTGGGCCTGCTCACCAGCGACCTCGAGGGCCGGTTCGTGATCCCGATCCTCATGGGCGCCGAGGACGCGTTCGGTGCGGGCCAGGTGAACGTGTTCCTGTGCGACGCGCGCGGCGACGCGATCCGCGAGCAGCACCACCTCAAGGCGCTGCTCAACCGGCGCGTCGACGGCATCATCGTCGTGGGCCGGCAGACCGACCCGCGGCCGTCGCTCGGCAAGGACATCCCGGTGCCGGTGGTCTACGCGTACGCGCCCTCGGCCGACCCGACCGACTCGTCGGTCACGCCCGACAACGTGAGCGGCGGCCGCATCGCCACCGAGCACCTGCTGTCGACCGGGCGCCGGCGCATCGCCCACATCAGCGGCGACCCGACGTACGCGGCGGCGCAGGACCGCGCCGTGGGGGTGCGCGCGGCGCTGGCCGACGCGGGCCTGGAGCTCGTCGGCGACGTCATGTACTCGAATTGGACCGAGCACTGGGGCCGCGCGGCGGCGGCGATGCTGCTCGCGCAGCACCCCGACGTCGACGGCATCGTCTGCGGCTCCGACCAGATCGCCCGCGGCGTGCTCGACACGCTGCGCGACCTCGGCAAGGAGGTGCCCGAGGACGTCGCCGTGATCGGCTACGACAACTGGGAGGTGCTCGCGATCAACTCCCGCCCCGAGCTCACGAGCATCGACGCGAACCTCCAGCAGCTCGGCCGCACCGCCGCGATGCGCATCTTCGAGGCGATCGACGGCACGGAGCCCGACGCGGGCGTGCGGCAGCTGCCCGTGCGGCTCGTGATCCGGGGTTCGACGATCCCGCGTCGCTGAGCCGGCGCGGCTCGCCGGCCCTGCGCGTCGGAGCGCAGGTGTCGTCGGAGTGCAGGTGGAACGAGCACCGGCCGGGACGCGAACCTCCTCGCGTCCCGGCCGGTGCGGTCACGCCCCTTCGGGTGCGCGCCGCCGCCGCCGTGCGAGCACGGAGGCCACCACGGTGACGACCACGGCGAGCATGACCGCGGCGAGCACCGCGATCCCGCCGCCCAGCGCCGCGGCAAGCGGGTCGGACGCCGCGGCAGCGGTCTCCCCTGCCGCCGCGGCGTCGTGCCCGGCCACGCTCACGACCGCGGAGAGCTCCCCACCCCCGCCGGTCGCCGTGAGCTCGGCGACGCCCGAGGGCGTGCCGGTCGGGATGGTCACCAGCGACGTGCCGGTCCCGTCCTCCCCGACCGTCACGGCTCCCAGCGCGGTGCCGTCGGCGAGCTCGACCTGCCAGGTGGTGCCGGCGTCGCCGCCGACCACCGACACGGGCACCTGACCCCCGTCGTCCACCTGGCGGACGCCCACGTACAGCGTCGCCTCGTCGCCGTCGGCCATCACTTGCCCCGCTTCACGGTGAGCACCGCGGAGACGTTGCCGGCCGCGTCGATCGCCCGCGCCTCGACCACGTCCTTCGGCGAGACGTCGATCGGGCCGGTGTAGGTGGCCCAGTCGCCGTCGCCGATGCGGAACTCGAGGTGCGAGACCCCGGATCCGGCGTCGGTCGCCTCGAGCGCCAGGCGCTTCTTGTTGGCCGACGTCCACGAAGCGGTCGGCTTCGGCGCGACGGTGTCGATCTGCACGGTCGCGGCCTGGAGGTCGCTCACGTTGCCCGCGGCATCCGTCGCCCGGAACTCGAGCGCGGTGACGCCGTCCTCCGAGACGGTGACCGGACCCGTGTACGGCTTCCAGTCCCCCGATCCCGAGCGGACCTCGACCACCGGGAGCGAGTCGCGGTTGTCGAGCGCGGTCGCGGTGACGGTGACGTCATCGGTGTACCAGCCGCTCGCCGGCAGCGTGGGCGAGACCTCGACCACGACGATGGGCGCCTCGGTGTCGGGCTCCTCCACCGGCGGGGCCTCGAAGACCTGCCACTCCTTGATGCCGAGGCTGCCCGCGCCGGACTCGGTGCCCGAGGCCTCGAGCGACAGGCGCAGCCTCGTCGTGGTCACCGCCTCGAACTCGACGACGTTGTACGTGTCGACCTCGGTGCCGTAGAGCCCGGATGCCTCGACGGGAGCCCAGGCGGCCGCCTCGGCATCCCAGTACTCGGCGCTCCACGCCTTCGGCACGTCGATGCCGACGCCGTTGCCGTCGAGGTTCGAGATGAAGTACACCCCGAGCTCGCCGATCGTGACCGGCTCGGCCCAGTCGTACTGCACCCACTGCTCGCCGATCTCGGGCCAGGCGCCCCAGACGTTCGCGTTGTCGTTGGGCGTCACATCGCCCGACGAGGTCGGCTGCTCATCGTCGTTGAGACCCGTCACCCGGTTCCAGCCCGCAGTGACCGAGGCGGTCGGCGTGGCGAGGAGGGCGACGTTGCGGCGGTGGTTGCCGTCGCTGGCCGGCACGGTGCGCTCCTCGATCGCGGAGACGTTGCCCGCGGCATCCGTCGCACGCAGCTCGGTGCGCACCTCGTCGAGGCCGACGAGGATCGTGCCGGTGACGGGACGCCACTCGGTCTCGCCCGCGTACCGGTACTCGAGCGCGGTGACGCCCGATCCGGCGTCGGCCGCCGTCGCCTTCACCGTGCGGGCCACCGCGTCGGTGACGATCGTGAGCGCCGGCGCTTGCGTGTCGATGCGGAACTCCGCCTCGGGCACGCTCGACACGTTGCCCGCGGCATCCGTGGCCCGTGCCTGCACGGTGTGGGCGCCGTCGGCCGAGACGACCACGGGCTCCCCGAAGGCCGCCCAGTCGCCGCCGTCGACACGCACCTCGATGACCGGTGCGGTGTCGCGGTTGTCGGTGGCCGACGCCGTGACGGTGACAGGACCGGTGTGCCAGCCCGAGGCGGGTGCCTCGGGGACGACGCCGAGCGTCACGGTGGGCGCCTGGGTGTCAGGGCCGTTCGCTCCGCCGCCGACCGTCACGGTCGCCTGCGCGGTCGTGTCGCCGGGCAGCGAGGTCTGCACCTCGCCGGCGACCGCGAACTCGCCGCCGGTCGCGTACGCGGCCGGGTCGATCGCCTCCCACACGACGGGCAGGTCCTCGCGGGAGCCGTCGTTGTAGAGCACGCCGACCGCGGCGGGCAGGTCGGGCGCGACGCCGGCCTTCGTGCTCACGGCGACCGCGTCGACCTGGTTCACCTGTGCGGGCGGCGTGGCCCGGACCCACACGGTCGCGGCCGCCGCCACGGGCGACCCGGGCACGATGCCCGGCACCGCGAAGCTGCCCTCGCCGGCGACCTGGTCGGCGCTCACGCCGGCCCACGTCACGTCGAAGTCGGCGTGACTGCCGTCGGCGAAGGTGCCGTCGACGGTGGGGGGCAGCTCGGGCACGACGCCGACGGCGGTGCGCACGTCGATCGGCTCGATCGCGACGGGCGGGTCGGTGAAGACCTTCCACTCGCTCACGCCGACGGCGGCATACGTGGTGCCGGAGCCCATGGCGCTGAGCACGAGGCGCACCCGAGTCGTGGTGACCGCGTCGAACGTCGTCGAGTTCGGCTCGTCGCGGAGCACGCCGTAGCCGCTCGGGTTGGCGACGTCGACCCACGCGGCGCCGTCCCAGTACTGCGCCTTCCACGACTTCGGCACGTTGACGCCGGCCGTCGAGGTGACGCTGTTCTGGTCGCGCCAGAAGCTCACCTCCATGTCGGACACGCGCACCGGCTCGGCCCACGTGTACTGCAGCCAGCGCGTGGCGGGGTGGTTGCCCGACCACGTGCCCCAGAGTTCGGTCTGGTCGCCGCCCGTGTGCAGGATCGTGCCGTTGTTCACGGCGGTCACCCGGTTCCAGCCGGCTGTGTACTCCGCCGTCGGCGTCCCGCCGGGCGCGACGTTCACGCCGCGGCTCGCGGCCTCGCCCTGCACGGTGACCTCGGCCGAGCTCGACGCCTCGCCGTCGCTCGCGGTCAGGCGCAGCACGTAGGTGCCCTCGGTCGAGAAGCGAGCGACGGTCGTCGCCGCGTGCGGGTCGTCGAAGAGCACCGTCGCACCCTCGGGCGCGCTCACGATCGACCAGTCGATCGCCAGTTCGCCGGCCGGCAGGCCGTCGTCCTTCGCCGTGCCGACCAGCGCGGCCTCGCCCGCGGACGACGCGGTCGCGTCCTCCCAGGCCGTCACGAGCGGCGCCTGGTTCGTCGAGGGCGGAGCGGCGATCCCGGTGCTCGACACCTGGACCTCCTTGATGCCGGTCTTCGCACCGCCGGCGTGGGTGACGGTCACCCGCACCGCGTCGCCGGTCACCTCGGGGAACTGCACGTGGTTGAGGTTCGCCCGCGGGTGCGCGGGAGTCCGGGCCTGCTGCGCGATGGGCGTCCACTCGCCGCCGCGGCGAACCTCGAGCGCGTAGAGCGCCGGCTCGCGGTAGCCCGCGACGGTCGCGCTCGACGAGCTGTCGTAGAAGTACACGCGCACGTCGTCGAACGCCTGCTCGCTTCCGAGCTCGACCGTCAGCGAGTCCGTGGCGTTCGGCGAGCCCGCAGTGCCCCAGAACGGCTCGTTGATGGTCGTGCCGTCGACGGCCCCGTCGGGTCCTCGACCCGAGGCCGAGAACGTCGCGGTGGCCTGGCCGCCCTCGGCCAGGTTCGCCGTGCCCACGGCGGCGGTGCGCAGGTCGGCGCCCGCCTTCGCGAACAGGTCGACGACGCGGGCGTCGTCGTCGAACCGCACGTCCTCGGGCGCCTGCACGGCGGAGGCGACCGCGGTGGTCACCTGGGCGTCGCCGTCGACCTCGACCGCGCCGGTCGCGGGGTCGTAGACCACGCGGGCGAGGCGGTCGACCGTGAACGCGAGCTCGCCGTCGAGGAACACCGAGTACCCGTCGGGCACGGATGCCCCGTAGTGGTCGGTGCCGTCGGCGGCGTCCCACGTGACCGTGAGGTCGCGGTCGCGGTAGCGGATGTTGTTCGCCGTGAAGTGGTCCCAGCCGATGTCGATCGGGTCGAGCTCGATCTTCGCGTCGGTGCGCGGGCGCAGGCCCATCGCGTCCTCGATCATCGTGAAGTTCGTCGCGCCGAGGATCGTGTGGTGGATCCACGACCGGTAGCCGATGCGCTGCGGGTCGGCCGACCCGTCGGCCCAGAACTCGTTCTGGTCGGGCAGGCGGTTGTCGCCGCCGTTCTGGTAGTGCGCCCAGGCGTTCCAGTAGAGGAGCTTCTTGTACCACTCCGCGTCGATCGCGTCGGTCGGGTACTCGCGCAGCACGCGCGACAGCATGCGGAACGTCACGGTCGAGTTGATGACCGAGAAGTTGTTGCTGCCGGGGTCGCCCTGCGCGGCCGCCTCGGCCTTGTCGGCCTGGTTGGCGGTGTAGAAGGGGAAGATCGGGTACTCGGCGTCGTCCGCGTACAAGCGCAGCGCCTGCACGTAGTCGTCGTCGTAGTCGGGGTCGCCGGGCTTCGGCACGAGGCCGACCGAGAACGGGTAGTAGTTGTTGATCTCCTTCCACGGCACGTGCTCGCCCGAGGAGTGCAGGTGCTCGATGAGCTTGGTGTCGGGGTTCCAGAGCAGGTCCATGACCTGCGACTTGATGTTCGCCGCGAAGGCGTCCATCTCGTCGGCCTTGGCCGTGTCGCCCGCGAGCCGGTACGCGTCGGCGGACGCCTTCGCGTTCGAGTAGAGGTACGCGTTCTCGGCCCGGTCCATGTTGCCGGGCTTCCAGTCGAACGACACCGCGTCGGCGTCGTTGCCCGTCATCGCGCCCCAGCTGTACTCGATGAGGCCGTTGTCGTTGAAGTCGTAGGCGTCGACGAGCCCCTTCACGTCGTCCTCGGCGTACGTCGCGAGGTTCTCGGCGATCGCCGTCGGCCCGCCGTGCAGCTGGTACGAGCGCCACGCCGCCTCGGAGATGTACTGGGTGTAGCTGTTCGACCAGTTCGCGGGGTCGCCGGGGTTGTCGGTGAACTTGTAGCTCTTCGAGGTCTCACCGGCCGACACCCACGGCCCGTACGAGTAGATCGGGTCGCGGAAGTACTTCAGGTCGTCGATGAACATGCCCGTCGTGAGCACGATGGCGTTGTTGTACCCGAGCACGCCCTCCATGGAGGTGGGGAACTGGTAGGTGTTGCCGGGGATGTCGGCGTCGAGGAAGTTGTAGCGCATCAGCCACCAGCGGTAGAACAGCGTCTTGTCGATGTTGTCCTCGGGCGTGTCGAGGTAGGGCACGTTCTCGGCCCACCAGCGGTTGTACGCCGTCACGTGCGACGTGTACGCGGCGCTGGGTGCGGCCTGCCTCACGGCGTCGTACTCGGCGCGCGAGTCCGCGATCTCGTCGGTCACGAGGCCGAGCTGCACCTTCGTGCTGGCCGAGCCGCCGGCGGGCACGGCGACGGATGCCTCGAGCCCGCCGTCGACCGGCGCGAAGCCGTCGCCCGAGAAGCGCGGGTGGAGGACCGTCAGGTCGTTCAGCGCGTCGACCGTGCCGGTGAGCTCGGCGCCCTCGGCGCCGACGGCGAACGGCGAGACGGCGCGAAGGGTCACGTCGAGCGCGGGGCCGGTCGAGCGCAGCTCGAGGTTCGTCACGAGCACGTTCGCGTTGGTGATGAACTTCGTCTGCACGACCTCGAGGCCGGCCGCGGCATTGCGGTGCACGCTGCGCCAGTAGCTCGGGGTCTGCTTGCGCTGGGCGGTGTCCTCGGTGAGCGAGACGTCGGCGCCGCCGATTCGCGCGGTCACCGTGTAGCCGCCGCGGCCGTCGATGGCCTCCCAGTAGGCGAGCTGGCCGCCGAACCCGAGGGTCCCGGGCGTGTGGGTCTTCATGAATGCGGCGCGGCCGCGGCTGAACAGCCACTGGTTGTTGTCGTCGAAGCTGCCCGCGGTGCCGGTGCGGGCGAGCATCTCGTCGAACCAGAAGTCCTGTGCGGGCGACGCGCCCGCCCCCGACGCCACGTCGGCGTCGAAGATCGCCTGCAGCTGTCCGCCCGGCGCGTACTCGACGCCGGTCGACGGCACGGGCTGTGCGCTGCCGGTGAAGCTCGGATACCCGATGTCGGCGTTGTCGGCGAGCGCCGGTGTCGCCAGCAGGCCGCTGCCGATCACCGCCGCGGCGGCAGTGGCCGCCAGGGCGGCGCGCGCGGCTCGCCCTCGTTGCTTGGATCCCCAGACCACGTTGTCCATCCCTCTCTGCCCGCGACGGCTGGCGCGGGCGACGCTGGAAGGCACCGTAGCCGTGGCCGCAACCGGGCCGCAACCCTTTTCGGTGATTTCGGGATTCGTCGAAAACCTCCCGGTCGTAGGCCGTCGGAACGCTGGGAGCGTTCCGCGAAAGGATTTCGTGATGACGCTTTCCCTCATCGCGGCGGAACGGCCGCACCCGCCCGCGGGCGATGCGTCGCGCCGCTGAGCACGACTCAGGCGATCGCGAGCAGCAGCACCACGCTCGCGAGGTTGCGCAGCGCATGGACCGAGACGGCGAATCCGACGCTCGCCCATGGTCGCTCGCGCGTGAGCCGGAGGCTGCGCGCCCACGTGTCGCGGAACACCCAGCTGCCCACCACCGCGAACACCGCGACGATCGCGAGGTTCCCCCACGTCGCGATGACCGGGTCGAGGGCACCCGTCGACGCGAACACCGCGGCGCCGACGGGATAGCTCACGAGGTAGGCCGCGACGAACACCACGCGGGCGATCCGACCCCGCCCGGACGCGGCCGCGACGGGCGCGACGAACGCGACATCGTCTCGGGAATCGACCACGATCCGAGCGTAGGCGATCGGATGCCGGGGGCGCCGGTCAGACCCAGAAGCCCTCGTGCACGCTCCTCGCCTCGGGCAGCTCGGCCGGCCCGGCCACCACGACGCGACGGCCGCCGCGGGCGAAGACCTCCCGGCACGGCAGCTCCATGGTCGGCACGCCCTCCTGGGCGGCCACGAGCTCGCGCAGCCCCGACTCCGAGAGCGCGTAGACCACACGCGCGATGCCGCTCCAGTAGATCGCGCCCGAGCACATCGCGCACGGCTCGGTGCTCGTGTAGAGCGTCGCGGTCGCGAGCTCCTCTGACGTGAGCGCCTGCGACGCCGCACGCACGGCGTTCGTCTCGGCGTGGCCGGTCGGATCGCCCGTCGTCACGACGGTGTTCATCGCCTCGACCACGCGGCCGTCGGCCGCGACCACGATCGAGCCGAACGGATGGTCGGTGCGGTTGCGCGCCTCGCCCGCGAGGGCGGTGCACCGGCGCAGCCACGCGAGGTCTGCGTCGGTCACGAGGGTCGGATCGGCCTGGTCAGGCATGCGCGGAGTCTAGCCGCGGCATCCGTGCGTCTGCGTCGACCGACCCGACCCGACCCGACCCGACAGCGTCAGCGCGCCGGCGCCGCGGCCTGCGCCGCCTTCCACTGCGCGAACGTCGTCGCGCCGAGGCGTGCGGTCGCGGCATCCGCCGGCACCAGCGAGCCGTCGTCGAGCCTCGTGCCGAAGTACTCCGCCTCGGGATCGGCGACCACGGTGCGCTCGTCGCCGCGGGCCGCCAGCGCGTCGGCGATGAACTCGTCGAAGCGGAACTCCTCGGGCCCGGCGATCTCGACGTCGCCGTTCACGGGCTCGCCCGTCGCGACCGCGGCCACGGCGTCGGCGACGTCGTCGGACGCGATCGGCCGGAACCGCACGGGCGCGATGCGAACCGTCTCGCCATCGGTCGCGCCGTCGGCGATCGCCTTCCCGAACTCCATGAACTGCGTGGCGTGCACGATCGAGTACGGCACGCCGCCGTCGCGGATGAGCCGCTCCTGCGCGACCTTCGCCCGCATGTACCCGCTGTCGGGAAGGCCGTCGGAGCCGACGATCGACAGCGCGACGTGGTGTCCGACGCCGGCCGCCTGCTCGGCCGCAAGCAGGTTGCGGGTCGACGTCTCGAAGAACGCGAGCACCTCGTCGGCCGCGAACGACGGCGAGTTCGACACGTCGATCACCACCTGCGCTCCGTCGAGCGCCTCGGCGACGCCCTCGCCCGTGAGCGTGTTCACCCCGGTGTTCGGCGAGGCCGCCACGACCTCGTGCCCCTGCGCGGTGAGCCGCTGCGCGACCTTGGACCCGATGAGCCCGGTTCCGCCGATGATGACGATCTTCACGATGTTCCCTTCCGTCGGGGCATCCGCCACCCCGTTCCAGAAGCTCCGACCGCGCGGCCCGCCGATCTGTGACACGGATGCCGCGCCTCCGTGAACGGAGCAGGATGGCTCCGTGAGCGGCGAACTCGTGCTCGTGACCGGCGGCTCCGGCTTCATCGGCGTGCATTGCATCGTGCAGCTCCTCGAGGCCGGGTACCGAGTCCGCACCAGCCTGCGGTCGCTCGCGCGGGCCGACGAGGTGCGCGCCATGGTGGCCGAGGGCGGCGCGGATGCCGCGGGCGTCGAGTTCGCCGAGCTCGACCTGTTGCACGACGACGGCTGGCTCGACGCCGCGACGGGGGCGACGTACCTGCTCCACGTCGCCTCGCCGTTCCCGGCGACCCAGCCGCAGGATCCCGACGAGCTCATCGTGCCGGCCCGCGACGGGACGGTCCGCGCCGTGCGCGCGGCTCGGGATGCTCGGGTCCGACGCGTCGTGCTCACGTCGTCGTTCGCCGCGGTCGGCTACGGCGCGCCGCATCCCGGCCGACCCTACGCCGAGGACGACTGGACCGACCCGGCCGACGAGCGCCTCACGCCGTACGTGCGGTCGAAGGCCGTCGCCGAGCGCGCCGCGTGGGACTTCATCGACCGCGAGGCGCCCGACCTCGAGCTCGCCGTGGTCAACCCGGTCGCGGTGTTCGGTCCGACGCTCGGCCGTGATCTCTCGTCGTCGCTGCACCTGCTGCGCACGTTCCTCAACGGCGAGGTGCGCGGCATCCCGGATGCCGCGACGAACGCCGTCGACGTGCGCGACGTCGCCGCGCTGCACCTCGCCGCCATGACGCACCCCGATGCCGCCGGCGAGCGGTTCCTCGCGGTCGCGGGCGACCCGATGCCGTTCACCGAGGTCGCCGCGATGCTGCGCGAGCGCCTCGGCGACGCGGCACGGCACGTGCCGACGCGCGCGGTCCCGAGTTGGGTCGTACGCATCGCCGCGCGCTTCGACCCCGACGTGCGCGCGGTCCTGCCGCAGCTCGGGCGCCGGCCGTACGCGTCGCACGCGAAGGCCGAGCGCATGCTCGGCTGGCACCCGCGATCGAACGAGGAGGCGATCCTCGCCTCAGCCGAGAGCCTGCTGCGGCTGGGGCTGGTGCGGGGTTAGAGCACCGCGTCCCAGCGACCGGCTGCGTCGAGGAGGTCGACGTCGCTGCGGTCGCCGAGCAGCTCCCACCGCTGCAGCGAGAGCGGCACGTTGCCGTTGCGCCATACGAAGTCGTGCACGTCGCGCGCGGAGAGCTCGCGCCCGTCGGCGGCGGCCGCGACCGCGGCATCCGTCACGAGTCGCAGCACCTCCTGCTTGCCCACGTGGTACGCCATCGCGAGCCCGGGCGTCGCGACGTAGTACGAGGTCTCCTCGGTGGCGGTGCCGACGTCCATGGGCACCTCGCGCACGAAGAAGTCGACGGCATCGGGCAGGCTGAACGCGCCGGTCGCGAGGTTCACGTCGACGACGACGCGCAGCGCCCGCAACCGGATGAAGTTCTGCACGATCGCCTGCGAGTGCGGCGCGTCGGCGAAGAGCCCGGCGGTGAGCATCAGCTCCTCGTTGTAGTGCGCGATGCCCTCGTTGGCGACCGAGTCGATGAAGTGCCGGCGCATCGGGTTCGGCTGCGCCCACGACAGCGCGAGCTGCTGGCTGTGCGCGCCCTCGTGGATGATGCCGAGCCGCGGATCGCGCGCGTTCGCGGCGGCGAAGTACGGCAGGTCGGGCGACGGCTCGGGCACGTAGGAGGTCGCATCGTCGTCGACCCGGCGGATGCTCGTGAGATCGTCGTTCACCCCGAGGAACGCGAGCGGCTCGAGGTAGTCGGGCGTCGGCGCGTACCGGTATCGCCGCAGCGAGTCGGGCTGGCTGAGCAGGCCCGCCGCCTCGGTGAACGCGCGCACCTCCCGTTCGAGCTCGGCCTGGTCGGCCGACTCGGCCTCGGCGGATGCCGCGAGCTCGGGCTCGGGCAGACCGCTGAAGCGGGTGCGCGTCACGAGCTCCGCGACGACGCTGCGCCGGTAGTCCTGCATGGCCGCACGCACGAGCTCCTCGGGCTCGGCGGTCACGAGCGCCACGTGCCGCAGGTACCACGTGAACGCGTCGCGTCCGACGACCACGTCGGGTCCGAGCCGGCCGGCGGATGCCGCGAGCCACTCCCGGTAGCGCTCGAGCGCGTCGCTTGCGGCGGGCCGGGCTGCGGCGAGCGCGGCGGCGGTCGCGGCGTCCGTCAGCGGGCGCACCGCGTCGACCGACCGGGCGAGCCGCGCGCCGATGTCGTCGAGCTCGGCCGCCGCGACGCGGGCGAGCGTCGCGACGCCGGCGCGTTCGAGGTTCGCGATCGCCTGGTCGACGCCGGCCGGGACCGCCTCGAGCACGCGCACGAGGTCGGACCGCCGTCGGGCGTCGAACGGCGGGGGCGGGAGCAGCAGGTCGAACCACGGTCCGAGCACCTGCGACGTGAGGAACACGGCGTCGCGCTCGTGGTTGCGCAGCACGTCGAGCTCCCAGTGCACGCGCGCGAGCGCCGCGCCGAGGAGTCGGTGGTCGACCTGGTCGGGGATCGGCAGCGCGCCGACGCCCTCGTCGTCGATCGCCCGCCAGCGCGCGGCGAAGCCCTCGAGCTCGAGGCGGAACCCGTCGATCGCCGCCCGGTCGAAGCGCGGCAGCCAGCCGTCGGGCCGCTCCACGCGCGGGATGTCGTCGGACGTGCGGAACGACGTGGCATCGCGCCACTCCCAGAACTCCACGCCGAGGCGGGCGAGGTCGGTTGCGAGCGACGTCATGCGTCCACGCTATCGGGGGCCTCCGACGCCCTCCCCGGTGATCGAGTAGCGCCGCCGCGGAGCGACACCACCGGTGATCGAGTAGCGCTGGCGCGAAGCGACAACGCGTATCGAGATCGGACAAGGGTCTCGATACGGGTCCGACTTCGTCGGGCGCTACTCGACCACCGGTGGGATACTCGGGTGATGCGCGTCGTCATCGCCGGAGGCCACGGCAAGATCGCCCTCATCCTCGAACGCCTGCTCGTCGAAGCCGGGCACGAACCGATCGCCATCATCCGCAACCCAGAGCACCGGGCGGACGTCGACGCCACGGGCGCGTCCGCCGTCGTGCTCGACCTCGAGGACGCATCCGTCTCCGAGGTCGGCCAGGTGCTGAAGGACGCGGATGCCGCGGTGTTCGCCGCCGGCGCCGGACCCGGCTCGACCGCCGAGCGCAAGTTCACGGTCGACCGCGACGCCGCGATCCTGCTCGCCGACGCCGCGGAGGCCGCCGGCGTCCCTCGGCTCATCGTGATCTCGGCCATCGACACCGACCGCTTCGACCCCGACTCGCAGGACATCTTCCAGCTCTACCTGCGGGCGAAGAGCGAAGCGGATGCCTCGGTCCGGTCCCGCGACCTCGACTGGACCATCGTGCGGCCGGGCTCCCTCGTGAACGACGCCGGCACCGGGCGCATCCGCGCCGCCGACGTGGTGCCCGGCGGCGGACGGATCCCCCGCGCCGACGTCGCGGCCATCATCGCGTCGCTGCTCGAGACCGGCGCGGCCTCGCGCACGCAGTTCGAGGTCGTGTCGGGCGACGATCCGATCGACGGGGCGCTCGCCGCCCTGGGATGAGCGGTCGTCGAGTAGCGCCGCGCGAAGCGCGACGCGTATCGAGACGCGGCGAGAGGGTCTCGATACGCGGCCGGCTTCGCCGGGCGCTACTCGACCACCGGGCGCTACTCGACCACCGGGTGCTGCCGCGTAGCCTGAGGGCATGGGCATCACGGCGACGTTCCGGGCCACCAAGCGCGTCCCGATCCTGCAGGTCCTGAAGTCGGCGGTCGCCACGATCGCCGCCTGGCTCGTCGCCGGCTGGCTCATCCCGGGGCCGCTGCCGGTGTTCGCGGCGATCGCGGCCCTCCTCGTCGTGCAGCCGAGCGTGAACCAGTCGCTCGGCAAGGCGATCGAACGCTCCATCGGCGTCATCCTCGGCGTGCTCATCGCCACGGGCATCTCGCTCGCCTTCGGACAGACGACGTGGGTCATCCTCGTCGCGATCGTCGTCGCGATGCTCGTCGCGTGGGCGCTGAAGATGACGCCCGGCACGTCGAACCAGGTCGCGATCAGCGCGATGCTCGTGCTCGCCCTCGGCGCGTCCTCGCCCGAGTACGCGCTCGACCGCGTGCTCGAGACCCTCATCGGCGCGGCGATCGGCATCATCATCAACGCGCTGATCGTGCCGCCCGTCGCCGTCGCGCCGGCCCGTGACGCGCTCGCGCGCCTCGGCGGTGAGCTCGCGGCATCCGTCGACCGCCTCGCCCACGCGCTCGAGACGAATCGCACCCCTGCCGAGCTCGAGTCGCTCATGATCGAGGCACGGCTGCTGCGCCCGATGCGGGATGCCGCGGATGCCGCGATCGACGACGGCCAGGAGTCCTTGACCCTCAACCCGCGGCGCTCCGCCCACCGCGAGGAGCTCGCCCAGCTCCGCGAGCTGCTCGAGCAGCTCAGCCCGATCGTCACGCAGCTCATCGGCATGACCCGTGCGTTCGCCGACCACTACGACGCCAGCCTGCACGACGAGCCGACGGTGCGCGCCATCGCGGAGCAGCTGCGCCGGGTCGCCCACGACGTGCGCCTCGCCGCCCGCGTCGCGGAGCCCGAGCCCGAGCCGCTCACGTCCGAGACGCCGGCGCTCACCTCGGCGCTCGTCATCGCGGCGCCGAAGTCGGCGCACTGGATCCTCGTCGGCTCCCTCATGGAGGACCTGCGCCGCATCCGCGAGGAGCTCGGCGCCGAGGAGTGACCCTCCCGCGCTCGCCAGGTCGTCCATCGGAAGTTCGACGCGTGAGAACGCCCGCATGCCTAGGCTGGCGGGCGAACCGACCGGGGTCCACGAGACGACGGCAGGAGTGGCGGAGATGACGACGACCAGCACGGCGGCAACGACCACCCGAGGCGGCGACCTCGCCAGGCAGCTCACCGTGGCGGTGAGCGCCCTGCTGGCGGTGATCGGCTCCTTCATCGGGTCGGGCGCGGCCGGCGGAACTCCGGTGCAGGATGCCGCCGGTGGAGCGCTCGCGGCCGATGCGACCCTCATCGCCCCGGGAACGGGCGCCTTCTCGATCTGGTCGCTCATCTACTCCGGGCTCCTCGCGTACGCCGTCTGGCAGTTCCTGCCGGCGCAGCGCATCGCGGAGCGGCATCGCCGCATCGGCTACCTCGTGGCGGCCTCGCTGCTGCTCAACGCGGCGTGGATCCTCAGCATCCAGTTCGACCTGCTCCGGCTCAGCGTGCCGATCATCGGCGCGCTCCTCGTCGTGCTCATCGCCGCCTTCCGGCGCTGCCTCGCCCTGCCGCCCCGGAACGCGCTCGACGCCCTGGCCACTGACGGCACCGTCGGGCTCTACCTCGGCTGGGTGACCGTGGCGACCGCCGCGAACGTCACGGCCGCGCTGGTCGCCGCGGGCTTCGACGGCTGGGGCATTCCGCCCGAGACCTGGGCGGTCGTCGTGGTCGCGGTCGCGGGCCTCGTCGGCGTCGCCCTCGCCGTCTGGGATCGCGGGCGCATCGCCCCCACCCTGTCGCTCGCGTGGGGCCTCTCCTGGATCGCGATCGCCCGCCTCACGGACACGCCGGAGTCGACCGTGACCGGCATCGCCGCGATCATCGCGGCTGTCGCCGTCGTGCTGACCACCGTCGTGGCCCGGCTCGCCGTCGAGCTCCGCCGGCGCCGCGCCCCTCGCTCCTCGTAGCAGTCCTCCGGAACTCCGGAACTCCGGAACTCCGGAACTCCGGAACTCCGGAACTTCGGGCTCTCGGGAACTTGGTCACCTGGGCACTTGGACACTTGGGCACCGACTTCTGCTGGGCGACACAACGACCGGAACGCCGACCCGAGTCGACGCGCACCCGGTCGCCGTGGCGAACGCGGGCGGCGTCCCTCGCCATCGCGCACATTCTCGGCGGCCGGCGCGGCTGGCTATCGTCGAGAGCGGAAAGGGGCGCGGATGTCGCAGGGAAGCGCAGGCGTGCGGGGGTTCGACTTCTTCGGGGCGGGCGAGCTGCCGGCGCCGAACCTGCCCGCCGACGAGGTCGCGTCCATCGTGCGCGAGCGTTGGGGTATCGTCGCGGAGCTCTCACCGCTCGGGAGCCAGCAGGACCAGAACTTCCTCGCGCGCGTCGACGGCGAGCCGGTCGGCGTCGTGAAGATCACGAACCCGGCGTTCACCGCGGTCGAGCTGGCCGCCCAGGAGCAGGCCGCCGACCGCATCGCCGCACGTGCGCCGGCCGTGCGCATCGCGACCACCACGACGGACGCCACGGGCACGCCCCGTTCGATCGTCGCCGAGACGAGCGAGGGCCCGCTCAGCATCCGCATCATCGAGCACCTCGACGGCGGCACCCTCACCGGCGGCGGATACCTCTCGCCGGCGACCATCGCGCGCATGGGCGAGCTCGCCGCCCGCACGAGCCTCGCCCTCGCCGACTTCGGCCACGACGGGCTCGAGCGCGTGCTGCAGTGGGATCCGCGCCACGCCGACCGCGTCGTCGAGCTCCTCGCGCCGCACCACCCCGACCCGGCCCGTCGGCGTCAGGTGACGGATGCCGCGACCGCCGCCTGGGCCGACCTCGCCGACGTGGCATCCGCGCTTCCGCTGCAGGCCGTGCACCTCGACCTGACCGACGACAACGTGGTGTGCTCGACCGAGCGCGGCATCCGCCTGCCCGACGGGATCATCGACTTCGGCGACGTGACGCGCAGCTGGGCGGTCGCCGAACTCGCCATCACCATCACGTCGCTCCTGCACCACGCGGGCGCCGAGCCGGCTTCGGTGCTGGCGGCGATCCGCGCGTTCCATGCGGTGCGGCCGCTGTCGCCCGAGGAGGTCGCGGCGATCTGGCCCATCGTCGTGCTGCGCGGCGCCGTGCTCGTGGTGAGCGGCGAGCACCAGGTGCAGCTCGACGGCGGCGAGAACGCATATGCCGCGAGCGGCATCGCGCGCGAGTGGCGCATGTTCGAACAGGCCGTCTCGGTGCCCACCGCGGTCATGTCCGCCGTGATCGCCGACGCGCTCGACATCCCCGGTGGTCGAGTGGGGCCTGGCGAAGCCGGCACCCCCGGTGGTCGAGTAGGGCCCGGCGAAGCCGGACCCGTATCGAGACCGGGACGTGAGGCGTCTCGATACGCGTCGCCTTCGGCGGCACTACTCGACGACCGGGTCGCATCGTCGCCTCCGGCGGCGCTCCTCGACGACCAGGTCGCGACGTCGGCCGTCCGCCTCGACGTCTCGATCACCTCCGACGACGTCGACGCCGGCGCGTGGCTCGACCCCGACCTCGAGGATCGGGTCGCCCTCGCGGCGCTCGACGCCGGGGCATCCGTCGCGTGGCTCGAGCGGGGCACGCCCCGCCTCACCGCGAGCGGCACGCACTCGACGACCTCGTCGGCGACCATCCCGACCGGCGTCGACGTGTGGTTCGCGGAGCCGCAGCACCTCTCGGCCCCCGACGGGTACCGGCTCGTGATCGAGGCCGCCGACGGCGTCACGATCCTCGACGGGCACATGCTCGCGCGCACGCGTCACCGGATCCGGCTCGAGCGGCCCGACGGGCCGAAGGTGCCGCACCTCGTGCGGCCGGAGTATGCGGCGGGGTGGCTGGGGCTGACGGGGGATCCGGCGATGATCATGGGTCTCGATACCCGTCCGGCTTCGCCGGGCGCTCCTCGACCCGCGGGCTCGGCCGAGCGCGACGCCGCGGCGCTCATCGCGCGGCGCGACCGCGCGTTCGCTGAGGTGCAGGAGCACTACTACGACGCCCCGCCGCGCATCGAGCGCGGCTGGCGCGAGCACCTCGTCGGCACCGACGGACGCGTGTACCTCGACATGGTGAACAACGTGACGCCGCTCGGCCACGGACACCCGAAGCTCGCGGCGGCCGTCGCGAAGCAGCTGCGCACGCTCAACACGAACTCGCGCTTCAACTACGGAGCGGTCGTGGAGTTCTCCGAGCGCCTCGCCGAGCTCCTGCCCGATCCGCTCGACACCGTCTTCCTGGTCAACTCGGGCTCGGAGGCGACCGATCTCGCGCTCCGCGTCGCGCTCGCCGCGACCGGACGCCGCGACGTCGTGTCGATCCTCGAGGCCTACCACGGCTGGACGTACGGCTCCGACGCCGTGTCCACCTCGATCGCCGACAACCCGAACGCGCTCGCGACCCGGCCCGACTGGGTGCACGTGCTCGACGCGCCGAACCCGTTCCGCGGGCTGCATCGGGGCACGGATGCCGCGCGCTACGCGCCCGAGGCCGCTCGCCGCATCCGGGAGCTCGCGGCATCCGGTCGGCTGCCGGCCGCCTTCATCGCCGAGACCTTCTCCGGCAACGCCGGCGGCATCCCGCTGCCCGACGGCTACCTCGCCGAGGTCTACGCGGCCGTGCGCGAGACCGGCGGGCTCGCCATCGCCGACGAGGTGCAGGCCGGATACGGACGCCTCGGCGAGTGGTTCTGGGGCTTCGAGCAGCAGGGCGTCGTGCCCGACATCGTCGCCGTGGCGAAGGCCGCCGGCAACGGCTACCCGCTCGGCGCGGTGATCACGACGCGCCAGATCGCGGCGCGCTTCCGCACGCAGGGCTACTTCTTCTCGTCGACCGGCGGCAGCCCGGCGTCGAGCGTGGCGGGCCTCGCGGTGCTCGACGCGTTCCGCGACGAGGGCCTGCAGCGCAACGCGGCCGAGGTCGGCGCGCACCTGAAGGGCCGGCTCCAAGAGCTCGCGACGCGGCATCCGCTCATCGGGGCCGTACACGGCCTCGGCCTCTACCTCGGCGTCGAGTTCGTGCGCGACCGCGAGACGCTCGAGCCGGCCAGCGAAGAGACCCGCGCGATCTGCGACCGGCTGCTCGCGCTCGGCATCGTCATGCAGCCCACGGGCGACCACCAGAACGTGCTGAAGACGAAGCCCCCGCTGTGCATCGACCGGGCCTCGGCGGACTTCTTCGTCGACACGCTCGACCGGGTGCTCGCCGAGGGGTGGTAGGCGCCCGGACGCTTGTCAACGCCAAGACACCGGATGCGGCCGCATCCCTAGACTGGGCCCGTGCTCCCCGCCGTCATCGCGCTCGCGATCGCCCCTGCGTTCCTGATCCTCGGGCTCGGCTTCGTCGCCCGTGCGATCGCCGCGCAGCGCGTGACGGGACTCGTCGTGCAGTACGCGCCGCAGCGCGGCTCGACGGTGCTGCACGACGCGCTGCTCGTCGACGCGGATCGGCGCGCGGCATCCGCGATGCTCATCGACCTCGCGGTGAAGCGCAAGGTGCGGCTGCTCGCCGGCTCGAAGCGCGAGCCGATCGGCGTGGCGGTGCTGCCGAACGTGGTGTTCACGGCCGATGAGCTGACCCTGCTCGAGGCGCTGTTCGGTCCCGACCACACGCCCGGACGGGTGCGGCGGTTCTCGTCCGAGCGGCGGGCGCTCACCGGACGGCTCCGCACGCTCGTGCAGCACGCCGAGCACGCGCTCGCCCGCGAGGGGCTCATCGCCCCGCGCCGCACCACCTGGCCGGGCGTCACGCTGCGCAGCCTCGCGTACGTCGGCATGCTCGTGGAGGCGCTGCTGATCGTCTTCGCGCTGATCGACGGCGACGGCGCCGCGCTCGGCCTGACCCTGATCGCGCTCGCGGCCACGATCGCCACGATCGCGGTGACGCCGGCGTCATGGCGCCGATTCCTGCCACCCGCGCGTCCCCGGCGCGAACACCTCGACGGCCTGCGGCAGTACCTCGAGCTCGCTGAAGCCGACCGGCTGCGGATGCTGCAGTCGCCGACCGGGGCCGATCTCGTGCCGACCGACGGCGAGGATCCGGCGCTCGCCCGCTACCACCTGCACGAGCGACTGCTCCCCTACGCGGTGCTGTTCGGGCTCGAACGGGAGTGGATCCGGCAGGTGAAGCTCGAGCACGACGAGCTCGTCACGCGTGACCTCGACCTGCTCGACGTGGTCGACGTCCTTCCCGACGTCGCGACGGCCCTGGATGCCGCGGGCGGCGCCGTGCAGCTCACGGCCGCGGTCGGCGACCTCGTCGACGGCACCGGCGCGGTGCTCGACGGGGTGGGCGGCATCTTCGAGGTGTTCAGCTCCTAGCGGAGCAGTCGGGCCGGGAGGACAATGGAGGGGCCGGTCGCGTCCGCGCGGCCGGGCAGCATCAACGGGCTCGCGCCGATGCGGAGCCGAACACATGACCGTGACACCTCCCGAGCACGGCTCGCCCGTGCCGAACCCCGAATCGCCGACGGACCAGGCGCCGCCGACCCCCGCGCCGACGCCGCCTCCACCTGCGCCGCCGAAGCGGCCGAACATCCACGTCACCGCGCTCATCGTGTGGCTCACGATCTTCCCGCTCGTCGCCATCGTGAGCGTGCTGCTCGCGCCGGTGATCGCGGACTGGCATCCCGTGCTGCGGGCGTTCGTGGTGACGCTCATCGTCGTCCCGATCGCGGCGTACTGGCTGATGCCGCAGATGTTCCGGTGGTACGCCGCCATCGAGCGGCGACGGGCGGCGCGTCACGCCGACAAGGGCATGTTGTGACGAGTCGACGATGCGGCACGATTGAGGCATGACCCCGTCGACCTCGTCCGAGACGACCATCACGATCGACGTCGACGGCACCCCCGTGTCGGGCGTGTACTCGCGCCCGGCGGATGCCGCGGCCACGATCGTCGTGGCGCACGGCGCCGGCGCGGGCATGGAGCATCCGTTCATGTCGGGCTTCACCCGGGCGATGCACGACCTCGGCTCCGCGACGCTGCGGTTCAACTTCCCGTATCGCGAGGCGAAGCGGCGCTTCCCCGACCGGCCGCCCGTCGCGATCGCGACGTGGCGTGCGGCGCTCGCCGCCGCGGCCGAGCGGGCCGGCGGCGCGGGCGCGGGCTCGGGGGAGCCGATCTGGGCCTCGGGCAAGTCGTTCGGCGGGCGCATGGCGTCGATGGCGGTCGCCGACGGCATGCCAGTCGCGGGCCTCATCTACCTCGGCTACCCGCTGCACCCGCCCGGCCGTCCCGAGAAGGCGCGCGACGAGCACCTGCCCGGCATCACGGTGCCGATGCTGTTCCTGCAGGGGCGCAACGACCCCTTCGCGATCCCCAACGAGCAGCTCGACAAGGTTGTCGCACGCATCGGCCCGACCGCGACGGTCGAGTGGATCGAGGAGGCGAACCACTCGTTCGAGGTGAAGGGCCGCAAGCGCCCGGCCGCCGAAGTCGGCGCGTCGCTCGCCCCGCGCGCGGCCGCGTTCATGGCGGCGCACCCGGCGAGCTGATCGCCGCCCGACGCCGCTCATCCACAGGCGCGAACTTCCGAGTCGACGCGCAGCCTCGCCGACTTACGCTGGACGCATGCCCACGACGACCGGTCGCGCGCGGGGGTGGGTGCTCCCGGCGCTCGCCGGCGTGGCATCCGTGGCCCTCGGCGCCGGCGTCGGCGAGCTCGCGGCGGCGATCCTCGCCCCCGAGGCGAGCCCCTTCGTCGTCGTCGGCTCGCTGCTCATCGACCTCGCCCCGTCGTGGGCGAAGGATGCCGCGATCGCCCTGTTCGGCACGGCCGACAAGGTCGCGCTCCTCATCGGCATCGCGATCGTGCTGCTCGCCGTCGCCGGAGCGGCAGGCATGCTCGAAGTGCGTCGCCCGCCGTGGGGACGCGTGCTCATCGGGGCGCTCGGGGTGGTCGGGGTCGTCGCCGCGATGACCCGGGCGAACGCGCCCCTGCTGGCGTTCGCGCCGCCCGCACTCGCGGCGGTCGCGTCGGTCATCGCACTGCAGTTCCTCGTCACCCGGCTTCCGTCGACGGATGCCCCGGCGCCGTCGCAACCCGAAGGGATCGACCGGCGCCGCTTCCTCGGGTGGGCCGGCGGCGCCGCGGCGGTCGGCGTGCTCGCGGCCATCGGCGGCTACGCCCTGCAGGCGGGTACCCGCGCGGTCACGGCGATCCGCGACACGATCGCGCTGCCGAAGCCCACCACGAATGCCACCGTTCCCTCTGGCGCCGAGCTCGACGTCGAGGGGCTCACCCCCGTCATCACGCCGAACGCGCAGTTCTACCGCATCGACACCGCCCTCGCAGTGCCCGCCGTCGACCCCGAGACGTGGAGCCTCCGCATCCACGGCATGGTCGACCAGGAGGTCACCCTCACGTGGGACGAGCTCCTCGCCCTCCCCCTCGAGGAGAGCGTCACGACGCTCGCGTGCGTGTCGAACGAGGTCGGCGGCGACCTCATCGGCAACGCGGTCTGGCTGGGCTACCCGATCCGCGAGCTGCTCGCCCGTGCGAACCCGACTGCCGACGCCGACATGGTGCTCTCGCGCAGCGTCGACGGCTTCACGGCGTCGACCCCGCTTGCCGTGCTGCAGGACGACCGGAACGCGATCTTCGCCGTCGGCATGAACGGCGAGCCGCTGCCCGCGCAGCACGGATTCCCCGTCCGTATGGTCGTGCCGGGGCTCTACGGATACGTCTCGGCCACGAAGTGGGTGGTCGACCTCGAGGTCACGCGCTTCGATGCGGCCTCCGCCTACTGGACCGACCGCGGCTGGAGCGCGAAGGGCCCGATCAAGCTGCAGAGCCGCATCGACGTGCCGCGCAGCGGCCAGCAGCTTTCGGCGGGCACCATCACGGTCGCCGGTGTCGCCTGGCACCAGCACGTCGGCATCGCCGCGGTCGACGTGCAGGTCGACGACGGGCCGTGGCAGCCGGCGACGCTCGCCGAGGCGATCTCGATCGACACCTGGGTGCAGTGGCGCTTCGACTGGGACGCCGACTCCGGCACCCACACCCTGCGCGTCCGCGCGACCGACGTCGACGGCGAGGTCCAGACCTCCGAGCTGCAGGGCGTCGTCCCCGACGGCGCGACGGGCCTCCACGAGCGCACCGTGACGGTCGCCTGACGCCGTCACCCGCCCGCCGCTCCCGCTCCACCCCGCCGTCCTCCACCCCGCCCCTCGTCGACCATTTCCGCCACTCGCGCCCACCCGTCCATCACCCTCCACGCATCCCTCGCCCTCCACGCATCCGTCTCCCCTCCACGAATCCCTCGCCCCTCCACGCATCCCTCACCCCTCCACGCATCCCTCGCCCCTCCACGAATCCCTCGCCCCTCCACGAATCCCTCACCCCTCCACGCATCCCTCACCCCTCCACGCATCCCTCGCCCCTCCACGCATCCCTCACCCCTCCACTCTTCCCCGCCCCGCCTCTTCCCGCGCTCCCGCGTCTCGTCCTCCACAATCGAGCCACCCGATCCCCGCAGAACCGGGCCCCGATCGCCTGCGTTCGACGGGCCCGCTGGATGGGAGTGTTTCTCCCCAGAAGTCACGGAACTTCGGAACTTCGGAACTTCGGAACCGAGTTCCACGAGGGAACAACACTTCATGCGCTGAATGCATCGAGAGAGGACGGAGCGCCATGCCGGGATCACGGAACACCGTCGAACGCGCGGTGAAGGTCGACGTGGACACTGATCGGCGCATCGCGCAGTTGGCCTACTTCATGGACGTTCCGAAGAAGGCGGTCGTCCGCGAGGCCGTTGCGGAGTACGCGGAGGCGCGATTGTCACGAGCGGGAGGCGGGGCAGGGGCCGATGCCGGCGGTGGTGCGGGTGGAAGTGGCGACGAGGGTGGTCGAGGCGACGCCGTCGGTCGGGGTCACGGAGGCGACGGCGAGGACGCGAGCCGGGGCGGTGAGTTGTCCTCGACGGCGGCGGCGCTGACGTTCGAGGACCTGCCGATCCGGGATCGGCTGGCCTTGAGCCGAGGACAGTTGATCCGAGAGTTCGCGGCCCGCGGAGGAACTGGGGTGCGTGTGGTGATCGAGCGGCCGTCGCAACGTGACGATGAGTTCGAGTTCGGAGGTGCCGAGGAGGACGAGTTGGAGCTCCTCGTTGACACGCGCCTGGAGGACGGCAGCGGAGCGGTCGTCGTGCTCGGCGGAATCGCACGATCGATCCTCAAGTCGTGGGTCGACGTGACCTCGCTGACCGCGGTCCGGCTGTACCGCCCATCGGAGCTCGACGACCTCATCGCGCGCTCGCGTCCGCTGTGATGCAGCTGTCGGATGCCGCGAACCGTGCAGTCGCGGCATCAGATGGGCCCGGGTCAGACCGCCCGGGCGGGCGCGGAGCCGAAGGTCCCGCGGCGCGTCAGGTCACCGCATGATCCGGGCCCGCGAAGCGCGCGACCAGCTCGAGCGCGATCTCGCGCTGCCGCAGCAGGAATGCCCGCTCGTCGAGCTTCTTGCGCCGCAGCCACGAGGTGACCTCGTCGTTGCACTTGCTCGCGTTGCACGATCCGCATGCGGGGACTACGTTCTCGAGCGTGTAGCGTCCACCGCGCGAGATCGGCAGCACGCAGTCGCGCTGCAGGGCCCGGTCGGTGGCGCCGCAGTAGGCGCATCCCCGCCACTCCGCGGTCAGCGCCGCCCACTGCGCGTCGCTGAGGTCGTGCGTGACGCGCGCCATGCGCCGCTTGCGCCGTCGCGCGGAGACCGCCGCGCGGGACCGGCTGACCGCCATGCCGTCAGGGTAGCGTCCGCGAGGGCGCTCGCCCCGTCAGCGCCTCGGCGTGCGCGGCGGCTCGGTGCGGCGCGATCCCGTCGCCTCGAAGGCCGCGGCGAGCGCGAGCAGCGCGTTGTCGTCGTAGGCGCGTCCGGCGAACGTCAGCCCGACCGGCATCCCGATGTCGGCCATGGTGCCCATGGGCACCGTGACCGTCGGGATGCCGAGGTGCCGCGGCACGAGGTTGCCGTTCGCGACCCACACGCCATTGCGCCAGCCGAGGTCGGCGGATGCCGCGACGACATCCATGTCGGCCGGACCGACGTCGGCGACAGCCGGGAACACCACCGCGTCGAGGCCGAGGTCGTCCATCCACTGCTCGAGGTCGAGCCGCCGGGTCTCCTCGAGGCCGCGAAGCCCGGACTCGAGCTCGGGCATGTCGGCGAAGGTTGCGCCCGGGTTCGCGCGGGCCCACTCGGGGTACTCGGCGATGTCGTCGTCGAACCCCGTGTAGCGATCGGGCAGGGTGCCCTCGGGTTGCGGGAAGATCCGTGCGCCGTCGACGTCCGCGAGCGAGTGCAACGCGGGGTCGCCGTTGGCCTCGAGGAAGTCGTTCCACGACCAGGCCGAAAGGTCGACGATCTCGCGGTGCAGGTACTCGGGGCTCACGAGCCCGCGGGTCGCGATCGTCGGCGCACCCGGGCGATCGCCCTCGTAGTTCGACACGACCGGGAAGTCGACGAGGACGACCTCGGCGTCGGCCGCCTCGAGGTCGCGGCGCGCGGCCTCCCAGAGGTCGATCACGGAGGGGCGAGTGTCGATGCGCTGCCCGGTGGGTCCGCCGATGCCGGGCGAGCGACCCGGCTCGGCGGTGCCAGCGTCGGGATCCTCGTTCACGTACATGCGCGGGATTCCGAATCGTTTCCCGGCGAGCGCCGAGCGTGCCGCTGCGGCATCCGCCGGCCGCAGCGCCGGGTACGAGTCGGGCCGCACCGACGACGACGCGGGGATCTCGACCCACGGCTGCACGCGCCAGAAGTCGCCGCGCGTCTCGGCGTCGTCGGCGACGATCACGTCGAGCACCTCGAGCAGGTCGGCCATGGAGCGCGTGTGCGGCACGACCACGTCCATGGTCGGCACGAGCGGCCAGTTGCCGCGCACCGAGATGACACCCCTCGAGGGGGTGTACGCGCACAGCGCGTTGTTCGAGGCGGGCGCGCGGCCGCTCGACCAGGTCTCCTCGCCGAGGCCGAACGCCGCGAAGGATGCCGCGGTGGCGGTGCCCGAGCCGTTCGACGACCCCGAGCCGAACGCGGCCGTCAGGTACTCGGCGTTGTACGGGCTCTCGGCGCGGCCGTAGACGCCGCGCTGCATGCCGCCGTTCGCCATGGGCGGCATGTTCGTGAGGCCGATCAGCACGGCGCCCGCCGCGCGCAGCCGCTCGATCGTGAACGCGTCGCGCTGGGCGACGAGGTGCTCGAACGCGGGGCTGCCGGCGGCCGCGGTGAGCCCCTTGGCGAGGTAACTGTCCTTGGCGGTGTACGGGATCCCGTCGAGTGGCCCGAGCGTCTCGCCGCGGGCGCGGCGCTCGTCGGAGGCCCGCGCGTCGTCGATCGCCGACGGGTTCATCACGACGAGCGCGTTGAGCCCGGCCGCGGTGCCCGGGCGGTCGTACGCCTCGATGCGCTCGAGGTACGCCCGGGTGAGCGACTCGCTCGTCGCGCGTCCGTCCTCGAGCGCCGCGCGCAGCTCGGCGATCGACGCCTCGACGACGTCGAACGATCCGCCCGGTCGTCGAGTAGCGCCCGGCGCAGCCGGCCGCGTATCGAGACGTGACGCGTTCGGGTCTCGATACGCGTCGCCTGCGGCGTCGCTACTCGACCATCGGGAGGTGTCCCCGCTCATCGCGCCACCGCCGGCTGCTGCTGCGTGATGCAGTGGATGCCGCCGCCACGGGCGAAGAGCGGGCGCGCGTCCACGGTGACGGCTCGGCGCCCGGGGTACGCAGCCTCGAGGATCTCGCGCGCCGCGGCATCCGCTCGTTCCTCGCCGAACCCGCAGGCGATGACGCCGCCGTTCACGACGAGGTGGTTCACGTAGCTCCAGTCGACGAAGCCCTCGTCGTCGCGGAGCGTCTCGGGCGCCGGCAGGTCGAGGATCTCGAAGCGGCGGCCCGCGGCATCCGTCTGCTCGGCGAGGTGGGCGCGGAGCTCGTGGGTCACCTCGTGGTCGGGGTGCTCGGGGTCGCGCTGGTCGTGCAGCAGCAGGTGTCCGGCGGACGGCATCGTCGCCACGATGTCGACGTGGCCGTTCGTGCCGAACTCGTCGTAGTCGCGGGTCAGTCCACGCGAGAGCCACACGACGCGGGTCGCGCCGATGGTACGCGCGAGCTCCGCCTCGACGCGCGCCCGGTCGGCGTACGGGTTGCGGCGCGGGTCGAGCTGCACGGTCTCGGTGACGAGCACGGTGCCCTCGCCGTCGACGTGGATGCCGCCGCCCTCGTTCACGAGCAGGCTGCTCACCGTCTCGGCGCCGACCAGGTCGGCGATGATCCGGGCGTGCTCTGCGGACTTGCGCCACTCCGACCACTCGGGCGCGCCCCAGCCGTTGAACACCCAGTCGACGGCGCCGAGGACCCCGGGCCGTTCGTCGTCGACGACGAAGGTGGGGCCGTGGTCCCGCATCCAGAACTCGTCAACCGGCGCCTCGACCTGCTCGATCCCGTCGCCGAGCATCGACGCCGCGCGCTCGCGCTCGGTCGGGTCGACGAGCATCGTGACCGGCTCGAACTCGGCCACGGCGTGGGCCACGGCCGTCCAGGCGGCGTAGCCCTCCTCGCGGTCGGACGTCGACTCCCCGAGGGTGATGCCCTCGCGGGGGAACGCCATCCAGGTGCGCTCGTGCTGCGCGGTCTCGGCGGGCATGCGCCAGGTCATGCGGGTACCTCCATGGTGACGGGGGCGGATGCCGCGGCATCCGCCTGCTGGGTTCCGGATGCCGCGGCATCCGCTGTCGCATCGCGACCGACGGCCGGCGCACCGGGACGGCGCGCTCGGTCGCGGTACGGCGAGGTCGTGAGCCAGAGCACGGCGTAGAGCGCCCCGGCGAGGAACGGGCCGGCGACGGCCGAGAGGTCGGCGCCGCCGAGCGCGGCCGCGATGGGGCCGACGTAGAGGGTCGTGTTGGCCATGAGCACGGCCACGGTCGTGCCGACCATCATGGTGATGACGCCCGGCCAGAACACGCCTCCCGTGTACCAGAACGGGCTGCCCCGGCGCTCGTCGCTGAGGGCGACGCCGTCGTACCGGTTGCGGCGCAGCACGATGTCGACCGCGTAGATCGCGACGAGCGGTCCGAGCACGGTGACGCTGAGCTCGAGCGACGCGTTGAGCGTGTCGAGGAAGCTCGGCGCGAGGTAGACGAACCAGCCCGCGGCGACGGTCGCGAGCATGCCCGTGATGATCACGGTCGCGGCGCGGGAGACCCGGATGCCGAGGCCCTGCGCGTAGAGACCGGTCGAGTACGCGACGAGCACGTTGTTCGTGATGCTGCCGAGCACGACGATCGCGAGGAAGACCGGGGTGAACCAACCGGGCACGATCTCGCCGATGGTGAGCTGCGGGTCGGTCATGTCGATCGCGGTGCCGGCGACCACGCCGAGCGTGCCGATGAGCACGGCCGGGATGAACCCGCCGAGCGCGGTCCACAGGGCGACCGTGCGCTTCGGGGTGTCGCGCGGCAGGTACCGGGCGTAGTCGGCCCCGGTGCCCCACGACAGCGGGCCCGACGCGACGATCGCGTAGCCGAGCAGGACCATGGCCCAGTGCTCGCCGTCGGGCAGTGGCGCCGGCCGGTACGTGAAGTCGGCGGCCTGGAAGACGAACACCGCGAGCACGATGAACGCCACGGCGAGCGCGGCCGAGAAGTACGGCGACAGCTTGGTGATGGTCGCGTGGCCGTAGACGCTGAGCACGAAGCTCAGGGCGGCGACGACCACGAGCACGACCCAGCCGAGCCCGCCCGACACGTCGATGCCGATGAGCCCGAGCAGCGCGTTGGCGGCGAGCGTCGCGACGGCGATGTTGATGATCTCGTAGAACAGGCCGATCGCGACGCCGAGTCCGCCGCCGAAGACGCGGTTGCCGCGGATGCCGAACATCGCGCGCATCACGGTGACGCTCGGCGTGCCCGACGCGGGGCCGCTCACGGCGAGCCAGCCGACGGCCGCCCACCAGAGGTTGCCGACGACGGTGATCGCGAGCGCCTCCCAGATGGAGAGGCCGAGCAGGATGAGCACGCCGCCGAGCACGAAGTAGAGGTAGACGACGTTGGCGCTCATCCAGACCCAGAACAGCTCGCGCGGACGGCCGTGGCGCTCGGCGTCGGGGATGACGTCGACGCCGTGGGTCTCGATGCGGCCGGCGCGGTCGGATGCCGCGGCCGACGCGTGCGGCGACGCTGCCGCGCTGGGGTCGGGGGTGGTGTGGCTCATCGTTGAGGACTCTCCGGTTTCGATCGCCCGGGGCGATCTCTGGACTCGGCCGGGGACTCGACCTATTATTGATCACACGATCAATAAGTTGCAAGGACGCTACCTACACTGAGGTCACGATGTCAAGACCCCCTCGCAAGAAGGCCGCGCGCAAGTCCCCGGCCGAGCGCTCCGCCGAGATCGCGGATGCCGCGCGCGCCGTCGCCCTCGAGCACGGCCTCTACGGGGTGACCCTCCGCAGCGTCGCCGCGCGCATCGACGTCGCCCCCGCCCTCGTCGCGCACTACCAGCCGAACATGGACGTCCTCGTCGCGAGCACGTTCGGTTCGATCGTGGCCGACGAGCTCGCGGAGCTCGAGGACCTCGTCGGCCCGCTGCCGACGCCGAGCGCGCAGCTCGCGCACCTCCTCGACACGCTGCTCGACGGCACGCGCGACGACGTCACCGTCATCTGGGTCGAGGCGTGGGCACTGGGCCGTCGCAACGAGGCGCTCGCGCAGCGCGTCCGCGAGGAGATGGACGACTGGCGCGTGTTCGTGCAGGGCATCGTGCAGGCGGGCGTGGCGGCGGGGGAGTTCGAGACCGACGACGCGGCATCCGTCGCCTGGCAGCTGCTCGGCATGATCGACGGTCTCAACGCGCACGCGCTCGTGCGCTGGGAGGACGCGACCGACCGCGGCTCGCGCATCGGCCACGCGGTCGAGGGCATGCTCGGCCTCGGCCGCGGCGCCCTCGCCCCCACGCCCGGTGGTTGACGGGAATCCACCGCGGCATCCCCGGGTTCCCCTTCACATGACGACCCTCCCGACCACCATGCGTGCCGTCGCCGCCACGGGCGCCCTCCCCCTCGACGACGAGCGAGCCTTGGCCGACGTCGAGCTGCCGCTGCCCGAGCTGCGCCCGCACGACGTGCTCGTCGAGGTCGCCGCCGTCTCGGTGAACCCGGTCGACCTCAAGACGCGGATGCGGCGCGCCGCCGACGCCCCGCCGATCGTGCTCGGCTACGACGCCGCCGGCACCGTCGTGGCGGTCGGTTCCGACGTCACGCTCTTCTCCCCCGGCGACGAGGTCTACCACGCGGGCGTCATCACCCGGCAGGGCACGAACGCCGAGTTCCACGCGGTCGACGAGCGCCTCGTGGGCCGCAAGCCGGCCAACCTCTCGATGGCCGAGGCGGCCGCGATGCCGCTGACCACGATCACGGCGTGGGAGTCGCTGTTCGACCGCTTCGGGCTCCGCGCCGACAGCACGGGCACCCTCCTCGTGCTCGCCGGCGCGGGCGGCGTGGGGTCGATCCTCACGCAGCTCGCGCGGCAGCTCACCGACGTCACGGTCATCGCGACCGCGTCCCGGCCCGAGTCGCAGGAGTGGTCGCGGCGGATGGGCGCGCACCACGTGCTCGACCACCGCGGCGACCTCGCGGCATCCGTGCTCGAGCTCGCCCCCGGCGGCCTCGACCGGGTCTTCACGCCCGCGACGGCCGGACGCGTGCCGCTCTTCGCCGAGGTCGTGCGGCCGTTCGGGCAGGTCGTCGCGATCGACGAGGACCCCGACATCGACCTGCGCGCGCTGAAGTCGAAGAGCATCGCCTGGCTGTGGGAGTCGATGTTCACGCGTGGGGTCTTCGAGACGCCCGACATGATCGGTCAGCACGAGCTCCTCGACGCCGCCGCCGGGCACTTCGAGGCGGGCACGCTGGTGACGACGCTCACCCGCGAGATCAGCGGGCTGGATGCCGCGGGCCTCCGGGAGGCGCACGCGATCGTCGCGTCGGGCCGCAGCATCGGCAAGGTCGTCGTCACGCGCTGAGCGGGCTTCAGGCGGGCGGATGCCGCGGGCGCACGCCGGGCGGATGCCGTGGGCCGATGTCGGTCGCGCCCGTTAGCGTGGTGGAAAGCCGAGGGAAGGAGCCGAAATGTTCGTGGTCGACGGCTCCGTGGTCACCAGCGCGAGCGACCTGAAGAAGGCGTCCGAGTGCGAGTTCGCGTTCCTGCGCGAACTCGACGTGAAGCTCGGGCGCGAGACCCTCTTCGAGCCGAACGCCGACGCGATGCTCGAGCGCGCGGGGCGCCTCGGCGACGAGCACGAGCGGCGGGTGCTGGCGCGCTACCGCGACCAGTTCGGCGTGGGCGTCGTCGAGATCCCGCAGCCCAACGTGCGCGACACCGAGGCGGTCGCGGCGGCGGTGGAGGCGACTCGCGCGGCACTCGAAGCCGGCGTTCCGGTCGTCTACCAGGCGACGTTCGCCGACGCGGGGTTCATCGGCTTCGCCGACTTCATCGTGCGTCGGCCCGACGGGCGCTACCGCGTGCAGGACTCGAAGCTCGCCCGGCACGCCCGGGTCACCGCACTCCTGCAGCTCGCGGCATACGCGTCGCAGCTCGACCGCATCGGCATCGCGAGCGACGACGTGGTCGAGCTGCTCCTCGGCGACGGCACGAGCAGCGAGCATCGGCGCGACGACATCACGCCCGTCTACGTGCAGCGCGTCGCGCGGCTGCGGCAGCTCGTCGACGAGCGGGTCGCCGCCGACGGTCCGGTCGCCTGGGGCGACCCCCGCTACACGCACGACGGCCGCTGCCCGACCTGTGAGCTCGAAGTGCAGGCCAATCGCGACGTCCTGCTCACGGGCAGCCTCCGCGTGACGCAGCGCGAGCCGCTCGCCGAGGCCGGCATCACCACGATCGACGAGCTCGCGGCGTCGAGCGGTCCCGTCCCGCACCTCATCGACTCGACGGTCGACAACCTCCGCGCGCAGGCGCGCCTGCAGCTCGTCGCCGAGGCGGCCGACCTCGCCGCCGAGGCATCCGGTGAACGCAGCCCCGACGACCCGCCGCTTGCGCCGCCGGTCGAGGTGCGCGAGGCCGCCGCCCTCGCGGCGATCCCCGAGCCGAACCCCGGCGACCTGTTCTTCGACTTCGAGGGCGACCCGCTCTACACCGAGGGCGACGCCACGTCGTGGAACCTCGACTACCTCTGGGGCATGGTCGACGAGCAGGAGCAGTACACCGCGCTGTGGGCGCACTCGTTCGCCGAGGAGCGCGAGGCGCTGCTGCAGTTCCTCGAGCTCGTGAAGCTGCGCCGCCAGGTGCATCCCGACCTGCACATCTACCACTACGCGTCCTACGAGCGCACGCACCTCACGACCATCGCCGCACGGCACGGCGTCGGCGAGGCCGACGTCGACCAGCTCCTCCACGACGGGGTCCTCGTCGACCTGTATCCCATCGTCAAGCGGTCGGTGCGCGTGGGCAGCCGCTCGTACTCGATCAAGAAGCTCGAGCCGCTCTACATGGGCGACGAGCTGCGCGAGGCCGACGTCAAGAGTGGCGCCGACTCCATCACCGAGTACGTCCGGGCGCGCCAACTCGTCGAGTCGGGCGGCGCGGCCGAGACGCTCGAGGCGGAGCGCATCCTCGACGACCTCGCCGACTACAACCGCTACGACTGCGTGTCCACGCGCCGCCTGCGCGACTGGCTGCTCGCGATCGCACGGCGCGAGGGCGTCGAGCCCGTGCCGCCCGCCTACCTCGCCGAGGGCGCGGCGAAGGTCTACGAGCCGACGCCGCTCGCCCTCCAGCTGCGCGAACTCGTCGGCCCCGCGGCACCCGGCGACGGACGCACGCCCGACGAGCTCGCGCTGGCCCTGTCCGCTGCGGCCATCGACTACCACGACCGCGAGGCGAAGAGCTTCTGGTGGTCGCACTACCTGCGCGTCGACCAGCCCGTCGACTCGTGGGAGAACCACCGCGACGTGCTCGTCGTCGACCCCGCGGCATCGCGCGTCGAGCAGCGCTGGTACGAGGAGGGAACGCGGCAGTACCCTCGGCGCGAGGTGCTGCTCGGCGGGCGCATCGCCCCCGGCTCCCGGTTCGGCGTCGGCGCGAACGTGTTCCTGCTCTACGACTGGCCGGCGCCGTTCCCGTCGAGCACGATGCGCCCCGGACAGCGCGCCTGGTCGAGCGGCACGATCCTCGAGGTCACCGACACCGGGGTGCTCGTCGAGGAGGTCGGCGTCGCCGACGCCACGTGGCCGGGGCTCCCCATGGCGATGACGCCCGGCTGGCCGCCCGACTCGCGGGCGCTCAAGGCGGCGATCGCCGAGTGGGCGGCGCCCATCCCCGCCACCGTGCCGTCGCTCCCCTCGAATCCCGCGATGGACGTGCTGCGACGGCTCGCGCCGCGTGCCGCCGGCGGGCTCGCACCCGTGCTCGGCGCCGACTACGTCGACGCCGTCGTCGAGTCGGTGCGGCGGCTCGAGCACTCGTACCTCGCCGTGCAGGGCCCGCCCGGCACGGGCAAGACCTACGTGGCCTCGCACGTCATCGCACGCCTCGTCGCGGAGCACGGCTGGCGCATCGGCGTCGTCGCGCAGTCGCATGCCGTGGTCGAGCACGTGCTGGAGGCGGTCGTCGAGGCCGGCCTCGACGCGGCCCTCGTGGGCAAGGCCGTGAAGGATCCGTCAGAGGTCGAGTCGCGGGTGTTCACGGCCTTCGCCAAGAAGGACGACCTGTCGAAGTTCACGGCCGAGCGCCCGTCGGGCTACGTCATCGGCGGCACCGCGTGGGACTTCTGCAACGTGAAGCGCGTGCCGCGGGGCTCGCTCGACCTGCTCGTCATCGACGAGGCCGGGCAGTTCTCGCTCGCGTCGACGATCGCCGTGTCGGTGGCCGCGCGCAACCTCCTGCTGCTCGGCGACCCGCAGCAGCTGCCGCAGGTCAGCCAGGCCCTCCACCCCGAGCCGGTCGACACGTCCGCGCTCGGCTGGGTGGCCGACGGCCACGAGGTCCTCCCGCCCGAATACGGCTACTTCCTCGCCGAGAGTCGACGGATGCATCCCGCCGTCGCCGCGCCGGTGTCGCGGCTCGCCTACCAGGGCGAGCTCCGCTCGCATCCGGTCGCCTCGACCCGGCACCTCGACGGCATCGACCCCGGCGTGCGTCCGATCCGAGTCGACCACGAGGGCAACACGACCTGGTCGCCCGAGGAGGCCGACATCGTGGTCGAGCTCGTCTCCTCACTGCTCGGGCGCGACTGGTCCGACGCCGGCGACACGGCCTCCGGGCCGGTCCGGTCGCCCGCACGGCCCCTCGAGCAGACGGACCTCATCGTCGTGACGCCCTACAACGCGCAGCTCACCACGGTGCGCGAGGCCCTCGACCGCGCCGGGTACCCCGACGTTCCCGTGGGCACGGTCGACAAGTTCCAGGGCCAGGAGGCCGCCGTCGCCATCGTGTCGCTGGCCGCGTCGTCGGCGAGCGCGGCCCCCCGCGGCATCGAGTTCCTCCTGCTGAAGAACCGGCTCAACGTCGCGATCTCCCGTGCGAAGTGGGCGGCCTACCTGCTCTACTCGCCCGGCCTGCTCGACGCGCTGCCGCGCCGCCCCGACGGCGTCGCCCAGCTCAGCGCGTTCATCCGGCTGGTCGGGGCCGACGTGCCCGAGGCGGTCGCGGTCTAGCGGCGGCCGAAGCCGAGCAAGCCTGCCGGAGCACTCGGCCCGCTCAGCCCGTGAGCTGCTCGACCGCCTTCGCGATCCGCCGCTGGCGGGTCTCGGCAGCCTTCGCACCCTCGATCGCCGTGACGTGCGCCTTCTTGTGGCTGGGTGCGAGCTTCTCCCACGCCTCGCGCGCGCCGGGCGTCGCGTCGAGCGCCTCGGCGAAGTCCGCGGGCGGCTCCACGATGCGCGGCGCCGTGTCGAGCTCGAGCTCCACGACGATGTGATCTCCCCCGGCGAGCCCCGTCGTCGCGCGCTTGTCCGAGCTGAACGGGATGAGGAACGTGCCGCCCATCGAGGCGATCGTGCTGCGGTACTCGAAGCCGTTCACGTTCACGACCACGGCCGGGCGCTTGCCGGCGCCGAACGACGCGACGACCTCGGGCGGCACCTCGATCCCGGTGTTCCGGCCGTCCACGAGCAGCAGCTCCGTCTCGAATCGCATGCGGCGAGTCTGCCATCCGCGCCGACAGCGCGACACCCCGAAGCTGGGAATACCGCACAGCCTCGCTGCGTAGGGTTCTGACGTGACTTCCCCTGCACAGTCAGACCTGAACCCTGCCCGCATCACCATGTACGGCGCCGCCTGGTGCGGCGACTGCCGTCGCTCGAAGGCGCTCCTCGACGGCCGCGACGTGGACTACGAGTACGTCGACCTCGAGGTCGTCGTCGACGGCGCCGACCGCGCGAAGGCGATCAGCGGCCGGACGCAGATCCCCGTGGTGGTGTTCCCCGACGGGACCCACTTCACCGAGCCGACCGACGCGGAGCTCGGCGCGAAGCTCGACGAGGCCATCGCGGCATAGCCCCGGCCCTGCCGCTCATCGGTCCGCAGGCCCTACCGCTCCTGCAGCGCCGGGATCACCTCGCGCGCGAAGAGCTCGAGGCCCGAGCGGTCGAACGCCGCCTCGGGGAAGTAGTGGATCGCGTACCCGAGGCCGCGCTCGCGGCGCTCGGCGAGCATCGCCGCGACCTGCGACGGCGTCCCGACGGCGAACGCCTCGGGTCCGCGGAACGCGTGCATGTACTCCGCCGTCTTCGCGGGGCCGAGGTACGGCGCGACGCGGGCCTCGATGGTGTCGAGGCGCCGCGCGACATCCGCCTCGTCGACGCCGACGACGGTGTTGAAGTTCGTCGACCGCGTGATCGCCTCGAAGTCGGTGCCGAGGTCCTCGCAGTGGGCGCGGAGCACCTCGCTCCGGTGCACGAACTCCTCGATCGACCCGGCGAAGTTCGTGTACGACGCGTACTGCGCGGCGATGCGCAGCGTGACCTTCTCGCCCGCACCGGCGATCCAGATCGGGATGCCGCCGGGCTGCAGGGGGAGCGGACGCACGATCGCGCCGTCGACCCGGTAGTGCTTGCCGTCGAGCGTCGCCGACCCGGTCGTCCACGCCTGGCGCATGATGTCGACACCCTCGCGGAGCCGCGCGAGCCGCTCCCCGACCGGCGGGAAGCCGTAGCCGTACGCCCGCCACTCGTGCTCGTACCAGCCGCCGCCGATCGCCATCTCGACGCGTCCGCCCGAGATCACGTCGACCGTCGCCGCGACCTTCGCGAGGTACGCAGGGTTGCGGTAGCTCATGCACGTGCACATCTGGCCGAGCCGCACGCGCGAGGTCGTCGCGGCATACGCCGACGTCAGCGTCCACGCCTCGTGCGTCGCCTCGGTCTCGCTCGCGACCGGCACGGTGTGGAAGTGGTCGTAGACCCAGATCGACTCCCAGGGCCCGGCGTCGGCGAACTCCGCGAGCCCGCGCATCGTGTCCCAGTGCTCGGCCGGCTCGATGCCGACGAGATCATGACGCCAACCCTGGGGAACGAACATTCCGAATCGCATGCGTTCAAGCCTAGGTCGGCTCGAGGACGTCGGAAACCGCTTCCTCGCCGTCGGCGGATCTCAGCGCCAGCACTGAGGACGCCTCATCCCGACGCGCCTAGCGTCGAGGACATGACTGCGCCGAACCACTGCGACTTCTCCGCCGCCGACTTCCGGGCGACCGCGATCGAATCGTCGGCTGGGCGCCTCATCCGAGTGACGGGATCGGGCCTCTGCCCGACGAGCGGCTGGGAGCTGCGACTCGTCGCGGCCAACCCCGGCGTGGTCCCCCACCCCGAGACCCTCTGGCTCGAGCTGCGCGAGTTCGAGCCGCGCAAGGCGCCGCGGGTGGTGACGGAGACGACGGTCGAGGCGATCGTCGAGGACTCGCGCGCGCGCGAGATCGTGGTCCGCTTCGGCTGGCGCGAGGGGTTCACGATCCCCGTCGTCGCCGCATCGCTGCCCAGGAGCCGGCGCGCTGCGCGCAGGGCATCGGATGCCGCGCGCGGGCGTCTCGCGGCATCCGCCCTCTGACCCGCCTGACCTGTCGCAACCCGCCAGGGACCCTGAGAGCCGGCTACGCGAGCGCGTAGCGGAGCTCGGCCATCGCCGGCCCCGACCAGACGTTGTCGTCGAGGTCGTCGCTGCGCACGGTGACGACCTTGCCACCCTTCGCGATGACGAGCAGCGCGAGCTGCGGCAGCACGTCGCCCGCGAGGGTCCCGTCCTGCAGGCTCTCGCCCTCCCCGTTGCCGGTGGCGAACTCGATCGCCCCCGACTCCTGGTCGAGCGTGCCGTTGACCGACGTGGTGAAGTCGAACCACAGGGTCTCGACCGCGCCGTCGGCCGCGAGGCGGCCGATCGCCGCGAGGTCGCGTTCGACGCGACCCGCGCTGCCCTCGGTCAGGCCGTGCAGCGCGGCATCCGCCTCGTTGATGTTCAGCGTGCCGAGCTGGAGGCGCAGCGCCTCGTCGATCTCGGAGGGGCCGAGCCGGTCGGGTCCGCCGGGCACGGCGATGATGCGTCGGTGGTTGTGCGCACGCTCCATGAAGCCGCTGAGCGTCGGCTCGGTCGCGAACACGAAGAGCGGGACCCGCTCGTCGGGATCGTGCACCTGGAGCTCCTGGCGCACCGCGTCGGCGACGCGCTTCGCGTAGATGTCGAGCATCGCGGCGCGCTTGTCCTCCTCGCTCGTGCCGCGGTCGCCGTGACCGCCGACGCGCTTCGTGCCCGCGCCGCCGGGCTCGCGGTTGGCGGCCTCCTCGGCGTTCTTCGGCAGGGTGGGCTCGACGGGCATCTGCGCGGCGCGGTCGGTCGGCGTGGCGTGCCACAGGCTCCACTCGTTCGCGGAGATGGCGACGGCGTACGCCTCCTGGTCCTGGCTGGGGGCGCGCAGCAGCTGGCCGAGCGTGAAGTGGGAGCCGACGTGCACGGCGTCGTCGAGGCGGTTCGGCAGCACGAACACCTCGCTGAAGCCGGGCGCGACGAAGATCGCCATCGACCGGGCGAGGTTGCCCCAGAGCTGCTGGTCGAGCACGATCGCGTCGCGCGCACGACGCAGCTCGTCGACCTCGGCGGCGGACGCGCCTGCGCCCTTGACCTGTTCGATTGCGTCGTCGAACGCGCTCTTGACGGTCACCTCGGACCGTTCTCGTTCGCTGACGACCGGCGATGTCGACGCGTAGATGGTGATCGCCGGGTGATGCGGGCCCGCCAGTGCGGCGAAGTCCGCGGTGGTGGGCAGTTCGTAGTGGAGCGTCATTCGTTCCCTCCCCGGGGAATCGCGACAGCGGTGTCGCTCGCTCCCAGCCTATGAAGGCCGCGGCGCGAGCGACACCCCCCGTCACCGACGCACGGGGTGGTTCGACCGGATGACGCCAGTGGGGTCGACGGCGTTCTTCAGCGCGCGCAGGCGGTGCACCCGCTCGCCGAAGATGCGCTCCGCGCCGCGCTCCCGTTCGGCGAAGTTGAGGTAGTCGAGCGGGGCGCGCCACGGCTCCACGCGCGACAGCAGCCGACCCAGCGACATCGCGAGCGCCTCGGATGCCCCGGGCACGGCGATCCCCACGCCGAACACGGCGTACTCGGCGTCGAGGCCGGCCACGGCGCCCGGCGCCGGCGTGTCGCGCTCGGCCGCGGAGGCGTGCGCCGCCTCGGGCCGGAGCCCGCCGCCGAGGTGCCGGATCTCCGCCGAGAGCAGGGCGCTGTCGGATTCGGGACCGGCCGCGGCCACGAACGCGCGCACGGCGGCCGGGGGCAGCTCGGCGAGGAGCATGCTGTCGCCGTACCCGGGCACGGGCGCGGGCGGGTCCATGTGCAGTTGCAGCAGCTCGGGAATCGCCTGCGGATGCACGGAGTCCATGGCGGGGCCGAGGGCGCGGAGTGGCGCGAGCAGCTCGTCGGCCCGCTCGAGCGACTCCTGGATCGCCGCCTCGACGACCACGAACGACTGCCCCGAGAGGAACGGCGGCAGGTCGGGCATGGGCGGGAACCGCAGCACCCGACCGACCGAGGTGACGCTGTCGGGCACCGTCGTCGTCCACGCGGCCCACGCCTGCAGCACCTCCTCCGCGCGGTCGATCGGGAAGAAGAGCGTGCCGGCCACGATCTCGGAGATCGGGAAGAGTCGGAATTCGAGGGCGGTCACGACGCCGAAGTCGCCGCCTCCGCCGCGCACAGCCCAGAACAACTCGGGGTCGTGGTCCGCGTCGACGCGGCGCACCACGCCGTCGGCCGTGACGAGCTCGACCGCGAGCACCTGGTTGGCGGCGAGGCCGTGCGATCGTCCGAGCCAGCTGATGCCGCCGCCGAGCGTGTAGCCCACCACGCCGACGTCGTGCGACGATCCGGCGAGCGCGGCGAGGCCGTGCGGCGCGACCGCGGCGACCACGTCGCCCCAGAGCGCGCCGGCCTCGACGCGGGCCACGCGCAGCTCGGGGTCGACCTCGACGCCGCGCAGCTCCGACGTGCGCAGCAGCAGTGCGTCGGCGAGGCCGTCGCCCGCGGCGAGCGGTCCGGCGTTGTGGCCGGTCGCCTGCGGGGCGACCGAGAGCCCGAGGCCCTTCGCGGTGCGCACGGCCAGCGCGAGGTCGTCGGCGGCACCCGCCACGACCACGGCGACGGGACGCTGGTCGACGGCGAGGTTCCAAGCGGAGCGCGCCTCGTCCCAGCCGACGTCGCCGGGGATGAGCACTCGACCCGCGATGCGGTCGTCGAGCAGGGCCAGCGCCTCGCGGAGCGAGAAGGTGGTGACGTCGTCGGACTCGGTGCGGACGTCGGCGGCGGGCGTCGTCACGGCGCCGGGCACAGGGGTGTTCACGGATGGTTCCTCTCGGGATCTCGCGTCTCGCGGGCCCGGGCCCTCCGTCGGAGGCGGACGGCCGCGGGGGATCCCGGCGGCGCGCACGAACGCGATCTCCATCCCATGACGAATCGCCCCACCGGACGACAGGGGCATCCCTCCGATCGGCTCAGGGACAACCCTGTCCCCGGAATACCGGCCCCGGCGCGGCGGTTGCCGAGAGGGATGACACCCACGCCCCGCCTCTCCGTGCTCGACCTCGTCCCGGTGCGCACCGGCCAGACCAGCGCAGGGGCGGTCGCGGCATCCGTGCGCCTCGCGCAGCTCGCCGACCGCCTCGGGTACACGCGCTACTGGTTCGCCGAGCACCACAACATGCCGGCGGTCGCGTCGACGACCCCGCCCGTGCTCATCGCGGCGACCGCGGCGCAGACCTCGCGCATCCGGGTCGGGTCGGGCGGCGTAATGCTGCCGAACCACGCGCCGCTCGTGGTCGCCGAGCAGTTCGCCGCGCTCGAGGCGCTCGCGCCCGGGCGCATCGACCTCGGCATCGGCCGCGCACCGGGCAGCGACCCCGTCATCACGCAGCTGCTGCGCGTGAGCGGACCGACGGCCGATGTCGACCGGTTCCCCGACCACGTCGCCGACATCCTGAGCCTGCTCTCGCCCGACGGCGCGACGCTGCGCCTCACGAGCGGACGCGAGTACCCGATCACCGCGACACCGGCCGCGGCCGAGGTGCCCGAGCTCTGGCTCCTGGGGTCGAGCGACTACTCGGCGAAGCTCGCCGCCGAGCTCGGCCTGCCCTACGTGTTCGCCAACCACTTCTCGGGCGAGGGCCTCGAGCGGGCGCTCGAGCTCTACCGCACCGAGTACCGGCCCAGCGAGCGGCATCCGTCGCCCGTCACGTTCCTCACGATGAACGCGTCGGTCGCGCCGACCGTCGAGGAGGCGGAGGCGCGCGCCCTGCCGCAGCTGCGCTCGATGGCGCGGCTGCGCGCGAACCGGCCGATGCGCCCGCTCGAGACCGTCGAGGAGGCGCAGGCGGCCCCCGCCGACTCGATCGCCGACGAGCTCATCGCGGGCATGCGGCGACGCTGGGTGATCGCGGATGCCGCGACGGCGGCGTCCGAGCTGCGCCGCTTCGCCGAGCGGCACGGCGTCGACGAGGTCATGGTGTCGCCGATCGCCGGCGCGTACGAGGCCGAGCCGGCGGATGCCGTGCCGGGCCGCGAGCAGACGCTGGAGCTGCTGGCGGGCGAGCTCTCCGCACCGGTGGTCGAGTAGCGCCCGGCGAAGCCGGACGCGTATCGAGACCCTCCCCGATCAGCACTGGCGTCTCGATACGCGTCGCCTCCGGCGGCGCTACTCGACGACCGCATGCAGATGCCCCGGGGCTGTGCACCCCGGGGCATCCGTGTCGTCTGGTTTGCGGCTCAGGCCGCGAGGCCGAGCCGGCGGAGGTCGTCGCTCGATGCGCGGAACTCCGCGCCCTCGGCGATCGTCGCCTCGCGCGGCACCCGCGCACCGTTCTGCACGCGTGCGTCGGCGCCGATCTCGGCGTAGGGACCGATGACCGCGTTGCGGCCCACGACGGCGCGACGTCCGACGTGCGCGCGCACGCCGATCACGGCGCGCTCGGCGACGATGGCGTCGCGATCGACCCAGCCGCCCGGGCCGATGTTCGCGTTGCGCTGCACCTCGGCGCCCGGGTCGACGTAGGCCGTCGGGTCCACGAACGCGGTGGGGTCGACCTTCGCGGTCGTTGCGACGAGGCCGCGACCGTTCACGTGCTTGCGGTAACGCCGCAGCACCCCGTTCTCGTCCTCGAACTCGACGTAGCTGATGCCCACGTTCTCCTCCTTCCGGCGTGGTCCTCCCACGCCGCTCCGACGTGGTGGCTCCACGTCCGGACATTGGTACAACATCCGGGCTGACCGGGGCATTCCCGGTTTCGAGGCTGCCCGAGGACCTCCAGCGAACCCACAGCTCGGTGCCAGCACTGAAACTCGATGGGGCCAGCCCGGAAACCGGTCCGAATCGCTTGTCCACGGTTCCGGGCGGTGGATAGCTTCGCTGCTCATGTCCACCTACCTGCTCTGCGCCAGCCCCATCCAGGGCCACGTGGCGCCCATGATCGCCATCGCCCGCGACCTCGTCGGCCGCGGCCACGACGTCACCGTCCTCACCGGCTCGCGGTTCCGCGACACCGTGCTCGCCGCGGGCGCCGACCACCGCCCGCTCGTCGGCATCGCCGACTACGACGACCGTGTCATGCAGGATCTCCTGCCCGAGCGCGACCGCCACCGCGGCATCGCGAAGCTCGAGTACGACGTGCAGACCATGTTCGTGCGGCCCGTGCCCGACCAGTACCGCGCGGTCGAGCAGGCCATCGCGGAGCTCGCCCCCGACGCGATCCTCGCCGAGGGCGCGTTCGCCGGCATCGTGCCGCTGCTGCTCGACGACCCCGCCTCTCGGCCGCCGATCCTCGGCGTCGGCGTGATCCCCCTCGTGCAGCTCAGCGTCGACACCGCGCCGGCCGGGCTCGGCCTCGCGCCGAAGCCGGGCGCGTTCGGCCGCCTCCGCAACCGGGTGCTGAACGGGCTCGTCACGAAGGTGATCTTCCGCAAGACCCAGGCGCTCGCCCAGCAGGTCATGCGCGACCTCGGCCGGCCCGGCCTCGACCCGTTCGTGTTCGACTCGACCCGCAAGTGCGACCGCTACCTGCAGCTCTCGCCGGCCGAGTTCGAGTACCCCCGCAGCGACCTCAGCCCGAACGTGCGCTTCGTCGGCACGGTGCTGCCGCCCGCCCCCGCAGACCCGGCCCTGCCGTCGTGGTGGGACGAGCTCGATGGCGACCGCCCGGTCGTGCACGTCACCCAGGGCACGATCGACAACAAGGACTTCGACCGGCTCGTGCGCCCGACGCTCGACGCGCTCGCCGACCGGGACGTGCTCGTGGTCGTGGCGACCGGCGGTCGTCCGGTGGAGGAGCTCGGCGAGCTGCCGGGCAACGCCCGCGCCGCGGAGTTCCTCCCCTACGACCGACTGCTCCCGAAGACCGACGTCTTCGTGACGAACGCGGGCTTCGGCGGCACCCAGTACGCGCTCAGCCACGGCGTGCCGATCGTCGCGGCGGGCGACACCGAGGACAAGCCCGAAGTCTCGATGCGCGTGCAGTGGGCCGGCGTCGGCGTGAACCTGCGCACGGGCACGCCCACCGCGGCCGCCGTCGCGAAGGCGGTCGACGAGGTGCTCGCCGACCGGACGTACCGCGACCGCGCCCGCGCGATGGCGGCCCGGATCCGCGAGTACGACACGTTCGACCTCATCGAGGCCGAGCTCGAGGCATCCGTCATCGCCGCCTCGCTGCGGCTCGAGACGCCGGTCGGCTGAGGCATCCGTCGGGCCCGGTGAGGGCGGCGGATGCCGCGTCTCGCCCCGCCCGAACGCGAGAGGTTAGGCTGTCCTAAGCCGACCCCGTCGGCGATGCTTCGCCCGCCGGCGGCAGCCGGCACGACCGGGACTCCCGATGACCGCTCCCCTGCTCGAGCTCGATGCCGTGCGCATCCGCCACGACGGCGCGACCCGCGCGACGCCCGACGGCGTGAGCCTCGCGGTGCGGCCCGGCGAGGTCGTGCTCGTCCTCGGGCCGTCGGGCTGCGGCAAGTCCACGCTCGCGCTCGCCCTCGACGGACTGGTGCCGCACGCGGTGCCCGCCGAGCTCGACGGCACGGTCTCGATCGCCGGACTCGACAGCCGCGAGCATCCCGTCGGCGTGCTCAGCGCGCACGTCGCGATGGTGTTCCAGGACCCCGACGCGCAGGTCGTCACGGGCACGCTCCTCGACGAGGTCTGCTTCGGCCCCGAGAACCGGCTCGTGCCGGCCGAGGAGGTGCTCGCGCGCGCCGAGCGGGCGCTCAAGCTCGTGGGTCTCTGGGACCGGCGGGCCGACAACCCCGATCGACTCTCGGGCGGTGGCCGGCAGCGCCTGGCCATCGCCTGCGCGCTCGCGATGGCCGCACCCGTGCTCGTGCTCGACGAGCCGACGGCCAACCTCGACCCCGCCGGCATCGACGAGGTCTACGCCGTGCTGCGCGAGCTCGCGTCGACGCGCGACCACGCGATCGTGCTCGTCGAGCACAACCTCGATGCCGCCGTCGACATCGTCGACCGGGCGGTCGTGCTCGACGCCGACGGTCGCGTGGCGTTCGACGGACCCGTGCGCGAGGTGCTCCGCGACCACGTCGACGAGCTGCTCCGGCTCGGCGTGTGGCTTCCCGTCTCCACGCTGGCGGCGCTGCGGCTCCGCGACGCCGGCGTCGTGCTCGAACCGCTGCCGCTCACGCCGGCGGAGCTCGCGGCGGCGCTCGACGCACGCGCGGAGCTGCCCGCGCCCCGGGCGGAGCCGGCCGCGCCCGCCGCAGCGCCCGCACTCGACTCGGCCCCGGCGTCCGCCCGACCGGCGATCCGCATCCGCGGGCTCTCCGTGCGCCGCGGCGGACGACGCGGCCCGGTCGTGGTGCACGACGTCGACCTCGACGTGGCGGCCGGCGAGTTCCTCGCCGTCGTCGGCACGAACGGCGCCGGCAAGACGAGCCTGCTGCAGGCCGTCGCGGGTGTCATCCCCGCGGCATCCGGCACCGTCGACGTGCTCGGCCTCGACCCGCAGCGTGCCGACGCCCGCGAGCGCAGCCGCCGCATCGGCTTCGTCTTCCAGAACCCCGAGCACCAGTTCGTCGCGACGACGGCCGAGGAGGAGCTCGACACGAGCCTGCGCGTGCAGGGCGTGCCAGAGGCCGAACGCGCCGCGGAGGTGACGCGGATGCTCGAGCGGTTCGGCCTCGGCGAGCTGCGGGCGCAGCATCCGTTCCTCCTCTCGGGCGGGCAGAAGCGCCGGCTCTCGGTGGGCACCGCCCTGATCGCGGGCGCGCCCGTCATCGCGCTCGACGAGCCGACGTTCGGGCAGGATCGCGAGCGGGCCGCGGAGCTCCTCGACGTGCTGCGCGCCCTGCACGAGGAGGGCACCACCGTGCTCGTCGTGACGCACGACCTGCAACTCGTCGCCGACTACGCGACGCGCGTCGCCGTCATGGCCGACGGGCGCCTGCTCGGCGCCGGCACGACCGCCGAGGTGCTCGCCGGTCCGCTCATCGACGAGGCGGGGCTGCGCCATCCGCCGCTCGCCCGGGCGACTCGAGGGCTCGCGCGGCATCCCGAGTGGCATGCGGTCACGCGGATGTCGCAGCTGCCGTCGCCCGCGGGCTCGCCGGAGGGCGCCTCGTGACCGCCGCCGAGGCCCGTCAAGCGCCGACACCCGCACCGGTATCCGACGTCACGAACGCCGACGGCCGACGCGCCATGGATGCGGGCACCGTCAGCGCCCCGGGCGCGGCCGTCGACCCGTTCGCCGAGCGCTCGGCGCCGAGCGGGAGGTTCCTGTACCGGCTCAACCCGCTCGCGAAGCTCGCCGCGCCGCTGCCGGCCATGCTCGCGCTGATCATCACGCGTGGACTCGCGATCCCGACGGTGCTCATCCTGCTCTCGCTCGTGCTGCTCCTCGTCGGCGCGCGGTTGCGGGCCCGCGCCGTCGTCCTGCTCCTGGTCGGCCTCCCCGTGCTCGTCGCGGTGCTCGGCGTGACCTTCGGCGTGTGGGTCGACCCGAACCGGATCGACCCGGGGAGCCCCGGGGCATCCGTGGTGCTCGTCGAGGTCGGCGGCTGGCAGTTCACGCTCGCCGCGTACCTCATCGGGCTCGCCACTGCGCTCCGCATCGCGGCGCTGCTCGTGCTGAGCCTCATCGCCGGGCTCACGACGACGGGTCCCGAGCTCGTGCGCGCCCTCGTGCAGAACCTGCGCGTGCCCTACCGGATCGGCTACACCGCACTCGCGGCGCTGCGCTTCGTGCCGCGGTTCGGGCACGAGCTCGAGGTCATCCGGGCCGCGCAGCGCGTGCGCGGGCTCGACCACGGGCGCGGCCCGGTCGCCGCCGTGCGCCGAACGCTCGCGGTCGCGATCCCGCTGCTCGCCAGCGCGATCCGCCACGCCGAGCGCGTCGCGCTCGCGATGGACGCGCGGGCGTTCGGCGCCAACCCCACGCGCACCGAGCGCACGCTCAGCCGCTGGCGCCCTCGCGACACCGCCTTCGTCGCGCTCGCGTGGTGCACGATCGCGGCGGTCTACTGGTGGGGGCTCTCCACCGGGTTCGGCGGACTGGGCGGGCGGCCGTGACGCGCTCGCGCGACGGCCGCCCCGGTGCCTACTGGCCCTGCTCCGTGGCGGGCGCGGTGTCGATGATCTCCACGAGGAACACGAGCGTCTGACCGCCGAGCTCGGCGGCGTTCGGGTCGGTGCCGTAGCCGTACTGCGGCGGGATGGAGACGATCAGCTTCGTGCCGACCTTCTGGCCGACGAGCGCGGCACCGAAGCCCTGGATGACCGCGTCGGTCGTGAACTGCGCCGGGTCGCCGCCGTAGGACTGGTCGAAGACCTCGCCCGTGTCCCAGCTCGTGCCCTGGTAGTGCAGGGTGACGTTGTCGCCCGACTGCACCTCGGCGCCGTCGCCCTCCTCGAGCACCTTGAGCTGGTACTCGGCGGGCGGGGCAGTGTCGGGCAGGGTCACGGTGGGCACGTCGCCCTCGGCGCCGAACTCCACCTCGGGCACGTCCTCGGTCCACTCGGCCGGCTTCAGCGGCTCCTGCACGTCGACCACGATGACGACGGTCTCGTTCGGGGCGATGCCGATGGTCTCGTTGCCCTGGTCGCCGTAGAGCGTCGACGCCGGCGCGACCGTGACCGTGCGCGAGCCGGTGGGCACGCAGTCGATGCCCGCGAGGAACGCCTCGAACACGCTGTCGTCGCCCGCCTTGATGGTGGCCGGCTGCGAGAAGGCCTGCTGGCCGGTCGTGCCCGAGAACGCGCTCACGATGGCGTTGACGTCGTCGCCCGCCTGCGTGACCTCGCCGTCGCCCTCGATGACGACCGTGCGCTCGAGCTCGTCGGCCTCGAGGGGCGTCGTGAACGTCGCCGTCGGCGCAGTGCCGAAGTCGCCTTCGACCTGCACGCCGTCGCTGAGCGAGCCGGACGAGACGTCCATGCAGTCGGCGCCGGCCGGGGTCGTGGTCTCGGGTCCGGGGCCGGCGGCGCAGCCCGCGAGGACGAGCGCGGCGGCGGAGAAGAGTGCGACGGGCGCAGCGCGGCGCAGGGCACGGTTCATGACGGGGATTCTCGTTTCGATCGGGAACGCGAACTGCCAGTCTGCCCGGTGCGGCTTTTGATTGCCTGAGACTTCGGATTTCCGCCGGATCAGGACGAGAATGGGCAGATGGGGGACACGACGACCGTACCCGATTCCGCGGGGGAGTTCGCCGGGACGGCCGACTCCGTCGCCGGCCTCGACGAGGTGCTCTGGAACACGATCTCGACGGCCGTGCTGCTACGCTCGCATCCGCGGTTCGACGAACGCGTGCTCGACGCGTACGCCCGCGACGGGGCATCCGCCCTGCCGACGGCCGAGCTCGTCGGCATCGGCGGGCTCGTCGACGCCGTCGAGCCGTCCGAGTCGCTGGTGTCGCTGGCCCGCGAGCGGGCGGGCGAGCGGATGCCGCAGCTGCAGCTGCACGTCGCCGATCCCGCCGGGTGGGAGCCGACCGGCTACGACCTCGTGCAGTGCGTCCTGGGCGTCGCGGCGTTCGACGACGTCGAGGCGGGAACCCGTCACCTCGTCGAGCGTGCACGACCCGGCGGCCGCGTCGTGATCGCGGCGTGGGCACGCGACGCGCTCGATCCGCTCCCGGGGCTGCTGGCGGCCGCCGTTCGCGACCGCGATGACGATGCCGAGGCGAGCCCGGCCGCCCTCACGGTCGACGTCGCCGACAGCGCGGGGAACCTCGCGCACTGGCTGACCGAGCTCGGCCTCCTCGGCGTTCGCGCCGAGGAGGTGCAGCGGCACGTCGACCTCACGCCCGAGCTCGCCTGGCAGCTCGTCGAGGGCACTCGGCTCCGCTCGGCGCTCGCCGGCCTCGACGACGAGCGGATCGCTGCGGTGCGCGAACGCTACCTCGCGTCGGTCGCGGGCGACGACGTCGTCGTCGTCGACCTGTCGACGCTCATCGCCGTCGGGCGTCGCCCCGAGGCGTAGCGCCCGGGTGCTTCGGTCGCGCCGCCCGCAGTTCCGGCCGGGCCGCGGCCGTGGTCGAGGCGTGCTCCACCAGTCGTCCGAGCACGAGCGACCACGCGACGGACAGGAACTGCGCCTGCGCCGCGTCGTCACCTCATGCTCGACGGCGCCTCGATCGAGGTGCTCGAGTTCCTCGAGCTGCCCGGCATGGGCTGACGGGATCAGCCCCGGGTGGGAGCCACCGGCCCGCCCGGTTCGGCACCCGTCGCGACGGGGCGGCCGGGCTCGTTCGACCACTGGCTCCACGACCCCGGGAAGAGCGCGGCGTCGACACCCGCGAGCGCGAGCGCCGCGACCTGGTGCGCGGCGGTGATGCCCGAGCCGCAGTAGGTCGCCGTCGAGGTGTCCGGCTGAATGCCGAGCGCGGCATACTTCGCTCGCAGCTCCTCGGGTGGGAGGAAGCGCCCGTCAACGTCGAGGTTCTCCGCAGTCGGAGGGAGAGCGCGCCGGGCACGTGACCGGCCCGCGGGTCGATGGGCTCGACCTCGCCGCGGTAGCGTACGCCGGCTCGCGAGTCGAGCACGACCCCGGTCGCGGGCAGCGCGGCCACGCCGTCGGCGTCGATCACGGGCATCGCACCGAAGTGCGCGGTGGCGTCGCCCCGTTCCACGGTCGTCGGTCCCTGTTCGAGCGGATGCCCCGCCGCGAGCCAGGCCCCGAGCCCGCCGTCGAGCATCCGCACGTCGCCGAACCCGGCGTGGCGCAGCAGCCACCACGCACGCGCCGCGGACTGGTTGCCGAGGTCGTCCATCACCACGGCGGTGTCGCCGTCGTGCAGTCCCCAGGCACGCATGGCCTCGGTGAACGCCGCCTCCGACGGCAGCGGATGCCGCCCGCGTCCCTCGACCGAGTGGTCGGCGAGCTCGTGGTCGAGGTCGACGTAGACGGCCCCGGGGACATGCCCGTCGAGGAATGCGGGACGACCGTCGGGCACGGCCAGCGACCAGCGCACGTCGAGCACGACCGTGCGGGTGTCCGCCTGCCCCTCCCGCTCGTCGTCGAGCCGGCTCGCCAGGTCGTCGACGTTCATGAGGATGGGCGCGGTCATCAGTCGTCCCTCCGCTTGCGCTTCTGGATCTCGGGCACGTGGAGCTCGGGGACCGCCCGCAGCATGAAGGCGTCGAAGTCGGGAACGGTGAACGCGGCGTAGCCGTGCTCGGGCGTGTACAGGAGGCCCATGTCGATCAGCTCGGCCCGGGTCGGCCCGACCTGGGTCGACTCCCGCCCCATGACCCTCGCGACATCCGATGCCTTCTGCGGCTTCGAGCCGAGTTCGGCCATCGCCCGCAGGTAGGAGGTCTGCAGCGGTGTTGCCCGATCGAGGCGCACCCGGAAGAACGAGCCGTCGAGCTTGGCCTCGTACGCCTCGCGGGCGGTCGCCACGTCGGCGCGACGGACGCGGTGCTCGGTCGCGACGCCCCAGACCTGGTAGCCGAGCTCCTGGATGAAGTACGGGTACCCCTGGGTGATGCGGATCGCGAGCTCCACCGCGTCGTCGTCGAAGGTCACGCCCTCGACGAGGGCGGGCTCGACCAGGGCCTTCGCCGCGTCCTCCTCGTCGAGCGACCCGACCGTCGGGAAGGTGAACAGCCGCTCCGCGTAGCTCTTCGCGTCGCCGGCCAGCTCCGCGATCTGGGGCAGGCCCGCGCCGACGAAGGTGATGGGCAGCCGGCGCTGCACGGTCTTGTGCACGGCCTGGATGAGCGCCTCGAGCTGGCTCCGCCCGAGGAACTGGACCTCGTCGATGAGGAGGGCGACCCCTCGGTCCTGCTCCTCGGCCGCCTCTCCCAGGGCGACGAACACGTCGGTCAGGTCCATCGAGAGGTCGCCGTGGTCGCCGGCGCCCTCCGCAGCGGGCACGTCCCAGGAGACGCTGAACGTGCCCTTCTGGTCGACGGAGACCGCGAAGGCGCTCAGCACCTCCGCTGCGCGTCGGGCTCGGTCCGTCCATCGCGCCCGCGGCGAGAGCCGGAGCAGGGCGGCCTTGAGCTGCGAGAACATCGCCTGGCGGAAGCGCGTGTCGTCGTGCTTGCTCGCCTCGAGCTCGACCACCTCCCAGCCCGCACGACGCGCGATCTCGCCGAACTTGCCGAGGAGGACGGTCTTGCCGACGCCCCGGAGCCCGGTGATGATCATCGACTGCTCGGTGCGACTCCGCTCGAGGCGCTGGAGCAGGACGGTGAAGGCCTCGAGCAGGTCGTCCCGGCCGACCACGATCTCTGGAGCGGCCCCGGCGTTGGGCGTGTACGGATTGCTGACGGCGTCCACGACCCGTAGCTTAGGAGGTTTTGCACGCTTTATGAAGCATCGATAAAGCGACCTAAACATTTGGCGAACTCCGATAGACTGCTCGGACGGAATGTTGCGCGAGTGCTGGGAGGTCGGATGATCACCAGCCTCGTCGCCTTCGGCGTCGTCGCCCTCCTCACGCCGCTCGCCACGAGGCTCCTCGGCCGGCGCATCTTCCCGATCATCGCCCTCGTCCCCGCCGCCGTCTTCGTCGTGCTGCTCGCCTGGCTGCCCGGGGTCGTCGCGGGCCGTCCGGTCGTCGAGGTCGTGCCCTGGATCCCCCAGCTCGGCATCGCGCTGTCCTTCCGGCTCGACGCGCTCGCGCTCCTGCTCGCCCTCATCGTCACGGGCGTGGGCGCGCTCGTGCTGCTCTACTGCACGCACTACTTCCGCGACGACGAGCCCGCCCTCGGTCGGTTCGCGGCGCTCCTCCTCGCCTTCGCGGGCGTGATGCTCGGCCTCGTCACCGCCGACGACGTCTTCCTGCTCTTCGTCTTCTGGGAGGCGACGAGCGTGCTCTCGTACCTCCTCATCGGCCACTACACCGGCCGCAAGGAGAGCCGCGGTGCCGCCCTGCAGGCGCTCACCGTCACGACCTTCGGCGGCCTCGCCATGCTCGTCGGCCTCGTGCTGCTCGTGGTCGCGGGCGGCACGACCTCGCTCTCCGAGCTCATCGCGAACCCGGTGACCGGCGCGGCCGGCGAGTGGGGCATCGCCCTCGTGCTCGTCGGCGCGATCTCCAAGAGCGCGCTGGTGCCGTTCCACTTCTGGCTCCCCGCGGCCATGGCCGCTCCCACGCCGGTGTCCGCGTACCTGCACGCCGCGGCGATGGTGAAGGCGGGCGTGTACCTGGTCGCGCGCATGGCCCCCGGGTACGCCGACCTCGACGTGTGGCATCCGATCGTCATCGGGCTCGGCGTGCTCACGATGCTCGTCGGCGGCTGGCGCGCGTTGCGCCAGTACGACCTCAAGCTCCTGCTCGCGTACGGCACGGTGAGCCAGCTCGGCTTCCTCGTGCTCGTCACCGGGTACGGCACCCGCGACGCTGCCCTCGCGGGCGTCGCGCTGCTGCTCGCGCACGCGCTGTTCAAGGCCGCGTTGTTCCTCGTGGTCGGCATCGTCGACCACGCCGCGGGCACCCGAGACTGGCGCAGGCTCTCCGGTCTCGGACGACGGATGCCCGTGATCGCGACCATCGCGATCGTCGCCGCGGCGTCGATGGCGGGCCTGCCGCCGCTGCTCGGATTCGTCGCGAAGGAGGCCGTGTTCACGGCGTTCCTCGAGGCGGCGGCGGCCGGCGAGTCGTGGGCGTGGGTCGCCCTCGTCGGTGCGTTCCTCGGCTCGGTGCTCACCGTCGCGTACTCGGTGCGCTTCGTGTGGGGCGCGTTCTGGACACGCCCCGACCTCGAGCCGACACCCCTGCACGAGGAGTCGCCGCTCATCGGCCTGGCCCCCGGCATCCTGTCTGCTGCGAGCCTCGTCGCGGCGTTCGCCATCTCCGCGATCGAGCCGCTCCTCGCCGCCTACGCGGATGGGCTGCCGGGGCCGCACGACTACCACCTCGCGCTCTGGCACGGACTCGAGCCGGCGCTCTGGATCTCGCTCGCGGTGTTCGCGCTCGGCGCGCTGCTCGTCTGGGGCCGCGTTCGCGTCGCCCGCCTGCAGGCCGCCGTGACCCCGATGGTCGACTCGGCACGCGGGTACCTCGGCATCGTCTCCGTCGTCGACCGCGTCGCCGCGGCCGTGACCACCGCGATCCAGCACCGCGGGCTGCCCGGCTACCTGGCGATCATCGTCACGGTGTTCATCGGCGGGCTCGGCGCGGCATCCGTCATGAACACCACCTGGCCCGACGGCATCCGGCTCTGGGACTACCCGGCGCAGCCGTTCCTCGCGTTCGTCATGGCCATCGCTGGGCTCGCGGCCGCCACGGTGAGGCAGCGGATGACGGCGGTGCTGCTCGTGAGCGTCACGGGCTACGGGCTCGTGCTGCTGTTCGGCATGTCGGGCGCGCCCGACCTCGCGCTCACGCAGGCGCTGGTCGAGACGATCGTGCTCGTGGTGTTCGTGCTGGTGCTGCGCCGCCTGCCCCGGCAGATCGCGCAGCGCAACCCGCCCGTGCACAAGGTCGCGCGCGGCATCATCGGCGCGCTCGCCGGGATCGTGATGGGCATCATCGGCCTGGTCGCGCTGGGCGCCCGCATCGAGCCGACCATCGCCGAGGGGCTGCCGGCGCTCGCGATCGAGGCGCACGGCAAGAACATCGTGAACGTCATGCTCGTCGACATCCGCGCCTGGGACACGCTCGGCGAGATCTCGGTGCTCGTCGCGGTCGCCACCGGCGTCGCGAGCCTCATCTTCGTCTCGGGTCGCACGGGCGGCGCGCCGCGGCTCGACCTCGCCGAGCTCGACGTGCCCGTCGACCGGCGGCAGCGCCTGCGGCCGGTGCCCGAGCCCGCGTCGAGCATCCGCGCCCCGCGCACGAGCCTCGCCGACACCGAGGGCGAGACGGATGCCGCGGCCGAGGCCGCATCGACCCGGCAGACGTGGCTCCTCGCCGGCCGCACCCTGTCGCCGCGCAACCGCTCGATCCTCATCGAGGTGCTCGTGCGGCTGCTGTTCCACCCCGCGATCATCGTGTCGGTCTACCTGCTGTTCGTCGGCCACAACGCCCCGGGCGGCGGCTTCGCGGGCGGCCTGCTCGCGGGCCTCGCCCTCGTCGCGCGCTACCTCGCCGGCGGACGGTACGAGCTCGGCGAGGCGGCCCCCGTCGACGCCGGCCGGCTGCTCGGCACGGGACTGCTGCTCGCAGCCGGCACGGCGGCCGGCTCGCTCGTCTTCGGCACCGCCCCGCTCGAGTCTGCCTGGTTCGAGGCCGACCTCCCGCTCATCGGCACCATCTCGATCGGCACCTCGACGCTGTTCGACATCGGCGTCTACCTGGTGGTCGTCGGGCTCGTGCTCGACATCCTCCGCTCGCTCGGCGGCGAGGTCGATCGCCAGGAGGAGCTGGCGGGCGACGAGAGCGAGGAGGGCGGCGACCTCGATCGCGGCGGCGCGGCGGCCGGCGCCGACCTCGAGCAGGGCGAGGGCCCCGAGCTCGCCGAGCGCCCCGAGCACGTCGACGCCGAGCTCGAGACGCCGCTCACCACCGCCGGCCGCACCGGCGGCGACGCCCGAGCCGACGCAGGGGAGGCCCGCCGATGACCGCCTCGCTCACGCTCGTGGTGCTCATGGCCGTGCTGTTCGGTGCGGGCATCTCGATCATGCTCGAGCGCAGCCTCACGCGCGTGCTCATCGGCTTCCTGCTCGTCGGCAACGCGGTGAACATCCTCATCTACCTCATGAGCGGCGCGCCGGGCCTCGCTCCGATCCTCGGCGTGGGCGTCGACCCCGACGAGATCTCCGACCCGCTGCCGCAGGCCTTCGTGCTGACGGCGATCGTCATCAACCTGGGCATCACCGCGTTCATGCTCGCGCTCATCTACCGGTCGTGGTGGCTCGCCCAGCTCGGCACGAAGGGCGACCTCGTCGACGACGAGGAGGAGGACGTGCAGGACGCAGAGGAGGCCGCCGACCTCATCCGCAGCTCCGCGGCCGACGACGCGGCCATCCAGGAGATCATCGACGCGAGCGACGAGGAGCCCGACGAGGCGCTCGAGGAGGAACTCGAGCTCGAGGCATCCGCCCGCGACCGCAGCGAGGGGGGTGACGACCGATGACCGCCGTGCTCGTGCCGCTCGTCGTGCTGCTGCCCCTGCTCGGAGCGGCGACCGCGCTCATCCTCGGCCGCCACCGCCGCGCGCAGATGGGCGTGAGCGCGACCGTGCTCGGCGGCGTCGTGGTGATCGCCGCGGTGCTGCTCGGCGCCGTCGACGCGGGCGAGCCGACCGTCGTCTCGGTCGGGGCATGGCCGGCGCCCCACGGCATCGTGCTCGTCGTCGACCGCCTCTCGGCGATCATGCTGCTCATCTCGGCGATCGTGCTGCTCGTCGTGCTCGTGTACGCCGTCGGGCAGGGCGTGGCCGACCGCCACCGCGAGACGCCGGTGTCGATCTTCCACCCGAGCTACCTCATCCTCTCGGCGGGCGTGTTCAACGCGTTCATCGCGGGCGACCTGTTCAACCTCTACGTCGGGTTCGAGATCCTCCTCTCGGCGAGCTACGTGCTGCTCACGCTCGGCGGCACCGGTGAGCGCATCCGCGCGGGCGTCACCTACATCATCGTGAGCCTCGTCTCGTCGCTGTTCTTCCTCTCGGCGATCGCGCTCATCTACGGCGCGACCGGCACCGTGAACATCGCGCAGCTCTCGGTGCGGCTCGCGGAGCTCCCCGACGGCGTGCAGCTCATCCTGCACCTGCTGCTGCTCATCGCGTTCGGCATCAAGGCCGCGGTCTTCCCGCTGTCGTTCTGGCTTCCCGACTCCTACCCGACGGCCCCCGCCCCGGTCACCGCGGTCTTCGCCGGCCTGCTCACGAAGGTCGGCGTCTATGCGATCATCCGCACCGAGACCGTGATCTTCACCGAGAGCGACCTCACGCTGCTGCTCATGGTGGTCGGCGGGCTGACGATGCTCATCGGCATCCTCGGCGCGCTCACGCAGGCCGACATCAAGCGACTCCTGTCGTTCACGCTCGTGAGCCACATCGGCTACATGATCTTCGGCATCGCCGTGGGCACGCAGCTCGGCCTCGCGTCGACGATCTACTACGTCGTGCACCACATCACCGTGCAGACCACGCTGTTCCTCACCACCGGACTCATCGCGCGCTTCGGCGGCGCGACGTCGATCAACCGGCTCGCCGGGCTGCTCAAGGCGTCGCCGCTCCTCGCGGTCCTGTTCTTCATCCCGGCGCTGAACCTCGGCGGCATCCCGCCGTTCTCGGGGTTCCTCGGCAAGGCGGGCCTGTTCCTGGCCGGGGCCGAGCAGGCGGGCGCACCGGATGCCGCGGGCACGGCCTGGCTCACCTGGGCCGTGATCGCCGCGGGCGCCGCCACCTCGCTCATCACCCTCTACGCCCTGACGCGGTTCTGGAACATGGCGTTCTGGCGCGGACGCGACGAGCTCGAGGGCTACGAGTCGGTGCTGCTCGGGTCGGTGCAGGAGGCGCCGGAGGGCGCGACCGTCACCGCGACGCGCACCACGCCCGTGCTCATGGTCGCGGCGACGACCACGCTCGTCGTGGTCACGGTGCTGCTCACGGTGTTCGCCGGTCCGCTCTTCGAGCTCACCGACCGCGCGTCGTTCGACCTCGTGAATCCCGAAGCGTACGTCTCGCTCGTGTTCCCCGGAGGCATCCGATGAGCCGGCCCGAGCTCGAGGTCTCGCGCTGGCGATCGGTGTGGCGGCAGCTGCCGCTACTCATCGGGCTCGTCGCGCTCTGGCTCTTCCTCTGGGACCACGTCGACACGCTCACCGTCGTGACCGGCGTCATCCTGGCGATCGCCGTCACGCGCGTGCTCTACCTGCCGCCCGTGCTGCTGAGCGGCCGGTTCAACCCGTGGCGCGGCCTCCTGCTCGGACTGCGCATGATGTTCGACGTCGTCGTCGCGTCGCTGCAGGTCGCCGTCCTCGCCGTGAACCCGCGCTGGAAGCCGATGAACTCGATCATCGCCGTGCAGCTGCTCACCCGCTCCGACCTCGTCACGACCCTCACCGCCGAGGCGATCTCGGTCGTGCCGGGCACGGTCGTCGTCGACATCGACCGCGAGCGCGGCCTGCTCTACCTGCACGCACTCGGCACGCGCACCGAGGCCGACATCGAGCGCACCAGGCGGGGTGTGCTCGGCACCGAGGAGCGCATCGTGCTCGCGATCGGCACGCACGCGCAAGCGGTCGCCGTGCGCGAGGCGCAGCGCGCGCGGCGCGGCTCCGAGAAGGGACGGACCCCATGACCTTCCTCACGTTCGTCAGCATCATCGCGGGCGTCATGTTCGGAATCGGTGCGCTCGCGGCCGTGTACCGCATCATCCGCGGGCCGTCGATCCTCGACCGAGCGCTCGCCACCGACGTGCTGCTCGCCATCGCGATCTGCGCCCTCGGTGCCGAGATGGCGATCAACACGCACACCGACACGCTCGTGGTCATGCTGATCCTCGCGATGTTCGCGGTCGTCGGGTCGATCTCCATCGCCCGGTTCATGGCGAAGCAGGATGCCTCGTGAGCGCGAGTGAGATCGTCGTCGGCGTGCTCATCCTGGTGAGCGCCTTCCTCTCCATGGCCGCCGGGATCGGCATCGTGCGGTTCCCCGACGTGCTCACCCGCCTGCATGCGGCGACGAAGCCGCAGGTGCTGGGCCTGGCCGCCGTCCTCGTCGCGATCCTCGTGCAGGTGCCGACGTGGGGCGTGCTCACGACCATCGTGCTCGTCATGACGTTCCAGCTGCTCACGCAGCCGATGACCGCGCACATGCTCGGCCGTTCGGCGTACCGCACCGACCACGTGCGCCGCGACCTGCTCATCGAGGACGACCTCGGCCGCGACATCGAGGAGCACGACCAGGAGGACGCGCGCCGCTGAGGCGTGCCCGCTTCGTCCAGCCGCGGCCGGCCGCGCTGGCACGCGATCTGGGTCATTGCGTGGTCGGCGCCACCGCGAGGAGAATGTCGGCTGAAGTCGCGTTCGTGCGAACGGTCTCCGAAGAAGGAGAGGCCACACATCAGCGAGCGGGGTCGCAGCAGCATCAGCGAGGAGGACTTCGAACGCCTCCAGCGCGACTACACCGACGCCACCGAGCAGTTCGCGGCGACGAACGAGGTGCTCACCGCGCTCGGCAGATCCTCCTCCGACCCCGATGCGGTGCTCGACACGGTCGTGGAGAGCGCGCGACGCCTGTGCCGGTGCGAAGCGGCGCAGGTCTACCTGATCGAAGGCGACTACTTCGTCCTCTCGTCGTCGGTGGGACTCTCCGACGAGTTCGTCGACTACGTGGAGACGCATCCGCTGCAGCGCGACCGCCGCACCCTGATCGGCCGGGTGACGCTCGATCGCGAGGTGCAGCAGATCGCCGACGTGCTGAGCGACCCGCAGTACGGCCGCCAGGACGTGCAGCAGATCGGCGGCTTCCGGACGCTCATCTCGGCGCCGATGCTCCTCGACGGCGAGGTCGTCGGCGCGCTCTCGCTCTGGCGCACCGAGGTCGCCCCGTTCGACGAGCGCGCCATCGCCCTGCTCGAGGCGTTCGCGGCGCAGGCCGCCGTCGTCGTGCGCAACGTGCACCTGGTGCGCGCCCTCGAGGCTCGCGGCGCCGAGCTCGCCCGGCGGATCGAGCAGCTCGAGGCGCTCAGCGAGGTCGGCGCGGCAGTGAGCTCGAGCCTGGTGCTCGACGAGGTGCTCTCGAACATCATCATGAACGCCGTGCGATTCGCCGGATGCGACGGCGGCTCCATCATGGAGTACCTCCCCGAGGACCGGAGCTTCTCGGTGCGGAGCGCCTATGCGTCGAGCGCCGAGCTCCTGCGCAAGCTCCGCGGCATCCGCATCGACGTCGAGACCACGCTCGTCGGCCGCGCGGCGCTCGAGGGCCATCCGATGTCGGTCGCGGACCTCGACACCGTCGAGCTCGACCCGCACCTGCAGCTCCTGCACGACGACGGCTGGCGGTCGGTGCTCACCGTGCCGGTGCTCCGCGGCACGCAGATCATCGGCGCGCTCGTCGTGCGCCGCAAGCGCACGGGCGGGTTCTCGGACGAGACGATCGAGTTCCTCGAGACGTTCGCGAGCCAGTCGGCGCTCGCGGTCTGGAACGCACGGCTCTTCCGCGAGCTCGAGACGAAGACCGCCGAGCTCGAGGTCGTGAGCCAGCACAAGTCCGAGTTCCTCGCGAGCATGTCGCACGAGCTCCGCACCCCGCTCAACGCGGTCATCGGCTTCTCGGAGGTGCTGCTGGAGCGGATGTTCGGCGAGCTCAACGACCGCCAGGACGAGTACCTCCGCGACATCCTGAGCTCGGGCCGGCACCTGCTCAACCTGCTCAACGACATCCTCGACCTCTCGAAGGTCGAGGCGGGGCGGATGGAGCTCGCGCCGTCGACGTTCTCGGTGTCGTCGGCCATGGAGTACGGCATCTCGATGGTGCGCGAGCGCGCCGCGATGCACGGGCTGACGCTGACCCTCGAGGTCGACCCGACCGTCGACGTGATCGACTCCGACGAGCTGCGGGTCAAGCAGGTGCTCCTCAACCTGCTGAGCAACGCGGTGAAGTTCACCCCCGACGGCGGCCGCATCGCGGTGGTCGCCCGGCGCGACGGCGACGAGCTCGCCGTCACCGTGACCGACGACGGCGACGGCATCCCCGCCGAGGACCGCGAGCGCATCTTCGAGTCGTTCCAGCAGGGCGGACGCGGCACGCAGCGCGAGGAGGGGACGGGCCTCGGCCTCACGCTGTGCCGGCGCATCGTCTCGCTGCTCGGCGGTCGGATGTGGCTCGAGTCGGAGGTCGGGCGGGGCAGCACGTTCGGCTTCACCCTCCCGCTCGACGGACCCGTCGTCGAGAGCGCACCCCAGTCCGCCGACCACGCGAACCTCCCGGTCGTGGTCGTGATCGACGACGACCGCGCCTCCCTCGACCTCATGACCGCCTACCTCGACGGGCTCGGCGTGCAGGTGGTGCACGCCCGCGACGGCGAGGAGGGCCTCGAGCTGATCCGGGCGCTCGGGCCGGCCGCGGTGGTGCTCGACATCCGGATGCCGGGACTCGACGGCTGGCAGGTGCTCACCCGCGTGCGCGAGGACCGGGCGATGAGCGCAGTCCCGGTGATCATCGTGTCGATCCTCGACGAGCGTTCGCGGGGCATGACGCTCGGCGCGACGGACTACCTCGTGAAGCCCGTCGGCCGCGAGGAGCTCGTCGGCGCGCTGCGGCGGGTCGGCGCGGTGCACTCGGGCTCGCTCCCGGGCCGCAACGGGCGGCCCCCGCAGGACCCGGAGGAGGCGGGATGATGGCCGGCCGACGCATCCTCGTCGTCGAGGACAACCCGCTCAACCTCAAGCTCGTGCGCGACGTGCTCACGGCCTTCGAGTACGAGGTCGTCGAGGCGCACACCGGCGAGGAGGGCGTTGAGCTCGCGGGCACCTGCTCACCCGACCTCGTGCTGATGGACCTGCAGCTCCCCGGCATCGACGGGTACGAGGCGCTCCGCCTCCTGCGGCAGGATCCCCGGCTCGGGTCGGTGCCCGTGGTGGCGGTCACCGCGTTCGCCATGAAGGAGGACCGGGAGCGCACCGCCCGCGAGGGCTTCGACGGCTACCTCGGCAAGCCGATCAGCGTGCGGGCGCTGCCCGGGCAGGTGAGCGAGTTCCTGAGCAACGGACGGAACGATGCGCCGTGACGAGGTCACCATCCTCGCGGTGGACGACCTGCCCCAGAACCTCCGGCTGCTCGACGCGGTCCTGAGCCCACGCGGCTACCGGGTGCTCACGGCGTCCTCGGGCGAGGAGGCGCTCGCGATGCTGCCCACGGCCGGCGCCGACCTCGTGCTGCTCGACATCGTGATGCCCGGCCTCGACGGCTACGAGGTGTGCCGCCGCATCCGGGCCAGCGAGTCGTTCGCCTTCCTGCCGGTCGTCATGATCACGGCGAGCGGCGAGCAGGAGAAGGTCCGTGCCATCGAGGCCGGCGCCGACGACTTCGTGAGCAAGCCGTTCGACCAGGGCGAGCTCCTCGCCCGCGTCGCGTCGCTCGCCCGCATCAAGCGCTACCACGACACCATCGAGCGGCAGGCCGAGGAGCTCGCGGCGTGGAACGTCGAGCTCGAGGCGCGGGTCGACGCGCAGGTCGCCGAGCTCGAGCGGGTCAACCGACTCCGCCGCTTCCTGTCGCCGCAGCTCGTCGACGTCGTGCTGGATTCGGGCGAGGAGGGCGTGCTCGCCAGCCACCGGCGCGAGATCGTCGTGGTGTTCTGCGACCTCAGGGGCTTCACCTCGTTCGCCGAGGCGAGCGAGCCCGAGGAGGTCATGGGCGTCCTGGCCGAGTACCACCGCGCGCTCGGAGAGCTGATCTACCGGTTCGAGGGCACGCTCGAGCGGTTCACGGGCGACGGGCTCATGGTGTTCTTCAACGACCCGTTGCCGGTCGACGATCCGGCCGAGCGGGCGGTGGCGATGGCGGTCGCCATGCGCGAGCGCGTCGCCGAGCTCGCCCACGGCTGGAGCCGGCAGGGCAACGACCTCGGCTTCGGCATCGGGATCGCCCAGGGCTACGCGACGCTCGGCCGCATCGGGTTCGAGGGGCGGTTCGACTACGCCGCCATCGGCAGCGTCACGAACCTGGCCGCCCGGCTGTGCGCCGTGGCGGAGGCCGGGCAGATCCTCGTCGCCCAGCGCGTGTACTCGGCGGCCGAGGGGCTGGCCACGGGCGAGCCGGTCGGCGAGCTCGACCTGCGCGGCTTCAGCCGGCCGGTGCGGGCGTTCGCGATCACGGGCATCGACGAGCCGAAGGCGGAGGTGGGGACATGACCACGGTGGATGACGCGACGAGGACCGCCTCGACGACGGCCACGCTGTCGGGGCTCGACGAGGACGCCCGGAACCTGCGCTTCGATCGGCTGCAGGAGCGGATGCCGTCGGTATGGGACGCGATGCGACTCGGGCTCGAGGACGAGTCCGTCGTCGTCATCCCGTCGGTGACGTTGAGCCGGGCGGTCCCGGGAAGCGGCAGCGGCAGCATGGCGCAGGCGTTCGAGGAGCGGTTCCTCTTCCTGCTGCTCCTGCTCCGCCAGCCCCGGCTCCGCATGGTCTACGTCTCGTCGATGCCCATCGATCCGCGCATCATCGAGTACTACCTCGCGCTCCTGCCCGGCGTCATCCCGAGCCACGCGCACGCCCGGCTGACGATGGTCCCGGTCGGCGACGCGTCGCCGCGACCGCTCAGCGTGAAGCTGCTCGAGCGCCCGCGGCTGCTCGAGAGGATCGCGGGTCTCATCCCGAACCGCGGCCGCAGCCACCTCATCCCGTACAACACGACCGAGCTCGAACGCGACCTCGCGCTCGAGCTCGGCATCCCGATGTACGGCTCCGACCCCCGGCTGGCCGACCTCGGCACGAAGACCGGATGCCGCCGGCTCTTCGGCGAGGTCGGCGTGCCGTATCCGCTCGGAGCGGAGGACCTGCACGGCCTCGACGAGGTGGTCGACGCGATCGGCGGGCTGCTCGACGCGCGGCCGACCATCGGCCAGGTCATCGTGAAGCTCAACGACGGCGTCTCGGGGGCCGGCAACGCGCTCGTCGACCTGGGCGGCGTCGGCGGGCTGCCGGCGCCGGAACGGCGCTCGGCGATCGCCGAGCGCGTCGACGGCATGCGGCTCGAGGCGCAGGACGTGCCGTTCGCGGCCTACGTGGCGAAGCTCGAGTCCGACGGCGGCATCGTCGAGGAGCGCATCGTGGGCGAGGAGCTGCTGAGCCCGAGCGTGCAGCTGCGCTCGCTGCCCGACGGCACGGTCGAGCTCCTGTCGACGCACGACCAGCTGCTCGGCGGCGCGAGCGGGCAGAGCTACCTGGGCTGCGTCTTCCCGGCCGATCCGGCCTACTCGCGCCTCATCAGCGAGCCGGCGACGGCGATCGGCGAGCGGCTGGCCGCCGAGGGCGTGCTCGGGCGGTTCGCGGTCGACTTCGTCACGATGCGGGATGCCGCGGGCGGATGGTCGGCGTACGCGATCGAGCTCAACCTCCGCAAGGGCGGCACGACGCATCCGTTCCTCACCCTGCAGTTCCTGACCGATGGGCGGTACGACGCTGAGACGGGCCGGTTCCTCACGCCCGAGGGCGCCGAGAAGCACCTCGTCGCCACCGACCACCTCGAGGGCGAGGAGCTGCGGGCGCTCTCGATCGGCGACCTGTTCGACGTGGTCGCACGGCACGGCCTGCACTTCGACCAGTCGCGGCAGACCGGGATCGTGTTCCACATGATCAGCTCGATCACCGAGCACGGTCGCGTGGGCATGACCGCCGTCGGCGACACCCCCGAGCAGGCGATGGAGCTCTACGAGCGGGCCGGCCGCGTGCTCTTCGACGAGGCCCGGCTCGCCGCGTCGGAGCGGCCGCTCCCCGACTAGGCGTCGGCGAGCTCAGCCGCGGCCGGTGAACTCCGGCCTGCGCTTCTGCTGGAACGCGGCGAAGCCCTCGCGGTAGTCGTCGGTGTCGCACAGGGCCGCCTGCGCCCGGTTCTCCTGGTCCATCGACTGCCAGAGCCCGAGGCGGTCGTCGCGCAGCGATGCGATGAGCGACTTCGAGGCCACGAACGCCTGGGTGGCCCCGGATGCCGCGGCGCGGGCCGCGGCGCGGGCGGCATCCGTCACCTCGTCGGCGGGGAACACCTGCGAGAACAGGCCCGCGGCGACCGCCTCGGTGCCCGACATGAGCCGGCCCGTGACGATGAGGTCCATGGTCCGGTGCGCGCCGAGCCGTTCGAAGAACAGCGCGTGGCCGCCAGAGTCGAGGGTCGCCCCGAGGTTGGCGAACGGAGAGCCGATCTTCGCGGTGTCGGCGACGTACACGATGTCGCTCGCGATGAGCAGTCCGAGCCCGACACCGAGGCACGCGCCGTGCGCGACGGCGAACGTGGGAGCCGGGAAGGCCGCCATGCGCTCGAGGAGCGGCTGCACGCGCCCGCCGAGGTACCCGATCACGTCGTCGTCGCGCGGGTCGACGCCCGAGATGTCGCGGCCGGCGCAGAACGCGCGACCCTCGCCGCGCAGCACGAGCGCCCGCACGTCGCCCGCCTCGGCCGCGTGCTCGGCCGACGCGTACGCCTCGGTCAGCTCGGCGAGCGCCGCGACGTCGAGGGCGTTGAGCTTGTCGGGGGCGTTCAGCACGACCTCCGCCACGCCGTCGGTGACGCTGAGTTCGATCATGATGCTCCTTCGTCGGGGCGCGGCCCGACGTCGGTGTCGGGCCCGCTCGCAGGGTACCGGGGTCAGACGTCGTAGTCGACGACGACGCGGTCGGACTTCGGGTGCGACTGGCACGTGAGCACGTAGCCGCGCTCCAGTTCGTCGGGCTCCAGCGCGTAGTTCTCGGTCATGTTCACGCTGCCCTCGACGAGGCGAGCCCGGCACGTGCCGCACACGCCGCCCGCGCACGCGAACGGCACGTCGGGACGCACGCGCAGCGCCGCGTTGAGGATCGACTCGTTCGCCGACACGGGGCTCTCGACCGTCGAGGACTGCCCGTCGAGCGTGAACTCGATCGCGACGGTCTCCTCGCCCTGCTTCACGTCGACGGGCCGCCCGTGCCGCGGCTCGACGCGGTCGGCGTCGGTCGTGAACAGCTCGTAGCGCACGTGGTCGGCCGGCACGCCGTTCGCCGCGAGGGTGTCGCGGGCGAGCTGCACGAGCTCGAACGGCCCGCAGAGGAACCACTCGTCGACCGTCTCGGGCCGGATGAGCACGTCGAGCATGGTGCCGAGCTTCTCCGCGTCGATGCGGCCCGACAGGAGCGGCGCGGTGCGCTGCTCGCGCGAGAGCACGTGGTGCACGGCGAGTCGCGACGGGTAGCGGTCCTTCAGCTCGGCGAGCTCCTCGAGGAACATCACGTCGAGCGTCGAACGGTTCGTGTAGACGAGTTCGAACTCCGCCGTCGCCGAGCGCGAGAGCACGGTGTGCGCGAGCGCCATGAGCGGCGTGATGCCGCTGCCGGCGGCGATGCCGACGATGTGCTTGCCGTCGAGGGCGTCGAGCGTCGAGGTGAACGTGCCCTGCGGGCTCATCACGTCGAGCGTGTCGCCCGCCTGCAGCTCGGAGTTCGCCCACGACGAGAAGATGCCGCCGAGGTCGCGCTTGATGGCGACCGAGATGCTGCCGCGCTCGGGCGGCCGGCAGATCGAGTAGCTCCGGCGGCGCTCGTGCCCGTCGAGCTCCTTGCGGAGCGCGACGTACTGGCCGGGCAGGTAGGTGTAGTCGTCGGCGAGCTCCTCGGGCACCGTGAAGGTCACCTCGACGGCGTCGGCCGTGAGCGGACGCACCTCCGCGACCGCGAGCTCGTGGAACCGCGCCCGGTGTCGCTTCACGACGTGTTCGCCGCCGACCGTCGAGGCGAGGAACGCCTCGGCGACGGAGGCGTCAGCAGGCTGCGCGGCGCTCGGGGCGGGGGCGGTCGACGTGCCGAATCCCAGGCCCGTCGACCCCAGGTTGCGCGCGGCCATCAGAGCACCTTGAAGTAGTCGAAGGGCTCGAGGCAGTCGCGGCACTCGTAGAGCGCCTTGCACGACGTCGAGCCGAAGCGGGCGAGCTCGCGGGTGTTCAGCGAGTCGCAGCGCGGGCACTTCACCGCGAGCTGCAGGCGCACGGGGCCCTGCTTCGCAGCGGCCCGGCCGGTGGGCGCCTGGATGCCGTAGCGGCGCAGCTTCTCCTTGCCGGCGTCGCTCATCCAGTCGGTCGTCCACGCGGGGGCGAGCACGAGGTCGACCCGCACGTCGTCGTAGCCGGCGTGGGTGAGCGCCACGAGCACGTCGTCGCGCATGGCGTCGAGCGCGGGGCATCCGCTGTACGTGGGGGTCAGCTGCACGCGCACGGCGCCGCCGCCGTCGACCTCGACCGAGCGCAGCACGCCGAGGTCCTCGATCGTGAGCACCGGGATCTCGGGGTCGGTCACGGTGGCGGCGACCTCCCAGGCGCGTCGGGCCATCGGGTCGCTCGGCAGCGGCCGGGCGACGGACTGCGTCTCGATACGCGTCGCCTGCGGCGTCGCTACTCGACGAACGACCGCGCTCACCACGACGCCCCCGGGTGCTGGCGGGCGAGCACCTGCATCTCCGCGAGCAGCGGACCGAGGTGCTCGGTGTGGCTGCCGGAGCGTCCGCGGCCGGCGGCGATGAACGCCGTCCGCCCGGTGGGCGGCTCGAACTCGGCCTCGGCGAGCACCGCGGCGACGACCTCGTCGAACCGGTCGCGCAGCGTCGACGGCAGCACAGCGACGCCCGCGTCGGCGAGGCGCTCGGTGAGCTCGTCGTCCTCGAAGAGCTCGTCGAGGTAGGGCCAGGTGTCGGCGATCGCCACGATCATGCGGCGACGCGACTCGTCGGTGCCGTGCGCGAGGCGGAGCGTCCACTGCACGGCGTGGTCGCGGTGGTAGTCGACCTCCTTGGCCGCCTTCGCCGCGATGGCCGCGAGGGTCGGATCGGTCGACGCCGAGAGCTCGCCGTAGAGCTCGAGCAGGTAGGTCGACACCACGAGCTGGCGGGCGATCGTGTGCGCGAAGTCGCCGTTCGGCTGCTCGAAGATCCACGCGTTGCGCCACTCGGGCTCGTCCCGCCAGTAGGCGAGGTCGTCCTCGCTGCGGCCGGTGGCGCTGCCCGCGTAGTGCAGCAGCGACCGGGCGTGGCCGATGAGGTCGAGGCCGATGTTGCCGAGCGCCACATCCTCCTCGAGCTCGGGCGCGCGGGTGATCCACATGCCGAGCTGCTGCGCGAGCACCAGGGCGTCGTCGCCGAGCCGCATCGCGTACTCCGCGGCATCCGCCGACGCGACCGCGCCGTGGCCCTCGGCGCCGGCACCCGCGAGCTCCTCGACGAGCTCGACCTGGTCGACCGAGACGTCGCCGTGCGCGTCGTGCTGGTCGCTCACAGGTGCTTCACCCCCTCGGACTTCGTGTAGTACACCGCGTGGCGGTAGTTCTTGCCGGCCGGGCTCTCGAAGAACGCGCCCTTCGCGTCGGGGTCGCTCGTGGTGATCGCGTCGGCGGGCACCACCCAGATCGAGACGCCCTCGTTGCGCCGCGTGTAGAGGTCGCGCGCGTTGCGCACGGCCATGTCGGCGTCGGGCGCGTGCAGCGACCCGACGTGCACGTGGCTGAGGCCGCGGTTGGCCCGCACGAAGACCTCCCAGAGGGGCCAGGCCTCGGTGCCCGTCTCGCCCGGAGTGCTCATCACGCCACCGCCTTCTCGCGCTCGGCCTGCTTGCGGGCGTACTCGGCGGCCGCCTCGCGCACCCAGGCGCCGTCGTCATGGGCCTCGCGCCGGCGGCGCAGGCGCTCGGCGTTCGCCGGACCGCGACCGGCGAGCACCTCGTTGAACTCGGTCCAGTCGATCTCGCTCATGTCGTAGGCCTGGCGCTCCTCGTTCCACGCCAGGTTCGGGTCGGGCAGCGTGACGCCGAGCACCTCGGCCTGCGGCACGAGCATGCCGACGAAGCGCTGGCGCAGCTCGTCGTTCGAGAACCGCTTGATGTTCCACGCCATCGACTGCGCCGAGTTCGGCGACTGGTCGTCGGGTGGGCCGAACATCATGAGGCTCGGCCAGTACCAGCGGTTCACGGCGTCCTGCGCCATCTCGCGCTGCGCCTCGGAGCCCTGCATGAGCTCGAGCAGGATCTCGAAGCCCTGCCGCTGGTGGAACGACTCCTCCTTGCAGATGCGCACCATCGCCCGGCCGTAGGGCCCGTAGGACGCGCGGCACAGCGGCACCTGGTTGCAGATCGCGGCGCCGTCGACGAGCCACCCGATGGCGCCCATGTCGGCCCAGGTCGGTGTCGTGTAGTTGAAGATCGAGGAGTAGCGCGCCTTGCCGTCGATGAGCTGCTGCATCATCTCCTCGCGCCCGATGCCGAGCGTCTGCGCGGCCGAGTAGAGGTAGAGCCCGTGGCCGGCTTCGTCCTGCACCTTGGCCATGAGGATCGCCTTGCGCTTCAGGCTCGGCGCGCGCGTGATCCAGTTCGACTCGGGCTGCATGCCGATGATCTCGGAGTGCGCGTGCTGGCTGATCTGCCGGATGAGCGTCTTGCGGTACGCCTCGGGCATCCAGTCGCGCGGCTCGATGCGCGAGTCCTTGGCGATGAGGTCGTCGAACAGCGCCTGGGCGGCCTCGTCGTGCTCCTCACGACTGGCGACGCTGAGGTCTGCGGGTGCGGTCATCGTCGACTCCTGTGCTTGGCGGAATCCGGGCCGGGCGGTACGCCGAGGCATCCGGTATTACTAACCGATCGTTCAGTTAGTATATAGTCATCTTCAGCGCCGCAGCAACGGCGCGCAACTCGACGAGGAGCAGCGCATGACGGATGCCACGACCGACGCCATGACGGATGCTGCGAGCCGGGCGAATCGCGCCATGATGGACCGCGACCTCGCGTCCGCCGCCCTCGGCATGGTCGTCGAGCGCGACGACCCCGGTCACGCGGTCGTGTCCATGCGCGTGCGCGAGGACATGACGAACGGCTTCCACATCACCCACGGGGGCCTCGTCTTCACCCTGGCCGACACGGCCTTCGCCATCGCCTGCAACGAGGACGACACCGTCACCGTCGCGGCGGGCGCCGACATCACGTTCCTGAAGTCCACTCGCGCGGGGCAGACCCTCACCGCGACGGCCGTCCGCCGCACCCGGTCGGGCCGCACCGGACTCTACGACGTCACGGTCGTCGACGAGCACGGCGACGCGGTCGCCGAGTTCCGCGGCCGATCCATCTCCACGAACCGAACGATCTGAACCCTCGGAGCACCACGTGTCGACGACGACCATCTCCCCCACCGTCTCGGGCCTCGAGCCCGTGCCCGCCGCCGAGCTCGACCCCGAGGAGCGGATGTCCCGCGCCGAGATCGAGGCGCTCCAGCTCGAGCGGCTGCAGCAGACCGTGCGGCACGCCTACGAGCACGTGCCGCTCTACACGCGCAAGTTCGACGAGGCCGGCGTGCACCCCGACGACATCCGTTCGCTGGCGGATGTCGCGAAGCTGCCGTTCACGACGAAGGCCGACCTGCGCGAGACCTACCCCTTCGGCATGTTCGCCGTGCCCATGGAGCGGGTCGCGCGGATCCACGCGTCGAGCGGCACCACCGGTCGGCCGACCGTGGTCGGCTACACCGCCGGCGACCTCGACCGCTGGGCGACGCTCGTTGCCCGATCGCTGCGGGCCAGCGGCATCCGACCCGGCATGAAGGTGCACAACGCCTACGGCTACGGCCTCTTCACGGGCGGCCTCGGCGCCCACGCGGGCATCGAGAGGCTCGGCGCGACGGTCATCCCGATGTCGGGCGGCCAGACCGCGCGCCAGGTGCAGCTCATCCAGGACTTCGAGCCCGACGCGATCCTCTGCACGCCGAGCTACCTGCTCACGATCGCCGACGCGATGGTCGAGCAGGGCATCGACCCGCGCTCGACCTCGCTGAAGGTCGCCGTGCTCGGCGCCGAGCCGTGGACGAACGAGATGCGCCACGAGCTCGAGCAGCGCCTCGGTCTCGACGCGCTCGACATCTACGGCCTCAGCGAGGTCATGGGCCCGGGCGTCGGCAACGAGTGCCTCGAGACGAAGGACGGCCCCCACCTCTGGGAGGACCACTTCCTGCCCGAGGTCATCGACGGCGACACCGGCGCGGTCCTGCCCGACGGCGAGCTCGGCGAGCTCGTGTTCACGTCGCTCACCAAGGAGGCGTTCCCGGTCATCCGGTACCGCACGCGCGACCTCACGCGCCTCCTGCCCGGCACCGCCCGCCCGGGCATGCGGCGGATGGAGAAGATCACGGGCCGCAACGACGACATGATCATCCTGCGCGGCGTGAACCTGTTCCCCACGCAGATCGAGGAGCTCGTGCTCGGCATCGAGCAGCTCACGCCGCATTTCGTGCTCGAGCTCTCGAAGGAGGGCCGCATGGACGCGCTGAAGGTGCGCATCGAGCGGCATCCCGACCTCTCGGTCGAGACGTGCGAGGCCGCCGCGGTCGTGCTCGCGCAGCGCATCAAGGTGCACGTCGGCTCGACCGTCGCCGTGCAGCTCGAGGAGCCCGGCGCGCTGCCGCGCAGCGAGGGCAAGTACAAGCGGGTCTACGACCTGCGCTGATCGCGACGGCGCGCCGGGCGGCCGGCACGCGGCATCCGTGTCTGCGCCACTTCGACGCCAACCGCGCCACTTCGACTGGCGCAGACGGCACGGAAGTGGCGCAACCGCCGACCGCACGACCGAGATGGGAGACTGGGGCGGATGTCAGAGAACGGAAGCCTCCGACGGGGACGCCCCGGCTACGACCAGCAGGGCATCCTCGACGTCGCCGTCGCCGCGTTCAACCAGTACGGCTACGACGCGACATCGATGGGCGTGCTCGCCGACCGGCTCGGCCTGTCGAAGTCCGCGATCTACCACCACTTCGCATCGAAGGACGAGATCCTCGACCGCGCCCTCGACACGGCGCTCGGCGCCCTCGAGGGCGTGCTCGAGGAGTCGGCGCACCCTGACCTCGTCGAGGGGGCCGCGCCCCGGCGTGCCGCCGACCGGCTCGACCACGTGCTGCGGGGCGCCGTGCACGTGCTCGTCGAGAAGCTGCCCTACGTGACGCTGCTGCTGCGCGTGCGCGGCAACACCGACGTGGAGCGCCGGGCGCTCGCCCGCCGGCGCGCCTTCGACAAGCAGGTCACGGCGCTCGTGTCCGAGGCGCAGGCCGAAGGATCGCTGCGCAGCGACATCGACGTGCGCGTCGTCGAGCGGCTGCTCTTCGGCATGATCAACTCGATCGTCGAGTGGTACCGCCCGGGCGGCGCCGAGGACGCCGACCGCCTCGCCGACGACGTCATCGCGATCGCGCTCGACGGGCTGCGCATGCCGACGTCGAACCGGGTGGAGGAGCTGCTCGGCTGAGTGCCTCCGCGGGTCGAGGAGCCGCGCAGCGGCGTCACGGACCCCCTACGCCGGGCAGGGCGCGTTCGTCGCGACGCGGGCGCGCGGCATCCGCTCGCGTCGACGTCGCGTGCGTGCCGGCGCGTCGCCCGACGTCTCGGCGAGTCGTTCGGCGACGACCCGGCGACGCTCGAGCTCCATGGCGAGCTGCGCCTCGCGGGCCTCGGCGAGGTGCGGGAAGGTCAGTTCCGAGATCAACATGTCCACTCCGGTTCCGTGGTTCGTTGACCCTAGACTCGGGTCTGAGGTGGCCGCCCGGCATCCGGCAGATGCCCTATTCTCCGCGGCCGAGACGCAGAGGGGAATGAGCGGATGCCGCAGGATGCTGTACCCGTCGTGAAGCAGCGCATCGGATTCCTCTCGTTCGGCCACTGGCACCCCTCGCCGCAGTCGTCGACCCGCTCGGGGCGCGACGCGCTCGTGCAGTCGATCGAGCTCGCGGTCGCGGCCGAGGAGCTCGGCATCGACGGCGCGTTCTTCCGGGTGCACCACTTCGCGCGGCAGCTCGCGAGCCCGTTCCCGCTGCTCGCCGCGATCGGCGCCCGCACGAGCCGCATCGAGATCGGCACGGGCGTCATCGACATGCGCTACGAGAACCCGCTGTACATGGCCGAGGATGCCGCGGCCGCCGACCTCATCAGCGCCCACGCCGGCGGCGAGGGCCGGCTGCAGCTGGGCGTGAGCCGAGGCTCACCCGAGCCCGCGCAGAACGGATCGCACGCGTTCGGGTTCGTGCCGCCAGAGGGCGAGACCGACGCCGACCTCGCGCGCCAGAAGACCGAGGTGTTCCGGGCCGCGATCACCGGAGCGGGCGTCGTGGCCGGCAACCCGCAGATGACGGGCTCCACGGCCGCGCTGCCGATCCAGCCGCAGTCGCCCGGCCTCGCCGACCGCATCTGGTGGGGCAGCGGCACCCGCGCCACGGCCGAGTGGACCGCCGAGCAGGGCATGAACCTCATGAGCTCGACGCTGCTGACCGAGGACACCGGCGTGCCGTTCGACGAGCTGCAATACGAGCAGATCCAGCTCTACCGCGACGCGTGGGAGGCCGCCGGCTGGGAGCGCACGCCGCGCGTCTCGGTGTCGCGCAGCGTCATCCCGCTCGTGACCGACGAGGACCGCGAGTACTTCGGCCCGCGGGTCGGCAGCGACACCAAGGACCAGGTCGGCTTCCTCGACGGCGGGCTCGCGCGCTTCGGCAAGAGCTACATCGGCGAGCCCGACGAGATCGCCGAGGAGCTCGCGAACGACAAGGCCGTCGCGGCCGCCGACACGCTGCTCGTCACCGTGCCGAACCAGCTCGGCGTCGACTACAACGCGCGCCTGCTCGCGTCGATCGCCGAGCACGTCGGCCCGGCCATCGGCTGGACGCCCAACCGCTGAGTCCCGCGCCGACGCGGCGGAATCCCGTCGGCGCGCCGGAATCCCGGTCGGAGGGGATTCCTGCACGCGAACGGGATTCCAGGGCGGTGGCGCGAACGCGGATGTCGGCCGCATCGGCGAGAGTGGACGCATGAGCCCCCTCGTCGCGACCGATGCGACGCGCGCCGACGCCCTCGCCGCACTCCGCGACCTCGTGGGCCGGCCCGACGCGGAGTTCCACGACGGGCAGTTCGAGGCGATCGAGGCGCTCGTCGATGGGCGACGGCGCGCGCTCGTGGTGCAGCGCACCGGATGGGGCAAGTCGGCGGTCTACTTCGTGGCCACCGCGCTGCTGCGCCGCAGGGGCGGCGGCCCGACCGTGCTCGTCTCGCCGCTGCTCGCCCTCATGCGCGACCAGATCGCCGCGGCCGAGCGTGCGGGCGTGCGAGCGGTCGCGATCAACTCGACGAACCCCCACGAGTGGAGCGACGTGCTGCGCCGGCTCGACGCCGACGAGGTCGACGTGCTGCTGGTCTCGCCCGAGCGGCTCAACAACCCCTCCTTCCGCGAGGAGCAGCTGCCCGCGCTCGTGCGACGCATCGGCCTGCTCGTCGTCGACGAGGCGCACTGCATCAGCGACTGGGGCCACGACTTCCGGCCCGACTACCGGCGGCTCCGCGACCTCATCGCCCGCATCCCGGCCGACGTCCCGGTGCTCGCGACCACGGCGACGGCCAACAGCCGGGTGGTGGCGGACGTCGCGGAGCAGCTCGGCGGGAGCGAGGTGCTCACGATCCGCGGCCCGCTGGCCCGCTCGTCGCTGCGCCTCGGCGTCCTGCGACTCCCCGACTCCACGACCCGCCTCGCCTGGCTGCTGAGCCACCTCGACGATCTCCCCGGCTCGGGCATCATCTACACGCTCACCGTGTCGGCGGCGAACGACACGGCGCGCCTCCTGCGCGAGCGGGGGCACGACGTGCGGGCGTACACGGGCCAGACCGATCCCGACGAGCGCGAGGAGTCCGAGGCCCTGCTCAAGCGCAACGAGGTGAAGGCCCTCATCGCCACGAGCGCGCTCGGCATGGGATTCGACAAGCCCGACCTCGGCTTCGTGGTGCACCTCGGGGCGCCGTCGTCGCCCGTCGCCTACTACCAGCAGGTCGGGCGAGCCGGCCGTGCGACCGAGCGCGCCGACGTGCTCCTGCTCCCCGGCAACGAGGATCCGGCGATCTGGCACTACTTCGCGACCGCGTCGATGCCCGACGAGGAGCGCGCCCGTCGCGTGATCGCCGAGCTGTCCGACGTCCCGCTGTCGACGCCGGCGCTCGAGGCGCGGGTCGACATTCGCCGCACGCCGCTCGAGCTGCTGCTCAAGGTGCTCGACGTCGACGGCGCGGTGCGCCGCGTGCAGGGCGGGTGGGTCGCGACCGGCGAGCCGTGGAGCTACGACGCCGAGCGCTACGGGCGCATCGCACAAGAACGCGAGGCGGAGCAGCGGCACATGGTCGAGTACGAGCAGACCGACGGATGCCGCATGGCGTTCCTGCAGCGCTCGCTCGACGACGAGACGGCGGTGCCCTGCGGCCGGTGCGACACCTGCGCCGGCGCCTGGTACCCGGGCGGCCTGGCCGACGGGGCGGCCGAGGCCGCCGCCGGCGCGCTCGACCGGGTGGGCGTGCCCATCGAGCCGCGGCGAGCGTGGCCGACGGGCGCCGACCGGCTCGGCGTCCCGGTGAAGGGCCGCATCCCCGCCGGCGAGCAGGCCGACGAGGGCCGCGCGCTCGCGCGGCTCACCGACCTCGGCTGGGGCGGCACCCTGCGCGAGCTGTTCGCGCCGAACACGCTCGACGCTCCGGTTCCGCCGCAGGTGCTGGCGGCCTGCGTGCGCGTGCTCGCCGACTGGGACTGGGCCGAGCGCTCAGGGAGCGGGGCGCGAGCGCGGTGCTCCCGTTCGTGCTCGCGCTGCGCGGCTGACGCGCTCCGCGGCCGATTCCCGGCGCTACGCCGGCTGCGGCGCCTGCTCCTTCGCGACGAGCGTGAGCACGTCGTAGGTCGCCACGATCTCGTCGTCCTGGTTCTTCAGCACCGCGTCCCAGCGCACCTCGCCGTATTCGTCGGTCTCCCGCGGCGAGATCTGCTTCGCCGTGAGCTCCACGCGGATCGAGTCGCCGGGCGACACGGGCGTGATGAACCGCAGGTTCTCGAGGCCGTAGTTCGCGAGCACCGGGCCGGGCGCGGCGTCGACGAACAGGCCGGCGGCCCACGACACGAGCAGGTACCCGTGCGCGACGCGACCCGGGAAGAACGGGTTCGCGGCCGCGGCCTCCTCGTCCATGTGCGCGTAGAACGTGTCGCCCGTGAACTCCGCGAACGTCTCGATGTCCTCGAGCGTCACCGTGCGCGACGCCGAGACGACCTGGTCGCCGATGCGCAGCTCCGCGAGCGACTTGCGGAACGGGTGCACGCCGCCCGGCTGCGACGCCGCGCCCTGGTGCCAGACGCCGGTGAGGGCGGTGAGCATCTCGGGCGAACCCTGCACGGCCGTGCGCTGCATGTGGTGCAGCACGGCACGGATGCCGCCGAGCTCCTCGCCGCCTCCGGCGCGACCCGGTCCGCCGTGCACGAGGTTCGGCAGCGGCGAGCCGTGGCCCGTCGAGCTGCGCGCGTCGTCGCGGTCGAGGAAGAGCACGCGGCCGTTGTACGCGGCGATGCCCGACGCGAGCGCGACGGCGACCGACGGGTCGTGCGTCGCGACGCTCGTCACGAGCGATCCGCCGCCGCGGGCCACGAGCCCGGACGCCTCGTCGAGCGAGCCGTAGCCGACGATCGACGCGACCGGCCCGAACGCCTCGACCTCGTGCAGCGCGGGGCTCGCGGCATCCGCGAACCGCAGCAGCATGGGCACGACGAAGGCGCCGTCGGATGCCGCGCCGGTGCTGCCGTCGGCGTGCATGACGCTCGGGGCATCCGTCGACCCGATGACGAGCTCGCCGCCCGCCTCCTCGAGCCGGCCGACCTGGCGGAGCACCTCGTCGCGCTGCGCGATCGACGCGAGCGGGCCCATGGTGACGCCCTCGGCGCGCGGGTCGCCGACGACCACGCGCTCGGCGATGCGGGCGCGCACGGCGTCGATGACCGCGTCGACGGATGCCTCGGGCACGAACGCACGGCGGATGGCGGTGCACTTCTGGCCCGCCTTCGTGGTCATCTCGACGACGAGCTGCTTCACGTACGCGTCGAACTCGGGCGTGCCGGACACCGCGTCGGTGCCGAGGATCGAAGCGTTGATCGAGTCGGTCTCGCTCGTGAACCGCACGCCGCCCGTCTGCACGGAGTCGTGCGCGCGCAGCCGCTCCGCGGTCGACGCCGACCCCGTGAACGCGACGAGGTCGCCGAGGCGGAGGTGGTCGAAGAGGTCGGGCACGCTGCCCGACACGAGCTGGAGCGAGCCCGCGGGCAGCAGGCCCGATTCCACGAGGATGCGGACCATCGCCTCGGCGAGGTAGCCCGTCGGCGTCGCGGGCTTCACGATCGTCGGGACACCCGCGAGGAACGCTGGGGCGAACTTCTCGAGCGAGCCCCAAACCGGGAAGTTGAACGCGTTGATCTGCACGGCCACGCCGGGGAGCCGAGTGTAGATATGCCGTCCGAGGAATGAGCCGTCCTTCGAGAGGTTCTCGACGTTCCCGTCGATGTAGACCTTGCTGTTCGGCATCTCGCGGCGGCCCTTGCCCGAGTACGTGAAGAGCACCCCGATGCCGCCGTCGATGTCGACCCAGGAGTCCTGCTTCGTCGCACCGGTGCGGCTCGACAGCTCGTACAGCTCGGCCTTGCGCTCGGTGAGCGCGAGCGCGAACTGCTTGAGCAGCACCGCCCGCTGGTGGAAGGTCAGCTCGCCGAGGCTCGCCTGGCCGACGGTGCGGGCGTACTCGAGCGCGCCCGCGAGGTCGAGCCCCTCGGTCGAGACGCGGGCGATCACGTCGCCCGTCGACGCGTCGCGCACCTCGGTCGCCGACGCCGCGGCCGCGGCATCGGGCGTCCACCACTCGCCCTGGACGTAGCTCGGCAGGATGTCGGTCATCGTCTCGGTCATTGCATTCCTCCCGGCGCGCAGAGCGCCACTTCGGCGCGCACTGCGCCATTACGACTGGTGCGGAGCCGCGCGAACTGGCGCAGCGGCGGGGTGAGCGCGACGGTGATGCGCGTCACGGCGCATCCCACAGGTAGAAGCCCTCGCCCGTCTTGCGGCCGAGCTTGCCCTCGGCCACCATGCGGCGCAGCAGCGCGGGCGGCGCGAATCGCTCGCCGAGCGTCGACGAGAGGTACTCGGCGATGCCGAGCCGCACGTCGAGGCCGACGATGTCGGTGAGCCGCAGCGGGCCCACCGGATGCCTGTACCCGAGCGTCATGGCCGCGTCGATGTCCTCGGCGCTGGCCACGCCGTCCTCGAGCATGCGGATCGCCTCGAGCCCGAGCGCGACGCCCAGCCGCGACGACGCGAAGCCCGGGGCGTCCGCGACGACGATGGGCGTCTTGCCGATGGCGTGCACCCACTCGCGCGCCTCGGCCACGAGCGTGCCCTGGGTGGCGTCGCCGCGCACGAGCTCGACGAGCGACGACGCGGGCACGGGGTTGAAGAAGTGCATGCCGAGGAACCGGTCGGGCCGGTCGAGCAGCGCGGCGAGCTGGTCGATCGAGATCGACGAGGTGTTCGACGCGAGCGCGGCCTCGGGCGGCAGGACCGCCTCGACGCGGGTGAGCGCGTCGATCTTCAGTTCCAGGTCTTCTGGCACGGCCTCGACCACGAGGCCTGCGCGGGCGAAGTCCGCGACGTCGGTGCTCGTGGCGAAGCGCGCGGCGATCGCCGCCTCGTCGTCGTCGGCGGTGCCTCGGGCCACGGATGCCGCGACGGATTCGAGCACGCGCGCCGACGCCGCGGAGGCGGCATCCGCGTCGCGCTCGACGACCGTCACGCGCGAGCCCGCCAGGAGGAACGCGTGCGCGATGCCCGCGCCCATGCGCCCGCCGCCGAGCACGCCGACGTCGGACGGGGCGCCGGTCGAGGTCGCTGATCGAGTAGCGCCGCGCGGAGCGCGACGCGTATCGAGATCCTCGTCGCCAGGTCTCGATACGCGTCCGGCTTCGCCGGGCGCTACTCGACCACCGGACATCTCGCTCATCGCTTCTGCCTCCGCTCGAGGAACTCGGTCATGCGCCGGAACTTCTCGGGGCTCTCGAAGAGCTCGGCCTGCTCCTCGAGGTCGACGGCGGGATGGTCCGCGCGCGGCGCGCGGAACACGCGCTTCGTGGCGATCGTCGCGGCCCGGTCGTTCGCGGCGATGCGGTCGGCGATCGCGTGCGCCGCGGGCAGGAGCTCGTCGACCGGGTGCAGCTCGGTCACGAGGCCGAGGTCGCGCGCCTCGTCGGCGCCGATCGCCCGCCCCGTGAGCAGCAGCTCGATCGCGCGCGCCTCGCCCACGATCTCCTTCAGGCGCCAGCTCGCGCCGGCCGCGGCGATGATGCCGAGCCCTGTCTCGGGGTTGCCGATGCGCAGGCGCGGCGTGGCGATGCGGATGTCGGCCGCGTACGCGAGCTCGGCCCCGCCGCCGAGCGCATAGCCGTCGAGGGCGGCGATGACCGGCATGGGCAGCTCGTGCACGCGCACGAACGCGTTCGCGTTGATGCCCCGCCGCGCGTCGTCGGCCCGGCGCTCGCGCAGCTCTCCGATGTCGGCGCCCGACGCGAACACGCCGCCGGCGCCCGTGAGGATCAGGATCCGCGGAATCGCCTCGAGCTCCGCGCACAGCAGGTGCAGCGCATCGATCGTGGCCTGGTCGATGGCGTTCCGCTTCTCGGGCCGGTTCAGCGTGGCGACTACGCGGTCGTCGAACCGCTCGACGCGCAGCGGCCCGCCCGCGGCATCCGACAGCGGGGGAACCTCGCCCATCACACGCGCTCCACGATGAGGGCGGTGCCCTGGCCGACGCCGACGCACATGGTCGCGAGGCCGTAACGCGAGCCCTCCCGCTCCATGCGGCCGAGCAGCGTCACGACGAGCCGAGAGCCCGACGAGCCGAGCGGATGCCCCAGGGCGATCGCGCCGCCGTCGGCGTTCACGCGTGCCTCGTCGAGGCCGAGCCGGCGCATGCACGCGATGGACTGCGTCGCGAACGCCTCGTTGAGCTCCACCGAGCCGATGTCGTCGAGGTCGATGCCCGAGCGCTCGAGCGCCTTCTCGGTCGCTGGCACCGGCCCGAGGCCCATGATCTCGGGCGCGAGCCCGGCGCTCGTGCCGACGACGACGCGGGCGCGCGGCGTGAGGCCGTAGCGCTCGACCGCCTCGCCGCTCGCGACGAGGATCGCGGATGCGCCGTCGTTGAGCGCGCTCGAGTTGCCCGCCGTCACGACCGAGCCGCCGTGCACCACGGGACGCAGCCCGGCGAGGACCTCCGGGGTCGTCTCGGGGCGCGGGCCCTCGTCGACGAGCACCTCGCCCTTGTGGGTCTGCACGCCGACGATCTCGGGCTCGAAGCGGCCGGCGGCGATCGCCGCGGCGGCGCGCTGCTGGGAACGCAGGGCGAAGGCGTCGGCGTCCTCGCGCGTGATGCCGTCGACGCGGGCGACCTCCTCGGCGGTCTCGGGCATCGCGTAGGTCGCCTTGTCGCGGGCGAGCAGCTGGGGGTTCGGGAAGCGCCAGCCGATCGACGTGTCGTAGGCCGCACCCGGCTTGGCCCACGGCCGGTCGGGCTTGGCCTGCACCCACGGCGCGCGGGTCATCGACTCGACGCCGCCCGCGATGATGAGGTCGGCGTCGCCGGCGCGGATCGCCTGGGAGGCCATCGTGATGGCCGACATGCCCGACGCGCACAGCCGGTTGACCGTGATCCCGGGCACCTCGTCGGGCAGTCCGGCGAGCAGCACCGACATGCGCCCGACGTTGCGGTTGTCCTCGCCGGCCTGGTTGGCCGCGCCGAGGATGACCTCGTCGATCGCGCCGAGCTCGCCGGCGCGGTCGAGGTCGGTGCGACGCACGAGCTCGCCGACGACGAGTGCGGCGAGGTCGTCGGGCCGTACGCTCGCGAGCGCACCGCCGTAGCGTCCGACCGGGGTGCGCACCCCGCCGACGAGGAAGGCCTCCGCCATGCTCACTCCTGACTGCATCGTCCGGGAACGCTCGCCCGCCCAGCGTATTCGCCGACGGGTCCTCCCGGTCGAGCGGCAGCTCGAGCTCGGAATTGGCAACCGACCGTTCAGTCAGTAATTATGCCCCAGGGTCGGGCGGGGCGCCACTCGGGGCGACACACGACGATGGCGTCGCACCGGCACTCGTTGCCACGCGACGCCATCGGTCGGGTTGCCTCAGCCCTCGGTGGGCGCCTCGGTCGGGGCGGGCAGCTGCGTCGGCGTCGGGCCGAACAGCGTCCACTCGCCGGCCGTGCACTCGTAGAACTGCACGGTGCTCGTGTCGATGAAGATGTCGCCGTCGGTCGTGCAGGTCTCGGGGTCGGGCACGCCGGTGCCGAGGAGCACCTGGGTGCCCGGCGTTCCGGCCTCGCCCTGCTCGCCCTGCGCACCCTGCTCGCCCTGGGCACCCTGCTCGCCCTGTGCGCCCTGCTCCCCCTGCGGACCCTGCGCACCCGTGAGGTTCTCGGCCGCGTTCTGGCGGATGTTGCCGACGAGGGTCCATTCGCCGTCCTGGAACAGGTACACATCGGAGTTCGAGATGTCGATGTAGACGTCGCCCTCGTAGCCCTTGCCCGCCTCGGGCACCCCGGTGCCGGCGCGCACGGCCGAGCCGGCGGGCAGGATCTCCTCGATGGCCTCCTCGTAGGCGGCCTCGTCGACCTCCGCGGCCGTCGGCGTCGGCGTGGGCGCGGCCTCGGTCGCATCGGCCGAGCGCGCGAGCCACGACCCGAGGAACGCCGCGACGAACGAGAGCACGACCACCGCGGCGCCGACCCAGAGGAGCATCGCGCGGCTCACCGTCGGTGAACCGCCGGGCGATGGCGACGCCCCCGGCGTCGGCGAGTCCGGCGATCCGGCCTGCGGGTTCTGGTCGTCGCTCATGTCGATGCCCTCCACACCTCGCGCCCTCGCCCACGCCCAGTCGTGCACGGCATCGCGCGTGCGCTCATGGTAGCCCTGCGCGTGACACGCGAGAAGGCCCGCGACCGGGCGGGTCGCGGGCCTGTTCGAGCCGGTCGGCGCGGGTCTCCTAGGAGACGACCTCCTGGGGCTCGCGCTCGGTCTCCACCGGCGCCGTCTCGATGGTGTCGAGGTCGGTGAGCAGTTCGTCGCCGAGGCGCACGTCCTCGAAGTCGACGTCGATCTCGGCGCGGCCGAGCAGCTCGGCCATGCGACGCTGGCGGTTGCGCGGGATGAGCGTGACGACGCGGCCCTCCTTGCCCGCGCGGCCGGTGCGTCCGGCGCGGTGCAGGTAGGTCTTGTACTCGTCGGGGGCGTCGGCCTGGATCACGAGGTCGATGTCGTCGACGTGGATGCCGCGTGCCGCGACATCCGTGGCCACCAGCACGTCGACCCGGCCGCTCGTGAGCTGCTGCAGGTTGCGCGTGCGGCGCGACTGGTTGAGGTCGCCGTGCAGCGCCACCGCGCGGATGCCGTAGTCCTCGAGGTGGTCGGTGAGGTCCTCGGCGAACGCGCGGGTGCGCGAGAAGACGAGGGTCTTGCCGTCGCGCTGGGCGAGCTGGGCCACGATGTCGCGCTTGTCGCGGTTGTCGATGACGAACACGCGGTGGTCGATCGTCGAGGACGCCTGGTCCTCGCCGGCCACCTCGTGCACCGCCGGGTCGACGAGGAACTCGTCGACGAGCGCGGCGACGCCGGTGTCGAGCGTCGCGGAGAACAGCAGCTTCTGCCCGCCTTCGGAGGTGCGGCGGATGATGCGCTGCACCGGCTCGAGGAAGCCGAGGTCGCACATGTGGTCGGCCTCGTCGAGCACGGTGACGACGACCTGGCTGAGGTCGAGGCGGCCCTGCTCCACGAGGTCCTCGATGCGGCCGGGCGTGCCGATCACGATGTCGACACCGCGCTGGAGCGCGCCCACCTGGCGGCCCTGCGGGACGCCGCCGTAGACCTGCGTGGTGTAGAGGCCGACGCTCTGCGCGATCGGCTGCACCGTGCGGTCGATCTGCAGCGCGAGCTCGCGCGTCGGCGCGAGGATCAGCGCGCGGGGGCTCCGGCCGATCTGCCGCTTGCCGCCCGACTTGCCCGACTCCGCCCAGAGTTGCATGAGGCGCTCGACCGTGGGCGCGCCGAACGCGATGGTCTTGCCGGAACCGGTGCGGCCGCGGCCGAGCACGTCGCGACCCTCGAGCACGACCGGGATCGTCGCCGCCTGGATCGGGAACGGCGACTCGGCGCCGAGCTCGGCGAGCGCGCGCACGACATTGCCGCCGAGCCCGAGGTCGGCGAAGGTCACGCCCTCGACCGCGTCGGCCTGGATGGCCTCGGCCTCGAGGCGCTCGAGCACGACGTCGTCCTGCGGCGTGAAGCGGGCCTCCGCCTCGCGGGACGGGGAGAAGCTCGACGCGCGACGCTCGGAGTCGCGGAAGCCGGGGCGGTCGAACTCGCGGCGGACGGGACGCTCGTCGCGGTCGAACTCGCGGCGGACGGGACGCTCGTCGCGGTCGAACCGGCGCGGCGCACGGTCGTCACGGTCGAAGCGACGCGGGGCACGATCGTCACGCTCGAAGCGACGCGGCGCACGATCGTCACGGTCGTAGGAGCGCGCGGGTCGCTCGTCGCGGTCGAACCGACGCGGGGCGCGGTCGTCCCGGTCGTACGGACGCGCGGGACGCTCGTCACGGTCGAACCGACGCGGGGCACGCTCACCGCGGTCGTACGAACGCGCGGGACGCTCGTCACGCTCGAACCGACGCGGCGCACGGTCGTCGCGGTCGAACCGGCGCGGCGCACGGTCATCGCGGTCGTACGAACGCGCCGGGCGGTCCTCCCGATAGTGCGCGCGCGGCGCACGCTCGTCGCGGCCGGGGCGCTCCTCACGCGCCGGACGTCCGTCGCGCACGGCGCGGTGCGGCGTGCGGCCCGTGGCGACGCGCTCCTCGCGCGACCAGCGCTCCTTGCGGGGGGCCTCCTCCTCGGGGCGGTAGCCGCGGTGGCCGGCGCTGCGCGATCCGGGCTTCTGCGTCGACGAGCCGTGACGCGCGGCGGGGCCGCCCTTGCGGCCGCCCTTCGCGTACGAGGGATCGAAGTTCCTGGCGGGTCGTCCGCCCGCGGGCTTCTTGTTCTTGGGCACGATCTTGCTTCCTGGGTTGTACTGAGTACATGGCAGCCGGCCGGGCGCAGGAGTGCGCTCGGCATGGCTGAGAACCCGGAACATCGTCGACCGGGGCCGTTCACATACGGTGACTTCCGAGGGCAAGCCGCCCTCGAATCCGGCCCTCAGGACTCACAAACCCATCCGCACCGTGGCGCGGTGTCCAGAACCGACTCGGCAACGATACCGGATCGCGGCTGGGAAAGCCCCGAGCAGGCCACGGATCCGGGCGTGGACCACGGCGTTTGCGATCGCCGGATCGTGGGTTAGCATCACTCCACCCCTGAACCCGGAGCCCGGTGTGACCTCGACCCGAATCACAGGCGGCTCCGGCATCCGCGCCAGGCGGATCGTCGCAGCCGCGCTGGCCGCCATCGCGGCGATCACCGGCGTGGTCGCGCTCTCCGGCTTCCACACGCAACTGCGCGAGATCGACCCGACTGGCCCCGACGCGGCGAGCGAGGTCGCGAGCGCGGAGATCATCGGCATCCGCACGTTCACCCCGCCCGCGGGCCTCGACGTCGAGGCCGACCTCGAGTACGGCACGCGGGAAGACGGCACGTTGCTGACGCTCGATGTCTGCCTGCCCGCCGCCGACGCGCTCGTGCAGCAGCGGCCGGCGGTCGTGTCGATCCACGGCGGCAGCTGGGCCCGCGGCGACAAGGCGAACGCCGACTGGCGCAACGTGTGCCTGTGGCTCGCGAGCGAGGGCTTCGTCGCGGCATCCGTCAACTACCGGCTCGTGCCCGACGCGCGGTTCCCGGCCGCGATCGACGACGTGGCGCTCGCGGTGGAGTGGCTGCGGCGCCCCGAGCAGGTCGAGCGCTTCGGCATCGACCCCGCGCGCATCGGCGCCTTCGGCGGGTCGGCCGGCGGCAACCTCGCCGCGCTCCTCGGCACCACGGGCGAGGGCCCGCTCGACGAGGGGTCGCGTGTCGCCGCCGTCGCCGAGCTGTCGGGCCCCGTCGGCCTGAGCGCGGCCGAGCTCGCCGCCGACGGCGCCTCGCCGTGGCTCGAGGGCATCGTCGGCGAGTACCTCGGCTGCGACCCGGGCGCCGGCCTCGACGCGTGCCCGCAGTCGGCGGATGCCTCGCCGACGAGTCGGGTCGACCCGAGCGACCCGCCGTTCTTCATCGGGCACGCCGAGCAGGAGGTCGTGCCGCTCGGGCAGTCGCAGCGCTTCATCGCCACGCTCGGCGCCGCGGGCGTGCCGGCGCAGCTGGTCGTGGTGCCGGGCGATGCGCACTCGATCGGCATCCTCGACGACGCGCTCCGGCCGCGCGTCGCCGCCTTCCTGCACGCCCACCTCGGCTGACCGGGCGAGGGCGGTCGCGCAACCCCTGCCGACCGCGGCATCCGCGGACATAGGCTCGGCACGAGCCCGTCCGTCCAGCCCGAGGAGGCGAGATGAGTTCCGGTGCCGACTCCCCCGTCGAACTGACGCGCGACGACTGGCAGACGATCTTCCGTCGCACGCTGCACGAGTTCCGCATCAGCCAGAGCTGGGACATCGCGGCGGCCCTGACCTACCACGCGGTGCTCTCGGTCTTCCCCGCCCTGCTCGGCGCCTTCGCGCTCATCGGCATCTTCGGCAGCGCGGAGTCGGTGGCGCGCACCGCCCTCGACGTGATCGGCGACCTCGCCGGCGACGAGGTCGCGACGGCGGTCGACGATCCGATCGAGCAGCTGCTCGACGCGTCGCACGCCGCGCTCGCGTTCGCGACCGGGCTCGTGCTCACCCTGTGGACGGTGTCGGGCTACCTGGGCACGTTCGGGCGCGGCATGAACCGCATCCTCGGCATCGACGAGGGACGCCCGTTCTGGAAGTCGCGGCCCATGTTCCTCGGCATCGCGGTCGTGATCGTCGTGCTCGGCTCGATCGTGGCGGTGCTCATGCTCGTGAGCGGCCCGGTCGCCGATGCGCTGGCGCGCTCGCTCCGCGTCGACGAAGGCCTCGTGATCTGGTGGGACTTCCTGAAGCTCCCCGTCGTGGCCGTCCTCGTCGCCGTCATCATCGCCCTGCTCTACTGGTCGACGCCGAACGTGAAGCGGCGCAACATCCGCTGGATGAGCGTCGGGGCGGGCGGTGCGCTGCTCACCTGGCTCGCCACGACGGCACTCTTCACGGCGTACGTGCTGGGCGTGCGCACCTACGAGCGCACCTACGGCGTGCTCGGGTTCGCCGTCGCGTTCCTGCTCTGGGTGTGGCTCTCGAACCTCGCGCTGCTGTTCGGCGCCGTGCTCGACACCGAGGTCGAGCGTGCCCGGCAGCTGCGCAACGGCATCGACGCCGAGGATCGGCTGCAGCTGCCGATCCGAGACGATCGCATGATCCAGAAGAATCGCGAGCAACGGAACGCCGACCGGCTCGCCTCAGCCGCGATGAAGCCCGACACCGCCGTCGACGGGATCGTGACGCCGTCCACGGAGCGCTGACGACCGCGCGCCCGGATCGGCACACGGCCCCGGCCGGCGCCGGACCCTACCGGCGTACGGCCGCAGGATCGCTCCGCCGAGGGATGCCGCGCCGCGGTCCTCGTGACAGGCTGCTGCCACCATGGACCTCCGAATGCAGGCACCACCCTCCGGCGACCGCCGCGTGCGCGCGTGGACCTGGCTCGCGACCTCGCTGCTCGCGGTCGTGCTCGTGACGGTCTCGGTGCCGATCGCCGCGACCGCCTACGGCGTGCACCCGCTCGCGGCGTTCGCCACGAGCCTCGCGCTCGCGGGCGCAGTCCCGCTCGCCGTGCGCCTGCCGTGGCTCGGCGCCGCGCTCTCGACCGTCGGCCTGCTCGCGTTCGCGCTGCTCTCCGCGTCGTCGGATGCCGCGCCGTGGCCCTGGCCGGTGACGTCGATCCTGTCGCAGGCCGCCCTGCTCATCGTGCTCGGCCTCATGCGCCCGTGGTGGCTCGGCTTGTCCGCCTGGCTCGCCGGCGTCGTCGTCACCGCGCCGTTCGCGTTCGTCGACGCGGGCGCCGCGGCGAACCTCGTCACAGCGGCGGCCATCACGCTCTCGGCGCTGGCGGTGGCCGTGCTCGTCGCGCAGCGTCGCACCATCGGAGTAGAGCTGTTCCGCGAGCGGGCGGCCACCGCCTCCGAGCAGGAACGCCGCGTGCTCGTCGAGGAGCGCAATCGCATCGCCCGCGAGCTGCACGACGTCGTCGCGCACGGACTGTCGATCATCCACGTGCAGGCCACGAGCGCTCCCTACCGCCTGGCGGGGCTGAGCGACGAGGCGACGGCCGAGTTCGGTGAGATCGCGGCATCCGCTCGCACCGCCATGACCGAGATGCGCCAGCTGCTCGGCGTGCTGCGCAGCGAGGACGCCGCCGCCGACACGGCGCCGCAGCCCGGCCTCGACGACCTGCCGGCCCTCGTGGGCTCCGTCGAACGCGCGGGCGTGCCCGTCACGCTCGAACTCGGCGAGGCGCTGCCCGCCACGGGGCTCACCGCGACCACGGCCTACCGCATCGTGCAGGAGGCGCTCTCGAACGTGGTGCGCCACGCCCCGGGCGCCGCCACGCACGTCACGGTCGAGGTGCTCGCAGGCGACCTCGTCGTCGGCGTCGAGAACGAGCCGGCCACGGGTGCCCCGGGTCCCGACGCGCGCGGCGGCGGCCACGGCCTCGTGGGCATCGGCGAGCGCGCGGCGCTGCTCGGCGGCCGTGCGGAGTACGGCGAGCGTCCGGGCGGGGGATACCGTGTGCTTGCGACCCTCCCGCTCGGGTCGGACGGAGGAACCACGTGACGATCACGGTGCTCGTCGCCGACGACCAGGCGATGGTGCGTGCCGGGTTCGCGGCGGTGCTCGCCGCGCAGCCCGGCATCGACGTGGTGGGGCAGGCCGCCGACGGCGTCGAGGCGGTCGCGCTCGCCCACGAGCTGCGCCCCGACGTCGTCGTGATGGACGTGCGGATGCCGCATCGCAACGGCATCGAGGCGACGAGAGACCTGCAGACGCCGGCGCGCGGCTCCGACCACGTGCCGCGCGTGCTCATGCTCACGACGTTCGACATCGACGAATACGTCTACGAGGCGCTGCGCGCGGGCGCGAGCGGGTTCCTCCTGAAGGACGCGACGCCCGAGGAGCTCGTGGCCGCCGTGCGCGTCGTCGCCGCCGGCGATGCGCTGCTCGCGCCGAGCGTGACCCGGCGCCTCATCGAGGACTTCGCCCGGTCGGCACCGCCGCCGCGCACCTCGGAGACCCGACTGGCCGGTCTCACCGAGCGCGAGCGCGAGGTGCTCACGCTCGTGGGCCGGGGCATGTCGAACGCCGAGATCGCGTCGGCGCTCTTCATCGCCGAGCAGACCGTCAAGACGCACGTGTCGAAGATCCTGCAGAAGCTCGGCCTGCGCGACCGCGTGCACGCCGTCGTGCTCGCGTACGACACGGGGCTCGTGCAGCCCGGCGCGTAGCCCGAGCTCCTCGTACCGTCGGCCCATCCGCCGGCCCCCCGAGCGGTACCGGGGTAGGGGTCGGAACGGCACCCCCGTGTGATGTGGCCGGGGGTGCCCGGTCCCTACCGTCTCTCATCGTGGGCGGATGGTCCGCCCGGATGGAGCACGGTGATGACCGACACGCTCAGCCGCCCGGCGGGCACGCCCGCAGCGGCATCCCACCACGGCGGCTCGCCCGCCGCCGGGCGCACCGGAGTCGCCCGCGACACGAGCGTCGACGCGATCCGCATCGCCCTGCTCGTCGTCGTCTTCGGCCTGCACGCCATGATGTTCGGCGTCAGCATGGGGCCGGACGGACCGGTGCTGCAGAACGCCCTCGAGGGGCAGCCCTGGTTCGGCCCCGTCAGCTGGGTCGTGCAGATCATGCCGCTCTTCTTCATCGCGGGCGGCTTCTCGAGCTTCCACCACTGGCGGTCGATGCGCGCCAAGGGAGCGACGGCGTCGGAGTACGTCCGCTCGCGCATCGGGAGGTTGGTGCGGCCCGCGATCGCCGTCGTCGCCGTCGTCGCGAGCGGTCTCGTCGTGCTCCGGCTCGCCGGCCTGCCCGAGGACCTCGTGGCCACGGCGGGCTTCCGCGTCGGCCAGCCGCTGTGGTTCCTCGGCGTCTACCTCGCGACCTCGGCGCTCGTGCCGGTCATGGTGCGCGCGCACGAGCGGGCGCGGCTGCTGACGCCCGTCGTCCTCCTCGCCGCGGTCGTCGCCGTCGATGTCGTTCGCCTGTCGACGGGCGTGGACGCGATCGGGCTGCTCAACCTCGTGCTCGTCTGGCTCCTCGTGCAGCAGCTGGGGTTCCACCTCGCCGACGGCGGGCTCGACCGGTTCCGCCCCCGTGCGCTGTGGGGAACTGCTGTCGCGGCGCTCGGCGTCCTCGCCGTGCTGACGGTGGCGGGCCCGTTCCCGGTCGACATGTACGAGAACCTCAACCCGCCGAACGTGACCCTCGTGGTGCTCGGCGTCGCGCAGCTCGCGCTGTTCCAGCTCGCACGGCCGCGCATCCGCGCCTGGGTCGACCGGGCGGATGCCGCGGGCCCGATCTCCGCGGTCGGCGAGCGCGCCATGACGGTGTACCTCTGGCACATGCCCGTGCTCGTCGCGCTCGCGGGCCTCTCCCTCGCCGCGCACGCGACGTTCGGCACGCCGCTGCCGGATCCGCTGAGCGTCGAGTGGTGGGCGACGCGTCCGCTCTGGCTCGCCGCCGGCGCGGCAGCCGTGGTGCCCGTGGTGCTCGTGTTCGCGCGCTTCGAGCGGGGTCGCCGGCAGCGAGGCCGAGACGCGGCATCCGTCGTCGCGACCGTCATCGACACCGTCGCGGCCGTCGCCGGCGTCGCGACCCTGCTCGTCGCGGGCTTCGCTCCGCTGCCGGCGCTCGTCGCGCTCGCGCTGCTCGCCCTCGCGCACGTCGGCTCCCGACGCGTGCTCGCCGGTGCGCGCCGACTGGTCGGGTAGGGCCGCCCGTTACCGCTCCGAAACCGCGATGGGGTGGGATGGATGCATGGCCAGCGAACCGATCACCGTGTCGATCCGGCGCGAGGTGGACCCGGCCCGGATCTCCGAGGCCACCGCCTGGGTGCAGACCGGCGTCAACCTCGCGAACGGATATCCGGGCTTCCTCGGCTCGGGCTGGGTGCGCGCCGGCGAGACGTCGACCGTGTGGCACATGCTCTACCGCTTCGCGAACGAGGAGACGCTCGACGCGTGGGAGCGATCGCCCGAGCGCAGCCGGTGGCTGTCGATGGGCGAGGACTTCGTGCACTCCGAGCGCAGCCGGCGGCGCACCGGCATCGAGGGCTGGTTCGACGAGCCGGCCACGGGCTCGGTGCCGGTGGCGGATGCCGCGGGGCACGGCGCCGAGGCATCCGACCTGCCGCCCGCGCCGCCGCGCTGGAAGCAGGCGGTCACGATCTGGCTCGGGTTCTTCCCGGTGAACCTGCTGTTCGCCTACCTCGTGGCGCCCGTGCCCGGATGGGGCGAGCTGCCGATCTGGCTCAGGGCGCTCGGCACCACGCTCGTGCTGACGCCGATCATGACGTACTGGGTGCTCCCCCTCGTCACGCGGATGCTGCGGCGCTGGCTCGCACCGAAGCGCTGACCGGCAACAGAGCTGACCGGCACCGAAGCGCTGACCGGTTCCGATCAGCGGATGCCGCCGATGCGACGTGAGAGCGTGGCCGCCGCCTCGCGCACGCCCTCCACGGCCCGCTCGCGCAGCCCGGTCGCGGCGTCGTCGGGGAACGTCACCGCGATCGCCGCGGCCGGCCAGCCGAGGTGGTCGACGACCGCCGCTCCGGCCGACGCGAGGCCGCTCGTGACCTCGCCGTCCTCGGCGGCCCAGCCGCGGGCGCGCACGTCGGCGAGCACGCGCTTCAGGCGCCCGTAGCTCCACTCCGCGGCATCCGCCTCGCCCTCGGGATGCCGCTCGGCGAACGCCGCCCGGTCGGGATACAGTGCGCGCAGCTGCGCCGGCGGGAGTTCGGCGAGCATCGCCCGTCCGGTGGCCGTGAGGTGCGCGGGCAGGCGCACGCCCACGTCGGTGACGAGCGAGGGACGCCGTGGCGCGCGCTCCTCGACGAGGTAGAGCACGTCGCGTCCGTGCAGCACCGCGAGGTGCCCCGACTCGCCGAGGCGGTCGACGAGGGTCGCGACGAGCGGCCGTCCGAGCCGGGAGAGCGGCTGCTGCCGGCTGAACCCGCTCGACAGCTCGAACGCGGCGATGCCGAGCCCGTACCGGCGCTCCTCGGGCAGGTGCACGACGAAGCCGCGTTCCTGCATGACCGCGAGCAGGTGGTAGACGGTCGAGCGCGGGATCTCGAGCGCCTGCGCGATGGTCGCGGCGGGCACGGGCCCGCGCTGCGCGGCCAGGTGGGCGAGGATCGCGAGCGTCTGGTCGGCGGCGGGCACCTTCGAGCCGGGCTCCATGCGACCTCCTCGTCCGGGATCCCGGACGCCAGCGTACTCCTCGGCGTTCCCGCGCGCGCGGGTGCGGTGTGGAATCGGAGGCATGAGCACCATCGCGCCCGCACCCGACCGCATCGCGGCATCCGTCACCGTCGGCACCGGACCCCTCACGATCGACGACGTCGTCGCCGTGGCCCGGCACGGGGCATCCGTCGAGCTCGACCCGGCGGCCCTCGAGGAGGTCGCCGCGAGCCGCGCGATCGTCGAGGGCCTCGCCGCCGACCCCGAGCCGCACTACGGCATCTCGACCGGCTTCGGCGCGCTCGCGACCACCTTCATCGCCGAGGACCGCCGCGCACAGCTGCAGGCGAGCCTCGTCCGCTCGCACGCCGCGGGCTCGGGCGCCGAGGTGGAGCGCGAGGTCGTGCGCGCCCTGATGCTGCTGCGCCTCTCGACCCTCATGACCGGCCGCACCGGCGTGCGCCGCGAGACCGCCGAGACCTACGCGGCGATCCTGAACGCGGGCATCGCGCCGGTCGTGCGCGAGTACGGCTCGCTGGGCTGCTCGGGCGACCTCGCGCCCCTCGCGCACTGCGCGCTGGTCGCCATGGGCGAGGGCGAGGTCCGCACGGCCGATGGCGAGCCGACGGATGCCGCGACGGCCCTCGCCGCCGCCGGCATCACGCCGCTGCGCCTCGGCGAGAAGGAGGGCCTCGCCCTCATCAACGGCACCGACGGCATGCTCGGCATGCTCGCCCTCGCGATCGACGACCTGCGTCGCCTGCTCCCCACCGCCGACGTCGCGGCGGCCATGAGCGTCGAGGGCCTCATGGGCACCGACGCGGTGTTCGCCGAGGACCTGCACGCCCTGCGCCCGCAGCGCGGCCAGGCGCTCGCCGCGTCGAACCTCCGCGCCCTGCTCGCCGGGTCCCCCATCGTGGCGAGCCACAAGGGACCCGAGTGCACGCGCGTGCAGGACGCCTACTCGCTGCGCTGCGCCCCGCAGGTGCACGGCGCCGCCCGCGACACGCTCGCCCACGCGGCGTCCGTCGCCGACGCCGAGCTCGCCAGCGCGGTCGACAACCCGGTGCTGACGCTCGACGGCCGCGTCGAGTCGAACGGCAACTTCCACGGCGCGCCGGTCGCGTACGTGCTCGACTTCCTCGCGATCGCGGTGGCGGATGTCGCCTCGATGAGCGAGCGGCGCACCGACCGGTTCCTCGACCGCGCGCGCAACCAGGGCCTGCCGCCGTTCCTCGCCGACGAGGTGGGCGTCGACTCGGGGCTGATGATCGCCCAGTACACGGCCGCGGGCATCGTGTCCGAGCTGAAGCGCCTGGCGGTGCCGGCGTCGGTCGACTCGATCCCGTCGTCGGCGATGCAGGAGGACCACGTGTCGATGGGGTGGGCCGCCGCGCGCAAGCTCCGGCGCGCGATCGACGGCCTCGCGCGCGTGCTCGCGATCGAGGTCATGACCGCCTCGCGCGGCCTCGCGCTGCGCGCTCCGCTGCGGCCGGGCGCCGCCACGGGAGCGGTCGTGGAGCTCGTGGCGGGCGTCGGCGCAGTGCCCGGGCCCGACCGATTCCTGTCCCCCGAGATCGAGGCGATCACGGGGCTCGTGGCGTCGGGCGAGGTCGTCGCGAGGGCGTCGCGGGAGGCCGGCGACCTGGTGTGACACCTTCCGGGCACCATCCCCGCCGACGTGAGACATGCTCATGTACCCCGAACGTGGGCTGTGCGTACGCTGCAGAACGGTTGTCTCACTCGGGCGGCGATGACAGACTGGACGGGATCGGCCCCGGGCCGATACCCGAAACGGAACCTGATGACGCCGACGCCACCCTGTTCAGAACCCGGCCGAGAGCGCCCGTGGTATTCACGGAGCGCTCGCCGGGGTGGCGTCACGCTCGCCGCAGCAACGGCCGTCGTGCTGCTGAGCGTCCTGGGTGCCGCGCCCGCTTACGCGGAGGAGCTCTCGGCGACCGGGACCACCGACACGACGAGCACGACCGACGCGACCACGACCGAGACCGCGGAACCGACGACCGAACCCGCGCCGGCCGAGGAGCCCGCGCCGGCGGAGGAGCCCGCGCCGGCGACGGAGACTCCGACCGATCCGGCCACGCCGCCGCCGACCGATCCCGCCACGCCGCCACCGACCGACCCGGCCACGCCGCCGCCCACTGACCCGGCCACGCCGCCGCCGACCGACCCGGCCACGCCGCCGCCGCCGACCGACCCGGCCACACCGCCGCCCACGGATCCGGCCACACCGCCGCCCACGGATCCGGCAACGAACCCACCGGGCTCACCCGCGCCGACCTCGCCGACGATCTCGTCGCCCACGCGCACGCTGCGCGCGACCGCTGCGTCGATCTCGACGGGCACGAACAGCCTGCAGTCGGCCGCGCTCGCGGGGGCGCAGGCGCGTATCCAGCTCGCCACGTCGCAGCTCCGCGCCGCTGAGGCGGCGCTCGCCGACGCCCGGTCGATGCGGGCCGAGGCGCAGGCCGTCGCCGAGCGCATGCAGGGCCTCGCCGACGACGCCAAGGCCAAGGCCGACGCCGCCGGCCGCGTGTACTTCGCGGCCGCGCAGGGCGACGGCGCGACGCTCTCGTCGATCCCCGCCGCGTTCGGCGCCGGCAAGGACCTGCTCGCCGGCCTCGGCGGCGTGGCGCGGGTCGAGCAGATCGCCGGTGACGTCGAGAAGCTCCTCGCGATCGCCGACAAGCGCACCGAGGAGGCCGCGGCGGCGCAGGAGCGCGCCGACGCCGCATGGGCCGCGGTCGACGAGGTGCCGGTCGAAGCCGCAGAGGCCGAGGTCGAGGCCGCCGAGCAGGCGCTGGCCGACGCGCGCCAGGAGCTCGCCGACCTGCAGGCCGACGCCGCATCCGACAGCCGCCTGGCGTCGAGCGGCGTCTCGCTCCTGCTCAACCTGCCCGCCGATGCGGGACAGCTCAGCGACCAGGGCTGGGCGCTCCCCGTGGTCGGTCGGATCACCTCCGACTTCGGCCCTCGGCCGGTCAAGCCGCTGCCGGGCGTGAACGACTTCCATCGGGGCACCGACCTCGCCGCCTCGTGCGGCACGGCGGTCTACGCCGCCACGTCGGGCGTCGTGAACGCGGCCGGCCCGAACGGCAGCCTCGGCAACTGGATCCAGATCGACCACGGCTCGGGCGTCGAGACCGGCTACGGGCACCTGACCGACGGCGGCGTCTTCGTCGCGGCCGGCGAGACCGTGACCGCGGGCCAGCTCATCGGCGCGGTCGGCAGCACGGGCGCCTCCACCGGGTGCCACCTCCACTACGAGGTGCACCTCGACGGCGCCGCCATCGACGCGGTCCCGTTCATGGCCGCGCGCGGCATCTCGCTCGGCTGACCCTCCTCGTCTGGGATCCCGGACGCGCACCCCGCGGCATCCGTTGTCGCAGCGTGCCGCGTGCGGTGGGATCGAGGCATGACCGATGCACCCCCCGCCCCCGCGCGCACCGTCCGCGCCGCCCGCGGCTCGGAGCTGACCGCGAAGAGCTGGCAGACCGAGGCGCCGCTGCGCATGCTCATGAACAACCTCGACCCCGAGGTGGCCGAGCGCCCCGGCGACCTCATCGTCTACGGCGGCACCGGCAAGGCCGCCCGCAACTGGGAGTCGTTCGACGCCATCGTGCGCACGCTCGAGGACCTCGAACCCGACGAGACGCTGCTCGTGCAGTCGGGCAAGCCCGTCGGCGTCTTCCGCACGCACGAGTGGGCGCCGCGCGTGCTCATCGCCAACTCGAACCTCGTCGGCGACTGGGCGACGTGGCCCGAGTTCCGCCGCCTCGAGCAGCTCGGCCTCACCATGTACGGCCAGATGACGGCCGGCTCCTGGATCTACATCGGCACGCAGGGCATCCTGCAGGGCACCTACGAGACCTTCGGCGCCATCGCGCGCGCACGGTTCGGTGGTTCGCTCGCCGGCACGCTCACGCTCACCGCCGGCTGCGGGGGCATGGGCGGCGCCCAGCCGCTCGCCGTGACCATGAACGAGGGCGTCATGCTCATCGTCGACGTCGACGAGTCCCGCCTGGCGCGCCGCGTCGACCACGGCTACCTCGACGAGCTGACCGACGACCTCGACGACGCGATCGAGCGCGTGCTCGCCGCGAAGGCCGCGCGCACCCCGCTCAGCGTCGGCCTCGTCGGCAACGCCGCCACCGTGTTCCCCGAGCTGCTCGCGCGCGGTGTGGCGATCGACATCGTGACCGACCAGACCAGCGCGCACGACCCGCTGTCGTACCTGCCCGAGGGCGTCTCGGTCGACGAGTGGCACGAGCTCGCGGCATCCGACCCCGAGGGCTTCACGACCCGCGCCCGCGAGAGCATGGCGAAGCACGTCGACGCGATGGTCGGCTTCCAGGAAGCCGGCGCCGAGGTGTTCGACTACGGCAACTCGATCCGCCGCGAAGCGGAGCTCGGCGGGCTCGCGCACGACCGTGCCTTCGCGTTCCCGGGCTTCGTCCCCGCGTACATCCGCCCGCTCTTCGCCGAGGGCAAGGGCCCGTTCCGCTGGGCGGCGCTCTCGGGCGACCCGGCCGACATCGCCGCGACCGACCGCGCGATCCTCGAGCTGTTCCCCGACGACGAGCACCTGCGCCGCTGGATCACGCAGGCCGGCGAGAAGGTGCACTTCGAGGGCCTTCCGGCTCGCATCTGCTGGCTCGGCTACAAGGAACGCCACCTCGCGGGCCTGAAGTTCAACGAGATGGTCGCCTCGGGCGAGCTCAGCGCGCCGGTCGTCATCGGCCGCGATCACCTCGACTCGGGCTCGGTCGCCTCGCCCTACCGCGAGACCGAGGCCATGGCCGACGGCTCCGACGCGATCGCCGACTGGCCGCTGCTCAACGCGCTGCTGAACACGGCGTCGGGCGCGACCTGGGTGTCGATCCACCACGGCGGCGGCGTCGGCATCGGGCGCTCGATCCACGCCGGCCAGGTGGTCGTCGCCGACGGCACCGACCTCGCGGCCGAGAAGATCGCACGCGTGCTCGTGAACGACCCGGGCACCGGCGTCATGCGGCACGTCGACGCGGGCTACGACCGCGCCGTCGAGGTGGCTCGCGAGCGCGGCCTGCGCGTGCCCATGATGGACGCATGACGGGTCTCGGTTCGCCCGGCATCGACGCGACGATCGGGAGCGCACGCATGACTGATGGCGGTGCAGTGAAGCGGATGCTGCTGACGAACGTCGGCGAACTGGTCACGAACGACCCGGCTCCCGACCGCGACGGCGGCCCGCTCGGCATCGTGCGGGATGCGGCCGTGCTCGTGGAGGACGGCCGCATCACGTGGATCGGGCCCGCCGCGCACGTGCCGTCGCACGACGACGAGCTGCGGCACGAGCGCGAGCAGCGGCGCGACGGCGAGGAGCACCGGTCGCTGTGGGACGCCGACGTCGAGGTGGTCGACGCGGGCGGCCGTGCCGTGTTCCCGGGCTTCGTCGACAGCCACACGCACCTCGTCTTCGGCGGCGACCGGGCCGAGGAGTTCGCCGCGCGCATGGCCGGGCGCCGCTACGAGGCGGGCGGCATCCGCTCGACCGTGGCTGCGACCCGCGCCGCGACCGACGACGAGCTGCGCGCCCGCCTCGCCGGGTTCGTGGCCGAGCTGCACGCCCAGGGCACCACGACGTTCGAGGTGAAGTCGGGGTACGGGCTCTCGGTGCGCGACGAGGAGCGCATCGTGCGCCTCGCCCGCGAGGTCACCGACGAGGTCACGTTCCTCGGCGCGCATGTCGTGCCGGCCGACTACGCCGACCCGGCGGGCGATCCCGGCACGGGCGCCGACGCCTACGTCGACCTCGTCGTCGGCGAGATGCTCGAGGCCTGCGCGCCGCACGCGAAGTGGATCGACGCGTTCTGCGAGCGCGGCGCCTTCACCGCGGAGCAGTCCCGGCGGGTGCTCGAAGCGGGTGCGGCCATGGGCCTCGGCGTGCGAGTGCACGGCAACCAGCTCGGCGCGGGCGACGGGGTGCGTCTCGCGATCGAGCTCGGCGCGGCATCCGTCGACCACTGCACCTACCTCGACGACCCAGAGGTCGCGGCGCTCGCGGCATCCGACACGGTCGCCACCCTGCTGCCGGGCGTCGAGTTCTCGACCCGGCAGCCGTACCCCGACGCGCGGCGCCTCATCGACGCGGGCGTCACGGTGGCGCTCGCGAGCGACTGCAACCCGGGGTCGAGCTTCACGAGCTCGATGCCGTTCTGCATCGCGGTCGCCGTGCGCGACATGGGCATGACGCCCGCCGAGGCGCTCTGGGCCTCGACCGCCGGGGGTGCGACAGCGCTGCGGCGCACGGATGTCGGGGCGATCCGCCCGGGCGGCCCGGCCGACCTCGTGCTGCTCGACGCGCCGAGCCACGTGCACCTCGCCTACCGTCCGGGCGTGCCGCTCATTGCGCGCGTGTGGAAGGACGGGGAGGTCGTCGCGAGCTGAGGCGTGCGGCCGCAGCCGCGGCATCCGCTCAGTCGTCGTCGCTGCGGCGCAGCCGCCGCCGCGCCGAGAGCAGCATGACGTCGGGCCGCGAGGCGACGAGCCGCTCGGCGCGGTCGAGCGTGTCGGTCACGCGCTCGGCTCCGGATGCCACGACGCCGACGCCGAGCACGGCGCGACGGTGCAGGTCCTGCTCAGCGACCTCGGCCACGCTCGCCTCGGTGGCTCGGCGCAGGTCGGCGAGGATCGGCCGGATGACGGCCCGCTTGTCCTTCAGCGAGTGCACGTCGCCGAGCAGCAGGTCGAACTCGATCCAGCCGATCCACATGGCGTGCTCCCCGTGGAGTGTCAGCCCTCCGATGGCGTCCGACGCACCTCGATCGCGGTCACGCCCCTGAGGCCGATCCAGGCGCGGTCGCCCGACTCGACGAGCGTGGCGAGCACGGTGTCGCACGTGCTGCAGCGCACGACCGTGCCGGCGCCGCTGCGGTAGACCATGGCCCTGGCGAGCTCGGCGACCGTGCCGCAGCCGACGCACCGCCCGCTGGCCATCGTCGCGTCGAAGGTGAAGAACTCGGCGAGCGGACCCGCGATGGCGTTGCCGTCGACGTGCTCCATCATGCGCCTCCGTATCGTTCGGTGCGGATCGACCGCGGGTCGTGGCCGAGCTCGACGAGCCAGTCGGCGACGCGCTCGACGAAGCCCGTCGAGCCGCAGACGAAGACCCGCGGGCGCTCCGACGCGGGGAACACGGCGGCCTCCAGGGCCTCGCGCATGATCCGGCCGGGCGCCGTCGCCCAGCCCTCGGGCGCGCGGCGGGTGTAGACCACGTCGAGCTGCAGCGGGGCCGCGGCATCCACGAGCGTCGCGAACTCGTCATCGAAGTAGACGTCGTCGGGCGTGCGCACGGAGTACAGCAGGCGGAACGGCGTCGGGTCCGAGGCATCCGCGTGCGCGTGCGCCATCGCGTAGAGCGGCACGACGCCCGACCCGCCGGCGATGAGCTGGACCGGTCGATGGTCGCCCGTGTCGGCCGCGGGAGCCCAGACGAAGAACGCCCCGAGCGGGCCGTGCACCTCGAGCATGTCGCCGGCGCGCACGTCGTCGACGAGGTACGGCGACACCTCGCCGTCGGGCAGCTTGTCGACCGCGAGCACGACGCGGGTCGACGACCCCGACGAGGCGATCGAGTACGACCGCGTCGCCTGGTAGCCGTCGGGCGCGGTGAGGCGCACGTCGAGGTGCTGCCCCGCCGCATTGCCCGGCCAGCCGGGCACGTCGAGCTCGATGCGGGTCGCGTTGGGCGTCTCGCGGTGCGTCGCGGCCACCGTGGCGACGTGCCAGCCCGAGCGCGGGACGGCCAGCGGCGCCGCGCTCGGCGCGACGGCCTGCGCGGTCGGAGCGTCGCTCACCAGTACCGCTCCTCCTTCCACGGATCCCCATGGATGTGGTACCCGTTCTGCTCCCAGAAGCCGGGCTCGTCCTGGTCCATCATCACCAGTCCGCGCACCCACTTCGCGCTCTTCCAGAAGTAGAGGTGCGGCACGAGCAGCCGGGCCGGGCCGCCGTGCTCGGGGTCGAGCGGCTCGCCGTCGAACTCGAACGCGACCCACGCCTTGCCGTCGAGCAGCTCGTCGAGCGGCACGTTCGTCGTGTAGCCGCCGTAACTGTGCGCCATCACGTAGTCGTACTGGGTCTCCACGTCCTCGAAGAGCGTGTCGAGCGAGACCCCGCGCCACCGCGTGCCGAGCTTCGACCAGTGCGTCACGCAGTGGATGTCGGTGTCGACGTCGTCGATCTTCAGCGCCATGAACTCGTCCCAGTTCCACGAGTGCGCGCCGGTCTCGGTGCGGATCGTGAACTCCCAGTCGTCGGTGTCCACCTCGGGCGTGGGCCCGGCCGAGAGGACCGGGAAATCGGTGACGAGGGTCTGCCCCGGCGGGAGCCGGTCGTCGCGCTCGCGACCGCGTCCGCTGAACCCCCGAGTGATGAACGACATGGCGTCTCCTCCCGACTCGTCTCAGGGTAGTGAGGAGCGCGGGCGCTGTCACGGAATCGAGTGCAGTCGACCCCTTCCGTTCGCCGGCGGACATCGGCGCGAAACACGCGAGCGCCTAGTGTGGAGGCATGGCGGCCCTCTCGCTCGGCATGCCGGCTCTGCGCCGGCCGCCGTCGGCTGCGCCGTCGACCGAGGGGCGACCGGATGTCCCGGGGCTCGTCGACCGGTTCGGCCGCGTCGCCCGCGACCTCCGCGTGTCGATCACGTCGGCCTGCTCGCTGCGCTGCACGTACTGCATGCCCGCCGAGGGCCTGCCCGTGATCCCACGTGACGAGCTGCTCTCGTCGACCGAGATCGCGCGACTCGTCGGCATCGCGGTGCGTGATCTCGGCGTGACCGAGGTGCGCTTCACGGGCGGCGAGCCGCTCACGCGCGCCGACCTCGTCGAGATCGTCGCGCTGAGCGCCGCGGCCGCCCCCGGCACGCCGCTCGCGCTGACGACGAACGGCATCGGCCTCGACCGCAAGGCCCAGGCCCTGAAGGACGCCGGGCTCAGCCGGGTCAACGTGTCGCTCGACACGCTCGACCGGGAGCACTTCACGCGGCTCACCCGCCGCGATCGGCTGCCGCGCGTGCTCGACGGCATCGCCGCGGCGCATCGCGCCGGGCTCGGGCCGCTCAAGGTCAACGCGGTCGCCATGCGCGAGACCCTCCACGACGCGCCGACCCTGCTCGCCTGGGCTATCGAGCACGGATGCCGCCTGCGCTTCATCGAGCAGATGCCGCTCGACGCCGACGAGACCTGGCTCCGCGAGAACATGGTCGACGCGCAGGAGCTCCTCGACGTGCTCGGCGAGCACTTCGCGATCGAGCCCGTCGGCCGCGACGACCCGTCGGCGCCGGCCGAGGAGTGGCTCGTCGACGGCGGCCCGGCGACGGTCGGCATCATCGCCTCGGTGACCCGCTCGTTCTGCGCCGCCTGCGATCGCACGCGCCTGACCGCCGAGGGCACCGTGCGCTCGTGCCTGTTCGGCGACGACGAGACCGACCTGCGCGCGATGCTCCGCGACGGGGCATCCGATGCCGAGCTCGCCGACCGCTGGCGCGCCGCGATGTGGGGCAAGCAGGCCGGCCACGGCATCGACGCGGCGGACTTCCACCGCCCGGTGCGCTCCATGGGCGGGATCGGGGGCTGACGTGGCATCCGTGACCGTGCGCTACTTCGCGGCGGCCGCCGAGGCGGCCGGCGTCGAGGAGGAGACCCTCGCCGCGACCGAGGCGGGGTCGACCGTCGGCGAGCTGCGCGACCTGCTCGTCGGACGCTACGGGCCCGCGATGGCCCGGGTCGTCGCGAACGGCTCGTTCCTCGTCGATGGCGTGGTTCGGCGCGACGCGGCGGCGCCGATCGGCGCGAACGTCGACGTGCTGCCGCCGTTCTCGGGAGGCTGAGCGGCACCCGAAGCCGCTACAGGTTCACCCACTCCGTCGCGCCGCCCTCGAGGTGCTGGCGCTTCCAGATCGGCGTGCGCTCCTTGATCCGGTCGACGAGCAGGGCGCACGCCGCGAACGCCTCGGCGCGGTGCGGCGCGGCGACGGAGGCCACGAGCGCGACGTCCCCGATGGCGAGCGACCCGATGCGGTGGGCGGCCGCCACGCGCAGGCCCGTCTCGCGGGCGACCTCGGCGCACGTCTCGCGCAGGAACCGCTCCGCCTCGGGATGCGCCTGGTAGTCGAGGCGGGCGACGGATGCCCCGTGGTCGTGGTCGCGGATGACGCCCTCGAACGTCACGAGCGCGCCGTCCTGCGGCGACTGCACGAACGCCTCGATCGCCGCGCGGTCGATGGGCTCGTCGAGCACGAGCGCGAGGACCTCGGGGTCAGCAATCTCGGGGTCAGTCATTCGACGCCTCTCGCGGCGCGTGGTCGCCGCCGGCGACCTGGTCGAGCAGGTGCGGCAGCAGCTCGTCGAGCACGCGCAGCCCGTCGGCGACGCCGCCGCGCGAGCCGGGCAGGTTGACGACGACCGTCCGCCCGGCGATGCCCGCGAGCGCGCGGCTCAGCGCCGCGGTCGGGGTGGCGGCGCGACCGGCCGTTCGGATCGCCTCGGCGACGCCGGGCAGTTCCTGGTCGAGGATCGCGAGGGTCGCCTCGGGGGTGCGGTCGCCAGGGTTCACCCCGGTGCCGCCCGTCGTGATGAGCACGGCGGGCGATCCCGAGACCGCGCCGCGCAGCGCCTGCGAGACGTCGGCGTCCGCCACGATCACGGGCGCGTCGGTGTCGAAGCCGCGCTCGCGGAGCCAGTCCACGATGATCGGGCCGGTCGTGTCCTCGGCGGCGCCGTCGGCCGCGCGGGTCGACACGACGAGCACCTCGGCGATGCCGGCGGCGCGCGGATGAGCCGGCGCGGTGCGCGCTTCCTCGACGAGCGCCTCGCCCGCGGCATCCGCTCGCCAGACGCCCCGCTTGCCGCCGCGCTTCTCGACGAGCCGGATGCCGCCGAGCTGCGCCGCCGGGTCGACGGCCTTCACCATGTCGTGCAACGTGAGGCCGGCGATCGCGACCGCGGTGAGCGCCTCCATCTCGATGCCGGTGCGCGCGGTCGTCGAGACGGTCGCGCGGATGGTGACCGCCGTCTCCTCGAACCCGAAGTCGATCGACACCGCGTCGAGCGGCACGATGTGCGCGAGCGGGATGAGCTCGCTCGTGCGCTTGGCGCCCGAGATGCCGGCGATACGCGCGGTCGGCAGCACGTCGGCCTTCTTCAGGCCGTCGGATCGCACGAGGCCGACCACCTCGGCCGTGGTGTCGAGGCGGCCTTCGGCGATCGCGACGCGACGCGTGACGGGCTTGCCGCCGACGTCGACCATGCGTGCACGGCCGTCGTCGTCGAGGTGGGTGAGCGAGGTCATAGCTCAACGGTATCCACGACGGCGCCGGCGTCGAGCGACGTGACGTCCTCGGGCACGACGATGAGCAGGTCGGATGCCGCGAGCGCCGCCACGAGGTGCGACCCCGGTCCCCCGACGACCTCGGCACGCCCGTCGTCGGTGCGCCGCCCGCGCAGGAACTGCCGCTTGCCGGCGACCGACACGAGCGGCGCGGCGAGCTCGAGGCGTTCGCGACGGGCCTGGGGGAGTCCGGCGATCGCCCGCAGGGTCGGCGCGACGAACAGCTCGAAGGAGAGCTGCGCACTCACGGGGTTGCCCGGGAAGCCGATCAGCGGGATGCCGCGGTACGCGCCCGTGGCCTGCGGGCCGCCCGGCTGCATCGCGACCGAGCCGACCCACGCGCCGAGCGGCTCGATGAGCTCGCGCACGACCTCGTAGGCGCCCTGCGAGATGCCGCCGCTCGTGAGGATGAGCTCGGCCTCGGCCTCGCGGGCCGTGTCGAGCTCGGCGCGCAGTCGGTCGGCCGCGTCGCGAACGCGCGCCTCGTGGACGACGACCCCGCCCGCGGACCGAACGGCCGCGGCGAGCGCGATGCCGTTCGCGTCGGGGATCTCGCCGGGCTCGAGCTCGGCACCGGGCGCGACGAGCTCGCTGCCCGTGCTGATCACGGCGACGCGCACGCGCTCGCGCACGAGCAGCTCGGTGAGGCCGGATGCCGCGGCGGCCGCGAGGTGGCGCGACGCGAGCTTCAGTCCGGGCGGCAGCACGTCGGCCCCGGCGGCGAGGTCGGAGCCGGCCTCGCGCACGTACTCGCCGGCGCGCCGAGCGCTCCCGATGCGGACGCCGCCGTCGCCGTCGGGCTCGGTGTCCTCGACGGGCACGATCGCGTCGGCGCCGGCCGGGACCTGCGCGCCCGTCATGATCCGCACGGCGGTCCCGGGCTCGAGCGCTGCGGGATCGCCCGCCGCGGCGGCGACCTCGCCGGCGATCGGCAGCGACACCGGGGCATCCGCCACGTCGACGGCACGCACCGCGAAGCCGTCCATCTGCGAGTTGCGGAACGGCGGCAGCGCGATGGGCGACTCCACCGGAGAGGCGGTGATGCGGCCCAGGGCTTCGGCGAGCGCGACCCGCTCGGTCGGCCGTGCGCCCAGGCCCGCGAGCAGCGACCGCACGAACGCGGCGTGCTCGTCGACGGGGATGCGGTCGGCCATCAGCAGCTCGCCATCTCAGTACCTCGCGACCGCGGGGTCGACGGTGCGCGACCAGGCGTCGATGCCGCCGACGAGGTTGCGCACGTTCGCGAAGCCCGATCCGGCGAGGAGGCGTGCGGCGTACTCCGAGCGCACGCCGAGGTGGCAGTACACGACGACGGATGCCGCGCGATCCAGCTCCCCCGCACGGTCGGCGAGCTCGGGCAGCGGGATGAGCGTGGCGCCCGCGATCGTCGCGATCTGCGCCTCCCACGGCTCGCGCACGTCGAGGAGCAGCGGCGGCGCGTCGGACGCGAGCTCGCCGGCGAGCGCGGCGGGCGCGACGTCGCCCGGCACCGCGGGTTGCGGAGCCGGCCGAGCGGGTTCCGGCTCGACCGGTCGTTTCGCGGCATCCTCCGCCCGGCGGTACGCGATCTCGCGCGATCGGCCGCTCAGCCCGTCGTACACGACGACGCGACCGAGCAGCGGTTCGCCGATCCCCGTGAGGAGCTTCAGGACCTCGCCGGCCATCATGCCGCCCGTCACGGTGCAGACCGTGGGCAGGATGCCGTCGATCTCGCAGCTGAGCCCGGCATCGGCGGGCGGCTCGGGGAAGAGGTCGCGGTACGAGACGCCGCGCGCATCCCACGAGACGCCGACCTGGCCCGAGAACTTCGCGGCGGATCCCCACACGAGGGGGATGCCGGCGCGCGCCGCGGCGTCGTCGGCCGCGTAGCGGGTCAGGATGTCATCGGTCCCCTCGACGAGGAGGTCGGCGCCGGCGAGGAGCTCGTCGGCCACGGTCTCGTCGAATCGGATCGCCGCCGGGACGAGGTCGGTGTCGGGCGACAGGTCGTACGCGGCATCCGCTGCGGACTCGACCTTGAGCCGGCCGAGGTCGCCGGGCGCGTGCAGGAGCTGGCGGTGCAGGTTCGTGACGTCGACCTCGTCGTCGTCGACGACGACGACCGTGCCGACGCCGGCCGCGACGAGCGAGGGCACGACGAAGCTGCCGAGGCCGCCGGCGCCGAGCACCACGACGCGGGCGTCGGCGAGCCGGCGTTGCGCGTCGGTGCCCCAGCCGGGCAGCACGCGCTGGCGGGCGTAGCGGGGCGAGTCGGGATCGATCGCGGGCATGCTCCGATTCTCGCAGGCGGTGCGGCCCGTCCGACCGTTATCGCATGAATCCGCAGGTACGGATAGGATCGCGCTGTGACCACGCACCTGAGGATCAGATGATGCCCGAGTACCGCATCAGCGAGGCCGCCGCCCTGCTCGGAGTGAGCGACGACACCGTGCGCCGTTGGGGGGAGCACGGGCGTCTCACGCTCCGGCGCGGGGCGAACGGCATGCGGGTGGTCGACGGCACCGACCTCGTGGCGCTCATGGCCGAGGTCGGGTCGGGCGCGGCGCTGGCCGAGGCGTTCCCGTTGGCGCGCGCCTCGGCCCGCAACCGCTTCGTCGGCCTCGTCACGCGCGTGCAGCGCGACGGCGTCATGGCGCAGGTCGACCTGCAGGCGGGTCCGTTCCGGGTCGTGTCGCTCATGAGTCGCGAGGCCGCCGACGACCTCGGGCTCGAGCCCGGCATGCTCGCCGCCGCGAGCGTGAAGGCGACGAACGTCACGATCGAGCTGCCGCCGGGGAGCGAGGGGTGACCGGTCGGCGCATCGGGCGGATGCCGCGTGCCGCCGCCGCCGTCGGCGCGCTCGCGGCGCTCGTGCTCGCCGGGTGCGCGTCCAGCGGCGCGAACGGGGGCACCGCCTCGCCCGCGCCGTCCGATGCGACCGACGACGCGGAGGCCACGACGTTGACGGTGTTCGCCGCCGCATCGCTCACCGAGGCGTTCGACGAGCTCGCCGAGCGGTTCGAGGCGGAGCATCCGTCGGTGGACGTCGCCCTGAGCTACGGCGGCAGCGCCGCACTCGCACAGCAGGTCGTCGAGGGCGCGCCGGTCGACGTGTTCGCGTCGGCGGCCGAACCGCCGATGCAGACCGTCGTCGATGCCGGGCTCGCGGGCGATCCGGTGGTCTTCGCGACGAACACGCTCGAGCTCGTCGTCCCGGCGGGCAACCCCGCGGGCGTCACCGGCCTCGACGACCTCGCCGACGCCGACCTCCGGATCGCCCTCTGCGATGCGTCGGTGCCGTGCGGCGCGGCATCCGTGAAGCTGCTCGAGCAGGAGGGCGTGGTGGCGGCGCCCGACACGCTCGAGTCCGACGTGAAGGCCGTGCTCACCAAGGTGTCGCTCGGCGAGGTCGACGCGGCGCTCGTCTATCGCACCGACGTCATCGCGGCGGGCGACGAGGTCGAGGGAATCGAGGTGCCCGGCGCGGCATCCGTCGTGAACCGGTACCCGATCGCGGCGCTCGCCGAGGCCGGCGATGCCGACACGGCGGCGGACTTCGTCGTGTTCGTGACCGGCGACGCGGGACGTGCGGTGCTCGCCGAAGCGGGCTTCGGGAAGCCGTAGTGGCGTCTCCCGTGTCGGACCGACCCGGGATCGGGCGAGGACCCCGGACCGGACGCGCAGGGCGTGGGCCGGGCGGCGCGGGACGACGTGGACCGCGCGTCGCGGGACGGCTGGCGTGGCCCGTCGCCGTCGCGGCCGGGATCGCGCTCGCGGTGCTCGTGCTGCCGCTCGCCGCCCTGGTCGTGCGGGCTCCGTGGTCGGACCTCCCCGAGCTGCTCGCGCGCGAGTCGGTCCTGCAGGCGCTCGTGCTGTCGTTCACGACGGCGTCGGTCGCGACGGCGTGCTGCCTCGTGCTCGGCGTGCCGCTCGCGGCGCTCCTCGCCCGCGCCGCGGACTGGCCGACGTTCCCGAGGAGGGCGCTGCGCGCGGCGGTCACCGTGCCGCTGGTGCTGCCGCCCGTGGTCGGCGGCATCGCCCTGCTCATGCTGCTCGGGCGTCGCGGCCCGATCGGGCAGCTCCTCGAGGAGTGGTTCGGCATGACCGTGCCGTTCACGACGGGTGCCGTGGTGATCGCGCAGGTGTTCGTGTCGCTGCCGTTCCTCACCTTCGCGGTGGAGGGTGCGCTGCGTTCGGCGGATCGGCGCACGGAACTCGCGGCCGCGACGCTCGGGGCGTCGCGCTGGCAGGTGTTCCGGCACGTGACGCTGCCGCTCGTGGCGCCGGGCGTCGCAGCGGGCGCGGTGCTGTGCTTCACGCGCGCGCTCGGCGAGTTCGGCGCGACCATCACGTTCGCGGGCTCCCTGCCCGGCGTCACCCGAACGCTGCCGATCGCGAGCTACCTCGCGATGCAGTCGGATCCCGACGAGGCGATCGCGCTCGCCCTGCTGCTGCTCGCCGTGTCAGTGATCGTGCTGCTCGGACTGCGCGACCGCTGGATGCCGGAGGTGCGCGCATGATGACGGATGTCGCGACCCGACCAGCCCTGCACGCCGACGTCGTCGTCGCCCGCGGCGAGACGCGGATCGCCGCTGCGTTCGACGTGGCGCCGGGCCATCCGCTCGCAGTGATCGGACCGAACGGAGCCGGCAAGTCGAGCGTGCTCGCCGCGATCGCGGGGCTCGTGCCGCTCGAGTCGGGACGCGTGGCGATCGGCGCCCGCTCGGTCGACGGGCTCCCGCCGGAGCGCCGACGCATCGGCGTGCTCTTCCAGGACTACGTGCTCTTCCCGCACCTGACCGTGCGCGACAACGTGGCGTTCGCCGCCCGGATGCGCGGGTCGCGCGCCGCCGCCCGCGCCGCCGCGGAGCCGTGGCTCGAACGCTACGGACTCATGTCGCTCGCCGACCGGCTGCCCGCCCAGCTCTCGGGCGGTCAAGCGCAACGCGTGGCGCTCGCCCGTGCGCTCGCCGCCGATCCCGAGGTACTGCTGCTCGACGAGCCGATGTCCGCCCTCGACGTGGAGGTGCGGTCCGACATGCGGGTCGAGCTCGCCACGCACGTGCGGGAGTTCGGCGGCGCGACGGTGCTCGTGACGCACAGCCCGGCGGACGCCGCTGCCCTCGCGGATTCCGTGCTCGTGCTCGAGGGGGGCCGCATGACGCAGCGCGGCACGCTGGCGGAGCTGCGCGCGTCCCCCGCGACGCCGTACGTCGAGCGGATGCTCGCGGCATCGGGTGAGTGAGGGTCGAGGCTGCGTCCTGCCTCGCACGGCTGAAGCGCAGCGGTCCCGCGCCGACGTGATCATGCGGCATCGGAGGTCGGTGCGTCGGATTCGAGACGTTCCGTGCTTCCAGCTGTCGCCCATGGGGGCTCCTGAGGGAGCCGTGTGAATGGCTGCTCGGGGCTGGTGAGGTGTTCGTGGCCGGCCGGTGAGGTCCAGCGGACGTCGCCGCTCGGCATCTGCGACATCCGCCAGCGGGTGTTGTGCTTGAGGCGGTGGTGCTTGCGGCAGAGGTGGGCGAGGTTGTCGTGCCGGGTGTCGCCGCCCGTCGCCCAGTCCCGGGTGTGGTCGATATCGCAGCCGACCGCGCGGCGGGAACAGCCCGGGAAGCGGCAGGTGCCGTCGCGGACCCGGAGGTACCCGGCGAGATCGGCGGGCACTCGGTAGACGGTGCGGTCGTAGGAGAGGGAGGCGCCGGAGTGGGGGTGGGTGAGGATGCGCCGGAACGACGGCGCGTGCGCCGCGAGGCGACGGGCGGTCTCGGCGTCGATCGGTCCGTGCCCGTCGAGTTCGGCGGGCTCGTCGGTGTGTCCGAGCAGGGTGAGCACTGGCACGGTGACGTACACCCGCGGGGACACGACGCCGAGCGGCGACGCATGTGCAGCGGCATCCGCGTCGAGCGGACGGCCGAGGAGCAGGTCGGCCGCCGCGTCGAGCTTGGAGTGTGCGCGGGTTGCTGAGGACTCGGCGGATTGCGCGTCCGCGAGGGCGTCGAGTCGTGCCATGATCGCGACGCCGCGTTCGGCCTCGAGGTACAGGCTGAGCCAGGCCATGCCGTCCTCGGCGGGTTCGAGGCAGACCCGCCGCCGGTCGCGTGCGCGGTCGTGCCGGGCGGTGAGCGGTTCGGAATGCAGCCGATCGCGCAGCCGCCGGATGCGACGACGGAACGCCGACGCGGTCTCGTGTGGCGCCCGCTCCAGCGCGGCCGCCTCGAGTCTGGCGGCATCCTCGGCGGGTAACCCGACCACGGCGTCGAACAGGGATCGGACATGGGCCAGGCTGATCGCACCCGAGCCGAGCGCCGCGATCGTATCGGGGTGGCGTCGGGCGATGCCGCCGTCGGCGATCAGCCCGGATGCCGTGGCCTCGGGGATGTGGAGCAGGGTGGCGAGTTCGGCGATGAACGACCGGGTCGCGAACTCTCGTTCGACCTGCGGCGACCCGTCATGCACGTCCGCGGCGGAGTGTGCCCACCCGTGCGCCCGGTCGATCAGGCGCAGCTGCTCGGCCTGCGCCGCACGGATCTCACGCTCCAGGATGGCGATGCGGTCGAGGTCGGCCCCCAGCGCGGCCTCGGCGATGGTCGCCCCGGATGTCGTCATGCATCGATTCCATCACCACCCACCGACATTCCGATCTCACAGAAATATACCCTGATCAGGTACTTTGCTTGTGGATAAGCTCGCCCGCGCCCTGCCTGTGGAGGACAAGTCGCCGAAGCGGCACGTGGGGTGAATGTGCGGGCCGCGAGGAGCTGAGGGCGGGGACGCGTCTCGATACGCGTCGTCCTGCGGTCGGCGCGACTCGACGACCGGTACGCGTCGCCCTGCGGCCCGCGCTACTCGACGACCGGAGCGCGTCGCACTCCCACCTAGTCCCGCGGCGTCTCCACCCGCACCGACGACGGCTCGACGTCCTCGAGCTCGTACCAGGCGTCGACCTCGAACGTGAACTCTGCAACGGCGCACGTCGGCATCTCGTGGATGTCCGACGAGAACTCGTGCGCGAGCGACGCGGTCTCGGGGTTGTGCCCGACGACCATGACGGTCGTCACCTCGCCGTCGAGCTCGCCGATGACGCGAAGCACCTCGTCGGCGGATGCCGCATAGAGGCGCTCGTCGAGCATGATCCGGTCGGCGTCGACGCCGAGCGCATCCGCCATGAGCTGCGCCGTCATGCGCGCCCGCAGGGCGGTGCTCGAGAGGATCCGCTCGGGCCGGAACCCGCGCTCCGCGAGCCGACGCCCCATCGCGGGGGCATCGCGCTGGCCGCGCGAGTTCAGCGGCCGGTCGTGATCGGACACGCCGGGGTGATCCCAGCTCGACTTCGCGTGGCGCACGAGCGCAAGGGTCTTCATGGGCCCGAGTCTGCCACCGCACGCACGGGGCCGCGAGGCCGGATGCCGCGACACCAGGTGGGGCGACGACCGCGCCCTACCCGCGCGCCGCCAGCCCCGCCGCGAACTCCAGCACGCACAGCGCCGCCAGGCGCACGGTGCGGCCGTCCGCGGCATCCGCGGTCGCATCGATCTCGACGAGGTCGGCCGACCGCACCCGCGGGTCGACGGCCGCGGCGCGCACGAGCGCGCGCAGCTCCCACGCGGCGAGCCCGCCCGGCACCGACGCCGGGCACCCCGGCGCGACCGACCGGTCGCAGGCGTCGACGTCGACGTCGAGGTGCACCGGACCGCCGGCGGCGCCCGCGATCTCGAGCGCCTCGGCCATGACCTCGGCCGGTCGCCGGCCGTGCAGCTCGTCGCGATGGATCACGGTGATGCCGAGGTCGGCCGCACGCGTCGCGTAGGCGACCGAGTTGGCGAAGTCGGCGATGCCGATCTGCACGATCCGTCGCGGGTCGAGCCCCGCCTCGATCAGGCGGCGCACGGGCGAGCCGTTCGAGACACCGTCACGCAGGTCGTAGTGGGCGTCGATCGTCACGAGTCCGGCGGACGCGAGGTCGTCGCCCCATGCGCCGAGCGCCGTGGCGACCGTGACCGAGTTGTCGCCGCCGAGGGCGACCAGTGCCTCAGCGCGCTCGAGCGCCGCGGCGGTTGCGGCGATGGTCCGTGCCTCGCCCTCGGGCCCATCGGGCTCCACGATGTCGCCGGCGTCGGCGAATCGCAGCTCGAACAAGTCGCGCCCACGCCGCGCGCCCGCGGCATCCGTGGCCTGGAACGGCGCCGAGCTCGCGGCCGACCGGTCGGGCATCAGTGCGGGGCTGTATCGGCGCAGCGCGTCGCGGATCGCCGCCGGCGTCGCGTGCGCGTTCGTCGGCGAGAGCGAGGTGCGCCACGCCGGCACGCCGAGCAGTGCCAGGTCGACGGATGCCCCCAGTCCGAAGTCCGCGAGCGCGGGCCAGTCGCCCGCGCGGGGCCAGAGCGGGTCGTACGAGAGCGTCGCCATGCCACGACGCTAGCAACGGCGGATGCCGCGGGCCGAGGCATCCGCCGACCGCGATGTCTGCGATCCCGGACGCCCGGCGACCGCGTGCCGTGCGCGGCGCTCAGGGCAGCGGCCGCGGCGGCCCCTCGTCGAGTGCGCGCACGATCTCCCGATACTCGTCGGGGCTGATCTCGCCGCGTGCGAGGCGCTCCTCGGCGATCGCCCGGGCGGGACTCCTCGGCGGCACCGGCGGGCCCTGGTGCGGCGGCGGTCCCGGCGGAGCCGACGTGAACGAGCGCACCACCAGGATGACGAGCGCCGCAAGCGCGAGCAGCAGGAACAGGGCGATCAGCCAGCCCCAGCCCATTCCGTAGCCGTGACCCCAGAACATGCCGCACCACCTCCGCCGGCGCCGACGGGGATGTCCCGTCGTGGCCTCATGCTACGCCCGGGGACGAAGCGCGGATCGGGCCGTTGGTCCCACCCCGGGCCGGTCCCACCCCGGAAGGAACAAGCCCGCCCGCTATCCCCGCAGAGCCGCGAGCAGCTCCCGCTCCTTCGCCTTCGACAGCCCGGCGCCGCGCTCGCGGTCGAGCCCCTTCCTGCGCTCCCACTCGAGGGTCTCGGCGAGGAGCTGCTCGAGTGGACGCAGGCGCAGCCCCGCCGCCTTCGCGGCCGCGTTCGAGCGGTCGAGGAAGGCGTTCCACTCGGGGTCGATGATCCAGAGCGGCAGCGAGTCGGGTCCCGACCACTCGGCGACCCCCTGGTCGGCGAGCCACTCGGGCGACACCGCGACGACCTCGCCGCGGTGTCCGCCGACCGCACGACTCGCCTCGAGCCAGTCCTCGAACGACACGCGGTCGCCCACGGCGTTGAAGGCGCCCCTGCGCCCGGCCGCGACCGAGTCGAGCGTGAAACGGACGAGGTCGTCGACGTGGATGGCCTGCACCGATGCGTCGAGGATGTCGGGCACGAGCATCGGATCGTCGTCGCGCGCCGCTCGGGCGACCCAGTACCCACTGCGACCCGAGGCGTCACCCGGACCCGCGATGAGCCCGGGACGCACGACGAGCAGCCGGTCGCCGAGCGCCTCGCGATACGCCTGCTCGATCGCCGACTTCGCCTCGCCGTACGTGTCGGGCGTCGACTCGTCGGATGCGAGCGGCGGCATGAGCGCGGCGGACTCGTCGGCGCCCGGCTCGTCCTGCGCGGCGTACACATTGCCCGACGAGATGAAGGTGAAGTGCGCGGCCCGAGGCCCGAGGTCCGCGGCGGCTCGTCGCGCGAAGCCGGGCTGGCGCGTCACGTCGATCACCGCATCCCAGTCACGACCCGACACGGCGTCGTAGGCGCCCGGCTTCGAACGGTCGGCCACGACGAGCTCGGCGCCGTCGGGCACCGCTCCGGCCTCGCCGCGCGCGAGGCACGTCACGCGATCGCCGCGGGCGAGCGCCTCTTGCGCGATCGTGCGTCCGAGCCATTGCGTGCCACCGAGGATGAGCAGGTCCATCCGCACATCACAGCACGCGACGGATGCCGCGGTCGCCCATGTTCTCCGATCGCGAACCGGGCTGGACGGCCACGCCCCCGATCCGGCATGGCGGATGCCGGGATGCCGCGGCGCTCGTCCACTCGTCGCGCCGGGCAGTGCGCCACTTCGCTGCCGTCTGCGCCACGCCAAGAGGCGCAGGGGGCTCGGAAGTGGCGCAGAGGGTTCGTGCGGCGAGATCGGGAAGGGAATCGCACGGGTCGTCGTTGTGAAAGATACCCCTAGGGGGTATGCTGCGAAGCTGAGCGATGTGGAGGAAGATCGATGGACATGACGCGGGACGAGACGCAGGGCCACCGCGGGCACGAGCAGCATGGCGTGCACACGGGACACGGCGCGCAGGCGAGCCACGAAATGCACGCGGAGCACGACGCGCACGCCGGGCACGACATGCACGCCGACCATGATGCACACGCGGGCCACGACATGAACCACGCCGGCCACGAGATGAGCCACGACGCACACGCCGGCCACGAGATGAGCCACGACGCACACGCCGGCCACGACATCGGCCACGACGCACACGCCGGCCACGACATGGGCCATGCGGGCCACGACGCGCACGCCGGCCACGACGCACACGCCGGCCACGCCGGCCACGGCGACCACGTCGGCCAGTTCCGCCGCCTGTTCTGGATCAACCTCGTGCTCGCGGTGCCGACGATCCTGTTCAGCCCGATGTTCGCCGACATCATCGGCTATGCCCTGCCCGACAACGCCCTGATCCCGTGGATCTCCCCCGCGCTCGGCACCGTCATGTTCTTCTGGGGCGGCCGCCCGTTCCTCACGGGCGCCTGGTCGGAGCTGAAGGCGCGCAAGCCCGGCATGATGCTGCTGATCGGCCTCGCGATCACGGTCGCGTACTTCGCGTCGCTCGGCGCGAGCCTGGGCCTGCTCGACCACCGCCTCGACTTCTGGTGGGAGCTCGCGCTGCTGATCGTCATCATGCTGCTCGGCCACTGGATCGAGATGCGCTCGATCGCCGCGACCTCGTCGGCGCTCGACGCGCTGGCCGCGCTGCTGCCCGATGAGGCCGAGCGCGTGACGGATGCCGCAGACGGCACCTCCACCGTCGAGATCGTCGCACCCGCAGACCTGCGCGTCGGCGACGTCGTGATCGTGCGGCCCGGCGGACGCGTCCCCGCCGACGGCGACGTGATCGACGGCACGGCCGCGATGGACGAGTCGATGATCACCGGCGAGTCCACGACGGTGAGCCGCGGCCCCGGCGACCACGTGGTCGCGGGCACCGTCGCGACCGACACCGCGATCCGCGTGCGGGTCTCCGCCGTCGGCGACGACACCGCGCTCGCGGGCATCCAGCGTCTCGTCGCGCAGGCGCAGGCGTCGAGCTCCCGCGCGCAGCGACTGGCCGACCGCGCCGCCGGCTGGCTGTTCTGGTTCGCCCTCGGTGTCGCGGCGATCACGGCGACCGTATGGACCCTCCTCGGCAGCCCCGACGACGCCGTCGTGCGCACCATCACCGTGCTCGTGATCGCGTGCCCCCACGCGCTCGGCCTGGCCATCCCGCTCGTCGTGTCGATCGCGACCGAGCGTGCGGCCCGCGGCGGCGTGCTCGTGACCGACCGCCTCGCGCTCGAGACCATGCGCACCGTGCAGGCCGTGCTGTTCGACAAGACCGGCACCCTCACGAAGGGCGAGCCGGCCGTGACGGATGCCGCGGCGGCCCCCGGCTGGAACCCCGACGAGCTCATGGCGCTGGCCGCCGCGGCGGAGGGCGACTCCGAGCACCCGCTCGCGAAGGCGATCGTCGCGGATGCCGCGCGCCGGGGCCTCGCCGTCCCGCAGGCGTCGGGCTTCACGGCGTCGGCCGCGATCGGCGTGCACGCCACCGTCGACGGCCGGTCGGTGCAGGTCGGCGGCCCCGGACTGCTCGCCCGCGAGGGCGCCGAGCCGCTCGCGGCATCCGCCGGATGGAGCGAGCGCGGCCAGACCGTGCTGCACGTGCTCGTCGACGGCCGCGTCGCCGGCGCCATCGCGCTGGCCGACGAGGTGCGGCCCGAGTCGAAGGAGGCGGTCGACGCGCTGCACGCGCTCGGCGTGCAGGTCGTGATGATCACGGGCGACGCCGAGCCGGTCGCCCGGAGCGTGGCCGCGAGCATCGGCATCGATCGCGTATACGCGGGCGTACGCCCCGAGGACAAGGCCGCGAAGGTGCAGGAGCTGCAGCACGAGGGCCTCAGCGTCGCGATGGTCGGCGACGGCGTGAACGACGCGCCCGCGCTCGCGCAGGCCGACGTCGGCATCGCCATCGGCGCCGGCACGGATGTCGCGATCGCATCGGCCGGGGTCATCCTCGCGTCGTCCGACCCGCGTTCGGTGATCTCGGTGATCGAGCTGTCGCGGGCCAGCTACCGCAAGATGGCGCAGAACCTGTGGTGGGCGGCCGGGTACAACCTCATCTCGGTGCCGCTCGCCGCCGGCGTGCTCGCCCCGATCGGGTTCGTGCTGCCGATGTCGGTCGGCGCGATCCTGATGAGCCTCTCGACCGTGATCGTCGCGCTCAACGCGCAGCTGCTGCGCCGGCTCGACCTGCGGCCCGAGGCGTCCACGCGGGCGGTCCTGGCTCGGGCCGGGCGCCCGACCGGCGCGGCGGAGCCGGAGCGGGTGGACGTCAGGGCGTAGCTCGTCGCGGCGGCCGGCGCGACCCGCTCACGTCGGCCACGGCAGCGGCAGCGCCGCGGCGGATGCCCCGCGGTCGACGCCCTCCTCGGGCACGACGAGCACGGCGTCCGCCGCGGCGAGCCCGCGCAGCATGCCCGACCCGAGGTGCGCGGTGGGCGTCGCGCCCCCGTCGCCCACCGCGACGGGCACCAGCCGAGTCGCACCGCGCGTCCCCGCGAGGGCCTCTGCGGCCACGACGGTCATCGTCGCGGCCGTCCGGCCGGTCCACTCGCCGAGCAGCGGGCCGCCGATCGCGAGCAGCCCGAGCACCGCGGCGAGCGGGTTGCCCGGGAGGCCGAGCACGAGCCGGTCGGGCAGTCGCGCGAGGAACGTCGGCCCACCCGGGCGCATCGCCACCGACGGCACGAGCACCTCGGCGCCGAGCCGCTCGACGGCCACGCGCACCTGGTCGGCGTGCGAGCCGCCCGTGCCGCCCGTGGTCACGACGAGGTCGACCCGGTCGGCGGTGATCGCGTCAGCGGTGGCGGCGGGGTCGTCGCCCACCCGGTGCACGGCGATCGCCTCGGCGCCCAGCTCGTCGAGGATCGCGGGCAGCGCGAGCCGGAAGCTGTCGCGCACGCGACCCGGCGCGGGCACACCCGACTCGACGACCTCGTCGCCCGTGAGCACGAGCGCCACCCGTGGACGTCTGCGTACGGTGAGCCGATCGGCCCCCGTGGCCGCGGCGAGCGCGACCCGCGGCGGCGTCACCAGGCTGCCGGCCCCGAGCACCAGCTCGCCCGCGGATGCCTCGGTGCCGGCCGGCCGGATGTGCCGACGCTCCGCGACGTCCCGGTGCCCCGTCTCGCCGACGGGCTCGAGCCGGCCGTCGACCACGCGCCCCGCCTCGGAGCGGAGCACGGCGTCGGCGCCATCCGGGACGAGTCCGCCCGTCACGATCACGACCGCCTCGCCCGCCTCGATCCCGGGTCCCTCGACGAGCCGCCACGGCGCCGCACCCCGCACGGCCCAGCCGTCCATGGCCGACGACGCGTAGTGCGGCAGCGGGATGGGCGTGTGCACGTCCGCGGCCAGGACCCGTCCGCCGGCGCGGTGCAGCGGCACGTGCTCGATCGCCGCGGCAGGGGCCGCCGCGGCCGCGCGCTCGCGCGCGACCTGCCAGGCGAGACCGCGACTCACGGGGACGCGAGCTTGCGCACGCGGTCGAGCACGTCGCGGGCGGCGGTCGCGGCATCCGCACCACCGGCGGCGGCGACGCCCGCCGCGTAGCCGGCCAGGTACGTCGTGATGGGCGCCGCCGGACGCATGACGGAATGCGCGGCGACACCGGCGACGCCGAGCACCTGCTGGATGTCGAGCGGCGCGTCCCTGATACCGAGCTCCGCGCGGACGCGATCGGCCCACTGCGCCAGCACCCGGTCGAACTCCTCGTCGGAGATCGTCATCGTCCCTCTCCTCCCGTCGCGCCGACGGCGTCGGCGTCGGCCCAGGTGTCCACGTCCATCGTCGCCTCGGGCGCCACGGCGATGTCGACGAGACGCAGCGGCTCGAGCAGCGTCCGCATCGAGACGCCGTCGAGCGTTCGCCCATCGGATGCCGCGGCGACGGCCGCCTCGAGCGCCGCTCGACGCACGACGCAGGTGAGGTGCTGCGCGCGACCGTCGGCATCGACCGCTCGCGCACCATCGGCATCGGGGGCGCCCCTGCCGAGCGCATCGAGGAGCGGCGCGATCGCCGCCGCCACGAACGGCAGGTCCCCGGCGAGCAGGAGCACCACATCAGCATCCCCGCCGAGCGCGCGCACGCCTGCCGCGACCGCCGCCGCCGGGCCGCCGAACGGCGGCTCCTCGCGCACCACGCGCACGTCGGTCGGCAGCGCCGATGCGCCGACCTCGCCGACCACCACGCGATCGCGCGCCACGTCGGCGGCGTCCACGACCCGCTCCAGCAGTGTGCGCCCGTCGACGCGGAGGTCGCCCTTGGCGGCGCCGCCGAGGCGTTCGGCGCGACCGCCCATGAGGATCACCGCATCGAGGACGAGCACGGCTCAATCGTAGGACCGACGGCCACGCGGCATCCGACCCGCCCTCAGTAGATGTGCAGCTTCTGCAGGAGCGCGAGCGGATCGTCGATCGACTCGAAGAGGTCCTTGTTGTGCTTGATCATCTTGCTGCGCATGTAGACGCGAAGCCACTGCTTGTACATGAAGAGCTCGTACTCGTCCTGGAGGTCGTCGACGGGCAGGGCGGGACGCGCGATGAGCTCGGCGAGCCGCATCGCGCACTCGAACCCGAGCGAGATCGACTGGAAGTACGGCGATCCGATGGCGGAGTCGCCGGCCAGGAATACCGGAGCGTGTGCGAAGGGGTGGTCGGTCCGTCCCGACCGCAGCCAGCGCCGGTTCGTCGCGTTCCGTGCCCGGTAGACGTTGAGCGGGATGCGCACGATCTCGAGGTCGCCGATCAGGTCGCCGTTCGTCTCCTCGCGGATCTTGTCGATGAAGCGGTCCATCGACTGGGCCATGGCGGGGAAGTTCTCGCGCAGCCATGCGCCGTCGCAACGCGGCGGGATCACCGCGAACTCCTCGGGGGTGATGGTCACGATGCCGGTCACGTGGCTGACGTGGCCGTCGTAGTGGGTGCGGTGCACCATCGGGATGAACTTGTACGTCGGGTTCCCGGCGTTCTTGTAGTACTTGCAGTACTCGTTGCAGTCGTAGGGCTGCCCGTACAGGAACGTGATGACGAGGGCGTACTCGAGGCGGACCGTCATGGTGTTCGCACGCGCCTCGACGTCGTCGTCGCCGGTGGTCAGGTGGTTCCTGAGGATGGAGCCGCTCCCGGTGCAGTCGACCAGGATGCCGCCCGGCTCGAGCATCGCGATCGCGTCCTCCGCCGTCACGATGCCCGACGCGCGGACGACCGGGTGCGCCGTGCGCGAATCGATGAGGTCGCTGAGCGACTGCTCGATCTCGTTGAGCGCGCAGAAGCCGAGCGACCACTCGTGGAGCAGCGCGCCCAGGTCGCTCGGGATCGTCCCGCGGAACGCGAGGCCGTCGAGGAGCTCGCCGGGATCGAACAGGGCGCCGATGCTGTCCCCGTCGATCTCGTCCGTCTCGTAGCTCTCGATCGAGTCCGCCACGAGGTACGGGGCGAGCTGCACCATGCGCGTGCGCGTGTACGTGGCGCGCTTCTCGTAGAGGTGCAGCGACATGCCCTCGATCGGCTGCAGCAGCGCCGTCAGCATCAGGCCGACCGGGCCGGCCCCGATCACGTGCACGTCGCCGGTGAACGGGCGGATCCCGGTTGTGGTGGGGGACGAGGACATGGAGCCTCCTTGCTCGTGCCGGAGCTCGCTCATGCGGGAGCGTGCGGCCGAGCCGGGCCGGTGGCGGCCTCACGGAGCCCCCTGCGAGAAACGACCGATCCTCAGGGTACGCCTCGCGCGCTCGTCCGGTTTCGGACGCACATGGAAACATGGCCCGAGGAATGTCCGCGACGATGTCGATCCGGCCACTGGCCCGTTCGACGTGCAAGTGAGGCGGGCGCACGGCCCGTCCGACGAAGGAGCGAATCACGATGAAGTACATGCTGATCATGCGGGACTCCGAGGAGGCCATCGAGGCCTCGAAGGACCTCGACTTCGAGGAGATCATCGCGGCGATGGGTCGCTACAACGAGTCGCTCATCAAGGCCGGCGTGCTGCTCGCCGGCGAGGGCCTCGCGCCGGTCGAGGAGGGGTTCGTCGTCGACTTCGACGCGACACCGCCAGTCGTCACCGACGGCCCGTACGCCGAGGCGAAGGAGCTGTTCAACGGGTTCTGGATCATCGGCGTCTCGAGCAAGGAGGAGGCCATCGAGTGGGCCAAGCGCTGCCCGCTCGGGCCCGGGACGAAGCTCGAGGTGCGACGAGTGAACGAGCTCGAGGACTTCCCGCAGGACAACGAGTGGATCCAGAAGGAGGCCCAGTGGCGTGCCGACGCCGAGGGCCGACTCGGATCGTCGAGCTGAATGTCCGACGTGACGGATGCCGCGGGCGCGGTCGTCCCGGCGGATGACGCCGACGTCGACCGTGCCCGGCGCGCCCTCGCCGCGGTGTGGCGAATCGAGTCCGCGCGCATCATCGCGACGCTGACGCGCTTCGTCGGCGACGTCGGCCAGGCCGAGGACCTCGCCCAGGAGGCGATGCTCGAGGCGCTCAGGCAGTGGCCGGTCGAGGGCGTGCCGCGCAACGGCGGCGCCTGGCTCACGGCGGTCGCGAAGCGCCGCGCGATCGACGGCTGGCGGCGTCGCGAGCGGCTCGACGAGCGGTACGCCGCGATGGCCCGCGACCTCGAGGAGGAGGAGCGCACGGCATCCGGCACCTTCTGGGACCCCGACACCATCGACGACGACGTGCTGCGCCTCGTGTTCGTCGCGTGCCACCCCGTGCTCTCGCGGGAGGCGCAGATCGCGCTCACGCTGCGGATCGTCGGCGGCCTCAGCTCCGAGGAGATCGCCCGGGCATTCCTCGTGCCGGTCGCGACGATCCAGCAGCGCATCGTGCGGGCGAAGAAGACCCTCGCCGCGGCCAACGTGCCGTTCGAGGTGCCCGAGCCGCAGGACTACGCCGAGCGCCTCGGCTCGGTGCTCAGCGTGCTCTACCTGATCTTCAACGAGGGCTACCTGCCCGCGGCCGGCGACCAGTGGGTGCGACCGGATGTCTCGGCCGAGGCCCTCCGCCTCGCCCGTATGGTCGCCGGCCTCATGCCGCGGGAGCCCGAGGCGCAGTCGCTGGTGGCGCTCATGGAGTTCCACGCGGCGCGGTTCGCCACGCGCGTGGCGCGCGACGGCACGCCGATCCCCCTCGACGAGCAGGACCGCAGCCGCTGGGACCGCGCCCAGATCGAGCGTGGACGCGCCGCGCTCGCGCGCGCCGACCGCATCGGGCGCGGCCGAGCGTCGTACGGGCTGCAGGCCGCCATCGCCGAGTGCCACGCGGTGGCGCCGACCGCCGAGGACACCGACTGGGCCCGCATCGTGGTGCTCTACGAGGCGCTCGGACGCATCGCACCGTCGCCCGTCGTGGAGCTCAACCGTGCGGTCGCCGTGGCGATGTCCACCGGTCCGGCGAGCGCGCTGCGCCTCGTGGACGACCTCGAGCGCTCGGGGCGGCTCGCCGGCTACGCCGGGCTGCCCGCCGTGCGCGGCGAACTGCTCGCGCGGCTCGGCCGCAACGAGGAGGCCCGCGGCGAGCTCGAGAGCGCGGCGCGGCTCACGGGCAACGAGCGCGAGCGCGCCGCACTGCTCGCGAAGGCGGCGGGGCTCGGTCGGGCGGTCGAGTAGCGCTCGGCTACTCGACGACCGGCTCCGGCTCCCTCGCCGCCGCGGCGCCCTCCGCCGTCGCCGCCTTCCGCTCCCGGCGACGCTCGCGGCCGCCTTCGACGAGGTCGTAGAGCACGGGCAGCACGATGAGCGTGAGGGCCGTCGACGACACCAGGCCGCCGATCACCACGAGGGCGAGCGGCTGCGAGATGAAGCCGCTGTGGCCGGTGAGCCCGATCGCCATGGGCAGCAGCGCGAAGATCGTCGCGAGTGCGGTCATGAGGATCGGCCGGAGTCGGCGGGACGCGCCGTGCAGCAGCGCGTCGCGCACGTTGCGGCCGCGGTCGCGGTACTGGTTCACGAGGTCGACGAGCACGATCGCGTTCGTCACCACGATGCCGATGAGCATGAGCACGCCGACGAGCGACGCGACGCCGAGCGGGATGCCCGTGATGACCTGCAGCGCGATCGCGCCCGTGGCCGCGAACGGCACCGAGACGAGCAGCAGCAGCGGCTGCAGGAGCGAGCGGAACGTCGCCACCATCACGATGTAGACGATGAGGATCGCCGCAAGCAGGGCGAGGCCCAGCTGCGAGAACGACTCCTGCTGGTCGGCCGTGACGCCGCCGATGGAGGCACTGGCGCCCGCGGGCAGGTCGGCGCGGTCGACGGCCGCCGACACCTCGGCGCTCGCAGTGCCGAGGTCGTTGCTGTTCGGGGTCGCCGACACCGTCGCGCTGCGGAGGCCCTGCACGGTCGTGACCGACGACGGGCCGTCGACCTCCTCGACCGTGGCGAGCGTGTCGAGCGGCACCGGGCCCGTCCGCGTGGGCACCTCGAGGGCCGAGAGCTCCTCGACCGTCGCGGGCGGGTCCTCGCTCGCGAGGTAGATCGTGAGCGTCTTCTCATCGATCACGATCGAGCCCGCCGACTGCGGCTGCATGGCGGCCGAGACGAAGCCGCCGAGGGCGACCTCCGAGTAGCCGGCGGCCGCGGCATCCGCTCGATCGACCTCGACCGCGATGTACTCGCGCGACTCCGACAGGTTCGAGCTCACCTGCGACACCGAATCCAGGTCCTCGACCTCGGACTGCACCGCATCGGTCGCGGCCGCCAGGTCCTCCGCGTTCGACGCCGTGACGTCGACCTCGATGTCGTTCGAGGCGCCGAAGCCGCTCGATGCGGCGAGGGTGATCTCGCCGATGCCGTCACCGAGGTCGTCGAGCTCGGTGCGCACCTCGTCCTGCAGCGCCTCCTGGTCGGCGTTCTCGTCGGTCGTGACGGAGTACGTGATGGTGGCGCCGCTCCCGCCGCCGAGCACGGCGGCGAGGCCGCGACCGCCCGAGCCGATCGAGGTCTGCACCGTCTCGACGCCCTCGACGTCGAGCAGCGTGCGCTCGACGGGCTTCGATGCCTCGTCCATCGCCTCGAGGCTCGTGCCGACGGGCAGCTCCTGCGTGACCTGGAACGTGTTCTGGCCCGACGACCCGAGGAAGTTCGTCTTCATGAACGGCGTGAGCGCGAGCGTGCCGACGAGCACGAGGCCGGCGATCACGAGCGTGACGACGCCGTGCCGCAGCGTCCACTCGATGATCGGCAGGTAGCCGCGCTGCAGGCGCGACGGGTGCTCGAGCTCGTCGACGGATGCCGCGGGGCCCGACTCGTCGACGAACGCCGCCGCCGCGGCCTCCCCCACGTCGTCGTGCTTGTGGAGCTTCGCGGGCTTCAGGAACCAGTAGGCGAGCACGGGGACGATCGTGAGCGACACGAGCAGCGACGCGAGGAGCGCGATCGTGATCGTCAGCGAGAACGGCCGAAACAGCTCGCCCGTGACGCCCTCGACGAGGGCGATCGGCAGGAACACCGCGACCGTCGTGATCGTCGATGCCGTGATCGCGCCGGCGACCTCGCGCACGGCGTGCACGATCGTCGTGGCCTTGTCGACGCCCTCGACGAGGTGGCGCTTGATGTTCTCGATCACGACGATCGAGTCGTCGACCACTCGGCCGATGGCGATCGTGAGCGCGCCGAGCGTGAGGATGTTCAGCGTGTAATCGGCGGCCTGCAGCCCGATGAACGTGATGAGCACCGAGGTCGGGATCGAGATCGCGGTCACGAGCGTCGCGCGGATCGACAGCAGGAACACGAGGATCACGAGCACCGCGAAGAGCAGGCCGAGCAGCCCCTCGGTCGCGAGCGACTCGATCGACTGCTGGATGTAGGGCGCCTGGTCGAAGACGACGGTGAACGTCGCGCCGGGGTTCGTCGTGTCGAGCGACGACTCGAGGTCGGGCAGGATCGCGCGCACCTCGTTCGACACGTCGACCGTGTTGGCCGCGGGCAGCTTCGTGACGGAGATCGAGAGCGCGGGTTCGCCGTTGACGCGCGAGATGCTCGTGACCGGGTTGTCGGTGAGCTCCACGGATGCCACGTCGTCGATGGTCGTCGCCGGCCCCGGGGCACCCGGGGTGCCGAGCACCGGCAGCGCGGCGATGTCGTCGACGTCGGCGAGCACCTGGCCGGTCTGCACGGCGAACGTCGTGTCGTCCTCGGTGATCGTGCCGGCGGGCACGAGGAGGCCGTTCTGCGTCAGCGCGTCGCGGATCGCCTGCTGGGTCAGCCCCCGCGCAGCGAGCGCGGCGGGATCGGGCGTGATCGTGACGCGCTGCCCGACGTCGCCGATGAGCGTCGCCTCGCGCACGCCGTCGAGGTCGTTGATCTCGCCGAGCGTGGTGCGCGTGATCTCATCGGAGAGCGCGCTGACGTCGTCGGCGCCGGTCACGGCCACGACGATGACCGGGAAGTCGTCGAGGCTCAGGGCGAGCACCCGCGGGTCGACGTCCTCGGGCAGCTGGTTCGCGATGCGGTTCACCGCCGAGAGCAGCTTCTGCTCGGCGAACGCGAGGTCGGTGCCGTAGGTGAAGCTCGCGGTGACGCGGGAGAGGCCCGTCGAGCTCGTGGTCGAGGTGGACTCGAGCCCGGTGATGCCCTGGATCGCGGTCTCGATCGGCGTCGACACATCCGTGTTGACGACATCGGGCGAGGCGCCGGGGTACGACGTCACGATCGACAGCTGGGGGAACTCGATCGACGGGGCGAGCTCCTGCTTGAGGTTCGTCAGCGCGATGCCGCCGAAGATGGCGACGACCACGGTCACGAGGGCGATGAGCGCGCGGTTCTTCATGCTGAGCGCGGCAAGCAGGTGCATGCCCCTGATTCTCGCAGGGGCATGATCGCGGGAATGTCACGGGATGCTGGGAATCCCGCCCGTCCGACGCTGGACCACGCTCGCCCACCGGGAGTACCGTCGAAGTGCAACGGGGGGTGAGCATGATGACCACAGCGGATGCCGCGCGGCCGATGCCGTGGCTCCGCCTCGCCCTGCTGGGGGTCATCGCCGCTGCGATCTGGCTCGCGTTCAGCCTGTTCTCCTCCGCGTATGCGGCATCGGCCGAGGAGGCTCCGCCCGATGCCGCGACGGATGCCGCGACCGCGGCCACGCCCGAGGTCGAAGCGCCCGCGCCCGAGGTCGAAGCGCCCGCGACCGAACCGCCCACGCCCGCGCCCGAGGTCGAACCGCCCTCGCCCGAACAGCCAGCGCCCGAACCGCCTTCGCCCGCGGTCGAACCGCCCGCGCCCGCGGCACCGCTCCCGGCGCAACAGTCGATCGTCGGTCCGGCCGCGCCCGAGTCGCCGTCGGCCGCTGCCGCGACCGCCCCGTCAGGGCCGCCCGACGCGGGCCATGCGCTGCCCGCGAAACCCGGGCAGGAGGCGATCCCGGTCGCCGGGGAGCACGCCGCCACCGCCGCCGACACGTCCCCGACGCCGCGGGGTTCGGAGGGGCGAGCCGTCGCCCCACCAGTCGACACCCCGGCCGCGGGGAAGGCGACTCCGCCGGCCCGACCCGACACGACCGCCCCGCCCGGTCTCGCCGACAAGCCGGCCGATCACGCAGCCCCGCCATCGCCGAGCAGTTCGGTGCCCATGGACGGGACGGCGCCCCAACCCGGTGCCCAGCCGGCATCGACGGGCAAGCCCGCCGACCGCACCCCGCCGGCCTCGCACGGCGCTCCCGCCCCGACGAGCACGGCGACTCCCCAGGACACGACGGCGTCGCAGCCGGTCGAACCGCCCGGACACGCGCAGAAGCCCGCCGACCCTCCCACAGTCGCGCACGTGCCCGCGGCGCCCGCGGTCGACCCCCTGCCGGTCCACCCGGTGACGACGGGCGACGTGCCACCCGGCCTCGTCGAGACGGCCGCGACGTCGACGACGGACGTGACGCCGACCACGACCGCGACGCCGACGGCGGCCGCGACGCCGACGACGGCCGCGACGACGGCCTTCGCAGCGACGGCCGACGAGGACGTCAGCGGGCCGATCGCCTGGGCGGTCGGCGACCCCGGCGCCTCCGCCGACGCGAACGTTCCCCACGACCCTGCGGGCGCGATCCTGCCCGCCGACGGCACGCCGAGCGGCCCGGCCGCGTCGGGTTCGCCCGCGGCGGGCGGCGGCGCCGGGACCGGTGGATCCGGTGCAGGTGCCGGCTCGGCCGGGGCATCCGGAACCTCGGACGCGATGCTCGCCGCGTTCGGCCTCGACGCGCTCGCGTCGCTGGTGCTCGGCTCGGTCGACGACGAACTGCCGTCGTCGCCGGTGTTCGGCACCGACACCACCCCTGACTGATCGGGGTCCGCTCCGCCTGCCCTGATGCAGGCGCAGACGGGCATGCTCCCTGCGCGGGAGCGAAATCCCCACCAGCCAGTCAGGAGGACCGGGTCATGCCGCGATCGACCGCCGATGCACGTCACGTGATGCGCCGCCCCCGCGTCCTCCGCCACGCCGCCGTCGAGCACGGGGCCCCCGAGCTCCGCAGCGGGAGGTCCCCGATGCGACGTTGACCGGGTGGAGTCCGGTGCACCGCCCCCAGCGCCGGGCCCCACCCCTCCCAGGCCGCGCAGCGACCCGACGCGCGCGGCCCCGGCCGCGATCTGGAACGCGGCCAGGTGCGGGGCGGCGGAGACACCCGCCCGCCGCCCCGCACCATCTCAGGCCCCGAGGGACATTCGGCTCGGAAGTGCTCGACTCGGAGTCGATCGGTGAGCTCTCGGCGGCGCCGGCGGTCGTCAGACGACCGACGCGAGGAGCTCGGGCTCGGGCTCGCCGACCGGCACGTGCCCGAGCGAGCGCCAGGCGCGGGCGAGCGCCTGCACCGCGGCATCCGTCGTCTCGGGGGAGTAGCAGACGGGCAGGCGCAGGAAGCGCTCGAACGCGCCGTCGATGCCGAACCGCGGCCCGGCCGCGACGATGAGGCCCTCGCGCCGGGCGGCCAGGGCGAGCTGCGAGCTCACCGGGGCGCCCAGGCCGACCCAGGTGACGATGCCGCCGTCGACGTGCGGCACCTCCCACTCGGGCAGGTGGCGGGCGACGAGCTCCTCGAGGCGGTCGCGGCCGGCGCGCAGCTGCTCGCGCCGCAGTTCGAGGATCTCGTCCATGCGCGGCATGAGCCGCGTGACGATGAGCTGCTCGAGGATGGGCGTGCCGAGGTCGCCGGGCGAGCGCACCGCGAGCAGGCGACGGATGAGCGGACGCTCGGCGCGGATCCAGCCGACGCGCAGCCCGCCCCAGACGGTCTTGCCGACCGAGCCGATGAGCACGGCCGGCCCGTCGGCGGCCATGGGCGGGAAGTGGCCGGGCCGGTCGATCGACAGCTCGGCGGTGGTCTCGTCGGCGACGACGACCGTGCCCTGGCGGGCGGCAGCGTCGAGCACACGCGCCCGCGAGGCTCGGCTCATCGTGCGGCCCGTCGGGTTCTGGAAGTCGGGGATCACGTAGGCCATGACCGGATTCGAGTGCCGGATCGCCTGCACGAGGCCCATGGTCTCTTCGCGGACGTCGACGTCGTCGTCGACGTCGTGCGGCGAGACGGGCACGGGAACGAGCCGGGCGCCCGCTGCCCGGAGCGCCTCGTAGGCGTGCGGGTAGATCGGCACCTCGGTGACCGCGCGGTCGCCGCGGCCGATGAGCGCCCGGGACAGCAGCGCGATGGCGTGCTGCGCGCCGATCGTGACCATGATCTGGTCGGGCGTCGTCGGCAGGCCGCGTGCGGTGTAGCGATCGGCGATCGCCTGCCGCAGCGCGGGCGTGCCGATCGGGTCGAAGCCGGCGTCGAGGAGGTGCGCTGGGAGGTCCTCGACGGCCTGCCGGGCGATCTCGGGCAGCCACGGCAGCGCGGGCGGCGCGGCCTTGGAGAAGTCGATGTACTCGGCCTCGGGCGGCGCGGGGAGGATGGCGGGCGCCCCGGTGAGGCGGGCGACACTGCCCGAGCCGCGCACGCTGTGCAGGTTGCCCTGTTCGCGCAGGTGCCGGTAGGCCGCGGTCACGGTCGTGCGGCTCAGCCCGAGCCGCTCGGCGAGGTCGCGCTCGGCGGGCAGGCGGGTGTCCACGGCGATGCGCCCGTCGACGATGAGCAGGCGGATGCGCTCGGCGAGCGCCTCGTAGGCACTGCCGGGTCCACGCCAGTCGCCGAGGAGGAGCTCGAGGGAACGCGCGGTCAGCGCGAGGTCGGCCATAAGGCCACTTTACGCGAATTGGCTCTATACGAGAAGGCCAATCATGGAATTGGATTGGGACATGCTTCGCCGACCGACCGATCCCGCGCCCGTGCTCGTCCGCCGATTCGTACAGCTCTTCGTCGGGCTGTTCCTCTACGGCATCGGCATCGCGCTCATCGTGCGCGGCGAGCTCGGCGTCGCCCCGTGGGACGTGCTGACGCAGGGCATCGCGAAGCAGACCGGCCTCAACTTCGGCCTCATCACGATCATCACGAGCGGCGTCGTGCTGCTGCTCTGGATCCCCATCCGGCAGAAGCCCGGCTTCGGCACGGTCATGAACGCGCTCCTCGTCGGCCCGTTCGCCGACCTCGGCCTCTGGCTCATCCCGCCGGGGCTCGACCTGTGGGTGCGTGCGCTCCTGCTGCCCGCGGGCATCGTGGTGCTCGCCATCGCGACCGGCCTCTACATCGGCGCGCACTTCGGTCCCGGCCCGCGCGACGGCCTGATGACGGGCCTGCACCGGGTGACCGGCTGGAAGATCTGGATCGTGCGCACGGGCATCGAGGTGATCGTGCTCGCCGCGGGCTGGCTGCTCGGCGGCAACGTCGGCATCGGGACGCTCGCCTTCGCGCTGCTCATCGGCCCGCTGTGCGGGTACACGATCCCGCTCTTCGCGATCCGGGGCTCGGGCCGGATGCCGGCGGATCGCGTGCCGGCGCGGCGGACGCGGGTCCGCACGCGGACGGGCGCCGTTCCGGTGGTCGAGTAATTCCGGCCGCACCAACCCGGTGGTCGAGTAGCGCCGGCCGCAGGCGGACGCGTATCGAGACCGATCATGTTGCGTCTCGATACGCGTCGCGCTCCGCGCGGCGCTACTCGACGACCGACCTAGAGGTTGCGCTCCGCGTACGCCGTCATCGCGTCGCGCACGAACTCGGCGCCGGCCTGGCCGCCGTAGTTCGCGCCGAAGCGCGGGTCCGCCACGTACATCTCGGCGAGTCCGAGGAAGTACTCCTTCGAGGGACCCTCCGCGCCGCCGCCGGGCGTGCCGGGAATGCCGCGGAGCCAGTCGAAGTGGCGCTGGGCGAGGGCCTGCGCCTCGTCGCCGGCGGGGTCGACGCCCCGCTCGTGCGCCGCGATCCAGTCGCTGCCGAGCTGCGCCGCGCGCTGCTGCCATGCGGCCTTGTCGTCAGCGCTCATCGAGCGCCACCACGCGTCGCTCCTCGCGTACGCGTCCTCGCCCCAGCGCTCCTCGACCTCGTCCTTGTACTGCGTGTGGTCGAAGCCGTCGAACATCTGCTCTGCCATGAGTCGTTCACCTCCCTCCAGAGCTCCGATGGTGCGTTCGACCGACGCGATCTGCCGCGCCAGCCGGTCCTGTTCCTCGCGCAGCCACTCGAGGTGGCGGCGCAGGGCGTGCTCGGCGTCGGCCTCGCGATCGAGCACCTCCGCGATCGCGGGGAGCCCGAGCCCGAGGTCGCGCAGCAGCATGATGCGCTGCAGCCGCACGAGCGCGTCGTCGTCGTAGTAGCGGTAGCCGTTGCCGCCGATGCGCGTCGGCGGCAGCAGCCCGATGTCGTCGTAGTGCCGCAGCGTGCGGCTCGTCGTCCCGGCGACCTTCGCGATCTCCTGGATCGACCAGTCGGCGACCCTCGTTCCCGTGTCCATGCCGTTCACGCTAAACGTTGACGCTGCGTCAATGTCAAGCGGTGCAGCATCCGATCGCTTGCATTCGCGCCAAACGCGATATATCGTGATCTCATCACAAACGCGATATATCGCGAAAGAAGGAGACATACCATGGCCATCGAGAAGTGGGTCATCGCACCCGGCGACTCCCGGGTCATCGACCTCGAACTCGTCCGCAAGCTCAAGGTGAGCCTGATCGGCGGCAAGGTCGACGTGATCGCCCACGACGAGCCCGGTGCGCGCATCGAGGTCTCGGGCGTCACCGGCAAGGACCTCATGGTCTCGATCGACGGCGACTCCCTCGAGATCGACCACCCGCAACTGCGGTGGGACAACTTCCTCGAGGCGTTCAAGGGCTTCGTGGGGAGCGCCAAGGCCGAGGTCTCGATCCTCGCGCCGCGCAGCGTCGCGCTGAAGCTCGGCGTGGTCTCGGGCGACGCGCTCGTGTCGGGCTTCGCGGGCGACGCCCGGTTCAGCACCGTCTCGGGCGACGTGGTCGTCGACAGCCACGAGGGCGACATCGAGCTCTCGAGCGTGTCGGGCGAGCTCTCGGCCGGCAACCACACGGGCCGCATCACCGCGCACACGGTCTCGGGCGACGTGGTCGCGACCGGCGACATCGTCTCGTTCAACGCCGACACGGTCGCGGGCAACATGATCGTCGACGCGTTCAGCACGCCGAGCCGCATCGACAGCAACACGGTGTCGGGCGACCTCACGGTGCGCTTCGAGCCCGGCTCGGGGGCGCGCTACCGCATCAACACCGTCGGCGGCACGGTGCTCCTCGACGACATGACCGTGAAGGGCATGCTCGGCAAGGGCTTCGAGCGCACCGTCGGCGAGCTCGCCGGCAAGTGGCTCGACCTCGGCGCGAACAGCGTGTCGGGCAGCATCTCGATCATGCGTCGCGAGGCGTCGGCGACGGCGGGTGCGGCGAGCGCCGCGGCCGGCACGGGCGCGGGCGACGGCGAGGCGTCGGCATGACCCCGCCGGTCTTCGCCCACGGCAACCTGCGCCTCTACCTGCTCGCGCTGCTCGAGGAGCAGCCCCGTCACGGCTACGAGCTCATCCAGGCGCTCTCCGACCGGTTCGGCGGCACCTACAGCCCCAGCGCCGGCACGATCTACCCGCGCCTCGCGAAGCTCGAGGAGGAGGGGCTCGTCACGAAGACCGCCGACGGCCGCAAGACCGTCTACGAGATCACGGCCGCCGGGCGCGCCGAGGTCGACTCCCGCCGCAACGACCTCGACGCCATCGAGGACGACCTCACCGACTCCGTGCGACGCCTCGCCGACGGCGTGCGCGCCGAGGTGAACGACGCGATGCGCTCGCTGCGCGCCGAGCTCGCGAGCGCCGCCCGCGAGGCGAAGCGTGCCGCGACGAGCACCTCGGCGAGCGCCGCGTCGAACGTGCCGGGCTACGGCACCGACACCAGCCGCGCCGTGCACGAGGCCGATCTGGTGCTCAACGAGTTCCGGCAGCAGCTGCGCACCGACCTGCGCACGCACGCCCACCGCGGCGCGGTGACCGCCGACTCGGTGGGGCTGCTCAAGGCCCGGCTCGCCCAGGTGCGCGCCGACGTGCTCGCATCGCTCGTCGAGCGCTGACGCCGCCCCCGCACGGCCTCGCGCCGTGTCGGGGGCCGGTGCTGTGATGGTCGCATGACGGATGTCACGCTCCATCCCTGGTCGCCCGACGACCTCGACCTGCTGCGCCGGGCCAACACGCACGAGCTCATGGACCAGCTCGGCGGGCCCGAGAACGACGAGCAGGTGCTCGCGCGGCACGAGCGCTACCTCCGGCTGCAGCGCGAGGGCACCGCGCACCAGTTCCGCATCGCGACCCCCGACCACCCCGAGGGCGTCGGCATCGTCGGATACTGGGACCGCGAGGAGGACGGCGAGCGGGTGCTCGAGGCCGGCTGGTCGGTCGAGGCGGCCTACCGCGGACAGGGCATCGCACCCGCGGCGGTCATCGCCATGCTCGAGTGGGCGCGCGCCAACGGAGACACGCTGCCGGTGCACGCCTATCCGCGAGTCGACAACCCCGCGTCCAACGCCGTGTGCCGCAAGGCGGGCTTCACGCTCGTTCGCGAGGCCGACGTCGAGCTCACGCCCGGCAACGTGCACCGCCTGAACGACTGGGTCGTCGAGCTCGCCCCCGCGCGGGCGTAGCCTTCAGGGGTGCTCGCCTACCTCGCCGTCGCCGTCGGCGGCCTCATCGGCACCGGCCTGCGGCTCGCATGCGACCTGGCGTTCCCCCACGGCGACGGCGACTTCCCCGTCGAGACGCTCCTCGTGAACCTCGTCGGCGCGTTCGTGCTCGGCTGGCTCGTCGGCGGCCTGTGGACGCGGCCGACCACCCCGGTCTGGTTCAAGGCCGGCCTCGGGTCGGGCGTGATCGGCTCGTTCACGACGCTGTCGGCCGTCATGGCCTCGCTCATCGTGCTCACCGGGGCGGGCGAGGCGTGGCTCGCGGCGCTCTACCTCCTCGTGTCCGTCGTCGGCGGCCTCGCCCTCGCGGCGGCGGGCCTGCGCATCGGCTCGCTCATCGCGCACCGCCCGATGCCGACCGAGATCACGGATGCCGGAGAGACCCTGTGACGGGCGGCCTGACCCCGGTCGTCGTGATCGCCGTACTCCTGGCCGGGGCCGGCGGCGCCCTGCTGCGGTACGCGCTGTCGCGCGCGCTCCCCGTGCGCCCGGGGCACCTGCCCGGCGGCATCCTCATCGTCAACGTCGTCGGCTCGGGCGTGGCGGGCGCCCTCATCGGACTGGCCGAGCGCGCGGCGCTCGACGGCGACCTGCGGCTCATCCTGGTCACGGGGTTCTGCGGCGGCCTCACGACGTTCAGCACCTGGACGGTCGAGACCGTGGAGCTGCTCGACGGCGGGCGCTGGCGCGCGGCGATCCTCAACGTCGTCGTGACCCTGTCTCTGGGGCTCGCGGCGGCGGCGGGCATGTACCTGATCACGCGCTGAAACATTGAACCCGACCCCGCTGAAACGCCGACTTGACTTGCGCCGCCGCGGGTGTAGTGTCGACCGCCGTGATGAACGAGGCGGACTCCCCCGCTGAACCCAGGTCGACTGAACCCAGGTCGGCCGAATCCAAGTCGGCGCCCGCCGAGTTGAAGTCGGCGAAGCACTGGATCATCGGCGAACCGCTGCCCACGGAGCATCTCGAGGGGCAGCTGCTCCCGAAGCGCTTCGCGCTCCCGATCTTCGCGAGCGACCCGCTCTCCTCCGTGGCGTACGCGCCGCAGGAGCTCGTGATGATCCTGCTCGTCGGCGGGCTCGCGTTCCTGTCGTTCACCCCGTGGGTCGCGCTCGCGGTCGTCGTGCTGCTCGTCACCGTCGTGGCGAGCTACCGCCAGCTCATCCGCGCGTACCCGTCGGGCGGCGGCGACTACGAGGTCGCGCACCGCAACCTCGGCGAGAAGGCCGGCCTCGTCGTGGCATCCGCCCTGCTCGTCGACTACGTCATGACGGTCGTCGTGTCGGTCGCCTCGGGCGTCGACAACATCATCTCGGCGATCCCCGAGCTGAATCCGTTCCGCGTCGAGCTCGCGATCGTGTTCGTCATCATCCTCGCGGCCGTGAACCTGCGGGGCGTCAGCGAGTCGTCGAAGGCGTTCGCGATCCCGACCTACCTGTTCATCGGCAGCGTCTTCATCATGATCGTCGTGGGCCTCACGCGCACCGCGCTCGGCGACCCGCCCGTGGCCGAGTCCGCCGCGTACGACGTACAGGGGGAGTCGCTCACGCAGGCCGCGATCATCCTGCTGCTGTTGCGCTCCTTCGCGAGCGGATGCTCCGCGCTCACCGGCGTCGAGGCGATCTCGAACGGCGTGCCCGCGTTCCGCCTCCCCAAGATCCGCAACGCGCAGGCGACCCTCGTCGCGATGGGCGGCATCGCGATCATCCTCTTCTCGGGCCTCACGGCGATGGCGCTCATCTCGAACGTGCACTACGCCGAGGACCCGTGCCACCTCATCGGCTGGGCGGAGTGCGCCACCGAGCCGCAGCCGAGCCTCATGGCACAGGTCGCGGCGGCGACGTTCGGCGGCGACTCGTTCCCGTTCTACGTGATCCAGGCGGCGACGGCGCTCGTGCTGCTGCTCGCGGCGAACACGGCGTTCAACGGATTCCCGCTGCTCGGGTCGGTACTGGCGCGCGACGGCTACGCGCCGAAGTCGCTTTCGACGCGCGGCGACCGCCTGATCTACTCGAACGGCGTGATCATCCTCGCGCTCGTGGCGATCGCGATCCTCGTGATCTTCCAGGCGAACCTGACGGTGCTCATCCAGCTCTACATCATCGGCGTGTTCGTGTCGTTCACGATCGGGCAGACCGGCATGGTGCGGCATTGGCTGCGGGAGCTGTCGCGTCGACGTCACCCCGCGAAGGGTGCGCCGAAGCGGCCAGCGGGGCGCGACGACGACGGCGCCCAGCCGCTCTCGCAGGGCGCGATCATGCGCGCGCTCGTGATCAATGCGATCGGCGCGGCCATGACCGCGGTGGTGCTGATCGTCGTCACGGTCACGAAGTTCACGCACGGCGCGTGGATCGTCTTCGTGATGATGCCGATCCTGTTCTTCCTCATGCTCGGCGTGCATCGCTACTACCGCGACGTCGAGCGGGAGATCGAGCCCGACCCGACCACGACCTTCGGCGCCGAGGGCGACCATGCGATCGTGCTCGTCGGCCGCATGCAGAAGCCCACGCTGAAGGCGCTCGACTACGCCATCGCGGCCCGCCACGACTCGCTCGAGGCCGTGCACGTGTCGCTCGACGAGGCGCAGACCAAGCAGCTCAAGAAGGACTGGGTGAAGCAGAACATCCACGTGAAGCTGCGCATCCTGTCCTCGCCGTACCGCGACCTGAGCTACCCGCTCATCCAGTACATCAAGCAGCACCGCGCGGAGCACGGCTCCGAGGTGATCACGGTCTACATGCCGCAGTACATCGTGGGCCACTGGTGGGAGAACCTGCTGCACAACCACAAGGCCCGCCGCATCCGCCAGAAGCTCATGCTCGTGCACGGCGTGACGGTCGCGCTCGTGCCGTGGCTGCTCGACTCCTCGGACCTGATCTACGGACGCCGCTCGCGCCCGCTGCCCGGCCAGGACCGTCGCGGCGAGCCCGTGCGTCCCGTCCCCCGCCGCGCGCCCGCGAACGAGAAGCCGACCGGGGCGGGCCGCCGGTAGACTCCCCGCATGGCCGACGTCGACCCCGAGGTCCGAGCGCTCATCGAGTCCGTACAGAACCCGGTGCGGCGCCGCGACGCCGAGACGCTCGTCGAGCTCATGTCGCGCGCGACCGGACAGCCCGCGCGGATCGCCTACTCGGGCATCATCGGGTTCGGCACCTACCACTACCACTACGAGAGCGGCCGCCAGGGCGACGCACCCGGCGCCGGGTTCGCACCGCGCAAGCCCTCGACCACGATCTACCTCAACGACGGCATCGCCTCGCACGCCGGCGAGCTCGATCAACTCGGCCCGCACACCACGGGCGTCGGATGCCTCTACGTCAAGGACCTCGAGCAGGTCGATCTCGAGGTGCTCGAGCGGGTCGTGCGCTCGTCGTACGAGACGCTGACGGCCGGCACGTTCGGCCGGCGGGCCCGCGAGGGCGACTAGAGCATCGCCATGATCTGGCGCGCGATCATGCGGCCCGCGCGGTTCGCGCCGATCGTCGACGCCTGCGGCCCGTAGCCCGCGAGGAAGATGCGCGGGTCGTTCCACGACGCGCCCTGTCCGACCGTGACGCCGCCGGCCTTCTCGCGCAGTCGCAGCGCCGCGAGGTGGCGCAGCTCGGGGCGGAAGCCCGTCGCCCAGATGATCGCGTCGGCGCGGGCCATGCCGCCGGCAGCGCCGTCCCACACGACGCGGTCGGGTTCGATGCGGTGGAACATCGGTCGGGCGACGAGCAGGCCGCGGTCGATGCCCGCGGCGATGCGGCGGCTCTTCGGCACGCCCGTGCCGCTCACGACCGAGGGCAGTGCGCGGCCCGATCGCGCGGCCTCGTCCTGCCGGGCGACCGCGGCGGACGCCCCCTCGAGGTCGAGCTCCTGGCGGTCGAGCCAGTCGATCGGCCGTCGTGAGACCCAGGTGAGCCCGGCCGCGACCTCCTCGAGCTCGAGCATGAAGCCGATGGCCGAGGTGCCGCCCCCGACCACGACCACGTGCCGGTCGCGGAAGTCCTCGGCGTCGACGAAGTCGGACGTGTGCACGTGCCTCCCCGTGAAGTCGGACATGCCGGGGTAGTACGGCACGAACGGCGCGCCCCAGGTGCCGGTCGCGTTCACGAGGAACTGAGTGACGATCCCGTGGCGCGGCGTCCCGGCCTCCTCGTACGTGCGGCGTCGGCGCCCGAAGAAGCCCCGCGTCCTCAGCTCCTCGATCGGCTGGGGCGACAGGTCTTCGTAGCTGACGAGCAGGTCCGCGCCGTCGTTGACCACCGAGCGCACGTTCATCGGCCGACGCACACGCAGGTCGAAGTGCTGCTCGAACCGGCCGTAGTAGTCGGCGACGACCTCCTTGGCGGGCAGCGTGCGGTCGGCCGTGTCGAAGCTCAGGCCCAGCTCGGCCATGCCGGGCAGGTCGTTCACGCGGTGCGCGGTGCCGAGTCGAAGGGACGACCAGCGATGCTGCCATGCCCCGCCGGGCCCCGGCGCACGGTCGAGCATGACGAAGTCCTCGTCGGCGACGAGCTCGAACCGACGCAGGTAGTAGGCGACGGAGAGGCCGGCCTGCCCGGCGCCGATCACCACGACCTTCACGCGTTCAGGGTCCGACATCACGGAGACCATCTCAGCACGTGATCCTGTGTGCTCGTGCACGTCGATCCCCCGTCCCGGGGGGCGGTCACGACGTTGTGCACCACCGCCGACCGAGCCCGATCCGCGGTGCTAAACTGGCAGTCGGACGAATTTCATCTATCAGAGAGCGCCGGGTGACGACCATCCCACCCGGCCAGACGTCGTAAGGGGGTCACGCATGGGGCGCGGCCGTCAGAAAGCCAAGCACACCAAGGTCGCTCGGGAGCTGAAGTACTTCAGCCCGAACACCGACTATTCGGCGCTTGAGCGCGAGCTCACCAACTCGCACCATGACGAGCACGATGACGAGATGTCGAAATGGTCGGAGTACGCCGACGACGACGACACCTACGTCACGGGCGACGAGCAACGCGCCTGAGCGCGAGCGACGTCGCAGCATCCCTGCGGATCACCTCCCGCCGCTGAGTCGGCGACTCGTCTCCTGAGGCGTCTTCCGCGGGCTGTTCGTGCACTGACGGGCCGTGTCGACCCGTCACGCCACGGCGTCGCGCCAGCGCGCCGTCGTCTCGGCGAACCGCTCGAGCTCGGCGAGCGTCCCGGTGGGCGTGATCGCGCGCAGCACGACCTCGTCGACGACGTCGAACGCGCCGAGGCGAGCCGCGTCGTCGACCGTCGCGTCGATCGCGCGGATCCCCGCCCGCTCGAAGTTCGCGGCGTACGACGGCACCGTCTCGTAGCGCCGGGCCTCCGCCTCGAGCGCCGGCCGCGCCGCCTCGTCGGCGATGGTGCGCACGTACAGGATGCTGCGCGCCGTCCGCGCGCCCGCGTCTCGCCGCAGCTCGGCGGTCGCCTCCGCCGCCACGTCGGGCGTGAGCCAGTTGAGGAGCACGCCGTCGGCCTCCTCGGCGGCGAGCCGCCGCATGCGCGGCCCGAGCGCGCCGACGACGACCGCGGCATCCGTCGCCCGTCGCAGTGCCGCGATGCCGTCGCGCACGAGGGCGAGCGGATGCCGCGCCCCACCCGACCCGATGCCGAGCACCGTGCGGTCGGCCGGGAGTCCGGCGAGGTCGAGCGCGTCGACCGGGCGACGATCGAGCGGGATCACGCCGGTCGCCAGGCCGAGCGTCGTGGTCGCGTCCGCCGCGACGCGGAGTCCGGCGAGCGAATCGCCGCCGGGGATGTCGTTGATCCACAGGGCGTGGAACCCCAGCCGCTCGACGAGGGCCGCGAGGGTGCGGACCGTCGCGGCATCCGTGCGCCCGGTGATGCCGATCGAGACCGCCGCGCGCATCGGGTCAGTCCGCGTACGCGCCCACGAGCCGCACGGCGCCGCCGTCGACGCCCTTGGCGCCCTGCTCGAATCCGTCGAGGTCGCGATCGCCGATCGTGACGGTCCCGGCGGGCCACGCCGGGAGGCCGAGCGCGCCGAGCGCGGCCACGACGTCGGACGCGGCATCCGCCGCCACGACCGCGAAGAAGCCGATGCCGAGGTTCCAGGTGCCCTCGGTCGATTCGAGCGTGGTGCCCGCGAGGTCGTTCAGCACGCGGAAGACCGGTGCGGGCGACCACGTCGACCGGTCGAGCTCGACCCATGAGCCGCGCGGCAGCACGCGCGCGAGGTTCGCCGCGATGCCGCCGCCGGTGACGTGCGAGAGCGAGTGCACGGATGCCCCGAGCCGCTCGTCCTCGAGGAGCTGCACGAGCGGGCCGGTGTAGAGCCGCGTCGGCTCGAGCAGCGCCTCGCCCCACGTGGTGCCCAGCTCATCGGACCGATCGGCGTAGCCGATCTTGGCCCGACGAATGATACTGCGGACGAGCGAGAAGCCGTTGGAGTGCAGGCCGCTCGAGGCGATCGCGATGACCACGTCGCCGTCGCGCACGCGCTCGGCGCCGAGCAGGCGGTCGGCCTCGACGACGCCGACCGCGGCGCCGGCCACGTCGTAGTCGTCGACGCCCATGAGGCCGGGGTGCTCGGCCGTCTCGCCGCCGACGAGCGCGGTGCCCGTCTCGGCGCAGGCGCGCGCGATGCCCGTGACGATCGCCGCGATGCGCTCGGGCACGACCTTGCCGCAGGCGATGTAGTCGGTCATGAAGAGGGGCTTGGCGCCCACCACGACGATGTCGTCGACGACCATGCCGACGAGGTCCTGGCCGATCGTGTCGTGCCGGTCGAGGGCCTGCGCGATCGCGATCTTCGTGCCGACGCCGTCGGTCGAGGTGGCGAGCAGCGGCCGTTCGTAGTCCTTCGCGAACGAGAGGTCGAACAGGCCGGCGAAGCCGCCGACGCCGCCGAGGACGCCGGGTCCGTGGGTCGCGGCGACGGCCTCCTTCATGAGTTCGACGGCCAGGTCGCCCGCCCGGGTGTCGACACCGGCGGCGGCATAGGAGGAATTCGCGTCGGTCACCCGTCAAGGCTACCCGCCGGCCGGAGGTGCCCGGCGTACAATGCCCCCATGAGCGCGGGGGGCACGCCGTCGTGGGTGATTCGCGAGAACGCGTCTCGCTCCGTCCTGCTCGCCCTCTACCTGCGCGAGGTGCTCGGCATCGCCTCGCCCGTCGAGCTCCCGCGGCTGCGTGACGTCGGCCCGGTCGGCGCACGGCTCGAGATGGACGACCACGACCTGCTCGAGCGCCAGTGGCGCGCATGGTGGGCCATGACGGTCGAGCCCGAGGTGCATCCGTCGCCCGTTCCGCTCGAGCTCGTCGACGCGTACGGCACGGAGGTGGCGCTGCCCGTGTCCGACGCCGAGATCCTCGCCGCCGCCATCGTGCCCCACGCCGAGGCCGCTCGGGCCTGGGCCGACTGGGCGCACCAGAACTACCGCACGGCGTCGGCGTCCCGGCGCGGCGACTCCTACCGCGCCTACGCCGGCACCATCGCCGAGCACGAGCGCGAGGTGGGCCGCCGGGCGCACTCGTTCGAGCTCAACGTCGAGGTCGTGCCGCTCGCCACGCAGGGCGTGTGGTGGATCGGTGCGATGACCGTCGCGGTCACCGACACCCTGCGGTCGGATGCCTCGGCGTTCGACGACGCGATCCACCCGATCATCGCCGAGCTCGCGTAGGTCAGGCCTTCGACCACGCGGGGCGGCGGGCTCGGTCGAGCACGACGGATGCCGCGAGCAGCACGGTGCCGACCAGGGCGAGCTGCAGGTCGAGGAACCACTGCATGACCGTGAACGGCGGGATGAACGCGAGCACCGCCGCGGCCACGATCGCCCACCCGGCCGGGCGCCGGAAGCCCTCGGGGATCGCCGTCGGGACGCGCTCGAACCGTGCCAGCGGAAGCGCGATCGCCCACACCGCCGCGAGCACGACGATGAGCACGACGGGGCGGCTCGCCCACCACGCGGGGCTCGCCGGCTCGGGAGCCGCGCCCCGGACGAGGAGGGACAGGCCGGCGATCGCGACGATCACCGGGAGGTGCCAGAGGTAGACCGTCATCGCACGGCTGCCCACGGCGAAGACGAGGGCCTGTGCGGGCCGTGTCTCCATGAGCCGTGCGAGCGGCGCGTGCAGCACCGTGAGCAGGCAGACCTGCGCGACTCCGAGCAGCATCAACGGCACGGTCGGGGGATTCAGGTTGGTCAGCATGTCGGGCGAGTACCAGCCGGCAGAGACGCCGGCCCAGATGACCAGGTAGGCGAGCGCGGCGAGGGCGACCAGTCGCGGGAAGGTGAGCCGGCGGAACCACCCGTCGGCGTACCAGAAGCCGAGCTGCTGCACGAAGCCCCAGGCGAAGACGAGGTTGAGGAGTCCGATCTCGTCGACGCCCGTCGCGACGCGCGCGGCGTCGACGGCGACCGCGGCGAGCGCGAGCACGGCGAGGGTGCGTCGAGGCGCCCGGGCGTGCCATCCGGCCAGGACGGGCACGAGGCACTGCACGAGCAGGAACGCCGCGAGGAACCAGAGGGGCGTTCCGACGCCGGCGGCGACCGTCTCGAGCAGGGCAGGGTCGACGCCCGCCAGGGTCGCCGCGCCGAGCACGACGGCGAAGAACGCGAACAGCACGAGCGCCGGCGTGGCGAGCCGCATCGTGCGGGCACGCACGAAGTCGGCGGCCGACCCACCGCGTCGGGTCGTGCTGCGCCACGATGTCAACGCCGTGAAGCCGCCGAGCGCGAAGAAGAGCGGCATGACCTGCCCGACCCAGCTCGCGGCGTCGAACCACGGCTGCGCCTCCAGCGGCCGGGAGACCACGATCGCGCCGGTGTCGTCGATGCCGACGCCGATCATGAGGAGGTGGATGACGACGACGAGGAGGATGCACGCCACGCGTGCGAGGTCGACGACGAGATCGCGACGGGCGAGGATCGCAGCGCGGGCCGTGCCGTCGACGTCGACGGCGCCCTTCGGGTCAGGCATGGAGACCATCATGCAGCAGCGCGCATGCCAGACTCGACGGCATGAGCATCTGGTTCGGCGAGCCCTCACTCGACTGGGCGACCTCCCGTCGCGAGGGCACCCTCCTCGAGACCCTCGACATCGAGCTGACGGAGCTGACCGAGGACGCGCTGAAAGGCAGGATGCCCGTCGACGGGCGGACGCGCCAGCCGGGCGGCGTGCTGCACGGCGGGGCATCCGTCGCCTTCGCCGAGACCCTCGCGAGCTGGGGCTCGACGTTCACGGTCGACCCCGATTCGTACTACTGCGTCGGCATGGAGATCAACGCGAACCACGTGCGGCCCGTCGCAGAGGGCTGGGTCCTCGGCGAGGCGCGACCGATCTCGCGCGGACGCACGACGCAGGTGTGGGACATCCGCATCACCGACGAGCAGGGGCGCCTCGTCTGCGTCTCGCGCTGCACCATGGCAGTGCTCGCGCGGCCGTCGGAGTACTGACAGCCGAGTACTGACAGCGGCGGGGCCGCGCGAATATCGTGGTCCCGTGAAGCCATTCGTCCTCCTCGCCACGCGCGCGGAGGACCTGCCCGCCGACGCGGAGTACGCGCTCTTCCTGCGCTACTCCGGCCTCGACGAGCGCGACCTCGTCCGGGTGCGGCTCGAGGCGGAGCCGATGCCGCACCTCGACCTCGATGCGCTGTCGGGCATCTTCGTCGGCGGTGGGCCGTTCAACGCGTCAGATCCACCCGAACGGAAGTCGGCGGCGCAGCACCGCGTCGAGGCGGAGTTCGCCGCCCTGCTCGACGAGGTCGTGGCCCGGGACTTCCCCTTCCTCGGCGCCTGCTACGGCGTCGGGCCGCTCGGCCTGCACCAGGGCGGCTCGATCGATCGCAGGTACTCCGAGCCGATCGGCGTGGTGCCGGTCACGCTGACCGACGCCGGCGCATCCGACCCGATCCTCGCCGGCGTGCCCCGCCTGTTCAACGCCTTCGTCGGCCACAAGGAGGCCATCCGGCAGCTGCCGTCGACGGCGGCCCTGCTCGCCTCGTCGCCGACCTGCCCGGTGCAGATGTTCCGGGTCGGCCGCAACGTGTACGCGACGCAGTTCCACCCCGAGCTCGACCTCGAGGGCATCATCCTGCGCATCCACGCCTACGGCGGCTACGGCTACTTCGCCGACGACGAGGTCGATGCGACCATCGCCGCGTCGAGCCGGGCGCCGGTCGAGCATCCGCGCCGGATGCTGCGCAACTTCGTCGAGCGGTACGCGCGGTAGGGCTCAGCCGACGCGCGCCACCTCGATCGCCCGCACCACCTCGGCCAGCGCCTCCTCGAACCGGTGCGCGGGCGGGGCGCCGAAGCCGACCACCATGCTCGGCGGCCGGTCCCCGGCGAGCGCGGGATCGGCGGCGTACGCGGCGAGGCCGTCGATGCGCAGGCCGCGGGCCGCCGCCGCGGCGGAGACGTCCGCCTCCGCGACCCCGGCGGGGAGCTCGAGCAGGCAGTGCAGGCCGGCGGCGAGTCCGCGCACGCTCGCGTCGGGCGCCCCGGCCGCCATGACCTCCTCGAACCGCTCCCGTCGCGCCCGATACGACTGGCGGAGCGTGCGCACGGTGCGGTCGTAGTCGCCGGCCTCGAGGAACGCCGCGAGCGTCAGCTGCGTGATCGCGTCGGTGGCGGTGCCCGAGCGTCGCCGTTCCCCGAGCACGTCGTCGAGCCACGTCGGCGGGATGATGCCCCAGCCGATGCCGAGGGCAGGCGAGAGCGACTTGCTCGCGGTGCCGCCGTAGACGACGTGCTCGGGGGCGAGGGCCTGCAGGGCGCCGATGGCCCGGCGGTCGAATCGGTACTCGCCGTCGTAGTCGTCCTCGATCACGAGCCCGCCACCCCGTTGCGCCCAGTGCACGAGGTCGGCGCGCCGTGAGGCCGAGAGCGGCACCCCGGTCGGGAACTGGTGTGCCGGCGTCAGCAGCACGGCGTCGACGGATGCCGCGTCGAGCCCGTCGGTCATGAGTCCGTCATCGTCGACGGGCACGGGCACGAGCTCGAGACCGGCCGCGACGAGCACGTCGCGGTGGGACGCGTGCCCGTATCCCTCGACCGCGATCCGCGTGCCGCCGCGGCGCGCGACGGCGCGCGCGACGAGGCCGATGAGCTCGCCGAATCCGTGGGTGACGACCACCGCGTCGGGCGCCGCGTGGACCCCGCGCGTGCGCGCGAGGTACTCCGCCAGGGCGGCGCGGAGCGGCTCAACTCCTTCCGTCGGGGCGTAGCCGAGCGCCGCCGTCGACGCCGCTGACAGCGCGCGGTGGGTCGCCGCCGCCCATGCGGTGCGCGGGAAGGCGGATCCGTCGGGGAGTCCACCGCGCAGGTCGAGGTCGAAGCGCGTCGACCGGTGGACCGGCGCGATCGTGACCGTCCGCGGCATCGGTCGGTCGGCGACCCAGGTGCCGGCGCCGACGCGCGCCTCGAGGCGTCCCTCGGCGACCAGCCGGCCGTAGACCTCCGCGACGCTGTTGCGGGCGATGCCGAGGTCGACGGCGAGCGTGCGGCTCGGGGGCAGGCGCGTCCCCGGCGCGAGCCGCCCGGAGGCGATCGCGTCACGCAGGCCGTCCTCGAGCGACGCGACCTTGCGCGTGCGGTCGACGACGAGGTGCAGGTCCAATCCAGAATCGGCCCAATCGCGCGCCATGGGATTGGACGGTACCAGCAGCAGGCCCGATCCGTAGCGTCGAGACATGACCATCACCGATGCCGCCACCACGCCCGCCACCGCCACCGCACCCGCCGTCGATGCTGCGCCCGACGCCTACGTCGTCCCGGTCCGCCGCCTCGACTTCGACGGGGTCGCGCCCGCGTTCGCCCGCGCCGTGAGTGCGCTCGACGACGCCGCCGAGGCGGAGGCCGATCGCGCGGGGCTCGGCGCCGGCATCCGCGAGCTCGTGCGGCTGCGCGCCTCGCAGCTGAACGGATGCTCCTACTGCGTCGACCTGCACTCGCGCGACGCCCGCGCCGCGGGGGAGCCCGAGCAGCGCGTCCACGCCATCGCGGTCTGGCCGGAGTCGAACTTCTTCACCGCGCGCGAGCGCGCCGCCCTCGGCCTCGTCGACTCGGTGACGCGCCTCTCGGAGACGCACGTTCCCGATGCGGTCTGGGCCGAGGCCGCCGAGCACTGGTCGCCCGACGAGCTCGCGGCCATCCTGTCGCTGATCGTGTCGGTCAACGCGTGGAACGAGCTCGCGGTGTCGACGCGCGGATGGCGGCCGCGGCTGCGGACGTGACGGCGCCCGCGCCCACGTGAGCTGCGGCATCCGCTGCCCACGACGACGCCCCCGTGCCGGAAGGAGTCACGGGGGCGCCGGGTCGGGGCGGGTCGGCGACCTACGAAGCCGCTGCCGCGGCGTACGCGGACTGCGCGACCGAGCCGTAGTACGGCCCGAACATCACGTTCGGGATGTTGTTGTACCCGAAGCTGTTGAGCGAGTTCTGCGCGCCCGACGACAGGAACCAGGGGCCGCCCGACGAGCCGCCGGTCATGTCGCAGGGGATGCCCTGCGACTGCGTCTGGCCGTAGGGGTCGGCGCTCGCGGTGCCGGAGCACGACTGCAGCGTCTGGCCGTCGAACGGCGCGGCGGCGGGGTAGCCGAACGCGTCGTACGCGAGGCCGCGTGCCTGGTTGAACGCGACCGGCGAGGCGCCCACGGCCTGGGCGAGCGTGCGTCCGTTCAGCGTGCCGACCTTCACGAAGGCCGTGTCGTAGGTGAGGTCGCCGCCCTTCGTCCACTGGGTCGGCGCCGAGAACGAGGTGGCCGCCCACTGGCCGTAGGGCGCCGCGCCGTTCTCGTAGGCCGGTACGAAGATCCACTTGCTGGCGTACTTGCCCTTGCCGCCGTGGACGCAGTGGCCCGCAGTCGAGACGACGCTGCCGTTGGTCGCGCTCACGGAGTTCGCGGAGCACACGTAGTTGCGTCCGCTCAACGTGAAGAACACCTTGCCGATGTTCGACACGGGCGCCTCGGCCGTCGCCTGCAGCTCCACGCCCCCGCCGGCCACGGGCTTGCCGTAGGTGACCGGCGCGCCCTTCGCGACGTCCGCCGCCGGTGTCGACGCGACCTTGTCGGCCACGAGCACGTCGGCCGGCGTCGCGGACCGCATGCGGTCGGGCGTCCAGTACTCGGCGGCCACCGCCGCCTCGTTCGACGGCACGGTGACGTGGTCGACGCCCGGCGACGACGTGGGCGGCGCGGCGAGCGCCGCGGTCGGCGTCGCGAGCAGGCCGCAGGCGACGAGCGCGGCGCCGGCGAGGCCGACGCGGAGTGAGGTCAGTCTCATGAACGATGCATCCTCTCTGATGCGGAGCGGCCCGATCCCCCATGTTCCGGTGCACCGGGGCCGCGGTGAACGGAATGCCCGAGAGCGTGTCACACGTGCCTCGTTCGGGGGGAGTGCTGTGCGACGAGTTCGTGGAGATCCACCAAGATCGGCGCGGAACCGAAGAATCCGACCCACGGATGCCGCGGAGGGGCTACGTTGATCGGCCGCCGCGAACGACCGGGCTCGGGGCTCGCGCTCGCGCTCACGTGAGCTGCGGCATCCGTTTCGCTCGCCCGTGCTCAGGTGAGCAGCGGCATCCGCTCAGCCGGCTCACACGCGCGGGTGTGGGAGGATGGAACGTCCAGCTCGGACGCTTCACCTCCACCCCCGAGGAGCCATCGCTCGCATGTGCGGCATCGTCGGCATCGTCTCCACCGAGCCCGTCAACCAGCAGATCTACGACAGCCTCCTCCTCCTGCAGCACCGCGGCCAGGACTCCACCGGCATCGCGACCGCCGACGGCCCCGTCTTCCACATGACGAAGGCGCGCGGGCAGGTGCGCGAGGCGTTCCGCACCCGCGACATGCGCTCGCTGCTCGGCAACATCGGCCTCGGCCACGTGCGCTACACCACCAAGGGGGCTGCCGAGCGCGAGGAGGAGGCGCAGCCGTTCTACGTGAACGCGCCGTACGGCATCATCCTCGTGCACAACGGCAACCTCACGAACACGCGCGAGCTCTCGAACGACCTGTTCTCCATCGACCGCCGGCACGTGAACTCCACGAGCGACACCGAGATGCTGCTCAACGTGCTCGCCACCGAGCTGCAGGGGCAGATCACGGGCCTCGAGCTCGACCCCGACCAGGTGTTCGACGCGGTGGCGCAGGTGCACGAGCGCGTCGAGGGCTCCTACGCGGTCATCGCGATGATCGCCGGGCACGGCCTGCTCGCGTTCCGCGACCCGTTCGGCATCCGTCCGCTCATCCTCGGCAAGCGGGTGTCGGATGCCGGCAAGACCGAGTGGATCGTGGCATCCGAATCGCTCGTACTCGAGAACGGCGACTACGAGGTCGTGCGCGACGTCGAGCCCGGCGAGGCGATCTTCATCACCCTCGACGGCGAGATGACCTCGCGGCAGTGCGCCCGCGACCCGCGGCTCGTGCCGTGCTCGTTCGAGTACGTGTACCTCGCCCGACCCGACTCGGTGATGAACGGCATCTCGGTGTACGAGGCGCGCCTGCGCATGGGTGACCGGCTCGCCGACACCATCGCCACGCACATGGACAAGGGCGACGTCGACGTCGTCATGCCCATCCCCGACTCGTCGCGGCCCGCGGCCATGCAGGTGGCGCAGAAGCTCGGCATCGAGTACCGCGAGGGCTTCTACAAGAACCGCTACGTCGGCCGCACGTTCATCATGCCCGGGCAGGCGCAGCGCAAGCGCTCGGTGCGCCAGAAGCTCAACGCCATGGGCACCGAGTTCAAGGGCAAGAACGTGCTCATCGTCGACGACTCGATCGTGCGCGGAACGACGTCGCAGCAGATCGTCGAGATGGCGCGCGCTGCGGGGGCCAACAAGGTCACGTTCACGTCGGCCGCTCCCCCGGTGCGGTTCCCGCACGTCTACGGCATCAACATGCCGAGCCGGCAGGAGCTCATCGCGCACGGACGCAAGATCCCCGAGATCGCGCGGGAGCTCGGCGCCGACCACATGATCTACCAGGAGGTCGAGGACCTGCAGGCGGCGATCACGCAGGGCACGTCGATCGACCGGCTCGACCTGTCGTGCTTCACCGGGGACTACGTCACCGGCACCGTCACCGAGGAGTACCTCGAGTGGGTGGAGAAGACGCAGCTCAGTTGAGCTGAGGTGGCGCGGCCGCGCTGCAGGCCACTACTCGTCGACGCGGTGCGTCGACTCGTGCACGACCTCGACCGCCCTCGAGCGCCTCGCGGAGGCCCGGTCGATGATGAGCGCAACGACGGCACCGAGGGTGGCGCCGATCACGCCGCAGAGCAGCAGCAGGAACCCGAAGACCTGGCCCTTGTCGAACCCGGGCTCGAGCTCGGGCTGGGCCGGCTCACCGGAGAAGGCGAACGTGAGGATCAGCGCGACCACCGCGCCGACGACCGCGCCGAGCGTGATGAAGCGGCCATAGCGGGGCGCACGGCGCACGGTGACGACGTCGTCCGTCACGTCGGTCTCGAGCGGCTCGCCGCTGTCGCCCTCGGGGCGGGGGAAGTCATCGGTGTTGCTCACCGGTCCATTGTCCCATCAGCTGCTGGGTGCTGGTGCCCGCCTGCAGTCACCCCGCTCGCGCGGTCGACCCACGCTCGGAACCCGACTCGTCGGACACGGCGCGCACGTCGGGCGGCAGCTCGAACCAGCGGCCGGCAGGACTGCGCCAGCGCACCACTCCGTCGGCGCCCTGCCACATGCGCCAGCCCGTGTGGTGCTTAAGCCGGTGGTGATGTCGGCAGAGGTGCGCGAGGTTGTCGTGATCGGTGCAGCCGCCGTGCTCGAACGCGGTGGTGTGGTCGAGGTCGCAGGCGATCGCCCGCTTCTCGCAGCCCGGGAACCGGCAGCCGCCGTCGCGCAGCCGCAGCCACTCCGCGAGCTCTGCCGGGACGCGTCGGCGCGTGCGGCCGAATCGGAGCACCACGCCCGTGACGGGGTCGGTGAGGATGGGTCGGATCGAGGGCACGTGCGAGGCGATGAGACGGGCGGTCTCGACGTCGATCGGGCCGTGCCCGTCGAGCGACGCCGGCACCTCACCGTGGCCGAGCAGCGACAGCGCCGGGATCGTGAGGTGCACCGTCGCGCGGACCGCTCCCAGGTCGCCGACCTGGGGCGCGGCGCTCGCATCGGCTCGACCGAGGAGCAGGGCGACGGCCGCGTCGGCCTCGCGCTGTGGCCGCGTGCGCTTGTCGTCTGCGGCGCGCGCGACGCACGCGGCGACGCGCGCCCGGATCGCCACCGCCTCCTCGGCGGCGCAGAACAGGTTGACCCAGGCCATGCCGTCGGGCGCGGACTCGATGACGAGCCGGCGGTCGTCGAGAGCGCGCTGCCTTCGCGCGACGGCTGCCGTGCTCGAGTAGCGATGCTCGAGCCGCCGCAGCGCCTTTCGGAAGGCGACCGGCGTCATGCGTCGCGCCTTGTCGAGCGCCTCGTGTTCGAACTCCTCGACGCGCTCCGTCGGGATGAGGGCCACCGAGTCGACGAGGTCGCGCACCTGCTGCAGCGACACGTCGCCCTCGGCGAGCGCGGATGCCGCCGACGTCAGTCGTGTCGCGAGGGCGACGGCGTCGTGCATCTGGCGCACGGCCGTGCGCTCGTGCACACGGAGAGCCGTGGCGAGCTCGGACGAGCATGCGCGATCGGCCCACTCCCGGTTCTCGCGGTCGGTGCGCGCCGGGTGCTGCTCGACCTCGCCCATCGCCACGCGCAGCTCGTGCACCCAGTGCAGCTGCTCGGCCTGCGCGGCACGGATCGAACGCTCGAGCCTCGTGATGTGCTCGAGCGCCGCTTCGAGTCGTGCGATGGGCTCCATGGATCCATCCGACCACGACCCTCCGACATCGGAATATCGCGCTGACCGGCGATTTTCCCTGTGGAGAATTCGAAGGAACCCGGACCTGTGGAGGACGAGTCCTCAGCCCTCGATCACCGGCAGGTGCCCCGTGAGATCCGCCCGCTGCCCCGACGCGTGCACGCGGCCGGCGGCACGCGCGTCATCCCACGACAGGTCGCCGCCGGCGAGCGCGATCCAGGTCGCGGCATCCGTCTCGATGACGTTCGGGGGCGTGCCGCGCGTGTGCCTTGGCCCCTCGACGCACTGCACCGCGGCATACGGCGGCACCCGCACCTCGACGGTGCCGCCCGGGGCCTGCTCGGCGAGCAGCTGCAGCGAGTAACGCACCGCGAGCGCGAGGGTCGTGCGGTCGACGGATGCCGCGAGCCCCAGTCCATCGCCGGATGCCGCGTGCCCCGCCGCGATCGCCCGCACGGTGGCGAACGCCGCGCGTCCGAGTTCGTCGTCGATGCGTGCCCGTGCCATGGCTCCATCCTCCCGCACGCCTGCGACGCACGGGCCGTGCGCCTGCGACGCAGGGGCCGCACCGGCCCCACGACCGGCCCGTCACACGGGGTCCCGCCCCGGGGCGCGCACACCCCGATCCGGTAGCCTGATCCGGTGAGAATCCTCGTCCTCGGCTCGGGCGCGCGCGAGCACGCCATCATCCTCGCGCTCCTCGACGAGGAGGCCGGCCACGAGATCATCGCAGCCCCCGGGAACGCCGGAATCGCGGCATCCGCGACCTCTGCGGCCCGCGACAGTGTGACCACGATCGCCCTCGACCCGACCGACCCGGTGATCGTCGCCGACTACGCGATCGACAACGACATCGAGCTCGTCGTGATCGGCCCCGAGGCACCCCTCGTCGCGGGCGTCGCCGACGCGCTGCGCACCCGCGGCATCGCGGTGTTCGGCCCGGGCAAGGCGGCCGCCGCGCTCGAGGGCTCGAAGACGTTCGCGAAGCGCATCATGGAGGCCGCGGGCGTGCCGACCGGTCGCGCGACGCTGGCCGAGACGCTCGCCGAGGTCGAGGCGACGCTCGACGAGTTCGGCGCCCCCTACGTCGTGAAGGCCGACGGCCTCGCCGCAGGCAAGGGCGTCCTCGTCACGCACGACCGCGACGCCGCGCTGGCGCACGCCACCCACTACCTGCAGCAGGGCCCCGTGCTCGTCGAGGAGTTCCTCGACGGCCAGGAGGTCTCGCTCTTCCTCCTCTCCGACGGCACCAACGTGCTGCCGCTCTCGCCCGCCCAGGACTACAAGCGCCTGCACGACGCCGACGCAGGCCCGAACACCGGCGGCATGGGCGCGTACTCGCCGCTGCCGTGGCTCGCCGACGACTTCGGCAGCGAGCAGGCGTTCGTCGACGAGGTGATCGAGACCATCGCCCTCCCGACCGTGCGCCGGCTCGCCGAGGAGCAGACGCCGTTCATCGGGCTGCTCTACGCCGGCCTCATCCTCACGTCGAAGGGCATCCGCGTCATCGAGTTCAACGCCCGGTTCGGCGACCCCGAGACGCAGGCGGTGCTGCCGCGCCTCGTGACGCCGCTGTCGGGCCTGCTGTTCGCCGCCGCCACCGGCGGGCTGGGCGAGCTGCCGCGGCCCGAGTTCCGGCCGGATGCCGCGGTGACGGTCGTGCTCGCGAGCGAAGGGTATCCCGAGGCCCCCGTGACCGGTCGCGTGATCGAAGGACTCGACGACGCGGCATCCGTGCCCGGCGTGCACGTCGCGCATGCCGCCACGGCCATCGGCGCCGCGGCCGGCGAAGGCCGCGAGGCGCCCCTCATCGCCACCGGCGGTCGCGTGCTCAACGTCGTCGCGGTGGGCGCCGACTTCGCCGAGGCCCGCAGCCGCGCGTACGACGCGCTCGGCCGCCTGCGCCTCGAGGGCGGGCAGTACCGCACCGACATCGCCGCGCGCGTCGCGGAGTGATCGCCGCGCACGCCGCGGAGTGAGGAGCACGACACATGAGCGGAACGGCTGACCTGCCCGGCTGGACCCACGTCTACTCGGGCAAGGTGCGCGACCTGTACGTGCCGAGTTCGGCGCTGACCGACGACGACACGTGGACCGGCGACCCGCTGCAGCTGAGCCGCATCGTGCTCGTGGTCGCGAGCGATCGCGTGAGCGCGTACGACCGGGTGCTCGAGCCCGCGATCCCCGGCAAGGGCGCCATGCTCACCGCGCTCACGCGCTGGTGGTTCGACCAGCTGCCCGACGTGCCCAACCACCTCGCCTACGCCGAGGACGACCGCCTCCACCTGCCGGCCATCCCCGCCGAGGTCGCCGACCGGGCCACGCTGGCCCGCACGCTCGACATGTTCCCCATCGAATGCGTCGTGCGCGGCTACCTCACGGGCGGCGGGTGGAAGGAGTACCAGGCCACGGGCGCCATCGGCGGCGTGCCGCTGCCCGAGGGCCTGCAGAACGGCGACCGATTCCCCGAGCCGATCTACACGCCCGCGTGGAAGGCGCCCCTGGGCGAGCACGACGAGAACATCACCTACGAGCGCACCATCGAGCTCGTCGGCGAGACCGTCGCCGAGCAGCTCCGTGCCATCTCGCTCGAGACGTTCGCGCACGCGTCGATCATCGCCGAGCGTCGCGGCCTCATCCTCGCCGACACGAAGTTCGAGTTCGGCGCCGACCGCGACATCGGCATCGTGACGCTCGCCGACGAGGTGCTGACGAGCGACTCGAGCCGCTACTGGGATGCCGACGCATACCGCACGGGAGCGACGCCCGAGCAGCGCATGGCGAGCTTCGACAAGCAGATCGTGCGCGACTGGCTCGCCGCGAACTGGGACCAGGCGGCCTTCGAGGCGCCGCCGACGCTGCCGCACGAGATCGTCGAGCAGACGGCCGAGCGCTACCGGGCGCTGCTCGACCGGCTGACGCTCGGGCTCTGAGCGAAAGCGCCGAGAACTCCGGGAACAGATCGGCCACAGCTCGGGTTAGAATTAGTTGTGACTACAACCAATGACCTCCCGTCGGGCGGGCTCCTGGCCGCCGACACCGGCATGGGCGCGGTGACGCTGCGCGTCGCCGACCTCGACGCGATGATCCGCTACTACCGCGACGGCGTCACCCTGCAGCTGCTCAGCCATGACGGCCCCGTCGCCGTGCTCGGACGCGGCACCACGCCGATCGTCATCCTCGAGCACGCGCCCGAGCTGAAGCACGCGTCGCCGCGCAGCGCCGGCCTCTTCCACACCGCGATCCTGTTCGACTCGCGCGAGGCGCTCGCGACCGCCATCTATTCGGTTGCGTCGAAGTACCCGGGCACCTTCACGGGCAGCGCCGACCACCTCGTGAGCGAGGCGTTCTACTTCACCGACCCCGAGGGCAACGGCGTCGAGCTCTACTTCGACCGCGACCGCTCCACCTGGAGCTGGACCCACGGGCAGATCGAGATGGCCACGATCTTCCTCGACCCGAACACGTACCTGCGCGAGCACCTCGGCCAGGCCGGGGCGGATGCCGCGGCATCCGGCCTCGGGCTCGGCGACGCCGTGGTGGGCCACGTGCACCTCTCGGTCGGCGACATCGACAGCGCCCGCGAGTTCTACGTGCACCGCCTCGGCTTCGAGACGACGGCCGACGGGTGGCCCGGCGCGCTGTTCGTCTCGGCGGGCGGCTACCACCACCACATGGCCATGAACACGTGGAACAGCGCCGGCGCCGGTCGCCGAGGCCTCGCGCTCGGGCTCGGCAAGGTCGAGATCGTCGTGCCCACGGCCGACGACCTCGGCGAGCTCGGCGAGCGGATGTCGCACTACGACGTCGCGACGCGCGACGACGGTCGCACGCTCGCGTTCGACGACCCGTGGTCGAACCTCGTGGAGGTGCGCGCCGAGGAACGGCGCTGACGCCGCTCAGCCCGTCGGCGCCGCTTTCGGCCCCTTCGCGTGCGACATGTCGTGGAACGCGTCGAACGACTGCCCCGCGCCCGGCAGCGGCGTGAGGTCGGGCCGGGCGCGGAGGCCGTCGAGCACGACCGTCAGCTGGCGCCGCCAGTAGGGCAGGTAGGCGCCGCCGTACTGCCCGATGGAGCCGAGCATGTCGACGAGCACGCCGAGGTCGACGGCCGTGACGTCCTCGCGCAGCGCGCCCTCGGACTTCGCCCGAGCGACGATGCCGTCCATCGTGTCCGCGAACTCGGCGCCGGGCTTGTAGTCGGGATCGAGCTCGGCCATCCGGCGCATCACGGCGGGGAGGTACGGCGACTCGGCGACCCAGGCACCCAGTCGCTCGAGCCAGAGCTCGATCGCGCGCCATCCGGTCTCGGCGCCGACGATCTCGGGTGCGAAGTCATGCAGGTCGCCGACCGCGGTGTCGTAGAGCTCCCGGATGAGCGCATCGCGCGTCGGGAAGTGCCGGTAGACGGTGCCCGCACCGACGCCGGCCCGCGTCGCGAGCTCGTCGAGCGGGGCGTCGATGCCGCGCTCCCCGAAGAGCACCCTCGCCTCAGCGAGGAGCCGCTCATGGTTGCGCCGTGCATCGCGACGCGGCGACGCGGTCGGGTTCACGACTTCACTGTACGCCCGGATGTCGGCTATCATTCGGAGAGTCGCCTCCGCTTCATTTCGGGACGTTGGCGGACGGCCCTCTTGGGGGAGAGGGACGCGGCGCGGCGGGTAGCATGCCGGTCTGACCGGGTGGGGGCGCCCGCCGCGCCCGATCCGCGCGAGGTGCCGCGGGCTAGGCTGATCACGTGCCCGAAGCCCCCGAACCCGAGCAGCCCGTCGCGGCCAACACGCGCCGCATCGAGGCATCCGTCGTCACCGACTTCAGCGATCGCATGAGCTACGGCGGGTACCTCGACCTGTCGACGCTGCTCGCCGCCCAGCGGCCGATCTCGCGGCCCGAGCACCACGACGAGCTGCTGTTCATCATCCAGCACCAGACCACGGAGCTGTGGCTGAAGCTCGTGCTGCACGAGCTCGAGACGGCGTGCGAGCTGCTGCGCGCCGACGAGCTCGCGCCGGCGCTGAAGTGCATCGCGCGCGTCAAGCACATCCAGAAAACGCTCACCGAGCAGTGGTCGGTGCTCGCGACGCTCACGCCCACCGAGTACGCACAGTTCCGCGGCGTGCTCGGCAACGCGAGCGGCTTCCAGTCCTACCAGTACCGCGCGGTCGAGTTCGTGCTCGGCAACAAGAACGCGAAGATGATGCAGGTCTTCGAGTCGGATGCCGCGGCGACCGCGATCCTCCGCCGTGCCCTCGAGTCGCCCAGCCTCTACGACGAGTTCCTGCGGCTGCTCGCACGGGCGGGCTACCCGATCCCCGCCAGCGTGCTCGAGCGCGACGTCACCCTCGCCTGGACGTTCCAGGCCGACCTCGTGCCGGTGTTCGCCGAGATCTATGCGAACCCCGACGAGCACTGGGCCGCGTACGAGACGTGCGAGGAGCTCGTCGACCTCGAGGACAACTTCCAGCTCTGGCGCTTCCGCCACCTGAAGACCGTCGAGCGCATCATCGGCTCGAAGACCGGCACCGGCGGGTCGAGCGGCGCGCCGTTCCTGCGGCGCGCGCTCGAGCTCACCTTCTTCCCCGAGCTCTACGCCGTGCGCACCGAGATCCCGGGATGAGCCGATGACCGACGCCCCCGCGGATCCGTTCACCGCACCCGTCATCGCGCTCGACCTCGGTCCGCTCGCCGTGCCGGTGCGGCGCTCGCTCAACGGCGACCACCCCGGCGAGACGGGCACCATGCTGCCGCCCCTCGTCGATCACCACGTGCACCTCATGCTCGTGGGCGCCGACGCGCTCGCCGACACCGCGATCGCCGGCATCCTCGACCTGGGGGCGCCGCTCGACCTCGTGGCGGCCCGCGTCCACCGCGACGGCCTGCCGCGGGCCGACTTCGCCGGCGCGTTCCTCACCGCGCCGGGCGGGTATCCGATCGGACGTCCGTGGGCGGCGCCCGGGTGCGCACGCGAGGTGGAGCCCGTGCGCGGCGACGGCCGGTCGGCGCTGCCGAGCGCCGCCGAGACGGCGGTCAGCGAGCAGCAGGCGTTCGGGGCATCCGTCATCAAGGTCGCGCTCAACGCCGACGTCGGGCCCGTGTTCGACGCGTCGACGCTCGACGCGATCGTGCGGGCGGCGCACGAGCGGGGCATGCCCGTGGTCGCCCACGTCGAGGGCGACGGGATGACGCGACTCGCGGTCGAGGCCGGCGTCGACGCGCTGGCCCACACGCCGTTCACCGAGCACGTCGACGACGCCCTCGTCGCCCGGGCCGTCGCGATCGGCCAGCGCTGGATCTCGACGCTCTTCGTCACCGGCTACGGCACGGTAACCCCCGAGTCCGAGCGCGCCGCCGACAACCTGCGGCGCTTCCTCGACGCCGGCGGACGCGTGCTCTACGGCACCGACCTCGGCAACGGCGACCAGCCGCTCGGCGTGAATCCCGACGAGCTCGCGCTGCTCATCGGGGCCGGCCTCGACGCGCCGGCGCTCCTCGCCGCGATCGCCGATCCGTGGCCGCGCCCGGCGCGAGCGGAGGGCATCGCGACGTTCGTGCCCGGCCCCGTGCCCGACATCCTCGACGACGTGCCCGCGTGGCTCGCGACCGCGTGCGTCGTGCCCACGGAAGACCTGGAGGCCCTGTGACCCTCGACCCGCACCTCGCGTACGCCCGGCGGATGGACCGCGCCGACGGGCTCGCGCACTACCGCAAGCGCTTCGTCGGCGCCGAGACCGACCTCGTCTACTTCGACGGCAACTCGCTCGGACGGCCCCCGGTCGCCGCGATCGAGCGGATGGACCGGTTCCTGCGGGAGGACTGGGGCGGGCGGCTCATCCGCGGGTGGGACGAGGCCTGGATGCAGCTGCCGTTCGAGATCGGCGACCGCATCGGCCGCGCCGTGATCGAGGCGAAGGCCGGGCAGACCGTCATCGGCGACTCCACGACCGTGCTGCTCTACAAGCTCGCGCGCGCCGCCGTCGACGCGCAGCTCGCCCGCGACCCCGGCCGCCGGGAGATCGTGGTCGACAGCGACAACTTCCCGACCGACCGCTACGTGCTCGACGGCATCGCGCGCGAGCGCGGCCTGCGCCTCCGCTGGATCGAGGTCGACACGTCGTCGGGCGTCACGCCCGAGCACCTCGCGGAGGCCGTCGGCCCCGACACGGCGCTCGTCGTGCTCTCGCACGTCGCCTACCGGTCGGCCTACCTCGCCGACGCCCAGGAGCTCACGCGCATCGCGCACGACGCGGGCGCCCTCGTGCTGTGGGACCTCTGCCACTCCGCCGGGTCGGTGCCGGTGCGAGCCGACCACTGGGGGTTCGACCTCGCGGTCGGCTGCACGTACAAGTACCTCAACGGCGGACCCGGATCCCCCGCGTTCGCCTACGTGCGCGACGACCTGCAGGACGTGCTCGCGCAACCCATCCAGGGGTGGATGGGCACCGCGGACGTGTTCGCGATGGGCCCCGAGTACCGGCCGGCCCGCGGCATCCGTCGCTTCATCAGCGGCACGCCGCCCATCGTGGGCATGCTCGCGATGGAGGAGACGCTCGCGATGATCGAGGAGGCGGGCATCGGGGCGATCCGCGCGAAGTCCGTCGCGCTCACGTCCTACGCGATGACGGTCGCCGACGAGTGGCTGGCGCCGCTCGGCGTGCAGCTCGCGTCCCCGGTCGACTCCGAGGAGCGCGGCGGGCACGTGACGCTGGAGCATCCGGCCATGCGCGAGGTCACGGCGCGGCTGTGGCAGCAGGACGTGATCCCCGACTACCGCGACCCCGGCGGCCTGCGACTCGGCCTCTCGCCGCTCTCGACGAGCTTCGAGGAGGTGCACCGCGGCCTCGCGGCCACGCGCGACCAGCTGCGGGCCGTGCTCACCGAGCGGGCCGGGCTGGCGTAGCCACCGGCTCGGCGGGCGCGTCCGTGGTGGTCCGTCGGTTTGGGAGCACGATCGCGAGGATCACGGCGAGCGCCAGGCCGAACTCGAACACCGCGGAGAGCCAGAGCTCGGGCGCAGTGACCACCAGCGAGACGCCGAGCACCACGTGCATGCCGGAGATCGTGAGGATGATCGCGCGGCCCGCGGCGGCCTGCGCACGGTGCACGAGCACCAGGCCGACGACGATCGCCAGCCCCATGAGCATGTTGTAGACGCCGACGTTGCGCGTCCACAGGGCCACCGCGTCGTACTCGTCGGGTTCGATGAGGAAGATCGGGTACAGCTCGGGGCTGCGGAAGAAGAACGACTCGAGCAGGCCGACCGTGATGAGCGTCAGCGCCTCGAGGGCGGCGAGTACGTGTGCGACGCGATTCATGGGCGCATCCTCGTCGGGTGCCGCAGCCGCCGCATCGGGGCCTTCCCCACCTTCTGACCGCGGATGCCCCGACCCCGACTAGCAGCCCGGTCGGCGCGTTGGCAAGCCCTCGGGTCCCTGCAGGCGGCTCCAGAGGAGCGCGCGTAGCATGACCGGATCGCAACGACGAGGAGGGTGGAACCATGACCGACACGGACCGCAAGATCGCCGACGCGACCCAAGCCGCACGCGAAGCCGCGTACAAGGTGACGGATGCCGCCGGCGATGCCGGAGACGAACTGCTCGACGAGGCGGGCGACGCCGTCCGCGACGCGAGCGCGGCCGCCCGCAGCACCGCCGACGAGCTCTTCGACGGCGGGACCGACGCGAAGGAGCACGTGGCCGCGGTCGTCGGCGACGTGATCGACGACGTGAAGGCCGCGGCATCCGATGCCGCCGAGGCCGTCACCGCGCAGGCCAAGGAGGCGTACGCGAACGCGAAGACCGCCGCCGACGACGGCGTGACCTACGTGCAGGCGCGCTACCGGGAGAACCCGGTGGCCGTGATCGCCGCAGGCGCCGCGATCGTCGTGGGCGTCGTGCTCGTGCTGCGGGGGATCTTCAAGCGCTGAGCCTGACGTGGGAGGCCCGGTCGGGCGTGCATCGCCGACCGGGCCTCCTCACGCGGTCACGGCGATCAGCACCTCGTCGCCGCGTCGATCGGGGGCTGTGATCGCGACGGGCGCCGCGATCACCCGTCGGGCACGGCCGCGCTCGACCCGGGATCCGCGATCACTGGCGTCCCGGGATGACGGCGCGCGAACCTGACGGCACGGCGCCGGAACGGCGCTCGAACGACGGGAGCCGACATGTCCACCTCATCCGCCTCCGCGCCCGCCTCCGGCTCCGAGTCCGGCTCCGGACCTGAGAGCGCAGCCCGCGACGCCCGCTGGCCGGAGCGGCGCCTGTACCGCACCGCCGGCCTCGGCGGCATCATCGCCGTCGGCGCCTGGCTCGGCCAGCCCGTGGTGGTCGCCGTGGCCTCCGCAGCCGCGGGCGACGAGTTCGCGACCATGGCGCTCCTCCAGGAGCGCCCGTACTCCGGAGTGATCGAGGCCGTGATCTTCCTCGGCATGGCCGTCGGCCTGTTCGCGTTCGTCCGTGCGTCATCGCGGCTCGTCCGACGTCGGACCGGCCCCGACGAGCTCACCTGGGCGAGGGTCGGCGAGGCGTTCGGGTATGTGGGCGCCGCCGCATGGATCGGGGTCGCGAGCGCGAGCCTCACTCCGTTCACGTCCGTCGGGCTCGGACTCGCGGAGACGTTGCCCGACGCGACCTCGCAGATGGCGGTCCTGTACGCCAACGCCTTCCTCATCACCGCCTTCGGCCTGACCGGAGCGATCGGCCTCGGCGGTTATGCGGCGTTCCTGGCGACCGCGGGGCGGCGCGCGGGGGTCATCGGCTGGCCGGTCGCCCTGATCGGGTTCGCGGCGACCGTCGCACTCGCGGTGCCCTTCTTCGTGCCGTTCTCCGCGCCGTGGGGAGCCGTCGGCGTCCTGACCTTCGTGCTCGTCGCCGGCGGCGCGTTCCTCCTCCGGAGCAGGCGGCCGGCGGTCGAGTGACTCGAGCCGGCAGGTCACCCTGCCTCTGGCAGGCGGATCGCCGCGGTGGCAGGATCGGGTCATGACGGGCGGGCAGGCCGCGCTCCTCGCCTCGCAGGCCGTCGTCGTGACGATCGGCCTGCTGGGTGCCGCCCTCGTGGTCGTGGCAGTCGCCCCGAGGCGAGGCGCGCCCATCGACCGACGCGTATGGCTGCCGGCGGCCGCCGTCGTGGCGATCCTCCTGAGTTCGGCCGTGGCCGCCGCGGTCCCGGTCGCCACGATCGCCTCGGCCGTCTGGTTCGGGGCCTTCCCGCTGCTCGCGGCGACCTACCCCGACGGGCGATTCGTCCCGCGGTGGTTCATCGCGCCCGTCGTCGTGCTCAGCGCGTGCATGGCCGCCGTGTTCGCGACCGGCGGCGCCATCACCGACGAGCCGTGGTGGATCCTCGTCGGATGGTCCGGCCTGCTCCTCGTCCTCGGGCAGGTCTACCGATATCGGTACCGGTCCGACACGCGGCAGCGCGAGAGCCTCCGGTGGGCGCTCCTGGGCATCCTCACGAGCGCCGAGCTCTTCGTCCTCGTCTTCGTCCTGGAAGGCGGCCCGATCGGCGAGCGGGGGCCTGGATTCGAGGCCGCCGCGAACCTGGCCATCGTGCCGGCGCTTCTGGGCTTCGTCATCGGCCTCGTACGACCGAGGCTCTGGAACGTCGATCCGCTGCTGCACGCCCTGCTCGTGTTCACGTTGGCCGCGCCGGTGCTCGCGTCCGCGTACTGGGCCGGGAGGTCGGTCGGTGCACCCGGAAGCGAGGCGGCCGGATGGATCGGGGCTGCCGTGGTCGCCGTCGTGGCTGTTCCCGTGATCCGGGCCGCCTCGTGGGTCGCCGAACGGGTGGTGTACCGCGGTCGCGTCGACCCCGCCGCGGCGGTCGACGCCCTCGGACGGGCTGTCGCCGACGAGCCCGAAGCCGTGCGGGTGCCCGAGGCGATCCTCCGCAGCGTGGTCGACAGCCTCTTCCTCGACGGCGCGGCCCTCCGCGGCGAGCAGGTCGACGCGCAGGTGGGCATGATCGAGGGCCGAACGGAGGAGTTCCCGGTCGTGCACCTCGGCGAGGAACTCGCCCGCCTTCGGATTCCGCCGCGACCGGGCGAGTCGGAGCTGACCGCACGCGACCGGGAGGTCGCGAAGGCGTTGGCCCTCCACGCCGGACCCGCCCTGCACGGGGTGCGCGCGCTCGCCCGGCTCACCGAGTCGCATGCGCTGCTCGTCGCGGCACGCGAGGAGGAGCGGCGTCGGCTGCGCCGCGACCTCCACGACGACCTGTCTCCCAGCCTGGCCGGGCTCGCGCTGAGTGCCGCGGCCCTCGCGCGACGCCTCGCAGCGACCGGCGGCGACCCGCAGCTGGTCGCGATCGCCGACGAGCTCCACCGCGACATCCGCTCGGTGATCGTGCGAGCCCGCGAGATCTCGCACGACCTGCGACCGGCCGTGCTCGACGAACAGGGCCTCGTGGCCGCCATCCGGTCGCGCGTGACCGCACCGCGTCCCGACGACATCGAGATCCGCCTCGAGGCCGACGACGAGCGGATGGCGCTCCCCGCCGCCGTCGACGTGGCGGCGCTGCGCATCGTGCAGGAAGCGGTCTCGAACGTCCGGCGGCACGCCGCCGCCACGACCTGCACGGTCTCGCTCCACCGCGAGGCGGATCACCTCGACGTCACCGTGCGCGACGACGGGATCGGGATGCCCGAGCGCGTGCCGGACGGGCTGGGCATCTCGTCGATCCGCGAGCGTGCACGGGAGCTCGGCGGCGTCGCCGAGATCGGACGCGATCCCGGCGGCGGGAGCCGCGTGCACGTGCGGCTTCCGCTCGAGTGGGGGGCGACGTGACCACGCTGGTGGTCGTGGACGACCATCCGCTGTTCCGGAAGGGACTCGTCGCGCTGCTCGAGGCGAGCGGCTTCGACGTGGTGGCCGAGGCGGCGAGCGCCGCCGAAGCGGTGGAGACCGTGATGTCCCATCGACCCGACGCGGTGCTCATCGACCTCGGCCTGCCCGATCGAAGCGGCCTCGCCGCGACCGAGCAGCTCTCCGCCGCGCTGCCCGAGACGCGGTTCGTGGTCATCACGATGTACGACGACGCCGACACGGTCCGGCGCGCACTCGAAGCCGGCGCCACGGCCTACGTCACGAAGGACGCCTCCCCCGACCACGTCGTGGCGGCCGTGCAGGCGGTGCTCATGGGAGCGCAGTGGCTCGACAGCGGCGTGCCACGGCCGCTCCTCGATTCCGGCACCGCGACACGAGCCGCCGTCGAGAGCCTGCCCGGGCTGACGCCGAGGGAACGTTCGATCGCCGAGCTGATCGGCAAGGGGCTGCCGAACGAGGCCATCGCCGAGCGGCTCGGCGTCTCACGGAAGACGGTCGCGAACTACGTGTCGAGCGTGCTGCTCAAGCTGGGGGCGGAGGACCGACCCGACGCGATCCGCATCGTCCGACGCGCGACCGATCGATGAGGAACGGCCCCGGGATCGGGGCACGCGCCGCCACCGTTAGAATCGAGGCATCCACACCCTCGACACCGGACGGAGAACCGCGGTGCCCACCATCGTCGTCGACGTGATGCCCAAGGCCGAGCTGCTCGATCCGCAGGGGAAGGCCGTGGCCGGCGCCCTCGCGCGCACGGGCCGCACCGGATTCACCGGAGTGCGCATCGGCAAGCGATTCGAGCTGACCGTCGACGGGCCCGTCGACGACGCGCTCAAGGCGCAGGTCCAGCAGATCGCAGAGGAGATCCTCTCGAACTCGGTCATCGAGGACGTCGTCGGCATCCACTACGAGCAGTCGAACGTCGAGCTCGCCGAGGAGGCCGCACACGCGGCAGCCGAGCACGCCGACACCGGCTACGTGGCGCCCGCGGGCGAGACCCACTGAGGCCGGCCGTCATGCGCATCGGCGTCATCACCTTCCCCGGCTCGCTCGACGACCGCGACGCCCAGCGGGCCGTGCGGCTCGCCGGCGCCGAACCCGTCGCCCTCTGGCACGGCTCGCACGACCTCGAGGGCGTCGACGCGCTCATCCTGCCCGGCGGCTTCAGCTACGGCGACTACCTCCGCTGCGGCGCGATCGCCTCGCTCAGCCCGATCATGACCGAGGTCGTGGATGCCGCGAACCGGGGCCTGCCCGTGCTCGGCATCTGCAACGGCTTCCAGATGCTCACCGAGGCGCACCTGCTCGAGGGCGGCCTCATCCGCAACGACCACGGCTCGTTCATCTGCCGCGACCAGGTGCTGCGCGTCGAGAACGCCGAGACCGACTGGACGAGCGGCTTCGAGGCCGGCCAGGAGATCACGATCCCGCTGAAGAACGGCGAGGGCGGCTTCATCGCCGACGACGAGACGCTCGACCGCCTCGAGGGCGAGGGCCGCGTGGTGTTCCGCTACGTCGACGTGAACCCCAACGGCTCGCTGCGCGACATCGCCGGTATCACGAACGCCCGCGGCAACGTCGTCGGGCTCATGCCGCACCCCGAGCACGCCGTCGAGCCGGGCTTCGGCCCCGACACCCCCGCCGCCATGCGGTCGGGCGTCGACGGACTCGGGTTCTTCACCTCGGTCGTGCAGCGCGCGCTCGTCGAGGCGTAGCCCCCCCGAACACGTCGAACGGCGGCAGGTCCCATGCGGGTCCTGCCGCCGTTCGCGTTCAGCGCGTCGGTGCCCAGCGTTCAGTACCTCAGCGCTCCGTGCGTCAGAACGAGGCCGGGATGATGCCGTCGTCGGTCTGGTAGCCGGTCACCGGAGCGTGGGGGATCTCCTCCCAGCGCGCCGGGTCCTCCTGCTGCACCTCGCCGGTCGCCATGCCGGTCAGCAGCTCCTGCAGCGCCAGCACGTTCTGCTTGATCGACTTGCCGCGCGCCTTCTGGCCGAGACTGCCGTCGGACGTGTTGCCGCTCGTCTCGAAGAAGATCGCCGGGTTGCTGTGGCCCTCGGGGTTGAGCCCGTCGTGGTCGAGTCCGAGCATCATCGCCGAGACGACCCCGCCCTTGATGTCGATCTCGAGGCTGCCGCCGACCTGGTAGCGGTCCATGTTGACGTACCCGGCCTTCGCGAGCTCGTCGTAGACGTGCACGTGCATCTGGCGGGTGAGCACGTCGTAGGCACCGCCCTCGACGCCCGGGAGGGTCGGGCCGCCGGGTGCCAGCGAGATGCCGAGCGACAGGGTGACGTCGTCGCCCGTGCCGTACTCGCGCTTCAGGCCCTGGTGGTGGATGTCGACCGCGAAGGCCGGGTCGACCATCGTCCAGTACTCGTAGAAGGCCTCGGACTCGACCGCCTCGAACTTGCCGACGCCCCAGTCGCGGTTCAGGTCGATCCGCTTCTCCGAGCCGTCCTGCAGGATCGTGTGCCGGATGTTCAGCTCCGAGCCGTCGGGGTTGTACATCGGGATGACGTGGAACGTGTAGGTCTCGCGGAGCAGGGTCCAGTCGGGCGATCCGTTGGTCCCGAGCTCCTTCAGCACCGCGAGGAGCGACTCGGCGCCGTAGGGCTCGTTGCCGTGGATGCGGCCCTGCAGCCACACGGCCTCGGGGCCCTCGCCGACTGTCGCGACGTAGAGGTCGCGACCCTGCTCCGACGTGGACACCTCGGTGCCCGCCTCCGCGAGCGTGAAGACGTCGAGGCCGAAGCGCGAGGTGCGCTCGAGCTTGTCGAGCTCGGCGACCAGGTCTGCATAGTCGAGGATGCTGGCGGTGCTGGTCTCGCCCTCGGTCGACGGGAAGTTCGCGTCGGCCACCGCGGGTGCGGTCGCGGCGAGCGGCGCCGCGATGGCGAACGCGGCACCGGCCGCGAGCGCCGCAGCGGTACGTCGGCGGCGGTTCGGTGATCTCGTGCTGATGGTCATCGGTGACTCCCCCTTCGGTACGGCATGCCGCGGTCGCGACACGAGCCCTCGGCCCGGCCGGAAGGGCCTTTCCCGAGGGCTTGCACGGGAGCCTACGGAGGAACTTCTCCGCTGCTCAATGGACGGGCGTCCGTATTGTGGAACGATCCCCCGCCATTTGTCCACTCGATGCCGAAAGTTGCAAGGTCGGCGACGGATGCCTCGCGTCGATCTGCATTCGTGGCCCCTCCATGGGCGGTTGAAGGGCAGCGCATAGCGACGGGCCCGATGCTTCGGAGAGCCGCGGGGATCCGCCCCGCTTCGCCGGAGGAGCATCATGACCGCCACCGCACCCCATCACCCGACCACGTGGGCCCCAGAGCCATCCACCGAAGCCGCACGGACCCCGTGGTACCGCCGCGCCTGGGTGCTGGCCGTCTCGGTCGTGCTCATCGCCGTGCTGGCGTTCTTCAGCGGGTTCGTCGCCGGGAACGCCACGGCGTTCCTCAACCGGCTCGGCGCCCCCGGCATGAGCGTCGACGGCCCGGGCTTCCCCGACGGCGTTCGACCCGGCGACGGCCAGCTGCCGCAGTTCCCGGGCGACGGCACGACGGACGGCACCGGGTCCTGAGCGGCCTCGCGACTCGGCGGAATCCCGCTCGTGTCGTGGAATCCCGATCGAACGGGATTCCGTCGCACCAACGGGATTCCTGCCGCGGAGTCGGCGCTCGTGGTGGCAAGCGGGGCAGGATGAGGGGATGACCTCCGCCGATGCATCCGCCCCCGAGCCGCTCACGCCCGAGCTCGCCGACACGATCGCCGACATCTTCGGCCGGCGCGACCGCGAGCACATGCAGCCGACGATCGACGCGTTCCTCGCGCTGCTCGCGGAGCACCCGAACCAGCCCGAGGTCCTCTACGAGGTCGGCGGCTCGTACGACACCGACGGCCAGGAGCAGACCGCGCTCGGCTACTACGAGGCCGCGATGGCCGCGGGCCTGTCGGGCGACGCGCTGCGCAGGTGCCTCCTGCAGTACGGCAGCACCCTGCGGCTGCTCGGCCGCCACGAGGACTCGGTCGTCGCCCTCGATCGTGCGCTCGCGGGCTGGCCGGAGTCGCCGTCGGTGCGCGCGTTCCACGCGCTCGGGCTGCACGCGGCCGGGCGCAGCGACGGCGCCGTCGGCGAGCTGCTGGCGCTCGTCGCGGAGGAGATCCGCACGCCCGACGTGCTCCGCTACGAGGCTGCGCTGCGCGGCAACGCCGGCTACCTCATCGGACGCGACCAGCAGCGGGGACGCTGACCGTCGCCGGTCAGGCGCCGTCCTGCACTGTGATCCAGGCCCGGATCAGCTCCTGCAGCGCATCGCGCTTCGCCGCCAGGTCGTCGGCGTCGACGAAGCGGGCGACGCGCGACACGTCGCCTTCGCCCTCGAGCAGGCCGTCGGGATCGGGGAGCGAAGCTCCGCGGTGGAACATCAGGCTCGCGTGGGTGCGCGTCTTCGGGTAGAACGACGCGATGTTGCCCTTGTAGACGAACGTCGGCGCCTGCCACTTGATGACCTCGGTCACGCGATCGTCGGCGTCGAGGATCGCCTCCCGCACGGCGAGCACGAGCTCGCGCTGCGGATTCTCGTATCGGTCGAACCAGTCGTCGACCTCGGGGTGGTGCCTCGCCATGAGGGTCTCCCTTCGTCGGAGCGGCGCCGCGGCATCCGCTGCTCAGTGCACGAGCGAGCCGAGCCAGATCATGATGATCCCGAGGCTCGCCGTGACGAGGGCGCTGAGCAGCCACCAGCCCCAGTGCCCGCCGCGCCGCTTGGCGGAGAACCATCCGATCACCGCGAGCACGACCGTGCCCGCCCAGAGCGCCAGGTAGTAGGCCACGTACTCGTCGAGCACGTCGATCACCGCGAGCAGCAGGAAGATCGTGGGCAGCACCATCGCCAGCAGCATCCCCGACGTGTGCGCGGCCGACGTACGGGCCGCGACGAGGATCGCGCGCAGGCGCGGCGAACCCGTGTCCTCGCGCGAGATCGTGCCGGCGTACACGTGCGCGAGCCAGAACACCACCATCGCGCCGACCGTGAAGCCCAGCACCTCGAGGTCGTCCTCCTCGTACCAGCCGATGGCGATGAGGGAGCTCACGAGCACGACGCCGTAGATCGCGGACTCGGTGCGATACGCGCGGAGGACGAGCGCGGCATCCTTCAGCATCGAGCGCGGATTGCGCTCCGGCGGCTCCGCGGCCGCCTGCGGCTCGTCGTCGATCCCGGACATGGCCCCTCCCGCCTCGCGAGCACATCGTATCGCCGGGCACCCGGTTCCATCCTTCGACGGATGCCGCGCCCAGCGGGCCTTGACACGATGGGAGGACCCCGAACCCTGGAGCACGTGTGTCACCGAAGCGCCTCTTCCGCGCCCTCGCCCTCGCCAAAGCCGTCACCTGGACGATCCTCATCGTCGCCATGATCCTGAAGTACGCCGCCGGCGTCGACGCCGCGGTACTCGTCGGCGGCTCGATCCACGGGTTCGTGTTCCTCGCCTACGCGTTCGCCGCCGTGCTCGTCGGCGTCAACCAGCGCTGGCACCTCGGCCTCATCGCGTTCGCCGTGCTGACGGCGATCGTGCCCTACGCCACGATCCCGTTCGAGGTCTGGCTCGTGCGCCGCGGCCGTCTCGAGGGCGAGTGGCGCCGTGAGGCCGGCGAGCACCCCGCCGACGGCCACTGGGTGAACCGGATGCTGCGCTGGTTCCTCGCCCGCCCGGTGCTGCTCACCGTGGTCGCGGTCATCGGCATCGCCGTCGTGTTCTCCGCGCTGCTGGTCATCGGCCCGCCCGGAGGCCGCGAGGCGTAGGCGTCGCCGCCCGCCCGCGAGGGCGCGAGAATGGACCGCATGCCCATCCTCAACAAGGACATGTCGGTGTGCATCTCGCTCGCCGGCCGTCCGTCGAACCTCGGCACGCGCTTCCACAACTTCCTCTACGACGAGCTCGGCCTGAACTTCATCTACAAGGCGTTCACGACCGACGACATCGAGGGGGCCGTCCGCGGCATCCGTGCGCTCGGCATCCGCGGATGCTCCGTGTCGATGCCGTTCAAGGAGGCGGTCATCCCGCTCGTCGACGTCGTGGAGCCCTCGGCCGCGGCGATCGAGTCGGTGAACACGATCGTGAGCGACGACGGCGTGCTCTCGGCGTCGAACACCGACTACGAGGCGATCGCGCAGCTCATCGCCGAACACCGGCTCGACCCGGCGCAGCGCGTGCTCGTGCGCGGCTCGGGCGGCATGGCGAAGGCCGTGGTCGCTGCGTTCCGCGGCGCGGGCTTCACGGATCTCAGCATCGTGGCCCGCAACGCCGACGCGGGCGGGGCGCTCGCCGAGAAGTACCGCTACCACTGGGTCGCCGACGATCCCGAGCCCGACTTCGACGTCATCGTGAACGTCACCCCGCTCGGCATGCACGGGGCGGATGCCGCGGCGCTCGCGTTCGCGCCCGAGTCCATCGAGCGCGCGAACACGGTGTTCGACGTGGTGGCGTTCCCCGCCGAGACCCCGCTCATCCGCGCCGCACGCGCAGCCGGGAAGCCCGTGATCACGGGCGCGGAGGTCATCGCGCTGCAGGCCGCGCGGCAGTTCGAGCGCTACACGGGCGTGCCGCTCACGCGCGAGCAGGTCGAACGGGCGTCGGCCTTCTCCCGGGAGGAGTAGCGCACGAGGGCGGGCTGCTCACCTGAGCAGCGCAGGTAGACTCGGAGGGTCCGGCATCCGCCCGCGGCATCCGCTCGCCGCTGTTCCCTGGAGCTCGCCACTCGTGACCACCGAAACCGCCGCCACGACCGCTGCCCCGACGACTCCGGCCCTCGACACCGTCGAGGTCGCCGCCGTCACGCCCGAGAAGGAGCAGCCGTACGCGGCGCTCGGCCTGAAGCCCGACGAGTACGAGCGCATCCGCAACATCCTCGGCCGCCGCCCCACGAGCGCCGAGCTCGCGATGTACTCGGTCATGTGGAGCGAGCACTGCTCCTACAAGTCGTCGAAGATCTACTTGCGCCAGTTCGGCAAGAAGGTCACGCCCGACATGAAGCAGCACCTCATGGTGGGCATGGGCGAGAACGCGGGCGTGCTCGACATCGGCGAGGGCTGGGCCGTCACCTTCAAGATCGAGTCGCACAACCACCCCTCGTACATCGAGCCGTTCCAGGGCGCAGCGACCGGCGTGGGCGGCATCGTGCGCGACATCATCTCGATGGGCGCGCGGCCCGTCGCCGTCATGGACGCGCTGCGCTTCGGCGCCATCGACCACCCCGACACGGCGCGCGTGGTGCACGGCGTCGTCGCGGGCATCAGCTTCTACGGCAACTGCCTCGGCCTGCCGAACATCGGCGGCGAGACGTGGTTCGACCCGACCTACCAGGCGAACCCGCTCGTGAACGCGCTCGCCGTCGGCGTGCTCCGTCACGAGGACCTGCACCTCGCCAACGCGAAGGGCGCCGGCAACAAGGTCGTGCTCTTCGGCGCACGCACGGGCGGCGACGGCATCGGCGGCGCGTCGATCCTCGCGTCGGACACGTTCGCCGAGGGCGGCCCCACGAAGCGCCCTGCGGTGCAGGTCGGCGACCCGTTCGCCGAGAAGGTGCTCATCGAGTGCTGCCTCGAGCTGTTCCAGCAGGACCTGGTCGAGGGCATCCAGGACCTCGGCGCCGCCGGCATCTCGTGCGCCACGTCGGAGCTCGCGAGCAACGGCGACGGCGGCATGTCGATCGTGCTCGACGAGGTGCTGCTGCGCGACCCCACGCTCACGCCCGAGGAGATCCTCATGTCCGAGAGCCAGGAGCGCATGATGGCCATCGTGCGCCCCGAGAAGCTCGAGGGCTTCCTGAGGGTCGTCGAGAAGTGGGACGTCGAGACGAGCGTGCTCGGCGAGGTCACCGAGACGGGCCGCCTGAGCATCACGTGGCGCGGCGAGGAGATCGTGAACGTCGACCCGCGCACGGTCGCCGTCGACGGCCCCGTCTACGAGCGCCCGGTCGCCTACCCGTCGTACCTCGACGCACTGCAGGCCGACGGGGCATCCGACCTCGCTCGGCCCCAGACCGGCGACGCCCTGCGTGCGCAGTTCATGGCGCTCGTGGGCTCGGCCAACCAGGCGGATGCCGCGTGGGTCACGAACCAGTACGACTCCTACGTGCTCGGCAACACGGCGCTCGGCGCACCCGACGACGCCGGAATGGTGCGCGTCGACGAGGAGTCGGGCCTCGGGGTCTCGGTCGCCACCGATGCGAACGGCCGCTACTCGCAGCTCGACCCGCGCCAGGGCGCGAAGCTCGCGCTCGCCGAGGCGTACCGCAACGTCGCCGTGACCGGCGCGAAGCCCATGGGCGTCAGCGACTGCCTGAACTTCGGCTCCCCAGAGAACCCCGAGGTCATGTGGCAGTTCTCCGAGACCGTCGAGGGCCTCAGCGACGGATGCCTCGAGCTCGGCATCCCCGTCACGGGCGGCAACGTGTCGTTCTACAACCAGACCGGCGACGTGCCGATCCACCCGACGCCCGTGATCGCCGTGCTCGGCGTGATTGACGACGTCGCCCGGCGCGTGCCGAGCGGGTGGCAGGACGACGGCCACAACATCTACCTGCTCGGCGACACGTCGGCCGAGCTCGACGGATCCGCCTGGGCCGGCGTCGTGCACGACCACCTCGGCGGCCGTCCGCCGGCCGTCGACCTCGGGCGCGAGAAGGCGCTCGCCGAGCTGCTCAACGCGGCCGCGCTCGAGGGCCTCATCGACTCGGCGCACGATCTCAGCGACGGCGGCCTCGCGGTCGCGCTCGCCGAGGCGGTCGGCCGCTTCGGCGTGGGCGCGCGCATCGTGCTCGACGAGGTGCTGCAGGACGCCGGCATCGACGCCGCCACCGCGCTGTTCTCGGAGTCGACCGGCCGCGTGATCGTGTCGGTCCCCCGCGAAGACGACGTGCGGTTCCGCGGGCTCTGCGAGGGCCGGGGCTATCCCGTGCGCCGCATCGGCGTGACGGATGCCGCGTCGGGCGCGCTCGAGGTGCAGGGCCTGTTCACCGTGCCGGTCGAGGAGCTGCGCCGCGTCAACCGCGCCCCGCTCGCCGACGCGTTCGGCCCGGTCGTCGGGTACTGACACGGCGGCACGGGCGGGACGCGCGGATCCGGCGATGAGCGACGAGCGGCAGCACTACACGGCGGGCTACGCCGCGGAGCACGGCCGGTTCACCGTCATCCCGGCGGCCTACGTGTTCCTGCTCGACGGCGGCCGCGTGCTGCTGCAGCTGCGTGCCGGCACCGGGTACTACGACGGCTGGTGGGGCGCCTCCGCGGCCGGTCACGTCGAGGCGGGCGAGTCGGTGTTCGACGGGCTCATCCGCGAGGCGGCCGAGGAGATCGGCGTCGGCATCGCGCCCGACGCGCTCACGCCGCTCACCACCATGCACCGCACCGGATCCTCGGCCGCGATCGACCAGCGCGTCGACTTCTTCTTCGCGTGCCGGGCGTGGACGGGCGAGCCGCGCCTGCTCGAGCCGAAGGCCGACGAGGTGCGCTGGTTCGACCTCGACGACCTGCCCGAGAACGTCGTGCATCACGAGCGCTTCGTGCTCGACGGCATGGTCGCGGGCAAGCTGCCGGTGATCACGGCGTTCGGGTTCTGAGGAGGCCCGCGTCATGGAAGCGGTGATCACCACCCTCGTCGTGCTGTTCGTGGTAGCGCTCGTCGTCGGCATGACCGTCCGCGCGGTTCGTGCTCCGCGCGGGCAGCGCCTGCGCGCCGCGTTCGGGCCCATCATGGGTGCCGGCGAGACCTACCAGGAGCTGCACACGGGCCAGAAGGGCCTGCAGGACACGGTCATCGAGTCGATCCAGGAGTCGGAGGTGCGCCCGTCGCGCACCGACGGTGACGACCGGTGAGCCGTCCCGCAGCGACGGTACCTGCGGTCGCATCGCCGCGCGCGATGCGGGTGCGCGCCGTCGTCGGCGCGCTCGCCTGCCTCGGTCTGGGCCTCGGGCTGCAGTTGCTCGATCGGTCGTCCGTCGTCGACCTGCTCGGCAGCGTGCTCTACGTGATGCTCGTGGGCCTGCTGGCGCTGCTGATGCGTCCGTCGCTGCGCGCGGTGACGGTCGCTGCGATCGCGCTCGCGTTCGCGACGCTGGTCGAGCTCCTGCAGCTCACCGCGATCCACGCCGCGGTCGTCGAGGCCGTCCCGATGGCCGGACTGGTGCTCGGCAACGCGTTCGACCCGATGGACCTCCTGGCGTACCTCGTCGGGGCCGTGGTGCTGGTGCCGATCGTCGCCGTGATCCGGCGCCCCGGGAACGCGGCGGGAGCGCGCGACGCCTGACACGGAATACCGACGCCCGACTCAGAAGACGATGACGCCCGCGAGGTAGCTGAGGGCCATGGTCACCGCTCCGATGGTGATGGTGCGCGCGAGCGCCCGCGGCACCGACGTGCGTGCGGAGATCGCGATCAGCACGCTCGTGATCGCCAGCGAGATCAACACGGCGACGAAGACCGCCCAGCTCTCCCACGCCGCCGGGTAGGCGAGCAGGATGCCGAGCGGGAGCGCGGAGCCGGCGGCGAAGGCCAGCGCCGTGGCGAACGCCCCCAGGTACTGCTCCGCCGGGCCGGTCGGTCCGGTGATGCCGTGCTCGGTCTCGAGCTGGGCGGCGAGCGCGTCGTGCGCGAACATCTGCTCGGCGGTCGAACGGGCGAGCCCGGGTTCGACGCCGCGCTCCTCGAAGTGCGCGGTGAGCTCGGCGAGCTCGTCGGAGGAGTCCTCGTGCAGGTCCTTCGTCTCGGCGGCGATCACCGCCCGCTCGGCGTCGCGTTCGGCGGCGAGCTCGGCGTACTTCGAGCCGAAGCCGGCGGCGGATCCCGCGACGAGCGCCGAGATCGAGGCGACGAGCAGCGTCGAGCTCGATGCTCCGGCGCCGGCGAAGCCCTGCAGCACACCGGCGGTGCCGATGATGCCGTCGGTCGCCGCGACCGCGAGCCCCCGGAATCCCGGCGATCGGTACCAGCCCATCTCAGGTCACGTCCCCTCGGGCGGATGCACGAGCAGGTCGACCCGGTCGCGCAGGTAGGCGTCGAGCGGCGTGAGGGCGTCGGGCTGCGCCGGGCTCCAGCGCACGCGCACCTCGCTCTCGCGCACGACGAGCGGGCCGGATGCCCCGACGCGTCCGAGCTCGTCGAGGTCCACGGCCGGCGCGTCGAAGTCCACGGTCTCGCCCTCGGGGATCCCGCCCTTCACCGCGGCCGCCCGCCACGCGCGCTGCTGCACGACCGCCTCCGCGGTGATGCTCTTGCGGGCGGCGCGTTCGGCGCGCACCACGTGCCCCGTCGCGTACGCGCGACCGGTCTCGTCGAGGAGGAGCACGCCGAGTCGCCACACCGGCCCGATCGGGGTCATGCGGGCGGCGCGGGGCATCCCGAGCACGCGTCGGGCGGGAGCGAGCTCCGCGAGCGTCTCGTGGCGGGCTCCTCCGTCGCGCAGGGCCGCGGCGGCCTCGAGCAGCAGCTCGCGGGCGCGAGCGACGGCGCCCGCGGCATCCGGTGCCGGGTCGGGCGGGCGCGCGGCATCCGTCATCGCGACCGGCCGATGAGCTCGAGCAGGGCCATGCCGTAGGCCTCGGCGACCTCGGGGTGCTCGAAGCGCCGTCGCTCGCCGCCGAGCTCCACGTCGACCGCGAACGTGTCGTCGAGGCGGGTGAGCGAGCGGAACGTGGCGCGCAGGAGCTCGCGGAGCTGGTCCTCGCGGGGCAGCCACACCGCGTCGACGAGCGCGACCGAGTCGAGCGCCCACTCGGTGGTGCCGTTGAAGGCGAGGATCGTGCCCGTGGGGTAGCGGCGCGCCTCGATGGTCATCTCGCTCACGGTGAAGACGTCGGCCTCGACCTCGGGCTCGACATGCTCGGGCAGGTCGAGCTGGAACCGGTCGCCCGACTCGGGGTGCCACACGAGCCCCGCGTCGCGCAGCTCCCGCGCCAGCTCCCTCGAGATCATCCCCCCATGCTGCCGTGAACCGGCCCCCGCGTCACGCCGGACACGGCCTCCGCACCGGCTGCGCCGCCCGACTCAGACGGGCCGACGACCGGGCGCCACGCCCACGCGCACGAACTCGCCCGTCGCCGCCTCGGCGATCGCGTCGTCGACCTCGGCGAGCGGATGCGTCGCACCCACGAGCTCGTCGAACGGCACGTTGCGCCACGACCGCTCGAGGAACGCGACCGCCCGGCGCAGCTGCGCGCCCGTGTAGTCGTGCACCGCCGAGATCGTCACGAGGCGGCGCGTGAGCGACGCCGGGTCGAGGCACACCTCGGATCCGGGCGGCACGTTGCCGACGAGCAACGCGACACCGCCCACGCCGAGCGCGCCGACCGCGGTGTGCACCGACTGCGGGATGCCGGTCGTCTCGACGGCGACGAGCACCTCGGGCACGTCGCGCGCCTCCAGGGCCGCGAGCGCGGTCGCGAGGCGTTCGGGCGACGGCGGACGTGCGGCCGGGTCCGCCGTCAGGGCGCCGAACCCGCGGGCGAATGCCCGCCGCGCGGCATCCGGGTCGGACACGATCACCTGGGCGCCCGCCTCGATCGCCATCGCCGCGGCGGTGAGGCCGACCAGTCCGGCGCCGGTCACGAGCACCCCGGTGCTCGCGAGGTCGACCCGGGCGGATGCCGCGTCGAGCGCCGCGACTGCGGTCGCCGTCGCGCACGAGGCCGGCGCGAGCACCCGGCTCGGCACCTCCTCGCTCACCCGCACGACCTCGGTTCCGGCGCGGAGCTGCACGTGCGTGGCGAACCCGCCCGAGAGCTCCCAGCCGCGGTGCACGCGCTCGTGGCCGTACTTCGCGAGCGACCGGCACCGCTGCGGCAGGCCCCTCAGGCACCGGTCGCACTCGCCGCAGCTCACGGTGACCGACCACACGACGCGGTCGCCGAGTTCGAGCGGCACGCCGTCGGACCGCACCGCCCCCTCGCCGATCGCGACGACGCGACCGACCTGCTCGTGTCCGAGCACGAGGGGCGTGGTGACCTGTCGCTCGCCGCGCACCATGCGCACGTCGGACTCGCAGATCGTGGCGAGCTCGACCTCGACGAGCGCCTCCCCCGGCGAGAGCCGCACTCCCGGCGCCGCGATGGCGTCGTGCGGGCGGCCGGGCTCGTTCCAGACCATGGCGACGGGCGAGGGCTTCACGATGACGTCGAGGGCGCCGACGCGCTGGACGGTGTGCACTCCGGCGCCTAGCGACGCGGGGTCGATCGGGCGGTGCCGGCGCGACGGCCGGTGCTCGCGGCGGCCTGAGACCCGAGCCCGAGCGCGTCGACGAGCAGGTCGATGTCGTGCTCGTCGACGTCGTCGATGACGTCGAACAGGTCCACGATGGTGCTGTGCCTGGACATGCAGGGCCCTCCTCACGACGACCCGCCATCGGGGCCGCTCCGCCACGCGGTGCGACCGCCCGCGATACCTTGCCTCGACGCTAGGGAGCGGTCGCCAACGACACTCGAAGCGGGGGTTGCGCGCAGGTGAACGACGCGCGGCGGTGGTGGCGCCGGCGCGGCGCACGGAGCGTGGTCGGGCCGCGCGATCCGGGCCGTCGGGCCACCGTCAGCCGCGGGCCCGAGCCGGTCCCATCGCGGCGCCGAGGCCGATGACGAGGATGCCCGCGAAGAGGAGGCCCCAGCGCGCGGTGAGCATCCCGATGAGCCCGAGCACCGCGCCGACCACCACGACGATGCGCGCCAGCACGAGCCGCGTGCGCGGCGAGAGGCGACGGCGCTTCTGCGGCTCGAGCGTCATGACGCCTCGCCGTCCGGCACCGGGAACGGGCGACCCGTCGTCTGCTCGGCGAACGCCCACACCCGGGCGCCGATCACCGGGTCGGATGACGCCCGGGTCGGCCGCTGCAGGGTCGGGACGCCGTGCGTCAGGTAGCGCGGACCCCAGAACTGCCCGCCCTCGACCTCCGGCGCGGTCAGCGCGTGCAGCGGCACCTCGGCGCCGCGGTGCTTGCCCTGCGACCACGGCGACTGCAGCGCGTCGGCGAACCGCTTGCCCCGGCTCGGCTCGTTGACCCCGGGCACCGTCGGCGTGCTGCCCGAGATCGAGTAGCCCGGATGCGCCACCACGCTCGCGACCGGCACGGACGCCGCCCGGAGCCGCCGGTCGAGCTCGAACCCCAGCGACTGCGACGCGATCTTCGACTGCGCGTAGGCGCGCCAACTGTCGTACCCGCGCTCGAGTTGCAGGTCGTCGACGCGGAACGTCGAGAGCTTCGTCGACAGCGACCCGAGCCACACGATCCGGGCGCCGGGGACGAGGTGCGGCAGCAGGCGTCCGAGCAGCGCGAAGTGGCCGAGCACGTTCGTCGCGAGCACGAGCTCGTTGCCGTCGACCGACTCCCGCCGCTGCTCCGGCGTGTGCACCATGCCCGCGTTGGCGACGACGCCGTCGAGCGGCCCCTCCGCGAGCAGCCGCTCGGCGCCGGCGTCGACCGACGCGAGCGACGACTGGTCGATGACGAGCGCCTCGACGGATGCCGCGGGCCGGGCGCCGAGGATCGCCGCCGTCGCGGCATCCAACCGCTCGCGGCTGCGCCCGGTCACCACGACGTGCGCGCCCGCCGCCGCGAGCCGCGCCGCGGTGAAGAACCCGAGCCCCCGGTTCGCGCCCGTGACGAGATAGCGGCGGCCCGCCTGGGGAGGCAGGGGGAACGGGTACCGGGTCACAGGCCGTCGCCGGGGCCGCCGTTGCCGGCGAGCTCCTCGTGGTGCTGGATGACCTCGGCGACCACGAAGTTGAACCACTTCTCGGCGAACGCCGGGTCGAGGTGCGCGTCGACGGCGAGCGCCCGGAGGCGGGCGATCTGCCGCTTCTCGCGCTCGGGGTCGCTCGGCGGAAGCCCGTGCTCGGCCTTCAGCCGGCCGACCTGCTGCGTGAACTTGAACCGCTCGGCGAGCAGGTGGATGAGGGCCGCGTCGATGTTGTCGATGCTCGAGCGGATGCCGAGCAGCTCGCTCATCGCCGCATCCCGTTCGTCGATGGACCCGTCAGTCATGCTTCGACCCTACCCGCGGGTCGGCGTCCCTCAAGCGGCGATGGCGGCCCGATCGAGCACCGGACGCGTCGCGAGGAGTCCGAGCCACACGATGCCGATCCCGGCCGCGAGCACGGCGGCGATGACCAGCAGCGACGCGGGTGCGACGATGAGCGACACCCCCGTGAGCGGCAGCATCACGATCGCGGCCGTGACCGCGGAGCCGATCGCGGTGATGCGCAGCGGCGACATGACCGCACGGCGGCGCGCGGCATCCATGGTGCCCGTCGGCATGCCGAGCATGCCGAGGCTGCGGTACAGGTCGCCGCGGTCGAGGATGCCGGCCGCCTGGTTGACGCCCACGGAGCACGCGACCATGAGGAAGGAGCCCACCACGGTGATGACGATGCCGGTGCGGATGTCGGCGAGCAGCAGGTCCGATTCGGCATCGGCCGACGTGCCCATGGCCTCGAGCACCGCGACCCCCGTGCCCGCGAACACCGCCATGAAGCTCGTCATCGCGACGCCGCCGACCTGCCGCCATGCGGCCTTCGGGGACTCCAGCACCGAACGGGCCGCGATGAGCCGGGCGGGCGTCTTCGCACGCCGCGCCTGGCCCTTCGCGACGAGCCGGATGACCCACGGTCCGATGAGGTTGAGCACGGCGAGCGATCCGCCGAAGGCGAGCGCGAGCATCCCGAGGATGACGAGCACCGACGGCGCGACCTGCAGTACCGACATGATGCCGAACGCCAGCGCGACCACGCCCAGCCCCACCACGAGGCGCAGCCAGTGCATACGTGGCGCCTCCTGGCGGGTGCGCACCCCGAGCGGCGAGATGACGACCTGGCGCAGCCCGAGCACGGCGCTCGCCGCGGCGAGCGCGCCGATCGCGAACGGCACCGCCACGAGCGCCCACCACGGCAGCAGCACCCCGGATGCCCCGAGCGGCTCGCCGCGGAAGTGGATGAGCCCGAGCAGCGGCACGCCGGCGAGGTACACGGCGACGCCGAGCACGGCGCCGACGAGGGCGAGCACGACCGATTCCAGCACCGCGAGCGCGGACACCGTCGCCGGCGTCGCGCCGAGCAGCCGGAGCGTGGCGAGCCGGTCGTCGCGGCGGCGGGCGCTGAGCCGCGCGGCCGCTCCCCCGAGCGACACGAGCGGCACCACGAGCAGCGCGAGGGCGATGACGGCGAGCGCCTGGTAGAGCACCCCGTCGTCGTCCTGCCAGGTCCAGAACGTCTGCGCGCCCCCGAGCACCGTGAGCAGCAGCGCCGTCACGATGGCGAAGGCGGTGACGGGCAGCACGGATGCCGCGGCGCCCGCCGATCCCGGGCGGGCCAGCAGCAGCGCGATGCGGGCGATCATGCGGCCACCCGCTCGCCGACGATCCGGCCGTCGCGCATGTCGACGATCCGCGAGCAGCGAGCGGCCACCTCGGCGTCGTGCGTGACGAGCACGAGCGTGCGTCCCTGGCCGGTCGTCGAGTCGAGCAGCGCCGTCATCACGTCGGCCGACGTGGCCGAGTCGAGGGCGCCCGTCGGCTCGTCGGCGAAGACGACGGCGGCGCCGGTCACCTGCGCCCGCGCGATCGCCACGCGCTGCGCCTGGCCCCCCGAGAGCTGGCCGATACGCCGATCCTCCATGCCGGCGAGGCCGAGGGCGGCGAGCCAGCCGCGCGCGTACTCCTCGGCGCGGGCGCGCGGCATCCCGTTGAGCATGAGTGCGAGCGCGACGTTCTCGACCGCGGTGAGCTCCGGGATGAGGAGCCCCTGCTGGAAGACGAACCCGAACGCCTCCCGGCGCAGTCGGGAACGCTCGCGCTCGCCGAGCCCCGTGACCGCCACCCGTCCGGTGCCGGCCCGGAAGCCGACGGTCCCGGCATCCGGACGGGTGATCCCCGCGAGGCAGTGCAGCAGCGTCGTCTTGCCCGAACCCGACGCGCCCATGATGGCGAGCGACTCGCCCGTGCGCACCGACAGGTCGACGCCCGCGAGCGCGCGTGCCGACCCGAACGACCTGCTGAGGCCTGCTGCCTCGATCACGTAGGAACTCATGCCCTCGAGCCTGCCCCGCGGTGACGCACGGCGCGTCGGGCCGGAGGCTGATCTCGCGCGGCATCCGTCATCCTGGGGAATGACGTGGCGGCGCGGCATCCGAGCCCCCGCCGGATGCCGCGCCGCGGCCTGTGCGCGCCTCGATCAGCGCGGCGTGGCCCGCCGGATCACCAGGTAGCCCGCCACGGCGCAGACCGCCGCCAGGCTGAGCAGGACCGTGAAGACGCCCACGATGCCGATGTTGCCGAACCAGTCGAACACGGCCGGCCAGGATTCGGTGAAGGTCAGGCCCGCGATCAGGGCGAGCACGACCGCGATGGCCCCGAACAGCAGGATCATCATGCCCTTCATGCGCCAGCGCATGAACACCGTGGTGATGCTCGCACCGATGAACAGCACGAGCAGCTGCAGCGAGAAGGTCGTGTAGAAGTCGACGAGCCAGCCGTTCTGCCCGTACCAGAGGGCGTCGAACATGCCCGCCCCGATCCACCAGCCGCCGGTCAGGATCTCGAGCTGCACGAGCGTCGCGATCGCCGCCGCCATCTCGATCGAGACGAAGAGGAACATCGCCGCGGTGCCGAGCCAGTAGTCGCGGCGGGTCGCGCCGAAGCCGAGGGCGAAGGGGAACGTGTACGCCACGGCCTGCACGCCGACGACGATCAGGTACCACTGCGGCGAGAGCACGGCCCAGGAGTAGCGGAAGCCGTCCTCGGCGTCGGAGATGCCGGCGCCGCGGAGGATGAGCGCGATGACCATGGTCACGGCCCACGCACCGCCGAGGATGATCCACGGCACGCCGAAGAAGATCGACGGGTTCACCGTGTGCAGGCGCACGATGCGCCAGATCTCGTGCGGGCGGAAGCGCGACGCGGTCTCGGTCACGGGTTCCATGACGACGGCGGTCATGCTGCGGCCTCCTGTTCGGTCGAGCCGGCGAGGTCGGCGCCGGTGAGGTGGACGATGAGCTGCTGGAGCGAGACGGGCGCGAGCTCGAGGCCGAGCTCGGCGGCGCGGAGGCGCTCGGCCTGGTCGAGTCGGCCGTCGATCGTGACGGACGCGAGGCCGCCGAGCGACTCGCGGCCGATCACCGGGCGGTCGGCGACGAACCCCTCGACGACGCCCCGCGCACCGGCGATCGTGGTGGCGGAGCCGCGCACCTCGTCGGCGTCGCGGTCGAGCAGGATCCGGCCCTGGTCGATGAGGATCACGTGCTCGAGGAGGTTCGCGACCTCGTCGATCAGGTGCGTCGACAGCACGACCGTGCGCGGGTGCTCGGCGTAGTCCTCGAGGAGGCGGTCGTAGAAGATGTGGCGGGCCACCGCGTCGAGGCCGAGGTACGGCTCGTCGAAGAACGTGAGCGGCGCGCGCGACGCGAGGCCGACGATGACGCCGACCGCCGAGAGCTGGCCGCGCGAGAGCTTCTTCACGCGACGCTTCACCGGGAGCCGGAAGTCGGCCACGAGCCGCTCGGCGTACTCCGGGTCCCAGTTCTCGAAGAACCAGGGCGCCGCCTTGAAGACGTGCGCCGGGGTGAAGTCCTCGGGGTACCGCTGCGCCTCGGCGATGAAGCACATCCGGCGCAGCACGTCGGAGTGCTCGGCGGGGGTGCGGCCGAAGACCTCGAGCTCGCCCTCGTTCGCGAAGATCTGCCCGGTGAGCAGCTGCATGATCGTGGTCTTGCCCGCGCCGTTGCGGCCGAGCAGGCCGTAGATGCGGTGCTCCTCGATCGCGAGGTCGACGGCGTCGAGCGCCGTGAACGTGCCGTAGCGCTTGGTGAGTCCGCTGGCGCGGACCACGGTGCGGGTCATGACTGGATCCTTTCGGCGCGGAGGAGTCCCGCGAGTTCGTCGATGTCGATGCCGAGCTTCTCGGCCTCGACGATGAGGGGTCGGATGTACTGGGCGGCGAATTCGGCCCGGCGACGTTCGATCAGCCGTTCGCGGGCGCCGACGGTCACGAACATGCCGATCCCCCGTCGCTTCTCCACGATTCCGTCGTCGACAAGGCGATTCACCCCTTTCAGTGCGGTGGCCGGGTTGACCCGGAGGAACGCGGCGAACTCGTTCGTCGACGGGATCTGGCTGCCCTCGGCCAGCGACCCCGCGATGATGTCGTTCTCGACCTGCTCGGCGATCTGGATGAAGATCGGTCGCGATTCGTCCATTCCGGCCCATCTGGTGCGGGTGGTGCGTGGTGCGCTGAACCTCGTTGGTTCATTACTTGTGTAACTAACCAACCATCCCAGCGCGGAGTTGTCAAGGCCCGGCCGGTGATCGAGTAGCGCCGCGCGAAGAACGACCCCCGACCATTGAGCGGCATTGCGCCACTGTGCCGCGCTCTGCGCCAGTTGGAGGGTGCGGAAGGCGCCGAAGTGGCGCAACGCAGGGGGCCGGGCGTGTGAGCAGGTCGCCGGGTCAGGCGGCGCGGCATCCGCTCGATCTAGGCAGCAGGCGCAGCGGATGCCGCGGCGCGCCGCCGCCCGAGCCGCAGGCGCCCCTGCGCGAACAGGATGCCCACGAGCACCAATGCGCCGCCGACGGGCTCGTGCCAGGAGAGCTGCTCGCCGAGCAGCAGGATGCCGAGGCCGACGCCCACGACGGGCGTGACGTAGGTCACCGTCGAGACGTTCGTCGGGCCCCAGGCGCGCAGCACGTTGATGTTCCAGATGTAGGCGAGACCGGTGCCGAGCACGCCGAGGGCGAGGAGGGACGAGACGATCGCCCAGTCGAGCTCCACCGGCTCGAGCGCGAGCCACGGTGTGAGCGCGAGCATGACGACCGCCGAGACGCCGATCGAGAGGAAGGCGAAGGTCGCCGGGGCGATCGGCCGCTGGCTGAGGAACTTCCGCTGGTACCCGAAGGTGAACCCGTAGCAGAGCGTCGCGACCAGGCAGGCGAGCTGCCCCGCGAGGCTGCCCGTGAAGCCGGCGATCTGCCACGGCCCGATCACGACGAGCACGCCGATGATGCCGAGCCCGACGCCGAACCAGCGGCTGCCCGAGAGTCGCTCGACACGGAACACGAGCGTCGCCATCAGCGCCGTCATGATCGGCGTGGTCGCGTTGTAGATCGACGCGAGGCTCGACGACACGTACTGCTCGGCCCACGCGAAGCACAGGTACGGGATGACGCAGGTCGTCACCGACACGACGAGGAAGTGCCCCCACACGACGGGCTCCCTGGGCAGCACGGGGCCCTGCCGGCCGTCGGGGGCGGTGACCCGCGGCCGCGTCACGAGCACGATGAGGCCGAGCGCGATCGCGCCCAGCAGGGTGCGCGACCAGGCCACCTGGCCGAACGAGACGCCCTCGAGGGCGACCTTCATGAACAGGAAGCTCGCACCCCAGATGACGCCCATCGCGAGGAACTGCAGCCACGCCGAGACCGCCCCCGGTCGGCCGACGGATGCCGCGGGCGGGGCTTCGACGGTAGTCGTGCGTTCGCTCACCGGTCGAGGCTACGTCGCCCGCCGGTGCCACCGTCACCGTTCCGGGGGTGCTTGTCCGGAATCCGCCGAAGAACGGCAGGGCGTGAGCCGCGTCGGATCAGGGATCGGTGGTGCTCGGCCTTCGGTGCGCTCCCTGATGTCCCGGGCTGGACGCCCGAGTAGCCTGCTGGTGGAAGCCTTCGGGGCCGTCCTGGCCCGGGCGCCGGGGGTGACGCCCAATGAGCACGATCATCGAGTTGCAGATCGGCGCCGGCGATGAGCCGGGCACCTATACCGCACGCGTCCTCCGATCGGCCGGCGTCGGCGCTGAGTCCGCCGAGTTCCGGCTCGACGTCGAGCGGCTGATCGCCGGCCTCCCGGTCATCCAGGCAACCGTGATCGCCTCGGCTCTGCCGGAACACGTGCTCGGCGCGGAAGACTTCGAGATCCACCACATCGGGCGCCAACTCTTCGACACGGTCTTCACCGGAAGCGTACTGACCGCGTATCGAGCGAGCGCCGCAGTGGCGAAGGCGAAGAGCGAAAGCCTCCAGGTCCGCCTGCGACTCACCGACCCACGACTCGCTGCACTCCCCTGGGAGTCGTTGTACGACTCGTCTGCAGATGCGTACCTCTGTCGCAAGGAACCGTTCATCCGCCAGTACCCGAGGCCGGACACGCTCGACGTCCTGCAGGTGGACCCGCCGTTGCGCGTCCTCGCCATGGTCGCCACGCCGCGGAATCTCCAGCCGATCGACGTGAAGTCGGAACAGCTCCTTCTCCGCTCCTCACTCGGTTCTCATATCGCCGATGGCAGGATCCAGCTCGAATGGCTGAACGAGGTCACGTGGACCAACGTGCACGACAAGCTGCTCTCGGCACCATGGCACGTGCTGCACTTCATCGGCCACGGTTCATACGATCCCTCGACCGAAGAGGGCCTGCTCGCCTTCGTCGGCCACGACGGGGACGCTCACAACATCAGCGCGCGGCGCTTGGCCGACCTCCTCGACCAAGCGGAACCGACACCTCGGCTCGTCGTGATCAATTCCTGCATGTCGGGTGCGGGAGGCAGGACCAATCTGTTCTCCGGCACGGCTGCAGCGCTCGTGCACAGCGGCATCAATGCCGTCGCGGCCATGCAGTTCGCCATCAGCGACCCGGCCGCACTGGCCTTCTCGCATGGGTTCTATACGGCGCTCGCCTACGGTCGCCGCATCGACGAAGCCGTCGTGAGCGGCCGGATCGGGATCCTCGGCCTGGGCGAGGACACACTCGAATGGGTGACGCCGGTCCTCTGCCTCCGTGGGGACGAGACACGGCTGTTCGACGTGTCGGGGCCGCCGGCCCCCGTGGAGCCCGGCACACGCCTGGACACTGAGCCACGCGACGTGCCGCAGGCGGCCGTAGAACGAGCATGGTCGGCGACCAGCGACGTTCCCGGCGCTGACAGAATGCTCAATGCGATGTTGACCGCGGGGTATCAAGACCTCATCAGGCTGCGCGATGCTCGAGGGGTCCATGAGCCGCCGCCTCCGCCGCCCACCGTCGTCAGCCCGGCGTACCCCTCGGGGAAGCCGCCGCCCGCAGATGCGCCCCCGCCCCCGCCCCAGCCGAAGCCGAGTGGACCACCGACCGAATCCGAGGACGCTCGTCGTCGAAGGATCATCACGATCCTGCTCATCGGCGTCCTCGTCGCGGTCGTCGTTGCAGCTGTCATCCTGATCGCCCTGTCTCTCGGAAACGGAGAGCGCCGTTCCCTCCCGGCCGACCTCTCGGTGGCTGGGGACTCCGGGCTGGCGTCGGTGCACGTCCGCTGCGAGGACGGGCAGCACCTCCACCTCTCCGCGACCGACGACGTGCAGGACGGCGGCTCTTCGGGAGCGTCGGCGACCCCCGACGGCATGAGCGGGGTGCTCATGGCTGACGATCCAATCCCGAGCGCGAACCACTTGGCACTCATCGGCAGGTTGGGTGGAACGACGTTCGTCGTCGGGACCGCGCTTTCGCTCGCGTGTCCGGCCGCGGGCGACCTCGAACTCGGCGTCAACGACGGCGAGCCCGCCGGGAACACGGGCGAGTTCACGGTGTCGATTCAGGATGTCACCGGCGACCCAGGGGTCGTACCCGATGCACTCACGCCCACGACCGTCAAGGTGGAGCCGAAGTCACCGTGGACGAGCACGCCGGTCGTCTGCGAGGCAGGTGCGATCTATCGGGTGCATGCGACCGGCACCATGTCGTGGGGGAATCCGGCGGAGACGACCGTCGATGCGGACGGGGTCGAGCAGGGAAGTGATGACCCCGGATCGGATCCCTCGAGAAGCCTCGAGGGTCTCGAGGACGAGGAACGGGGCATGCTCGTGGGTGCTCTCGACGCGCAGCCGCCGTACACGCCGCTCGGCGTCGACGCCCAGTTCACCTGCGACCGGGCAGGGCAGTTGCACCTTGGCGCGAACGACCTCGATTTCGACGACAACGACGGAGGGTTCGTCGTGACCCTGACTCGCGTCGCGGCGGGACCATGACCGATGACCGGTCAGCCCCTCCAGTTCCAGATTACCGCAGGGAGGGGGCCTTGCCGCAAGGCCCGGGTCGTGGGGGATGATGGTCGGTCTGCCGAACCCCCGGATCGGAGCCGTCGTCGTGAATCCCCTGACCACCAGCGTGTTCGACCTGCCCGAACGCCTCGCGCAGAAGGCTGACCCCGAGCTCATCGCCACCGACGAGGCGCACTTCGACGCCGTCGCCGAGTGCCTCGATCGATCGATCGCCGACGTCTCCGATCGCCTCGACGTCGTGCGGCGCGAAGGCGGGGGCGACGGCGACGGACAGGCAGCGCTCGACCGCGACCTCGAGGTGCACCGGCTCACCGGTCGGTTGCGCGTCCTCCGTCGCTTCGGGCTCGACCTGTGCCTCGGGCGCGTCGTGCACGCCGACGATCCCGAGCCCGTCTACATCGGGCGCAACGGCCTCGCCGACGAGACGGGCCGTCGGCTGCTCGTCGACTGGCGCTCCCCCGCCGCCGAACCGTTCTTCGCGGCCACGCACGGCGACCCGATGGGCCTCACCAGCCGTCGGAGGTACCGCTGGACCCGCGGGCGGATCAGCGACTACTGGGACGAGGTGTTCACGGCCGAGGGGCTCGAGCACCACGCCGCGCTCGACGACCAGTCCGCGTTCATCGCGAGCCTCGGCAGCAGCCGGTCGGACCGGATGCGCGACGTGCTCGCCACCATCCAGGCCGACCAGGACGCGATCATCCGCGCCGGGTCCCGCGGCGCGCTCGTCGTCGACGGCGGCCCCGGCACGGGCAAGACCGTCGTCGCCCTGCACCGCGCCGCCTACCTGCTCTACGCCGACCCCCGACTCGGCCACCGCCGCGGCGGCGTGCTCGTCGTCGGCCCGCACCAGCCCTACCTCGACTACGTGGCCGACGTGCTCCCGGGGCTCGGCGAGGAGGGCGTGCAGACGTGCACGCTGCACGACCTCGTGCCCGAGGGGGCAGCGGCCCTGCCCGAGGCCGACGCCCGCGCGGCCACGCTCAAGGCCTCCGCCCGGCTCGTGCAAGCCGTCGAGGCGGCGGTCACGTACTACGAACGACCGCCGAGCGGCGACCTCACCATCGACACGCCGTGGGCCGACGTCGACGTGGACCCCGAGGACTGGGCGGAGGCGTTCGAGGCCCCCGAGCCCGGCACGCCGCACAACGAGGCGCGCGACGAGGTCTGGGAGGACCTGCTGCGGATCCTGTGCGACAAGCACGACGACGTGTCGCCGCACCTCCTGCGCCGGGCCCTGGCGCAGAGCGAGGAACTGACCGGCACGTTCCGCCGGGCCTGGCCGGTGCTCGACCCGGCGGGCGTCGTCGCCGACCTGTGGTCGGTGCCGGCGTACCTGCGGCGATGCGCGCCATGGCTCGCCGCCGACGATGTCGCGGCACTGCAGCGTGCGAACGCCCGGGCGTGGACGATCGCCGACCTGCACTACCTCGACGCCGCCCGGCGCCGGATCGGCGACCCCGAGGCATCCCGTCGCCGCCGTCTGCGCGAAGCGGCCCTCGCCGACGAGCGCGAGCAGCGCGAGCTGGTGCTCGAGCACCTCATCGCGGCCGACGACTCCGAGATGGCCGTCATGTCGATGCTGCGCGGCCAGGACGTGCGGAACACGCTCGTCGACGAGGCCGCCCTGCCGACGGTCGATCCCGACCTGCTCGCCGGCCCGTTCGCGCACGTCATCGTCGACGAGGCCCAGGAGCTGACGGATGCGGAGTGGTCGATGCTCCTCGCGCGGTCGCCGTCGCGCAGCTTCACGATCGTCGGGGACCGCGCCCAGGCCCGGCACGGGTTCACGGCGTCGTGGCGGGAGCGGCTCGAGCGGATCGGCCTCGACCGCATCGACGTCGCGACGCTGAACATCAACTACCGCACGCCGACCGAGGTCATGGAAGAGGCCGAACCCGTCATCCGGGCGGTGCTCCCCGACGCCAACGTGCCCACGTCGATCCGCAGCACCGGCGTGCCCGTGACCCACGGCGCCGTCTCGGAGCTCGGCGCGACGCTCGACACGTGGCTCGCCGAGCACGCCGAGGGCATCGCCTGCGTCATCGCCTCGCCCGCGATCGAGGCCGACCGGCTCCCCGCGACGACGCGTGTGCGATCGCTGACGCCCGAGCTCGCGAAGGGGCTCGAGTTCGACCTGGTCGTGCTCATCGACCCCAAGCGATTCGGAACGGGCATCGAGGGCGCGGTCGACCGCTACGTCGCGATGACCCGGGCGACTCAGCGGCTCGTCGTCCTGACGAGCACCTGAGGACCTCCTGAGGCGCACATGACGCGACGGCACCGACGGTCCTAGGCTCTTGCGCATGACCGAACAGTTCGATGTCGTCGTCCTCGGCGCGGGTCCTGGCGGCTACGTGGCCGCGATCCGCGCCGCCCAACTCGGCCTGAAGGTGGCCGTCGTCGAGGAGCGGTACTGGGGCGGGGTCTGCCTCAACGTGGGCTGCATCCCCTCGAAGGCCCTCCTGCGCAACGCCGAGCTCGCCCACATCTTCCACGCCCAGGCCGCGACGTTCGGCATCTCGGGCGACGTGCACTTCGACTTCGGCGTCGCGTTCGACCGCAGCCGCCAGGTCTCGGAGAAGCACGTCAAGGGCGTGCACTTCCTGATGAAGAAGAACGGGATCACCGAGTTCGACGGCCGGGGCTCCTTCCGCGACGCGAACACGCTCGACGTGACCAGGGCCGACGGCACGGTCGAGTCGATCTCCTTCCGGAACGCGATCATCGCGACCGGCTCGCAGGTGCGGCTCCTGCCCGGCGTGCAGCTCTCGCAGAACGTCGTCACCTACGAGACGCAGATCCTGACGCGCGACCTGCCGCGCTCGATCGCGATCGTCGGCGCCGGCGCGATCGGCATGGAGTTCGCGTACGTGCTGCGCAACTACGGCGTCGAGGTCACGGTCATCGAGTTCCTCGACCGCGCCCTGCCCAACGAGGACGTCGAGGTCTCGAAGGAGATCACCCGGCAGTACCGCAACCTCGGCATCCCGATCCTCGCCTCGACGAAGGTGGAGACGGTCGTCGACAACGGGGCATCCGTCACCGTCTCGTACACCGGCGCCGACGGGCAGCCCGGCTCGCTCGAGGTCGACAAGGCGCTCATCTCGGTCGGCTTCGCCCCGAACGTCGAGGGCTTCGGGCTCGAGAACGCGGGCGTGCAGCTCACCGATCGCGGCGCGATCGCCATCGACGAGCGGATGCGCACCAACGTGCCGCACATCTACGCGATCGGCGACGTCACCGCCAAGCTCATGCTCGCCCACGTCGCCGAGGCGCAGGGCGTGGTCGCGGCCGAGACCATCGGCGACGCCGAGACCATGGAACTCGGCGACTACCGGATGATGCCGCGCGCGACCTTCTGCTCGCCGCAGGTCGCCAGCTTCGGCCTCACCGAGCAGCAGGCCCGCGACGAGGGCTACGACGTGGTCGTCGCGAAGTTCCCGTTCACCGCGAACGGCAAGGCGAACGGCCTCGGCGACCCGGTGGGCTTCGTGAAGCTCGTCGCCGACAAGCAGCACCTCGAGCTCGTCGGGGGCCACCTCATCGGCCCCGACGTCTCGGAGCTGCTGCCCGAGCTCACGCTGGCCCAGAAGTGGGACCTCGGGGCGCTCGAGCTCGCGCGCAACGTGCACACCCACCCGACGCTGTCGGAGGCGCTGCAGGAGGCGTTCCACGGCCTCACCGGCCACATGATCAACATGTAGGAGGGCGAGCACGAGATGAACGGGTTCCTGATCGGCCTCGGCGCCCTGATAATCGTGGTCGGCGGGGTCTGGACGCTGCAGGGCGTCGGCGTGCTCTCCGACTCGGTGATGAGCGGCGTGGCCCTGTGGGCGATCCTCGGGCCGATCGTCGCGCTCGTCGGCGTCGCACTGCTCGTCTGGGGGATCGCGCGTGGGCGACGCCGAGCTGGCGGCTAGCGGCCCTCCGGCGGATTCGCGGCCCGCTCAGCCGGTCGTCGGGAACGGGTCGTAGCAGTCGTACGCCTCCACCCGCCGGATCCGGTCGCCTTCGATACCGAAGCTGATCACGCTGTTCGAGTGCAACCGGGTGCCGACGGGCACCGAGCCGAGCGACTGCGCCACCCGGCCGTGCCAGTCGACCTGCACGACGACGTCGTCCCCCGACGCGACGACCCGTCGCACGTCGTAGCGCTGCTCGTCGATGATGCCCGCGCCGGCCGCGCTCGCCGCGAGGATCTCCGCCAGTCCGCGGCGACCGCCCTGCGGGTTCATGAGGCTGGGGTGGTCGACCTGCTCGACGTCGGGATGGAGGAACTCGAGGAGCGCATCGCCGTGCGTTCCGGACTCGATGGACCGGATGAACCGCTGGACGAGGTCGAGCTGCGGCGAGGTCGTTCCACTCATGGGCTCAACCTACCCACGCCGACGCACAGGGTGAAGGGGGCGGATGCTCGCGGCATCCGCCCCCTTCACTGCTATCCACGCGGCACGGGCAGGCGTTCCCGCCGCGTCGATGGCTGCCCGGCGGCCGGTCCCCCGACCACCGCCGGAACCCCTAGTGGCTCACCGCCTTCTCGGCGCCGATGCCGGTGAGCGAGCGCACCTCCATCTCGGACTGCTTCTTCGGATCCTCGGTCGTCTTGTCGAGCACGCTCACGATCCAGCCGAGGAGGAAGGCCAGCGGGATCGAGACGATGCCCGGGTTCGACAGCGGGAACCAGGCGAAGTCGATGGCCTCGGTCTTCAGCATCGACGTCTCGGAGCCCGAGACCACCGGCGAGAAGACGATCAGCACGATCGCCGAGATGAGGCCGCCGTACATGCTCCAGAGGGCGCCCTTCGTGGTGAAGCGCTTCCAGAAGAGCGAGTACACGATGGTCGGCAGGTTGGCGGATGCCGCGACGGCGAACGCGAGGGCCACGAGGAACGCGACGTTCTGGCCGTTGGCGCCGATGCCGCCGATGATCGCGACGATGCCGATGATGACCACCGTGCGGCGGGCCACCTTGACCTCGGCGCCCGGCTCGGGCTTGCCCTTCTTCACGACCGACGCGTAGATGTCGTGCGCGAACGAGGCGGCCGCGGTGATCGTGAGGCCGGCCACGACCGCGAGGATCGTCGCGAACGCGATCGCCGAGATCAGGCCGAGCAGCAGCGGTCCGCCGAGCGAGAACGCGAGCAGCGGAGCGGCCGAGTTCGGGCCGCCGGGCGCCGCGGCGATGACCGCCGGGCCGACGAGGGCCGCCGCGCCGTAGCCGAGCACGAGCGTGAACACGTAGAAGATGCCGATGAGCCAGATCGCCCAGACGACCGACTTGCGCGCCTCCTTGGCCGTGGGAACGGTGTAGAACCGCATGAGCACGTGCGGCAGGGCCGCGGTGCCGAGCACGAGGGCGAGGCCCAGCGAGAGGAAGTCGACCTTCGAGACATCCGACACGCCGTACTTCAGGCCCGGGTCGAGGATCGCGGGGTTCTCGGCCACGGCGACGGCCTTGTCGAGCAGCGCCGAGAAGTCGAACCCGTTGAGCGCGAGCACCCAAACGGTCATCACCCCGGCGCCCGCGATGAGCAGCACCGCCTTGATGATCTGCACCCACGTGGTGCCCTTCATGCCGCCGATCAGCACGTAGAGGATCATGAGCGCGCCGACCACGGTGATGACGAGAGCCTGTCCCACTTGGTCGCCCACGCCGAGCAGCAGCGACACGAGGCCGCCGGCGCCCGCCATCTGGGCGAGGAGGTAGAAGAAGCAGACGACGAGCGTCGTGGTGGCCGCCGCGATGCGCACCGGTCGCTGCTTGAGGCGGAACGACAGCACGTCGGCCATCGTGAACTTGCCGGTGTTGCGCAGGAGCTCCGCGACGAGCAGGAGCGCGACGAGCCACGCGACGAGGAAGCCGATCGAGTAGAGGAACCCGTCGTAGCCCGTCATGGCGATGGCGCCGACGATGCCGAGGAACGAGGCCGCCGACAGGTAGTCGCCCGCGATCGCCGAGCCGTTCTGGCCGCCGGTGAACGAGCGTCCAGCGGCGTAGTAGTCGGCCGCGGTCTTGTTGTTCCGGCTGGCGCGGAACACGATGACCATCGTGACGGCGACGAACGCGCCGAAGATGGCGATGTTGAGCCAGGGCTCGCCGGGCGAGGTGCTCGCCGCTTCGAAGTGCAGCATCAGCGCGCCTCCTCGTTCTCGAACGCGCCGGTCTCGATCTCGTCGCGGATCTCCTCCGCGAGCGGGTCGAGCCGCTTGTTCGCGTAGTGGACGTACCACATGGTCACGGCGAACGTCGTGACGACCTGGGCGAGGCCGAGGATCATCGCGACGTTCACGCTGCCGAACACGCGGGTCGACATGAAGTCGTGGGCGTAGCTCGCGAGCAGCACGTAGGCGAAGTACCAGGCGAGGCAGGCGCCCAGGACCGGGAAGACGAAGCTCCGATGCGTGCGCCGGAGCCGTTGGAACTCGGGTGATGCTTGGACCGCGCCGTAGTCGACCTCTGCGAGGGTCGTGCTGGTGGCGCTCGGGGCCTCGTTGCCCATGGCGTCTCTCCTTCGAGGGGGGATCGGCGAGGCCGACGGCCGCGCCGCTGCGTCGAGTTCGTCCCTGAGGACTCGGCAGTGCGACCATGCTTCCCCTCGGCTCGGAGCGCTTGGGGCGGTCGCCGCTCGTCGTCGCTGAGCGGCGTCCACGGTGCGACGAACGGCGGATCGGCGACGACGAACGACGGCTACGCTGGCGTGCATGCCCGAGTCGATGCTGCTCGCCGCTGCCGCCGGCGTCGTCGCCGGGGCACTCGCGGTCGGCGTGGTCATCCTCCTCCGGCGCATCGTGGTCGCGTCGAAGGACCTCGGCACCGACGTCGAGCAGGCGACCTACCAGACGCTGCACCTCGCGAGCCGGGCGGCGAAGCACCTCCGCGGGGGCATCGCCGAGGGCGACGCGGTCAAGGCCGGGCGGCACCTGCGCGCCCTGCTCGGCTGCGAGACGCTCGCGCTCGTCGGTCCGGCGGGCGACGTGACGGTCGAGGGCGACGACGCCGTGCGCGCCGTCGCGGGCCGGCTCGCCGCCGAGGCGCGCGCGTCGGGGCGTCCGCAGGTGCAACGACGCATCGGGCTCGGCGAGCGCGAGACGGATGCCGTCGCCGCCCCGATCCTCGCGAGCGGCGTGCCGGCCGGGGCGATCGTCGCCTTCGCGCCCCGCGTCCGGGCCGGGCTCGTGCGCGCGACGGGCGAGGTGGCGGACTGGGTCGCGGCGCAGGTCGAGCTCGGCGAGCTCGACGCCTCGCGCGCCGCCCTGGCCGAGGCCGAGGTGCGTGCACTCCGGGCGCAGATCAGCCCGCACTTCATCTACAACTCGCTCAACGCGATCGCGTCGTTCATCAACACCGACCCCGCGAAGGCGCGCGAGCTCGTGCTCGAGTTCGCGGACTTCACCCGGTACTCGTTCCGCCGGCACGGCGACTTCACCACGGTCGCCGAGGAGCTGCGCTCGATCGACAGCTACCTGAAGCTCGAACGGGCGCGATTCGGCGACCGCCTCACGGTCACGCTGCAGATCGCGCCCGAGGTGCTCTCGACGGTCGTGCCGTTCCTGTCGATCCAGCCGCTCGTCGAGAACGCCGTGCGGCACGGGCTCGAGGGCAAGGAGGGCGGTGGCCGCATCACGATCGAGGCGTCCGACCAGGGCGCCTTCGCCGAGATCAGCGTCGAGGACGACGGCGTCGGCATCGACCCCGCGGTGCTCGAACGCGCGCTCGCGGGCGGCGCTCCGGGCGAGCACGTGGGCCTGCGCAACGTCGACGCCCGCCTCCGGCAGGTGTACGGCGACGAGCACGGGCTCGTCGTCGAGACCAACGTGGGCGCGGGCACGCTCGTGCGGATGCGCGTGCCGAAGTCCCAGCCCGGTCGCGTCGCGGCATCCGCCGGCCCCGACCGGCTCGCAGCAACCCCCGATCGCCCCCGCGACGCCGATGGGAGACTGGAACCGTGATCTCCGTGCTCATCGCCGACGACGAGCAGCCCGCGATCGACGAGCTGGCGTTCCTGCTCGGGCAGGACCCGCGCATCGGGGTCATCCACCAGGCCGCGTCGGGCGCCGAGGCGATCCGGCTGCTCACGCGCGAGCCCGTCGACGCTGCCTTCCTCGACATCCACATGCCGGGACTCAACGGCTTCGACCTCGCCCGGGCCATGCAGCGGTTCGAGCGCCGGCCGGCGCTGGTGTTCGTGACCGCGGACGAGGAGGGCGCGCTCGAGGCCTTCGACCTCGCGGCCGTCGACTACCTGCTGAAGCCCGTGCGCACCGAGCGACTGCAGCGCTCGATCACCCGCATCGTCGAGGCGCTGAAGGCGCAGGCGACGCCGGCGACGGATGCCGCGGCATCCGCCCAGCCCGAGATGATCGCCGTCACGCTCGGCGGCACGACCCGCATGATCCGCCGCGACGAGGTGCGGTACGTGCAGGCCCAGGGCGACTACGCCCGCCTGCACACCGAGGAGGCGAGCTACCTCGTGCGCGTGCCGATGTCGGACCTCGAGCGGCAGTGGTCCGACACGTTCGTGCGGATCCACCGGTCGTACCTCGTGGCGATCCCGCACCTCGCGCGCATCCGGCTCGGCGGCGACCATCCGAGCGTGACCGTCGGCGCGGCCGAGCTGCCCGTGAGCCGGCGCCTGCTGCCCGCCCTGCGGGAGCGGCTCGAGTCGGCGACGATCCGGCCGCGGCCATGAGCGACGAGGAGCCGCCACCCCGGGTCCGCGTGACCGCGCCGCACGCCGGGTCGGCCGCGGCATCCGCCCGGCCCATGCCGCACCACGGCGCGGAGGCGCCGACGAGCGACATCGCGGGGGTCTACGCGCGCTCGCTGATCCGGTCGCAGCTGCGCCTCGGGATCGTGTTCGCCGTGGGCTTCGTCGTCGCCACCGCCCTCTTCGTGCTCGGCATCGCGTTCGTGCCGCAGTTCGACGAGACGTTCGTGTTCGGCGTGCCGCTGTCGTGGCTGCTGCTCGGCGCGGGCGTCTACCCGCTCGCCATCACGGTCGGCGGGCTCTACGTGCGCGCGGCGTCGCGCAACGAGGCGCGCTACCGGTCGCTCACGGAGGACGAGTGAACGCCGCGATCGGCTACATCTCGATCGCGGCCGTGGCGGTCGCGTCGGCGCTCATCGGGTTCTACGGCCTGCGGGTCTCGCGCACGACGAGCGACTTCTACGTGGCGAGCCGCACGGTGCGCCCGTGGTGGAACGCCTCGGCGATCGGCGGCGAGTACCTCTCGGCGGCGTCGTTCCTCGGCATCGCCGGACTCATCCTGCTCACGGGGTCGTCGGCGCTCTGGTTCCCGATCGGCTACACGGCGGGGTACCTGATGCTGCTGCTGTTCGTGGCCGCGCCGCTGCGACGCTCGGGCGCGTACACGATCCCCGACTTCACCGAGGCGCGTCTCGAGTCGGTGTGGGCGCGACGCGTCACGAGCACGCTCGTCATCGTCATCGGCTGGTTCTACATCGTGCCGCAGCTGCAGGGCGCGGCCCTCACGGTGCGGATCACGACGGGCCTGCCCGCCTGGGCCGGCTCGCTGGCTGTCGCCGTGATCGTCGCCGTCGTCGTGGCGGCGGGCGGCATGCGCTCGATCACGTTCGTGCAGGCGTTCCAGTTCTGGTTGAAGCTGACGGCGCTCGCGATCCCGGTCGTCGCGCTGCTCCTCCTCGTCGGCGACGTGCAGCCCGTCCTGCCCCCGGTCGAGGCCTTCCCTGCGAGCGCGGGCCCGGGCGACCTCGACGTGTACCGAACGGTGTCGCTCATGGTGGCGCTGCTGCTCGGCACGCTCGGACTCCCCCACGTGCTCGTGCGGTTCTACACGAACCCCGACGGCGTCGCGGCCCGGCGCACGACGGTCATCGTGCTCGTGCTGCTCTCGGTGTTCTACCTGTTCCCCACCGCGTTCGGGCTGCTCGGCCGCGCGTTCGCGCCCGACCTCGCCGCCTCGGGCGACGCCGACGCGCTCATCCTGCTGCTGCCCGACCGGCTCATCGCCGGGCCGCTCGGCGACGTGCTCACGGCGCTCGTCATCGCGGGCGCGTTCGCGGCGTTCCTCTCCACGTCGTCGGGCCTCGTGGTGTCGCTCGCCGGCGTGATCAGCCAGGACCTGCTCGGCGGCAGCGTGCGCGGCTTCCGCATCGCGGCGGTGCTCTCGTCGTTCGTGCCGCTCGTCGTCGCGCTCGCGACCGAGTCGACGGGGCTCGCCGGCAGCGTGGGCCTCGTCTTCGCGTTCACGGCCTCGACGCTGTGCCCCGTGCTCCTGCTCGGCATCTGGTGGCGCGGGCTCACGGCCCGCGGCGCGATCGCCGGGATGCTCACCGGCGCCGTGCTCTCGGGGGTCGCGATCCTGGGCGGCGCGCTCGTCTCGTCGTGGCTGCCCGCACTGCGCCCGTTCCTCGAGCAGCCGGCGGCCTGGACCGTGCCGATCGCGGTCCTCGTGACCGTGCTCGTCTCACGTGGTGATCGCCGCGGCATCCCTCGCGGCACCGACCGCTTCCTCACCCGGCTGCACGTTCCCGAGCCCGCACGGCATCACGGCCGCGACGGCTGAGCGCAGGGCCGCTCAGGCGCCGAGCCGCACGGGCTCCTCGCCCCACGCCGCGAGGCGTGCCTCGAGCCCAGCCCGCACCGAGGGCCAGTCGTCGACGATCACGGCGTAGACCGCGGAATCGCGCCATGACCCGTCGGCACGCGGCTTGTGCCGACGCGCGATGCCCTCGAACTGCGCGCCGAGCTTCAGGATCGCCGCCCGCGAGCGGTCGTTGCGCGCATCGGCCTGCAGCTTCACGCGGCCGAACCCGTGGTCGAAGGCGAGCCCGAGGAGCAGCAGCTTCGCCTCGGGGTTCACGGCCGTGCCCCAGACGCGCGGGTCGTACGCGGTCCAGCCGATGTGCGCCGACTCGCTGCCGAGGTCGAGATCGCCGAGCTTTGTGGCGCCGACGACCGTGCCGTGATCGGGTCCGCCCTCGAGGCGCACGGTGAACGGCATCGCCGCCGGGCCGCCGTCGTAGTAGTCGCTCGCGAAGGCCGTGAAGGCGTCGGCATCGGCCGGCAGCCCGGCGGGGCCGCCGCCGTAGCCGCCAGCGAACACCTCGGGGCGTCGCAGCGCACGCTCGAGCTCGGGAATGTCAGCGTCGGAATAGGGCGTGAGGCTGACGAACCGGCCGACGAGCGGCCGATCGGCGGGGCGGGTGGCGGTCACCCGTCGAGTCTGTCACGCCCGCGAGGGCCGAGGGTTCCGGTTCACCGGCCCGGACCCTACGATGGCGAGAGCACCGTCCGACGATGAAAGGTGGGGGACATGGGAGCGCTGGACGACCTGACGAAGAAGGCACAGGACTTCGTCGAGGAGAACAAGGACACGATCAACGAGGCGCTGAACAGCCAGCAGGCCGAGGACATCAGCGACAAGGTCCTCGATGCGGTCTCCGATGCCGCGAAGAAGGTCACGCCCGACGAGCACGACGAGAAGGTCGACGCCGTCCGCGAGAACATCGACAAGGCCATCGGCACCGAGCCCTGAGCCGAGCCGACCTCCAGGTCTTCGAGGGCGGATGCCGCGTGGTCGCGGCATCCGCCCTCGGCATGTGGGGCTACCGGAACGCGGCTTCGGGGTCGGGCACGAACCGCACGGCGTCGGGACCGGCGGCGCTGACCCGCCGGTGGTAGTCGGCCGGCGTGTAGCCCGTGAACCGCTTGAAGTCGCGGATGACGTGCGACTGGTCGTAGTAGCCGCCGTCGGCGGCGAGCTCGCTCCACGGCGCCGCGCCGGGCACGGGCGTCGCGTCGATGAGCCGGTGGAACCGCACGAGTTCGGCGTAGCGCTTGGGCGTCGAGCCGGTCGCCCGGCGGAACCGTGCGACGAACGCCGGATGCCGCAGTCCGTGCGCCGCGGCGAGCGGTCCGATCGGGTGCGCGGGATCCGCCTCGAGCCGCTCGATCGCGTCGCGCACGACGGGGTCGGGGGCGCCTCCCACGGCGAGGCGCTCGGTCAGGAGCGCCTCGATCGCGTCGAGCACGGCGTCGGCCGCGGCATCCGGCCCGAGCGCCGCCGGCCCGTCGAGCCACGGCTGCGACGTCACCGCGCCGGCGAGCCGCTCGGGGTCGAGTCCGAGCACGCGGAGTCCGTCGGCGCGCACCACCCCCCCGGCGTTCACGATCACGTCGGGCGCCTCGCTCACGACGAACCGCGATCGCATGCCCGAGCAGAACGCGGACCCGAGCGTGCGCCACGGGGCATCCGCCGACTCGAGCACCCGGTAGGGGCGGGGCGAGAGGTTCACGATGAGGTGGACGTCGGTCATCGGGAAGATGCGCTCGTACCGGGTCGGCGCGGGGCCGCGCAGGAACCAGAGCTCGCGCACCGCCTCGGCGAGCGGCCCCTGCGCCGGGCGACCAGCGACCTCCACGCGCCACCTCCGTGAAATCCATCCAATCGGATGCCGCGCCGGCCGGTCTAGCCTGCGCCTGAGGGCGGCACGAGGAGGATCCCATGAAGACCGCATTCACCGACGAGCAGTCGATCGCGGCCCCGGCCGACGCCGTGTGGACCCGGCTCACCGACTGGTCGGGCGCGCCGAACTGGATGCCCGGCGTCGAATCGATGCGCGCCGACGGACCGCTCGCGGTCGGCACCGTGCTGCGCTTCGTCGCGCGCGGCAAGGAGCGCACGTCGACGATCACGGCGATCGAGCCCGGCCGCGGCCTCACGATGCGCAGCGCCGTGGGCGGCGTGACCGCCGACTACGCGTACGCGATCGAGCCCGCCGCGGATGCCGCGGGCAGCCGCGTGCGCCTCGACGCCGCCGTGGCCACCCGCGGTCTCGTGTCGCTGTTCGCCCCGATGATCCGGGGCGCGATCGCGCGCGAGGACGGCATCCAGCTCACCCGGCTCAAGCAGTGGGTGGAGGGCTAATCCAGGAGGTCGTGGAGCTCGACGATCTCGTCGCGACCGGGGCCGACGCCGATGGCGGAGATGCGCGAGCCGCTCATCGCCTCGAGCTCGCGCACGTAGGCCTGCGCGTTCGCGGGGAGCTCCGAGAACTCGCGGGCACCCGAGATGTCCTCCTGCCAGCCGGGGAACTCCTCGTAGATCGGCACGGCGTGGTGGAAGTCCGACTGCGACACTGGCACCTCCTCGACGCGCTGCCCGTCGACCTCATACGCGACCGCGACCGGGATCCTCTCGAGGCCCGTGAGCACGTCGAGCTTCGTGAGCACGAAGTCGGTGACGCCGTTGACGCGCGACGCGTAGCGGGCGATGGGCGCGTCGTACCAGCCGGTGCGGCGACGGCGGCCGGTGGTCGTGCCGAACTCGAAGCCGCGCTCGCTGAGGAACTCGCCCCACTCGTCGAAGAGCTCGGTGGGGAACGGACCCGCGCCGACGCGCGTCGTGTACGCCTTCACCACGGCGATGACCCGGTCGATGCGATTCGGCGCGATGCCCGAGCCGGTGACGGCGCCGCCGCTCGTCGCGTTCGACGACGTGACGAAGGGGTAGGTGCCGTGGTCGACGTCGAGCATCGTGGCCTGGCCGCCCTCGAAGAGGACGGTCTCGCCGCGCTCGAGCGCCTGGTGCAGCAGCAGCGACGTGTCGGTGACCATCGGCCGCAGGCGGTCGACGTAGCCGAGCAGCTCCTCGACGATCTCGTCGACGCCGATCGCGCGGCGGTTGTAGACCTTCACGAGCAGGTGGTTCTTCTGGTCGAGCGCGCCCTCGACCTTCTGCCGCAGGATGTTCTCGTCGAACAGGTCCTGCATGCGCAGGCCGACGCGGTTGATCTTGTCGGCGTAGGCGGGGCCGATGCCGCGCCCGGTGGTGCCGATCTGGCGCTTGCCGAGGAAGCGCTCGGTGACCTTGTCGAGCGTGCGGTGGTACTGCGTGATGAGGTGCGCGTTCGCCGAGATGCGCAGCTTCGAGACATCCACGCCCCGGCTCGCGAGCCCCTCGAGCTCCTCGAAGAGCACCTCGATGTCGACGACCACGCCGTTGGCGATGACCGGCGTGACGCCCGGCGTGAGGATGCCCGACGGCAGCAGGTGCAGGGCGTACTTCTCCTCGCCCACGACCACGGTGTGCCCGGCGTTGTTGCCGCCGTTGAACTTCACGACGTAGTCGAGTCGGGAACCCAGTAGGTCGGTCGCCTTGCCCTTGCCCTCGTCGCCCCATTGCGCTCCGATGAGTACGGCTGCGGGCATGTCAGTCCTCTCCTGCCGCGTCGACGGCGGCGATGGGTTCGGCGAGCGGCTCGCCGGTGCGTGCTTCGAACTCGGTCGCGGGCGTGATGACGGCGGCGGATGCCACGATCGGCATGAGCTGGGTGGGCGTGAACTCCGACGCGATGCGGCCCGGCGCCTCGGCATCGGCGGAGGCCAGCTCGTCGGCGAGCCGTGCGGCGCGGTCGTCGAGGCCGAGCGCGAGGGCGGCCCGGCGCTGGGCGTCGAGCGCGCGCAGGTAGGCGCGGTTGGGCTCGTCCCGCCAGGGGACGGGCTGTCCCTGCTGCCATCCGGATGCCGCGAGCTGCTCGCGAGCGAGGTCGACGGCGACGGCCGCGTAGGCGAACGCCTCGATGGAGTGGCCCTCGGAGTCGGCGAGGTCGGCCAGTTCGGCCCACGCGAGCGGTGACGACGGATGCCCCGACACGACCGACGCGACGGATGCCCGATCGGCCTCGGCGAGCGCCTGCCGCACCTCGGGCTCGTCGGCGAGCGACGCCTCGCCCTCGGGTGCTGAATCGTCTGGGGTCACACTCGAGTGTATCGCGGGGCCATTTCGGGGCCCGTGGACGCGCGGACGCGCCCCGACACACGCGACGAGGGGCCGGACCGTGCGGTCCGGCCCCTCGCGCTGCGCGTCAGCGGATCACTGCACGGCGTTGAGGGCGTTCACGTTGCCCGCGCCGTAGAACCCGTTGCGCTCGCCGCCCGTGCACGTGGCCGGGAAGCCGGGACGCGGCTCGTACACGCCGTCGGGGCAGGCGATCGGCGTCGCCGTGCGCTCGAGGAACGACGCCAGCTGGCCGGGGTTCATGCCCGGGTGCGCCGACAGCGCGAGCGCCGCGACACCGGCCGCGTGCGGGCCGGCCATCGAGGTGCCCTGCGACCAGCCGTAGCCGCCGCCGGGGATCGTGGAGAGCACCGCGTCGGTGAGCGTGGACGAAACGCCGCCGGTGCGGAAGCGCGTGTCACCGCCGGGAGCCGTCACGTCGACGACGCCCTGGCCGTACGACGAGTAGTAGCTCTTCTGCTCGGTCGGGCCGACGGCCGACACCGTCACCACGCCGGGCGCCTCGGCCGGCAGGTCGCGGCACGCTCCGTTGATGGTGCGGTCCTCGACGGGGGAGCTGCCGTCGTTCGGGCTGCCCGAGTCGGTGAACTTGTGCTGCAGGTCGACGTTGCTGTTGCCCGCCGAGGCCACCGTCAGGGTGCCCTGCGCCGACGAGTAGCGCAGCGCGCGCTGCACGGCCTGCCAGACCGGGCGCTGGCGCGGGTCGTTCACGCAGTTGAACTCCCACGGGTCGATGAAGTAGCTGTTGTTCGTGACGGGCATGCCGTGGTCGGCGGCCCAGAGGTACCCGCAGATCGCGGCCTCGGGGTAGATGAAGCCGTCGTCGTTGACGACCTTCACCGATGCGACCTTCACGCCGGGCGCGACGCCCGCGATGCCGACGCCGTTGATCGCCGCGGCGATGGTGCCCGCGACGTGGGTGCCGTGCGACGAGTTCGTCGGGCTCCACGCGGCCTGGCTCGTGTCGACGACGCCGCCGAGGCACGAGGCGCTCTGGTCCTTCGCGACCTGGGTCGCGAGGTCGGGGTGGTTCGCGTCGATGCCCGAGTCGAGCACGCCGACGACGACCGACGGGTCACCCGTGGTGATCGCGTGCGCCTCGGCGACGTCGATCTGCTGCATGTCCCACTGCTCGCTCCAGCGCGGCTCCGCCGTGGGGTCGCCGGATGCCTCGACCGACGCCACGTCGGCGGCCTCGACGACCTCGTCGTCGATGAGCGTCGTGCCGAGCCCGTTCGTCGACGCGACGGACTCGACGCCCGCGCCCGCGACGGCGGTCTCGAACGACGTGTTCGTCGAGCGCGCCACGAGCACGCCGATCTGGTCGTAGGCGGCGACGACGGTGCCGCCGGCCGCGGCGACGCGGGCTGCGGCCTTGTCCGTGCTCTTGCCCTGCGGCGCGAGCACGAGGTAGGTGGTGTCGGGTCCGGCTGCGGCCGCCGGGACGGCGGCCGTTCCGATGAGCCCGACGGCGAGGGCGGCGGCACATGCCACGCCGATCACCTTGCGGTTCTTCATCCATTTCTCCGTTCAGTGCGAAAAGCGTCGCCGCCCTGTCAGGCGGCGACCCGGCTCGTCCAGTGGATGCGACGCGCGACGGCATCGGTGGAGCCGCGCGACCGGTGGCGCGAGTCTATGGGATACCGGCCCTCGAGCGGGGGTCATTGACACCGGTGCGCGTCGTCGTGCGATGATTCGCGCAAGTAGGCTGGAGGCCATGTCCAAAGTCCTCACGAGCCTCCCCGTCGGCGAGCGCGTCGGCATCGCGTTCTCGGGAGGCCTCGACACCTCCGTGGCGGTCGCGTGGATGCGCGAGAAGGGTGCGGTCCCCTGCACCTACACCGCCGACCTCGGCCAGCCCGACGAGCCCGACGTCGAGGCCGTGCCCGGTCGTGCGCTCGAGTACGGGGCCGAGATCAGCCGCCTGGTCGACGTGAAGACCGCGCTCGTCGAGGAGGGCCTCGTCGCGCTGCAGTGCGGCGCGTTCCACATCCGCTCCGGCGGCAAGACGTACTTCAACACCACGCCGCTGGGCCGAGCGGTCACGGGCACGCTGCTCGTGCGCGCGATGATGGAGGACGGCGTCGACATCTGGGGCGACGGCTCCACCTACAAGGGCAACGACATCGAGCGGTTCTACCGCTACGGCCTCATGGCCAACCCGCGCCTGCGCATCTACAAGCCATGGCTCGACCAGACGTTCGTCACCGAGCTCGGCGGCCGCGCCGAGATGAGCGAGTGGATGCAGCAGCGCGACCTGCCGTACCGGGCATCGGGCGAGAAGGCGTACTCCACCGACGCGAACATCTGGGGTGCCACCCACGAGGCGAAGAAGCTCGAGGACCTCGACGCGGGCATCACGCTCGTCGAGCCGATCATGGGCGTGCGGTTCTGGGACGACGCGGTCGTGATCGACGCCGAGGACGTCACCGTGCGCTACGAGCAGGGCCGTCCGGTCGCGCTCGACGGCGTCGAGTTCGACGACCCGGTCGAGCTCGTGCTCGAGGCGAACCGCATCGGCGGCCGCCACGGGCTCGGCATGAGCGACCAGATCGAGAACCGCATCATCGAGGCGAAGTCGCGCGGCATCTACGAGGCGCCGGGCATGGCGCTACTGCACATCACCTACGAGCGCCTCCTCAACGCGATCCACAACGAGGACACGATCGCGAACTACCACCAGGAGGGCCGCCGCCTCGGCCGCCTGATGTACGAGGGCCGGTGGCTCGACCCGCAGTCGCTCATGCTGCGCGAGTCGATCCAGCGCTGGGTGGGCTCGGCCGTGACCGGTGAGGTCACGCTGCGCCTGCGTCGCGGCGACGACTACACGATCCTCAACACCGAGGGTCCGGCGCTGAGCTACCACCCCGACAAGCTCTCGATGGAGCGCGTCGGCGACCAGGCGTTCGGCCCCGAGGACCGCATCGGCCAGCTCACCATGCGCAACCTCGACATCGCCGATTCGCGCGCACGCCTCGAGCAGTACGCGCACCTCGGCATCGTCGGCGGCGCGACCGCGCAGCTCGTGGGCGAGATCGCCTCCGGCCAGGCCGCGCAGATCGCCGCTGGCGAGGCCGAGACCGAGCTCGAGGCCGCCACGGATGCCGCGAACGAGGCCGCGGCGTTCGACCTCGGCACCGACTGACGCGACGCCGCGTACTGCGACGGCGGTACGCGAGGTTACCTCCTGGGGCGGACGCGCGGAGCACCGGCGCCGACCAGACTCGAGGTCGGTGCGCGACGTGCGCGCCGGACCCCCGAGAGGACTCGACATGGCGACCCCCATCCTGCAGGTCGACGACCTGCACAAGACCTACGGGCGAGGCGCGACGCGCTTCGACGCGCTCAAGGGGGTGAGCTTCGAGGTGCGCGAGGGCGAGTCCCTCGCGATCGTCGGCAAGTCGGGTTCCGGCAAGTCGACGCTCATGCACCTGCTCGCCCTGCTCGACCAGCCGACGTCGGGCAGCGTGCGCCTCGCCGGTCGCGACGCGAGCACCCTTCGGGGGCGGGAGCTCAACCGCGCCCGCAACCGCACGTTCGGCTTCGTGTTCCAGCAGTTCTTCCTCACGCCGAACGCGACCGTGCTCGAGAACGTCATCCTCCCGCTGAAGATCGCGGGCGTCGGTCGCGCGGAACGCCGGCGACGCGGCATGGCCGCGCTGGCGCAGCTCGAGCTCGACGACAAGGCGCGCAACCGGGCCTCCGACCTCTCGGGCGGGCAGAAGCAGCGCGTCGTGATCGCCCGGGCGCTCGTGAACGACCCCCGCGTGATCTTCGCCGACGAGCCGACGGGCAACCTCGACTCGGCGACCGGCGCGGTCGTCGAGGACATCCTGTTCGACCTCAACCGCGAGCAGGGCATCACGCTCATCGTCGTCACGCACGACGAGGAGCTCGCCGCCCGCTGCGACCGGCGCATCCACATGCGCGACGGCCTCCTCGTCGAGGAGCACGCCGACGCCGTCGAGGAGGTGTTCGCCGCGTGAAGACGACCGACGTGATCGCGAGCGCGATCTCCAACACGTTCCGATCGAAGACCCGCACGATCCTGACGATCCTCGCGATCTTCATCGGCGCGTTCACCCTCACCATCACGACCGGCCTGGGCACCGGCATCAACCGGTACATCGACCAGACGGTCGCGGAGATCGGCGCCGGCGATGTCATGACCGTGACGCACGCCCCGGCGGAGGACGCCGGCGACGGCCCGCAGGAGTACGTCGCCGACCAGGTGGCGCAGCAGCGCACCGCCCCCGGCCCGCAGTCGGGCCAGTCGATCGACCCGATCACCGCGTCCGACCTCGAAGAGCTCGCCGCGATCGACGGCGTCGTCTCCGTCGAGCCGGTGAAGGCGATCGACGTGGACTACATCCGGCACGACGACGGCACGGCGTACCGGATCGACGTGGGCTCGTTCATCCCGGGCATGCAGGTGCAGCTCGCGGCCGGGGAGCAGCCCGACGCGGCATCCGATGCCCTGCAGGTCGTCGTGCCCGTGGACTACGTCGAACCGCTCGGATTCGCCGACGACGCGGCCGCGCTCGGCCAGGAGGTCGTGCTCGGGCTGACCGACGGCAACGGCGTCGAGCAGACGATCACGGCGACCGTGGTCGGGGTCTCGGAGGCGGGCCTCGGGGGCGCCGGCGGCAGCGCCTCGCCGAACACCGCGCTGACCGACGCGCTCTACGCCGCGCAGGGGGTCGGCGCGCCAGCGGGGCAGGCCGAGTCCTACGGCTCGGCGACCGTGCGGTTCGACCCCGCCTCCACGCCCGAGCAGGTCGAGGCGCTGCGCACCGACCTCGCGGACGCCGGATTCCAGGCGACGACCGTCGACGACACGCTCGGCGCGTTCAAGACCGTCATCGACGGCATCGTGCTCGTGCTGAACGCGTTCGCGATCATCGCGCTGCTCGCCGCGAGCTTCGGCATCGTGAACACGCTCTTCATGTCGGTGCAGGAGCGCACGCGCGAGATCGGGCTCATGAAGGCGATGGGCATGGGCAGCGGCCGCGTGTTCGGGATGTTCAGCTCGGAGGCGACGTACATCGGGCTGCTCGGCAGCCTCGTCGGCATCGGCGTCGGGATGCTCGCGGGCACCGTCGCAGGCGGCGCGCTGTCGTCGACGCTGCTCGCCGACCTGCCCGGGCTGACGCTCATCGCGTTCGACCCCGTGTCGATCCTCACGATCGTGCTCCTGGTGATGGGCATCGCGTTCGTGGCGGGCTCGCTGCCCGCCGCCCGTGCGGCGCGGCTGAACCCGATCGACGCGCTCCGGTACGAGTAGCGGGGAGTCGCGCGTTGGGGAGGCCGACAGGCCTCCCCGACGCGCGCACGGCCCGCGGACACGGGCCTCCCCAGCCCGAAAGGCCCATGCCATACTCAGTCAACTGCTCCGCGACCGGACTGGGGAGGACGCGATGACTGCTGGTGGACCCTTCGTGTCGGGAGCCGGGCGTTGAGCGCCGAGCTGGCGAACCTCCTCGGCGGCATCCTGATCCTCGCCGACCTCGCCATCCGGATCGCCGCGCTGATCATCATCCCGCGCGACCGCAAGCCGACCGCCGCGATGGCGTGGCTGCTCGCGATCTTCCTCATCCCGTTCGTCGGCATCATCCTGTTCCTCGTCATCGGCAACGTGAAGCTGCCGAAGAAGCGGATGGCGCGGCAGAAGGAGATCAACGCGATCATCGAGCAGCGCGCCGAGGGCGTCGACCTCGACACCGACCCCGAGGCCTGGCCGTCGTGGTTCCGCACGATCTCGGAGCAGAACCGCCGCCTCGGCGCGCTGCCCGCGACCGGCGGCAACCGGGCCGAGCTCATCGGCGACTACCAGGCCTCGATCGACCGGATGGCCGCGGACCTCGACCTCGCCGAGCGGTTCGTGCACGTCGAGTTCTTCATCGTCGCGTTCGACGACACCACTCGCGGGTTCTTCGCGGCGATGGAGCGGGCGGTGCAGCGCGGCGTGACGGTGCGGCTCCTGATGGATCACATCGCCTCGGCCAAGGTGCCCATCCACAAGGAGACCGTCGCGGAGCTCGACCGGATCGGCGTGATCTGGCGGTACCTGCTGCCCGTGCAGCCGTTCAAGGGCCACTACCAGCGGCCCGACCTGCGCAACCACCGCAAGCTCGTCGTCGTCGACGGACGGGTCGCGTACACGGGATCGCAGAACCTCATCGACCGCAGCTACGACTCGCCGAAGAACCTCAAGCGGGGGCTCAAGTGGCAGGAGCTCGTGACCCGTATCACCGGCAGCGCCGTGACGGCGATCAACGCGGTGTTCCTCTCGGACTGGTATGCCGAGACCGACGAGAACCTGCTCGCCACCGAGCACGTCGCTGCGGCCGACGTGCCCGACGATCCCTCGCCCGACGCGCTCGTCTGCCAGGTCGTGCCGAGCGGTCCCGCCTACGAGCTCGAGAACAACCTGCGCCTGTTCCTCGGCCTGGTGAACGCCGCGCAGGAGCAGGTGATCATCACGAGCCCGTACTTCGTGCCCGACGAGGCGATGATGTACGCCATCACCTCGGCGCGCCTGCGCGGGCTCGAGGTGCAGCTGTTCGTGTCGGAGATCGGCGACCAGGGCTCGGTCTGGCACGCGCAGCGCTCGTACTACGGCGCGCTCCTGCGTGCGGGGGTGCGGATCTTCCTCTACCCCGGGCCGTACATCCTGCACGCCAAGCACCTCTCGATCGACGACGACGTCGCGGTCATCGGCTCGAGCAACATGGACATCCGCTCGTTCAACCTGAACTTCGAGATCTCGCTGCTCGTGCGCGGACGCTCGTTCGTGGCCGACATGCGCGAGGTGGAGGCCGAGTACCGAGCCCTGGGCCGCGAGCTCACGCTGGAGGAGTGGGAGCGGGAACCCGCGACGGCGACGTTCCTCGACGGCGTCGCGCGCCTGACCTCTGCGCTGCAGTAGGCGGATCGCGGACTCGCACGGGGGAGACGGATGCTGCAGGCGACCTGGCACGTGCTGCCGATCGCGATCGCCGTCGCGATCAGCTCGGTGCCGATCATGGCGACCATCCTGATCCTGCTGTCACCGAACCGGTCCCGGTCGGCCGTGCCCTTCCTCATCGGCTTCGTGCTCGGACTCGCCGTGGTGGTCACGCTCTGCACGCTGTTCGCGCAGGCCATCCCGACGCCGCGATCGTCGCGGCGGCCCGACACGGCCGTGGGCACCGCCGAGATCCTCGTCGGCCTGGCGCTCGTCGTGATCGCCGTCGTCGCCTGGGTGCGGGCGCGGCGGAATCCGTCCACTGCGGCGCCGAAGTGGCTCGAGGGGGTCAGCAGGCTCGGCCCATGGGGGTCGTTCGGCCTGGCGCTGCTGCTCAACGTGCGCCCCAAGGCCCTGCTGCTCGCCGTCGCCGCCGGCCTCGCACTCCGCGGCGACGGCGTGACGGCCACGCAGGCGGCGATCCTGATCGGGATCTACACCCTGGTCTCCGCGTCGACGGTCGCGGTGCCGATCATCGCCACCCTGGTCGACCACCGCCGGATGGAGCCCCGCCTCCTGCGGGCCCGCGAGTGGCTCGACCGCAACAGCGGGCAGGTGGCCGCGGTCATCCTGCTGCTCATCGGCGTGGTCATCATCGGCACGGGCATCGCGCGCCTGTGAGGATGTGCTACGAACTTGCACATGAGTGTGCAAGTTCGTAGCATGGTCGTATGCCGTCCGACATCGACGCGGGCCGTCGCCCTCGTCGAGACGCCACGGCCAACCGCGAAGCCCTCCTGGCCGCCGCCGCCGACGCGCTCGCCGAGGCATCCGACGCCCCACTCGAGCGCATCACGAGCGCCGCCGGCCTCACCCGCCGCGCCTTCTACGGGCACTTCGCCAACCGCGACGAGCTCGTCGTCGCCGTCATCGACGTGGGCGCCGCCCGACTGAACGCGATCGCCGCCGACACCGACGACCCGCACGCCCCCACCGCGATCGCGCTGCTCGGCGCTCGACTCTGGGGCGCCGTCGAGCACGTGCGCGTCCTCGCCGGCATGGCCGTGCGCGAGCCGTATTCCGCGCATGCCGCCGAGGCCCTGGCACCCGTGCGCGATCGCCTGCGCGCCCTCGTCGAGCGCGGCATCGCCGACGGCACCGTGCGTCCCGACATCCGGCCCGACGTGCTCGCCCGCCTCGTCGAGTCGGCCGCCATCGCCGTGCTGCTCGAGGCGGCCGTCACCGGCATCGACGACGCCGAGGGCCGCCGCCTCGTGATGCTCGCCGTGCTCGGCACCGCCGGACTCTCGTGGCAGGACAGCGCCGAGCTCATCGACACCGCGCCCGCGCTCGCTGCGCCGGCGGTCGCGTCGGGGGATCCCACGGCATGAGGATCGACCTGCGCGGCGTCGGCAAGGGACGCCGCACCGAGGCGCTGCCTGCGACCACCATCGGCTACGAGTCGGGCCGCGCAACGCTGGCACGCGCCGAGACCGAGCAGCGCCCGACCGTGCTGGGCCTGCTCGCCTCGGGCCGCATGCGACCCGACACCGGCACCGTGACCATCGACGGGCGAGCGGATGCCGCCGCGATCCGCCGCGCGATCGCCCTCGTCGACGCGCCCGACGTCTCCGATCCCGCGCCGAACGTGACCGTCGCCGGCGTCGCCGCCGAGGAGCTCATGTTCGCCGGCGTCCCCTCGAACCCCGTCTCGGTCGCCCGCCGGCTCGACAAGTTCGGTCTGCGCGACGTCGCGCGGATCCCGATCGCGAACGTGGACCCCATCGTGCGCCTGCGCCTGCTCACCGAACTCGCAATCCTCCGCGACGACATCGAGGGACTCGTGCTCGTCTCCCCCGACCGCCACGGCGGGGACCCGCTCGAGTGGTGGGAGCTCGCCAAGCGCCTCGCCGATCGCGGCTTCGCGGTGCTCGTCATCGCCGGCGACGCGTCGGCCGCCGCGATCGGCGCCGCCGCGATGATCGAGCGCATGCAGGCCATGGACGTCGACGAGGTCGCGGAGCACGCGGCCATCGCCGAAGGGGGCCTCGCGTGAAGGTGCCCCAGATGATCGCCGCCGAGCTCAGGCGGCTCACGTCGACGCGCATGTCGGTCATCGCGCTGCTCGCGCTCGTCGCCGTGCCCGTGCTCTACGGCGGGCTGTACCTCTGGGCGAACCAGGACCCGTACGCGAAGTTCCCCGAGGTGCCCGTGGCGCTCGTCGTCGAGGACGAGGGGACTCCGGCCGCCGACGACGCACCGGCGCGCAACGTCGGCGACGAGGTCGCCGACGAGCTGCTCGCCGACGGCGCCTTCGACTGGCACCGGGTCTCGGCCGAGCAGGCGACGACCGGGCTCGACGAGTCCACGTACGACTTCGCCATCACCATCCCGGCCGACTTCTCCGACTCGCTCGCCTCGGTCGGCACGGATGCCCCGCGGCGGGCCGAGATCGTGCTGTCCACGAACGACGCCACCAGCTACCTGGCCGGCACGATCGGGAAGCAGGCGGTGGAGCGGATCCGCGCCGTGATCGCCCAGCAGGTCGGACGCGAGGCCGCCTCGACGCTGCTCGACTCGATCGCGACCATCCGCAGCAACCTCTCCGACGCCGCCGACGGCGCCGCCCGCCTGGCCGACGGCGCCGCTCAGGCCGTCGACGGCGCGGGACGGCTCTCCGACGGGGCGTCCCGCCTCGCCGACGGGAGCACGCAGCTCGCCGAGGGCACCGCGCAGCTCGCCGACGGCTCGGCACAGCTGGCAGCGGGCGCGCAGCAGGTCGCCGACGGGAACGCGCAGCTCGCGGCATCCGCCGATCGCGTCGGGGCCGCCGTCGACGAGGCGACGGCCGCACTGCCCCAGGTGCGCGACGACGTCGCGGCCCGGCTCGCCGCGGCCGGCGTCGACCAGGCCACGATCGACGACGTGCTCGCGCGCCTCGACCCGCTCGGCGCTGACCTCGCCGCCGGCAACGACCGCGTGCAGGAGGTCGTCGGGCAGGTCGACCGGCTCGCCGCGGGCAGCGCGCAGGTCGCCGACGGCTCGGCGTCCCTCGCGGCGGCCACGCGCACCGCGGCCGACGGCGCGGCCGAGGTGGCGGCGGGCTCGAACGCGCTGCGCGACGGGATCGACACGCTCGGCGACGGGCTCGGTGCTCTCGGCGACGGCGCGGGCACGCTGCGCGACGGGCTCGCCGACGGCGTCGACGCGATCCCCGATTCCGACCAGGCCACGCGCGACGCCCAGGCGTCGACCATCGCCGACCCGATCGCCCTCGAGACGAGCCCGGTGACGCAGGCCGGCAGCTACGGCGCCGGGCTCGCGCCGTTCTTCGCCGCGCTCGCGGGCTGGATCGGCATCTACGCGCTGTTCCTCATCGTGAAGCCGATCTCGCGGCGCGCGGTCACGGCGCTGCACTCGCCGATCCGCGTGACCTTCGCCGGGTGGCTGACGCCCGGCATCCTCGGGGCCGTGCAGATGATCGGGCTGTTCGTCGTGCTCGCCGTCACGCTCGGGTTCCACATGGCGAACCCGGTCGGCACGCTCGGCGTCATGGTGCTCGCGTCGGCGACGTACGCGGCGATCATCCTCGCGCTCAACGTGTGGCTCGGGTCGGTCGGGCAGTTCCTCGGGCTCGTGCTCATGGTGCTGCAGCTCGTCACGGCGGGCGGCACGTTCCCGTGGCAGACGCTGCCCGCGCCGCTCACCGCGCTGCACCACGTGCTGCCCATGGGCGACGTGGTCGACGCCATGCGGCAGTCCATGTACGGCGGCGACCTGTCGCGGGCCGGCGCCGATGCGATCGTGCTGCTCGCGTGGCTCGCGGGCGGGCTGGTGTTCGCAGCGCTCGGCGTGACGCGGATGACGCACCACCGCACGCTGCGCGACCTGCAGCCGAGCCTGATCGGGTAGGTCTCAGGCCGGCGTCTGCTGGTGCGCGGCGACGCGCCAGGCGCCGTCGTCGTAGAGGTAGGTCGTCGACATGCGCAGGTCGGCCGTCTCGTCGCCGCGTCGCGCGACCGCGCGGTACACCAGCACGCCGGCGTGGTCGCCGAGGCGGATGACGGCGGGCTCGTGCAGCTCGTACGACTCCCACGGCGGGGCGCTGCGGAACGCCGCGCGCACCTCGTCGCGACCGAGCACCGCCCCCTCCACCACCATGAGGCCGTCGCGCGTCATCGCGCGCTGGTAGTGCTCGCCGCCATGCCCTTCGAGGATGGCCTTCCATCCGGCGTGCTCCTCGTGCAGGAGTCGGGCGGGCAGATCGTCGGTGATCTCGGTCATGTCCCCACGCTACCCGCCGGACCGACGCAATTCGATCAGAGCCAGCCGCGGCGCTTGAAGACGGCGTAGAGGCCGGCGGCGAAGCCGAGCATGAGCGCGACCGCGAACGGGTACCCCCACGGCCAGTCGAGCTCGGGCATGTACGCGAAGTTCATGCCGTAGACCGCTGCGATGAGGCTCGGCGCGAAGATGATGGCGGCCCAGCTCGAGATCTTCTTCGTCTGCTCGCTCTGCGCGAGCGCCGTCTCGGAGAGCACGCGGATCTCCTCGTTCTGCCGCTGCGCGACGAGCGCGGAGTGCACCTGCAGCGCGTTCTGCAGCAACTGGCGGAATCCGTCGCCGTGCTCGACGATGCGGATGACGTGGTCCTTCACGTCGCGAAGGTACCGCTGCAGCTCGAGGTCGACCCCGTACTTCTCGAAGCCGCGCTCGAGCGCGTCGAACATGCCGACGAGCGGACGCGTCGCGCGCTGGAACTCCATGACCTCGCTCGCGAGGTCGTAGATGCGCCGGGTCACCTCGGGGTCTCCGGAGAAGAGCTGCTCCTCGATCTCGTCGATGTCGTTCTCGAGCCCCAGGTCGACCGGCACGTACTCGTCGACGACCTCGTCGAGCACGGCGTAGAGCACGGCCTCGGGGCCCTTCGCGAGCAGTTCGGGGTTGCCCTCGAGGCGACGTCGCACGCGCGCGAGGTCGGGAGACTCCGCGTGCCGGATCGTGATGGCGAAGTCGGGGCCGATGAACACGTGCAGCTCGCCGAACTCCACCTGCTCGACGTCGTCGAGGTAGCGCGCCGGACGGAGCACGACGAAGAGGGTGTCGCCGTAGCGCTCCAGCTTCGCGCGCTGGTGGCCCTTCTTCGCGTCCTCGACCGAGAGCGGGTGCAGCCCGAACTCGCTCGCCAGCGCGTCGATCTCGGCGTCGAGCGGCCGGTAGAGGCCGATCCAGGCGAAGCCGCCGTGCGCCTCGCGGGTCTCGAAGGTCTCGGCGAGGGACGCCGGCGTGGCGACCCGGCGGCCGCCCCGGTAGATCGCATTGTCGACGACGGGCATCGGCTCAAGTCTCGTGCGCGGCGGGGCGCCGCGGCATCCGACACGCGGCGCGGTCGTGGGCAGCGCGCCCTGACCGCACCGGCGCGGCTCAGGCGCTGTCGCTCACGGCCCACTGGCCGCGCACGGCCGTCGGGCGCGACCGCTCGAGCGTGCCCGGGGCGAGCCCGAGCCGCCCCTCGGCCGCGGTGTAGACGACGTGGTCGGCCTCGGCGCGCGTGACCAGGCCGATGGCGTGGTGCTGCACGGCCATGCCGTCGACGAGCGCCGTGAGCATGCGCGCGTCGCCCGCGGGATCGTCGCTGCGCCCGAGACCGGCCTCGTCGAGGCGCTCGATGATGCGGGCGAGCCGCCGCTCGCAGTCGCGGTGGTGGCGCATGAGCGACGCGTGCAGCTCGGGGTTGCGCGGGGCCTCGCTCCAGGCGTCGATCCAGACGAAGTAGTGCTCGCGAGGCGTCGAGGTGAGCCAGTCGGCGAGCGCCTCCACGGGCTCGACGCGCTCGGCGACCTCCTCGTCGCCCTCGAGCTCGGCGAGCACTGCGGCGTCGAAGGCCGCCGCGACGAGCTGCTCGCGGGTGGCGAAGTAGTGCCGGATGAGGCCGTGCACCACGCCGACCTCGGCCGCGACGTCGCGCAGCGTGACGCGTGCGAAGCCGTCGCGCGCCACGAGGCGGAGCGTCGCGGCGAGGATCTGTTCCCGCCGCGCTGCGGGATCGAGCCGGTTCGCCATGCCTCCATGCTACCCCTCTTGTCCACGCGGACAACGACTGGTATCGTGTTATCCATGTGGACAAGAAGGGGTCCCGCGCTCGATGCGATCGATCGTCACCGCCGCCGCCTCACGGCCGGCGTCGTGGCCGCGACCGTGCTCATGTCCTCGGGCGCCATGGTCATCTTCCCCCTGCTGCCCGCGCTGCAGTCGCAGCTCGGCATCTCCACCGCCGACATCGGCTTCGTCGCCGCGGCGGGGTTCGCGGCCTCCCTCGCCGCCGAGCTCCTCGTCGCGCCGTTCGCCGACCGCGGCCGCGCCCGCACCATGGGCGTCGCCGGCGTCGTGCTCATGACCGCGGCCCTCGTCGGCTCGGCGCTCGCGACCGAGACCTGGCAGCTCGTGGGGGGCCGCGCGCTCGGCGGACTCGGCATGGGCGTCTTCATGGCCGCGGCGAGCGCGTTGCTCGTGCGCGCCGACCCAGCGCGGGCCGGCGAGGCCCTCGGGCGCCTCGGGGCCGCCGAGCTCGCCGGCATCGCGCTCGGCCCGCTCGCCTCGGGCCTCGCGATCGCGTTCGCGTCGCCGTCGACGATCCTGGCGTGGTCGGGCGTCGTGGTGGTCTTCGGCGTCGCCCCGGTCCTGCTCGCGTTCCGCGAGCGCACCGACCCGGATGCCGCGGCGGCGGGCCAGGCGGCGGGAGCCGCCGGGGCGCGTGCAGCCGGGGGCGGTTCCGCCGCGGCATCCGTGGACCCTGCGGCCCGGCCGCCGCGCGTGAGCTTCGACCTGCTGCGGTCGCCGATGGTGGTCGGCGTGCTGCTGCTCTACGGCGCCGTCATGGTGCCGACCGGTGCGTACGACGGCATCTGGCCGCGATTCATGGCCGACATCGGCGCGAGCGAGTGGCTCACGGCGCTGAGCTACACGCTGTTCGCGGTGCCGTTCGCGCTCGTCGCCGGCTGGGCGGGGCGACTGGCCGACCGCCGCGGCGGCGTCTCGGCGTTCGTGCGCGGAGCCGTCGTGCTCGTGCCGATCGTCGCCCTCTACGGCGTCATCGGCGATCCCTGGGTCGCCACGGGCGTCGGCTTCGTCGAGTCGAGCGGGCAGGCGCTCGCGTTCATCGGCGCCGCAGCCGCGATGGCGCAGGCCGTGCCTGCCGCGCGTGCCGGCGCCTCGCAGGGGCTCATGCGCGCGTTCGGCCTGCTCATGGCGACGATCGCGGCCGCCCTCTCGGGCATCGCCTACGAATCCGGCGGACCGCTCGCGCTGTTCGGCGGCACGGCGATCGTCGTCGTGGTGATCGTCGTGGCGGGGCTGCTCGTGATCCGGTCGGCGCGTCGGCGGGCGCGGGCGGATGCCGCGACGGTCGCGGCATCCGTGGAGCCGACCGTCGTCGGGGCGGCCGAGGTGCGGGAGCCGAGCGCCGTCGCGGCCTGCGCGACCGTCGCCGACTGATTCAGCGCCGAGCGTGCCGGCGCACCCACTCGTGCATGACGATCGCGGCCGCCGCGCTCGCGTTGATCGACCGGGTCGAGCCGTACTGCGTGATCTCGACGACGAGATCGGCAGCGGCGAGCGCCTCGGCGCTCAGCCCCGGACCTTCCTGGCCGAAGAGCAGCACGCAGCGCTCGGGCAGCTCGACGTCGTCGACCGGCACCGACCCCTCGACGTTGTCGACCGCGATGATCGGCAGCCCCTGGTCGCGTGCCCACGCGACGAAGTCGGCGACATCCGGATGGTACGCGAGGTGCTGGTAGCGATCGGTGACCATCGCGCCGCGCTTGTTCCAGCGACGGCGGCCGATGATGTGCACCGTCTCGGCGGCGAACGCGTTGGCGGTGCGCACGATCGAGCCGATGTTGAGGTCGTGCTGCCAGTTCTCGATCGCGACGTGGAACGGATGCCGCCGCGTGTCGAGGTCGGCGACGATCGCGTCGAGGCGCCAGTACCGGTAGCGGTCGACGACGTTGCGCCGATCGCCGTGCTCGAGCAGGTCGGGGTCGAGCCGCGGGTCGTCGGGCCACGCGTCGCGACCGCCCGGCCACGGGCCGACGCCCTGCGGCACGGTCGGCTCGTCGTGGGCGGCACCGTGCGACTCGTCGCGCACCGCTTCCGCCTCGGGCGCATCGCCGTCCGCAGGGGCGGCGGGCGCGTCGGTCTCGTGGCTCACGCTGCAACGCTACCCGCGCGGGCACGACGGCGGCGCAACACGGCGCGGCAGGGTTTCGGTATGCCGAAATCCATGTAATCTTTCGGTATGCCGAAATCTACGGATGCCGCAGCGACGCGGCCCCCGATCGAGACCCACCCGACCGCCGCCGGGCTCGATGCCGCGCCACCCGCACCGGCCCCCGAGTCCGCCGCATCGCAGACGGCCCATGCGCCGGTGCGGCCGACCATCCCGCGCCTCGCGTGGCTGATCGGGCCCGCCCTCGTGGCGGGCGTGGCCTACCTCGACCCCGGCAACGTCGCCAGCAACATGACCGCCGGCGCCCAGTACGGCTACCTGCTCGTCTGGGTCGTCGTGCTCGGCAACGTGATGGCGTGGCTCATCCAGTACCTGTCGGCGAAGCTCGGCATCGTCACCGGAAGGAGCCTCCCCGAGGTGCTCGGCGGCCGCATCCGCAACCGCTGGGGTCGACGCGCGTACTGGCTGCAGGCCGAGCTGGTCGCCATGGCCACCGACCTCGCCGAGGTCATCGGCGGTGCGGTCGCCCTCAACCTGCTGTTCGGCATCCCGCTCATCTGGGGCGGCCTCATCACGGGCACGGTGTCGATCGTGCTGCTCGTGCTGCAGTCGCGTCGTGGTCCGCGCACGTTCGAGTTCGTGATCATGGGCCTGCTCGTGATCATCGCGATCGGCTTCACGGTCGGCGTCTTCATCGCGCCGCCGAGCGCCGGCGGCATCCTCTCGGGCCTCGTGCCGCGCTTCGAGGGCGCCACCTCGGTGCTGCTCGCGGCGTCGATCCTCGGCGCGACGATCATGCCGCATGCCATCTACGCGCACTCGGCGCTCAGTCGCGACCGCTTCGCGACCCACCGCGGCGAGCAGGTCGGCGGTCGCGCAGGCGGTCCGTGGCACGGCTTCGGCATCCGCCGCGGCACGGATGCCACGCCCGAGCTCCTGCCCGGCACCGCGACGGCCGTGCCGACGAACCGGCTGCTGCGGGCGACGCGGTGGGACGTCTCCATCGCCATGGCGATCGCGGGGACCGTCAACCTCTGCATCCTGCTGCTCGCCGCCGTGAACCTCGCAGGCGTCGAGGGCACCGACACGCTCGAGGGCGCCTACGACGCGCTCGGGGTCGCGCTCGGCCCGGCCATCGCCACGCTGTTCGCGGTCGGGCTCCTCGCCTCGGGCCTGGCGTCGACCTCGGTGGGCGCCTACGCCGGCGCCGAGATCATGTACGGCCTGCTCCGCGTGCGGGTGCCGCTCATCCTCCGCCGGCTCGTCACGCTCATCCCGGCGCTCGCGATCCTCTGGCTCGGCTTCGACCCGACGCTCTCGCTCGTGCTCAGCCAGGTCGTGCTCTCGTTCGGCATCCCGTTCGCGCTCGTGCCGCTCGTGGCGCTCACCGCCAAGGCGGGCGTGCTCGGACGGTGGCGCAACCACTGGGCGACGACGGCGGCCGGTATCGCGGCATCCGTCTTCCTCATCACGCTCAACGCCGTGCTGCTCTGGCTGGTGTTCACGGGGGCGTAGCGCCCCGCGGTCGTCGCGGCAACGCCCACATCGCCGCGACGCGAGGGACCGCCCCGGGTGCCGGCACGGAATTGCGGAACCCGGGGCGGTCGTCTGGGCCGGACGACGGATGCGGCCGGAGGGGGAACCGGCGCATCCGTCACCCGGATGCTCCGACGACGTCAGTCGTCGAAGTCGGCGCTCCACTGCGAGGCGGCACCCTCGGCGATGGAGTACCAGGCGGTGGGGACGGCCACCACGTCGGCCTCGCCGGTGACGCGGACCTTGCCGTTCGCCGACGTGACCTCCTCGCCGTTCACGTAGTACGTGATGCCGGCGACGTTCGTCGGCACCTGCACCTCGTCGCGGGCCGTGCCGGGGCGATCCTTGAAGGTCGGCTCGCCCGGCGTGGCCGGCGTGGTGAGCACCGGCACCTTCGACCAGTCGAGGTCGCTCGCGAAGTAATACGACGTGTACGCCGGCTGGTTGTAGGTGGTCTGCTGGCGTGCGGTCTCGGCGCGGTACTGCACGTCGTGCATGAGCGTCGTCAGCTTGTGCGTCGTGACCTCGGTCGACGTGTAGATCCGCAGCGCGCTCGAGTCCGCCGTGCGCACGAGCAGCTCCTCGCGCCAGTCGCCGAACACGTCGGCGACGAGCGAGGGGTTGCCCTTCGTGCCGTTGTTCGTGCGCGTGTCCGTGGCGGTGAGCACGCGGCCGCGCTTCCAGTCGTCGATCGTCGTCGTCTGGTTGCCGCTGCCGTTCACGACCTGCGTGGTGAGGTCGGGCGACCAGCGGATCGACATGTTCGTGCCCGGCGAGCCGCCCGGGATCACGGTGCCGTCGGCGGCGCGCAGCCGCATGCCCCAGTTCTCGATGCCGGGCACCTCGGGCAGGATGTCGCCGATCATGCCACGGCCGGTGTCGCGACCGGAGTACTCGCCGAAGAGCACCTCGCCCGTCGCGGCATCCCGCATCGCGGAGCCGTACGGCGCCGACGTCGCACCCTCGTGCACGGTCCAGATCTCGAGGCCCGGACGCGCCGGGTCGATGTCGGCGACGTGCATGGCGTCGCCGTGCCCGAGGCGGGCGTTCTGGCCGGGCGCCGCGCTGCCTGCGGGCAGCACGCCGAAGGAGCTGTAGAGCAGGCTGCCGTCGTCGTCGATCGTCGCCGAGCCGTAGACGAGCTCGTGCTTCCCGTCGCCGTCGACGTCGGCCAGGCTCAGCGAGTGGTCGCCCTGCGTGGTGATCGTCGCGTACTCGGGGTTCGTGCCGTCGCGCCCGTGGGGCGAGTCGTTGAACGGGTTCGTCATGGGCACGTGGCCGCTGTCGACGTACCAGTGCTCCTTCAGGTGCTTGCCGTCCCAGTCGTACGTGGTGACGGTCGTGCGCGTGTAATAGCCGCGCGCGAACACCGCCGTGGGGTGCCGCCCGTCGAAGTAGCCCACGCCCGAGAGGAACCGGTCGACGCGGTTGCCGGGCTCGATCCGGGCCATCGCGTAGTCGCCCCAGAGCAGGCCGTCGTCGCCGCGGCCGGGCTTGTAGGGGATGGTCTGCAGCTCCTCGCCCGTCGCGCTGTCGAAGACGGTGAGGTACTCGGGCCCGTCGACGATGAAGCCCTCGAACTCGCGCAGGCGGTTGTTGACGCTGCGGCTCGGCGCGTAGACGTCGATGAAGTAGTCCGCGAGCTCCTCCGCGCTCTCCTGCGAGAGCGGGTACTCGTGCGTCACGGGCACCCCCCACGCCTCCTCGAGCGTCGCGGGCCACTGGCCCGACACGACCTCGGGGCGATCGCTCCAGCCCTGGAACACGTCGGCGAGGTGGTCCTGGTAGCCGGCGGCGCTGAGCCGGTAGTCGTCGGTGTGCGCGTAGCCCGCCTCGACGTCCTCCTCCGGCATCGTGACGAAGGCCTCGCTCGCGACCGATCCGTCGGCCTCGTAGCGGATCGACTTCGTGCCCGGCGCCGTCTTCAGCATGGTCTCCGAGCGGCCGTCGCCGTCGAAGTCGTAGACGAGGAACTGCGTGTAGTGCGCGCCGGCGCGGATGTTCACGCCGAGGTCGAGCCGGTTCAGCAGCGTGCCGTCGAGCTCGTACGTGTCGAGGTAGACCGGGCCGGTGTAGCCGCGTTGCGAGACGTCCTTCGAGTTCGAGGGGTCCCACTTCACGACGAACTCGTACTGCCCGTCGCCGTCGACGTCGCCGACCGACACGTCGTTGGCCGAGTACGTGTACGCCTCGCCCTTGGGGGTGACGCCGTCGGCGGGCTTCTGCAGCGGCAGGTCGTAGTAGCCCTGCGCCCAGGCGGTCACGGGGGCGGATGCCGCGAGCTCGATGCCGTTCACCACGGGGGCGACGGTGTACTCCGCGGTGGCGGTGCCCGCGGCATCCGCGTAGTCGGTGCTGTCGGTGACCGTCGCGAGCTTCTCGCCGTCGCGGTAGACGGCGAAGTCGGGACCGGCGAGGCCGGTGTCGGTGGCGCCGGTCGCCTCGGAGGCGAGGAGGCGCCAGCTGAGGAACACGCCCTGGGCGGTCGACACCGCGACGAGGCCCCGGTCGAGGGCCTCGAGCTGCGGGACGCCCGCCGGCACGGAGTCGGGCGGAGCGGCGGTCGCGGGCTGCGCGACGCCGGCGATCAGGCAGCCGGCGGCGGCGACCGCCAGCGCTGCGCGGAACGGATGGTGTCCGAGATTCATCGTCGAATCCTTCTCTGGGCTGGTGACCCGGGGCTGGGATAGCGCTTTCCGTGCGGGATCGAAACTATCCCCCCGACGAGGGGCGGTCAAGCCCCAGTCGGACGAGTGACACGAATCGCGGGCCGTGGCCGGGCTATCCTGAGGCCGATGCCAGCGACCAGCCCCGCGATCGAGGACTACCTCAAGACGGTGTACGCCCACACCGAGTGGCAGCCCGACCCCATCACGCCGAAGGTGCTCGCCGACCGGCTCGGGGTGGCGCCGTCGTCGGTCACCGAGATGGTGAAGAAGATGGCCGCGGCCGGGCTCGTGTCGCACGTGCCCTACGGCGCGGTGCGGCTGACGGATGCCGGGCTGGCACGCGCGCTCGCGGTCGTGCGACGGCACCGGCTCATCGAGACCTGGCTCGTGCAGGAGATGGGCTACGGCTGGGACGAGGTGCACGACGAGGCCGAGGTGCTCGAGCATGCGATCTCCGACCGGCTGCTCGAGGCGATCGACGTCCGCCTCGGGCGCCCCGTGCGCGATCCGCACGGCGACGCGATCCCGGCCGCCGACGGCACGCTCGTCTCCGAGCCGGCCGTGCGGCTCGACGAGGCGCCCGTGGGCCACACCGGCCGGGTCATCCGCATCAGCGACCGCGACCCCGCAATGCTGCGCGAACTCGAGGAGGCCGGCGTCGGCCCGGGCAGCGAGCTCGCCGTCGACGCGGCCGACGCGGCATCCGTCGCCGTGGCCGTCGCCGGGTACACGCGCGCCATCGCCCGCGACGCGGCGGCCTCCATCTGGGTCACCGCCTGACGAGCACCCTCGCGCCTCGCCGATCGCGGTCGCCTGTCCGCCCCTGACGAACGCCCTCCCCTTCCGCGCCTCCGTCGTGCACGATGGTGTGATGGGACACAAGGCACCCAAGATCACCCCTGAACTCACCGACTCCCAATGGGAGCGGATGCTGCGCTACGGCGTGTCCGTCGCCGCCGAGAAGGGCGACGTCCTCTTCAAGGCCGGCGACCGCTGGTACGACCTCATCCTCGTCGAGTCCGGCACGGTCGACGTCGTGCGCGAGCCGCTGAAGTGGATCGACGAGACCCTGATCGCGACCCTCGGACCGCGCACCTTCGTGGGCGAGCTCGGCCTGCTCAACGGACAGCACGCCTTCCTCACCGCCCGGGTCGCGGAGCCCGGCCGGATGCTCCGCGTCGACCACGACGCGCTCCAGCGGATGATGGCCGAGGACGACGAGCTCTGCGACCTCATGCTCCGCACGCTCTGGGCGCGCCGCGAGGAGCTGCGCCGCGGCCCCGCCGCGTGGACGCTGAAGATCATCGGGTCGGAGCGCTCGCGCGAGGCGGTCGCGCTGCGACGGTACGCCGAGCGCCTCGACCTCGTGCACACCTGGGTCGACGCCGACGATCCCGAGCGGGCGGCGGCGTTCGCCGGCCACGGCTTCACTCGCGACGACCTTCCGGTCGCGATCGTGCAGGGGGAGAACATCCCCCGCGCGACCCCAGGCCAGCTCGCCGAGCTGCTCGGTCTCGCATACGCCGGCGAGGACGACGCCACCGTCGACCTCGCGGTCGTGGGTGCGGGGCCCGCCGGCCTGGCCGCAGCGATCTACGGCGCCTCCGAGGGCCTCGACACCGTGCTGCTCGACGCCGTCGCGCCCGGCGGGCAGTCGTCGGCCACCTCGCGCATCGAGAACTACCTGGGGTTCCCGTTCGGCGTGTCCGGCGACGACCTCACGGCTCAGGCCTCACTGCAGGCGATCAAGTTCGGAGTTCGCGTCGTCGCGCCATGCGAGGCGGTGCGGCTCGAGTCCGACCCCGGCGCGCTGCGCCTCACGCTCACCGACGGCGCGGTCGTGAACGCGCGCGCGGTGATCGTGACCACCGGGGTCGCCTATCGATCGCTCGGCCTCGACCGCTGGAAGGAGTTCGAGGGCGCCGGCATCCACTACGCGGCCTCCACGATGGAGCTCCGCCAGGTGGCGGGGTCCGAGGTCGTCGTGGTCGGCGGGGCCAACTCCGCGGGCCAGGCGGCCCTCGCGCTCGCCGCGAACGGCTGCCACGTGCGCCTCGTCGTGCGTGCGAACGACCTCGGCCGCCAGATGTCGAGCTACCTGGTCGACCGCATCGTCGACGACGCTCGCATCGACGTCCACACGGGCACCCAGGTGGTGGGCCTGCACGGCGACGAGAACCTCGAGCGCGTGACCCTGAGCGGCGCGATCGAGGACACGGTGGACTGCCACGGACTGTTCTGCTTCATCGGCGCCGAGCCCGCCACCGACTGGCTCGCCGACGTGGAGCGCGACGAGCACGGGTTCGTGCACACCGGGGCCGACGTCATCGCCCTCGGCGATCCATGGCGCGACCTGGGACGGATGCCGCTCCCGTTCGAGACCTCGGTCCCGAGGGTGTTCGCGGCCGGCGACGTGCGGCGCGGCTCGATGAAGCGCGTCGCCGCCGCCGTCGGCGAGGGGTCGAGCGCCGTCGCCTCCGTGCACCGGGCGCTCGCCGCAGCCGAGGTGTTCGCGTGAGCGACCTCGCGCCGCCGCCGTCGGGCACCGGCTGCGGCGACTGCGACGCGGGCGGCGGCTGGTGGTTCCACCTGCGCCGCTGCGTCGAGTGCGGGCATGTCGGATGCTGCGACGCCTCCCCCGCGCAGCACGCCCGCCGGCACTCGGAGCAGACGGGGCATCCGGTCGCCACCTCGTTCGAACCCGGCGAGCACTGGTTCTGGAACTACGTCACCGAGTCGTCGGCGCCGCGCGTGCCGCTCACCCCGCCCTTGTCGCGGCCCGAGGAGCAGCCTGCTCCCGGACCCGAGGGGCGGGTTCCCGCGGACTGGGAGTCGCTGCTGCACTGAGCCGGCACGGCTCGCTTCGCAGCCTCCGGGGGACGCGCGACGAAGCACCCGCGGCATCCGCCGTTCATCGGGCTGTGACGTGCGCGCCCTAGGCTTGACGCATGGGACGACGTGAAGAGGTCGAAGCCTGGCTGACCGACATGGACGGCGTGCTCGTGCACGAGAACCACGCCCTGCCCGGTGCGGCCGAGCTCCTGCAGCAGTGGGAGGATGCCGGCACGCCGTACCTCGTGCTCACGAACAACTCGATCTTCACCGCGCGCGACCTCTCGGCGCGGCTCCGCGCGAGCGGGCTCAACGTGCCCGAGGAGCGCATCTGGACGTCGGCGCTCGCGACGGCGGACTTCCTCAAGCAGCAGCTGCCCGGCGGCACGGCGTTCGTCATCGGCGAGGCGGGCATCCTCACGGCCCTGCACGAGGCGGGCTTCGTGATGACCGAGACGAACCCCGACTTCGTCGTCGTGGGCGAGACCCGCAACTACTCGTTCGAGGCGATCACGAAGGCGATCCGGCTCATCGGCAACGGATCGCGATTCATCGTCACGAACCCCGATGCCACGGGCCCGTCGGCCGAAGGCCCGCTGCCCGCGACCGGCGCGATCGCCGCCCTCATCACGAAGGCGACCGGCAAGGAGCCGTACGTCGTGGGCAAGCCGAACCCGATGATGTTCCGCTCGGCGCTCAACAAGATCGGCGCGCACTCCGAGAACACCGCGATGATCGGCGACCGCATGGACACCGACATCGTCGCGGGCATCGAGGCGGGCCTGCACACCGTGCTCGTGCTCACCGGCATCAGCGACCAGGCCGAGATCGAGCGCTACCCGTTCCGTCCCGAGGAGATCCTCGAGGGCGTGCACGAGCTCGTGAACGAGCCGGCCGAGTCCGAGCTGTAGGGGACCTAGGCGAGGCGGCCGATCGCGTCGTCGAGCAGGTCCCAGAACCGGTCGACGTCGAGGGCGGTCGCCACCCACGCGTTCGGCTCGCGTCGCAGCATCCCGTCGAGGTCGACGCTCGTGGCACCGGCGGTCTCGGTGCCCGCGAGCTCGACGTCGAGGCGCGTGTGCACGCGGGTCACCACGTGCGGATCGACGAGCACCGCGACGGCGACCGGGTCGTGCAGCGGGCCGTCGGGCATGCCGAACACGTCGGCGTTCGTGCGGCAGAAGAACTCGAGCAGCTCGTCGCCGAACGCCGCCGTAGCCGTGCCGACCGCGGCGAGCCGCTCGCGCACGGCCGCGGTCACGAGCGCGGTGTGCGTGACGTTGAGGCCGACCATGGTGAAGCGCACACCGCTCTCGATGACGATCGCGAGCGCCTCGGGATCGACCAACGCATTGAACTCCGCGTAGGGCGTGGCGTTGCCGCGCCCGGTGGACCCGCCCATCCAGACGACCTCGCGGATCCGATCCGCGAGGTCGGGGCGATCGCGCAGCAGCATCGCGACGTTCGTGATCGGCCCGGTGGCCACGATCGCCACGGGCTCGTCGGCGCCGAGCAGCGTGTCGGCCATGAGTTCGAGCGCGCCGCGCGGGTCGAGGTCCATCGCGGGCTCGGGCAGCTCGGGTCCGCCGAGGCCGTTCTCCCCGTGGATCCACTCCGCCGTCTCGAGCGGCCGCGCAAGCGGCCCCGCCGCGCCCGCGGCGACGGGCACGTCGGCCACGCCCGCGACCGTGAGCGCGATGCGCGCGTTGCGGCTCGTGTGCTCGAGCGGCACGTTGCCGCCGACCGTCGTGACCGCGAGGAGCTCGAGCGACGGATGCCCCGCGGCCAGCCAGAGGCCGAAGACGTCGTCGTGACCGGGGTCGCAGTCGAGGATGACGGGAATGGTCATTCGCGTGCCCGGCCATCCGCTCCCGCGGTGCGCAGCACGGCCGCCCGCGACGCGTAGGAGTCGACGGTGCCGCGGGCCTGCACCGCGAGCGCGCCGGCCGCGACCGCGATCCGCAGCGCCTCCTCGAGCGGCCGCCCCTCGGCGAGGAACGCCGCGAGGGCACCGGTGAACCCGTCGCCCGCGCCCGTCGTGTCGACGGCGTCGACGGCCGGGGCGGGCGCGGTCCACGACCCGTCGACGGATGCCGCGACGGCGCCGGACCCACCGAGGGTCACGACGATCGAGCGCGCGATCCGCCCCACGGCGGATGCCGCGGCGTCGCGCCAGGCGTCGAGCGAGGCATCCGCGGCATCCGTGCCGATGCCGACCGCCCGCGCCTCGTGCTCGTTGAGGACGAGCGGGTCGGACGACGCGAGCGTCGCGGCGGCGACCGGTGCGGGCGGAGCGAGGTTGAGCACGAATCGCACGCCGGCGCCGGCCGCGAGCTCGGCGACCCGGTCGATCGTCGCGACGGGGAGCTCGCCCTGGGTCAGCACGAGCGCGGCCGACGCGATCCGCTCGCGCTCGGCGTCGACGACGGCGGGGGTGACCGCGAGGTTGGCGCCGCTCGTGACGATGATGGTGTTCTCGCCGGAATCGGCGACCGTGATCTGGGCGACGCCGGTCGGGGCATCCGCAGCTCGACCGATCGCGGCGGTGGGCAGGCCGAACCGCTCGAGCGTCGCCACGGCGAAGTCGCCCGCGGCATCGGCGCCGAGGCGCGCCACGAGGTCGACGGATGCCCCGACCACGTGCGCGGCGACCGCCTGGTTCGACCCCTTGCCGCCGAGCGCGACCTGGAATCCGTGCGAGCGGATGGTCTCGCCGGGCTCGGGGAACGCCCCGACGTAGCTCGTGGAGTCGACGTTGAGCGAGCCGACGACGACGACGAGACCGGGCGACCCCACGCTAGACCGCGGGTCCGGGGCCGGCGATGCTCGCGGTGAGCGGCTCGCCGCCCGCGCGGTTCGCGAAGCAGTAGTACGAGCGCTCGCCCGCGGCCCACTGCTCCTCGGTCACCGGGAACGCGGCCTGCACCTGCAGGTCTTCGACGCCCGAGACCGCGGCGACGTCGATGACGCCGGGCGCCGTGCAGAGCAGGTTCATCTGCGACGCGATCTCGGCTTCACCCGGGAACGGCGCCGCCTCGTCGCCGGGCAGCTGGCCCCGGTACACGAGCTGGGCCGCGTGCGGGGCCGCACAGTCGACGACGGTGAACTCCTCGGCCCAGGCCGACTCGAACGGGTCGATGCACTCGCCGCCGAACAGCGTGTTCCACGGATGCACCCCGGCCGGCTGCGGGGCCGTGGGCGCCGCGACCGGGGTCTCGGTCGGGGTCGGCGTCGCCGACGGGGCGGATGCCTCGCCGCCGCCTGACAGCTGGGTGCCGAGGAAGAACAGTCCGACGAGCACGAGCGCCGCCACGAGGCCTCCGGCCACCCAGGCGAGGACGCGCACGGTACGGTTGCCGCCCGAGCCCGATCCGCCGGTGTCCGTGCCGGAGCCGGAGCCGGAGCCCGAGGCGCCGCCGGTGCGCGGTGCGGACGTCGGACGAGGCGCAACGGCGGGAGCGGGCGCCGGCGAGGGTGCCGATGCGGACGCCGCGTAGGCGGCGAAGGGGCCCGCGTCGGCGGCGAAGCGATCGGCGGGGGCCGACGTGCCGGCCGAGGCGCCGAACGGGGATCCGGTGTTCCACGGGTCCTCGATGGGCTGCGGCTCCTGCGGCACCGGGCGCGCACCGAAGAGGGCGGCGAGCGGGTCGTCGTCAGGTGAACCGGTCGCATTCGGCCCGGCGGCCGGTGCCGACGGGAACATCGCGGTCGGGGCGTCCTCGCGCTGGCCGGGCGTCTCGTCGGGCGCATCGTCGCCGAACGACCAGTTCGGTTCGGCGTCGAAGTCGGAACCCGCCTCTGGCTCGGGCCAGGGCTCGGCCTGCGTCGCCGGCGGGATCGCGAACAGCGATGCCGTGAACGTCGGACGCTCGGCCGGCGGCTCGGGCGCGACGGGCTCGGCCGGCGGCTCGGGCGCAATGGGCTCGGGCGCGATCGGCTCGGGCTCCACGGCCTCGGCCGCCACGGGCTCGGGCTCCTCGGGCTCGGGCGCGATCGGCTCGGGCGCCACGGGATCGGGCTCCTCGGCGGAGAGCTGGGGGGCGCGCAGGAAGGGCGCGGGCTGCACCGGCTCGGGCTGCACCGGCTCGGGCTGCACCGGCTCGGAGGCGAACGGCACTTCGGGCTCGGGCTCGGCCCACTCCTCATCGAAGGAGCCCGGTCGGTCGGCCACCGCCGGTCCGTCGGCGTTCGGGTCGGCGGCCGAGGGGTCGGGGGTGAGGTTCCAGAAATACCCGGTCTCGGCGATCTCGCGCGCGATCGGCGACTCGGGCTGCGGCTCCGGCGCGGCAGGCGTGGGCGCGGGCGGCGGGGCGGCCGCGGCCGCGAACGGCGCCGCAGCGGCGGCCGGCGGCACGAACGGCGCGCCGACGGCGTCGTCGACGGCCTCGGGCTCTGGCCCAGGCGCGGCACCTGCGTCATCGTCGGCATCCGCGTCTCGACCGCGACCGAAGAGGCGCTCGCGGATGCTCGGGCGGGCCGGGCGCTCGTCGTCGACAGCCTCGTCGGGCTCGTCGTCCTCCTCGTCGTCGCCGAATGAGAAGCCGAGCGCATCGAACCCGCCGCCCGTGGGCGGGCCGCCGCGCTCGGGCGGGATTCCGGATCCGGCGTCGGTCGGGCCGCCGGCCGGGTCCGAGGCGTCGTCGTCGTGCGACGGACGCGCCGTGCCGGAGCCGAGCGCCGCGAGCAGGTCGTCGACAGGCTCGCCCGGCTCGGGCTCGCGGCCCGAGCGATCGCCCGTCGCGGCCACGAAGGCAGGGATGGGCGCGCGGCGGTTCACGGCGGATTCGGCCTGATGGCCGGGCTCGGTCACGGGCTCGACGGCCTCGCCGCGCACCTCGAGGAAGGGGAAGCCGCGCGGGGTCGTGTTCTCGCTCGGGATCGACGGCGTGAACGCGGCCGGTGCCGGCTCGGGCGAGCCGACGCTCGGCGACGACGGCATCGGCTCTGCGTCACGAGGAGCCGACGCCTCGATGAGCGCTCGGAAGGGGTCGGCAGCGTCGTCGCCGAACGTGTCGGAGGCGAACGCGCCGAAGCGTCCGCCGGTGGGCGCCGCAGGTGCGACCGGGTCGGGCGTCGGCGCGGGGCGGGCGGCGAGCTCGTCCCAGCCGGCGGGCGCGGTCGACGGCGCGATCGGATGCCGCACCGGCGCGACCGGCGGCACGGGAGGCTCCTCGGCGGACGCCATGCCCGGCGCGGGCGTGAACGACTGCCGCGCCACGGGCGGCGACGGGAACCCGGCGAACGGCGACTCGGAATCGTCGGATCCGGAATCGGCGGAGTCGAGCGGAGCGGACTCGGGAGCGGCGGACCCCGGAGCAGCGGACTCGAACGCGGCCGGTTCGGGCGCGGGCGCCTCAGGCGCGGGCGCCTCGAACACGGGTGCCTCGGGCTCGGACGCCGTCGGACCGGCGTCGCTCGACGGCCCCGAGAGGCTGCGGAAGGCGGCACGGATGGCGTCCTCGGAATCGAGGTCGCCACCGCCCCAGGTGAGCGCGAACGGGCCGGTCGGGGTCACCGGGCCGGGCGGCGGATCCGCGGGCTCCGCGACGGGCGACGACGGCTCGTCGGACGGCGTTGGAGCGACCGGAGGCGTCGCAGCCGGGCCGCCGACCATGAACGGCGGGCTCCAGGCGGGCAGCCCCGACGACGGTTCGGCGATCGGCGCGGGCGCGGCCGGCGGAAGCGGAGCCGCAGGCGGAAGCGGAGCCGCCGGCGGGAACGCCGCGGCGGGCGGCCGCGGAGCCGCCGGCGGGAACGCCGCAGCGGGCGGCTCCACGACGTCGGGCACCGTCGGCGCCGGGGGCGGGGTGCCGATGACGGGCAGGGCCCGCGTCGCGGCATCCGTCGCCGAGGGCGGCTCGGCGACCGAGAACCAATCGAGCACCTCCTCGCGGCGCGGGCCCGGCTCGATGGAGCGCGGCGGGACGACGGGTGCGGGGGATGCCGGCGCGGCATCCCCGGTCGGAGTGGCTGGAGGCGGAGCGACGGGCGGCTCATCGCGCGCCGCCGGGCCTGCCGCGAGTTGCGCGAGCAGCCAGTCGGCGGCGTCGTCGGAGTTGCGTCCGTCGCGTTCCATCAGGCCAATCCCAGGTCTTCGAGGCCGATCGCGGCCAGGTAGGGCACGCCCGCGCCCTCGATCACCTCGCGGGCACCGGTGGCGCGGTCGACGACCACGGCGACCGCCACGACCTCGGCGCCTGCTGCACGCAGCGCCTCGATCGCCTTGAGCGGCGAGCCGCCCGTGGTGGACGTGTCCTCGAGCACGACGACGCGCTTGCCCGCGACGTCGGGGCCCTCGACCTGCTTGCCGCGGCCGTGGTCCTTCGGCTCCTTGCGCACGACGAACGCGTCGTAGGCGAGACCGCGGGCCGCGCCCTGGTGCAGGACGGCCGTGGCGATCGGGTCGGCGCCCATCGTCATGCCGCCCACCGCCGCCACGTCGGGCACGTCGGCGATGAGGTCGAGCATGACCTGCCCGATGAGCGGGGCGACCCGGTGGTCGAGGCTCACCTTGCGGAGGTCGACGTAGTACGACGCCTTCTTGCCGCTGGTCAGGGTGAAGTCGCCGTGGAACACCGCGTCGGCCGAGATGTACTCGATGAGCTGTCGGCGGGCGTCGGTCGTTGCGTCCTGGGAGGCGAGTGTCACCCGAATACTCTACGACTCCGCCGCCTGAGAGGAAGGTCCGGATGCCCCGGTGACACCCGGAAACGACGAAGGGCCGCCCCGCGGGGTGTCCCTCCCCCGCGCAGCGGCCCTGCTCCCGGGCGCGAGCCCGGGGTGTCGCGCGACCTAGGCGGTGCGCGCGATGGTCGCCTTCGGCTGGCGACGGTAGCCGTCGCGAGCGGAGGTGACGATGGAGCCGACGATGCCGGCGACGGAGACGGTTCCGAGGATGGCGAGGAGCGTGAACACGGTGGTTCCTTTCAAGGAGAAGGTGGCTCGTCGAGCGACGGATGCGCCGTTGCACGTGTTCGACTCCTCCATTGTGACGTTCCAAACCTTGCAGCACAAGCGCACAATACTTCAATAACGATGTAGTCTGACTACATGGACGTACGACGCCTCGACCTGCTCAGGGAACTCGCCGAACGGGGCAGCGTCACGGCCGTCGCCGAGGCCACCGGCCGCACGCCGTCGGCCGTGTCGCAGCAGCTGAAGGTGCTCGAGCGCGAGGCGGGAATGCCGCTCACCGAGCGCAGCGGACGTGGGCTCGTGCTGACCAGCGCCGGCCACGCGCTGGCGCGCAGCGCGACCGACGTCGCGATCGCGCTCGAGCACGCCTCGGCCCTCTGGGACGAGTTCCGCAACCACCCGAGCGGCGAGGTGACGCTGCTCACGTTCCCGACCGTCGGCGCGACGCTGCTGCCGAGCGTGCTCAAGGACCTGGCACCGGTGGCCGGGCTCGTCGTGCGCTGCACCGACCTCGACCCCGAGCTCGCCGAGTTCCCCGACCTCACCGCGGACTACGACATCGTGCTCGCCCACACCATGCCGGGCGTGCTGCCCTGGGGCGGTCGCGGGCTCAGGGCCGTGCCGCTCCTGACCGAGCCGCTCGACATCGGGCTGCCCGCCGACCACCGCCTCGCCGGTCGCTCCCACGTGACGCCGGCCGACCTCGTCGACGAGACCTGGCTCGGCGTGCCGCCCGGCTTCCCGTTCGAGCGCATCCTGCACGCCATCGAGCAGGAGGGCGGCAAGCGGGTGGAGGTGAGCCAGCGCTTCAGCGACATGCGCATCATGGAGGCGTTCATCGTGGCCGGCCTCGGCATCGCGTTCGTGCCGCGCTTCACCTCCGGTCCAGTCGCGCCCGGCATGGTGCTGAAGCCGATCCGCGGTGTCGCGTCGGCGCGCCAGATCGTCGCGCTGGTGCGGCCGGATGTCGCGGAGCGCCTCGCCGTGCGCACGGTGCTCGACGTGCTCGTGGCGCGCGCCGCCCGGCTCGAGCAGGCGTACGGGCACCCCTCGCGCGGCGGCGGGGACCCGACTGACCTCTGACCGCCCGACTCGGATTCGCACGGCTCGTCCCTCGCCGTCGTGACTAGACTCCACGGACATGAGCAGCGCAGCCGAGGCCGACCCGATCCTGTTCCACGTGACCGACGGGCTCGCCCGCATCACGCTGAATCGGCCGGAGCGCCTCAACGCCGTCGACCCTGCCGCGATCGAGCGCTGGCAGTGGATCGCGCACGAGGTCGCCGGTCGTGACGACATCGGCGCGGTGCTCTTCGACGCGGTCGGACGCGCGTTCTGCGCCGGCGGCGACGTGGTCGCGATGGCGCATCTCGCGGGGGAGCAGTCGGATTCCAGCGCCACGATCCGGGCGCTCGCCGACCGCATCCACGACGGCCACCGCACGCTCCGCGAGAGCACGAAGCCGATCGTCGCCGCCGTGCAGGGCCCCGTCGCGGGCGGCGGGCTCGGGTTCATGCTCGTGGCCGACCTCGTCGTGGCATCCGATCGCGCGACCTTCGCCAGCCGCTACTCGGACGTCGGCCTCACCCCCGACTGCGGCGTGAGCACGCTGCTGCCCGAGGCCGTGGGCACGCGGCGCGCGCTCGAGCTCACCCTGACCTCGCGCACGCTCAGCGCCGAGGAGGCGCTCGACTGGGGGCTCGTGACCGAGGTCGTCGCGCCCGACGCGGTGGCCGACCGGGCACGCGGCATCGCCGAGTCGTGGCTGCGCGGCGCAACCGGCGCCTTCGGCCAGGCGAAGCGCCTCGTGCGATCGGGGCTCACTCGCAGCTTCCAGGAGGCGCTCGACGACGAGGCGGGCACGATCGGGGCGGCGTTCGCGACACCCGACGCGCAGGCCGCGATCGCCGCATTCGCCGCGCGGGCCTCGCGGCCGAGACCGACGGACTGACGGCACGCGAACGCGGACGCCGGGGCACGCCCAAGGTCGGTTCTCGGACCCGCCTGGTCCTCCACCTCGCGCGACTCCTGAAAACAAGGACACCGCATCCGCGACGGGAGCGGCTCATGTGCGCCTCGACTGCTCGATTCCCCCGTCCTTGTTTTCAGGAGTCGCCGAAAGGGTGGACTCGCCTCGACCATGCGTGGATGATCCCCGGCACGCGAACGCGGCCGGGCCCGCGTGGGAGCCGGCCGCGTCGCGGTCGATCAGTCGTGCTGCGGGAACCCGAGGTTCAGGCCGCCGTGGCTCGGGTCGAGCCAGCGCGACGTGATCGCCTTCTCCTGCGTGAAGAAGTCGAAGCCGCGCGGGCCGTAGGCCTTGGCGTCGCCGAAGAGCGAGTCCTTCCAGCCGCCGAACGAGTGGTAGGCCACGGGCACCGGGATCGGCACGTTGATGCCGACCATGCCGACCGTCACCTCGCGCTGGAAGCGCCGCGCGGCGCCGCCGTCGTTCGTGAAGATCGCGGTGCCGTTGCCGTACCGGCTCGAGTTGATGAGGTCGAGGCCGTCCTCGTAGCCGTCGACGCGCACGATCGACAGCACCGGGCCGAAGATCTCGTCGCGGTACACCGCGGACGACGTGGGCACCTTGTCGACGAGCGTCGGCCCGAGCCAGAAGCCGTCGGGCTCGCCGTCGACCTCGGGGTCGCGTCCGTCGACCACCACGGTGGCGCCGTCGGATGCCGCGACGTCGAGGTACCCGGCGACCTTGTCGCGGTGCTCGCGCGTGATGAGCGGGCCCATGTCGCAACCGCGGGTGCCGTCGCCCGTGGTGAGGCGCGACATCCGCTCGGCGATCTTGTCGACCAGCTCGTCGGCGACGGAGTCGACGGCGACGACGGCCGAGATCGCCATGCAGCGCTCGCCCGCGGAGCCGAAGCCCGCGTTCACGGCGGCGTCGGCGGCGAGGTCGAGGTCGGCGTCGGGCAGCACGAGCATGTGGTTCTTCGCGCCGCCCAGCGCCTGCACACGCTTGCCGTTGGCCGTGGCCGTCGAGTAGATGTACTGCGCGATGGGCGTCGAGCCGACGAACGAGATCGAGCGCACCGTCGGGTGGTGCAGCAGCGCGTCGACGGCGACCTTGTCGCCGTGCACGACGTTGAGCACGCCATCGGGCAGCCCGGCCTCCTGCATCAGCTTCGCCAGCCACACCGACGCGCTCGGGTCCTTCTCCGACGGCTTCAGCACCACGGTGTTGCCCGTCGCGATCGCGAGCGGGAAGAACCACAGCGGCACCATGGCCGGGAAGTTGAACGGGCTGATGATGCCGACCACGCCGACGGGCTGGCGCGTCGTGTAGACGTCGATCCCCGTCGAGACGTTCTCGGAGTACTCGCCCTTCGTGTAGCCGGGCATCGCGCAGGCGAGCTCGACGACCTCGAGCCCGCGCGCGATCTCGCCCGCGGCATCCGAGGTCACCTTGCCGTGCTCGCTCGTCAGGATGTCGGCGAGCTCGCCGGACCGCGCGTTCAGCAGCTCGCGGAACCTGAACATCACCTGCTGGCGCTTCGCGATCGACGTGTCGCGCCACGCGGGGAACGCGCGGGCCGCGGCCTGCACGGCGAGGTCGACGTCCTCGGTGGAGGCGAAGCGGACGCGCTTCGTCTCGACACCCTGGGCGGGGTTGTAGACGGGCCCCGTGCGGTCGGAGGCACCCGACGCGGATGCCCCGTCGATCCAGTGCTCGACGGTCGTCGTGGTGGCGGCCGACGTCTGGTTCTCGGTCAATGTCTGGCTCATGAGTCAGCCCTCTCCTTCGAGTGCGGTGCTCAGTACTTCATCGTAGATCGGCATCGCCTGGGCGACATCCTCGACCGTGACGACGCACGGGGGCACCACGTGGATGCGGTTGTCCTGGATGAACGGCAGCAGCCCGCGCGCCACCAGTCCGGACTTGATGCGGCCCATCGCGGCCGCGGGCAGCGGCTCGCGGGTCTCGCGGTCGGCGACGAGCTCGACGGCCCAGAACACGCCCTCGCCGCGCACCTCGCCGATGACCTCGTGGCGCTCGGCGAGCTCGACCAGCGCCGGGCCGATCTCGGTCTCGCCGATGACACGCGCGTTCTCGACGACGCCCTCGGACTCCATCGCGTCCAGCGCGGCGACGATCGAGGCCATCGCGAGCGGATGCCCCGAGTACGTGAGCCCGCCCGGGAAGACGCGGTCGTCGAACGTCGCGGCGATCGGGTCCGAGATGACGACCCCGCCGACCGGCACGTAGCCCGAGTTCACGCCCTTCGCGAACGTGATGAGGTCGGGCCGCACGTCGTAGCCGTCGAACGCGAACCAGCGGCCGGTGCGGCCGAAGCCCGCCATCACCTCGTCGAGGATGAGCAGGATGCCGTGCTGGTCGCAGAGCTCGCGGACGCCCGCGAGGTATCCGGGCGGCGGCAGCATGATGCCGGCCGTGCCGGGCACGGTCTCGAGCAGCACCGCCGCGATCGACGACGGGCCCTCCGCCTCGATCACGCGGCGCAGGTGGTGCAGCGCGCGCTCCGACTCCTCCTCGGGCGTCGTCGCCCAGAACTCGGAACGGTAGAGGTACGGGCCGAAGAAGTGCACGTGGCCGCGCGCGAACTCGTTGGGGATGCGGCGCCAGTCGCCCGTCGAGACGATCGCCGCGCCGGTGTTGCCGTGGTACGAGCGGTACGTCGAGAGGATCTTGTCGCGGCCGGTGTGCAGTCGCGCCATCCGGATGGCGTTCTCGTTCGCGTCGGCGCCGCCGTTCGTGAAGAACACCTTGTGGAAGCCGGACGGCGCGTGGCCGATGATGCGCTTCGCGGCCTCGCCGCGGGCGAGGTTCACGGTCGACGGCGCGATCGTGGTGATGAGCTCCGCCTGCTCGCGGATCGCCTGCACGACGGCCGGATGCTGGTGGCCGATGTTGACGTTCACGAGCTGGCTGGAGAAGTCGAGGTACTCGCGTCCGGCGTGGTCCCAGACGCGGCATCCGCGCCCGCTCGCGACCACGAGCGACGAGAGCTGGGACTGCGCGGACCAGGAGTGGAACACGTGGTCGCGGTCGAGCGTGCGGGCGAGCTCGTCGAGGTCCTCGGCGAGGTTCTCGGTCATGGCTTCGGTGCCTTTCTTGTCGGGCCGGTGGTCGAGTAGCGCCGGGCGGAGCCCGACGCGTATCGAGACCCGTGATGGATCTCGATACGCGTCGCCTGACGGCGGCGCTACTCGATCACCGGTGGAATCTAGTTGCCGCCCTCCTCGAGGGTGACCTCGATCGGCTCGTACGACTCGCCGAGCACGTCGACGCCGTCGCCCTCCAGGTTCTCCAGCGCCTGGTCGACGTACTCGTTCGTGTACGCCGTGTCGGGCGGGTCGGTCGTGATGACCTGCGCGCCGTCCTGGTTCTTCGTGCCGAGCGCCATCTCGACCGTGGCATCCCACGCGATCTCGTTGATGTGCCCGATGCCGTCGGTCGAGGGCCAGATGAGCTTGTTGATCTCGTTGGCCATCCAGAGCTGGTGGCTCGTGCCGAGCGTCGATCCCGCGGCGGTCACCGCGTCGGCGGCGGCCTGCGGGTCGTCGCGCTGGTCGATCCACCCGAGGATGGCGCCCTGGATGAGCTTCACCGCGGTGTCCTGGTACTCCTCGTCGCTCTCGAGCCGCTCGGTGTTCGCCCAGATCGCGTCCTGGAGCATCGAGGTGCCGACCTCGTTCCAGTCGATGACCGAGAAGTCCTCGGGCTGGTAGAGCTCGCCGGTCTCGGGGTTCACGGCTTCGAGCAGCTGCGCGTACTCGTTGTAGGTCATCGCCTGTGCGGCGTCGATCTCCTTGTTGAGCAGCGCGTTCATGTCGAAGTTCTGCTGCACGATCGTGTAGCCCGACGCGTCCGCCTCGGTGAGGCCCGCGAAGAGCTCCCACTCGTTGCCGAAGCCCCAGCTGCCGACCTGCTTGCCCGAGAGGTCGGCCGGCGTCGTGATCCCGCTGTCGGCCCAGGCGACCTGCAGGGTGCCGCTGCGCTCGAAGACCTGCGCGATGTTCGTGATGTTCGCGCCCGCCTCGATCGACGCGAGCGCCTTCGGCACCCACGCGATGGCGAAGTCGACGTCGCCGGCCGCCAGCACGTCCTGCGGCACGATGTCGACGGCGCCCGGGATGATCTCGACGTCGAGGCCGAGGTCCTCCCAGTAGCCGTTCGCCTTCGCCAGGTAGTACCCGCCGAACTGGGCCTGCGTGAGCCACTGCAGCTGGAGGGTGACCGGCGTGAGGTCGCCGCCTCCGCCGTCGGTGGCGTCGCCGCCGTCGGTGCCCCCGCTGGAGCATCCGGCGAGCGCCAGCGCGGTCGCGGCGGCTGCGGCCGCGAGCGCGGTGATCCTGTTGCGCTTCATCTGCGTTCCCTCTCTTGGTGGTGGTGCTCTGTGGTGCGGATCCGACCGGCAGGGGTGCCGGTGGCGTCGGCCGGGCGCCGTCGCCCGGCGTGGCTGGGGTCATCGGTGTCGGGAGGCGAGCCTCTCGATCAGGCTGGTGAGGGCGAAGAAGACGAGGCCGAGCAGGATCGCGCCGATGACGAACGCCCAGGCGCGGGCGTAGGCGCTGGATGCCGCGGCGGTCGTGATCGCCGAGCCGAGGCCCTGGCGCGGCCCGCCGAAGTACTCGGCGACGAGGGCCGAGATGACCGCGAGCGACGACGCGATGCGCAGGCCCGTGAAGAAGTGCGGGAGGGCGGAGGGGATGGTCACCGACCGGGTCTCCTGCCAGGGGGTCGCGGAGTAGGAGCGCATGAGGTCGCGGTGCACGGGGCGCACCTGCCGGAGCCCGCGCAGCGTGTTGAGGAAGACCGGCACGAACGCGGCGATCGACGCGATGATGATGCGCGAGACCTCGGAGGTCGACCCGAACATCGTGTACAGCACCGGCGCGACGGCCACGATCGGCACGACCGCCACGGCAGCGACGATGGGGGCGAGCATGCCGTCGATCGCGCGGATGAACGACGCCACGATCGCGAGCACGACGCCGATGACCGCGCCGATCACGAGCCCGATGAGCGCGTTGAGCCCGGTCGCGATCGTCGCCTGGAGCACCTGCGGCGCGTACTGCACGAGCTGCGCCCAGATCGCCGACGGGCTGGCGAGCACGAACGGGGGGATCCCGAGCGCCACCACGACGAGCTCGACGAGCAGCACGAGCACGATGAACAGCGCGATCGGCGGCAGCACGAGCCGCGCGAACCGGCGCCACGGACCGTCCTGGCCCCGACGGCGCTTCGCGGCGGCCGACGACGGCGGCGTGAGCTGCGTCGCGATGGCGGCGTCGGGCAGTCCGGTCATCGCACGTCCACCCCTCGAGCGGCTCCGGCCGCGGCCGCCGCCTCGGGTCCGTGCAGGGCCTCGCGGACGGCGGTGACGCCCTCGAAGAACGCCGCGTCCTCGCGCAGGTCCTCGCCGCGTTCGGCCGCCTCGCCGAGCCGCACGTCGATCTCGTCGGTGATGCGACCGGGCCGCGGCGACATGACAACCACGCGGTCGGAGAGGTACACCGCCTCGGGGATCGAGTGGGTCACGAACACCACGGCCGCGCCGGTCTCGGCGCGGATGCGGAGGAGCTCGGTCTGCATGCGCTCGCGGGTCATCTCGTCGAGCGCGCCGAACGGCTCGTCCATGAGGAGCAGGCGGGGCCGCTCGGCGAGCGACCGCGCGATCGCCACGCGCTGCTGCATGCCGCCCGAGAGCTGGTCGGGGTAGTGCCTGGCGAAGTCGGCGAGGCCGACGAGCTCGACGAGCTCGGCGACGCGCGCCTTCCGGTCGGCGGCGCCGACCCCGTGCAGCTGCAGCGGCAGCTCGATGTTCGCCGCGACCGAGCGCCACGGCAGCAGGCCGGCCTGCTGGAACGCGATGCCGTACGCCTGGTCGACGCGGGCCTGTCGCGCCGTCTTGCCGAAGACGCGGATGTCGCCCTCGGTCGGCTCGTCGAGGTCGGCGATGAGCCGGAGCAGCGTCGACTTGCCGCAGCCCGAGGGCCCGATGAGCGAGACGAACTCGCCGGCGTGCACCGTGAGGTCGATGCCCGTGAGCGCCGTGACCGTCGCGCCCTTCGCGCCGGCGAAGATGCGCTCGACCCCGCGGACGACGACGGCCTCGGCCGCGTCGGCGGTCCTCGTCGTCTCGGCGGCGGCGGCGGCAGCGGAGGCGGCGGGCGGCGGGCCGGCGGTCGGCTGGGGCGCGGGGGTGCTCATGCGACGGTCTCCTGTCGGCGGAACGGGCTGAGGAAGGCGGCGAGGAGGGCGACGAAGCCGGCGGCCACGAGGCCGAGCAGCACCGCGCCGAGGATGGGCGCCCAAGGCTTCGCGGGGTCGCTCGATGCGGCGACGGCGGTCTCGAGGATGAGCCGGCCGATGCCGCCCGAGAACCCGACCGAGATCTCGGCGACGACCGTGCCGACCACCGCGTTCGCCGCGGCGAGCCGCAGGGCGGGGATGAGGAAGGGCACGCTGGCCGGCAGGCGGAGGCGGAACAGCGTGGTCCACCAGCCCGCCGCGTAGCTGCGCATGAGGTCGAGGTGCGCGGCCTCGGGGCTCTGCAGGCCGCGCAGCGCGCCGACGGCGACCGGGAAGAACGCGAGGTAGCTCGCGATGATCACCACCGACATCCAGCTCTGCCAGGAGAAGTCGCCGAACGACAGCCGCGACCCCCAGTTGCGGATGAGCGGCGCGAGCGCGATCAGCGGCACGGTCTGGCTGAGGATGACGAACGGCAGCACGGCCCGCTCGGCGATGCGGAACCCGAGCATGAGCAGCGCCAGCGCGAAGCCGACGACGACCCCGACGAGCCAGCCGAGCGCCGCGACGCCGAGGCTGACGAGCGCCGCGAGGAGCACGACGACCCCGAGCGGCAGTGCGCCCTGCGCCCGCGTCACGGGCTCGACGGCCCGCGCCAGCATGTCCCAGGTGTGCGGCATGGCCTGGTCGCTCGTGCGCGGCAGCAGGCGGATGCCGCTGCCGGTCACGCCCTCCTGCGCGCCGACGAGCCAGCCGTCGGCCGGCCCGACGAGCTTGTACAGCTCCCAGAGCGCGGCGAGTGCGAGGATGCCGAGCGCGCCCCAGAGCACCGCGCGCCATCGACGTGCGCGCCTGGTCGCCGGGGTCGTCGTCGTCATGCCTTCGCCGTGATGTGCTCGGTCATGGCGGGGATCACCGTCTCGCCGTACACGCGCAGCGTCTCCTCCTTGTTGTCGTGCTGGAGGTACCCGGCGAACTGGTCGACGCCGAGCTCCGCGAGCTGCTTGAGCTTGTCGAGGTGCTGGTCGGCCGTGCCGAGCAGGCAGAACCGGTCGATGATCTCGTCGGGCACGAACTCGGTGTGCACGTTGCCGGCCCGCCCGTGCTCGTTGTAGTCGTAGCCCTCGCGGCCCTTGATGTACTCGGTGAGCGCGTCGGGCACCGTGCCGTGCATGCCGTACTTCGCGACGATGTCGGCGACGTGGTTGCCGACCATGCCGCCGAACCAGCGGCACTGGTCGCGCATGTGCGCCCAGTCGTCGCCGATGTAGAACGGCGCGGCGACGCAGAACTTCACCGACATCGGGTCGCGGCCCGCGGCCTCCGCGGCATCCCGCACGTGCTTGATCATCCAGGCGGCGATGTCGACGTCGGCGAGCTGCAGGATGAACCCGTCGCCCACCTCGCCCGCGAGCTTGAGCGCCATCGGGCCGTAGGCCGCGACCCAGACCTCGAGCTCCGAGCCCCGGCTCCACGGGAACTGGATCGTCGAGCCCTTGTATTCGACCGACCGCGAGTTGCCGAGCTCGCGGATCACGTGGATCGACTCGCGCAGCTCCGCCATCGTCGTGGGCCGGCCGTTCGTGACGCGCACGGCCGAGTCGCCCCGGCCGATTCCGCACACCGTGCGGTTGCCGAACATCTCGTTGAGCGTCGCGAACACCGACGCCGTCACGGTCCAGTCACGCGTCGCGGGGTTGGTCACGAACGGCCCGACCTTCACGCGCTGGGTCTGCGCGAGGATCTGGCTGTAGATGACGTACGGCTCCTGCCAGAGCAGGTGCGAGTCGAACGTCCACACGTGCGAGAAGCCGTGGACCTCCGCGAGCTTCGCGAGCTGGATCGTGCGCGACGCCGGCGGGTTGGTCTGGAGGACCGCTCCGAATTCCATGGTGTTCCCTTCCCAGGTCTCGATACGCGTGCTGCGCTCGCTACTCGACCACCGGACTAGATGAGGTACTGGCTGAGCCCGCGCTTCAGGTACTTCCCGTCGCCTGCATCGCCGAGGTACTCGTCGCCGTCGACGACGACCCTGCCGCGCGAGAGCACGGTGTCGACGTGGCCGTCGATCTCGTAGCCCTCCCAGGCCGAATAGTCCATGTTCATGTGGTGGGTCTTCTCGAGGCCGATCGAGGTGTGCCCGTTCGGGTCGTAGACGACGATGTCGGCGTCGGCACCGGGCTGGATGACGCCCTTGGTGCCGTAGAGGCCGAACATCCGCGCGGGCGTGGTGCTCGTGAGCTCCACCCAGCGCTCGAGCGTGATCTCTCCCGTGACGACGCCCTGGTACATGAGGTCCATGCGGTGCTCGATCGAGCCGATGCCGTTCGGGATCTTCCGGAAGTCGCCGAGCCCGAGCTCCTTCTGGTCCTTCATGCAGAATGGGCAATGGTCGGTGGAGACCATCTGCAGGTCGTTCGTGCGCAGCGCCTGCCACATCGCGTCCTGGTGGCGCTCCTCGCGCGAGCGCAGCGGCGTCGAGCACACCCACTTCGCGCCCTCGAAGTGCCCCCACTGCTCGCTCTCGGCGCCGAGCTGCTCCTCGAGCGAGAGGTACAGGTACTGCGGGCACGTCTCGCCGTAGACGTTCTGGCCCTTGTCGCGCGCCCAGGCGAGCTGCTCGACGGCCTGCTTCGCCGACACGTGCACCACGTAGAGCGGGGCGCCCGTGAGCTTCGCGAGCATGATCGCGCGGTGGGTGGCCTCCTCCTCCATCTCCCAGGCGCGGGCGATGCCGTGGTAGTACGGGTCGGTCTTGCCCTGCTCGACGAGCTGGGCCGCGAGCACATCGATCGCAGGGCCGTTCTCGGCGTGCATCATCGTCAGCATGCCCGTGTCGCGCGAGACCTGCATGGCCTTCAGGACCTGCGCATCATCCGAGTAGAAGACGCCCGGGTAGGCCATGAAGAGCTTGAAGCTCGACACGCCCTCGTCGGGCAGCCGGCGCATCGCCTCGAGCGAGGCCTCGTTCACGTCACCGACGATCTGGTGGAACCCGTAGTCGATCGCGCAGTTGCCCGCGGCCTTCTCGTGCCACGCCGCCAGGCCGTCCTCGATGCGCTGTCCGTAGGTCTGCACCGCGAAGTCGATGATCGACGTGGTGCCGCCGTGGGCCGCCGCCCGGGTGCCGCTCTCGAAGGTGTCGGATGCCTCGGTGCCGCCGAACGGCAGCTGCATGTGCGTGTGCGCGTCGATGCCGCCGGGGATGACGTACTTGCCGGTCGCGTCGATGACGCGGTCGACGGATGCCGCGACATCCGTGCCCAGCAGGGTGCTGCCGGGCTCGAGCACGGCCCGGATCGTCTCGCCGTCGATGAGGACGTCGGCGGCGGCGCGCCCGGTGGCGCTCACGACAGTGCCGCCGGTGATGAGGGTGGTCGCCATGGTTCGCTCCTTCGCGTGGCTCGTCGGCTACGGCTTCGGGATGGACGTGTACGAGTCGGGACGGCGATCGCGGTAGAACTGCCACGCGTTGCGCACGTCGCGGATCATGTCCATGTCGAGGTCGCGCACGACGACCTCCTCATCGGTCTCGGAGCCGTAGTCGCCCACGATGACGCCCTGGGGGTTCACGAACTGGCTCTTGCCGTAGAAGTTCACGGCGAGGTCGCCGTACTCGTTGTCCTCGAGGCCGACGCGGTTCGCGGCGCCGATGAAGTAGCCGTTCGCGGCCGCTGCCGCCGGCTGCTCGATCTCCCAGAGGCGGTTCGAGAGGCCCGGCTTCGTCGCGTTCGGGTTGAACACGATCTGCGCGCCGTTGAGGCCCAGCTCGCGCCAGCCCTCGGGGAAGTGCCGGTCGTAGCAGATGTAGACGCCGATCGGGCCGACGGCCGTGTTGAACACCGGATAGCCGAGGTTGCCGGGGCGGAAGTAGAACTTCTCCCAGAACTTGTCGAGGTTCGGGATGTGGTGCTTGCGGTACGACCCGAGGATCGTGCCGTCGGCGTCGACGACGACCGCGGTGTTGTAGTAGACGCCGGGCTGCTCCTCCTCGTAGATGGGCAGCACCATGACCATGCCGAGCTCCTTGGCGAGCGCGGCGAAGCGCTGCACGATGGGCCCGTCGGCCGGCTCGGCGTAGTCGTAGTACTTCACGTCCTCGGTGATGCCGAAGTAGGGGCCGTAGAACAGCTCCTGGAAGCAGATCACCTCGGCTCCCTGCTCCTTCGCCTGGCGGGCGAACTGCTCGTGCTTGTCGAGCATGGACTCCTTGTCGCCCGTCCAGGTCGTCTGCGTGATGGCCGCTCGGACGATCGTCATGTTGCCTCCTGAGTCGGTCGGCGCCGTTGCCGTCCGCTCGGTGCTCCTGGCATGGGACTCGTTGCGCAGGGGTCACCGGGCGATGCGTCGACGCCGAGGGGTGGTGGTGCGAGGGACTGCCGAACGGACCGTGCGACCCGTTCTGTTATTGTTCGGCGTGAACATTTCTCTTATGTTTCACATTGTGACGTTGTGGTTAATCATGATGTCGCGTGCTCCGTGAGGAGGCAATGGTTCGTGTCAGGTATTCGTGTGGTGCGCACATGACCGAGGTCCGAGTGGATGCCCCTGCGCTCACCGCGCTCGCCGACTTCCCCGACACGACTCCCCGCGGCATCGCCGGGGTCATCGCCCGGCTCGTGAACGCCGGCGAGCTGGGCGCAGGAGACCGCCTGCCCACCGTCCGGGAGCTGGCCGGCGCGCTCGGCGTGAGCCCCGCGACCGTGAGCCAGGCGTGGCAGGCGCTGTCGCGCGCCGGGCTCATCGAGTCGCGCGGCAGGGCCGGCAGCTTCGTGCGCGGCGCGGCATCCGCTCGGCTCGCGCCACGGATGCGTGGCATGGCGGCGCCGCACGACCCCGTGCGCCTCGACCTCTCGCGCGGCACGCCCGACCCGCTGCTCCTGCCCGCGCTCGGCCCCGCCCTGTCGCGCGTCTCGGCGCGCGCGGAGACCGGCAGTTACCAGGACGAGCCCGTCATCCCGGGGCTCGCGAGCGTGCTCGCGACCTCGTGGCCGTCGCGCGCCGAGGCGATCGTCGTGGTCGATGGCGCGCTCGACGCGATCTCGCGCACGCTCGACCAGGTCGTGCGGTTCGGCGATCTCGTCGTGGTCGAGCATCCGGGATTCCCGCCGTTCCTCGACCTGCTCGACGCGCTCGGCGCCGAGGCGGTGCCCGTGCCGCTCGACGAGCACGGCATGCTGCCGGGCGAGCTCGCGTCGGCGCTCGCGCGACGGCCGGTCGCGTTGCTGCTGCAGCCGCGCGCGCAGAACCCGACCGGCGCCTCGATGACGGTCGAGCGGGCCGAGGAGCTCGCCCGCGTCATCCGATCGAGCGACGACGCCGACGACCTCGTGGTCATCGAGGACGACCACTCGGGCCTCATCTCGACCGAGGGCGACGTGACGCTCGGCGCGTGGCTGCCCGACCGCGTCGTGCACGTGCGCAGCTTCTCGAAGTCGCACGGCCCCGACCTGCGCATCGCGGCGCTCGGCGGCCCGCGGCAGCTCATCGAGCGCATCATGGCGCGGCGCATGCTCGGACCCGGCTGGACGTCGCGCATGCTCCAGACGATCCTGCTCGACCTGCTCACCGACGGCGCCTCGATCGACGCCGTGGCCGAGGCGCGGCGCCAGTACTACACGCGGCAGCGCGCGCTCGGCGACGCGCTCCGCGAGCGCGGAGTCCCCGTCGCGCCGGCCGACGGCATCAACATGTGGGTACCGGTGCTGAGCGAGCGGTCGGCACTCGTGCAGCTCGCCGCGGCCGGCATCCGAGTGGCCGCGGGCACGCCGTTCCTCGCCGCATCGGATGCCGCGACGTCGGGCAACGGCGCACGCTCGCGACGCGACGGCGACTTCGTGCGCGTCACCGTCGGCGTGCTGCGCGACGGCGCCGACGAGGTCGCGGACGCGCTCGCGACGGCGGCGCAGCACCTCGTCGCGGGGGGCTACTGACGCGGCATCCGATCGGCGGGGGGTCGCGGCATCCGCTCGGTACCGGCATCGCCGTGCGTTCCGGGCCGATGCGGGCCAGCAGCACTGCGAGAGCGCGGTCGCAGGAAGTCGAGCACCCAGACTCCGGCCGCCATCAGCGGGAGGAACGCGAACTCGGCGGGCCGGCCCTGGACGATCACGACCGCCGTGAGCACGATCGCGGCCACGACAACTCCCGCCGTCGCGATGCGATGCCACAGCGGCCGCCGCTCGGTCGCACGCGACCACCACTGGAACACCCGGAACGGGCCCCTCAGCGGAATCCGGGTGTCACCCCAGATGCCCTCGGCCATGGTCGCGGGTTCCGCCACCATGGCGCCGGGAAGCTCGAGCGGGTCGAGTCGTCCGTCGGCGACCAGCGCCACCTCGGCCGGAACACCGCTGTACTCCGCCATTCGTTCGAAGGTCTGGAGCGAGCTCGTCGGCTTGCGGAGTTCGACCCGGAACTCCTGCCTCCGATCCGCACGGATCCGCGCTGCTTTCGTCATCACCGTGAACGCGGGGTCGACCTCGAGGAGACCTTCGACGATCTGCCGCACCGTGAAGCCGTCCTGGTCGACCTGCCAGCCGTCCGACGGATCCACGATCTCGAAGTGCTGATCCCACCAGCGGAAGTCCGACCGGAACCTGCCGTTCGCGGCCGCGAAGGCGCGACGCGAGTGCGTCGCCCACATGAGGACCGATCGACCCCGCCGCCAGTAACCGGAGAACACGAACGATTGGGGGTCGCTCGGGACGAGCAGCAAGCCGGAACCGAGCGGCGCCCAGATGACGGGTCCGCCGAGCGCCCTCGCGACGATCTCGGGCGAGCCGAACTGCTGGGACTCCGTATACCAGGCGAACGAGCGGATACCCCAGCCTTGGGCGAGCGGACCCGGACCGTCGCCGGGAGAATCCGGCTCGACGATCCAGGACGCGGCTCCGAAACGCTCGCGCAGTCGAGATCGGAACTCCTCGAGCTCTCCTCGCCCGAATCCCACTGCGCCCTCGTCGGGGAACCACAGCGCGGGAGCCCCGGACTCATCGACGAAGAGGATGCCGTACACCTCGGACGACGAATCCCCCGCGAGCACGTTGACCGCCCCCACGACACCCTCGGACGTGAGGAACTCGACGAGTTCGTCACTCGGGTCGCTTCCGTCGCGGACGGGCACACCGAACTCGACGACGCCGAGCGTCTCCACACGCTCCATTGCGGCTCCTCCGTCTCGACCGTGCGACGGCAATCGCCGCATCATCCGATCGTAAGGAGTGCTCGACACTCGATGCCCCGAGAGGGACAACGGTTCAGAGAAGATCCCGGTGCGATCGCGGCTGCTCGCGGCATCCACTCGGCGGGGGTTGCGGCATCCGCGGACCCGGCGCGGCGCGGTGCGGCATCCGTCGGCTGGACTCAGGCCTTCGCCGTGCTGGGCGCCTTCGCGTAGCGGTCGGGGGTGATCGTGAGCTCGGCCTGGCCGCCCGTCATCGAGCGCAGGTCGAGCACGTAGCGGGCGAGCTCGGCCTCGGGCACGGTCGCCACGACGCGGGCGCGTCCGTCCTCGGCGGACTCCGTCGCGCTGACGCGGCCGCGCCGGCCAGAGAGGTCGGTGAGCACCGTGCCCTGCAGGTCGGACGGCACCGTGACCGTCACGAGCGACACGGGCTCGAGCACGACCGTGCCGGCCTCGGCGAGCGCGGCCTTGACCCCCATCGCGGCGGCCGTACGGAACGCCATCTCCGAGGAGTCGACCGAGTGCGACTTGCCGTCGTAGAGCTCGACCCTCACGTCGACGACCGGATGCCCCTGCGGCCCGCCCTGCGCGAGGGCATCACGGGCGCCCTTCTCCACCGCCGGGATGTACGCGCGGGGCACCGATCCGCCGACGACCTTGTCGACGAACTCGAAGCCGTCGCCCGGAGGCAGCGGGGAGACCCGCAGCTGCACGACCGCGAACTGGCCGTGCCCGCCCGATTGCTTCTTGAGCTTGCCCTCGGCCTGGGCCGGGCCGGCGATCGTCTCGCGGTACGCCACGGGTGCGGGACCGGTCGTGACGTTGACCCCGAAGATGCGGGCGAGGCGCTCGACCGCGACCGCGACGTGCGTGTCGCCGAGCCCGCGCAGGATCGTCTGGCCGCCGGCGCGCTCGACCACGAGGGTCGGATCCTCGGCGAGCAGGCGACCGAGCGCGGTCGACAGCTTCTCGTCGTCGGACTGGGAGTTGGGCGTGAGGCTCACCGCGAACACGGGCGCGCGCCGGGGCAGCTGCGCCGGACGCGCGGTGCCACTCGAACGCGACCAGAGCAGCGATCCCGACGGCGATCCGGTGAGCTTGGCGACCGCGCCGACCTCGCCCGCGCGGAGTTCGCCGACGGGCAGGTGCTCGGCGCCGCGCAGGCGGAACAGACCGTGGATGCGCTCGTCGGCGCCGGTCGTCGCGTTGCGCAGCTTGTCGCCCGTGCGCAGCACGCCCGACAGCACCTTCAGCATTGAGATCTGCCCGACGAACGGATCGGCGACCGTGCGGAACACGTGCACGAGCGTCTCGCCGCCCGGGCTCGGCGCGACGCGATGCTCGGTGCCCGTGTCGCGGCCGCCGTCGGCGTCGTCATCGTCGTCGGCCGTCGCGCCGCCGATCATGATGCGGCCGTCGTGGTCGAGCGCCGTCGGCGAGAGGGCGCAGAGCAGGTCGGCCAGTCGGTCGATGCCGGTTCCCGTGACACCGGATGCCACGACCACGGGCACCGCCTCGCCGGTCGCGACCTCCGTGGCCAGCGTACGCTCGAGTTCCTCGGCCGGCGGCTCCTTGCCCTCGAGGTACGCCTCGAGCTGCTCGTCGTCGTGCGAGACGATCTCCTCGGTCACCTCGAGGTGCATCCGGTGCTCCTCGGCCTCCGCCTCGGGCGGCAGCGGCTCGTCATGGTGGCGACCCGAGTCGTCGTACACGAGGGCGTGCTCGCTCAGCACGTCGGCGATGGCGCGGAACGCCTGCTCCTCGCCGAGCGGCAGCTCGAGCGCCCAGAGCCGGTCGCCGAACGCCGCGTGCAGCTCGCCGAGCACGCGGCGGAAGTCCGCGCGCGCCTTGTCCTCCTGCGTCACGACCACGATGCGCGGCACGCCCGCGGCCTCGGCCGCCGCCCAGGCGAACCGCGTGCCCGCCGTGACGCCGTCGACCGCGCTCACGACGATGAGCGCGACATCCGCCACCGCCAGTGCCGTGTCGACGCCGCCGACGAAATCGGGATGGCCGGGGGTGTCGGCCAGGGTGACCGCGTGCGCGGTGCCGTCGGGGCCGGTCCAGTCGAAGTGGGCAAGGGAGAGCCCGAGGGTCGTGCCTCGCGCGATCTCCTCGGGCTCGTGGTCGCAGACGGTGTTCCCCTGCTCCACCGTGCCTGCTCTGCCGATGGCGCCCGCCCGGAACAGCAGGGCTTCCGCCAGTGTCGTCTTGCCCGAGCCTGCCCCGCCCACGAGGGCGATGGTCCGGTGGGTCGGGGTCGATGCCGAGTTCATGTGGCCTCCCGCGCCGGTGCGGTTGTGTCCGTCCATCGTGTACCCGTCGGGCCGGGATTACCAGTGCCGGCTGCCGGGTCGTCCTCGGCTGGTTGGGGCGTTCGGGCGCAGGGGTCGACCGCACTCGTCCTCGACAGCAGGACGCTGTCGCGAAACCGCATCAGTCTCCTCGCATCACCTCGCTGCGTGGTTCGGCCAGGCGCGAGGGTGCTGCACGTGGCTGTTCAACACCGGATCCTCACGTTGAAGTTCGTCGTGATCGGGCTCTCGCAGCCCGTGACTCGAATCGTCGATGTCTCGGCGTCGCTCCGGATGGCGGAGCTGCACGGACTGATCCTGCCCCTCTTCGCTTGGGAGGACTCTGCCTCGCACCGGTTCATCGATCATCCGATCGATGGGCCCAGGTTCGGCGACGACGAGTACGCCGGCTACGCGCGATCAGCGACGCGCCGCCGAGTCTGGGAGATGGAGCACTGGTGCCGTGACGCCGACGGGCACGTCAGCGAATGCGAATGGACCTCGACGGTCGGCGCGGCCTTCGATTCGCTTCCGTTCGGTTCGAGCGCGGTGCTCTACTACGAGTACGGATCGACCCAGTGTCCGGAGTGGAGATACGGTGAGCCGTGCCTGGCGCGGCAGCTGGACATTGCAGACGGCCGGCACCGGCACGGCTGGACGATCGCGATCTCAGTCGACGCCGTCCGTTCGGCTCGGCGTGCGGAGCCGGCCGCGCTCCTCCGAGGAACCGGGCGCGCACCGCTCGTGGAGGCCGGCGGCCCCGCCGCGTACGAGGAGATGCTCGGTGTGCTCACGGACCCGATGCACGCCAAGCGTCCAGAACTCTGCTCCTGGATCGAGGATCGAATCGGGGTCTGGGCGACATCCCAACCCCTCGCACGCGCCGACTTCGATGTCGAGGCGACACGGGTGCTGATCGCGTCGACTCGACGCGGCGCCTCCGATCACCGGGACCCGTCGCCATTTCGCGCCCTGCTCGCGCGGACCGAGCGATGGCACCCCGCCCACCGGATCGAGCTCCTGAGCGCCGCGCAACGTGCCGGAGTCGCGAGTGGAGGGCTCCCCGACCGGTCCCAGGCTGCGGCATTCACGTCTGCGGTCGCAGCGCGCCTTGCGGCGCTGTCGAGCACGCGAACGGAATCGGCGCCGATCGCGGCGGAATCGGCTCTGGTCACGTCGGACCCGCTGTCGGCTTCATTCGACGACGTGCTCCGGCGGCTCCGGTTCGCCTACCGGCGCAGCGGCGTCCTCTTGCGCAGTCGCGCCGGGGATGAGGCGCTCGTGGATCCGCGCGTCCTGCTGGACCGGTACGCAGCGCGCTACTGGGCCCTCCCGTCCGATACGGACCTGGCAATCGCCATCGCACTTGCTGTGGCGGAGGGCCTGCCCGACGACGAGCTTCCCGCGCGGGTCGAGCACGTCGCAGGCCTACGCCCTGGGTCGATCGACCGCGCCGACATCGACCCTTCGGTCAGGTATCTCGCGACCTGCGGAGGGGCGTCTCGCCAACCGCTCGAGGGTCGCGACCGCGCTGCACTCGCGCGGCTCGTCCTCCGATGGTGAGCGCGAAGGTCACGGGCGGAAGACCAGGGAGAGGGTGGCTGGCACACGCGTGGTCGGACTGGCCGAACGCGATCCACTCGTCCTCCACGACCATCGCGATGACCGCGAATCCACTGGCGATTTCGCGTTTCATCTGCGCTTTCTCGGGCTGCGGATGTCAGTGGGTGGGTGGAGGATCGAAGCATGACGCAGCCCCTCCCGGCGCTCGAGCCACTCGAGCAGCACATCGAGGAGGTGCACGCCGCCTGGGTCGGCGCGATGCCGGCGTTCGGAGCTTCCATCGAGAGCACGCAGGTCGATCTCGAGCAGATGAGCGACGCCGGACTCGTTCGCGTGCAGGAACTGCTCGCCCGGGTCCGCCGCGATACCGACGCCCTCCTCGCCCGAGCGGCGGCCGAGGTGGCTCGCCGATCCGGACCCGCCTTCGGCGAATCCGGACTGGCCAAGTCGCAGGGCTTCCACTCGGCGACTCGGCTCATCGCGGCATCGACCGGCGGCTCGCGACATGATGCCGCCCGCCTCATCGCGGTCGGCGAGGCGACCGCTGAGCGAGCATCGTTCACCGGCGAGCGGCTCCCGTCGAGGCATCCGCACGTCGCGCGCTCGGTCGTCGCGGCCGAGATCTCACTCGAGGCGGCCGCCGCCATCACGTCGATGCTCGACCGGGTCGCATTGCGCGCCGACCCCGATCTCGCCGACCGGGTCGAGGCGGCGCTCGCGCAGCTGGCACGGCAGGTGCCGCTCGACGTGCTGACGCGCGGCGTACGCGAAGCCGAGGCTCGACTCGACGCCGACGGAGTGGAGCCGCGCGAAGAGGAGCTGCGGCAGGAGCGTTCACTCACCTTCCGAGAGGACGCTCGCGGCGTGGTGCACCTGAACGCCCGACTCGATCCCGAGGGCGCCGCGCACATCAAGGCCGCGATCGAGGCGTTGGTGAGCGACGCACTTCGCCGCCGAGAGCAGGGCGGCGACGATGCACGTCCGATCGTCGACGACTCGCGCACGATCTCGCAGATCCAGGCCGACGCGCTGGCGCAGCTCGCCCGACACGCCCTGGGATGCGCCCAGACCTTGCCGGCGCTCGCGAAGACCACCGTGGTCGTGCGCATCGACCTCGAGTCGATGCGCGACGGCATCGGCATCGCGCACATCGACGGCATCGACCAACCGATCTCAGCCGGAACGGCTCGGCGGATGGCCGCCGATGCCGAACTCATTCCTGCCGTGCTGGGCGGCGCGAGTGTCCCGCTCGACCTCGGCCGCGCCGCTCGACTCTTCTCCCGTTCGCAGCGACTCGCCCTCGGTGAGCGCGACGGCGGCTGCGCGTCGTGCGGCCAGAACATCGCCTACGTCGAAGCCCATCACATCGACTGGTGGGAGCGCGATGCCGGACCGACAGATCTCTCCAACGGAGTGCTGCTCTGCAGCTCCTGCCATCACCGAATACATCGCGATGGGTGGGGCATCCATGCGACAGCGACCTCGGTCTGGTTCATCCCGCCACCGCACGTCGATCCCGAGCGACGACCGCGACTCGGTGGTCGAGCACGCTTCGATGTGGGCGCGGCGCTGATCGCGTAGCGTGGCCACGCTGCGCGGACACAAGCGGCATAGGTCACGCCGAGCGCGCGTCACGGCCGACGGCGGGTGTTGCCGAACGCGGGCGACCCCAAAGAGCGACCCGAGAAGAGGCAACCAGTGAGCGACGAGTGGATGCTGGACATCGAGCTTCGCGAGCTCCGGCGCGCGATCGAGCTTATCCTCCGTCACATCGAAGCGACCAACGGACCCAGGCTGGCCATCGCTGCCGAGGAGTTCTGGTCGGTCACCGCGCCGGCGATCTACGACGTCAGCACGACGCCGGAACTGACGATCGGCCAGTTGTCGGAGTCCTGGGAGAACCTTCGCGATGAGCGCGACGGGAACGACGACGACACGATCTCGTACGCGGCGGTCTGGCTCGGCGATCTCCTGAAGGCGATCGGACACCACGCAGCGCCCTGACCGCGGTCGGACGAGTCGACACGCCGCGCGACCGCAGTAGCGTGGATCCGTGCGGATCACGGTGCTCGCGGGCGGGGTCGGAGGCGCGCGCTACGTGCGCGGCGTGCGCGAGGAGGTCCGACGGCGGTGGCCCGACGGGAACGGCGGGAGCGCGGCATCCCTTCGACCGGCTCAGGACACCGCCGTCGACGTCGTCGTGAACACCGGCGACGACCTGTGGCTCGCGGGCGTGCGGCTCATGCCCGACTTCGACTCGCTGCTCTACGCGCTCGCCGGCGTCAACGACGCCGACCGCGGGTGGGGCCGCGCAGGGGAGACCGAGCGCGTCGCCGCCGAGCTCCGCGAATGGGGCGTCGGCTGGCCGTGGTTCACGCTCGGCGACCTCGACCTCGGCACGCACCTCGCTCGCACCGCGTGGCTCCGCGAAGGACGCACCGTGTCCGAGGTGGCCGAGCGCCTGCAGCGGCGCTGGCCGCTCGGCGTGCACCTGCTGCCGGCGACCGACACCGAGGTCGACACGCACGTGCTCGTGGCCGACCCCGAGGAGGTCGACGGCGAGCGCGAGCTGCACTTCCAGGAGTGGTGGACACGGTACCGCGCGAGCCTGCCCGCCCTCGCGTTCCGACAGCGGAACCTCGACGTCGCGCGGCCGGCGCGGGGCGTGGTCGAGGCGATCCTCGGCGCCGACGTCGTGCTCCTCGCTCCGTCCAACCCGGTGGTGTCCATCGGCACGATCGTGTCGATCCCCGGGATCCGCGAGGCCATCGCCGCGACGCACGCGCCCGTCGTCGGCGTCTCCCCCATCATCGGCGGCAAGGTCGTGCGCGGCATGGCCGACGCGTGCCTCCCCGCGATCGGCGTCGCGACCACGGCCGAGGCGGTCGGCCGCCACTACGGTGCGCGCAGCGCGGGCGGCCTGCTCGACGGCTGGCTCGTCGACGAGTCGGATGCCGCCGCGGTCGACGCCCTCGCCGGAACCGGGCTCGTCGCGGCATCCGTGCCCCTCTGGATGCGCGACCTCGACACGTCGGCCGCCCTCGCAGGCGCCGCGCTGGACCTCGCCGAGCGCCTCCGCGGGTCCTGATCGCCGGCGGCGGTGCCGCGCGACCCCCGCGGCAGTAGGATGACCGTGACCCCTCGGTCTGGATCTGACCGATGCGTGCAGCCCGGGATTGGGCCGCGAGTCGCCGACCTCGTCGGAATCACGCTTGCCTGCCTTCCCGGAGATGCCATGCCCGAATCCCCTTCCCCGACCCATCGGCCCGCCCGTCGCGCCGCCCTCGCCCTCGTGCCGGTCGTCGCGCTCCTGCTCGCGGGCTGCGCCGACGGTGCTGCCGGCACGGGTTCCGACCCCGCCGACGGCGCAGCGGATGCCGCGGCATCCGGCTACCCGCTGACGATCGACAACTGCGGCACCGAGGTCACGCTCGAATCCGCCCCCGAGCGCATCGTCGCGATCAAGTCGTCGACCGCCGAGCTGCTGCTCGCGCTGGGCCTCGAGGACCGCATCGTCGGCACCGCGTTCAGCGACGGTCCCGTGCCCGACGAGTACGCCGCCGCGGCATCCGGGCTCGAGGTCCTCTCCGACAAGGTGCCCTCGCAGGAGGTCACCCTCGCGGCCGAGCCCGACCTCGTCTTCGCCGGCTGGGAGTCGAACCTCTCGGCCGAGGGCGCGGGCGACCGCGCCACGCTGCAGCAGCTCGGCGTGGCCACGTACGTCGCCCCTGCGGCGTGCAGGGAACCGGGCTACATGCCCGACCCGCTGACCTTCGACGAGGTCTTCGCCGAGTTCGAGGAGGCCGGCGCCGTCTTCGGGGTGCCGGATGCCGCGGCCGACCTCGTGGCCGACCAGCGCGCGGCGCTCGAGGCGATCGAGCCGAACGGGGACGACCTCACCGCGCTCTGGTACAGCTCGGGCGACGACACCCCGTTCGTCGGCGCGGGCATCGGCGCACCGCAGATGATCATGGAGGCCGCGGGCCTCGAGAACGTGGCCGCCGACGTGCACGACTCCTGGACGTCGATGGGGTGGGAGGCGATCGTCGCCGCGAACCCCGACGTGATCGTGCTCGTGGACGCTCCGTGGAACACCGCCGCGTCGAAGATCGCCAAGCTCGAGGCCAACCCGGCCACGTCCGCGCTGCCCGCCGTGCAGCAGCAGCGGTACCTCGTCGTGGACTTCCCGTCGACCGAGGCCGGCGTGCGCAACGTCGGCGCGGTCGAATCGCTCGTCGACCAGCTCGGAGAGCTGGGCTCCTGATGTCACGGACCGCCGAGGGTCGGGCCGCGGACGCTTTCCGCGTCCCGGAGACCGCTCCCCCCACGGAATCCGGGTCGGCCGCATGGCCCGCCCGGCCCTCGGCCTCGCTCGACCGTCCGGGCGTCCGCTCCTCCGGACGCCGCACCTCCGGGCTCCGCACCGGCGCCTGGGCGGCAGTGCTCGGCGTGCTGCTCGCGGCATCCGTCGTGGTCGCCGTCACCATCGGGCCGGCCGGGCTCAGCCCCGCCGACGTGTGGGCGAGCGTGCTCGCGCACGTCGGCATCGGCGAGCCGACGCTGTCGCCCCTGCGCGACGGCATCGTGTGGCAGCTGCGGATGCCGCGGGTGCTCACCGCCGCAGCGGTCGGCGCAGGCCTCGCCGTCTGCGGCGCGGTCATGCAGGCGCTCACCCGCAACCCGCTCGCCGATCCGTACCTGCTCGGACTCTCGTCGGGCGCGTCGGTGGGCGCGGTGCTCGTGATCGTGCTCGGCATCGGACTCGTGCTGCCGCTCGCGGCGTTCGGCGGCGCCCTCGTCGCGCTCGTCGCGACGCTCGCCCTCGCGGGGGCGGGTGGCGCCCTGACGCCGACCCGCACCGTGCTCGCCGGCCTCGCGGTGTCGTCGGTGTTCGGCGCGATCACGAGCCTCGTCATCTTCTGGAGCGCCACGGGCGACAGCTACCGCGAGATCCTCAACTGGCTGCTCGGCTCGCTCGCCGGCACCGACTGGACCTCGGTCGCGATCGCGGGCGGCGCGATGCTCGTCGTCGGCCTCCCCCTCATCGCGAGCGCGCGCACGCTCGACGCGTTCGCGTTCGGCGACACGGCGGCGGCCGCCCTCGGCGTGCACGTCGGCCGCAGCCGCGCGCTGCTGCTCGGCGGCACCGCGCTGCTCACGGGCGCGCTCGTCGCGGTGAGCGGCGCGATCGGGTTCGTCGGGCTGATCCTCCCGCACGCCGTGCGGTTCCTCGTGGGATCGCGGCATCGCGCGCTGCTGCCCCTGTCGGCGCTCGCGGGCGCGATCTTCCTCGTGTGGGCCGACACCGGCGCACGCACGCTCTTCGACCCGCGCGAGCTGCCCGTCGGCATCCTCACCGCCCTCGTCGGCGGCCCGGTCTTCGCCGTGCTCATGCTCCGCAACCGGAGGCTGTCGTGACCGCCCCGAGCGACCACCGCGACCTGCACGCCGACCGCGTGCGCTTCACGCGCGGGCGCCGGCTCATCATCGACGACGTCGACTGCACCGTTCCGGGCGGGTCCGTCGGCGCGCTCCTCGGCCCCAACGGCGCAGGCAAGAGCACGCTGCTGCACCTCATCGCCGGCGTCGAGCACGCGGATGCCGGCGCAGCGCGCCTCGGCGACCGCGACCTCGCCGCGCTGCGACGTCGAGACCGTGCCCGGCTCGTCGCGCTCGCCGAGCAGGAGGTGCAGGATGCCCCGGGCCTCCGGGTCGCGGAGGTCGTCGCCCTCGGCCGCACGCCGTACCTCGGTGCGTTCGCGGGGCCCGACGAGCACGACCGCGCGGTCGTGCGGCGGACCCTCGACGACCTCGGGCTCGTCGACCTGGCCGACCGCGAGTACGCGACGCTCTCGGGCGGCGAGCGTCAGCGCGTGAACCTGGCGCGCGCCATCGCGCAGGAGCCCGAGCTGCTGCTGCTCGACGAGCCCACGAACCACCTCGACGTGCACGCACAGCTCACGGCGCTCGGGCTGCTGCGCGCGCTCGCTGGCGGCGGGCTCACGGTGCTCGCGGCGCTGCACGACCTCTCGCTCGCGGCGGCGTACGCCGACCATGTCGTCGTGCTCGCCGAGGGCCGGGTGCGTGCGGCGGGCGCGCCCGGCGACGTGCTCACGCCCGCCCTCATCCGCGAGGTGTGGAGCGTCGAGGCGGCCGTGCTCGAGCACCCGGCGACGGGGCGCCCGCTCATCGCGTACTCGGAGGTCGCGGAGCGTGCGGCCGTCACGTCCGACCGCGACGGGGCATCCGCCCGGGCGTAGCGAGACCGCGGAGACACGCATTCGAGCCCGGGCGTAGCCTTGACCCCATGGACACGGACTCCATGAACGAGGTGACCGACCGCCAGGTGCTGCTCGACTGGATCGCCGACGAGTTCCTGCACAACTCGTGGGCGGGTCGACGGCTCGTCGCGGTCGAGGGCGCGACGACCGGACCGGCGGCGCGCTTCGCGGACGACCTGGCCGGCGTGCTGTCGGAGCGCAGGCAGGTCGTGGTGCGACGGTCGCTGGGCGAGGTCGACGAGCCGACCCTCCGCAGCACGACGATCGAGCCGTTCCGGGCGGGCACGCTCGAGGGCGCCGAGGGCGCGGACACGGTGCTCGTCGTCGACGGCATGCGCCTGCTCAACGACTCGGTGCGCGGCATCTGGCACTTCTCGATCTGGACGCTCGTGGGCGACGAGCTCCCCCACTCGGGCGCGAACGTCATCGTCGACGACACCGACGAGTCCCGGCCGATGCGCTACTTCTACGACTACTGCAAGCTGCCGCCGAGCTTCGGCGAGCGCCGGGAGACGGCACCCGCCGCCGCGGAGTGAGCCGGCCCCGCGGCATCCGCTCGGCCTACGACAGCACGTCCTTCGTGAGGAACCGCCCGACCGCGAGCGCGCCGAACACCAGGATGTAGCCCGCCTGCAGCAGCGCGTTGTCGACGAACGCGTCCCAGACCATGGGCTCGCGCAGCAGGTCGACGAAGCCCAGCCAGTAGTGCGTGAACAGCCACGGATGCAGCCACTCGAGCTGCGGCAGCACGTCGAGGATCTGCGACACCACCGCGAGGATCGCCGTGGCCGCCATCGCCCCGACCGGCACCGTCGTGAGCGTGGAGAGGAAGAGCCCGATCGCCGACATGCCGAGCAGCGACACCGTGACGTAGGCGGCGATCGCGAGGAAGCGCAGCAGCGCCTCGCCGACGTCGATCGTCGCCCCCGAGAGCAGCGTCACCGGGCCGATGGGGAACAGCGCCCAGCCCACGAGCGTCCCGACGACGACCACGGTCAGCGTCGCGGCCGCGCAGAACGCCGCGGCGGCGAGGTACTTCACGAGGAGGAGCCGCACGCGTCCGGCCGGCGCGATGAGGAGGTAGCGCAGGGTGCCGTGGCTCGCCTCGCCCGCGATGGTGTCGCCGGCCACGACGCCGATCGTGAGCGGGAGGAACAGCGGGATCGCCACGATGAGTGCCGTCATGCCGACGAACAGCCCGTTGTTCGTGATCTCGCTGAGGAACGTCGGACCCCGGCCGCTCGGGGCCGGCCCCGCGATGATGAGCGCCACCCCGATGAGCACGGGGATGGCCGCGAGCGCGGCCAGCATGGCCCACGTGCGCAGCCGCCGGAAGAGGGTCAGCAGCTCGGAGCCGAGCAGCCAGAGGGTGCCGCCGCCCGACCGTCGGGCCGGCTCGGCGCGGGCGACGTCGACGACGGATGCCGCGGCGACGCGCTCGTCAGCGGCCTCACTGGACAACGTCGAACCCCTCCCCCGTGAGCTCCACGAACCGCTGCTCGAGGCTCGCGTGCACGGTCTCGAAGCCGCGCACCCGCACGCCCGCGCCGACGAGCGCGGCCACGACCGCCTCGGGCGCCGTCCCGCCGAGCCGCGCGGTCACGGCGCCGTCGGGATCGGCGAGGGCATCGGCCTCGATCGCACCGTCGCCCAGGAGCCCGGCGAGCGCCTCCCTGGCCGAGGCGACGTCGGGCGTGCGCACCCGCACGCGCGCCTCCCCCTCGTCGCGGAAGTCGTCGAGCGTGCCCTGCGCGACGAGCCGTCCGGCGCTCATCACGCCGACATGCGTGCAGACCTGCTCGACCTCGGCGAGCAGGTGGCTCGACACGAACACGGTCGTGCCGTCGTCGGCGAACGAGCGGATGAGCGCGCGCACCTCCCGCGTGCCCTGCGGGTCGAGGCCGTTCGTGGGCTCGTCGAGCACGAGCAGTTCGCGTCGCATCAGCAGCGCGTTCGCGATGCCGAGGCGCTGCTTCATGCCGAGGGAGTACGCGTGCACGCGCTTGCGGGCGGCGTGCGAGAGGCCGACGCGGTCGAGCGCCTCCGCCACCCGGTGGTCGCGGCTGCGCCGCGGCGCGTGCCGGTCGGCCGCGTCGAAGCGGCGCAGGTTCGCCGCGCCCGACAGGTACGGCGAGAACGCCGGCCCCTCGACGAGGGCGCCCACCCGCGGCAGCACCGCGTCGACGTGGCGGGGCATGTCGACGCCCAGTACGCGCGCGTCGCCCGCGTTCGCCGCGACGAGGCCGAGCAGCATCCGGATCGTGGTCGTCTTGCCCGAACCGTTCGGCCCCAGGAACCCGAAGACCGAGCCCCGCGGCACCGCGAGGTCGACGCCGTCGACGGCCACCTGCGAGCGGAAGCGCTTGGTGAGGCCGTGCGTCTCGATGGCGAGCTCGGACGTCGGCGCGGCCACGCTGCGGCCCGTCAGCGCGCGCTCGAGGCGACGGCGAGCAGGTGCTCGGGGGTCACGGCGCCGGCGAAGACGCGGCCGTCGTCGGTGAACAGCACCGTCACGAGCGACGTCGAGACGATGCGTCCGCCGTCGACGCGCTGCGTGATCGAGTCGAGCAGCGTCGACGCGTCGGCGAAGCCCTCGCTGCCCTCGGCGCCCTCGGCTGCTCCGGTGGCGCCCCCGGCTGCTCCGCCGGCGCCCGCGGGCAGCTCGACGACGGTCGACCAGCCCGACCCGTGCACGATCGGCCGCGGCATCCCCTCGGCGGCGGCACCCGGCTCCGCCTCGGCCTTCCACTGCTCGAGTTCGGCGACGGTCGGCACCGGCACCTCGTGCTCGGTCACCGTCGCGCCGTCGGGCGGCGTGAACGCGAACACCGAGGCATCGGGCGCCTCGAACGACACGTCGGTGAACGCCACGCTGAACGCCGGCTCCGCTGCGCCGGCCGCGGTGCCGGATGCCGCGAGCGCGACGCCCGTGTCGGCGTCGATCGCGACCGACACCTCGCCGACGAGCGTGGCGTCGTCGCGCGGCACGAGCACGAGCTCGTACGCCTCGCGTCCGGCCACGCGGGCGTCGGTGCCGACGGAGACGTCGGTCGTCTCGTCGAGCTTCGCGAGCGCGTCGTCGAGCACCTGCTCGGGCGTCGGCACCGTGCCGACCTCGGCCTCGACCTTCGCGCGAGCCTCGTCGGCGTGCGACTCGGCCTCCGCCTCGAGCGCATCGAGCGCCGCCTGGTCGACCGTGACGTGGGTGGCCGACTGCTCGCGCGAGTCCCAGATCCAGGCGCCCTCGCCCGTCGTGACGTAGACATCGCGCTCGCCGAGGCGGTCGAGCACCTGCAGGCGCGCGTTCGAGCCGTCGACGTAGACCTTCGCGGTGTGGTTCCCCGTGATGAGCGAGAGGAGCTCGTCGATGCCGTCACCGGATGCCGCGTCGCCGCCCGAGCCGTCGGAGCCCTCTGCGCCCGGGGCCGCCGAGGCGGATCCGCCCATGCCGCCGGTGAGGCCCGACAGGTCGGGGAGCCCGAGCTCGGACGTCTGCTCGACCGTGCCCGACAGCGCCTCGACGTCGCTCGACGCCGCGAGCTCGAGGAGCTCCTCGGGCGTGAGGTCGGGGAGGTCGACCGCGGCGTTCGCCTGCAACGGCACGAGCACGACGGCGACGCCGACCACGATGGGCGCGGCGATGGCTGGGATCCAGCGGGCGAACCTGCGGGACGCCCCGGAGTCGCGGGGGCGCATGCCCTCAGGCTACGCCTCCCCGCGGCATCCGGGACCAGGTCGGCGGCGAACGCTCAGGAACGACGGACGTGCGCGCACCGACGACGCATCCGGCGCAACCCGTTGCGGGGGCGCGGGCACGGGTCTACCGTGAGTGGCACCTGTCGTGTGTCACCAGTTCGGGGGGTTCGCTCATGGTCACCGTCGACCGTCGCCGTTCGCTTCGGCGCGCGGGCATCGCGCTCGCCGCCGCCACCTCGCTCGGGATCCTCGCCGCAGGCGCCCCGGCGACGGCCGCGCCGACGGCCGCTCCACCGGGTGCCTCGGTCACGACCGGGCGGCCCGCGCCGGCGGCCCCGTCGACCTCGACCGGCACGGGCGGCGCCGTCTCGTCGGTCGACGCCGAGGCGAGCCGCATCGGACTCGAGGTGCTGCGCGACGGCGGCAACGCCGCGGATGCCGCGGTCGCCACGGCCGCCGCACTCGGCGTGACCGAGCCCTACAGCGCGGGCATCGGCGGCGGCGGGTACTTCGTGTACTTCGACGCGGCCACCGGCGAGGTGACCACGCTCGACGGACGCGAGACGGCGCCCGTCGGCATGGGCCCGAACGCGTTCATCAACCCGGCGACGGGGACGCCGTATCCGTTCGCCACCGCCGTCTCGTCGGGGCTCTCCGTCGGCGTCCCCGGCACGCTCGCGACCTGGGAGACCGCGCTCGACCGGTTCGGCACCGACTCCCTGCGCGAGGCCCTGCAGCCGGCGATCGTGCTCGCGAATCGCGGGTTCACCGTCGACCAGACGTTCCGTCAGCAGACGCTCGACAACGCAGCGCGCTTCTCGCAGTTCTCCGACACGGCCGCGCTGTTCCTGCCGGGCGGCGACGCGCCGCAGGTCGGCTCCACGTTCAAGAACCACGACCTGGCGCAGACGATGAAGCTCATCGCGCAGCGCGGCACCGACGTGTTCTACGACGGCCCGCTGGCGGCCGAGATGGCGGACGTCGCGCAGCATCCGCGGCTCGCCCCCGACGCCACGATCGCCCCGCCGTCGGGCTTCCTGACCGCCGACGACCTCGCCGAGTACGAGGTGCTCGAGCAGGCGCCGACGCACGTCGAGTACCACGGCCTCGACGTCTACGGCATGGCGCCGTCGTCGTCGGGCGGCACCACGGTGGGGGAGTCGCTGAACATCCTCGAGGACTTCGCACTCTCCCCCGACGCGCTGCCGCAGAGCCTGCACCTCTACCTCGAGGCCACGGCACACGCCTTCGCCGATCGCAACCGCTACGTCGGCGACCCCGCGTTCGTCGACGTGCCGACCGAGACGCTGCTCAGCCAGGAGTTCGCGGACTCCCGCGCCTGCCTCATCGACCCGGCGCAGGCGCGCCCGAAGCCGGTCGCGCCCGGCGACCTCGCGGCGACGGGCTGCGAGCCGGCCGCTGCCGTGGCATCCGCCGACCAGGGCGTGTCGACCACCCACCTCTCGGTCGTCGACCAGTGGGGCAACGCGGTCGCCTACACGCTCACCATCGAGCAGACCGGCGGGTCGGGCATGACGGTTCCCGGCCGCGGGTTCCTGCTCAACAACGAGCTGACCGACTTCAACTTCGTCCCCGCATTCCCGGGCGACCCGAACACCGTCGAGCCCGGCAAGCGTCCGCGCTCATCGATGTCGCCGACGATCGTGGTCGACGGCGACGACGTGCGGTACGTGGTCGGTTCGCCCGGCGGCGCGACGATCATCACGACCGTCGTGCAGGTCCTGCTGAACCGGCTCGACCTCGGCATGACCCTGCCCGAGGCGGTGGCTGCGCCGCGGGCCTCGCAGCGGAACGCGGCGACGACCCCGGCCGAATCTGCGTTCATCGCCGCGTACGCCGACGACCTCGCGCCGTTCGGGCACGTGCTCGCCCCGGTGCAGGGCACCAACCCGAGCCCGCTGGCCGCCGAGATCGGCGCTGTGGCCGCCATCGAGGTGGACCAGGGCGGGCTGATCACCGCGGTCGCCGAGCCGGTGCGACGCGGCGGCGGAACGGCCCTGGTGGTCGAACCGGCGAACTGAACGCCGGCCGGTCACCAGGCCGCCATTCGGGGCGGGGGCTCGGGACGGCCCCCGCCCCGCAGTCGTTCAGCGCGCCCGCAGCCGCGGCGCCAGGTCGCGCTCGAACAGCTCGAGGAACCGCCGCTGGTCGTGTCCCGGCGCGTGGAAGACGAGGTGGTCGAAGCCCCAGTCCACGTACTGCCCGATCTGCTCGACGACCCAGTCGGGGTCGGAGCCCACGATCCAGCGCCCCGCGATCTCCTCGATCGGCAGGGCATCGGCGGCGCGCTCCATCTCGACCGGGTCGGTGATGTCGTGCTTCTGCTCCTTGGACAGCGACAGCGGCGACCAGAACCGGGTGTTCTCGAGCGCGGCCTCCTCGGTCTCCTCGTACGACAGCTTGATCTCGATCATGCGGTCGATGGCGTCGAAGGACCGGTTCCCGGCCTCGGCGCCCTCCTTGACCGCTGGGATGAGCTGGTCGACGTAGAGCTCCGCCCCCTTGCCGGAGGTGCAGATGAAGCCGTCGCCCGCGCGCCCCGCGTACTTCGCCACGGTCGGCCCGCCGGCTGCGATGTAGACGGGCACCGGGACATCCGGTCGGTCGTAGATCGACGCGTCGTGGGTCGAGTAGTACTCGCCCTCGAAGTTCACGCGCTCGTCCTTCCACAGGGCGCGCATGAGGCGTACGGCCTCGCGCAGCCGCGCGAACCGCTCGCGGAACTCGGGCCAGTCCTGCTCGCCCGCGCCGCGGAAGCCCGTCGCGATCTCGTTGAGCGCCTCGCCCGTGCCGAAGCCCGCGATGATGCGGCCCGGGTACAGCACGCCGAGCGACGCGAACGCCTGCGCGAGCACCGCCGGGTTGTAGCGGAACGTCGGCGTCATCACGCTCGTGCCGATCCGCACGGTCGACGTGCGCTCGCCGACCGCCGCCATCCAGGTCAGCGAGAACGGCGCGTGGCCGCCCGTGTGCCGCCACGGCTGGAAGTGGTCGCTCGTCCACACCGACTCCATGCCGTGCCCCTCGGCCGCGACCGCGATCTCGACGAGCTCGCGCGGGTCGAACTGCTCGGCCGAGGCCTTGTATCCGAGTGTGAGCGTCATGTGGTTCCCTTCCGATCGGCGAGGCGGGCCACGGCTTCGGCGGTGTGGTCGCCGACTCCATGGTGCAGCACGGTTTCGAGGCCGTCGACCGTGTCGACGTCACGCGTGAGGCCGGGAGTGTCGGATGCCGCGAGCTCCACGAATCCGGCTGCGGCGTGCCGCTCGGCCGAGCCCGGCCCGAACCGCGGGTCGAACGCGACGCCGGTGTGCGCGGTGGCGAGCGTCGTGCCCGTGCCGTCGGCGTCGCGCACGAACGCGAGCGGATGCCGCGACGCCGCGTCGAGCGCCCGGTCGAGCTCCTCGGGCCGCAGGCCGGGCAGGTCGCCGAGCAGCACTGCGACGGCCACGGGCTCGTCCGACCGCGCGTGGGCGATGCCGCGGCGGATGGCCGGGAGGAGGCCGCGCTCGGCCGTCGCGTCGCCGTCGGCGCCTGGCTCGGCGAGGTACTCCGCGCCGTCCGCGAGGTCGGGATCGTCGCCGACGACGATCACCCGGTCGACGGAGGCCGCCGCGCGGGCGGCCGCGATGGTGTCGAGCGCGAACGCGCGCGCCAGCTCGGCTCGTGCGGCATCCGCCACCGCCGGCGACAGCCGGGTCTTGCCCGCGGCGGGCGCCTTCACGGGGATCACGACGGTCCAGGTGGCCGGCCCCGCGGCATCCGGTGCAGCGTTCATGCCCGCAGCCCCGGCAGCACGTCGCGGCCGAAGACCTCGAGGAACTCGGCCTGGTTGCGGCCGACGTTGTGCAGGTAGATGCGCGTGAAGCCGAGGTCGAGGTGGCGCTGGATGTCGGCGCGGTGCACACCGGGATCAGCCGAGACGACCATGCGACCGGCGAAGTCCTCTGGTCGCACGGTGCGCGCGAGCTGGTCGAACTCGTAGGGCGAGCGGATGTCGCTGCGGGGGAACCGCATGCCGCCGTTCGGCCACTCGACGAGCGCGTTCCGCATGGCCTCCTCGTCGGTGGCCGCCCACGACAGGTGGAGCTGCACGACCTTCGGCATCGCGCGCGCGTCGCGTCCGACCTCGCGGGCCCCCTCGGCGAAGCGCTGGAGCAGCGGCGCGAGCCGATCGGTGGGCCCGCCGATCGTGATGAACCCGTCGACGCTGCGGCCGGCGCGGCGCGCGGTCACGGGGCCGGATGCCGCGACGAGGATCTCGGGGGCGACGGGCGGCATCGTCCAGAGCCGCGTCGACTCGAGCCGGAAGTGCGGCCCCGAGTGGCGCACGTCGCGACCGGCGATCGACCCCGCGAAGAGCTTGCGGATCACGTCGACCGCCTCGAACATGCGGTTGATGCGCTCGGGCGCCTCGGGCCAGTACTTCCCCACGACGTGCTCGTTGAGCGCCTCCCCCGAGCCGATCCCGAGCCAGTGCCGGCCGGGGTAGAGCGCGCCGAGGGTCGCGCTCGCCTGCGCGACGACGGCCGGATGCATCCGGAACGTGGGCGTCGTCACGCCCGGGCCGAGGTCGCCCGTCGTGCGCTCGCCGATGGCCGCGAGCACGCTCCACACGAACGACGACTCGCCCTGCGCGGGCACCCACGGCTGGAAGTGGTCGGTCGCCATGACGCCCCGGAAGCCGTGCGACTCGGCGAGCGCGGCGAGCGCCACCGCCTCGGCGGGCGGGAATCGCTCGAGCATGGCGGCGTAGCCGATGTGCGCTGACACCCCTCCATCCTCGCGTACGAGACGCTCACCCCGCGGAGTCGGCGACCCCTTCGGCCTGCGACTCGTCGAACCCGTCGCGGTAGCCCTCGGTGTACGCCTCGTCGGCGCCCACGCGGAAGAGGTCGCGCTCCGCCGGGCGGAGGATGCTGCGTGCGCCGGGGAGGTCGAGGTCGCCGACGTAGCGCCCGAGTCCGCGCACCACGGCGACCGGGACGCCCGACGACTTGCCCTTCACGAGCTCGGCCGCGCCGGCGAGCTGGTCGGCCACGCACGGCATCGTGACCGCGAGCGGTTTGCCCGAGGCATCCGCCGACCCGCGAAGGTCGTCGAAGACGTGCACGCCCGCGGCGCCGATCGCGATGTCGGTCTGCCCCTCGCGCCAGGGCCGGCCGAGCGTGTCGGAGAGGATGACGCCCACGTGCCGGCCGGTGAGCGCTCGGATGCCGGTCGCGAGGGCGCGCGCCGATGCGTCGGGGTCGACCGGCAGCAGCAGCACCGTGCCGTGCGGGGCGTTCGACGCGTCGACGCCCGCCGCGGCGCCGATGATGCCCTGCCGGTTCTCGACGATGCGGGTGATGCCGCCCTCGTACTCGCGCGTCGCCACGACGCGCACGGTCTCGGCGGTGATGGCGGCCTCGCGGTCGTCGGCCTGCACGATGCGGCCCTCGGCCTTCGACACGACCTTCGACGTCACGACCAGGATGTCGCCGTCCTCGAGCTCGACGGCGTCGGCGACGAGCTGGGCGAGGTCGTCGCCCGGTCGGATCTCGGGCAGTCCCTCGACGCCTTCGATGCGGTATGCCACGGGCATCGCCTCCCTCGCTCCTGCTTTCGATCCTTGCAGCATCGGGCGCGCCGCTGCCAGAATTCGGCTGGTGGGGCGCCCGTCCTGGGGCGAGAGGGGAGGCCGTCATGAGCGATGCGGTCCAGCCGGAGCCGGTCCGACCGCCGCCGGCTCAACCCGAGCCGATACCGGAGCCGATGCCGGCGACGGCGCAGCCGTACGACCAGTACGCGACCGCGGCACCCGCGAAGCGGCCGATCATCATGTGGGACCTGGTGACCACGATCGTGCTCCTGGTGCTGATGATCGGCGCGGCACTCCTCGCGTCGTTCTTCTCGCTCTTCCTCGCGTTCGCCGGAGACTCCTGCGGCGCGAGCTCCGTCTGCAACTACGACCTGATGGCCACGGGCATGATGGTCGCGATGATCGGCCCGCTCGTCGTGGGCCTGTTCGCGCTCATCGCCGCCGTGATCGTGCTCGTGCTGAAGCGCATCGCGTTCTGGATCCCGCTCGTCGGCATCCTGCTGATCGTCGGGGTGTTCATCGGCGGCTTCGCGCTCACCGCTGCGGGCGTGACGCCGGCCGCGTCCTGATCCGTCGGGCCCGCCGGCGCAAGGGGTTGAGCGCGGGGCCCTCCTCATGCCTACGATCGGGCATGAACGCGCGGCACGCCGACCCCCTCGACGACGACGCCGTCCCTTCCGACGGGCGTGACGAGACGCCCAACGAACGGAGCGACCGGCACTGGAACGACATCCTGCAGGAGCTGCGCGTCGCGCTGACGGGAACGCAGCTCATCGGCGGCTTCCTGCTCGCGGTGGCCTTCCAGCAGCGGTTCACCGAGCTCGACGGGTACCAGCTCGCGCTGTACCTGACGCTCGTCGCACTGGCGGGCCTCGCGACCGTGATCGGCCTCGCACCGGTGACCCTGCATCGCACGCTGTTCGGGCAACGGGTCAAGGGCCGCATCGTCCGGATCGGCAACCGGCTGCTCGTCGCGCACCTCGTCGTCGTCGCGCTGCTCGTGCTCGGCGTCACGTCCCTCGTGTTCGACTTCGCCCTCTCACGCGCGGCCGGCATCATCGCGTTCGTGCTGGGAGCGCTCATCCTCATCGGCTTCTGGGTGGTGCTGCCGCGGCTCCGGGCGATGCGCGGCGATGACGACGTGGCGAGACGCAGCCTCGCCGATGACGCAGAGGCCGACGTCGAGGCATGATCCTCGGGCCGTTCCGCGTCGGTGCCGCCGCATAGGCTGGCTGCATGCGCCTCGCCACCTGGAACGTCAACTCGATCCGCACCCGCGTCGACCGCGTCGTCGACTGGATGGTTCGCGAAGACGTCGACGTGCTGGCCATGCAGGAGATCAAGTGCAAGCCCGAGCAGTTCCCGGCGGCGCGCTTCGAGGAGGCGGGCTACGAGCTCGTCCTGCACGGCTTCTCCCAGTGGAACGGCGTCGCCATCGCGAGTCGGCTGCCGATCGAGTCGGTCGAGACCGCGTTCCCCGGAATGCCGGGCTTCGCCAAGGGCGTCGAGGGCCCCGACCAGCCGCAGGAGGCGCGGGCGATCGGCGCCACCGTCGGCGGTGTCCGCGTGTGGAGCCTCTACGTCCCCAACGGGCGGGCGCTCGGCGACCCGCACTACGCGTACAAGCTCGACTGGCTCGCGGCGCTCACCGAGTACACCCGCGAGCAGACCACGTCGTTCCCCGAGGTGCCGTTCGCTCTCGTCGGCGACTTCAACATCGCGCCGTTCGACGTCGACAACGGCGACCCCACGGTCATCGTCGGCCAGACGACGCACGTCTCCCGGCCCGAGCGCGAGGCGTTCTTCACGCTCGAGAACGCGGGGGTGAGCGACGTCGTGCGGTCGCGGGTGCCCGAGGGCCTGTTCACGTACTGGGACTACAAGCAGTTGCGATTCCCCCGCAACGAGGGCATGCGCATCGACTTCATCCTCGGCTCGGCGGCGTTCGCCGAGGCGGTGACGGATGCCTCGATCCACCGCAACGAGCGCAAGGGCACCGCGCCCAGCGACCACGTGCCCGTGCTCGTCGATCTCGCCCTGTCGCGGACCGACGACGACCAGCCGATGATCTTCGGCTGAGCCCGCACGAGCCCGCAGCATCCGCGGCATCCGACGCCGGCCGCCGTTTGCCGTAGCAGAGCGGATGCCGCCTGCCAATCCCCGCCGGAGGCTGGGCGGCTCTCAGGCGGGGCCGTTACCCTCGGAAGCGTGACGACCACCCCCAGCAGCGTGAAGGGCGACCCCTTCGCCGGTGCCACGCTCGGCGGCCGCTACCGCGTCGACGACCTCATCGGCCGCGGCGGCATGGCGACCGTCTACCGCGGCGTCGACCTGTCGCTGGGGCGTCCCGTGGCGGTGAAGGTCTTCGCCGAGGCCGCCGAGGGCATCGACGACGCCGAGCGGCGCCGCAGCGAGACCGCGCTGCTCGCGAGCCTCGCGCATCGCGCGCTGGTGCGGTTGTACGACGCGGCGCGCGACGACGAGACCGGTCGCGAGTTCCTCGTCATGGAGCTCGTCGAGGGTCGCGACCTGCGCGAGGCCCTGAAGCTCGGCCCCCTGAGCCCGGCGGATGCCGCAGGCCTGCTCGCCGACCTCGCCGAGGGGCTGCACGTGATCCACGACCGCGGCATCGTGCACCGCGACGTGAAGCCCGCGAACGTCCTCCTCGAGCCCGCGCACCTGCCCACCCGCACGTGGAACGCCAAGCTGGCCGACTTCGGCATCGCCCGGCTCATCGACGACGCGCGCCTCACCCGCACCGGACTCCTCGTCGGCACGCCCGGCTACCTCAGCCCCGAGCAGGTGAACGGCCGCCCGCCGACACCCGCCGCCGACGTCTACTCGCTCGGCCTGCTCGTGCTCGAGGCGCGCACGGGCGTGACCGCGTTCCCCGGCCCGGCCGTCGAGGCCGCGAGCGCGCGACTGGCACGCGATCCCGACATCCCCGAATCGCTCGGCCCCGACTGGGTCGCGCTGCTGCGCACGATGACCGCGCGCGAGCCCGCCGACCGGCCGACCGCACTCGAGGTCGCCGTGGCCGCCACGCAGCTCGACACCGCGGCGTCCGACGACCCCGGTGCCACGGCGCCGACGCTCGCCTTCACGGATGCCGCGGGGCCCGACACGGTGGCGGTCACGCCCGCCGCACCGACCTCCGACGACACGGTGGCCGTCACGCCCGCCGTCACGACCCCCGGCGACGCGGCGGACGCCACCGCCGCCACGCGCGTGCTGCCCACGCCCGACCGCTCGTTCTTCGCCACGCCCGCCGCGGCCAGGCCCGATGCCGAGGCCGCCTCCTCGAGGTCCCAGCTGCGCGCACAGGCCCGCGCCACCGGCGACCGCGAGCGCAACTGGGTACGCCCGCTCATCGCGATCGGGCTGCTCCTCGCGGTGCTGGGCGTCGCCGCCTGGATCATCATCGGCGCGCTCAGCGCACCCACGGCGGCGCCCGAGCTCGAGCCGCTGCCCGCCGTGCCCGGTGACCTCGGCGTGCACCTCGAGCAACTCGACCAGGCGGTGACGGGAGGCGGATGATGCGAATCGCGAAGCTCCGTCGGCGAACGGCCCTGCCCGCGGCGATGCTCGCGGCGGGGCTCGTCCTCGGCCTGTCCTCCTGCGCGGCCTCGAGTGAGAACACCGCGGCCGCCATGCACGCCTCGGTCGTGCAGATCTCCGAGCGCGCCGCGGCCGGCGACTACGCCGGCGCCCTCGCCGAGCTCGCCCTGCTCGAGCGCGACGTCGCCACGGCCGCCGAGAACGGCAGCATCGACGCCGCGCGCGAGGCCGAGATCCTCACGGCCATGGACGTCGTTCGCGCCGACCTCGAGGCGGCCGACGTGGCCACCACACCGGCGCCCGAGCCCACGACGGAGCCCACGCAGGAGGGCGACGACGATCCCGACCCCGGCGAGGACAACCCCAACAAGGGACCGGGGAACAACAACGGCAACAACGGCAACGGGAACAGCGGCAACGGCGGCGGCGACTGACGCGAGTCGCGGCATCCGTCGCCGCTCGGCCGGCGCGCCGCCCTCGGCCCGTGCCCCGGCGATTCGCGGCCGACGCCCAGCTTGCGCGCGTACGGTCTCGGCATGACCACGGAACTCCTGATCGCGATCTGCGCCGCCGGCCTCGCCGTGCCGATGCTGTTCGGCGTCGTCGCGCAGCGGCTCCGTTCGCGCCCGGTGCCGGTGCGCGTGCGCTCCACTGAGGGTCAGCGCCGCCCGGTGAACCGCTCCATCGAGCGGTAGACGCCGAACCCGTCGCCGATGATCCGGTCGAAGACCCGGGTCGGCAGGATGCCGCGCAGCGCGCGGGAGAGTCCGACGCTCCAGGGCAGCTCGACGAGCGGCGAGCCGGCGAGCATCGCCCGCCACACCCGGTCGACCACGACCTCTGGCTCGAGGACCGGCGCGAGCAACGGCCCCTTCGCGCCAGCGAACATGCCCGTGGAGATGTAGCTCGGCGTCACGGTGGTGACCTTCACGTTGCCGTGGTCGGCCTGCTCGAGCTCGAGCCGCAGGGAGTCGCTCCACCCGATGAGCGCGGCCTTCGATGCGGCGTACACGGCCATGCGCGGGTTGGCGAGCGTACCCGCCGCCGACGCGATGTTCACGATGCGCGACGGCCGGTAGGCGTTCGCGATCATGCCGGGGATGAACTCGCGCGTGATGTACATCGGGGCGAGCGCGTTCACCTGCATGGTCGGACGCGTGTCCTCGCCGGTGTCGGTCTCCCAGAAGTAGCGGTTGCCGCGCACGATGCCGGCGTTGTTGATGAGCACGTCGGGATTGCCGACCTCGCGCCGCACGCGCTGGGCGGTCTTCGCGATCGCGCCCAGGTCGCCCACGTCGACGACGTACGATCGCACGGCGGTGCGTCCGCGCGAGAGCGCGCCGAGCTCGTCGGCAGTGCGCGCCAGGGCCGCCGCGTCGCGGTCCCACAGGGTGACGGATGCCGCGTGCTCGACCACCGCGCGCTCGGCGTACATGCGTCCCATGCCGCCCGCCGCGCCCGTGATGAGCACCTTCGCGCCCTGCACCGTTCTCGTCATCGGTCCATCTTCGCGCACGCGGATGCACGCGCCGCACGCGGTCGCGCGCGGTCGCCGTGGGCCGGACGTCAGTCGCCGGACGCCTCGGCCTCGCGTCGCTGCCGGACGATCTGGGCCGACACGCGCGTGATCAGCTCGTAGGGCACGGGCTTCGCGTAGGAGAAGTTCACCGAGTCGGTCTTGGCGCGGAACGGCGCGATCTCGTCCTCGAGCGCGCCGTCGAACCGCGGCACCGGGTAGAGGCCGACGTGGTGCTTCCAGCCGGCGAAGTGGATGGCGTAGCGCCCGCCGAGCATGACCGCGGCGATGCCGTACCGCACCTTCTCCTCGCCGTCGGGCACGCCGGCGTGGATCGCGGCGCGCACCTGCTCGAGTACGTCGCGCACGTCGTCGGGGAAGGTGGCGAGGTACTCGTCCACCGTGTGCGGTCCGGCTGCCATGCCTGCAGCGTACAACACTGAACCGATCGGTTCAACGATGCGGCGGCGGTGCGTGCGAGCATGGGCGGATGACGACTCCCGACATCCGACTCGTCCCGAAGTCCGACGAAGCGACCGCCGCATGGCTGCCGATCGCGATGGCCGCCTACGAGGCGGCGCGGATGCGCGCGGGCGACACGCCCGAGCAGGCGGCGGAGGCGCGGAAGCTCTCGGAGCAGCAGTTCTTCCCCGGCGGGCGCCTGGTCGCCGGCCACTTCCTGTTCACGGTCGAGGTCGACGGCGAGGACGCCGGCTGGCTCTGGATCGGGCCGTCGAGCGACGCGTCGAGCTGGTGGGTGTGGGACGTCGCCGTGCACGAGCGGTTCCGCGGCCGCGGGATCGGTCGCGCGACCATGCTCCTCGCCGAGGACGTCGCCCGGTCGCAGGGCGCGGCGTCGATCCGGCTCAACGTGTTCGCCTACAACACGCCGGCGATCCGCCTCTACGACGAGCTCGGCTACGAGACCGCGTCGATGCACAAGCAGAAGCTGCTCTAGCCCGAACCCCGCGCGGCATCCGCCCGGCGCAGCAGCAGCTGCCGCTCGCGCTCGTTCGCGGTCATCGACGCCGCGCGCTCGAACTCCGCGGCCGCCTCGGCGCCGCGGCCCTGCCGCTCGTAGAGATCGCCGCGCACGCTCGGCACGAGGTGGTATCCGCGCAGCGCGGGCACGTCGTCGAGCTGGTCGAGCAGCGCGAGCCCGGCGGCCGGTCCGCGCGCCCGCCCGAGCGCCACCGCCCGGTTGAGCTCGGCGACGGGCGAGCCGGTGCGGCGCCCGAGCTGCTCGTAGAGCTCGGCGACGCGGTCCCAGTCGGTGCCGTCGACGGATGCCGCGCGCGCATGCTCCGCGGCGATCGCCGCCTGCAGCGCGTACGGGCCCGCCTCGGCGTCGGGGCCGGCGGTGGCGAGGAGGGCGTCGGCGCGGGCGAGGGCGTCGCGCCCGCGGCGGATGCGCGTGGCATCCCACCGCCGGCGGTCCTGCGCGTCGAGCAGGATCGGCTCCCCGCCGGGACCGGCTCGCGCGGCGAGGCGCGACGACTGCAGCTCCATGAGCGCGGCCAGGCCGTGCACCTCGGGGTCGTCGGGCACGAGCGCCGTGAGGATGCGGCCGAGCCGCACGGCCTCGTCGCAGAGCGCCGGGCGCATCCAGTCGTCGCCCTCGGTGGCGGAGTAGCCCTCGTTGAAGAGCAGGTAGACGACGCCGAGCACGGTCTCGAGGCGATCGGCCCGCTCGGGCCCCGACGGCTCCTCGATCGCGGCGCCTGTCTCGGCGAGCGTGCGCTTGGCCCGCGAGACCCGCTGCGCGATGGTCGCCTCGGGGGCGAGGTACGCCCGCGCGATCTCGCGCGTCGAGAGCCCGGCGACGAGCTTCAGGGTGAGGGTGGACTGCGCCTCCGGCGTGAGCGCCGGGTGGCAGCAGATGAACATGAGGCGCAGCACGTCGTCCTCGACGTGGTCGATGCCGGCGCCGGGGTCCTCGTCGACCGACTCCGAGAGCTCGCGCGCGAGCGCCGCCGCGGCCGCGTCGTGCTTGGCGCGGGCGCGGAACGCGTCGACGGCGCGACGCTTCGCCGTGGTCATGAGCCACGCGCCCGGGTTGGCGGGGATGCCGGAGGCCGGCCACTGCGCGAGCGCGGCCACGATGGCGTCCTGCGCGACGTCCTCGGCGAGGCCCACGTCGCGCACGATGCGCACGAGCGCCGCGATGAGCCGCGTCGACTCCAGCCGCCAGACCGCCTCGATCGCGGCGCGCGTCGTCTCGTCGCCCACGCGAGCATGAGACCACGCGCGCCGCGCGGGTGCAAGCGTCAGAACTCGGCGATCTGCCGGATCTCGACGCTGCCCTCGAAGCCGGGCCAGTTGTCCTTGTGGATCTGCATCAGCCGGCGGCCGAGCTCGAGCGCCTCGTCGTACGAGCGGACCTCGATGACCGCGTAGCCGCCGACGAGCTCCTTCGCCTCGGTGAACGGACCGTCGACGGCCTTGATGTTCCCGTCGACGAGCGAGACGATCGCGCCGGCGTCGCTGGGCAGCAGCCCCTGGCTGTCGATCAGCACGCCGTTCGCCCGGCCCCAGCGGTCGTACTCCGCCATCGCCTCGTAGACGGCTGGGGGCGTCTCGCCGTTCGACTCGCTGGACTTCATCAGGCACATGTAGCGCATGGGATCCCTCCTGGGTGCGGCGTGCTCGGTCGGCTCGCCCTCACGATAGCGTCGGCGGCTCGACGCCGTTCTCGACATGCGTCCGAAGAATTCCGAGATCGATGTCGAGAACGGATGCCGCGCCGCGACGCCATGGTGAACGACCCGATCGACCGGGTCACGACCGGAAGGAACGACGCCATGGACATCCGCACCGACACCGCGACCACCCGAGTCGCCCCGAGTACCGCGGGCCGCCGGCCGGCGCACGCCGGCGATCCCGCGACCCGCGCCCTCGTCACGGCGGGCGTGGTCGCGGGCCCGCTCTTCGTCGCCGTGGGCCTCGTGCAGGTGCTCACGCGCGAGGGCTTCGACCTGACGCGGCATCCGCTCAGCCTGCTCTCGCTCGGCGAGCTCGGCTGGATCCAGATCGCGAACTTCGTCGTCGCGGGCGTGCTCATGCTCGCGTTCGCCGTGGGCACCCGCCGGAGCCTCGGCGACGGCCCCGGCCGGATCTGGGCGCCCGTGCTGTTCGCGCTCTACGGCGTCGGCCTCGTACTCGGGGGCGCCTTCACCGCCGACCCGGCCCTCGGGTTCCCGATCGGCACGCCCGACGGGTATCCGACCGAGTGGACGTTCCACGGGACGGTGCACGCGTTCGCCGCACCGCTCGCGTTCCTCGCGCTCGTCGCCGTCACGTGGGTCGTCGCGCGACGGCTCACGTGGGAGGGGCACCGCGCGGCGGCGATCTGGTCGCGCGTGATCGGCGTGGCGTGCCTGCTGCTCTGCCTGCCGTTCGGGCCCGGGATGAGCGTGCGGCTGTTCGTGGGCGTCGCGCTCGGGTTCGCGTGGATCACCGCGTACGGAATCTCGCTGCTGCGGTCGACGCGCTAGTCGCCGCCGCTCACCAGGGCTCGCCGATCTCGGGGAGGAACGCACGGACCTTCTCGACGGCGTCGGGGAAGCACGCCTCGAGCACTTCGGTGGCCGAGACCTCGTTGCCGTAGTCGCCGGTGAGCCGCAGTCCGACGATGGCGTTGATGAGCATGCCGGTCGCCATGAACTCGCGGGTCTCCTCCGCCGAGAAGCCCGCCTCGTCGCGAATGAAGCGCCAGATGTCGCTGAAGCCGGCGCGGGCCACTCGCCCGATCTCGGGCTCGCCCCCGAGCGCCGTCGAGTTGGCGATGACCGGGAGCATGCCGCGCTCGGCGAGCAGGCCCGTGTACGCGCTGCCCATCCGGCCCGCCCGACCCTCGACGTCGCCCGGGAGCGCACGGCGGAACTCGTCGATGAGGCGCGCGTAGGCGCGCTCGATGACCGCGATGAACAGCTTCTCCTTGGTGCCGAACAGCCGCACGACGTAGGGCTGGCTCACGCCGGCGGCGCGGGCGACCTCGTCGGTCGTGGTGCCCACGTAGGTCTTGGCGCCGAACACGGCCGTGGCCGCCGCGAGGATCAGCTCCCGACGGTCGGCGGCCTTCATGCGAGCGGCCGGCGCGACATCCTGGATCGTCATGCTTGACATGTTATCAGTCGATTACTACAGTCCAAGTAATCATCCGATAACAACTTCAAGGAGCCGACGTGTCCACCGTCCTCGATGCCGCACCCGGGCCGCGCACGCGGTCCGCCGCCGGCCGCCGGCCGAGCCCGCTCTGGCTCGTCCTCGTAGCGACCGCGCTGCCGATGTTCATGGCCACCCTCGACAACCTCGTGATGACGAACGCGCTGCCCGTGCTGCACGCCGAGTTCGGGGCATCCGTCGAGGAGCTGCAGTGGTTCATGAACGCCTACACGCTCGCCTTCGCGAGCTCGATCCTCATGGCCGTCGCGCTCGGCGACCGCTACGGGCGCCGCACGCTGTTCCTCGTCGGCATCGTCGTCTTCACGCTGAGCTCGGCGTTCGCCGCCCTCGCCGCCGACCCCGGCCAGCTCATCACCGCCCGCGCGCTGCAGGGCTTCGGCGCCGCGGCGATCATGCCGCTCTCCCTCACGCTCCTCGCCGGCAACGTGCCGGTCGCCAAGCGGCCCCTCGCCATCGGCATCTGGGGCGGCGTCGCCGGCCTCGGCGTCGCGACCGGCCCGCTCATCGGCGGCGCCGTGCTCGAGGGCTGGGCCTGGCAGGCGATCTTCTGGATCAACGTGCCCGTCGGGGTCGTCTCGGTCGCGCTCGCGCTGCTCGCGCTGCCGAACAGCTTCGGTGCGCGCCTCCGGGCCGACGTGGTCGGGCTCGTGCTCTCGGGCGTCGGCCTGCTCGCCCTCGTCTACGGCATCGTCCGGGGCAACGAGGCCGGGTGGGACAGCCTCGAGGTGCTCGGCAGCCTGATCGCCGGCGGCGTGCTGCTCGCCGCGTTCGTCGCGTGGGAGTCCCGCGCCACGGCGCCGCTCCTGCCGCTGCGGCTCTTCCGCGACCGGAGCTTCTCGGTGGCGAACCTCGCCGGCTTCGGGTTCAGCTTCGGCGCGTTCGGATCGATCTTCATCCTGATCCAGTTCCTGCAGGTGGTGCAGGGCGCGACGCCGCTCGAGGCGGCGCTGCAGACCTCGCCGTGGACGCTCGCTCCGATGGTGGTCGCCCCGCTCGCGGGCTTCATCGCGCCTCGCGTCGGGACGCGCGCCCTCATCGTGTCGGGCCTGCTGCTGCTCGGCGGCGCGCTGTTCTGGCTCTCGGGCCTGCTCGACGCCTCGGTCGAGTACTCCACCTACATCGCGCCGTTCGTGATCGCCGGCGTCGGCATGGGGCTGGTGTTCGCCCCATCGTCGACGGCGGTGCTGGCCACCATGGTGCCCGACGACCACGCCAAGGCGAGCGGCACCAACTCGATGCTGCGCGAGGTGGGTGTCGCGCTCGGCATCGCGGTGTCGACCGCCGTGTTCACGGGCGCGGGCGGCGAGCTCACGCCGACCGACTACGCGGTGGGCGCCCAGCCGGCGGTGCTCGTGGGCGCGGCCGTGCTCGTGGCATCCGCGCTCGTCGCCATGCTGCTGCCCGCAGGGTCGCGCCGCGAAGGCCGCGGCGGCGTCGGAGCCTGCGACGACGGCCGACATGGCGGCGCCGACGGCGGCGGGCCCGGCCGAACCCGTCGGGGCCGGGGCATCCGTGGGCTGAGTCCCACCCATCGCACCCGAGGCCCGTCCCGCGCACTCGCGCAGGGCGGGCCTCGGATGCGTCGGCCGGCGGTCGCCGCTACGCGTTCGCGGAGACGCCGGCGAGGAAGAAGAAGCCCCAGATGAAGCCGAGGATGATCGTGACCAGGCCGATGATGATCGCCGCGTTGGCGAAGCCCTTGCCGCGATCGCCGCTCTTGCCCACCTGGTTGAGGGCGATGAAGCCGAGGATGACCGCGATGATGTTGAACCCGAGGAGCGAGATCACGAACGCGACGATCGAGAGCACGTTCCACTTGCCGGTCGAGGCGGGTGCCGGCGGCTGGTCGTAGTCGTACTCGGGCGGAAGAGCGGATCCGGACATGTGGCCCCCCACTGCGTGATGGATGACGGTCCCTGACCTGCATCGTGGCAGCAGCGCCTCAGGGGTGTCAACGGCCCAGATCGGGGCACCGCGAACAGCCCCAGACAGACGGAGTCCCCGCCGCCGACTCCTCGGAGCCGGTGACGGGGACTCCCGCGTCGATGCCGTGCGGCTAGTTGACGGTGACCGTCGAGTTCGCCATGAGCGCCGTGGCGAAGACGATCCAGAAGATGATGCCGATGATGATCGACACGAAGCCGAGGACGATCGCCCAGAGGGCGAGGCCCCGGCCGCGCTCGCCGGTCTTCTTGATCTGGTTGAGGCCGATGAAGCCCAGGATGATCGAGATCAGGCTGAAGCCGAGGAAGACGATCACGAACGCGACGATCGACAGGACGTTCCACTTCTCCCCGGTCGCCGGCGCGGGAGCCGCGGCGGCAGCGGGAGCGGGAGCGGGAGGGGCCGGAGCCGGCGCCGGCGTCGCGGCCGGAGTGGGCTCGGGCTGCGAAGCCGGGGGAGGTACTGAATCAGTCATGTGAGCGTTCCTCGCGATCTTGGTGGACGAATGGCCGTTCCGCATACTGGCAGCGCGCCGAACGGCTGTCAACGACCGACGACGGGCGAGTCGTCACCGGGTGACGCAACCGTGATCCGACGTCATACGGCGCGGCGCATCGCGCGATACGCGAGCCGGTCCTCGGGGGACAGGTGCTCGGTCGCGTACGACAGCATGGTGCGCGGCATCCGCGGGGCGTACTCGTCGAGGAAGGCGGTGAGCGCGCCGCGGTCGACGCGCTTGCCGACCTCGCGCAGCATCCAGCCGACCGCCTTGTGCATGAGGTCCTCTCGATCGTCGAGGAGCCGGGCCGAAAGCCGCAGCGTCGGCGCCCCGTCGCCGGCCTTGATGAACGCGAAGGTCGCGAGCACGGCGACCCGGCGCTCCCACAGCGAGGCGGATACCGCGAGCCGGTCGAGCAACGGGTCGTCGCCCCGTCGGGCGTCCACGAGCACCTCCCCGACCAGCCATTCCGCCGAGCTGTCGACGAGGTCCCAGTTGTTCACGCGCCCTGCGTGCACCGCGTGCAGGTAGGCCGCGTGGAGTGCGGCGCGCTCCGCATCGTCGCGGGTTCGGGGCCTTCCGGCGACCTGGAACCGCCGCACCATGATGAGGAGCGCGGCGAGGCGGTGCTCGTGGACGTCGCTCGCCAGCAGTCGGGAGACCTCGTGCGGCGGCAGGGCCGCGAAGCGGGCGACCACGGTACGCGTGTCGGGCACCGTCACGCCGATGAAGACGTCGCCCTCGCCGTACTGGCCCGGCCCCGTCTTGAAGAACCGCGCCGAGCCCGCGGCCCGCTCGGGGGAGGCGAGTCGGGCGAGGGCCTCCTGCACCGCCTCGGCGGTGAGGGCTGCGGGATCCGTGTCGCTCGCGGCATCCGTGGCGTGCCCCATGTGCGGCACCCTACCGGCACCGCCCGGCACGCGAACGAGCGCGGCGAGTCGTCTCCGATCTCGCCGCGCCCGTGAACGGACCGCAGGGGTGCCGCCCGTTCAGAACGAGCCTCCGTTGGGAGACAGGTCGTCGTCGACCGTGTCGTCCTGAGGCGTGGGCGTGGGTGCGGGGTCGCTGCCCTGGGTGGGCGAGACGTCGTCCTGCACCACGACGGGGGCGCTGCCCTTCAGCTCACGGACCGCGGCATCCGACCATGCCTGGCCGTACGCGCTGAGGCGCTGGCCCTGCATCTCGGCCGCCGTCACGTCGGCGGCGGCGTGCGCCTCGGCGTACTCGCTGAGCCGCGTGCCCTGCATGTCCGCGGCGCTCACTCCGGTCTGCGTGCTGCCCTTGAGCTCGCGAACGACGTCGGCGCTGAAGGACTTCTGCTCGACCGTCACCGACTGCGAGTGCAGCTCACGGCGGGCGTCGGCGCTGAACTCGCGCGCGCTCTGCTGCAGCACCGGCTGGGAGTGCAGCTCGCGACGGACGTCGGCGCTGAACTCGACGGGGCCCTGCACCACTGCCTGGGAGTGCAGCTCGCGGAGCGCGTCCGCGCTGAACTCGCGCGGCGCCTGCGCGGCCTGCTCGGCCATGCGGGCCGTGATGCGGTTCTCGACTCGAGTCGGCGAGAGGTCGTCGCGAACGATGACCTCGCCGTGGGCGAGACCGATCACGGATGCGGCGTTCGCCGCCGGGCGCAGGTCGTCGCGGACCTGTCCGCCCTGTGCGGCCACGCCGGCGCAGCCGCTCATCAGAACCACCAGCGACGCGATCGCGATGACCGGTGCCGCCGTCCTTGCATTCATGGTTCCTTTCCTTCCTGATAGGGGTCCACGAGGTGTGGGGTAGTCGTGAAGCTACGGATGCCACGACGACGCCGGATCCGGGACCCCACCCCGACCGGCCCCGAATATTCCTGAGCTTTTCTCAGTGCCAACCTCCGGCGTATGCTCCGAACGGAGGGGAGCGCACCCTGAGCCGGCCGCGCGGCGGAGGTGTGCGCGAGGTGGCGGAGTCCGTCGCGAGATCGCGCGTGCACGCAACAAAGCCGCACCGGACCGCAACACATCGCGGGAAGCCTGCGTCTAGCCTTGGAACACCGGCCGATCCGGCCGCATCGAGGTCGTACTCGCGACCTCGTCCACGCACCCACGGGGAACGGAGGTTCACATGTCGAACATCACGATCGACGCCATCATCGGCGAACCCGAGGTCCTCGAGGACGAGGTCACCGCAACCGACATCGCGCTCGCGCAGGGCGTCGAGTCCGACCCGGCGTGGCTCCGCCTGAAGGAGTCGGCCACGAAGCTGCAAGCCCTCCAGGTGAAGGACGGCTCCGTGCCCGAGGAGGGCGACCGGCCCGAGGCATCGGCGCTCGTCGACGCGGTCGTCGAGTCGATCGAGGCGCTCGCGCCGCGGTTCCCGCACGAGCGCGCGTACCTCGCGGCATCCGTCGCGGACTTCCGCCGCTGGCAGGCCGAGGGCTTCGGCGTGCCCGACTTCCTGGACTCGCTCGTCGAGTTCCAGCCCCAACGGCACCGCGTCGACGGCATCCGCCACCTCGTCGTGTTCCCCATGTACACGCAGAACGGCTCGGCCGATCGGCACGTCGAGGCGCTCGTGGTCGAGACCATCTGGCCCGAGTTCATCGCCGCGCTCGAGGCGGGCGACTACTCGAACAAGCTGTTCGTCTCGCTCCGCCTGGTGGACTTCACGCCCGGCTACGACACGAACTCGGCGGTGCTGTTCCCCGAGACCGTGGCCATGCGCGAGATCCCGCCCTTCACCTGGGGCGCGATCTTCCAGGACCGGGAGGCTGCCCGCTACCGCCGGGTGGTGCGCGCCGCCGCCGAGATCACGAAGCTCGAGCTGCCCGAGGACGCCGCCGCGTTGCTCGACGACCAGGAGCTCGCCGAGCGCACGTTCGTGATGTGGGACATCATCCACGACCGCACGCACATGCGCGGCGACCTGCCGTTCGACCCGTTCATGATCAAGCAGCGCATGCCGTTCTTCCTGTACTCGCTCGAGGAGCTGCGCTGCGACCTCACGGCGTTCCGCGAGTCGGTCAAGATCGAGCGGCAGCTGCGGGCCCGCACGACGGATGCCGAGGCGGTCCCGCTCTCCGAGGTCGAGCAGCAGCTGCTCGAGCACGCGAAGCTCGTGCAGTACGCCGTGATCTTCGACCGGATCTTCCGGTTCGCGATCACGGGGTCGCGCGTGCGGAACTACGACGGCCTCGGCGGCCAGCTGCTCTTCGCGTGGCTGCACCAGAAGCACGTGCTCGAGTGGACCGACGTCTCGCTGAGCTTCGACTGGTCGGCCGTGCCCGACGCGGTCGTCGAGCTCGGCGACGCGATCGACGAGCTCTACTGGAAGTCGATCGACCGCCCGAAGACGGCGCACTGGCTCGCGGCCTACGAGCTCGTGCGCGGCGTGCTGACGCCCAACCCCGCGTCGGTGTGGGCCGAGGGCCTGCCGCGCGAAGTGCTCGCCGGCCCGCCGAAGGGCTACACCGACCTCGTGATGGACGACGAGTTCCCGCTGTCGATGTTCTACGAGGCGCTCGACAAGAAGATGAAGCCGGTCATCGAGTCGACGGTCGGCATCACCGGCGCCTCGGAGGCCTGACGTGGCGGTCGCCGGCCGGACCGTGCTCATCGCGGGGGCGACGAGCACGGCCGGCCGGGCCGTCGCTCGGGCGCTGCTGGATGCGGGCGCCCGGGTGGTCGCCGTCGGCAGCGACGAGGGACGCATCCGTGAGCTCGAGCAGGAACTCCCGGGCGTCCTCGGCGAGAACGCCGACCTGACCGACGGCGACGACGTGCTGGAGCTGTCGATGCGGGTGCGCGCACGCACCGGCGACATCGACGGCGTGATCCACCTCGTCGGCGGCTGGCGCGGCGGCGGCGGCATCATGGGCCAGACCGAGGAGGACTACCGCGTGCTCGAACGGTCGTTCACGGCCCTGCGCTACGTGAGCCGCGCGTTCTGGCAGGACATGATCACGTCGACCGCCGGACGGATCGCGATCGTCTCCTCGACGACGGTCGAGAACCCGACCACCGGCAACGCGAACTACGCCGCCGTCAAGGCCGCGAGCGAGTCGTGGATGCACTCCCTCGCGAAGGGCTTCGCGCCGCGACCGGTCGACGCGGCCGGGGCACGGCAGCCCGTGGAGCCCGGCGGCGGGGCCGCCGTCATCTTCCGCGTTCGGTCGCTCAGCGGGCTCGAGGAGCAGCTCGCGGCATCCGTCGTGGACATGTGGAACGGCGCCGCGAGCGAACTCAACGGCGCCGTCATCACGCTGGGCGACTGACCTCAGGCCGCGGCGAACGCCCCGATCTCCAGCACCGTCGACCCGTCGGCGCAGACTGGGATCGGCGCGGCGCCGACGACGCCGGGGCCGGCACCATCCGAGGTGACGTAGGCCCGCAGGTGGTCGGCCTTCACGGCCTCGCAGCCCCACGCGGCCGGGTCGGGTGCCGTGCCGAGCACGACGGCGGCGTCGCCGTGCGCGAGGACGAACGGCTCGCCCATGTCGTCGCCGACCGCCCACGACCACCCGATCCGGGTGTCGTCGGCCGCCTCCACGACGAGACCGGGCCATCCCCAGATCGAGCACGGCGTGTCCGTCGCGTTCGTGAAGACCAGCTCGAATCCGGATGCCCCGACGACCGACAGGTCGGGCCGGGAGACGAACTCGAGGGTCAGCTGCTCGTCCTGGCACTTCGCAGGGAGCGGGGCCGGCTCCTCGGGCGCAGTGACCTCGCCCGGTGCGCCGTGCAGGGCGACCAGCGGTCCGAGCCAGAGCGACCAGGTCCCATCCGTGCAGACGGCGACCCGGGCGTCATCGACGATTCCGCCGGCTGCCCCGTCCGACGAGATGTAGGCGCGCAGGCGATCGGAGGTCGCCGCGGCACAACCCACCGCGGACGGGACGGCCGCACTACCCTCGGCGACGGCCTGGCCGCCGTTGGGCGGGAGGACCGCCAGCGTGCTCGTCGGTCCCGACGCGAGCGCCCACGTGAGCGTTGCGCCGTCGGCGTCCTCCGCGACCAAGCCCGGCCACCCGTCGAACGAGCACGGTCGCGACCCGACGTTCGTGAAGACGAGGTCGAACGCGGTCGCCTCCGCGGTCGACCGGTCGGGCCGCTCGCGGTAGTCCGCGGTGAGGTTCCAGTCCTCGCAGTGGTCGGGACCGGCCGCCGGCGCCGTCGCCCCCGCGACCGTCGCCGTCACCGCGTTCGAGACCCTGCTCGCCTCGGCGGCCAGGACCTCGCTCATCACCATGGAGGCGGACGCGCCGACGGGGTCCAGCCCGCCCGCGTCGGACGCGCCCGCCATCCACGCCGTTCCCCCGGTGAGCGTCGCCGTCAACGCCACCCCGGCGATCGCTCGAAACACCACCCTCTTGGTGTACATGTCGTTCCCCTTCCGAGCCACCCGATGAGACGGCTCCGTCTGGGCCGCCGATCAGGCGACTCGGGGGGACGCTAGCATATGGGCAGGTATCTTCCTATAGTTTCGGCAGATATCTTCCTATACAACTGGACGATATCTTCCTACACTGTTCCCATGCCACGCAGACGGGAAGGGCGGCTGGTCGACCTCGAGGTCGACATCCTCGGCGCTGGGATCGAGCTCCAGGCGGAAGACGGCGACTTCTACGGCTTCGCACTCGCCAAGCGCATCGCCGACCGCGCGGGAGCCACGGCGCTCACCGCGCACGGCACCCTCTACAAGGCGCTCAGCCGCCTCGCCGAACGCGGCCTGGTCGAATCCGAATGGGAGGATCCGGGCATCGCCGCCGACGAGGGCCGCCCTCGACGGCGGCTCTACCGGGTGACCGGCGCCGGCGTCGCCGCCTGTCGCGCCGAGACCGAGCAGCGCACCGCGCTCGCACCGAGCCCGAGGACGGCGTTCGCATGAGCGCCGTCACGCTCGAACCCGACGGCGGGCTCGGGCTCGAGGCATCCGCGCGCATTCGACATCGTGCTGCGGGGCGCGTCGACGCGACGGTGCTCGCCTGGTGCCGGTGGTACACCGCCGACCTGCCCGACGACGTCGCGTCCGAACGCCGGGCCGAGGTCGCCTCCGACCTCTACGAGGAACGCGAGCACTCGGGTGCCCGTGCGACGGGCTCGATCCTCGGAAGGGCCATCCGCGGCATCCCGGCCGACCTCGCCTGGCGCGGCGCCCGGTTGCGTCGCGCCGCGATGGGCGCCCCGAGGGGCACGTTCCCGCTCGCGATGCCGGCGCTCGCGCACCTCGCCGCGATCGCCCTCGTCGCCTGGGGCGGGTTCATCGTCTGGCGCGTGGTGCGGAGCGTGCTCATCGGCGACTGGCGCGGCGCGGCCGACGTCGCCGAGCTCTCGGTCGTCGGCCTTGTCCTGGCGCTCGTCGGGTCGTGGCTGCTCATGGTCGCCCGGCGACGGGCGTTCGCCGGGCTCGTGCTGGCGATCGCGGCGTACCTGCTCATCCGATTCGGCACCTACGCGCTCATGGAGACGAGCGTGAGCTTCACGGCGTACTTCTCGACCTCGACCGCGCAGATGGTGCTGCTGAACCGGGTCGCGACGGGTGCTGCCGTGCTGTTCTTCCTCTCGATGGCCGCGTGGTGGACCGCACCGAAGGCCGTGGCCGAGCCCGAGCCGGCCGCTCGGCCCGAGGACGGGGAATGAACGTCAGGCGACTGGCCGCTCCGATCGCCATGGGCGGCATCCTGGTCTGCGCGGCGGCGGTCGCGCTCACGGCCTTCGGCGCGTTCGGGACGTCCTGGTTCGAGCTCGCCGGCGACGACGTCGCAGCAGGCGGCGCGACCGTCGACCTCGACGCTGGGGACTCGGATGCCTCGACCGTCGATGCCATGGCCATGGAGGTGCCCATCTCCGACCTCTCGACGGTGGAGGGCCAGGAGGAGTACATGGGCCGGGAGCAGGTCATCGCCGAGTGCATGGCCGGCAAGGGCGCGACGTACGTGCCCGCGGCCCCGTGGCTCAACCAGGATTCGCAGCCGCGAGGGCTGAGCTTCGAGCAGTCGATCATGTGGCTCAACGCGTTCTACGGCGAGGCTCGCGACGACTGGTCGGTGCCGGCCTCGGACTGGAAGCAGCGCGGCTGCCTCGGCGTGGGGGAGCACGCCGTGGCGGTCGCCCGGGCAGCAGGGACCCCGCTCTCGGCGCCGGTGCCGGCGCCCGACCCGAACGCGATGACCGAGGAGGAGGAGATGGCGGCGTTCCAGGACGAGATCCGCGCGTGCCTGGCCGAGCAGGGCTTCGGCGAGTTCGACGACGGCACGGACGCCTGGTGGGTCGCGATGTACGGCGACGCGGGCACCGGTGCCGCCTACCGCTGGGAGGACGCCGGATGCCACGGCTACGCCGTCCATGTCCTCGGCAACGACAACATGCACTGACTGACCGGGCGGCCGCGGCCCTCGCGTGCCCTGGTCAGTCCTCGGTCTCGATCCCGATGCCGTCGGCGGGCGGCGGCTCGACACCCGAGCGCATCGAACCCGCCTGGTCGCTGCACCACTCGAGCGCGGCCTGCCACCGGCCGACCTCGCCGCGCGACAGGTCGGGCGGCATCGCCGGGAACCGGTTCGACGTGTCGGGCCCAGGGTTCCACCACTCCCAGTAGAGGTACTCGTGGCCCGCGTCGGCCATGCAGTCGCGGAGCACCTGCTGGAACGCGAGCCAGGACTCGCGCTCGGCCAGCGTCGGCGGCACGGTGACGTCGGGCACGCCGTGGGCGCGATCGGGATCGTCGGCGCCGGGTGTCGGAGTCGGTGCGGGGGCGGGTGTCGGCGTCGGCGTGGCCGGGGTCGCTCCCGATGCGCGATCGGGCGGGGTCGGCCCGTTCGACGCGACCGGCGCGCCACCCGCATCCGCCTCGTCGACGGCGCCGTCGGTCGTCGAGCCCGGATCCGCGCCTGCAGAAACGTCGTACCCGCCGGCGTCGGTCGGGGCGGGCGCCGGGTGACGCGCGTCGTAGAAGACCGGCGCGCCCGTGGTGGCCGCGGCGGCGCCGACGAAGGCGGCGGCGCCGACCGCGACGGCGACACCGAGGCTCACGAGCCACGCCTTGCGCATCCCCGCACCCCCGCCCGTCGTCCGCCGTCGGGGCGCCGGCGGCGGCGCCCGTGTCCGGACATGCTAGCGACGATCGGTGTCCCCCGAAAGGGGCACGGGGCTTCGTGACCGGATCGTCACGCCGTGGGCGGCGCCGCGGCATCCGCCGTGGGCTCGTCGCCCGTCTCGGCCGCCTGCGTGACCGTGCGCGCGGTGTCGGCCGGCGCCCGCTGCCGACGGCTGAGCAGCACGAACGGCGCGGCGAACGCCGTGATGACGCCGCTCCAGAGCATCGAGGCGCCGTAGCCGCCGAGGTCGGCCGAACGGCCGAGGATCGGCTGGAAGACCACGCCGCCCGCGCTGCCGAGCAGCGAGTCGAAGGAGAGCACCGTCGCGCGCTGCTTCGACGGGATCATGTCGTTGAGGTAGGCGCGATGCACCGGGTCGTCGATCGACGACGCGACGCCCCACGCGGCGATGAGCACGACGGCGATCCAGAAGTTCGTGGTGAAGGCGAGCGCGATGAGCACGGCCGTGCTCGAGAGCGTGGCGAGCAGGATGGTCGACGTGCGCTTGCGGAACAGCCGGCGCACCCGGGGTGCCAGGATGCCGCCGACGATCCCGGCGCCCGACAGCAGGGCGGCGGCGAGGCCCGCGATCGTGTAGGCCTCCTCGTCGCCCCACAGTTCGAGCAGGTACGGCTGCAGCGCGTAGAACGCGTAGATCCCGACGCCGGCGGTGAACGGCGTGGCGAGCATGAGCCAGCGCACGGGCGGGTTGCCGAGGCCGTACTTCACGGAGGCGCGCAGGACGTTGCCGGTGGCCTTGATCGGCCCGGCGCCGCGTTCGGGCGTGAACCCGAGGTCGCGCATGAGCAGCGCGGCCACGACGAGCATCACGACGAGGATGCCCGCCCGCAGCAAGAACGGGACGCCGAGGTTCGTCAGCTGCGCCACGATGCCGCCGAGCACCGAGCCGCCGAGCATGGCAACGTTGCCGACGATGATCGCGCGGCCGAAGACGGTCTCGAGGCTGCCCCGGTACTCGGTCGCGTGCAGCGCGTCGACGAGCCACGCGTCGACCGCGCCCGAGAAGAACGTGAAGCCGAGGCCGAGCAGCACCGACACGATCGCCCAGGCCCAGAACGGCGACTGCCAGACCCAGAGCAGCCAGTACAGCACCGTGGTCACGGCGAGCGTCAGCGTGCCGAGCAGGTACGACGCCCGGCGCCCGACCGTGTCGGCGACCACGCCCGTGGGGATCTCGAAGATGAACATGCCCGCGCTGAAGAACGCGTTGGCGGCGAACGCCTCGAGGTTCGAGAGCCCGGCGTCGAGCAGGAACAGCGTGTTGATGCCCCAGATGAACGAGGCCGCCAGCGTGTTCCCGAGCATGAGCGTGTAGTACACGCCCTGGACACGGCGGGCGGCCCGGTTCGGTCCGGCTTGGGTCATGCCGCTCCCCGTCGTGGCGTCACCCGTTCATCTTCCACCGCGGCGGCGCGCCACGCCAAGAGGTCGGATGCCGCGTTCGATACCCTCCGCTCATGGTGCGCCTCCTCATCCGCATCGCCGTCTTCCTCGGCGCGGCCGCGCTCGGCCTGCTCCTCGCGGCGCTGCTCATCCCCGGTTTCCACGTGCATGCGACCGGCTTCATCGTCGCGATCCTCGTGTTCGCCGCCGCACAGGCCCTCATCGAGTGGCTGATCGAGCGCATCTTCCACCGATCGGCGCCGACCGTCGCCGGCATCGCCGGCCTGGCGTCGACGTTCCTCGCCCTGTGGCTCGCGACCCTCCTCTCCGACGGGCTCAGCTTCGACGGCGTCGCGGCGTGGATCCTCGCCGCCGTGGTCGTGTGGCTCACGACCGCGCTGCTCGGCTGGCTCGCGGCGAAGTTCCTCATCGACCGCCGCCGGAGCGAACGGAAGGCCTGACCCGAGCGCTGCTCGCGGAGCCCGGATTCGGCCGGGATCCCGCGAAGCCGAGCATGATTCGGCGTTCGCCGCGCTCCGGGTTAGCATGCTCGTCGCCCCCTCCCCGCGGCGGGCCTCCCTTCATCGGCGCGCCGCGACCCCGACCCGAACCCGAAAGCCCCGCCCATGCGCAAGCGCACCGTCGCGCTCCTCGTCACCGCTGCCGTCCTGCTCGCCCTCGTCGGCGGCGTGTACTGGGCCGGCCGACACCTGTTCCACGAGCCCGCCGCGCGAGGCGTCGACTCCGTGGTCGGCGAGCTCGGCGGCACGCGCGTGCTCGGGGTGTTCGCCCACCCCGACGACGAGCAGACGGTCAACGGCCTGTTCTGGCGCGCCAAGCGCGACGACGGCGCCTACACCGCGATGATCACCGCGACGCAGGGCGAGGCGGGCGAGCAGTCGCCCACGGTCGGACGCCAGTCCGACCTCGGTGAGATCCGCACGGCCGAGGCGCTGAAGAACAGCTGGAACCTCGGCGTCGACCGGCACGTCGTGTGGGACTACCCCGACGGCGGCGTGCCCGAGGTCGACGGGGACGAGCTCGTCGAGCGGGTCGTCGCCGAGATGGAGCGGGTCCGCCCCGACGTCGTCGTCGGGTTCTGGCCCGAGTCGGGCGCGACCGGCCACGAGGACCACATGCGGATGGGCGAGGTCACCGAGCGGGCGATCGCCGAGCTCGCGGCATCCGACGGCGACTACCGCGGCCCCGAGCACTTCGTCTACACGATCAGCCCTTCGACGGCGCTGTCGATCTTCGGCGGCGAGACCGGGAGGTTCGTGGTCGAGCACCAGCCGAAGCCCGAGTACGCGATGCCCGCCGAGGTGCAGAAGAAGCACGAGGGCTGGAGCATCCACGCGTCGCAGGCGAACTTCCTGCAGGAGTCGTACCTGCTGCCCACGTGGCTCGTCTACGCCCTCTGGGACCAGGAGTTCTACACCGTGCGCGACCTCGAGGCCGACCCGATCCGCTGAGGGCTTGCCCGCACTTCCGCGCGGTTCCAGACTGGGGGCAGCCCGGATCACTCCGGCCGCCCACCCGAGGAACGAGGCGACGATGCCGACCATCACGAGCTCCGACGGCACCCGGCTGCACTACGTCGAGACGGGCGACCCGGCAGCCCGTCCGGTGGTGCTCATCGCCGGGTTCACGGCGGCCGCGACGAGCTGGTCGTACCAGGTGAAGCCGCTGGCCCGGGCCGGCCTCCGCGTGATCGCGTTCGACCGGCGCGGCCACGGCGCGTCCGAGGTCGGTCCCGACGACCACACCATGGACCGGCACGGCGCCGACATCCACGACCTCCTGCTCGAGCTCGGGCTCGACGACGTCACGCTCGTGGGCCAGTCGATGGGCGGCAACGCGATCTGGTCGTGCGTGCGGCAGTTCGGCACCGGCGGCATCCGGGACATCGTCATCGTCGACCAGACGCCGAAGATGCTGAACACGGCCGACTGGCCGTTCGGGTTCTACGACTACGACGCCTCGAACGTCGATGCCATGTTCGCGACCGGCATCCCCGACCCCGGCCGGCACCCGGCGAAGTCGAAGGGACTCGTGCGCATCGCCAGGGTCCTGAAGGCGATGGACCTGCCGAAGGGCGGCAAGCCCACCTTCACGTCCGCCGAGCTCGAGCTGCTCCACGACCACGCCACGCGCGACTGGCGCAGCACGGTCGCGGAGGTGGACGTGCCCGTGCTCTTCATCGCCGGCGCCGAGAGCGAGTTCTGGCCGGCCGAGCACGCCGCGGCATCCGCTGCCCTGAACCGGCGCGGGACGTCGACCGTCATCGAGCGCGACGGGCACGCCGCGAACATCGAGCAGCCGGGGCGGTTCAACGCCGAGCTGCTCGGGTTCCTGCAACGCTGACGTCCCGCGTCGCGTCCCGATGCCGGGCCCACGGATGCCGCGCCGTCAGCGCCGCTCGGCCACCCACGCCTCGGCGTCGGCGTGCGCGCGGTGCACCGCCTCGCCGATCCACTCCGAGCTCGCGTAGACGCGGTCGGGACCGAGGCGGTCGAGCAGGCCGCCCGCGGCGAGCTGGTTGCGGATCCGGTCGCCCGCGACCACGAGCCACAGCGTCGAGCCGCGCTGCTCGAGCTCGTCGAGGTAGCGTTCGAGCACCGCGACGAGCGAGAGCCCGAGCTCGTCGATCCCGCGCAGCCGGAAGATGACGACGGAACCGCGTGACGCGTCGTCGACCTTCGGCAGCTGCTCGTCGAAGACCGGCGCCGTCGCGTAGGCGAGGTTGCCGTACGGCTGCAGCACCACGACGCCATGCGGCGGGACGACGGCCACCGGGTCCGTCTCGCGCATGCGCCCCTCCCCGTGGAACTCGAGCTGGCGGACCCGCAGGCGGTTCGACTGCTGCGCCACGAAGAGGATGATCGCGAGGCCGACGCCGATGAGCACCGCGAACTGCAGCGGCACCACCAGCGTCAGGCCGAACGTGACCACCATGATGGTCGTCTGCAGCGCGCCCGTCTTCACGACCGAGTGGATGCGCAGCGGCTTGATCGCCTGGATCCCGACCACGATGAGCAGGCCGGCGAGCGCGGGCATGGCGACGAGCGCCACCACGCCCGAGGCCACCAGGATGACGATCGCCATGACCGTCGACGCGATGAACAGGGCGAGGCGGGTCCGCGCGCCGGCGGCGACGAGGATCCCGGAGGCGGACGTCGACCCGCCGACCGGCATGCCGCGGAACACCCCGGCCACGATGCTGCCCGCGCCCTGGCCGACGAAGTTGCGCGAGGCGTCGGCCGGCCTGCCGTCGGGGTTCGGCACGCTGCCCGCGACGCCCGCGCCCTGCACGAGGCCGACGAACGCGAGCGCGAATGCGGGCAGCAGCAGGTCGGGCACGTCGGCCAGGCTCGGGAGCACGGGCGCGGGGAGGGCGTTCGGCACGTCGGCGATGTCGCCGACGGTGAGCACCTCCCAGTCGAACGCGTACGTGAAGAGCGCGGCCAGCCCCGATCCGAGGACGATCGCGACGACGAGTCCGAGCGCACGCAGCGGGGTGCGAGTGAGCACGACGATCAGGCCGATCGTCACGAGCCCGACGACGAGCGTGGGCACGTGGAACTGCCCGAGGTGCAGGAGCGTGTCCATCGCCCGCACGAGCCGGTTCGCCCCGCGCCCGGTGTAGCCGGTGAGGTTCGCCAGCTGCCCGAACACGATGTTGATGCCCACCGCCGTCACGAAGCCGACCATCACCGCCGTGGGGACGAATCGGAGCAGCCGGCCGCCGCCGACCAGGCCCGCGACGACCATGATGAACCCGGTGAGCATCGCGAGCGTGTAGAGCGCCCGATCGGGGTCGGGTGCGTTGCCGACATCGCTGTCGGCGACGATGAGCGCCATCGCGCTGGTCGCGTTCACGGCCATGAAGGTGCTGCTCGTGAACAGCGCCGCCCCGGCCATGCCGAACAGGAACGCGTACAGGCCGGCCACCGGGTTGACGCCCGCGAGCAGCCCGATCGCGAGCCCGTCGGGCACGCTCTCGACGCCGAGGATCGTGCCGGCCACGGCGTCCTTGCCGAGCGTCTCGCGGCGGAACACCCCGCGGATCGCCCGCCAGCGGGCGGCGACCCACGACTCTCGCGGCGGCGCAGATGGCGTCGACGGCGTCGAGGGCTCGGCAGCCGTCCCCTCCGGTTCGTCCGGCGCCCCGACCATCGCGCTCCCCTCCGACCCCGAGGCTACGCCGGGTAGGCCTTGCCCGGGTTGAGGATCCCGAGCGGGTCCAGCGCATGCTTGATCGCGCGATGCAGCTCGATGACGCGATCGCCGAGCTCCGCTCGCGCGCCGGGCACCTTCAAGAGGCCGACGCCGTGCTCGCCCGTGACCGTGCCGCCGAGCTCGCGGCAGTCGTCGACGATCCGATCGAACGCGAGCTTCGCCCGCGCCTTCGCGTCGTCGTCGCCCTCGGGCGCGATGATCAGCGGATGCAGGTTGCCGTCGCCCGCGTGCGCGATGTTCGCGATCACGACGTCGTTCGCGGCGGCCGTCGCCTGGATGCGCGCGAGCATCTCGGGCACGCGCCCGCGCGGCACGCAGATGTCCTCGGTGAGCACCGGCCCGAGCCGCTCGAGCGCCGGATAGGCGAGGCGCCGGGCGAGGAAGAGCCGGTCCGCGTCCGCGGCATCCGCTGCCTGCTCGACCGACATCGCCCCCGCCTCGGTCATGATGCGGGCGACGGATGCCGCGAGCTCGTCGCCGGCCGCGCCGACCTCGTCGACCCGAGCGAGCAGCATGGTGTCGGCGCCGTGCGGGAGGCCGAGGCCCTGCCAGGCGTCGACCGCCTCGATGCAGGTGCGGTCGATGATCTCGAGCGCCGACGGCACGATGCCCGCCGCGGTGATCTCGGCCACCGCGACGCCGGCTGCGGTGAGCGAGCCGAAGGAGCCGACGATCGCCCGGTCCTCGCGCCCGCCGAGCGGCAGCAGCCGCAGCGTCACCTCGGTCACGATGCCGAGCGTGCCCTCCGACCCGACCATGAGCGCGGTGAGGTCGTACCCGGTCACGCCCTTCGCCGTGCGTCGGCCGAGCGACACGACGTCGCCGTCGGCGAGCACGACGCGCAGTCCCAGCACGTAGTCGCGGGTCACGCCGTACTTCACGCAGCAGATGCCGCCCGCGTTCGTCGCGACGTTGCCGCCGATGGTCGAGATGCGGTAGCTCGCCGGGTCGGGCGGGTACCAGAGCCCCTGCTCGGCGACGGCCTCGCGGAGCGTGTCGTTGATGACGCCGGCCTCGACCTCGGCGTACCGCTCGGCGGCGTTCACCTCGAGGATGCGGGTCATCCGCTCGAGCGACAGCACGATCGACCGCGCCATCGCGTTGGCGCCGCCCGAGAGCCCGGTGCCCGCACCGCGGGGCACGACGCGCAGGCCGGATGCCGCGGCGAGCCGCACCACGGCCGAGACGTCCTCCTCGCGCTCGGCGAGCACCACCGCGAGGGGCGGCTCGAACGGCGCCCACTCGGCGTCGTCGTGCGCGTAGGCGTCGAGCGACGCGGCATCCGCCAGCACCTGGTCGGCGCGCAGCATCCGTCGCAGGTCCTCGCGCACGACCGCGGGGTCGACCGCGCCCGCGTCGACGGCGGTGTCGATGCCCATGCGGATGCTCCTCGCGTCGGCGGCCGTCGTCGGCCGTGAGCCCATTCTGCGGGAGCCGGCCGCCCGCCGACTACGGTCGCGCGCGTCGTCGCAGGTGCGGCGGCAGCTCGCGCACGGCGTGCAGGCGGTGCTTCCAGTCCCGCGGCACGCGGTCGCGCGGCGCGGGCGAGCCCTGCTCGACCGGGCGGCTGCTCGGCGGCGCGAGCGCCGGGCCGGTCACCTCCTGCGAGGAGGCGTAGTCCCAGAACCAGTCCTCGCCCGGCTCGAACGACTGCGCGATCGGATGCCCCTGCTCGCGCGCGTGGCGCGAGGCGTGCTGCTCGGGCGAGCTGTCGCAGCATCCGACGTGCCCGCACTGGGTGCACCGGCGCAGGTGCAGCCACCACGTGTCGCCGGCGAGGCACTCGACGCAGCCGTCGCCGGTGGGCGGCACGTCGGGGTCGATCGCCGGCGTCTCGTCGGTCATGGCAGCAGGCTAGCCCCGCCCGAGGCCCGCCCGCTGGCGCCGCGGTGAACTCGGATCGATCGCTCTTCCGCAGCGGCTCGCGCCGGTGCTAGCCTGCCGCTCACCCTGGGAAGGAGGAGGTCGCTCGGTCGAGGTCCGCCTCCGTCCGCGCGCCGCCCGACGGAGCCAGGACCGAAGAGACGGAGGTCTGCAGCGTGGACAACTTCTGGGATCTGTTCTGGTGGTTCCTGTGGGTGTGGGTGTTCGTCGCCTACCTCATGGTGCTCTTCTACATCGTGGCCGACCTGTTCCGCGACCACACGTTGAACGGCTGGTGGAAGGCCGTGTGGATCATCTTCCTGATCTTCTTCCCGTTCATCACCGCATTGGTCTACATGATCGCGCGCGGTCGCGGCATGGCCGAGCGCTCCGGGCGCGAGGCGGCGCAGATCCGGACGGCGCAGGACGACTACATCCGCTCGGTCGCGGGCGCGAGCGCGAGCCCGACCGACGAGATCGCGAAGGCGAAGGCGCTGCTCGATGCCGGCACGATCGACGAGACCGAGTTCCAGGCCCTGAAGGCGAAGGCGATGGGCTGAGGCTCCGGCCCGGTCTTCGAGCGTCGAGGCCCGCGTCCCCGTGTCGGGGCGCGGGCCTCGCGCGTGCAGTCAGAACCTCCGGGCGAAGGGGAGCGGCTTCCGCATGCGCACGAGCAGCAGGATCGGGATGAGCACGTACGGCAGGTTGAAGGCGAGGAACTTCACCGGGTTCGGCGTGATCCACTCGGGCTCGCCGAAGAACTCGACGCCGAACACGACGACCCCGGTGATCGTCGCGATCATCGTCGCGTAGATCACGCTCGGCAGCTGGATCCGGTTCCAGCCCCGGACGAGCGAGATCACGAGCAGCACGGAGAACACCGGGTAGACGAACGCCGACAGCCCGGTGACGATGCGCATCCACACGGGCGGATCCATGAACAGCGGATCGGTGTCGTGCGCGTACCACCAGTTCGCGTTCACCAGGAAGTTCGGCGACGGCTGCGAGAAGTCCACGCCGAGCGTCGGCAGCATGTCGCTGATCATGCTCGTCACGGTGAACAGCGAGAACACGACGATGAAGAACCAGTCGAGCGGCCGCTGCCGCAGCGGCAGGTTCGGCGGCCGGCACGGGTCGGCGCCGGCGCCCGCTCGGGCGGCGGCGTTCGGGGCGTGGGCGTCGGTCGACGGCGCGGTCATGCGCATGGAGCGTAGCGGGTCGTGCGCCCGGGCGGCATCGCTCGTCCACATGGACGCCGGCCGATCGGATGCCGCGGCAGCTAGTCGTCGAGCTCGCGTAGCGTCGCGGTGCGGGCGCTCGGAGTGTCGCCCGTGTTCACGGTTCCCTGCGGCTCGATGAGCAGCGCCGACACCTCGCCGTCGGCACGCGGGCAGTGCTCCACGCCGCGCGGCACGACGTAGACGTCGCCCGGACCGAGCTCGACGTCGCCGCCGTCGGCCTCGCGCCGCTGGATCACGAGCCGCCCCGAGATCACGAGGAACAACTCGTCGGTGTCGGGATGCGAGTGCCAGGTGAACTCCCCCTGCGCCTTGAACACCTTGACGTCGTAGTCGTTCACGCTGGCGAGGCGTCTCGGCGACCACGGCTCCGCGAATGAGTCGAGGGCGGCCTGCAGGTTGCGCACGGGTCCGGTCATGACCCGATCATCGCGGATGCCGCGGGCCCGCGGCATCCGAATGCAGGACGAATCGACGACCCGACGGCGTGTCGGACCCGTCCGCTCGGCGTGCCGGCCGGAAGTTCCTTCGTTCGTGGCAACGAACGAGCCGGTTCATGGCCGAGGGTGCGGGCGGGCGAGCGAACACGGGAGAGGCGACTGGCACGAGAGGGTTGACGCGGCATCCGACTGGACCTATGGTTAAGGAAATCATTACATAAGGAGTTGCTTACATGGCAGCCGCGGACGACGAGCTCAGCCTCGTGTTCCAGGCGCTCGCCGATCCGACGCGACGCGCGATCCTCTCGCGTCTGCGCGTCGGGCCGACGACCGTCGGGGAACTGGCCGAGCCGTTCGCGATGAGCCGGCCCGCGATCTCGCAGCACCTCAACGTGCTCGAGCGGGCCGGGCTCATCGAGCGCACCGCGCACGCGCAGTGGCGCACCTGCACCCTGCGCACCGAGCCGCTCGACGAGGCATCCGAGTGGGTCGAACGGCACCGCGGCGAGTGGAACGAGCGGTTCGACCTGCTCGACCGGCAGCTCCGCCGCATGAAAGGGGAGACCTCATGACCGAGCGCACGCAGGAGGCGCAGTTCACCATCACCCGCGTCTTCGACGCACCCCGCGAGCTGGTCTGGCGAGCGTGGACCGAGTCGGCGGATGCCGCTGAATGGTGGCATCCGCGCGGCATCGAGATCAAGGAGGGCAGCGTCGCGATCGACGTCAGGCCCGGCGGACGGTACGCCTATACGATGGTGAACCCGGCCGACGGGGAGGAGTACCCGACCGTCGGCGTGTACCGCGAGGTCGACCCGCCGAGGCGGCTCGTCTTCACGTGGGCGTCGCCCGGCGATCCCGACGACACCGCGCCGCTCATCACCGTCGACCTGCGCGAGCTCGAGGGCGACCGCACCGAGATGCTCTTCCACCTGAGGGGGATCCACGCCGAGCCCGGCGACGAGGACGTCTACGACGGGTGGGACTCCGCGTTCGACCTGCTGGCCGAGCAGCTCACCGCCAGGGCGCGCTGATGGGCCGCCTCATCGTCGAGCAGGTCGTGACCGTCGACGGCTACGCCGAGGACGCCGACGGCGGGATCTCGTTCTTCGGCGCGATGGACGCCGACCTGACGCCGAACGAGCCCGGGCAGCTCGAGCTGCTCAGGCGGGTCGACGCGATCCTGCTCGGCCGCCGCACGTACTCGATGTTCGCCGACTACTGGCCGAAGGCCGACCCGGCCGTCGAGCCCGTGGCCGAGCCGATCGCCCGCCTGCCCAAGTACGTGGCGTCGAACACGCTCGACGTCGCGCCCTGGGGCGACGGCGCCATCGAGGTGCTGCGCGGGGACGCGGCAGAGTCGGTCTCGGCGCTCAAGGACCGCGCCGGGTCGATCATCGTCTGGGGCAGCCTCACGCTGACCGACGCGCTGTTCGCGGCGGGCCTCGTCGACGAGCTGCGGCTCCGCGTCGTGCCCGCGGTCATCGGGGCCGGCCGCTCGTTCACGCCGTCCGGCCTCGGCGAGCGCCGGCTCCGGCTCGACGACGTCGTCACCTACCCGGGCGGCCTCGTGACCATGCAGTACGCGGTGCGGTGAGGGCGGGGGTCGCGAGGCAGGAGGCGGACGACGCGGGCGCGCGAGACATCCGTCGCGTGACGGATGCCGCGCCCCGCCGCCGCGGCTAGCGTGAACGGGTGACCGCCGCAGCATCCGCCGCCTCGCCCGTCGTCGACGGCGTCGAGTGGGTGCGGCCCCGGCCGACGCCGGCGCAGCGGCGCAACGACCTGCTGCTCGCGCTGGTGCTCCTCGGCGGCACGCTCGGAAGCACCGCGCTGTACCGCGCGGCCGGCGTCGCCGACGGGGCGCCGTACTGGCACTCGGCGATCTGGGCCGCGACGATGTCGCTGCCGCTCGCCTGGCGCCGCGTCGCCCCCGAGGTCGTCGCGATCACGGCCTCGGTCGCGTTCTTCGTCGGCGCGATGGCCGAGATCGGCGAGCTGCTGTTCTCGAACATCACGCTGTTCATCGCGATCTACACGCTCGGTGCGTGGGGGCGCAGCCGCCGGATCGCGCTGCTGGTGCGCGCCGGCATCGTGCTCGGCATGTTCGTGTGGCTCATCTGGGGGCTCGTCGTCGCGGCGAACGCACCCGACCACCTGCCCGAGATGTCCCGCGAGGGCGGCCTCGTGTCGCCCTACGTCGCGTACGCGCTCATCAACGTGGTCACGAACCTCCTCTACTTCGGCGGCGCGTGGTACTTCGGCGACAACGCCTACCGTTCGGCGCGCGAGCGGGTCGCGCTCGAGCAGCGCACCGAGGAGCTCGCCGCCGAGCGCGAGCGCACGCGCGAGCAGGCGGTCGCGATCGAGCGGCTGCGCATCGCCCGCGAGCTGCACGATGTCGTCGCGCACCACGTGTCGGTCATCGGCGTGCAGGCGGGAGCCGCCCGCCGGGTGCTCGCCCGCGACCCTGACGAGGCTGCGGCATCCCTCACGGCCATCGAGCACAGCGCGCGCGAGGCGGTGGCCGAGCTCCACGGCCTGCTCGGCACCCTGCGGCAGGGCGACGGCGAGGGCGATGACGGCGACACGGACGCCCCAGCCGAAGCGGCCCCGCACGGGCTCGCCGACCTCCCCGGGCTCGTCGCCGAGTCCTCCGCCAGCGGCGTCCCCACGACGCTCGGCGTGATCGGCACGCCGCGCGAGACGAGCGGCGTCGTCGGCATCACGGCGTATCGGCTCGTGCAGGAGGCGCTGACGAACGTGCGCAAGCACGCCGGCGTCGGCGCCACCGCCGACGTGCGCGTGCGCTGGGCCGATGACGAGCTCGAGCTCGAGGTCAGCGACACGGGAGCGGGATCGACGGTCGCCGCCCGTTCGGGCGGACTCGGCCAGGCGGGCATGCGCGAGCGGGTCTCCGCGGTCGGCGGCGACCTCGAGCTCGGCGCGCGGCACCGCGGCGGCTACCTCGTGCGCGCGACGCTGCCGCTGCGTCGCGCCGGGGCCGTGTCGTGACGATCAGGGTGCTGGTGGTCGACGACCAGGCGCTCGTGCGCGGCGGCTTCCGCACGATCCTCGACTCTGAGCCCGGCATCGAGGTCGTCGGCGAGGCCGCCGACGGCGCCGCCGCGATCGCCGCCGTGACCGCGCTCGACCCCGACGTGGTCTGCATGGACGTGCAGATGCCCGGCGTCGACGGCCTCACCGCCACCCGGCGCATCGTCGCCGAGCACGGCGACCGCCCAGCCGTGCTCGTGCTCACGACGTTCAACCGAGAGGACTACCTCTTCCAGGCGCTGGAAGCGGGTGCGAGCGGGTTCCTGCTCAAGAACTCCAGCCCCGAGCAGCTCATCGATGCGGTGCAGGTCGTCGCACGCGGCGACGCGCTGCTCTCGCCCGACGTCACGCGCAAGGTCATCCAGGCGGCCGCGGCGCGCGGCGCGACGGCGACGCAGCCGACGGATGCCGCGAGCACCGCGCCGTCCGAACCGTCTGCATCGACCGCGTCCGCCCGCCCGGCACCGACCGCGCCCGCCCGGCACGCGGCATCCGACGCCAGACCCGTGCCGCCCGAGCTGGCGTCGCTCACCGAGCGCGAGCGCGAGGTGCTCGAGCTCCTCGCCGAGGGCCGCTCGAACGCCGAGATCGCGTCGCGCCTCTGGGTCGGAGAGGCGACGGTGAAGACCCACGTCTCGAAGGTGCTGCAGAAGCTGGGCCTGCGCGATCGCGTGCACGCCGTGGTGTACGCGTACGAGCACGGCGTCGTGCAGCCCGGCGCCTAGCCGCGGACCGCTCGACCCGGAGTGCCGCGGCTCAGCGACGCGGGTCTGCGGCCGCCTGCTCCTCCGCCCCGGGCTCGGGTGCGGGCACCGACTCGGTGGTGCCTGCGTACTCCGCGGAGAGCAGCCGGTACGACTTCGTCGTGAAGGCGAGCAGCGCCAGCACCACCATGATCAGGCCCGCGAAGAAGAACACGAGGGCGATGCCGCGGGCGTCGCCGTCGCCGAGCAGCCAGCCCCACGTCGCCTGCCCCTGCTCGGACTCCATGTACGGGATGATCCAGAACTGCGCGATCGGCGCGATGAGGAACGCGGTGACGGGCGCCGCCGCCGACTCGACGGCCGCGGCGAACCCGAACACGCGACCCTGGCGCTGGAACGGCACGACCTTCTGGATCACGGTCTGCTCGGACGCCTCCACCACGGGGATGATCGACATGTAGGCCCAGATGCCGAGGGCGTAGAGGAGCCACCACTCGCGGATCGTGAAGAACGCACCGAGCACGCCCATCGCGATCACGACGAGCAGCATCGTGCGGATCGGGTTCCTGCCGAGGCCGAACTTCGCGATCGCGAGGCCGCCGATGATGAACCCGGTCGCGGTGACGCCGAGCACGATGCCCCAGACCTCCACGGAGAAGATCGTGAGGCCGTAGGGGTCCATGAGCGCCATGTAGACGCCGCCGATGAGGTTGTTCAGCGTCGAGAACAGGATCAGCGCGAACAGCCCGGGCGCGTTCCGCACCGCCGCGACGCTCCCGCGGAAGTCGATCGTCGGGGCTCGCTCGCCCTCGGGCGGCTCGGGGCGCGGCTCGGGCACCTTCAGGAAGAGCAGGTGCACGAGCGCCACGAGCGTGAGGGCGATCGCGATCACGAGCGTCCACCCCATGCCGAGCAGCCCGATCGCGAGGCCGCTGAACACGCTCGTCACGATGAACGCGACGCCCTGGACCGTGCCGACCATGCCGTTGGCGTTCGCGTGGCGCTCCTCGGGCACGAGCAGGGTGACCGTCGTGGACAGCGCGATGTTGCGCATGTGCTCGACCACCGAGCCGAACAGGATGACGCCCGTGAACGCCCAGAACCACGGCCCGCCCAGGTCGAGGAGCGCCGATTCGGGCTGCAGGAGGAAGAGCACGCCCGCGACCACGAACGACCCGAGCGTCACGAGGCTCGAGAAGATCATCACCTGGAGCTTGCGATGCCGGTCGACGATGGTGCCGAACAGCATCGCGAAGAACGCGATGAGCAGCATGTACGCGCCGCCGATGATGCCCGTGGCGAGCACCGATCGCGTCTCGAGGTAGACCCAGAAGGTCAGCGCGAACCACAGGAAGCTCGTGGTGACGTTCGCGATCGCGGTGTTGGCGAGCACCTGCAGGAACGTGCGCATGCCGTGCGGCGGCGGCTGCGGGCTCGCCGCTCGCCCGGTCGCCGCTCCGTCCTCGCGTTCAGCCGTCGCTTCGGTCGCTGCTGTCGCCCCCGCCTCGGGGACGTCCGTTCCCTCGGTCACCATGCGAGGGTAACCAGACCCGCCGACATCGGGAACCCTTGGGAGGACGAGGAGCCGGCGCGGCCGGCGCGGGTGGCGTCGCGAGACCCCGCGACCTCCGCCTCCCCCGCGCGGCGGAGCCCCCGAACCATCCGGCCGACGGATGCCGCGCCGTCGCGGCATCCGTAGCGTGTGGCCATGCTCGAACTCCACGACCTCACGAAGCGCTACGGCGACCGCCTCGCGCTCGACTCCGTGAGCTTCACGGTCGGCGACGGCCGGCTCACGGGATTCGTCGGCGGCAACGGCGCCGGCAAGACCACCGCCATGCGGATCGTGCTCGGCGTGCTCGCCACCGACTCGGGCACCGTGACGATCGACGGCGCCGCGGTCACCGCGACCGACCGCCGCCGCTTCGGCTACATGCCCGAGGAGCGCGGCCTCTACCCGAAGATGCGCGTGCTCGAGCAGACGGTCTACCTCGCGCGGCTGCACGGCTGGGCGCCCGTCGCCGCGCGCCGCAACGCCGCCGAGCTGCTCGAGCGGCTCGGCCTCGGCGAGCGCCTCGACGACACCGTGGAGTCCCTCTCGCTCGGCAACCAGCAGCGCGCGCAGATCGCCGCGGCCCTCGTGCACCGGCCCGAGGTGCTCGTGCTCGACGAGCCGTTCTCGGGTCTCGACCCGATGGCCGTCGAGACCGTGCAGTCGGTGCTGTCGGATGCCGCCGCGCAGGGCGCGCCCGTGCTCTTCTCCTCGCACCAGCTCGACGTGGTCGAGCGCCTCTGCGACGACCTCGTGATCATCGCCGACGGACGGATCCGCGCCGCCGGCTCCCGCGAGGCCCTCCGCGCGGAGCACGGCTCCGAGCGCTGGGAGCTGCTCACGACCGGCGACGCGGGCTGGGTGCGGGGCGTCCCCGGCGTCGACGTCGTGAGCTTCGACGGCGGCTGGGCCCTCTTCGAGGCGTCGACCGAGTCGGCGCGCCATGCGGTGCTCGCGGAGGCCGTCTCGCGCGGCGACGTCGTGAGCTTCGGCCGCGAGCAGACCACGCTCGCCCAGATCTTCCGGGAGGTCGTCCGATGAGCTCGAAGCTCGACACGCGCGCGGGTCGCGCGCCCCGTCCGGCGGATGCCGCGGCCGAACGCCGCGAGCCGCGCTTCACGGAGGCCGCCTGGCTGGTCGCCTCGCGCGAGGTCACGTCTCGCCTGCGGAGCAGGGCGTTCGTCATCTCGACGATCGTGCTCATGGTCGCCGTGCTCGCCTCGGTGATCCTGGGCTCCGTGTTCGCCGCGAACAGCGAGCCCACGAAGGTCGCCGTGGTCGGCGCGGCATCCGATGTGGTGGCCGGTGCGTCCACGCTCGAGCCGGTGCCGGCCGACGACCTCGACGCCGCCGAGGCGATGCTCCGCGACGACGAGGTGTCCGCGATCGTGGCGCCGACCGACGTCGTCGCGGCATCCGGCCTCGAGGCGACCTCGGACTCGAGGTCGACGGATGCCGCGGCCGCCGGCCTCGACGTCACGGTCATCGGCCTCGACCAGCTCCCCGACGACGTGGCCGAGGCGCTCGCGGTGGTCCCGCCGATGGTGGTGCTCGAGCCGGCCCCCGCGGACCCGCTCCTCGCCTACCTCGTGGCCTTCGCCTTCGGCATCGTGTTCTTCTTCTCGGCGCTCACCTTCGGGCAGACGATCGCGCAGTCGGTCGTCGAGGAGAAGCAGACCCGCATCATCGAGATCCTGCTCTCCACGGTGTCGGCGCGCGCCCTGCTCACGGGCAAGGTGCTCGGCAACAGCGTGATGGCGTTCGGGCAGATCATCGCCATCGGCGCGCTCGCGATCGTGGGCCTCGCCGTGACCGGCCAGCGGGTGCTGCTCGGGGGGCTCGGGGCATCCGTCGTCTGGTTCGTGGTGTTCTTCGTGGTCGGCTTCGTGATGCTCGCCGCGCTGTTCGCCGCGACCGCCGCGACCGTCTCGCGCGCCGAGGACATCGGATCGGTGACCACGCCCGTGACGATGCTCGTGATGATCCCGTACTTCCTCGTCGTGTTCTTCAACGACGACCCGACGGTGCTCGCGATCATGAGCTACGTGCCGTTCTCGGCGCCGGTGGGCATGCCCGTGCGGATCTTCCTCGGCCAGGCGGAGTGGTGGGAACCCCTGCTGTCGCTCGTGATCCTCATCGCCGCGACCGTGCTCGCGGTGCTCGTGGGCGAGCGGATCTACCGCTACTCGCTCCTGCGCACCGGCGCCCGGGTGCCGTTCTCGGAGGCGCTGCGGGGGGAGCGTCGCCGGCCGTCGTGACGGCTCGTCCGGGTGCATGCCGGCCACGAAACACGAGGAATCCTTTCGCGGGAATGGGTGGACCTGCACATGCTCCGGCAAGTACGGTCGGGAACAGGCAAGGGGAGGGCCAATGGCGACAGCGGATGCCGCACGGCAGGTGCCGTGGGTCCGCTACGCCCTCCTCGCCGCGGTCTTCGCCACGCTGTGGCTCGCGATCAGCCTCTTCGCGTCGTCGACGAGCGCCTCGGCCGACGAGCCCGAGCCGAGCGGGCTCCTCGGAGCGGTGGGCTCCGTCGTCGGCACCGCCACCGAGGTCACCGGCGCGGCCGGTGACACGCTCGGCGAGGTGGTCGACACCGTCGTCTCGCCGGTCGGCGAGGTGCTGCAGCCCGTCGTCGCGGCGGCTCCCGCGCCGGTGCCCGAGGCCGCTCCCGCGGTCGTCGAGACGGCGACGGATGCCGCGAACGCCACGGTCTCGAGCGCGAACACTGCGGTGGGCACCGTCGTCGACGGGCTCACCGGCACCGTCTCCGACGTTGCCGGCGGCGGCACGGTCGGCGCCGTCACGGCGCCGGTCACCGGGCTGCTCGACGGCGTGGTCGGCTCGGTTCCGATCGTCGGCGACCTCGTCGGCGACGACACCCTGGGTGGGGTGGTCGCCCCGGTCGCCGGCCTCGTCGACGGCACGCTCGGCGCCGTCGTGGGTTCGACGGGGGAACTGCCCACCGACGGCAGCGGGATCCTCCCGCAGCTTCCCGTGATCCCGCTGTTCCCGGGCGCCCCCGGGTCGCCGGGCACAGGAGGACCCGGCGTTCCAGGGCTGCCGGGTGACGGCTCGAGCGCGGCTGCCGCCGCACCGTCGGGATCCGGGCTTCCGGCGGGCACGACACGCTCGTCCCCGGCACCCGTCGCTGCCACGGCTCCGCCTGGCACGATCACGCCCTCCGGCGGCGGCCTGCCGCCCGGTGGCGGCGACCTCCCCGCCTCGCCCGCCGGCAACGGCGGCGGCTCGGGCGCGGCCGGTGCCGGCGGTGCCGGCGGGGCATCCGGAACCTCCGACGCGGCCTTCACCGCGTTCGGCCTCGACGCGCTCGCGTCGCTGGTGCTCAACTCGGTCGACGACGAACTCCCGTCGTCGCCGGTGTACGACACCGACACCACCCCTGACTGATCGGGGTCTGCTCCGCCTGCCGTCCGGCGGGTGGAGACGATCATCGCTCCCTGCCCGGGAGCGACATTCCGAATCCAGTCAGGAGGACTGAACATGAAGCGATTGGCCTTGAGGGCGCTGTACGCGACCCTCTTCGCCGGGGGGCTCACGCTCCTCGGAGCCGGCGTGGCGCACGCGTCCGAAACGGGCGGCGACGACGGCATCCTCTCCGGAACCCAGCTCGGGATCTCGATCGAGGCCCCGGTCACGGTGAGCGGCAATGCGATCTCCGTCATCGGGGACTCGCACTCGTCGGATGCCACGACCCTCGTCGCCACGGGCGGAGGATCCGAGCCCGTCGCCGTCACCTCGGGTGACGACGGCATCGGCTCGGGGACGCAGGCCCTGGTCGACGTCTCGGCGCCGGTGACGATCGCGGGCAACGCGATCTCGGTGATCGGCGACAGCTCGTCGAGCGACGCCTCCACGGCGGTCGTGACGTCGGAGCCGGCTGCGGCATCCGAGTCGACCGCGGCATCCGGTGGCGGGTCGGCGACGACGAGCGGCGAGGACTCGATCCTCGGCGGCACGCAGGCGCTCATCGACCTGTCGGCACCGATCACCGTCAGCGGCAACGCGATCTCGGTGATCGGGGACGCGACGGCGAAGGACGCCGAGACCCGGGTCGCCACCGGCGGCTCCGGCGACGGCACCGCCCACGGCGGCGACGCGTGGACGTCGGGCGAGGACTCCATCCTCGGCGGCACCCAGCTGCTCGCGGACCTCGACCTCCCGGTCACGGTCGCCGGCAACGCCGTCTCCGTGATCGGGGACGCCAGGTCGAAGGACGCCGAGACCCGGGTCGCCACCGGCGGCTCCGGCGACGGCACCGCCCACGGCGGCGACGCGTGGACCTCGGGCGAGGACTCCATCCTCGGCGGCACCCAGCTGCTCGCGGACCTCGACCTCCCGGTCACGGTCGCCGGCAACGCCGTCTCCGTGATCGGGGACGCCACGTCGCGCGACGCGACGACGGTGGTGACGACGGGAACCGGGGGCGGTTCCGCCACGACGGACGGATCCGACGGGCTGCTCGGGGGAACACAGCTCATCCCGGTCCTGTCCCTGCCCATCACGATCGGCGGAAACGCGATCTCGGTCATCGGCGACAGCACGACGGACGGGGCGACGACCGTCGTCAACCCGCCCGTCGACCCGGTCGACCCCGTCGACCCGGTGGACCCCGTCGATCCGACGGATCCGACCGACCCGACCGATCCGTCGAACCCGACGGGCCCGGGCGGCTCGGACGGCTCGACGGTGGCGTCGTCGCACGGGACGAGGGTGATCCCGGCCGCAGCGACGCTCGCCTCCACGGGCGCGAACGCCGACCTCGCGGGACTGGCCGTGCTGGTGCTCATCGCCGGCGCGGGCCTGCTCCTCACGAAGCGGTACTCACTCCACCGTTGATCGGATGAGGGCCCGGCGCCGCCCTACCGGCGCCGGGTCCCCTCCCCGCTCTCCAACACGGCTTCCGTGCCGTCGGCGGGCGGCCGCGGCATCCGCTCGGTTCGGCGGCCGAACGGCCGGATGGCAGGATGGTCCGGTGACCGACCAGCTCCACGACCCAGGCTTCCGCGGCTTCGCCTCCGACAACTACTCCGGCGTGCACCCCGAGGTGCTCGACGCGATCGCCGCCGCGAACGGCGGGCACCAGATCGCCTACGGCGAGGACCAGTACACTGAGCGCCTGCAGGCGGTGTTCGCGGGCCACTTCGGCGAGGGCGTCGAGGTGTTCCCCGTGTTCAACGGCACGGGTGCCAACGTGACGGGCCTGCAGTCGATGCTGCCCCGCTGGGGCGCGGTCGTCTCGGCGTCGACGGCGCACATCAACTCCGACGAGGGCGGCGCGCCCGAGCGCGTCGGCGGCATCAAGCTCCTCACCGTGCCGACGCCTGACGGCAAGCTCACGCCCGAGCTCATCGACCGCGAGGCGTGGGGGTGGGGCGACGAGCACCGCGCGCAGCCGCTCGTCGCGTCGATCACGCAGACGACCGAGCTCGGCACGGCGTACACCGCCGAGGAGATCCGGGCGATCGCCGATCACGTGCACGAGCGGGGCATGCGCCTGCACCTCGACGGCGCCCGGCTCTCGAACGCGGCCGCGTCGCTCGGGCTGCCGCTCCGCGCCTTCACGCGCGACGCCGGGGTCGACGTGCTGAGCTTCGGCGGCACCAAGAACGGCGCGCTCGGAGCCGAGGCCATCGTCGTGCTGAACCCCGAGGCATCCGAGGGCCTGAAGTACCTGCGCAAGCTCAACATGCAGCTCGCCTCGAAGATGCGGTTCGTCTCGGCGCAGCTCGTGGCGCTCCTCGAGGGCGACCTGTGGATCCGCAGCGCGTCGCACGCGAACGCGATGGCCCGACGGCTGCGCGACGCGCTCGACGCCGGCATCGCCTCTGGCGACCTGCCCGGCCTCGGCTTCACGCAGGAGACCCAGTCGAACGGCGTGTTCGCCACCCTTCCGGCGGGGGTCGCCGACCGGCTGCGCGACCGCGGCTTCAAGTTCTACGACTGGGACGCCTCACGCAACGAGGTGCGCTGGATGTGCTCGTTCGACACGAGCGAGGCCGACATCGACGACTTCGTCACCGGCATCCGCGAGGAGCTGCACGCCGCCGCCTGAGGTTCCGCCGGAGAACTCGGTTCCGAAGTTCCGAGGTTCCGAAGTTCCGAAGTTCCGGCTGCGTCTCGCTGCGGCATCCGGAATATCTCCAGCTTCCATGCGTTGGAATGGACTGGGTCGACGGCGCCCCGGCAACCGCTCCATCGCTCGAAAGCTGATCGCTCATGACCCTCGTCACCGACCTCACCTCCCGCAAGGCCGACACCACCGCGCCGCTCATCCACCCGCTCGTCGAGCGCTGGAGCCCGCGCGCCTACGACCCCACGGCCGAGGTCTCGACCGACGTGCTCCGCACCATCCTCGAGGCCGCCCGTTGGGCGCCGTCGGCGAACAACACCCAGCCGTGGCGCTTCATCGTCGCCCGCCGCGGCAGCGACGCGTTCACGACCGTGCACGACGCGCTCATGGGCTTCAACCAGGCCTGGGCCGACTCCGCCGCGGTGCTCATCGTGAACATCGCCGAGACCGCCGACGCCGAGGGCAAGCCCCGCCCCTGGGCACGCTACGACCTCGGCCAGGCCGTCGCGCACCTCACCGTCCAGGCGCAGCACGAGGGCCTGCACACCCACCAGATGGGCGGCTTCGACGGCGCCCGCATCGCGCAGGCCTTCGGCCTCGCCGACCACCTCGAGGTCGTCTCGATCACCGCGATCGGCGTGCTCGGCGACGTCGACGCGCTCCCCGAGCCCCTGCGCGAGCGCGAGGTCGCTCCGCGCATGCGCAAGCCGCTCGACGAGCTGGTCGTCGCGGGCGAGTAGCCCACCCCGCGGCGCCCGACGGCGTCGAGCGAACACGAGCGGATGCCGGACCCACCCGGGTACGGCATCCGCTCGTCGTTTCAGTGGAGGTATCCCTCGAGCGCCTGCACGACCGGGCGGCCGATCCCGCGAGCGCCGTCGAGCACCACGATGCGCTTCGGCTGCAGGCGGGCGAGTTCCGCCTCGACGACCGGCGGGATCGACGAGGGCGTCACGAGCAGCAGGGGGCCGTCGAGCGCGTCGACGGTCGGTGCCGCCCGGAGTCCGACACCGCTCGCCACGTAGACGACCTCGACGCCGGGCGCGAAGTGCTCGGCCGAGTACTGCGCGGATGCCGCGAACACGTCGACCTCCGCGTCCGATCGCGGCGCGCCCTTCGATGCCGCGATCGCCTGCGAGATCATGCGGCCGATGACGCCCGGCTCGGTCCGAACCACGAGCCGGCGCGGGCCGAGCTCGTCGAGCGCGTCATGGACGACAGCCGGGATGTCGCGCGTCGACGGCTGCTGGACCTCCACCGGCTCGCTCATCCGTGCCGTCGTGCGGTACCCGGTCTTCGTTCCGGTCACCTCGACCGTGACGGTGGTGCCGGCATCGGCGGCAGTCAGCTCGTACCGGTCGTCCTCCGCGGCGGGCACCGGCAGCCCGTCACGGAACCACTGGTACGAGAGCTCGACCGGCGCCGGCTCCCATGCACCGGCATCGGCCGCGAGCGTCGAGCCGACGGAGGGGTCGCCCGTCACGATCGGCACGGGCGCCGACGTCAGCTCCAGCTCGGGCTCGCAGGAACCCGGATCGGTGAGCCGGAAGGTCCACTGCGCCTGGCCCGTCGTGCCCCAGCCGTCGTCGAAGATCGCGGTGACCACGTACGGCTTCCCGACCTGGATGCCCCACGGCTCGCCGTCGAGCTGGTCGCCGAACGTCTCGCCCCACGACCACCAACCGTGCGGGAAGTCCTCGAGCTTCAGGTGCGCCGGAGCGTCGCACGTGGCGTCCGTGAACGTCGGGGCCGGAACCGGCACCGCCTCGAAGACCACGTCGGAGTCGAGTTCGAAGTCGAGCGCAGCGAACCCCGGCACGTACGGCTTCGCGTCGTCGATCCCCGCCGGCCACTTGGACCACTGCGAGCCGTCGCGGGCCAGGGCCAACGTGTGATCGGTGGGCGTCGAGTAGCGGACCTGCACCAGCTCGGAATCCCCGGGCGCCCACGTCGCGGCGTCGATCGTGGCCGTCATCACGCCGGACGTGGACGGATCGCCCACCCACCAGACGTACTGCTGTCGGCCGAACCCGTCCTCGAACTGGAAGGACATCCACGTCACCGGCGCGTCGGTCTCCCACGCGATCCGCAGCTCACCGCCGCCGGCGAGCACGTCGGCGGACTCCCGCGTGACCGAGATCACGGACGGCACCGCTGCGAGATCGATGTCCGAGTCGACCGTGAACGCGAGGTCGTCGAGCCCGCCCTCGGGGAGCGCCGCATCGGCGATCCCGCTCGGCTCGCGGAAGACGACGTCGCCGTCGGCATCGAGCGACATCGATCCACCGAGCCATCCGTACTCGACCCCGTCGAACACGGTCTCTCCGCCCGACCACGTGGCGGTGTCGATCTCCACCCTGACCACGCCCTCCGTCCGTCGCACGTTCTCGCCGCCCGACCACATCGACCACCACGCGGTGTGCTGGACCCCCAGCCCGTCCCGGAGGCGGAAGATGATCCGATCGAGCGGTCGATCGGCGGTCCACGCGATCTCGAGCGTCTCGCCGTCGGCGAGCACGTCGGCCGAGACGCGCGAGACGCTCGTCAGCGACGCGGGCTTCGTGAGGTCGACGCCGGAGCGCACCTCGAACGGCGCCACGTTCATCGCGTCCCGGGCGGAGGGCAGGTCGGCGTCGGGGTCGCTGATGCTGACCACGTCGCCGTCGGCGTTCAGCACCGCCCACTCGGAGCCCGTGCCCCACCCCCAGGTGTAGTTCAGCTCGTGAAGCTGCACCGGACCCGCGGCCCAGTCGGCATCCTCCACGACCGCCCGGCTCTCGCCGGTCGCCGACGGCGTGCTGCTCCACCCGGAACTGAGCACGTGGAGTCGGCCGATCGCATCGCGCACGGTGATGTTCACCGACGCGACGGGGCCGTCGAACGCCCAGCGCACGACCACCTCGTCGCCGTCGACCACCACATCCGGCGAGATCCGCTGTGCCGAGAGCAGCTTCGGGACCGCGCTCAGATCGACCTCGGACTCGACCGTGAAGGACAGGAGGTCCGTGCCCCCCGGCAGGGTCGCGTCGGCGAGGCCGTTGGGACTGCGGTTCTCGACGTCGCCGTCCGCACCGAGCGAGATCCATCCGCCGGCCCAGGTGTACTCGACGCCGTCGAATGCCGTCGCGCCACCCGGCCACGCCGACGTCAGCACCGGAACACGCGCCACACCTTCGGTCGAAGGCGACCCGGTCTCCGACTGCCAGGCCGACCACTCCGCGAAGTGGCGGCCGCCGAACAGGTCACGGAACCGGAAGCGCACGGACTGCAGTGGTCGATCGGCCTGCCAGGCGACCTCGGCGACGTCACCGTCGCGGAGCGTGTCCGCGGAGACGCGCGTTGCACTGGTGAGCATCGGCGGCACGGACAGGTCGACATCCGACCGGACCTCGAACGGCGCCACCCCGAGCCGATCGCCGGCGGGCGACACCGCACCGACGCCCTCGCTCTTCCAGATCACCGCACCGGTCGCGTCGAGCTGCACGGACCTCCACCCGCCGTCCGCCGCCGTCCAGGTGTAGTACAGGCCGCCGAACACGGACGTGCCGCCGGGCCAGGTGGCCGTGTCGACCACGATGCGGGCGACGCCGGATGCCGCACCGCCGCTCCCGACCCAGGCCGTGGCGTACTGGACACCCCCCAGGCCGTCGCGAAGGGTCACCATCACCGATTCGACGGGCGCGTCGAAGGACCAGGCGATGGCGACCTCGTCGCCGTGCGCGACGACGTCACCGGATTCTCGCTGGAGGGAGACCAGCTGGGGCGTCGAGTCCTCGACGGCGACGGCCTGGGCGGGCTGCAGCAGCGAGGAGGTCGTGAGGAGTGCGATGAGCAGTGCGACGAGCGAGGTAGGGCGCCGTCGAAGCACGGTCGTATTCAATTCTGTGGGGTTCCTGTCTGTTCGGGCAGGTGCAGCATATGTGCGCCCGTGATGCGGCGGATGCACCCCGTTCGGGGGACACGACGACGCGGCATCCGCTCGTTTCGTTGCACTGCTGTGACCGTGCGCGTCGCTAGCATGAGCCGACCCGAACGACCCGAACCGGAGGCTCGATGACGAACGACGTCGCCCTGCAGGCGCCCGCAGGCTGGTACCCCGACCCCTCGGATGCGTCGTCGCAGCGCTGGTGGGACGGCGCCCGGTGGACCGGCCACGTCGTCCCCGCCCTCCGGCCGTACGGAGAGCACCTCGAGCCTCAGCGGGTACCGTCGGGGACACTCGTCGGCACCGTCTGGATCTGGCTCGTGGTGGCCGTGCCGGTGCTCCCCGTGCTGCTCCTGTTCGGGTTCGACATGAGCGACTACATGCTTCGATCGATGACCGATCCGTCCGCCGTGATGCTGATGTACCTCGACCCGTGGTACCTGGGCAGCGTCGTGGTCGGTTGGGGCGCCTACGGCGCGACGGTGCTGTTCGCCTACTTCGACTACGCCGCTCTGGGCCGGCTCCGATACGCCCGGCGATTCCATTGGGCCTGGGCGTTCCTGTGGTCGCTCGTCTACGTGATCGGCCGTTCGGTCCTCGTACGCCGACAAGCCGGCCGCGGCTCGGCTCCGATGCATGTGGCGATCTGGTCGACCGTGCTCGTGTTCGTCACGACGATGGTCTGGTTCACGATGATGAGCGTGGAGGCGATGTCGGGCATCGTCGACGTCGCCGAGACCTACGGGACGCGGCTGTAGCGAGCGTCGCTCAGCTCGTGCGCCGCTCCAGGAGGTACGCGCGAAGGTGCTCCACGACGAGGTCGTGGTCGTCCTGCTGCGGCAGGCCCGAGACGCCGACCGCGCCGATGACGACGCCGCCCTCGAGGCGGATCGGCACGACGCCGCCATGTGCGGCGTACTCCCGCGGGTCGAGCCGCGCGTGCGTGTCGAAGTCCTCGCCGTTCGCGCGGAACGCCTCGCCGACGAGCAGCGACGCCTGCCCGAACCGCTCCACGACGCGGTGCTTGCGGTCGAGCCAGCCGTCGTTGTCGGCGCTCGCGCCGGGCAGCGCCGCGTGGAACACGCGCTGCGGCCCGAGCCAGATCGCGATCGCGACCGGCAGCTCGCGCTCGGCGGCGGCCGCGCGGAGCCGGACGCCGAGCTCCCACGCGTCGTCGAGCGTGAAGGCCGCGAAGCGCAGTTCGGCGTCCTCGGCCACGAGGCGGTCCTGAAGCTCGCTCATGGCCGCAGCAGCACCTTGATCGCGCGGCGCTCGTCCATGGCGGCGTACGCCGCTGCGGCATCGCGGAGCGGGAGTTCGAGGTCGAACACCCTCCCCGGCTGGATCGCGCCCGACAGCACGTCGGGCAGCAGCTCGTCGATGTAGCCGCGCACCGGCGCGACGCCGCCGCGGACGCCGACGTTGGTGTCGAACATCCGCCGCAGCGGAAGTTCGGGACCGCCGTTCGGCACGCCGACGAACCCGACCATGCCGCCGGGCCGCGCCGAGCGCAGCGCCTGGTCCATCGACTCCTTCGTGCCCACGCACTCGAGGGCCCGGTCGGCGCCGATGCCGTGCGTGAGCTCCCGGACCGCGGTGATCCCGACGTCGCCGCGCTCCGCCACGATGTGGGTCGCGCCGAACTCGCGGGCGAGGGCCTGGCGGTCGGGATGCCGCGACATCGCGATGATCGTCGTCGCCCCGAGCCGGCGCGCCGCGATGATCGCGCAGAGCCCGACGGCCCCGTCGCCGACCACCGCGACGGAGTCGCCCGGCGCGACCCCCGCGGAGACCGCCGCGTGGTGGCCGGTGCCCATGACGTCGGAGAGCGTGAGCAGCCCCGGCACCAGGTCGTCGGTGATCTCCTCGCGCACCGGCACGAGCGTGCCGTCGGCGAGCGGCACCCGGATCCGCTCGCCTTGGCCGCCGTCGGCGAAGCCGCCGAGACGGTCGTCGCTCCCCCACCATCCGCCGTGCAGGCACGACGTCGAGAAGCCGTTGCGGCAGTTGATGCACGTGTTGTCGCACACGTAGAACGGCGCGATCACGAAGTCGCCGACCCGGATGCGCTCGACGCGGTCGCCGATGGCCTCGACGACGCCGACGAACTCGTGGCCGATGCGGTGCGGCTCGCGAGTGGGGGTGACGCCCCGGTACGGCCAGAGGTCGGAGCCGCACACGCACGAGGCGACGACCTTCACGATCGCGTCGCCGCCGGTCGAGAGCACGGGGTCGGGCACGGTCTCGACGCGGATGTCGCGGGGTGCGTGGATGAGCGTGGCGAGCATGGTCCGAGCCTACGCGCGCAGCCCCCGCGTGAGCACGCCCGGACGGCACCCTGCACGGCGCCGCGCCTCACACGTGCGGCACGAACGCCTGCCACGCGAGCCGCTTCGCGCGTCGCGGATCCGACTCGACCCGGTCGACGCGGTCGAACACGAGCGTGCGTCGAGCGGCCTCGTCGTACCGGGGCCACGTGGGCTCGGGTGCACCGGATGCCGCGAACGCCGTCCAGTGCCGCTGCATCCGCCGCCCGACCTCGCGGAACATGCGGCGACCGCCGAGCAGCGTGAGCCCGACTCCGGTCCAGGTATCGAACTTCTCGAACAGCGCGAAGAGGTCGAGGCCGTGCGTCGCGTCGAGGCCGATGAGCCGTGCGATGCGGGGCGCGGCGTCGAACCGGTAGAAGTACACCGGGGCGTAGCGCGAGTGCCGCTCGCCCACCTTCACGGTCGGGAACCAGAACGTGATGTCCCCGCCGAAGTCGGCGGCCGGACGCGGGTCGGGCAGCCCCGGGTACTGCCGCTTGATCGCCTTGCGCGCCTTCTTGCGCGTGTTCGCGAAGATCGCGCGGATGCGCGGCTTCGTCGTGGGCAGGATGCCGATGCGGCCCTGGAACAGGGATCCCTCCCGGTCGTTCGTGCCGATGATGAGCGGGATCCGGTGGGCGCCGCCGTCGCGGAACGCGTCGAGCGGACGCTCGGGGAGGAACTCGCCGTCGATGACGGGCGCGAGGCTGAGGGTGCCGGGCCGCTCGTCGGGCGTCCGCAGGGAGAGCGCCGTCGTCGCCTCGGCGAGCACCGTCGCGTCGGCCGTGCGGAGCAGGAGCGACGCGCCTTCGGCCGAGTCGGCGAGGTCGTCGTGACCCACCATGCCGCCGAGCATCCGCACGTACTCGTCGGCGACGCGGGCGGCGACGGCGGCCGTGTACACGGCGGCGGACGGCGCGCTCTGCGCGATCGCCCGGGCGAAGAGCCCCTCGGTCGCCGGGACGGTCATCAGCGTCGTCACCGAGTTCCCGCCCGACGACTCGCCGAACAGCGTCACGTTGCCGGGGTCGCCGCCGAAGGCCCCGATGTTGCGCCGCACCCATTCGAGCGCGAGCACCTGGTCGCGCAGGCCGAGGTTGCACTCGAGCGGATGCCGCTCCGTCGCGTACCGGCGGAAGTCGAGCCAGCCGAGCGCGCCGAGCCGGTAGTTGAGGCTCACGTAGACGACGCCGTGCCGCCGCACGAGCAGCTCGCCCTGCCGGGGGTACTCGCCCGACGATCCCACGCTGTACGCGCCGCCGTGGATGAACACCATGACCGGGCGACCCTCGACGGGCTCGTCGGGCGCGATGACGTTGAGGCTGAGGCAGTCCTCGCTGCGCGCGAGGCCCGGGTGCGCGCCGATGAACTGCCCGCGACGGTTCTGCGGCGCAACGGGTCCGAACTCGATCGCGTCGCGCACGCCGTCCCACCCCGGTGCCGGTCGCGGCGCGCGGAATCGATGCTCACCGGCCGTCGAATCGCCGTACGGGATGCCCCGCCAGCTGCGCACCCCGCTCCGGCGGACCCCGCGCAGGGCGCCCGCATCGGTCTCGACCAGTCGCGGCTCCGCCCCCGTCGCGCGCCCGAGCAACTCCGGCATGCTCCGAGCCTAGGTCGTGAGCGGGCCGGTGTGCGAGGTGCTTGCCACGGCCGATGTGCGCGATGTCGGCGGCATCCGCCAAGATGTTGCAGTGATCGGCATCAGGACGTTCTGGAGCGCACTCCCCACCGAGGGTCGCTGGCTGCTGTCGACCGTCGCGATCCAGACGCTCGGCCGCGGGCTCACGCTGCCGTTCACGATCATCTACCTGCACGAGGTTCGCGGCTTCGAGCTCGACCTCGCCGGCGCGCTGATGAGCCTCATCGCGATCACCGGCCTCATCGTCACCGGACCCGGCGGCTCCCTCATCGACCGCTACGGCGCCAAGGCGGTGCTGCTCGTGGGGCTGACCGCGATGATCGCCGGGTGCACGCTGCTCGCCTTCGCGACCCACCCCGCGGTCGCGGCCGTGGCGCTCGTGCTCATCGGCGTGAACTTCGGCGTCTCCTGGCCCGGGTTCAACGCGCTCATCGCATCGGTCGTCGACGGCGACCTGCGCCAGCAGTACTTCGGCGTCAACTTCGCGCTCGTCAACCTCGGCATCGGCGTGGGCGGCATCATCGGCGGGTTCTACGTCGACGTGAGCTCGCCCGAGACGTTCACCGTGATCTTCCTCGTCGACGCGGCCACGAGCCTGATCCCGATGGCGCTGCTGCTCGGGCCGCTGCGCCACGTCCGCACGCAGCACGCGCCCGCCGACGACGCCCCGGCCTCTGGCGGCTACCGCGAGATCATCCGGCAGCCCGCGGTCCTGTGGCTCAGCCTGCTCACCTTCATCGCGATGTTCATCGGCTACGGGCAGATGGAGGCCGGCTTCCCGGCCTATGCGCGCCAGGTCGCCGAGGTGTCGACGCGCACGGTCGGACTCGCGTTCGCGGTCAACACGGCCGTCATCGTGCTGCTCCAGTTCACGGTGCTGAAGCGCATCAGCGGCCGCCGCCGCACGCGGGTGATGCTCGTGATGGCCGCCGTCTGGGCTGTGTCCTGGCTCATCCTGGGCGGGGCCGGCCTGCTGCCCGACACCCTGACCGCGGCGATCGGCGTGCTCGCGTTCATGGGCGTCTTCGCGTTCGGCGAGACCCTGCTGCAACCCACCGTGCCGGCGGTCTACAACGACCTCGCCTCCGACCACAACCGCGGTCGTTACAACGCCATCAACTCGGCGGCGTTCCAGGCCGGCGCGATCACCGGTCCGATCGCCGCCGGGATCCTCCTCGACCAGGGGCTCGACGTCGCGTACATCGCGGTGATGGTGATCGGCTGCCTGGTCATCGGCGTCCTCGCGATCGCGCTCGAACGCCGCATCCCGGCGAGCGCGAACGGCGTGACCGAACCCGTCGAGGTGCCGCAGGCGCCGCCGGTGCCGCCGGTGCCGCCGAGCTGACCGGGCCGCGGCATCCGTTCATGTGCACCGGATGCCGCGGTGCGGCCGCGCCCGGCTACTCGATGATCTCCGCGTCGACGACTTCGTCGTCGGGTCCGCCGCCACCGCCCGCCGCGACGGGCACCTCGCCCCGCGACACCATGAGCGTCTCGCCGTCGGCCGCGAGGGCCACGAGCACCGAGTCGCCGTCGCGGATCTCGCCCGCGAGCAGCGCACGCGCGAGCCGGTCGTCGATCTCCTTCTGCATGAGCCGGCGCAGGGGACGCGCGCCGTAGAGCGGGTCGTAGCCGCGCTCGGCGAGCCACGCCCTGGCGTCGGGCGTGACGCCGAGCTCGAGCCGGCGCTCGTGCAGCCGGGCCGACAGCCGGTCGATGTAGAGGTTCACGATCTCGCCGAGCTCCTGCTCGCTGAGGGCCGAGAACACGACGATGTCGTCGAGGCGGTTCACGAACTCGGGCTTGAAGGCCTGCCGCACGGTCTGCAGCACCGCCTCCTCCTTCTCGGGCCATGAGAGGCCGGGGTCGATGAGGTACTGCGAGCCGAGGTTCGACGTGAGGATGAGGATCACGTTGCGGAAGTCGACCGTGCGCCCTTGGCCGTCGGTGAGGCGTCCGTCGTCGAGCACCTGCAGGAGCACGTCGAACACCTCGGGGTGCGCCTTCTCGACCTCGTCGAGGAGGATCACCGAGTACGGACGCCGCCGCACGGCCTCGGTGAGCTGGCCGCCCTGCTCGTAGCCGATGTACCCGGGGGGCGCGCCGACGAGCCTCGAGACCGAGAACTTCTCGCCGTACTCCGACATGTCGATGCGCACCATCGCGTGCTCGTCGTCGAACAGGAACTCGGCGAGCGCCTTCGCCAGCTCGGTCTTGCCGACGCCGGTCGGGCCGAGGAACAGGAACGAGCCGGTCGGCCGGTTGGGGTCGCTGAGGCCCGCGCGCGAGCGACGCACCGCGTCGGCGACCGCCGCCACGGCCGGCTTCTGACCGATGAGCCGCTTGCCGAGCTCCGACTCGAGCTGCAGCAGCTTCTCGGTCTCGCCCTGCATGAGCTTGCCCACGGGGATGCCCGTCCACGCCGAGATGACCGCGGCGATGTCCTCCTCGGTCACCTGCTCGTTGACCATGCGGGGCTCGCCGCCGGCGTTGCCGGAGGCATCCGCCTGCTCTGCCGCGTCGAGGTCGCGCTGCAGGTTCGCGATCGTCTCGTACTCGAGCTTCGACGCCTTGGGGTAGTCGCCCTCGCGCAGCGCGAGGTCGCGCTGCGTGATCGCCTCGTCGAGCTTCTTCTTCAGCTCCCCCACGCGGTTGAGGCCCTGCCGCTCGCGCGCCCAGCGCGCCTCGAGCTCGGCGAGTTGCCGCTCCTTGTCCACGAGGGTCTCGCGCAGCTTGGCGAGGCGCTCCTTCGAGGCGTCGTCCTTCTCCTTCTTGAGGGCGAGCTCCTCGAGCTTCATGCGGTCGACCTCGCGCTTCAGCTGGTCGATCTCGACCGGCGACGAGTCGATCTCCATCTTCAGGCGCGACATCGCCTCGTCGATGAGGTCGATGGCCTTGTCAGGCAGCTGGCGGGCCGTGATGTAGCGGTTCGAGAGGGATGCCGCGGCGACGAGCGCGGCATCCGTGATCGTCACGCCGTGGTGCGCCTCGTACCGGCCCTTGAGCCCGCGGAGGATCGCGACGGTGTCCTCGACGCTCGGCTCGCCGACGTAGACCTGCTGGAAGCGGCGCTCGAGCGCGGCATCCTTCTCGATGTACTCGCGGTACTCGTCGAGCGTTGTCGCGCCGATGAGGTGCAGCTCGCCGCGCGCGAGCATGGGCTTGAGCATGTTGGATGCCGCGACCGACCCCTCGCCGCCGCCCGCGCCCATGAGCAGGTGCAGCTCGTCGACGAACGTGATGACGCGACCCTCGGACTCGTCGATCTCCTTCAGCACGGCCTTCAGCCGCTCCTCGAACTGGCCGCGGTACATCGCCCCGGCGACGAGCGCCGAGATGTCGAGCGCCACGAGCTGCTTGTCCTTCAGCGACTCGGCGACGTCGCCCTCGACGATGCGCTGCGCGAGCCCCTCGACGACGGCGGTCTTGCCGACGCCGGGCTCGCCGATGAGCACGGGGTTGTTCTTCGTGCGCCGCGTGAGCACCTGGCTGACCCGGCGGATCTCGCTGTCGCGACCGATCACCGGATCGAGCTTGCCCTGCTTGGCGAGGTCGGTGAGGTTCACGCCGTACTGTTCGAGCGCCGACTGCTGCTCCTCCTGCGAGCTCGGCGCGCCCTGCATGTTGGCCACGGCCAAATCCTTTCCGGGAATACAGGCCTTCTTCAAACTTGAGTCTACCGAACTCAACTTTGCGAGGTGGGAGCGTTGTTCCGACCAGCTGCGCCGGAATCCCCCCGCGGTTCACGCTAGACCGATGGCCGAACCGGCGCCACCGTCACGGACGGCCCACCCGGCCAGCGGATGCCCGCCGCCGCACACCGCTCGGTCGACCGACCCACAGCCAGCTCATTGCCTCGAGCGTCATGCTGGAGAAACCCCGCCGTACGACAGGACCCCCGCATGCAGAAGCGCACCATCGTGACCATCTCGATCATCGCCGGAGTCCTGCTCCTCGGCGGCACCGCGGCCGTCGCGGGGCCGATCGTGTACCGGGACCTCATCGTCGGCGAGCAGGAGGCGGCGCCGACCGTGACCGCCGCGCCGCGCGCGACCGACGGCGCGAGCGGTGCGATCGACGCGTCCGACCTGTCGGGCGAGTGGACGGCCACCGACGGCTCATACGCCGGCTACCGGGTCGACGAGGTGCTCAACGACACGGATGTCACGGTGGTCGGGCGAACCGACGACGTGACCGGGACCTTCACGGTCGACGGCCTGACGCTCACCGCGGCCGAGATCACGGTCGACGTCGCCTCGATCGAGACCGACTCCTCGTCGCGCGACGCGTACTTCCGCGACATGGCACTGCGCACCGGCGAGCACCCGACGGCGACGTTCACGTTGACCGGCCCGGTGACCGCGGCTTCGACGCCGGCCATCGGGGAGGTGCAGTCCGTGACCGCGACCGGCGAGCTGACGATCGCCGGCGTGACACGCGAGGTGACCGTGGACCTCGAGGCGGTGCTGAACGAGGGCAGCGGGCAGGTCGCGGGCAGCATCCCCATCACGTTCGCCGACTTCGGCGTCGAGGCGCCGAACCTCGGCTTCGTCTCGGTCGAGCCCGAGGGCTTCGTGGAGTTCTCGCTCGTCATCGCTCCGGCCTGACGCATGCGCGACGCACCCGACGCACGCGCGCGGGAGTAGCGTCGTACGGAGGACACGAGGAGGACGGATGCCGCTCGAGGGCGAGTACGCACCCAGCACGTCGGGCTGGGCGAGGAAGCAGGCCGAGGAGTTCGAGGCGACCGACGGCGCGAAGGCGAACACGCTGCGCGGGCGCCCGATCATCGTGCTCACGACGCTCGGCGTGAACTCCGGGAAGCTCCGCAAGACCGCGCTCATGCGCGTGGAGCACGACGGCGAGTACGCCGTGGTCGGGTCGAAGGGCGGGTCGCACCACCATCCCAAGTGGGTGTCGAACGTGCGCCGGCACCCGCACGTCGAGCTGCAGGACGGCGCCGAGAAGCACGACTACACCGCCCGCGAGCTCGAGGGCGAGGAGCGCGAGCTCTGGTGGCGCCGCGCGAACGAGACGTGGCCGGCGTACGACGCCTACCAGGAGAAGACCGACCGGCTGATCCCGGTCTTCCTGCTGACGCGCATCGTGCTGTGAGGGCGGGACCTACAGCCAGCGCATCGTGAAGGTGCGGGCCAGCAGGGCCCGGAACGGCGGGATGCCGAGCACCCGCACGGCCGCGTTGCGCGTCCGCAGCCGCATGCCCGCCGCCGGCGCTCCCATGCGCATGTTGAACGCCGCCTGACGCAGGGCGCGGGACGCCGCCGACCGTCGCACCTGGTCGTACGCGTCGAACGCCTCGAACGGCGCGCCCACGGCCAGGGCCGCGGCGAGGTCGTGGTCCAGCCGCATCGCGTCGAGCCAGCCGAGGTTCATGCCCTGCCCGCCGATGGGACTCACCTCGTGCGCAGCGTCGCCGACGAGCGCGACGCGACCCTGCGACATCCGCGACGCCAGGTGCTGCCGCGCCTCGAACGCGCTCGGCTCGCCGGCCGCCGCGGCGTCGAAGGCGCCCCCGGCCCGCGACTGCACGATCGTCGCGAGCTGCCCGGCGGTCGCCTCGGCCGGCGGACGCCGCACCCACGCGACCCAGCGCCGCAGGTCGCCGGGCATCGGGAACGACTCCACGACGCCGGCCGGCTCGAAGTGCAGCAGCGCCGTCTCGGGCTCGCCGGTGTCGTCCCGCGTGTCGCCCATCACGTAGTGAGCGCGACCCCGCCGCTCCTGCCAGGCGATCCCGAGCGCGTCGCGGATGCCGCTGCGCACGCCGTCGGCCGCGACCGCGTACCACGCCGTCACGCTCACGGGCGCGCCGCCGCCGGCGCCCCCGGCGTCTCCACCTCCCGCGTCGCCGTCGCCCTCGCCGCCAAGCTCGACTCCCTCCACCACGACGTGCGTGCCGCGGTCGTGCACGGTGCGCACCTCGACGCCGCGGTGCAGGCTCCCCGGGCGGAGCTGCCCGAGCCGCGCCTCGAGCAGCTCCTCGGTCTCGAGCTGCGGCAGCGACAGCACGGTGCCCGCGCGGGCGAAGGACATCGAGCCGAGCGTGCGGCCCTCGCAGGTCACCCGTCCGGAGTGGATCCGCACCGCTCGCGCCTGCACCTCGTCGCCGACGCCCGCCCGTGCGAGGGCGCGCAGGCCCGGCGGGTGGATGCCGATCGCGCGGGACCGGCCCGCGCGAGCCGTCCGGCGCTCCAGCACCACCACGTCGAGGTGACGCCGCGCGAGCAGGCAGGCGAGCAGGAGTCCGACCGGCCCGCCGCCGACGATCACCACGTCGTGGCGCGGCTCGTGCGGCAGGCGTTCGCGCTCAGGCATCCGCGCCCCACACGACCTCGAGCCGCGACGGGAACCCTCGCCGCACGCTCCAGCCCGGCGGCAGCACGCCCGCGAGCTCGCGCGCCGTGTGGCTGCGCCGGATCGAGGTGAGTCCGTCGGGCCGGATGTAGGACCCCTTGAGCAGGTTCGGCTCGAACGGCAGCGTCCCGAGCGCGAAGCCCGCGTAGCCGAGCCGCGACCGCTCGATGTCGGCGTGCACCGCGACGCCGCCGTCGCGCGCGAGCCGCTCGGAGTCGGCGAGCAGCGCCCCGAGCGAGGCGCCGTCGAGGTGGTGCAGCACGTGGTTCGAGAGCACCACGTCGAAGCGCTCGCCGGCCAGGGCGAGCTCGGTGCTCGTGACGCGGCGCAGCACGAGCCCCGGCTGCGGCGGCTGCCGCAGCGCCCAGTCCAGCGCCCGCGGGTCGGGATCGACGGCGGTCACCTCGAGCCGCAACCCGTCGGCGTGCGCCCGGTGCAGCAGCGCGCGCGGCAGGTCGGCGCCGCCCGTGCCGACGTCGAGCACGCGCCGGGTGACGGTCGGCGAGAGCGCCGGACGCACCCAGCGGCGGTACACCGCGCCCACGTTCGACACCACCGCGTTCACCTGCGCGAACCGGACGTACGTGCGCTCGAGCGCGTCGAGGTCGGCGTCGGGGTCGTCCATGAGCTCGACCGCGTCCTCGTCGCGCTCGGCCAGCCACCTCAGCGGGCTCATCGGTAGCCGATCAGGCGCGCACCGTGAGCAGGGCCGACTCCACCGTCAGGCCCGGGCCGAAGGCCATGGCCGCGACGCGGTCGCCGTCGGCGGCGGCATCCGAGTCGAGGATGTTGCGCAGCACGAACAGCACCGTCGCGCTCGACATGTTGCCGTAGTCGCGCAGCGTCTCGCGCGCCGGCACGAGCTGCGCCTCGGTGAGCACGAGCCGGGACTCCACCTTGTCGAGGATGCTGCGACCGCCCGGATGGATGGCCCAGTGCTCGATCGCGTCGCTCGAGGCATCCGTCGCCAGCGCCTCGGCGAGCGCGGCGTCGTGGCCGAACAACGGCTCGAGCGCGCCCGTGATGTGGTCGTCGATGATCGCCGGGATCGCGTTGGACAGCACCATCTCGAAGCCGTGGTCGCCGATCTTCCACGCCATGTCGCCCTCGCCGACGGGCGTGATGCGCGTGGCGAACCGGTCGAGGTCGAAGGCGCGCTCGCCGTCCTCGAGCGGGCGCGCGGTGACGATCCCGGCGCCGGCGCCGTCGGCGAACAGTGACGAGGCGACGATCGTGTCGGGGTCGTTCGAGGAGCGCAGGTGCAGCGTGCAGAGCTCGACCGAGACGACGAGCACGACGGCCGCGGCATCCGCCTCGCACAGCTGCTTCGCGATGCGCAGCGCGGGCACGGAGGCGTAGCACCCCATGAACCCGAGGTGGTAGCGCTCGACGCCGGCGTCGAGGCCGAGCTCGCGCGCGATCACGAAGTCGGGCCCGGGGGCGTAGAAGCCGGTGCACGACACGGTGATGATGTGCGTGACGTCGGATGCCGCGAGGCCCGGCGTCGCGGCGATGGCCGCGCGGCCCGCCTCGACGTACAGGCTCGTCGCGAACTCGGCGTACAGCTCGTTGCGCGCCTTCGTGCCCGGGAACAGCAGCTCGCCGCTGTCGATGTCGAAGAACACGGGTTCGTCGGGATGGGCGTCCCGACTCAGCTCGGTGAGCACGGTGTGCCGCTTCTCGATGCCCGACACGTTGAAGCTCGTCGAGACGATGCGCTGCGCGAGGCGGTTCAGGCCCGGCTGCGCTCCGAAGACGTCCCGCACCTCCTCCTGGATCAGCACGGTGGGCGGAACGACGGTCGAGAGTCCCCTCAGCGCGACGGCCATGCCCCATCGTAGGGGGGCAGGCGGATGCACCGGCAAGGGCTGGGCGCCCGTTCGCAGGCAAGGCACAGGCCGGATGCCGCAGGCATCCTCAGTCGGCCGGTGACGCCGGCGCGCCCCGGGCGCACCGAACAGCGGCCGGGCCCCGCGTCTCGCGAGTGAGGGCCCGACCGCCGGTCGTGGTCAGCCGAGCAGTTTCGCCTTCGCCACGGCGAACTCGTCGTCGGAGAGGATGCCCTGCTCCTTCAACGCGGCCAGCTTCTGCAGTTCGGCGACGACGTCGGTGCCGCCGGCCGCGGCTGCCGGCGCGGCAGGCGCTGCCTGCGCGGCTGCGGCCTGCTGCTGCGCCACGGCCTGCTGCGCGGCGGCGTTCATCGCCGCCTGCTGCTGCTGCGCTTCGTACTGCTGCTGCTCGTACCGCTCCTGGTCCTTGTTCGCCTGGTGCCGCGCGACGCTGCCCGACACCGCGGTCGCGGTGCCCGCGACGACGGCCGTGCGGGCCGCCATCCCGACGAGCCCAGGACGTCCCATCCTCCTCAGCATGTGCTTCCCCTCACTCCGTAGCGGCGGCCTCGGCCTCTTCGGCCTCGGCCATGATGGCGTTGACGACCGGCGCCGGGATGCGCTCCGACTGCAGGAGCACGCCGCCCGACTCGGCGAACCGCGACGCGAGTCGCTTCGCCCAGACGAGCTCGATGGCGAGCATCGCGCCCGAGGTGCCCGGCGGGATCGCCCCGCCGAGGTCGTTCACGTCCTCCTCGCCGACGAGGCCGTTGGCCTCCAGCTCGATCTCGGTCACGTCGATCTCGTCGCCCAGGTCCTCGATCTCGACGATGTCGAGATCCCCGTTCTCGGAGCGCGAGACGACCACCGCATCGAGGAGCCGGATGTCACCGGCCTCGACGAGGTCTCCGATCGCCTCGAACGTCGCGGCATCGGGCCGCTCACCAGGGAACCCGACGACCAGGATCTCGACGGGTCCGTACTCGAATTCAGGCATGTTCCCCCTCTCACTGAGGGCAGCGTACGCCCGGCGGGACGGTTGGGGAAGAGCGGATCGACCCCCGCTTCCCGGGTCTATGCCGGGCGCGTCCGCCGCCGTATCATGCAGACACGATCAGTGGTCGATCGCGGTGGCGCGGCGGAACGGGGGTTCCTGTGAGCGTGAAGGTGGATGCGGGGACGAGCGGCGGCGCGGGCATCCGCTCGACGCGGCTCAGGGTCGAGTCGGAGGCGGTCTACGCGGGCACGGCGGCCGGCGTGGTCTGCGGGATCGTGGCGTTCACGCTGTTCATCGGGCGGATGACGCCGCTGTGGGGCGGCGACGGCCTGTGGGTGGGGGCCGTGGCCGCGATCGCGGCGCTCCTCGCCGGAATCATCGTCGGCTACGTGGGCTACTGGCGCTCTCGGCACCGCCCCGGCCAGGAGTGGCGCCTGCGCATCCGGCCGTGGAAGTTCGTGCTCGACGCGACCACCGTCGCGCTCGTGCACGCGGCCCTCGCGGCGATCTTCACGGCATCGGTGTTCGTCGTGCTGCAGCGCAGCTTCGACGGGCTCGAGGTCGACGTGATCATCGGCACGATCGCCGTCGTCGCGGCGGCGGGCGCGAGCGCGTATCTCATCTACCTGTCGGTGTCCGAGATCACCACCCGCAAGATGGCGACCCTGCTCGTCTCGTTCATGGCGCTGTCGACGCTCGCGTCGATCGCCGCGGTCGAGGACGAGTACTGGTGGGAGTACCACTTCAGCCAGCTCGGCACGGCCGGCGACTTCTCGGCCTGGATGTTCAACACGACGCTCATCGTCGCGGGGTTCTTCGTCACGACCTTCACGCTGTACCTGCACCGCGACCTCACGACCCTCGTCGAGCGAGGCGTCCTCGTGCACCGCTGGGCACCGCGCTTCCTGTCCGTGACGTTCGTCATCCTCGGCGTCATGCTCGCCGGCGTGGGACTCTTCCCCGTCGACGTGAACATGGCCGTGCACAACGGCTGCGCGTCGGGGATGGCCGCGGCATTCGCGGTCATGGTGCTCGGGTCGCCGTACATCCTGAAGGGCCTCCCGCGCCGGTTCTTCGTCATCTGCTACGTGACGTTCGCGGTGCTGATCGTGAGCTTCCTGCTGTTCACGCCCGTCGCGTACTACAACCTGACGGCGTTCGAGCTCGTCGCGTTCACGATCATCTTCAGCTGGATCACCGTCTTCATCCGGTTCGTCGACGCCGTCGTCGCCGCCACGTCGGATGCCGCGGCACCGCCGGCACCGCCGACCACCGAGGTCGTGCCCGAAGCCGTCAGCTGAGCGGGAGGAGCCGCCATGACCATCGCACTCGACACCCGGACCGACCAGGCGCTCCTGCCGCGCAAGGCGCGCCGCGACCTCGGACGCGAGGCGCGCACGCGCCTGCCCGTCGACGCCCACGGCGCCCTCGCGCCCTCGGAGCGCGACCCGATCGCCGTGCTCGAGCGCCAGGCCGAGTCGCGCGTGCCGAGCCTCATCGCGCTGCGCCACAGCCGCATGGCCTCGTCGGCGTTCGCGTTCTATCGCGGCGCGGCGGCCATCATGGCCGACGACCTCCGCGAGGTCCCCGACTCCGGCATCATCACCCACCTCTGCGGGGACGCGCACCTCTCGAACGTCGGCGTGTTCGCCTCGCCCGAGCGATCGCTCGTCATCGACCTGAACGACTTCGACGAGACGGCGCCCGGTCCGTTCGAGTGGGACGTGAAGCGCATGGCGGCCAGCTTCGAGATCGCGGCCCGCGCCCGCGGATTCGACGACGACACCCGGGCCAGGATCGTCATGCGCGTGGTGCGGGCGTACGGCGCCGCGATGCGACAGGCGGCGCGCACGCCCCTCGTCGAGCTCTTCACCGCGCGACTCGACATGGAGGACGTGCTCACGGGGCTGAGCAGCGAACTCGCGACCGAGGCATCCGAGCGCGCGCACCGCATCATCGCGAAGTCCCGCCGACGCGACAGCCGGCAGGCCGCGAACAGCCTGGCCGAGCGCGTCGACGGCGTCTGGCGATTCAGGTCCGACCCTCCGATCCTCGTGCCCTTCCGGCACATCGCGGAGGAGAGCGGACTCTCGAACGACGAGGCCGAGCAGCGCATCCGCGACATCTTCGAGACCTACCGCGAGACCCTCCCGCCCGAGCGTCGCCGCGTGCTCGACCGCTTCCGCATGGTGGATGCCGCGATGAAGGTCGTCGGGGTCGGCAGCGTCGGCACGCGGGCGTGGGTCGTCCTGTTCCAGGGCAACGGCAAGAACGACGTGCTCATGCTGCAGGCGAAGGAGGCGCAGCAGTCGGTGCTCGAGCGACCCGGGGAACCGAGCGCCTATGCGCACCAGGGGCAGCGCGTCGTGCACGGCCAGCGCATCATGCAGGCGCTCGGCGACGTGCTCGTCGGCTGGACCACCGGCACGGGCATCGACGGCCACGACCGCGACTTCTACGTGCGGCAGTTCCGCGACTGGAAGGGCTCGGCCGAGCCCGAGGTCATGGAGCCGTCGACGATGCGGATCTACGCCGAGTACTGCGGCATCATCCTCGCGCGAGCGCATGCCCGGGGCGGCGACCCGGCCCTCATCAGCGGGTACGTCGGCGACGCGAAGGAGTTCGCCCGGGCGATCCTCGACTTCTCGGTGGCGTACGCCGACCGCACGGAGTCCGACCACTCCGCACTCCTCGCGGCGATCGCCGAGGGTCGCGTCGAGGCATCCGCATCGTGACGCAGGCCACCCCGCCGCGCGGCGCACCCACGACCGCCGCGAAGAGCGCATCGCGTGCGGTGATCCCGCTCGCGATCGCGCAGTTCATCATGGTGCTCGACAGCTCGGTGATGAGCGTGTCGATCAGCCAGCTCGTCGAGGAGTTCGACACCACGGTGTCGATGATCCAGCTCGCGATCACGCTCTACGCGCTCGTCATGGCGGCGCTCATGCTCACGGGCGGCAAGATCGGCGACCTGTTCGGGCGCCTGCGCATCTTCCGCATCGGGCTCGTGATCTACGCGATCGGATCGCTGATGACCGCGCTCGCGCCGACCGTCGGCGTGCTCATCCTGGGTTGGTCGTTCATCGAGGGGGCCGGCGCCGCCCTCGTGCTCCCAGCGCTCGCGGCCCTCGTGGCCGGCAGCTACCAGGGTGCGGCGCGCGCCCGCGCCTACGGCATCATCGGCGGCGTGGCCGGTGCCGGCATCGCGATCGGCCCGCTGCTGGGCGGCTGGCTCACGACCGAGTACTCCTGGCGCTGGGTGTTCGCCGGCGAGGTCGTCTTCGTCGTCTTCGTGCTCGCGGTGAGCTCGTGGATCACCGACGACCACGTGCGCGAGAAGTTCCGCCTCGACGTCGTCGGGGCGATCCTGTCGGCGCTCGGCCTCGCGCTCGTCGTGGTCGGCGTGCTGCAGAGCGGCACCTGGGGGTGGATCCAGCCCGTGCAGTCGCCGATCACGCCGTTCGGCTTCGCGCTGACGCCGTTCGTCATCGGCGCGGGGCTGCTGGTGCTCTGGGCGTTCCTCGCCTGGGAGCGCCGGGTCGCGAACCGAGGACGCGTGCCACTGCTCGACGTGGCCAACCTCCGGATCCCCGCACTCCGGTCGGGGCTCGCCAGCCTCCTCGCCCAGAACCTCGTGCTGCTCGGCATCTTCTTCGCCGTGCCGCTCTACCTGCAGATCACGCAGGGCATGGATGCGTTCCAGACCGGCCTCCGCCTGCTGCCCACGTCCATCGCCATGCTCGCCGCCGCGGCGATCGGCGCTCGACTCGGCGGCCGCTTCGGAGCGCGCGCGCTCGTGCGGGTGGGCCTGCTCACCATCGCCGTCGCCTGCCTCGTCATCATCGCCACGATCGAGCCGCAGCTCGCCACGACCCCGTTCGCCATCGGCATGGCCCTCGTCGGCCTGGGCACGGGCCTGCTCGCCTCGCAGCTCGGCAACGTCGTGCAGTCCTCGGTGCCCGCGGACGCGCGCAGCGAGGCCGGCGGCCTCCAGTACACGGCGCAGAACCTCGGCTCGTCGCTCGGCACGGCCCTGATCGGCTCCCTCATGGTCGGCGCGCTCGCGGCATCCGTGCTCGGCCTCATCGCCGACGACCCCGACATCGAGTCGGCGGTCTCCGACCAGGTCACCGTGCAGGTCTCCTCGGGCATCGAGTACATCCCGCCGGCGCAGGCCGAGCAGGCGCTGCTCGACGCGGGCATCCCCGCCGACCAGGTCGACGACCTCGTGGCGAACTACTCAGCCGCGCAGCTCATGGGCATCAAGGTCGGCATGCTCGCCTGCGCGGCGGCCGCGCTGCTCGCGCTGCCGTTCACCCGGCGGCTCCCCGACCGCAAGGGCACGATCCCCGCCGACTGAGTGTCGGAGGCGCAGGCCGGTGCGCCCAAGGCTTCGGACCACCCGCTCGGCACTCCAACGGACGTGTCCCCGGCGGACACTCCTGAAACCAAGGACGTCAGCGGGCGGCGAACTGCGTCCTCGTATTCCGGAGTCCACCGGGAGTGGAATCCCATGTCATCGAGACTCAGCCTGCTGCAGCGTCCGTCGACGGAGCACCCGTGTCGGCCACGTCGGCGGCGATGGCGCCGTTCCCCTCTGGATGGCGCCGGAGCTTCCGCTCGGCCTTCGCAGCGGCGTCCTCGGCCTCCATGACCTTCTTCGCCTCGTCGAAGTCGCCGAGCGCGGCACGCGTCCACGCCATGTTCGGGTTCGAGTCGACGAGCAGCATGCGCACCAGCAGCGTCAGCGGGATGGCGAGGATGGCGCCCATCGGCCCGAGCACCACCGCCCAGAACAGCACCGAGAAGAACGTGATCGACTGGCTCAGCGCCACGGCGTTGCCGACGACCCGGGGCTGCACGAGCGACTGCACCACGGCGTTGATGATGCCGTAGACCACGATGACCGCGACGACGAGCGGCCAGCCGCCGACGAGCGCGCCGAACACGATCGGCGGGATGATGGCGATGAAGTAGCCGACGTTCGGGATGAAGCTGCAGAGGAACGCGAGCACGCCCCACAGCGCGGCGCCCGGCACGCCGAGCAGCACCAGGGCGATCCAGTTGATCACGCCCTGGGCGATGCCGAGGAACGTCGTGACCACCATGTAGCGGCGCACTCCGAACGTGTAGGCGAACGCGGCCGTGGCGAGCAGGGGCCGGCGCGGGTACAGCTCGCGGACGAGCGTGCGCACCGGCGACGAGTCCATCGCCATGAGCATGAGCATTGTCAGGAGGATCACGGCCGCGGTCACGAATCCGGCGGCGCTGCCCACGACGCTTCCGATGACGTCGAGGACCTTGCCCGGATCGAACCACGTGGTGATCTCGTCGATCTGCTGCTGGCCGAGGCCGAGGCTCGACAGCCATGCGCCGGCATTGGACGCCCAGGTCTGCAGCTCGTCGGTGTACTGCGGGAGCAGGGCGAGGAACTGGGCGAAGGAGAAGAAGAACGCGAACGCGAACGCGCCGAGCAGCAGCACGACGGCGAGGATCACCGCGACCGTCGCGACGCCCCGCTTCACGCCGTGCCGTTCGAGCCACGACCGGAGCGGGTAGACGCAGATCGTGAGCACCAGCGCGAAGAACGTCCAGACGAAGATCTCGGAGATCGCGGCGATGCCGAAGGACGCGACGACGGCGCCCGCGAGCCCGATCATGATGTAGGCGGTGCGATGCGGCGACACCGGCGCGGTCTGGACCGGCGGCGCGTCGGGCTCCGGCGTCACGGGCGGCGCGGTCTCAGCCTGCTTGCGACGGTTCCACCACATGGGGACTCCCCTCCTGGGCCGGGTTCCCCGACAGGCGTCGGAGCGTTTCGGCACGATCGTCGGGCTCCACGAGCAGCGCTCGCACGAGCAGGGTGAGCGGGATGGACAGGATCGCCCCGATGGGCCCGATGACGAAGGCCCAGAAGACGACCGAGAAGAACGAGAGGGTCAGGCTGAGGTCGACGGCGTCACTGACGAACTTGGGCTGGATGAGCACCTGCAGCGTCACGTTGATGACGCTGTAGGCGAGCACCACGACGAGCGCGAGCGGCCAGCCGCCGACGACGAGGGCGAGCACGGCCGGTGGGATGAGTCCGAGCACGAAGCCGATGTTCGGCACGAAGTTCGTGACGAAGGCGAGGATGGCCCACACGATCGGGATCGGGATGCCGAGCGCCCAGAGCAGCAGGCCGTCGAGCACGGCCACGATCGCACCGAAGGTCGCGTTCACGACGTAGTAGCGGCGCACGCCGCTGAAGTACCGAGCGCCGATCCCGTCGGCGCGCGCGCCGCCGAACACGGTGCGCAGCCGGCCGAACCGTGCGGCATCCGCGGCCATGAAGATGACGTAGGCGAGCACGAAGAAGAACGCGGTCGCGAACCCGAGCGCGGCGTCGGCGACGGATGCCGCGACGCCGACGAGCGTGCCCGGGTCGAGGATCGACGACGTCGCGTCGGAGGCCTCGTCGGAGAGCCCGAGCGACGAGAGCGTGTCGGCGATGGACGCCGCGGTCGCCTGCAGCTCGTCGGCGTAGTCGGGCAGCATCGCGACGAACTGCGCGGAGGCGAAGACGAGCAGGCCGGCGAGGATCGCGAGGATGAGGTACGCCACCACGATGACGATGGTCGTGGCGGCCCATTTCGGCCACCCACGACGCTCGAGCGGGAACCGCACCGGGTGCGCGATGATCACGACGACGGCCGCGACGGCGAGCGGCGCGAGGATCTCGCGTCCGAACCAGATGCCGGCGAACGCGACGACCGCGGCGGCGACGGTGAGCAGCACGCGCGTGCCGTGCGCGAGCCCGGCCCGACCGGCGCCCGCCCCCGTGGGGGCATCCGTCATCGCCGGCCCCGTCATCTCAGAAGCTCCCGATCCCCTTGCCGATGACGACCACGCCGATCACGAGCAGCAGCACGGCCATCACCGTCGCGTTGTTGTGCACGAGCCACCCACGCAGCGACTCGAGCGGCCGGGCCATGCGGGCGGATGCCACGAGGTAGGCGATCACGGGCACCGCGACGGAGCTCGCGGCGATGAGCGTGAACAGGAGGATCACGACGACGTCCTCGCCGATCGTGAGGCCGCCGGTGCCGATCGTGATGCCGGCTCCGACCGCCATGATGAGGTTCTTCGGGTTGACGGCCGAGAGGAGGAAGCCCAGGCCGAACCCGCGACCGGCGTTCATGTCATCGATGGCCGCCATCCACTTCGGCAGCGGCGGCTCCTCGCCCGGCTTGGGACGGCTCCGCCACTGCCGGAACGCGAGCAGCAGGAGCAGCACGCCGAGGACGATCTTGATCGTGCCCGAGACGGGCTTCGAGGCATCGGGGTCCTGCTCGGGGAGGACCGACGCGAGCAGCGTGAACACGACGACCGCCACGACGATGCCGACGACCCAGCCCAGCAGGAAGCCGACGCTGGTGCCCTTCGCCTTCGGCGAGAGCAGCATGAGGATCGCCGCGATGATCGGGATCGGACTGATCGCGATCCCGACCGCCAGCGGCAGGATGTCCCCGAAGACGGCTCCCAAGACGTTCCCCTCGTCGACCCTGCTCAGCGGTGCTGATTGCACACTAGCGTCGGATGCCCCGAGCGGGCGGGAATCCCGTTCACGGCGTCGGCGCGGCGAGCGCCGCGATGGCCGCGCGGTTCGTCTCGTAGACCGGCCGCTCGCCCAGCAGGCCCAGGTCGGCGAGGCGACGATGCGCGTCGGGGCGGACCCGGCTGAAGGCGAGCGCGACGTTCCGCTGGTCGAGCCACGTGAGCAGGGCGTCGAAGCTCTCTGCGCCCGTGATGTCGACGTCGGTCACGGCCTCCATGTCGACGACGAGGTGCCGCACGGGCCCGTGGCCGGCGCCCTCCGCCGCCGTGACGGCGCGCTTGACGGCGTCGCCGAACACCGTGCCGTTGGCGAAGAACAGCGGCGCGGCGAGCCGGATGACGATGACGCCCGGCGCCGTGACCGCGCCGCTGGGCGCCTCGTCGAGCAGCGAATCCGTGGGCTCGCCGCCGGCCTCGAGCACGTCGATGGCCGGGTTCGCCGCGCGCTTCGCGAGGTTGACGAGCGCGAGCACGAACGAGACGAGGATGCCGGGGATCGCGCCGATGAACAGCGTGACGAGGAAGCAGGCTGCGCCGACGACGAACTCGAACCGGTCCTGCCTCCAGAGCCGCACGAAGTCGCGGAGGCCGAGCAGCGGCAGGATGGCGACGCCGACGATCGCGCCGATCGCGGGCGACGGGATGTCGGCGAGGAGCGCGGTACCGAAGAGCAGGAGCAGCAGCGTGCCCAGCGCAAGCACGAGCGACGGCAGCTGCGTGCGCGATCCCGCCTGGTCCATCGCCGCGGTGCGCGACGTCGACGATCCGACGCTGAAGCTGGCGCTCGCGCCGGCGGCGATGTTGCCGAGTCCGAACGCGAACAGGTCGCGGTTCGGGTTCGTGGGGTAGCCGCGCTTCTCGCCGTACGACCGGGACACGAGCAGCCCCTCGGCGGTCGTCACGAGGGTCAGCGCGATCGCCGACGGGATGAGCATGAGCCACGTCGACCAGTCGATGACCGGCCACGTGATCGCGGGCGGTCCGGCGGGCACCTCGCCGAGCACGTCGACGCCCGCCTGGTCGTCGAGGTCGGCGATCACGACGACGATCGTGGCGAGCACGAGCACCACGAGCGCCCACGGCACGACCGGCAGGAAGCGGCGGCCGAGCAGCAGGATCGCGACCGAGACGACCGAGATCGCGAGCGAGACCAGGTTGGCGGTGCCGAGCCCCGTCACGAGGCCGACGACCTTGTCGACGAACTCGCCGCCCGAGTCGATCGACACCCCGAGCATCTTCGCGACCTGGCTCACGAGGATGTCGAGCGCGAGGCCGCCGACGAACCCCACGAGGATCGGCTTCGAGAGGAAGTTCGCGAGGAAGCCGAGCTTCAGCACCGCGAGCAGCACGAACAGGATGCCGCAGATGATCGCCTGGGCCATCGCGAGGGTCGCGTAGTCGGCACTGCCGGCGGTGGCCAGGCCGCCGATCGACGAGGCGACGAGCGCGGCCGCCGCGGCATCCGGTGACGCCACCAACTGGCGGCTCGACACGACCAGCGCGTAGACGATCGTCGGCACGATGAGCGCGTAGAGGCCCGCCGTGGCGGGCAGGCCGGCGATCTGCGCGTAGCCGATGTTCAGGGGGATGGCGATGGCGAGGAGCGTGACGCCGGCGGTGAGCTCGCGAACCAGGTTGCGGCGGCTCAGCCCCGCCAGCGGCTTCTGCATCGTGTCAGCGGCCCTCCGTCTCCTTGCCCGAAGCTGCCATGGCGGCGGCATCCTCCGCGTGGTACTGCGCGACCAGCTCGACCTCGCGCTGCTTGCGCGGGAAGAAGAAGAACACGAGGATCGCGCCGATCACGACGGCCACGAGTCCGGCGGTGTACGCCCAGTGGTCGCCGGCGAGGAACGACTCCTTCGCCGCCGCCGTGATCTGGTCGGCGTACTGCGGGTACTGCTTCGCCATCGCGGCGGCGCTGTCGAACGACTTCGTGAGCTGCGCCTCGGTCGCGGTCGAGATGGAGGACGCCTCGGACGACGCCGCGATCTGCTTCGAGAACGCGGCGGCGTAGCCGGCCGTCAGCAACGCGCCGAAGATCGACTGCATGAGCGCGCCGCCGAGGTCGCGCTGCAGGTCGGCGGTCGCCGACGCCATGCCCACGCGCGTCGGCGGCACGGAGCCCGTCAGCGAGTGCGCGGCGGGCGTCTGGGCGAAGCCGACGCCCGCGCCGACGAAGGCGTAGGCGAGGCCCACCTCGAAGTACCCGGATCCCTCGCGCCAGAGCACGAGCATCGTGAGGAACCCGAGGAAGACGAAGACGTAACCCGACAGCAGCGTCATGCGCGACCCGATGCGGTCGACGAGCCGCGCCGAGATCGGGGCGATCAGCACCATCAGGATCGCCGTCGGAAGGATCGCGGCGCCCGCCTCGATGGTCGTGTACCCGAGCACGTTCTGCAGGAACTGCTGCCCGACGAACATCGCGCCCATGAGCGAGCCGAACACGATGATGCCGGCGACCGCAGCGACCCAGAACGGCGGCCTGGCCGCGACGTGCAGGTCGTACAGCGGGTTCGGCGCACGACGCTGCCGCAGGACGAACGCGATGACGCCGACGAGCGTGATCGCCGACAGCACCAGCACGAGCGTCGTGGAGTCGGGGACCGCCGCGAAGTTGATGGCGAGGATGAGCGAGCCGACGAACACGATCGAGATGATGCCGCCGAGGTTGTCGACCTTCTCGGTCGACTCGTTCACGTGGGCGGGCACGAAGATTAGCGCCATGATGAACGCGACCACGGCGAGCGGGACGGTGACGAGGAAGACCGAGCCCCAGTCGAACTGGCCAAGCAGCCAGCCCGACAGGAGCGGGCCGAGGGCGGCGATCGCGGCCCCGATCGCCGACCAGAGGGCGATCGCCCGCGTGCGCTTGGCGCCGCCCCAGAGCGCCGCGATGAGCGCGAGCGTCGTCGGGAAGCACATGCCGCCGGCGATGCCGCCGAGCATGCGGGCCACGACGAGCACCTCGATCGTCGGCGCGAACGCCGCCAGCAGGCTGAACGGGATGGACGCCAGCGACCCGAGCAGCAGCATCAGCTTGCGGCCGTAGCGGTCGCCGAGGGCGCCGAGGTAGAGCACGGATGCCGCGAGGCCGAGGCTGTAGCCGACCGCCGTGAGGTTCAGCTGCGTCTGCGACGCGTCGAACGCCGCGCCGATCGTGGGCAGCGCCACGTTGGCCACGGCGAGGTTGAGGTTCGCGATGGCCGCGCCCAGCACGAGCGCGATGAGGACGAGGATGGCGCGCGGAGGGCTGTCGGCCTTGGTCGTCGACGTGGCCGCGGCCGATGGTGTCCCGTGCTCTGACATGGCGTGCATCCCCTTCGCCGTGAGCGGGCCGGGAGCGGTGCGCTCACGCACACGCTATTGCACGGAGGTGCAACGGCGACAGAGCCCGGTCGAGGGGTCGACTCCCGTCAGCGCTCCTCGGTGCGCGCCATGGTGCTCGGCAGCTCGCTCGTGACGAGCACGTCGGGCCCTCGATCTGCGAGCGCCGCCGCGAGCGCGACCACGACGGCACCGCCGGTGGCCTGGCTGCGGCCCGGCTCGTGCCACACCTGCACGCGAGCGGTCATGCGGTCGGCGCCGATCGTGATGGCCCGGGCCCATGGCGCCTGGTCGGCGGGCTCCGTGCGCACGCCGTCGACGGATGCCGCGACCCGCTCGAGCTCGGCCAGCACCGCCTCGACGCCGAGACCGCCCAGCGGCGTGCGCACCTCGAGCTCGGTGCGGTTGGCCCCGAACGCGGACCCGTTCACGAACGGGTTGTTCAGGAACGCGGAGTTCGGGATGTGCACCGCACGGCCGTCGAACGACCGCACGACGACCGACCGGCTCGTGAGCTCCTCGACGGTGCCGTCGTAGTCGGGCGTGGCGACCTGGTCGCCGGGCTGCACGGGCTTGCGGGTCTGCAGCACGATACCGGAGGAGAAGTTGTCGGCGATGCCGCGCAGCACGAGGAGGGCGACGATCGCCACGATGATGACGATCGCGAGCACGGGCTGCAGCGGCGCGCCGAGGAAGCTCAGCGCGACGCCGACCCCGAGCAGCAGCACGATGATGCCCGAGATGCTCGCGACCCGGCGACCGGTCTCCGCGGAGATCCCCTCGAGTCGCGCCATGAGCGCGAGGATGCCGCGGCGCACGAGTCGCGATGCGATCCACCCGGCGACGACCGAGAGCAGGGCGAACGTGACGTCCCAGGCGCTGAGGGTGGACCAATCGAGGAACTCGCCGCTCACGCGCCCCACGATACGACCTGCGATCCCCGCCGCTTCGGCTGACACGGCACGATTGCCGCTACCCCCGCGGCATCCCGCGCGATAGTGTGCACCCGGGAGACACCGAGATCAGGGGGATCGCAGGCTCCAGTCGGACCGGCGCACCCCGGATGACGGGCGCGACCCGTCGCCGCCCCCAGCGGCGGCATCCGACATTCTGAAAGGGCTCCAATGAGTTTCTGGAACAGTCTGGGCGACATCCTCTGGTGGACCCTCTGGTTCTTCGCCTTCTTCGCCTACCTCTGGGCGGTCATCGCGATCATCACCGACCTCTTCCGAGACCACAAGCTCAACGGCTGGTGGAAGGCCGTGTGGATCATCTTCCTGGTCTTCGTGCCGTTCCTCACCGCGCTGGTGTACCTCATCGCCCGCGGCAGCGGCATGGCGGAGCGCGCGCAGAAGGAGGCCCGCCAGTACCAGCAGGCCACCGACGACTACATCCGCCAGACGGCCGGAACGGCGGCCAGCCCGTCCGACGAGATCGCCAAGGCGAAGGCGCTGCTCGACGCCGGCACCATCTCCCAGGCCGAGTACGACCAGCTCAAGGCGCGGGCGCTCAGCCACGGCGCCTGATCGGGACGACGCGAGGGGGCGGGTGCTTCGGCACCCGCCCCCTCGTCGTTTCCAGCACGCGCGCGTCAGGCGGCGGACTTGAGCTCCCGGCCATGCACGGTGAGCGCGTAGATGACGATGATGTCGAGCGTGAGCACGATGAGCGACCACCACGGCTGCACGGGGAGCAGCGCGAGCTGCGAGAGCCCGTTGAACGCGACGAGGATGATCGCCACCACGCGGGCCCACGTCGCCCCGGTGATCAGCGCGAGGCCGATGAGCACCAGCGCGACGCCGAGGATCAGGTGCCACCAGCCCCATCCGGACACGTCGAAGAGGAAGAGGCCGCCCTCGCCCACCACGAAGTACGAGCTCTGCGGCATGAGGATCGCGACGAGACCGTACAGGGCGTCGAAGACGCCCGCGATGATGATGATGATCGCCGCGAACCAGCCCCAGCCGACCCATCCGGAACCTGCAGTGTCTGACATGTGATCCCCTCTCCATCGGCCGCGTCCCCAGGTGGACGCGTGCCGGTACGCGCATCATCCTCCCGGCTGAGCGCGCACGTCAACAGGTTCGTGCTCAGGTGAGCGCGGGCGCTCCGGCGGGATCGCCGACGGCGTCGGGGTCGGCGTCGCGGTCTCCGGCCGGGCGAGCCGCGTCCGCGGGCGCCTCGGGGCGGATCACGCCCGCGTTGCGCAGGAACAGGATGATCCAGCTGAAGATCAGCACGCCCGCCACGAGCTCGACGGCCGTGAGGTTGTAGTAGCCGATCGCGAAGAAGACGCCGAGCAGGACCACGACCGCGACGTAGACGTACCCGAGGATCACGAACACCTTCGGCATCGACGGGACCAGGCGCGGCAGGGCGAACACGATGACGGCGTAGGTCACGGCCATGCCCGTCGCCACCGTGTTGTGCAACGCGAAGAACTCGTCCACCGGGAAGATGCCGACGCACGCCAGCAGGACGCCGATGAGCGCGAGCATCGCGCGCACGATGCTCCGTCGACGGACTTCCACGGGTGTCGACGTCGGCAGGTTCGCCGTGCCGTAGCGCGCGATGATCGTGACGATCGCCCCGGCGATGATGAGCGTCAGGTTGAACGCGAGCGACGAGATGTCGTCCGTCATGCCGAGCGCCGAGAGGTTCTTCTGCCACCAGAGCGGATCGCTCGAGCTCAACATGGCAGCCAGCGCCCCCACCACGAGGAACACCGCGACCACGAGCGACAGGAGCATCGGCGTGAGCCGGGCCGCCGAGAGGAACACCGCGTACCCGGTGACGGCGAACGCGGTGCCCGCGAGCACGGCCGCCGGGAACGTGAAGACGACCGCGCCGATGAAGCTGCGCTCCAGCACGTCGGCGAGGCCGATCCAGCCGAGCAGGACGATCACGGCATGGGCCACGGCGAGCGCGACGACGTCGAACCAGTGCAGTCGCGCACCCGAGACCTCGAGGCCGTCGTCGACATGGGACCGCAGCGCCGGCGCGGGCGTTCGCAGGACGATCCGACCGAGCAGGAAGGCGATGAACGCCACCGCAGCGCCGCCGACGCCGGCGAACTGGCCGAGCGACCCCGCGCCCGAGATCGGCACGTCGTCGCCCCAGAAGACGATCCACCCCACGGCGAGCCCGATGACGAACGCCCCCGCGCCCACCACCAATGCGACGGACTCGAGCGTCTCCGCATTCTCGGCCGGGTGCCGCAGTACGCGGCGGATCGAGGTGGACGGCTGCGTGCTGCGCGCCGCCGGTGCGCGGGTCGGTGCGGTCATCGGGGCATCCCTCCCGCGGCCCCAGGCGGCCGCTGTGGGGATCACACTGCCAGCCGGAGCCCCCGCTTGTCACGCATCACGTGGCCGCCGCGCCGCGCAGGCCCCCCGCGGCATCCGCTCGGGTCAGGAGTCGGTCGGGTCGAGCACCTCGAGCATCGAGCCCTGCACGAAGCCCGCCCACTCGTAGGCCGCGCGCAGGTAGTCGTCGCGCGTCTCGTCGGCCTCGTCGTCGTCCTCCTCGACGATGCCCACGCGCTCGGCGAGGATGAGCCGAAGGTCGGTGAGGAACGTGAGCCAGCCCCACGCCTCGGACTGGTCGAGCTCGATCTGCACGACGCCCTCGTCGCCATCGGTCACGGCGGTCGCATCGCGCACGCGCTGCGCGGCCTGGCGCTTGCCGTCGACGAGGCTCTCGCGCGTGTACCGGCCGAACTCCTGCGACGCCGGCGCATCGTCGGGGTAGGCGTTCGGCAGCAGCCGCCCGAGCGCCGGATCGTCGGCCTCGCCGAGCAGGAGCACCGAGTCGACCTGGTCGGCGAGCTCCGACAGGAGCATCGCCTCCTCGACCTCGAGCACGATGCGCACGCCCTCGCCGCCGCTGCGCCCGGCGACGATCACGGCTCGCCCCTCGACACCGTGGCCTGCAGGCCGTAGCCGTGCATCGCCTGCACGTGCCGCTCCATCGCCTCGCGATTGCCGGATGCCACGACGGCGCGCCCCTCGTGGTGGACCTGCAGCATCAGCCGCTCGGCGACCTCGCGCGGGTACCCGAAGTACGTGCGGAACACGTACGTCACGTACGTCATCAGGTTGACCGGGTCGTCCCACACGATCGTGCGCCACGGCTGCTCCGACACGTCGCGGGTGGTCGTGTCGGCGTCGAGCTGTTCGAGCGTGGACGTCACCCGTCCAGCCTTCCACGACCGCCGTCCCGACGGAACCCGGATCAGCCGTCGGCGCGATCGGATGCCCCGGCCGACGGTCGCGGCGGGTACACGAACGTCACGAGGACCACCGAGATGATCATGAGCAGGAACCACGCCACGAGCTTCGACACCGACACCGGTTGCCATCCGTCGGCCTGGTCGGGGTAGAACCAGGCACCGGCCCAGGTGGCGATGTTCTCGGCGAACCAGATGAACACGGCGACCAGGGCGAAGGCGGCGAGGAGCGGCATCCGGTAGGTACGCCGCCACACGCGGAAGTGCATGACGGTCGGCCACCACAGCAGCACGACGGCCGCGAGCAGCACCCAGCGCAGGTCGACGATGAAGTGATGCGTGAAGAAGTTCGCGTAGATCGCGGCGGCGGCGATCACCGTGAGCCAGCGGCGCGGATACTGCGTGAAGCCGAGGTCGAAGAGCCGGTGCACGCGCACGAGGTAGGACCCGACCGCGGCGTACATGAACCCCGAGAACAGCGGCACGCCGGCGATGCGCAGCACGCCGTCGCCGTCGTAGGCCCACGACCCGACATCCGTCTTGAAGATCTCCATGACCGTGCCCGTGACGTGGAACAGCACGACGACCCAGAGCTCCCGGCCCGTCTCGAGCCGCGTCGTGACCATGACGACCTGGATCACCACCGCCGCGATCGTGAGCGCATCGTTGGGTGCGAGCGTCGCATCGTCGGGATACCAGAGCCGAGCCGCGACGATGACGGCCAGCAGCGCTGCGCCGAACACGCAGGCCCACGCCTGCTTCGCCCCGAACACGAGGAACTCGATGAGCCCGGCACGGATGCCGCGGTCGGACGCGTCAGCGAGCAGGCGGTGGGCCGCGCGGTCGATCGCGCGCTCGACCGGGGTGAGCCGCTGCTGATGCGCCGAGGTCGGGTCGGCCGGCGCCGACGCCGGCGCCGGCCGCGCACGCGCCGGTTCGCTGTCGGTGCGATCCTGCTCGTCGGTGCTCATTCCGGCCGCCGCGATGCGGTGACGGTGAACTTCGGGTTGCGCGCGACCTGTCGGGTGGATCCGACCGCGCGCTCGAGCAGCGGCCGGTAGTGCAGGTGCGAGTTCCACACGCACCACAGCTCGCCTCCGGGCGCGAGCACGCGCGCCGCGTCGTCGAACAGGTGCGCCGCGATGCCGGTGTGCAGTGCGGCATCCGAGTGGAAGGGCGGGTTGAGCACCACGAACGTCTCGCTCGCGTCGGGCAGGCGCTCGAGCGCGTCGGCCTGGGTCACGGTCACGCGATCGGCGACGCGGTTCACCTCCGCGGTCTCGCGAGCGGATGCCGCGGCGGCCGCCGAGCGGTCGGTCGCCGTGACCCGCAGCCCAGGGCGGCTCCGGGCGAGCCACGCCGCCACGACGCCCGACCCGCTGGCGAGGTCGACGGCGGACGGGGCATCGGGCATCGCGCCGCCGAGCTGCTCGAGCAGGAACCGCGTGCCGATGTCGACGCCGGTGCCGGCGAAGACGCCGCCGTGCGCGACGACCGTGATGCCGAGGTCGTCGTGCCGCTCGCCGCGCGGCCAGCCCGGCGCGGGCGGCTGCCGCTGCTCGTGCGCGCCGCGCGCCGTGAGCACGCGCGACTTCTGCCGGGCGTGCGACACGTCGACCCGGTCGAACCAGGCGCCGAGCACGTCGTTCATCGCGAGCGACATGTGCTTGATGCGCCCGCCCGCGACGACGACCACGTCGGATGCCGCGTGCCGGGCCACGAGCCCTGCGAGCTCGTCGAGCCGGTCGAGCGAGCGCGGCAGGCGCAACAGCACGAGCCGCGCGCCGCGCAGCAGCTCCGCCCCGAGCGGCAGCGACCGCACTCGGTCGGCGAGGCCCGTGCGCTCGGCGTTCCCGGCGAGCGCCCGCTCGCCCGTGACCAGGTCCTGGTGCACGCGGATGCCCCGGGCGCCCGCCGCGGCGGCGCCGAGTGCGAGGGCGCCGTAGGCGTCGTCGATCACGACGAGATCGCCGTCGCCGGCGCCCGCCACGAGCGGCGCGGACTCGTCGAGGATGAGGCGGTCCGCGGCATCCGAGGCCTCGAGCCCGTGCCCCTCGACGTCGGGGTGGCGACGCAGCAGGGCGAAGTCGAGGGGCATGGCCCAAGGCTACGCGCGGCCATGCAACCCGGTGCGGCTCCCGGTTCGGTTTGCTACCCTCGTGCCCGCATGCGTGACGCAGGACAGCAGGTCCGGGGAGAACGGCGCGCGGCGAGGATCCACGCCGCGAGCCGCGAGCATCGCGCCCGGATCGGTCGGCGGCTCGCACCGCTCGCGGCCGCGTTCGCCGTGCTCTCGCTCGGGCTGACCTTCGCGCTCACGCCCCAGGCGCCCGCCCCGGCGCAGATGCCCGGCGCGAGCGAGGCCTTCTCGGGCGACACCCAGACCGTGAGCGTGGCCGCCGACGTGGCGGCACCCGACGTGTCGCACGAGTCGTACGTCTCCACGACCGGCCCCGAGACGCTCGTCGAGTCGGGCACCAACCACGACTGGGCGAAGCTCGTGCTCATCTCCGGCGACTTCCCGCTGACGCAGGCGAACATCGACGTGATGCTGCGCTGGATGCGGCAGGAGAACGGTCCCGACAACTGGTGGAACCGCAACAACCCGCTGAACAACGGCAACGGCTCGGGCGGCGGATCGGGCCTCGGCAGCTACGCGACCCTGTCGATCGCGGCCGAGTACGCCGCCGACAGCCTGCGCCGATACGCGTTCTACGACGCGATCGAGGCCTCGCTCGAGGCCGGAACCGACGCGAACGCCACGGCGCAGGCGATCTGGGCGTCGCCGTGGGCCACCAGCCACTACGGGTACGGCTCGCACTGGTCGACGGCGCCCGTGAAGGTGATCACGGCGCCCGAGTCGGCCTGGGGCTGAGCGCCCCTCGGCGAACCCTGACGCCGTGACGTCGTGACGTAACGCGCCGTCGACGTCGTCAGGGCACGACGATGTCGAAGTCGGGGTCGCCCTCGTCGAGCACGCCGATGAGCTGCTTCAGGACCTCCAGGTCGCCCGTCACCTCGACGCCGTCGGATGAGACGTCGCCGCCGGCGAGCCGCAGCAGACGCGGCTTGTCGAGGACCAGGTGCAGCGCGGCATCCGTCGCCGGCTCGCGCTCGACGTACACCAGCACGCCGTTGCGCAGCGTGAGGTGGAAGCTGCGGCCGAGGTCGGTGAGCGTGAGGTCGAACGCAAGGTCGAGGTCCCACGCCCTCGGGCCGTCGACGCGGATCGCGACGGCGTCGAACAGCTGCTCGGGCGTCAGCTGCGCGAGGATCGCCGGCGCGTTCGCCGTGGTCGGGGTGCCGAAGTTGCCGTCGCGCAGCTCGGTCGCGCCCGAGAGGAAGAAGTTGCGCCACGTGCCGTTCTCCGACCCGTACGCGAGCTGCTCGAGCGTGTCGGCGTAGAGGGCGCGGGCGGCCTCGTGCGCGTCGTCCGTGAACACCGCGTGATCGAGGAGGGTGGCGGCCCACCGGAAGTCGCCCGCGTCGAACGCCGCCTGCGCGAGCTCGACGACCCGATCGAGGCCGCCCATCGCGTCGACGTACCGCTGCGCCAGCGCCTGCGGCGGATGCGGCCAGAGCCGGGCCGGGTTGCCGTCGAACCAGCCCATGTACCGCTGGTAGATGGCCTTCACGTTGTGGCTCACCGACCCGTAGTAGCCGTGCGTGCTCCAGGTGCGCTCGAGGGCCGGCGGGAGCTGGATGACCTCGGCGATCTCGGACCCCGTGAGGCCCTGGTTGAGCATGCGCAGCGTCTGGTCGTGGAGGTACGCGTAGAGGTCGCGCTGGATGGCGAGGAATCGCCGCACCTCGTCGGCGCCCCACGTCGGCCAGTGGTGTGACGCGAACACCACGTCGGTGCGCTCGCCGTAGCGCTCGATGGCCTCGGTGAGGTACTGCGACCACACGTGCGGGTCGCGCACCAGCGCGCCGCGGAGCGTGAGCAGGTTGTGCAGGTTGTGGGTGGCGTTCTCGGCCATGCACAGCGCCCGGTAGCCGGGCAGGTGGAAGTGCATCTCCGACGGGGCCTCGGTGCCCGGTGCCATCTGGAACTCGATCTCGACGCCGTCGATCGCGTGGGTCTCACCGGTCTCGCGGATGTGCAGGGTCGGCACGATCATGGTCGCCTCGCCCACGGAGGTCGTCTGGCCGAGGCCGGCGCCGACCTGGCCCTTCGGCCCGCGCGCGAGCACCGCGCCGTACATGTACCCGGCGCGGCGGCCCATCGCGGTGCCGGCGTAGACGTTCTCGGCCACGGCATGCTCGACGAAGCCCTCGGGCGCGACGATCTGCACGGCACCGGAGTCCACCTGGTCCTGGGTCACGATGCCGAGCACGCCGCCGAAGTGATCGATGTGGCTGTGCGTGTGGATCACCGCGACGATCGGGCGTTCGCCCCGATGCGCGCGGTACAGCCCGAGGGCTGCGACGGCCGTCTCCTTCGAGATGAGCGGGTCGACCACGATCACGCCGGTGTCGCCCTCGATGAACGACATCACCGAGAGGTCCAGTCCGCGCACCTGGTAGATGCCGGGAACCACCTCGTAGAGTCCGTGCTTCGCGACGAGCTTCGACTGCCGCCACAGGCTCGGGTTCACCGAGTCGGGCGCGTCGCCGTCGACGAAGTCGTACGACGAGGCATCCCACACCACCGCGCCGCGGTCGTCTCGGATGACCGGGTCGTCGAGCGTGCCGATGAATCCGCGGTCGGCGGCGGCGAAGTCGGCGTCGTCGTCGAACGGCAACGTGGCCGACAGGGCCTCGTTCGCGGCGATGACGGCGTCGGACGCTTCCCGTTGCTGCATGCGTGTGCTCCTTCCCCCCGGGGGAGCTTCCCCCTGAGCGAGCCTTCCGCATGCAGCGCGACGCGCGCAAGGAAGGAGCGGACCCGCGCTACTCGCGGTCGAGGGGCCGCCACACGACGACGGCGTTCTCGCGGCGCACGCGCGTGCCGGTGCGGACCGACACGATGTCGCCCGCGGAGCCGGCGGCGAAGACCCGGCGTCCGGGGCGGTTGAGCATCTCGTCGGCGAGCGCGGCCTCGAGCTCGCGCACGCGGGCACGGAGGCCCTGCACCTCGTCCTCGAGGCCGAGCACGCGGCGGATGCCCTCGAGGCTCACGCCCTCGCTCGACAGCTGCGCGATCTCGCGCAGCTGCATGACGTCGCGCATCGAGTACCTCCGCGACTTGCCGGCCGTGCGGGTCGGCGAGACGAGCCCCATGCGGTCGTACTGCCGCAGCGTCTGCGGGTGCATGCCCGCCAGGTCGGCCGCGACCGAGATGACGAACAGCGGGCTCGACTCGTTCATCGCTGGCTCCTCGCCTTCGCGAGCAGCTCCTCACGCGGGTCCTCGTCGGGCAGCAGCGCCGCGAACTCCTCGAGCTTCTCGCTCGCGTCCTTCGAGAGGTGCGACGGCACGGCCACCTGCACCACGGCGAGGAGGTCGCCCGTGCCCTTCTTCGTCTCGACGCCGCGGCCCTTCACGCGCAGCACGCGGCCGCTCGGAGTGCCGGGCGCGACCCGCAGCTTCACGGGCTCGCCGCCGAGCGTCGGCACCTGGATGGTGGCGCCGAGCGTCGCCTCGGCGAACGTGACCGGCACCGTCACGCGGAGGTTCAGGCCGTCGCGCTCGAACACCGGGTGCTTGCGCACGTTCACCGTGAGGATGAGGTCGCCGGCCTCACCGCCGTCGGGTGAGGGGTGGCCCTTGCCGGGCAGCTTGATCTTCTGGCCGTCGGCCACGCCCGCGGGGATGCGCACCGTGATCGGCTTGCCCTCTGCGGTCTGCAGCGTGATCTGGTCGCCCTTGGTGGCGGTGATGAAGTCGAGCGTCGTGGACGCGGTGACGTCGCGGCCCTTGGTGGGTCCGCCGAAGCCGCGGTAGCCGCCGCTCGGCGTGCCGAAGCGACCACCGCCGAACAGGCCGCCGAGCAGGTCGTCGTAGTCGCCGCCCTGCTGGAACGTGTAGCGGGTGCCCCCGCCGCCCTGGCCGCCGAACATGCCGCCGAAGACGTCCTCGAAGCCGCCGGCGCCGCCCGCGCCGGGCGCGGTGAACCGCGCGCCTGTCCCCATCGCACGGATCGCGTCGTACTCCTTGCGCTCCTCGGCATCGGCCAGCACCGAGTGCGCCTCGCTGATCTCCTTGAAGCGCGCCTCGGCCGCGGCATCCCCCGGGTTCTGGTCGGGGTGGTACTTGCGCGCGAGCTTGCGGTACGCCTTCTTGATGTCGGCGTCGCTCGCGTCCTTGGAGACGCCGAGCACCTGGTAGAAGTCCTTGTCGAACCAATCCTGACTGGCCATCGGCACCTCCTTCCTGAAGTCTGCCTGAAACGATGTGGGCCGGCCCGCGACATCCGGTGCATCGGATGCCGCGAGCCGGCCGAACGGGTTACTGCGGCGTCTTGACGACGACCTTCGCCGCGCGCAGCAGCGTGCCGCCGAGCAGGTACCCCGTCTCGACGACGTCGGCGACCGTGTCGGTGTCGACCTCGTCGGACGGCTGCTGGAAGATCGCCTCGTGCCGCGTCGGGTCGAACGGCTCGCCGACCTCGCCGAACGGCGTCAGCCCGAGCTTCTCGACCGCCGCGCGGAGCTTCGCCGCGATGGTCGCGAAGGGGGCGTCGCCCTCGAGGTCGCCGTGCTTCTCGGCGCGGTCGAGGTCGTCGAGCACGGGCAGCAGCACCGAGACCGCCGCGCCGACCGCGCGCTCGCGCTCGACCTCGCGGTTCGCCTCGGTGCGCTTGCGGTAGTTCGCGTACTCCGCGGTGACGCGCTTGAGGTCGGCGAGGTGCTCGTCGCTCGGCTCCTGCACCTCCGCCTGCGCGGCGTTCAGGATGTCGTCGACCGTGAGCACGTCCTCATCGCCGGGCTCGGCCGACGCGGCATCCGTCGCCTCGACCTCGCCCTCGTGCGCGCCCTCGGGCTGCCGAACCTGACCCGTCTCGGGGTCGATCCGCCGCTTGTCGCGGATGATCGGCTCGTCGTGGTTCTGGTTCTCGTCCGACATGATTACTTCTTCTCGTCCTCGTCGTCGATGACCTCGGCGTCGACCACGTCCTCGTCGGAGGAGCTGCCGCCGTCGGTGCCGCTGGCGGAGGCGTCCTCACCGGGGTTGCCCGGGTTGGCGCCCGCGGGCTGCTGCTGCGAGGAGGCGTAGATCGCCTCGCCGAGCTTGCCCTGCGACTGGGAGAGCTTGTCGAACGCCGACTTCACGGCCGCGTCGTCGTCGCCGGCGAGCGCCGACTTCAGCGCGTCGACGTCGCCCTGCACCTCGGACTTCACGTCCTCGGGGAGCTTGTCGTCGTTGTCCTTGATGAGCTTCTCGATCTGGTAGACGAGCTGCTCGGCCTGGTTGCGCGTCTCGGCGGACTCGCGGCGCTTCTTGTCGTCGGCCGCGTGCTCCTCGGCGTCGCGCACCATGCGCTCGATGTCCTCCTTGGGGAGGCTCGAGCCGCCCGTGATGGTCATCGACTGCTCCTTGCCGGTGCCCTTGTCCTTGGCGGACACGTGCACGATGCCGTTCGCGTCGATGTCGAAGGTGACCTCGATCTGGGGGATGCCGCGGGGGGCCGGGGCGATGCCGGTCAGCTCGAACGTGCCGAGCGGCTTGTTGTCGCGCGTGAACTCGCGCTCGCCCTGGAAGACCTGGATCGCGACCGACGGCTGGTTGTCGTCGGCGGTCGTGAAGGTCTCGCTGCGCTTGGTCGGGATGGCCGTGTTGCGCTCGATGAGCCGCGTCATGATGCCGCCCTTGGTCTCGATGCCGAGGCTGAGGGGGGTGACGTCGATGAGCAGCACGTCCTTGCGCTCGCCCTTGAGGACGCCCGCCTGCAGGGCGGCGCCCACGGCGACGACCTCGTCGGGGTTCACGCCCTTGTTGGGCTCCTTGCCGGTCTCCTGCTTCACGAGCTCGGAGACGGCGGGCATGCGGGTCGAGCCGCCGACGAGCACCACGTGCGCGATGTCGGACACCTTGATGCCGGCCTCGCGGATGACGTCCTCGAAGGGCTTCTTGGTGCGGTCGAGCAGGTCGCTCGTCATGTTCTCGAACTGCGCGCGGGTGAGCGTCTCGTCGAGGTTCGCGGGCCCGTTCTCGGTGAGCGAGAGGTAGGGCAGCTGGATGTTCGTGGACATGGAGCTCGAGAGCTCCTTCTTCGCCTGCTCCGCGGCCTCCTTGAGGCGCTGCAGCGCGATGCGGTCCTTCGACACGTCGACGCCGGTGGTGTCCTTGAAGCGCTTGATCAGCCACTCGACGATGCGCTGGTCCCAGTCGTCGCCGCCGAGGCGGTTGTCGCCGGCGGTCGCGCGGACCTGGATGGTCGAGAAGTCGTCGTCCTTGCCCACCTCGAGGAGGGAGACGTCGAAGGTGCCGCCGCCGAGGTCGAAGACGAGGATGAGCTCGTCCTCCTTGCCCTTGTCGAGGCCGTAGGCGAGGGCCGCGGCGGTGGGCTCGTTGATGATGCGGAGCACGTTGAGGCCCGCGATCTCGCCCGCCTCCTTGGTGGCCTGTCGCTCGGCGTCGTTGAAGTACGCGGGCACGGTGACGACGGCGTCGGTGACCGTGTCGCCGAGGTACTGCTCGGCGTCGCGCTTCAGCTTCTGCAGGATGCGCGCCGAGATCTCCTGCGGCGTGTACGTCTTGCCGTCGATCTCCTTCGACCAGTCGGTGCCCATGTGGCGCTTCACCGACGCGATGGTGCGGTCGACGTTGGTGACGGCCTGGCGCTTGGCGGTCTCGCCGACGAGCACCTCGCCGTCCTTCGTGAACGCGACGACCGACGGGGTCGTGCGGAAGCCCTCGGCGTTCGCGATGACCGTGGGCTCGCCGCCCTCGAGCACGCTCACGACGGAGTTCGTGGTGCCGAGGTCGATTCCTACTGCTCGTGACATGTGTGTATCTCCTTCTGCCGGGAGCCTGCGCGAGCGGATGCCGCGCGCACTCCATCGGCGGTCGGCCCGGCCGTCCTGGCCCGCGACCGAAGTCAGTGGCGTCGGAACTTGAGTCCCAACGGCTCAAGTGTGCCAAGTGCTCGAGGAACGTGTCAAGTCGGATCCGCCGAAGTTGAGCCCAGTCGACTCAACTCACGGCTGGTTCCCAGTATTCGGGCTGCACGTGCGCCTGACGCCGTCGAGCGTCGCCGCCTGCGTCGCGACGCTTGCGGCGGCATCCGGCCTGCGCTAGACACGGGATCGGGCCGTGCGCCCGCCCTGCACCGTTCGCACCTGGGGGATCGAGCACTGGGGAGGGACGACCGATGACGACCGCCGCCGAGACGTCGACGACGACCTCGAAGCTCAGCCTGCCGGCCCTGACGGCCATGGTCGTCGGCTCGATGGTCGGCGCCGGGGTGTTCCAGCTCCCCGCGCGCTTCGCGAGCCAGACGGGGGTCTACGGGGCGCTGATCGCCTGGGCGATCGCCGGGCTCGGCATGCTGACGCTCGCCCTCGTGTTCCAGACGCTCGCGGTGCGCAAGCCGAAGCTCGACAACGGCGTGTACGTCTACGCGCGCGAGGGGTTCGGCCTCTATCCCGGCTTCCTGTCGGCCATCGGCTTCTGGGCGTCGGCGTGCGCCGGCAACGCGTTCTACTGGGTCCTCATCATGACGACGCTGAGCCAGCTCTTCCCCGACCTCGAGCCGCTGCTCGGGCAGGGCGACACCTGGCCGGCGTTCCTCATCTCGGCGGCCGCGGTCTGGGGCTTCTTCCTGCTCATCCGACGCGGGGTGAAGGAGGCGGCCGGCATCAACCTCATCGTGACGCTCGCGAAGCTCGTGCCGCTGGCGCTGTTCCTCGTGCTCGTCGTGTTCTTCCTCGACTGGGACGTGTTCGTCGCGAACCTCGGCGGCGGCGCCGACGCGCCCGGCGGCGAGTCGCTGTTCGAGCAGGTGCAGGGGACCATGCTCATCACGGTCTTCGTCTTCCTCGGCATCGAGGGCGCGAGCGTGTACTCGCGCTACGCGAAGCGCCGCGAGGACGTCGGCCGGGCCACCGTGCTCGGGTTCCTCTCGGTGCTCGCGCTGTTCGCGTCGGTCTCGATCCTGTCGTACGGCATCCTGCCGAAGTCGGAGCTCGCCGCCCTGCCCCAGCCGTCCGTCGGCGGCGTGCTGGAGGCCGCGGTGGGCCCGTGGGGCGGCGCGTTCATCCGGGTCGGGCTGATCATCTCGGTGCTCGGGGCGTACCTGGCGTGGCAACTCCTCGCCGCCGACGTCGTGTACGCCGCCGCGCGCGACAACGACCTGCCCCGCCACTTCGCCGCGCTCAACCGGCGCGAGGTGCCCGAGCACGCCGTGCTCTGGACCTCGATCTTCGTGACGGCGATCCTCTTCGCGGTGCAGTTCGTGCGGAACGCCCTCGACTTCACGCTCGACCTGACCGCCGCGCTCGCCCTGGCGCCCTACGCGCTCGCGAGCGCCTACGCCGTCAAGATCGCCCTGCGACGCGACGGGTACGCCGACGTCGAGCCCGCACAGCGCACCCGCGAGCTCGTGATCGCGTCGGTCTCGACGATCTACACGCTCTTCCTGATGTGGGCGGCCGGGTACGTGTTCCTGTTCCTCGCCTGCATCCTGCTCGCGCCGGCAACCGTGCTCTACTTCCTCGCCCGGCGACAGCAGGGCGCGCGGGTCTTCACGCGGCCGGGCCTGGCGGTCTTCATCGTCGTCCTGGCCTTCGCGCTGGTCGGGGTCGTGCTGCTCGCGACAGGGGTCGTGCAGATCTGATCACGTGCAGCGGATGCCGCGCGCACGACGGAAGGGAGCGTTCATGTCCACCACGTTCGGGGTCCACTCCGAGGTCGGCAGGCTCAACCGGGTGCTCGTGTGCCGCCCCGGACTCGGGCACGAGCGCCTCACGCCGAGCAACAACGACGCGCTGCTGTTCGACGACGTGCTCTGGGTGCACAACGCGAAGCGCGACCACCACGACTTCGTGCTGAAGCTGCAGGATCGCGGCGTCGAGGTGGTCGAGCTCCACGACCTGCTCGCCGAGACGCTCGGCGTGCCCGGCGCGCGGGAGTGGCTGCTCGACCGCAAGATCACCGCCAACGAGGTCGGATACGGCCTCGTCGGCGACACGCGCGCCTACCTCGACTCCCTCGACGAGGCGCTGCTGGCCGAGCTGCTCATCGGCGGGCTCTCGACCCGGGAGCTGCCCGACGACTTCCGGTCGGACGCCCTCGCACTCGCACGGGAGTCGTCGGGCGTCGACGAGTACCTCATGGCGCCGCTGCCGAACACGATCTACACGCGCGACACGACGTGCTGGATCTACGGCGGCCTCACCCTGAACCCCCTCTACTGGCCCGCACGACACGGCGAGACCCTGCTCATGAAGGCGATCTACGAGTTCCACCCCGAGTACACGGGCAACACCGTCTGGTGGGGAGACCCCGAGGAGGACTGGGGACAGGCGACGCTCGAGGGCGGCGACGTCATGCCCGTCGGCAACGGCGCGGTGCTCATCGGCATGAGCGAGCGCACGTCGCGACAGGCCATCACGCAGGTCGCCGCGAGGCTGTTCGAGGCGGATGCGGCGACCCGGGTCGTGGTGGCGGGGATGCCGAAGCTCCGCGCGGCGATGCACCTCGACACGGTGTTCACGTTCGCCGATCGCGACCTCGTGACGTACTACCCCGACATCGTCGACGGCATCCACGCGTTCTCGCTGCGACCGGCCGACGACGGCGGCCTCGAGGTCACCGAGGAGCGCCGGCCGTTCGTCGAGGTCGTCGCCGACGCGCTCGGCCTGCCCCGCCTCCGCACCGTCGAGCCCGGCGGCGGTTGGTACGCGGGCGAGCGCCAGCAGTGGGACAGCGGCAACAACGCGGTCGCCGTCGAGCCCGGCGTCGTCTTCACGTACGACCGGAACACCCACACGAACACACTGCTCCGCAAGGCCGGCGTCGAGGTGATCACCATCGTCGGCGCCGAGCTCGGCCGCGGTCGTGGCGGCGGCCACTGCATGACCTGCCCGATCTCGCGCGACCCCGTCGAGTACTAGACGACGCGCTCGAACAGCGGATGCCGCGGCGGAACCCGGCGGCGACCGACCCCCGTCCCGGGTCTTCCGGCGCATGCGTGCCGAGGGCTAGGGTTTCGCCCAAGTGCGTCATACGGAACGGCTGAGGGAGGACTCGTGAACAGGTTGCGGACACGGATGCTCGGCGGGGCGACCGCCGCGCTGGTGGTGATCGCGGGGCTCGGCACGATCGGCGCGGCCGCCGCGCCCAAGGGGCCCGGACCGCGCTACACGGCGGGGGCCGACGGCGCGGGCGACCCGTACTTCCCGTATTCGGGCAACGGCGGCTACGACGCGCAGCACTACGACCTCGCCGTCACCTACACGCCCCCGGCTGCGGCGCCCGCGCCGCTCGAGGGCGAGCTGGCGGGCATCGCGACGATCGACCTCGTCGCCACCCAGGACCTCGACCGGTTCAACCTCGACCTGCGCGACATGGACGTGACAGCGCTCAGCGTCGACGGCAAGGCCGCTGCCGAGGTGGCCGTGCCGGCGGCCGGCGTCGAGGTGGACGGCGCCGCCTACTGGCAGGTGCAGGATGACGACGCACGCATCTGGGAGCTCACGGTGCAGCCCCGCCCGAAGATCAAGGCCGGCCAGCACGTGCAGGTGGTCGTCGAGTACGAGGGCACGACCACGCAGCCCGAGGACATCGAGGGCGCGCTCTACGGCTGGGTCACCATGCGCGACGGCGCCATGGTCGTGAGCGAGCCGGAGGGCTCGATGACGTGGTACCCGGTGAGCGACCACCAGACCGACAAGGCGACGTACAGCTTCGAGATCACGGTGCCCGAGGGGAAGGTCGCCGTCGCGAACGGCACGCAGTCGAAGCCCGCGGAGACGGCCGACGGCTGGACGACCTGGTTCTGGAATGCGCCTGACGCGCAGGCCAGTTACCTGACGACGGCGTCGGTCGGCGACTTCGTCATCCGACCCACCTACTGGTCGACCAGTGGCGTGCCGATCATCGACGCGGTGGACGCGAACCTGACCCCCGCCCGCTTGGCCACGACGAATGCGAGCCTGGCCCGCCAGGTCGAGATGATCGACTTCTTCGAGAGCCGGTTCGGCCCGTATCCGTTCGGCTCGGCCGGGGCGATCGTCGACGACGACACGGTCTTCTACGCCCTGGAGACCCAGACCCGGCCCGTCTACTCGCGTCAGGCCTCCGAGGGCACCGTCGCGCACGAGATCGCGCACCAGTGGTTCGGCGACGCCGTGAGCCCCGAGGGCTGGAAGGACATCTGGCTCAACGAGGGCTGGGCGACCTACGCCACGTGGCTCTGGAACGAGCAGGAGGGCGACGCGACCGCGCAGGAGTCGTACAACGAGTGGTACGCCGAGGAGCCCGCCGACTCCGACTACTGGGAACTCCAGATCGGCGATCCGCAGCCGCTCGGGCTCTTCCTCGGGCCGGTCTACGACCGCGGCGCCGGCACGCTCCACGCCCTGCGCCTCGAGGTCGGCGACGACGCGTTCTTCGAGGGCGCGCAGCTCTGGCTCGACCGCTACGACGACTCGACGGGCTCCGCCGAGGACTTCCAGGCCGTGTACGAGGAGGTCTCGGGCCAGGACCTCGACGAGTTCTTCCAGACCTGGCTGTACGACCAGGAGAAGCCGCCGGCCACCTGGACGCTGCCGTAGGCAGCCGGCCATCCATCGGCCCTCGCGCGTCGGAGCTCCGGCCCGCCGCGCGGGGGCCGATCGTCATTCCCGGCCGGGCGGGCGGGCGACCGAGGCGTGCACCGCGAACCGGTCCAGGTTCGGGACGGCCCGGCGCACCCGTCCCTCGGCCTCCGCGGCGACGGCCTCGGCCGCTCGCAGGGTCGGGTCGCCCTCCAGTACGACGTCGGCATCTCCCGAGAGCCGGTGCCCACTCCACCGCAGACGCACGGATGCCACGCCGGCCACACCGTCCGCATGGGCGAGCGCGTGCTCGGCGCGATCGAGCAGGTCGGGCTCGATCCCGTCCATGAGCCGTCGACCGACACTCCGCACGGTCCCCCAGAGCAGCACCATGATGACGGCCGAGATCGCGAGCCCGATGATCGGGTCGGCGATCGGGAAGCCGAGCGCGACGCCCGCAGCGCCGAGCACGACGGCGAGCGAGGTGAACCCGTCGGTGCGGGCGTGCACGCCGTCGGCGACGAGGGCCGCCGAGCCGATGCGGCGCCCCACACGGATGCGGTAGATCGCCACCGCCTCGTTGCCCGCGAATCCGATCAGGCCCGCGAGCGCGAGCAGCGCGAGGTGCTCGACGGGCCGGGGATGGATGAGCCGGTCGATCGCCTGCCACGCCGCGACGACCGCCGAGAGCGCGACGACCGCCACGATGAAGAGCCCCGCGAGGTCCTCGGCCCGACCGTAGCCGTACGGATACCGACGCGACGGCAGCCGACGGGCCAGGGCGAACGCGATCCAGAGCGGGACGGCGGTCAGTGCGTCGGCGAAGTTGTGCACGGTGTCGGCGAGCAGGGCGACCGAGTTGCTGAGGAACACCACCGCCAGCTGGAGCACCGTGGTCGCGAGCAGCACGAACAGGCTGATCTTGAGGGCCCGCACGCCCTGGGCGCTCGCCTCGAGCGCGTCGTCGACCGAGTCGGCCGCGTCGTGCGTGTGCGGCACGAAGAACTCGCGCAGCACACCGCGGATGCCGCGTCCGTGCTCGTGCAGGTGGTCGTGGTCGCTGCGGTCGTCGAGCGGGTGGTCGTGGTCGTCGTGGTGCTCGTGCACGTGGTCGTGCCCGTCGTGGTCGTGACCGCGCGCATGCCGATGCGGGCTTCCGGTCATGCGGTCCCCCCTCCGTCGGACGCCCGGTGGTGGCGCGGGTGCGCAGATATTCGCACACGACGGATGCCGCGGCAATGCCGGGGACGAGCACGACGACGACGCGGCATCCGCCCATCGATGCCGTTGCGAGTCAGCCGAGCATCATCCCCTCGCTCGCGCCCGACGGCTTGGGATCGGGCAGTCGACGCATCCGGAACCCGTTCAGGATGCCGAGCACGCCGGCGAGGATCGGCACGAAGAGGGCGACCTGCAGGGCGATGTTCCGCGACTCGGTGTTGATGCTGATGATCTCGGCCTGCACGTCGGCCGGCTCGTCGGCGAGGAGCTCCGCGAGACCGGTGTTCGACATGATCTCGGCGTCCTCCTCGAGCACGGTCGAGACCTGCTGCTGCTCCTCGGGCGAGAGCACCGTGCTGGCGTCGGCGCGCGCGGTGAACGTGAACGCGAGGGTCGCGAGCATGATCGCCCCGGCGAACGCGAGCCCGAACGAGAGGCCGAACGAACCGGCGGCGGAGTTCACGCCCGCCGCTTCGCTGACCCGCTCGTCGGAGATCGGCGAGAGCGTGTAGTTGTTGAGCTGCGACACGAGCAGGCCGAGGCCGCAGCCCGAGATGATGAGCGGGATCGTGAGCCACCAGCCCGAGTCGGCGATCGGCACGATCGGCACGAGGATCGCGAGGCCGGCCACCACGAGGACGAATCCCCACAGGATGACGACCGCGGGGCGGCGCTTCAGTCCGCGGCCTGCGAGCAGCGCGATGACGAACATGCTGAGCGACAGCGGCGCGATCGAGAGGCCCGCCTGCAGCGCGTTGTACTCGAACACCATCTGCAGGTAGATCGGCAGCACGATCATGGTGCCGCCCAGTGCGACCTGCTGCAGCAGCTGGCCGGATGCCCCGGCGCGGAACATCTTCGACTCGAAGAGGGTCGGGTCGAGCAACGTGGCCTTGCCGCTCGCCTTGCGCCGACGGAGCCACCACACCAGCCCGCCGAGCGCCACGACGCCCAGGCCGATGATCACGCCGACGTAGCCGCCGCCCTCCTGCCACACGAGGATGCCGGTGACCACTCCGCCCATGCCGATGATCGAGAGCGCGGCGCCGACGAGGTCGACCGACCGGTCGCCGTGGTACGGCACGTCCTTCACGAGGCCGATGCCCGCGAGCACGACCGCGATGATCACGGCCTCGAGCAGGAAGCCGACGCGCCAGGAGAGGAACGTGGTGATGAAGCCGCCGAGCAGCGGCCCGACGGCCGCGGCGATGGCGGCGGACGCCCCGACGAGCGCGTACACCCGCTTCTGGTGCGCCCCCTCGAAGTTGCCGTGGATGAGGGACTGCATCGAGGGGAGCAGCAGCGAGGCGCCGATGCCGCCGATGATCGCCCAGAAGATGATGATCGCGCTGAGGTTCTGCGCCAGCGTCATGGCGATGGCGCCGACGGCGTAGCCGAGCAGGCCGAGGATGTAGGCGAGCTTGCGGCCGATGAGGTCGCCGGTCTTGCCGCCGATGAGGATGAACGCGGCCGAGACGAGCGCCTCGAGCGCGATCGCGCCCTGCACGCCGCTGACGGTCGTGTCGAGGTCGTGCACGACCGCGGAGATCGACACGTTCATCAGCGACGTGTCGACGACGAGCACGAACATCGCCATCGCGAGGAGGATCGCGAGACGGAAGTTGAACGGCGCCCCAGGCGCGCCCTGCCCACCCATGACAGAACACAACCACAGTCGGACCGGCGGGGATAGACCCAAACCGCGCGCCGCCGTCACCCGGCGCTGGCAGAATGGGGAACCGGATCACGGAGCACTCGCGAAGGAGCCACGACATGGCTGAACCGATCGAGGTCGGACTCGTCTCGTACACCCTCTCGGCCGACTACTACGCGGGCGTCGGAGCCGACTTCGACACCGAGGCGGTCGACGACGCCATCCTCGCGCGTTTGAACGAGCTGGTGCCGACGGGCGTCGTGGTGCACCGCAACGGCCAGGCGTTCGCCGAGCCCGACGTCGCCGACGTCGCCCGCGAGCTCGACTGGCAGCACCTGCTCTCGCAGATCGACATCGACCAGATCCTCGCCGACCACGCCCGCTGAGCCCGCCGGCTGAGACCGCCGGCTGAGCGCCGCCGACCGGTGTCAGCGCCCGACGGCGTCGAGCAGGCGCAGCATCGGCTGCGGCATCCGCTCGAGCGGCAGCACCTCGACGACGTCGGCGGCGAACCAGGTCTTGCGGCCGGCCGCCGTGCCGGCGAAGCGGCGCAACTGCGCCTCGATGGGCCGGTCGCGCTGGTAGGGCTGCTGCTGGAACGTGCGGAACCGCGCGAGATCGCGGTGCTCGGCGAGCACGCCCTCGATCACCTCGGGGCCGGCGGCGCGGATCAGCTCGTCCTCGAGGTCGAGCGTGCAGGCGAAGAAGCCGAGCGCCTCGAGGTCGTCGGTCGTGTCCGCCGGACCCCGGCCGGCCGCCGTCAGCATGCGGGCGACGTGCGCCTGCTCGCCCACGTCGAACAGGCCGAGCACGCGCGGCGGCGCATCCAGCGCATCGAGCTCGGCGAGGTGGTGGCGCAGGTTCGTGACGCCGTCCATCGGCACGACCTCGGCGCCGGATGCCGCGAGGTCGCGCTCGAGGCGGCGCGCGAGCGCCGCGAGCGCTCGCCGGTCGCTCTCGCCCTCGACGAGCACCACCGTGGCCTCCCTGCGCATGGCAGCACCCTATGCCAGAGTCGGAATCGCCGAAGGGAGCTGACGTGGCGGTGATGCTGTTCGCCCCGGTGACGTTCAACCTCGCCGAGACCACGCGCATGATCGAGGTGGCCCGCGCGCTCGGCCCCGGCCACCGGGCCGAGTTCATGGGCTACGAACACGACTTCGTGCAGCTCATCCACGATGCCGGTTTCCCCTACCATCCACTGGAACCGGCCTGGACGGCGGCGCAGCGGAAGCAGGCGCTCGACTTCGACCAGGGCCGGGCGATCCGCAGCCCGTTCACCAAGGAGCTCGTCGCGGCGCGCGTCGACGCGGAGCGCGGCCTGATCCGCGGGCTCGGGGCGTCGGCCGTGGTGATCGGCTCGAACATCACGTCGCTCATCTCGGCGCGTGCCGAAGGCGTGCCGCTGTTCTATCCCGTGCCGTTCGCGCTCACTGGCCCGCAAGTGACGCAGACCCGGCGCATGCACCTCGTGCCCGGCACGGGCGCCGTCGCCCGCGCGGCCGACCGCGTCGCCACGGCGGCGTTCCGATGGCTCTACACGCGCGCTCCGGTCGCGCCGCGCGCGTTCACGTCGGTGGCCCGTGCGAACGGGGTCGCGCCGCTGCGCACGGTCGCCTCGATGCTCGAGGCCGACGTCAACTTGCTCACGGTCATGCCCTGGGAGCTCGAGGGCTACGACCTTCCCGACGACTACCGTCGGGTCGGGCCGATCTTCGCCCGGATCGACGCACCGCTGCCGCCGATCGTCGAGGAGCTCGCCGCAGCGCCCGAGCCGCTCGTGTACCTCGGCCTCGGCTCGTCGGCCGACCGCAGACTGGCGCTCGCGGCCGCGGAGGTGCTCGGCGGCCTGCCCGTCAACGTCGTCGCGCCGATCCGCCACTACCTCGAGCCCGGCGACGCGGTGCCCGCGAACGTGCACGTCACCGAGCTGCTTCCGGCGCACCGGCTCGGGGGACTCGTCGACGCGGCCGTACTGCACGGCGGACAGGGCACCGTGCAGACCGCGTGCGCGACCGGCATCCCGTTCGTCGGCATGGGCCTGCAGCCCGAGCAGGTGTGGAACGTCGAGGTGTGCGTGCGGCAGGGCAATGCGCTCCGCGTGCCGCCGAAGCACGTGCGCCGGCCGCAGTTCCGGGCGGCGGTCGAGCGCGTGCTGTCGGATCCGGGGATGCGCGTCGCGGCGGCTCGGGTGCAGCGCGAGTTCGCGGGCGAGGACGGCGCCGCGGCGAGCGCCCGCATCATCGAGGCGGCTGTCGCCCGGTAGGTGGGCGTCACCCGGTGAGCGGCGCCGTCGCCGCGTGCACGCGTCGAATCGACCATGGACAGGGCGGCGGGCAGCGCGTATGCTCGCCTGCGGACCGCGCCACGCGGCATCCATGCCCGAGATCGGAAGGAGAGAACGATGAACACCGTCCTTGTCGCGCGCCTCATCGCAGACACCCTTCCCTGCGAGGCCGCCCGCCCGTAGCGCTCAGCGCCGCGTCCGGTGGCCTCCACGATCTCGGAGAACCACCGTGAACTTCCTCTCGTCTCTCGACGATTCCGGCGCGCCGTCCGGCGCGCCGACCGCCCTCGCGTTCCAGGCCGCCGAGCCCGGCGAGGGCCAGCGCTGGTCCACGTGGCCGGCGACCATCCCATCCGAACGCGGCCCCGAGCCGCGCCCCGACTGGCTCGTCACCTCCGCCGCGGCGATCGACACCGAACTCGGCGTCGTGAAGACCGGCAAGGAGGCGAACCTCCACCTCATCGAGCGGGCGATCCCGGATGCCCCGGCCGACGTGCCGGGCAATCGGGTGCTGCTCGCCGCCAAGCGGTACCGCACGAGCGAGCACTCGGACTTCCACCGCTCGGCGATCTACACCGAGGGTCGCGGACTGCGCCGCACCCGCGACGTGCGCGCCGTGGCCAAGGGCACGTCATTCGGTCGCGCCGTGGCCCGCGTGCAGTGGGCCTACGCCGAGTTCGACGCGCTGACCCGGCTCACCGAGCTCGGGGCATCCGTGCCCTACCCGGTGCAGGTGCACGAGACCGAGGTGCTCATGGAATTCATCGGCGACGGCCGCGTGGCCGCACCGCGCCTGGCCCAGCAGCGGGCGGATGCCGCGACCCTGCGCGACCTGTTCCAGCAGGTGGCGGACTTCATGCGGGTGCTCGCCCGGGCCGGCCTCGCGCACGGCGACCTCTCGCCGTACAACCTGCTCGTGCACCACGGGCGGATCGTGGCGATCGACCTGCCCCAGGTGGTCGACCTCGTGTCGAACCCGCAGGGCTTCGACCTGCTGCACCGCGACTGCGTGAACGTGTGCGACTGGTTCACCCGGCAGCGGCTCGAGTGCGACGGCGAGGAGCTGTTCGGCGAGCTCGTGGGCGAGGTCGGGTTCTAACGGCGCCCTCGCGAGGGGACGAGACACGCCCATCCAAGCGTGAACACCGCGGCGTGTTGCGTCCCTTCGCGAGGTGCGCGCCGTTCGGGGGTGCGCGCAAGGGGTTCCGGATGCCGCGGGCGCGGCCTACGCTCGCCGGATGCGGCTCGTGACGTGGAACGTGCTGTGGCGGTTCGAGCCCGACTGGCGGGCGCGGGAGCGCGGCATCCTCGCGACGCTCGAACGGCTGCGACCCGACGTCGTGGGCCTGCAGGAGTGCTGGGCGACCGACGAGACGTCGCAGGCGCACGTCGTGGCCGAGCGGCTCGGGCTGCACGCCGAGTTCCTCGCGCCGTCGCTGCCGCCCGTGCCGATGCCGCCCGAGCATCCCGAGCAGGCGGATGTCGCGATGGGCGTCGGCCTCGTGAGCCGGTGGCCGATCGGGACCGTCACGCGGCACGTACTGCCCGTGAGCCACCGCCAGGTCGCGCCCGTCGCGCTCGAGGCCGAGGTGCGGCATCCGGATGCCGCGTTCCGCGTGATCGTCGCCGCGACCGAGTGGGAGCCGGAGTACGCCGACGACCACCTCGCGCAGGCGACGATGCTCGCCGAGCTGCTCGCGGGTGCCGCGAAGACGGGTCCGGCGTTCCTCCTCGCCGACCTCAACTGCGACGCGACGCAGCCGGAGTTCGCTCCACTCGCCGCCGTGGCCGACGACACGTGGGAGCTCGGCGGCGGCGACCCCGAGGCGGTCACGCTGAGCTCCGCGGTGCCCTTCGCACCGCTCGAGGCCGTGAAGGAGATCGACCGCCGCGTGGACCACGTGCTCGTGTGCCGTGGCGCCCGCGTGACGGTGCGATCCGCGTCGATCGTCCGCGAACCGGTCGACGGCCTGTTCCCGTCCGACCACTTCCCGGTCGTGGCCGACGTGCACCTGCCGTGACCCGGTGACGCAGCCCTCTCGCGCGCGGGGGATCGGCGGCGTTACAGTGCAGCAGGATCAGCGACGATCCCCGGCCGATGCGGTGGCGCTCAGCGCCGCGACATCCGCCGTTCACCCGAACGAACGAGGCTCTCCCACATGACCCAGCACTCCGAGTCCTCCGGCGCGACCGATCACCTCGAACCCGTGACCGGACTCGAGTTCCAGGGCGACCACCGGATCCCAGCGAAGCAGGTCTGGTCGTGGGCGCTGTGGGACTGGGCGACGCAGCCGTTCAATTCGGTGATCCTCACGTTCGTGTTCACGGCGCTCTACCTCACGAGCGACGCCTTCCTCGACCCCTCGGTCGCCGCCCTCGGCGAGAACGACCCGGCGAACGAGCAGGGCCTCGCCGACCTGGCGAGCGGGCTCGGCTGGGCCATCACGATCGCCGGCATCCTGATCGCCCTGCTCGCGCCCGTGCTCGGCCAGCGGGCGGATGTCTCGGGCCGCCGCAAGGTCTGGCTCGGCGGTGCGACGATCGCCCTCATCGCCACCATGTTCGCGCTGTTCTTCGTACAGGCGTCGCCGGCGTACTTCGTGCTCGGCATCGCGCTCATCGCGGCGGGCACGGTGTTCAGCGAGATCGCGGGCGTGAACTACAACGCGATGCTCGTGCAGGTGTCGACGCCGAAGACGGTCGGCAAGGTCTCGGGCCTCGGCTGGGGCCTCGGGTACATCGGCGGGATCATCGCGCTCGTGCTCGTGGTGATCGCGACGACGTTCGACTGGTGGGGCATGCCCACCGACAACGGCCTCGCCTACCGCGTCATCGCGGTCGGCTGCGCGATCTGGGCGATCCTGTTCGCCTGGCCGATCTTCGCGTACGTGCCCGAGGCGCCGCCCGCCGCGCACCGCGAGAAGGTCGGCTTCTTCCGCGGCTACGTCGTGCTCGTGCGGGACATCCGGGCGCTCTGGCGCGAGTCGCGGCCGACGTTCTGGTTCCTGCTCGCGAGCGCCGTGTTCCGCGACGGGCTCGCGGGCGTGTTCGCGTTCGGCGCGGTGATCGCCGCCGTCGCCTTCCATTTCACGAGGGACGAGGTGCTGCTCTTCGGCGTCGCCGCGAACCTCCTGGCCGGCCTCTCGACGATCCTCGCCGGCCGGTTCGACGATCGCTTCGGCGCCCGCGCCGTCATCCTCGTCGCCCTCGGCGGCCTCGTGATGTCGGGCCTGCTCGTGTTCTTCCTGCACGATGCGGGCAAGCTCGTGTTCTGGGTCTTCGGGCTCGTGCTCACGCTCTTCGTGGGCCCGGCCCAGGCGGCGTCGCGGTCGTTCCTCGCGCGGGTCACGCCGGCGGGCCGCGAGAGCGAGATCTTCGGCCTCTACGCGACGACCGGCCGCGCGGCGAGCTTCCTCTCGCCGCTGCTCTGGTCGCTGTTCATCGGGGTCGCGGGCGCGACGTACTGGGGCATCCTCGGCATCATCATCGTGCTCGCCGCCGGCTTCGTGATGATGCTGTTCGTGCGCGTGCCCGAGCGTGCGGAGGCGCCGGCGGCGTAGGCGGCGCCGGGCGGCGCCACGTCTCGGGTTGGATGACATCACGGATTCAGGCACTCGACGCGCATTCAGGCCGGAATCGCACGTCCGTGCCTGAGAGGGCGACGAAGGCCTGAATCGGGCGCGAGCGCGTCAGCCGCGCTTCAGGCGATCGACGAGTTCGTCGATGGTGCGGCTCAGGATGCGCGGCATGTCGATCGCCTCGGGCTCGAGCAGCCACTGCACCTGCAGGCCGTCCATGATCGCGATGAGGGCGGATGCCGCGTCGTCGAGCTCCTGCTGGTCGGTGTTCCCCGACACCTCGCCGAGCACGCCCGCGATCTTCGCCCGGAGCACGTGGAACCGCCCCTGGAAGTAGTCGTGGGCCGGATGCCCGTCGGTGACCGACTCGCCCGAGAGCACCGAGTACGCCTGCACGACGCCGCGCCGGTGCGTGTTCTCCTCGACCGTGTCGACGAGGTGCTGCAGGAACGCGGGGCCCTCGGTCTGCGCCCGCGCGGGGACGCCGGCGACCTCCTCGCCGTCGCGGTACTTCAGCATCGCGACGAGCAGGCCCTCCTTGCTGCCGAAGTGATGCAGGACGCCGGCGTGGGTCATCCCCGCCTGCTCGGCCACCTCCACGAGCGCGCCCTTGTTGTAGCCCCGCGCGCCGAAGACGTTCATCGCCGCCTTCAGCACCGCCTCGCGACGCTCGGTCGTGCGGGCCTGCGGGCGCTGCACGCGCTCGGCGGCGGGCCGGCTGCGCGTCTCGTCTCGCGCTGTCTCCACCACGGTGTTTCCCTTCCTGTGCGGCTCGTCGCCGCGGCATCCGCTGCACTGCCGGAGGCGCCGACGAGGCTCGCGAGTCGAGTGCAGCACTCGTGACGCGGCCCCGGAACGGGCCCGGGCACGCCGTTACCGAACTGTGACTCTTCCAAACTTACTTACAAGTCAGTAAGTGTGCCAGCATGTCCTTCGTCACTCAACGACGAGCTGTGAATGGAGTATAGGCGTGACCCCAACGACCGCCACCGGCGCCCTCGACGAGAGCGGAGCCCGCTCCGGCACCGAGACGATCGCGCCGGGCCCGGGCTTCGACGCCGCGGCCGTCGCCGCCTCGCTCCCCCTCGACGAGAAGGTGGCCCTGCTCACGGGCGCCGCGACCTGGACGCTCCGCGAGATCCCCGCGATCGGCCTGCGCACCATGACGGTCTCCGACGGCCCGATCGGCGTGCGCGGCACGGGCGACGACGGGCTGCCCTCGGCGCAGCTGCCGGCGCCGTCGGCGACCGCCGCCACGTGGGACGTCGACCTGCAGGCCCGCCTCGGAGCGCTCATGGCGGCCGAGGCGCGGCGCAAGGCGGTCGACGTGATCCTCGCCCCCGTCGTGAACCTGCAGCGCAGCCCCGTCGGCGGCCGGCACTTCGAGTGCCTCGCCGAGGACCCGCTGCTCACCGCGCGCCTCGCCGTCGCCTTCGTCGGCGCGATCCAGGAGCAGGGCGTCGCGGCGTGCGTCAAGCACTTCGTCGGCAACGAGACCGAGACCGACCGCACCGAGTACCTCTCCCGCATCGACGAGCGAACCCTGCGAGAGGTCTACCTCGCCCCGTTCGAGGCCGTGGTCGACGCCGGCATCTGGACGATCATGGCCGCCTACAACGGCCTCGCCCGCGACGGCGTCGACGCCACCGCGACCGCGCACGGGCCGCTGCTGAACGGCATCCTCAAGGACGAGTGGGCCTTCGACGGCATCGTCGTGAGCGACTGGCTCGCCACCAAGACCGCCGTCGAGCCGGCGCTCGGCGGGCTCGACCTCGTGATGCCCGGGCCCGGCGGCCCGTGGGCCGAAGGACTCCTCGACGCGGTGCGCGACGGACGCGTGCCCGAGTCGGCGATCGACGACAAGGTCGCGCGCATCCTGCGCCTCGCCGAGCGGGTCGGCGCGCTCAGCGGCCTCGCCGGCCACCTGCTGCCGTACGACGCGAGCGGCGCGACCGAGGACCCGGCGTCCGACGAGGTCGCCGCACTCCTCACCGAGGCTGCGGCCCGATCGACCGTCGTGCTGCGCAACGAGGGCGGCCTGCTCCCGGTCGCGACCGGCGCCGACGGCCCGCGACGCATCGCGCTCATCGGCCACAACGCGGTCGTGCCGTTCACCCAGGGCGGCGGCAGTGCGTTCGTCACCCCGCCGCACGTGAGCGCGCCGATCGACGCGCTGCGCGACGCGCTCCCTCATGCCGAGGTCGCCCTGGACCGCGGCGGGGCCGCGACGGTCGGCGCCCCGCTCGCCCCGGGCGAGCTCCTGACCACACCCGACGGCGAGCCGGGCATCCGCATCGACCTCCTCGACGCCGACGGCGTCGTGCGCGAGTCGCTGCAGGTTCCGGATGCCGCGAGCCTCTGGTTCCCCGTGCACGACGCCGGCGTGGCATCCGCTCGGCTCACCACCGACGTCGAGCTGCGCGCGGCCGGCCGGCACGTGATCGAGCTCGCGCCCGTGGGCGCGCACCGCGTCACGGTCGACGGAACCCTGCGTGCGGCGTCGGACGAGCCCGTGGGCGTCGAGGTCGTGCTGAACTCCAGCTACGCGAACCCGCCGAGCGTCGAGGCCGTGGTGGAGGTCGACGCTCCCCGCCTCGCGCGGGTCGAGGTCGACGCGCAGGTCGTCGACGGCGAGTCGTACGGGCGCTTCGTGCGCGTGCACTTCCGCTACCGCGCGCCCGGCCTCACGATCGACGAGGAGCTCGACGCGGCCGTGGCCGCCGCCGCGGCATCCGATCTCGCGGTCGTCGTCGTCGGCACCAACCCCGAGACCGAGTCCGAGGGCTGGGACCGCCCCGACCTCGCGCTGCCCGCCCGGCAGAACGAGCTCGTGCGCCGCGTCGCCGCCGCCAACCCGCGCACGGTCGTGGTCGTGAACGCGGGCGCACCCGTGATCCTGCCGTGGCTCGACGAGGTGCCCGCGGTGCTCTGGTGGTGGCTGCCCGGCCAGGAGGCCGGCACGTCGCTCGCCGCCGTGCTCACGGGCGCGATCGAGCCGAGCGGCCGCCTGCCGTGGACCCTCCCCGCCCGCGAGGAGGACGTGCCCGTGCCGCACGGCATCCCCGTCGACGGCGTCATCGAGTACACGGAGCGACTCGACGTGGGCCACCGCGGCTGGGACCGGCTCGGCCGCACGCCCGCCCGTGAGTTCGGGTTCGGGCTCGGGTACGCCGCGTGGGAGTACCGGTCGGTCGAGCTCGTCGACGCGGCATCCGTCGACGCGACCGACGCACACGTGAACGCAGCCGGCACCCCCGCGGACCCGCGTCCCGCCGTCGTCGTGCGCGTCACGATCGCGAACACCGGCGCCCGCGACGGGCGCGAGGTCGTGCAGTGCTACCTCGCCGCCGACCCGGCCGACGCGGCATCCGACCCCGACCGTCCGCTGCGCTGGCTCGCCGGCTTCGCGGTCGTCGACGTCGCCGCGGGCGGCACCGCCACCGTGGACCTGCCCATCGACCGGCGCGCGTTCGAGACGTGGTCGACGGATGCCGCGCGCTTCACCCTCCGGCCCGGCGCGTACCGCGCGCACGTCGGCCGGTCCTCCCGAGACCTCCGCCTCGAGATCGACGTCCCGATCCGCGGCTGAGCACCACGCAACACGCATCACCACACGCACGAACAACAGAAATGCAAGGAGGCATGGAAATGCGAAAGAGCATCCTCGCCGCCGGCGCCATCGTGGTCGCCGCCGGCCTGGCGTTCACCGGGTGCAGTGCCGGCGGTGGCGGGGGCGGTGACTCGAGCAACAAGGTGCTGACGATCGGCATGCCGAACGGCCCGCAGGCGCCGAACCAGAACCCGCTCGCCACCGGCTCGGCCTCGCTCTCGCTGGGCTACGCGTACGTCGTGTACGAGTCGCTCATGCAGATCAACGAGCTGCACCCGACCGACGAGCCCACCCCGTGGCTCGCCGAGTCGGTCGAGTGGAACGACGACTCGACGCAGGCGATCATCACCGCGCGCGACGGCGTGAAGTGGTCGGACGGCGAGGACTTCACCGCCGACGACATCGCGTACTCGATCCAGCTGCGCAAGGACACCCCCGAGCTGAACATCGACTTCCCCGACCAGTACGGCGACATCTCGGTCGACGGCAACCAGGTCACGGTCGACTTCACGACCTCGCAGTACGTGAACCGCGACAAGCTCTACAAGCTGCTCATCGTGCCCGAGCACATCTGGGCCGACGTCGACCCGGTGCAGTTCACCGACGACGAGATGATCGGCACCGGGCCGTACCTGCTCGACCAGTTCACGCCGCAGTCGGTCACGATGAAGCCGAACCCCGGCTACTGGGGCGGCCAGCCGAAGGTCGGCACGCTGCGCTACGACACGTTCAACGACAACAACGGCCTCACCACGGCGCTCACCACCGGCGAGGCGCAGTGGGGCTGGACGTTCATCCCCGACTACGAGAACACGTTCATCGCCAAGGACCCCGAGCACTTCCACCAGGTGGCGGGCGGCGGCTTCGGCGTCGACGTGCTGTACCTCAACAACGAGACGAAGCCGTTCGACGACCCCGCGTTCCGCCAGGCGCTGAACCTCGTCGTGGACCGGGCCGAGATCTCCGAGAAGGCCGGCTACGGCGTGTGGCCGCAGATCTCGAACGTCACCGGCCTGCCGCAGCCCTCGGGCGACGCCTACATCGCACCCGAGTTCGACGGCGCCGAGCTCGAGGTCGACGTCGACGGGGCGAAGCAGCTCCTCACCGACGCCGGCTACACCTGGGACGCGTCGGACAAGCTCGTCGACCCCGACGGCACGGCCGTGACCTTCACGCTCACCAACCCCGCGGGCTGGAGCGACTACCTCTCGGCGCTCGACATCATCAAGGCCGGCGCCGAGGAGCTCGGCGCCACCGCGACCGTCGAGCCGGCCGTGCAGGACACGTGGTTCAACGACATCATCCCCTTCGGCAACTTCCAGGCGACCCTGCACTGGACCGACGGCGGCTCGACGCCGTGGAACCTCTACTCGAACATCATGGACGGCGCGTCCTACGTGCCGCTCGGCGAGACCGCGAACTGGAACTTCGGCCGCTACCAGAACGACGCGGTCACCCAGGCGCTCGCGGCCTTCAAGGGCGCATCGGATGACGCGACCCGCGCCGAGGCGATGCAGGTGATCCAGGACGCGTTCGTGAACGACGCCCCCGGCCTGGTGATCTGGTCGCGCCCCGCCGTGGCACAGTACTCCACGGTGAACTACACGGGCTTCCCCTCGGAGGACGACCCCTACGCGAACCCGCAGCCCACGGGTCCGCAGGCGGCGCTCATCCTCTCGAAGCTGGAGCCCACGAAGTAGCGGAGGTGCGGTGCGGCGGATGCCTCCCCGAATCCGCCGCACCGCACCCGGCCGCTCCCCGGCCCGCCGAGGCCAGAACCGACCCGAACCCCGGTGAGTGAGATGAGCAACGAAGCCCACGAACCCGAATCCCCCGTGCTGCAGGCGGTGCGCCTCAGCAAGCACTTCCCCGTCCGCGGCATCCGATCGAAGGACGTCGTGCACGCCGTCGACGACGTCGACCTCGAGCTGCACCGCGGCCGCGTCGTCGCCCTCGTGGGCGAGTCGGGCTCGGGCAAGTCGACCATCGCCCGCCTGCTCGCGCAGCTCATGCCCCCGACATCGGGCACGATCCTGTTGCACGGGTCGGATGCCACGGCGAGGGGGCGCCGCGCGTTCCGCCGATACGTCGGACGCGTGCAGATGATCTTCCAGGACCCGTTCGGGTCGCTGAACCCCGTGCACACCGTGCGCTACACGCTCACCCGCAGCCTGCGCATCCACCGCGGGCGACTCCGCGGCCACGAGCTCGAGGCCGCGCTCGACGAGCTCCTCGACCGCGTGCAGCTCCGCCCGACCGAGCGCTATGTCGACAAGTACCCGCACGAGCTCTCGGGCGGCCAGCGGCAGCGCGTCGCGATCGCCCGCGCCCTCGCCGCGAACCCCGAGGTGCTGCTCGCCGACGAGCCGATCTCGATGCTCGACGTGTCGATCCGCCTCGGCATCCTCAACCTCCTCAAGGACCTCCGCGACCGGCTGCGCATCGCCATCCTCTACATCACGCACGACATCGCCTCGGCGCGGTACTTCGCGGACCGCACGATGGTGATGTACGCCGGACGCGTCGTCGAGACCGGCGACAGCGAGTCCGTCACGCAGGATCCGAGGCATCCGTACACGCAGCTCCTCATCCGGTCGGCGCCCGACCCCGACGACCTCGAGGCGCGCGCCCACGGCGCCCGCGGCGAGGCGCCGAGCCTCGTGCGTCCACCGAGCGGATGCCGCTTCAACCCGCGCTGCCCGTTCGCCACCGACCTCTGCCGCGCCGAGGTGCCCCCGCTCGAGACGGTCGGCGAGGGCCGGAAGGCCGCCTGCTGGGGCTACTCCGACCGCGACGGCCGCCCAGAGCTCGGCTCGGTGCTCGAGGCCTTCGGCGAGCGCCCGACCGTCGAGGAGCCCGTCGCATGAGGTTCATCGGCCGTCGCCTCGTCTTCTACGTGATCACCCTCTGGGCCGCGGTCACGATCAACTTCTTCATCCCGCGGCTCATGCCCGGCGACCCGGTCAAGGCGCTCATCGCGAAGAACCAGGGCCGCATCTCGACCGACGCGATGGACTCGCTCTACGCGCTGTTCGGGCTCGACGAGCAGGTGCCGCTCTGGCAGCAGTACCTCGACTACTGGAAGACCCTCCTCAGCGGCGACCTCGGCACCTCGTTCGCCTACTTCCCGACCCCGGTGAGCGACCTCATCAACCAGGCGCTGCCGTGGACCGTCGGCCTCGTGGGCGTCGCGACGATCATCAGCTTCCTCATCGGCACGCTCATCGGCACCGGCATCGGCTGGCGCCGCGGCACCTGGGCGGACTCGCTGCTGCCGATCTCCACGTTCTTCTCGGCCGTGCCGTACTTCTGGCTCGCGCTCATCGCGATCTTCGTCTTCTCGGTCACGCTCGGCTGGTTCCCCGCGAGCGGCAGCTACGACCGGTCGCTCGTGCCGGGATGGTCGTGGGAGTTCGTCGGCTCGGTCATCTACTACGGCACGCTGCCCGCGCTCACCATCGTGATCTCGTCGATCGCCGGCTGGATCCTCGGCATGCGGAACATGGTCGTGACCGTGTCGTCGGAGGACTACGTGACCGTCGCGCAGGCGAAGGGCCTCTCCGAGCGGGCGGTGCGCACCGGCTACGCCGCGCGCAACGCCGTGCTGCCCCAGGTGTCGAGCTTCGCGCTGTCGCTCGGCTTCATCGTGGGCGGCACGCTCATCATGGAGATGGTCTTCAGCTACCAGGGCATCGGCTTCATGCTCTTCAACGCCGTGAACGCCAAGGACTACCCGCTCATGCAGGGCTGCTTCCTCGTCATCACGCTGGCCGTGCTGGTGGCGAACATCCTCGCCGACTTCGTCTACGCCGCGCTCGACCCCCGCACCCGGCAGGAGGGCTGACATGACCGTCGACATCACGCTCATCGAGGAGGACCAGGTCACCGGTCCGTCGGGCGCACCCGTGACCGGCGTCATGCCGTCGGTGCCCCGCCGTCGGCGACGGCCCGGCCGGTTCGTGTTCCTGCGCAACTCGAAGGCCGTCACGGGGCTGGTCATCCTCGGGTTCTTCACGCTCATCGCGATCATCGGCCCGTGGATCGCGCCCTACGACCCGAGCGCGCAGAGCGACGACATCCTGCAGCCCCCGTCGTGGGAGCACTGGGTGGGCACGACCCACCTCGGGCAGGACGTGTTCTCGCAGCTCATCGTGGGCACGCGCGGCGTCATGGTCGTGGGCTTCGTCGCCGGCATCCTCGCGACGTTCATCGGCGTCGTGGTCGGCGTGACCGCGGGCTTCATCGGCGGCCTCGGCGACGAGTCGCTCTCGGCGCTGTCGAACATCTTCCTGGTGATCCCGCAGCTGCCGCTCATCATCATCATCGCCGGGCAGCTGCCGAGCGCCGGCGGGCTCACGGTGGCCATCGTCATCGCGGTGACCGGCTGGGCGTGGGGCGCCCGCGTGCTGCGGGCGCAGACGCTCTCGCTGCGCAAGCGAGACTTCGTCGAGGCGGCACGGGCCAACGGCGAGCGCACGTGGCGCATCGTCATGGCCGAGATCCTGCCGAACCTCACGGCCATCATCGCGTCGGGCTTCGTCGGCACGGTCACGTTCGCCGTGCTGTCGCTCATCACGCTCGCCTTCATCGGCATCGGCTCGGGCGGCGAGTGGAACTGGGGCACGATCCTGTTCTGGGCGCAGAGCCAGCTCGCGCTGCAGCGCGGCGCGTGGTGGTGGTTCATCCCCGCCGGGCTCTGCATCGCGCTGCTCGGCATGGCGCTCACGCTCATCAACTTCGGCATCGACGAGTTCGTCAACCCGCGCCTGCGCTCCACCGGCCTGCACGCCCGCACGCTGCGCAAGCGCGGCATCCGGCCCCGCATCGGGTTCACGCCGGTCGTGCACCGTGCGCCCTCGGTCTCCGCGAAGGCCGGCACATCCGCGAAGGAGGACCGCGCATGACGCTCACCAGCCCCGCCGGGCGCGGGGGCGCCCTCGCGCCCGTGAAGGATCCCGTGCTCGAGATCCGCAACCTCTCGGTCGACTACGGCTACGACGCCGACCCGGTGCACGTGCTGCGCGACGTGTCGCTCACGCTCGGGCGCGGCGAAGTGCTCGGGCTCGCGGGCGAGTCGGGCTGCGGCAAGTCCACGCTCGCCTACGCGGCGACGCGGCTGCTGCCGCCGCCCGGACTCATCACCGGCGGCGAGGTGCTCTTCACCGACCGCGACGGCACGACCACCGACATCCTGCGGCTGAACGACACCCAGCTGCGCGCGTCACGGTGGCAGGACCTCGCGATCGTGTTCCAGGGCGCGATGAACTCGCTCAACCCGGTCTTCCGCATCGGGCGGCAGATCGCCGACGGCATCCGCGCCCACCGACCCGACGTGTCCCAGCAGGAGGCGCTCGAGCGCTCGGCCGAGCTGCTCCAGCTCGTCGGCATCTCGCCCGACCGACTGCGGTCCTACCCGCACCAGCTCTCGGGCGGCATGCGCCAGCGCGTCATGATCGCGATGGCGCTCGCGCTCGACCCGCAGGTGCTCATCATGGACGAGCCCACGACCGCCCTCGACGTGGTGATGCAGCGGCAGATCGTCGAGCAGATCGCGGAGCTGCGCGAGCGCCTCGGGTTCTCGGTGATCTTCATCACGCACGACGTGTCGCTGCTCATCGAGATCGCCGACCGCATCGCGATCATGTACGCCGGCGAGATCGTCGAGGACGCGCCCGCGCTCGACATCTACCACCGCCCGCGGCATCCGTACTCGTCGGCGCTGCTGCACTCGTTCCCCCCGCTGCGCGGGCCGCGGCGGGAGCTGTCGGGCATCCCGGGCTCGCCGCCCGACCTCGCGCGCCTCGGCGCCGGATGCCCCTTCCGCGACCGGTGCGCGTTCGCGTTCGACGCCTGCGCGACCGTCGATCCCGGGCTCACGATCCCCGACGTCGCCGGCGACGACCCGCGCCGCGCGGTCGCCTGCCTGCGGCACGACGCGGCCGCGGTGCGCGCCGCCGGGTTCGAGCCGCAGCCCGTGCCCGTGGAGCTGTCGCTGCGCTGACTCGCGCGCGGCATCCGGTCGCCCGACCACCCGCGCGTCCACACCCACCCCCTCACCCGCGCACCCATCCGCCCACCCCGGATTCAGGCGATCGGGCGCGATTCAGGCGGGAATGCGCGGAAACAGCCTGAACTGCGAGCGATCGCCTGAATCGCGACCGAGGGCGACGGATGCCGCGGCGGTCAGCCGTGGGTGCGGCCCCAGGCCTCGGCGAAGCGGGTGAGGAGCCGGGCGAACGCGGCGCGGTCGTCGGCGGAGAAGTCGGAGAGGGCGCGCTCGATCGACGCACGGCGGTGGTCGAGCACCGCCGAGAGCGCGGTGCGTCCGGCGTCGGTGATCACGAGGATGCTGCGGCGTGCGTCGTTCGGGTCGACCTCCCGCCGCACGTACCCGGCATCCACCGCGGCCTGCACGAGCCGGCTCGCGCGCGGCTGGTCGACGCCGACCGCGGCGGCGAGGTCGCCGACCGAGCTGGGGCCGCGGTGCGACAGCACCATGAGCAGGCGCATCGCCGCGTGACCGCCGCGGCCCCCGGGTCCGCCGTGCCGCACCGGACCGCCGTGGTCGTGGTGCGCGTGCGAACCGAACGGGCCGTCGTGCCCCTCATGGCCGCCGGGCCTGCCGCCCCAGTGGCCGGAACCGCGTCCGAACGGACCCGGACCGAACCCGGGACCGCCGGGTCCGCCGGGTCCGCCAGGTCCGAAGGGTCCGGGCCCCCAGGGACCACCGGGTCCGCGTCCGCGGAACGCGCCGAGCGCCGCCTCGATCGCGGCGACCGGGTCGGTCGACGGATCATCCGCGCCGCCGGCGCCGGGTCCGTCAGATCCTGCGGCGCCGCCCGAACCTGAGGATCCGCCGAGTCCGCCTTGACGACCTGCGCTCATACATGTCATCCTACATATACATGTCACATGACATACAACATCGAATGGACGCGCATCGCGCGCCGGGCGCCCACGTGGCGCACCGAGGAAGGAACACCATGACCACCGATCAGATCAACCCCGATCAGCCCGACCGCCCCGACGAGGAGCCCACCGCGGCATCCGCCGGCACCGACCGCCCCTTCGGCTTCTGGCTGAAGGTCGTCGACCGTCGCCTCGCCGAGGAGATGGAGACGCTCTTCGCCGCCGATGGCATCACGCGCCGCGATTGGCGACTGCTCAACCTGCTCGCCGATTCGGCGATGGACGAGCGGCTCGCCGAGCGGCTCCGCGCCAAGCCCCACGCGCTGCACCACCTGGCGGAGCGCGGCTGGGTCGAGGGCGCACCGCCCGCGCTCACCGACTCCGGACGTGAGGCGCTCGCGCGCCTCGAGGAGCAGGTGCGCACCCTGCGCGAGCGCATCGCCGGAGCGGTGCCCGCCGAGGACTTCGCGACCACGCTGCGGACCCTCGAGGCCGTGGCCCGCGAGCTCGGCTGGGACGAGTCGCAGCCCATGCCCCGCGGCAAGCGCGGCGGACGCCGGCACGGCTGGGGCCACCGGCACGGCTTCGGACGTCGCTTCGGCTTCCCGCACGGCTTCGATCCCGAGGCAGCGCAGGGCTACGGCCCGCGTCCGGGCTTCGGCCCCCGCCCCGGCTTCGGCGGCCACCCGGGCCACGCCGGCCACCACGGTCACGCCGGCCACCAGGACGTGCACGTCCACGTGCACGTGCACGACGACCGGAAGGGCAAGGGCAAGGGCCACGGCCGCGGTCACCACGGCCGGCCGCACCCCGAGGCCTGACGCCGCCCGAGGGCGGACCCCTGATCCGGAGCCGGGAGCACTCGACGAGTCGCTCCCGGCTCCGTCGTCTCATCCGCGGCGAACGGCGAAGCCCATGTACGACAGGGCGAGCGACTCCACGCGACCGAAGTCGAGCCGCCGGCTGAGCTCCCCGTAGCCGATCCGCCCCCGGCGCCCCGCGCGCAGCGCCCCGACGATGGTCGGCCACGGCGCGCGGGGCGCCAGTCCGGCCATTTCTCCGAGCTCCAGCCCGTGCCCGTCGAGCGTCGCCTCGAGCTCCGCCGGCGTGATGAACATCGACCACTCGTGGATCGACGTGTCCACGATGCGCGTGAGGCGCCACTCCTGCATGGCCCTGATCGCGAGCAGCCTGCTGCGACGCGTGCGGTTGATCGTGTCGAACAGGTACAGCCCCCCTGGCCGGAGCACGCGCGCGGTTTCGGCGATCACGCGATCGAGGTCGCGCACGTGCTCGAGCACGTCGCAGCAGGTGACGAGGTCGAACGCGGCATCCGGGAACGGCAGCTCCTCGCCGGCGCCGACGATGTACTCGATCGCCAGCCCGCCCTGCATCGCGTGCACCCGGGCCGTCTCGATGGCGACCGACGACGGATCGATGCCCGTCGCCGTGAAGCCCAGGCCGGCCAGCTCCTCGGTGATGAAGCCGGCGCCGCATCCGATGTCGAGCGCCCGCCCGCCGTCGACACCGCGACGCGCGAGCACGTCGCGGAAGTACGCCATGCGCCCCGGCGTGCAGCTGCCATGCAGCATGTTCAGCGGGTTGTCCTCGTCCCACCATCCCGCCCCGAGGCGGTCGTAGACCTCGTTGTCGATCGGCACCCGATCCCGCCCTCGCTGCGGCGTGCGGCAGCCTGACTAGACCCCGCCGGCCCCGCGCGCGTTGTAGACGACGGCGTCCGAAGCGCCGAACGCGCGGAACACCTCGATCGCATCGTCGTGCCCCTCGCCGACCGACACGCGGATGCCGCGCCGCTCGAACTCCCCGATCCAGTCGTCGGGCATCGGCCCCTCGTCGAACCCGGTGAGCTCGTCGACCTCCGAACCCTCACCGGCGATGAGCAGCGATCGTACGCCCGACCACATCGTCGCGCCGTAGCACATGACGCACGGCCGCCAGTTGACGACGAGTTCGAGGTCGGCGTCGTCGGCCCCGAGATCCCAGCGTCCGAGCCGCTGCTGCGCGAGGCTCAGCGCCATGACCTCGGCGTGCAGCGAGCTGAGGCCCGAGGCGAGCACCACGTTGACGCCGACCGACACGAGGGCACCGGATGCCGCGTCGACGACGATCGCGGCGAACGGGCCGCCGTTGCCCGCCCGCCAGTTCTGGTCGGCGAGGCGGTTGGCGAGCGCCATCCGCTCGGCCTCGGTCTCGAGCGGGCCGTTCGCGGCGAGGGCCGGCAGTTCCTCGACCAGCCACGCGGGCAGCGACGCCCGGAACTCACTCGCGACGCTGTCCATGTCCCGTCACCTCACGGTGCCACGCGGATGGTGACCGTCTGGGTCGTGGCGTTGCCCGAGTCGTCGGTCGCTTCGAACGTTACCGCGTAGGTCGCCCCCTGGCGAGCGAGCACCTCGACCGTCGTGTCGGAGAGCTTGCGGATCTCGGCCTTGTGGCCGGTGGCCTCGACGCCCACGATCTCCACCGTGACGTCGGCGTCCACGTTGTCGGTCGCCACGACGTCGAACGTGATCGAGCGCCACCTGGTGTCGGGCGGGAAGACCACGTCTTCGGAGGCGGTCACGTCGAGCTCGGGTGCGATGACGTCGAGGTCGAGCCCCACGATCACGGGATCGTGGTCGCTCGACCGCCACTCGTCAGGGGCGAAGAGCGCGTCCTGCGCCGCCTTCTTGAACGTCATGTCGTAGTCGATCAGGCTCGGCTCGTCGGAGTTGATGTGCCACGGCTCGGCGCCCGTGACGCGGTCGACGATTCCGGTGCCGCCGAGCGCGTAGTCGAGGTACCCGAGCTGGCCGTCGAACACGTAGGAGTACGCGTCCTCGCCCTGGAACTCGTGCACGAGGTCGGTGTACCCGGCCGCGCGGAACGCGTCGATCGGGTCCTCCTGGTCGTAGGAGTTCAGGTCGCCCATGATGAGTTCGTTGCCGGCTCCCTGGCCCGTCGGGTCTCCCGCCAGCCACTCCGAGAGCGCCACCGCGGCCTTCGTACGGGTGAGGTTGCAGTTGCCCGCACCGTCCTCCTCGTCGGGGTCGCCCACCGCGTCGCAGTCGGAGCCCTTCGACTTGAGGTGGTTCACCACCACCGTCACCTCGCCGCCGGCCTGGAGGTCGGTGAACGTCTGCGCCAGCGCCGGACGGTTGAAGTCGGTCTCGAAGTCGGGGTCGACCGACGAGTCGAGCACGGCGTGGTCGCCCACGGGCGCCACCTCGGACGGCTTGTAGATGAGCGCCGTCGTGATGACGTCGGTCCCCAGCTCGCCCGTCGAGATGAAGTCGTAGGTGCCCTCGCCCATCTCGTCGTTCAGCGCGTCGACCAGGGTGCCCACCGCGACGTCGCCGTTGTTCTCGATCTCGATGAGGCCGACGATGTCGGCGTCGATCGCGGCGATCGCCGAGACGATCTTCGCCTCCTGGCGGTCGAACTCGGCGGCGTCGTTCGCGCCGCGCGAGCCCAGCGTCGTGAAGTAGTTGAGCACGTTGAAGCTCGCGACCTTCGTCGTGCCGCCGACCTCGGGCACCGGGTTGGCGGCACGGGTGTTCACGGCCTGGTAGTCGGCACCCTGGGTGGGCTGCACGGCCCAGGTGTCGAAGCGGTAGTCGAGCACGCCGGTCGCGTTCGCGACGAGGTCGCCGCCGCGGAAGGAGTTCTCGAGCGAGAACGTCTCGCCGTTCGGGTGGATCGCCGGGTCGGGGTTCTCCTCGCTGCGGCCGTCGTCGAGCGTGATGCTGTCGAGCGCGTTCGCCGCAGCCAGGTCGATCGCGGGCTGTCCGGGCTCGACGACCGCGGTGGGCGTCATGTGGCGCTCGCTGCCGAGCGTGATCGTGCCGAAGCGGCCGTACTCGAAGAACTCGAGGATCGACAACGACTGCGGCAGCGTGACGCGCATGCCCTCGAACGGCTCGTAGACGTCGGGCGACGCCGCCGGCAGGGTGATCGCGGCGGGGGCGGGAAGCGGGGCACCGTGGTCGCAGATCGAGTTGGCGGTCGCCGTCACCTCGGTCATTCCGAAGAACTCGCTCACGGTGCCGGCGATGTGCACCACGTCGCCTGCGGTGACGTCGAGGCCGGTCGGAGCGTAGACGAAGATGCCGTCGGACGTCGCGGCGTTCCCGTCACCGGCATCCTGCAGGTAGTAGCCGTCGAAGCCGCCGACCTGGAAGTCGCCGGTCACGACGCCCTCGATCTCGACGGATGCACCGGCCACCGGCGACGCGGCGCCGGCGCCCTGCACGGAGCCGATCGTCACGACCGGGGCCGCGCAGTCGGCCGGAGGCAGCGGCACGACCACGACCGTGAGCGAGTTGCGGACGCCGGGAGTGTTCGCCGCCTCGCCGCTGACGAGCGTGCCGGTGTTGCCGGGGATGCCGGCCTTGTCGAAGTCGTTGCGCACCCAGTCGGCCGTCGAGTCGGTGTCGGCGCCGTCGGGGATGCGCGAGGCCGCGCCGACCGCGAAGGCGCCGCCGTCGTATGCAGCGGTGAGCACCGTGTTCCCGTAGGCCCGGTCGCTCCCGCCGCCGTCGTGGACCGCGACCGAGTCGACGATCGCAAGCCCGTCGACCGCATCGATCAGGCCGTCGTCGTCGGCGTCGAGGTCGTTCCCGAGCGCCCCCGCGAAGCCGGTGACGAGCAGCAGCGACATCGTGCCGTTCTCGAGGGCGTTGGCGGGAAGCCACGCGAGCGAGCGGCCCTCGTCGTCGGGGGCGCCGAATGCGATGACCTCGTCGACCACGCCGAGGGAGGTGCCGGCGTCGCCCTCGATCTCGAGGACGCGGACGCCGCTGAGGTCGGTGCCGGGCTCGGCGAGCAGCTCCACGTACTCGACGTCGGTGCCGGCGGTGGACGCGGAGAACTCGTTGATCACCGTCGGCTGCGGCCCCGCCTCGCCGCAGGTGTGCGATCCGAGCCCGTCGAACGTGTTCGAGGCGTAGCCGACCCATTCCGCGGCGGGGTCGAACGCGTTGGTCGGGTCGGTGTCGCCCGTGCACACGGTCTCTGCGCGGCGGAGCGTGTTGTCCTGGGTGGAGGTCAGGCCGGTTCCCCATTCGGCGCCGGGATCGACGCCGACCTGCCCGATCGAGTCGACCACGGTCGTGCCCTTCGAGAGGACGAGCGCGTCGTTGCCGTTCCACAGGCCGGCACCGCTCGTCTGGTCGGCCACCGCGAGGATCCCCGCTGCCGACGACGCGTGCGCGAAGACGAAGGCGTCCCCCGCCGCGAGGGTTCCCGTGAGCGCCACGCTGAGGCTGGCGGACGAGCTGCCGTTGGAGTACTGGCGGAGCGTGTACTGGCCGAGGTCCACGGATGCCCCGGTGGGGTTGTAGATCTCGATCGCCTTGTTGTTCGAGGAACCTTCGACGTACTCGCTGATGAGCACCTCGGTCGGGACCGCGGCCTCGGCCGCCGCCGCCGGAGCGGCGACCAGTCCGACGGCGAGCAGCGAAGCTGCGGCGACCATGACGGTGACAGAGCGGACGGACCGGATCATCGGAGCTCCCCAGCTTCATCGCGCGGGGTGCCCACTGCCCCCGAGACGTCGCCAGACTAGGCGACCGGATGCCGGCGGTGGAAGGGTCCCGAGGGTGAAGCGTCGGTGAACCGCGCCGATGTGCGCGGCGGCGCGGCATCCGTGCACATCTGAGCAGGCCTACCGACGCTGCTGCTCCGACCCCGACAGCCGCTGCGCGATGTAGATCGGCACGATCGACACGACCACGAGCACGACCGCGATCACCGACACGATCGGCGCCTGGTTGGGCCGGAACATGTTGTTCAGGATGAAGATCGGCAGCGTCGTCACGCCGGAGCCCGCGGTGAACGTCGTCACGATGATCTCGTCGAACGAGAGCGCGAAGGCGAGCAGGCCGCCCGCGAGGAGCGCCGACCGCAGCTGCGGGAACGTCACGAGCCGGAAGGTGGTCCAGACGCCGGCGCCGAGGTCGCTCGACGCCTCCTCGAGGTTGGTGCCCTGCCGGCGCAGGCGCGCGATGACGTTGTTGAACACGGTCACGATGCAGAACGTCGCGTGCGCGATGACCACCGTCCAGATCGACAGCGGGACGCCCATGATCGTGCGGAAGAAGTTGTTCAGCGCGATACCGGTGATGATGCCGGGCAGCGCGATCGGCAGGATCACGAGCAGGCTGATCGCGTCGCGGCCGAAGAACGAGAACCGCTGCAGCGCGAGCGAGATGAGCGTGCCGAGGATCAGCGAGATGACCGTCGCGATCGCGGCGATCTGCACGCTCGTCCAGACCGCCTCGACCGCGCCGGCGCTCTGGAAGGCGCGGCCCCACCACTCCAGCGTGAAGCCGGGCGGCGGCCAGGTCAGCGACGTCGAGGTCGAGAAGGAGTTCACGAGCACGACGAAGAGGGGCACGTAGACCACGAGGAGGATCAACGCGGTGACGACGGCGAGGATCGCGCGGGAGAGTCGTGAGAGTCGCATCCGTCGTCCCTAGAGGTTGTCGAGGGCGCCGGTGCGGCGCACGAGGAAGAGGTAGCCGAAGATGATCACGATCGGGATGAGCGCGATCGCCGACGCGAGCGGCAGGTTGTTCGCCGCGCCCACGTTCGTGTAGACGAGGTTTCCGAGCATCTGGCTCGCGCCGCCCACGATGTTCACCGTGATGTAGTCGCCGAGCGAGAGCGCGAAGCTGAAGATCGTGCCCGCGATGATGGCGGGGAAGATGAGCGGCAGCACGATGAGCCGCAGCGTCGGCCAGGTCTTGCCCCCGAGGTCGCCGGATGCCTCGAGCAGCGAGTCGGGCACCCGTTCGAGTCCCGCGTAGATCGGCAGGATCACGTAGGGCAGCCAGAGGTACGAGAGCGTGATGATCGTCGCCGGGAGCCCGTAGCCGGGCGTGTGCCCGCCGAACGGTGCGAGGAGCCACTCGAGGATGCCGTCCTGCGAGAGCACGGAGCGCCATGCGTACGCCTTGACGAGGTACGACGCCCAGAGCGGGGTCAGCACCATGATGACGAGCACGCGCTGCATCCGCGGCGAGGCGACCTTCGCCATGAAGAACGCGATGGGCAGCGCGAGCAGCACGTCGATGACCGTGACGAGCAGCGCGACGCCGAGGGTGCGCAGCGTCACGACCTGGTACAGCGAGCCGGTGACGACCTCGATGATGTTGTCGAGCGTGAACTCGGTCGTGATCTCGCCGGTGAAGCTGTCGACCGACCAGAACGCGGTGACGAGCAGCAGCGCGAGCGCCACGATGTAGACGACGACGAGCCAGAACAGCGGCGCGGTCAGCAGGAAGGCCAGTCGCGCCCTCGGATGGGTCGCGAGGAAGGCCGACCCCTTCCGCGCGACCGTGTCGCGGGGGGATCGGAGCGGTTGCCTCGTCGGGGCGTTCGTCGTCATGCGGCGTTCCTGTCGGACGGTCTTCCGTCGTGGATGGGGAGGAAGGGGCGGCCCGTTCGGGTCCGGGCCGCCCCGGTCATGCGGGCGTCAGCCCTTGATCTCCTGCCAGGCCTCGGTCCAGGCCGCGTAGTCGACGCACTGCACATCGGTGCGACCGTCGACGCAGTCCTCGATCGGGGTGGTCCAGTACCAGATCTGCGACGCGTAGTCGGCGTCACCGGCGTGGTAGGCCTCGCAGTCGTCGCGGTACTCGCAGGCCTCGTCGCTCGAGGGCGCCTCGCCGAAGTACGCGGTGGCCGTGGCGTTCGCCTCGGGGCTGGCGATGTAGTCGAGCCACGCGTACGCGCAGTTCGGGTTCTTCGCGTCCGACGAGATCATCCACGTGTCCGACCAGCCGGTCGCGCCCTCCTCGGGCAGCACGACGTCGGTCGTCGCGCCCTCGGACGCGAGCACGTTCTGGATGACCTGCCACGTCGTGCCGACCACCGAGTCGCCGGTCGTGAAGGCCTGGATCTCCTTGAGGTAGTCCGACCAGTACTCGCCGACGTGGGCGCGCTGCTCCTTCAGCAGGTCGACGGCGGCCTGGAACTGCTCCTCGTCGAGGGCGTAGGGGTTCTCGATGCCGAGCTCGGGCTGGTGCGCCATCAGGTACACCGCGGCATCCGCGATGTAGATGGGCGAGTCGTACGCCGTGACCTTGCCGGTGTAGTCGCCGGCCTTGTCGAACACGACGTCCCACGAGGTCGGCGCCTCGGGGAAGACCGTCGTGTTGTACATGAGCAGGTTCGCGCCGTAGCCGTGCGGCACGCCGTAGGGCACGCCGTCGACCGAGTTCCACTCCTTCTCCTTGAGGAAGTCGTAGATGTTGGCGTAGTTCGGGATGAGGTCGGTGTTCACGGGAGCCACGTCGCCCGCGGCGATGAGCCGCAGGGTCGCATCGCCCGAGGCCGACACCACGTCGTACTCGCCGGTCTTCATGAGGTTGACGGCCTCGTCGGAGGTGCCGAACGTCTTGACCGTCACCTCGCAGCCCGTGTCCTCCTCGAACGGCGTCACCCAGTCGACCTCGGGGTCGTTCGAGCCGTCTTCGACGTAGCCGGGCCACGCGAGGATCGAGACCTGGCCCTCCATCTCGCCGAGCTCCTCGGCGGCCTCGCCGCCTCCGGATCCGGACCCGCCGGACGTTCCACAGGCCGTGAGCAGTGCGACCGAGGCGATCGCGAGCCCCACGGTCGCGCCGCGAGCGGCGGTGCGCATTCGCATCATGGTTCTCTCCTTGTTCTGTGCAGTGCAGGTGGTGCGGTGATGTGCAGTTGCAGGTGCGGTGGGCTTGGTCCGGCCGGCGGATGCCTCAGCCGGAGATCCCGGGGAGCACGCCCGGTCCCAGCGGCACGACGTCGTCGTCGTGCCACGAGACGACCACCCGGTCGCCGCGCTCGTCGTCGTGGACGCGATCGCGGTCGTTCTGTTCGAGCACGCTGACGCGCGTGCCGTCGTCGAGGTCGACGACGAGGCGCACGCCGCTGCCGAGGTAGATGGCCTCGACGACGGTGCCCGCGACGTTCACGACGCCCGCGCCCTGCAGGCCGTCGCGGGTGACGGTCATCTTCTCGGGGCGGACCGAGTGGTGGCCGTCGCGGCCGAGGATCGTGCGCGAGCGCTCGTCGTCGAAGAGGTTGGAGGTGCCGACGAAGTCGGCCACGAAGCGGGACGTCGGCTGCTCGTAGAGCTCGGCGGGGGTGCCGAGCTGCTCGATGCGGCCTGCGTTGAACACCGCGATCCGATCGGAGAGCGTGAGCGCCTCCTCCTGGTCGTGGGTCACGAAGATGAACGTGATGCCGAGGTCGCGCTGGATCTGCTTGAGCTCGACCTGCATCTGCTCGCGGAGCTTGAGGTCGAGGGCGCCGAGCGGCTCGTCGAGCAGCAGCACCTTGGGCTCGACGACCGTGGCCCGGGCGAGCGCGACGCGCTGGCGCTGGCCGCCCGAGAGCTGCGAGGGCTTGCGGTCGGCCATCTGCTCGAGGCGCACCGACGCGAGGGCACGGCGGGCGCGCTCGTTGCGCTCCCTCCGGCCGATGCCGCGCACGCGCAGCCCGTAGGCCACGTTGTCGAGCACGTTCATGTGCGGGAACAGCGCGTAGTCCTGGAACACCGTGTTCACGTCGCGGTCGAACGGCGCGCGCTTGGTCACGTCGGTGCCGAACAGCTCGATCGTGCCCGAGGTGGGCTGCTCGAACCCGGCGATGAGCCGCAGCACGGTGGTCTTGCCCGAGCCCGACGGCCCGAGCATGGAGAAGAACTCGCCCGCCGCGATCTCGAGGTCGACGTGGTCGACGGCGGTGACGGCGCCGAACTCCTTGGTGAGTCCGGTGAGCCGGATGGCCGGCTGCTGGTCGGTCATGACGCTCTCCCCTTCGATGTGCGTTCGTCTAAATCATATGGATCCAGATGTCTACGTCCAGTCCTGCGTGTTACGGTCTTGTCACGGATTTCCAGACGCCGGGTACGGGAGGAACGGATGCCGCAGGCGACGGGCCGCGCTGATGCGACGCGCGCGGTCGTGTTCTCGCCGCTCGACGGGGCCGGCCGCGCCGAACTCGTGGAGCAGCGGCTGACCGACGCGATCGTCGCCGGCGTGCTGCGCGACGGCGAGCGCCTGCCGAGCGAGTCCGACCTCGCGCGCAGCCTCGGCGTCGCCGTCGTCACCGCGCGCGAGGCGCTCGTCGCCCTACGCGACAAGGGCCTCGTGCAGACCCGGCGCGGCCGCGACGGCGGCAGCTTCGTCACCCACGACCGCGACGCCGCCAGCCGCATGGTCGACGACCGCGTGCGCGCCCTCAGCCGCATCGAGCTGCGCGACCTCTCCCTGCACTACGCGGCCATCGCCGGCATGGCGGCCGAGATCGCCGCCGACCGCGCGAGCGAGGACGACCTCACGAGCCTCGTCGAGATCGACGCCCGCGCCGACCTCACGACCCCCGGCGGAGCCCGCCGCGCGGTCGGCCGATTCCAGCTCGAGGTGGCCGCCGTGAGCCAGTCGCCGCGGCTCGTGCACGAGGAGCTGCGCCTGCAGGCGGAGGCCGGGGCCTTGCTCTGGCTGTGCATGAGGGAGCAGGATTCACGTGATCGCAGTCGCACCGCTCGGCTCGAGGTCATCCAGGCGATCCGCGACGTGCAGCCCGAACGTGCACGGCGCGCGACCACCGACCACATCGCGTCGGCCGTGGAGTGGCTCATCGACGAGAAGGTGCGCCTCGAGCAGGCGCCGACGCCGGATGCCGCCGAGGCATCCGGCGGTGCGACACCGGAAGGAGGGAGGCCATGACCGTCACCGTCGACGTCGCCGCGGAGCACATCGCGCGGCGCATCGCCTCCACGATCGACCCCGTCTTCGCCATGATCGACGGCTGGCGGGACGTGCTCGAGCGCGAGCTCGAGGGCCCGTTCGCGGGCGCGTTGAGCGGCGCGGCCGAGCCATCCGCCGCGACCCTCGACCCCGTCGTCGCGGCCCTCGTGAGCGCCGAGCTCGAGCGCGACGGCACGCTCATCACGGGCGCGGGCTTCGTCGCCGCACCGGGATTCCTCGCCGACGCGCCCTGGCACCTGGCCTGGTGGCTCAGCGGCACGAACACGTTCGGCGCCGGACCCGACGCGAAGCTGCGACGATTGGAGGTCGTGAGCGATCCCGATTCCGAGCAGTTCCGCGACTACACGACCCTCGAGTGGTGGCGCGTCCCCGCGCGCACCGGAACGCGGCACCTCACCGGTCCCTACGTGGACTACCTCTGCACCGACGACTACACGGTCACGATCACCACGCCCGTGCGCGTGGGCGGCGAGATGGCGGGCCTCGTGGGCACCGACCTCTACGTCGCGCGGCTCGAGGGCGTGCTGCTGCCGGTGATCCGCGAGTCGGGGCATCCGTGCACCCTCGTCAATGCCTCGGGACGCATCGTCGCGTCGACCGACGCGCGCCGGGCCACCGGCGCGCTCCTGCGCCTCGACGGCCTCGCCGACGCGCTCACGCCGCTGCGCGACGACGCCACGGCAACGGATGCTGCGAGCCTGCCGGGCGGCGAAGCCGTCGTCCCGTGCGGGGACACGTCGCTCGCGCTCGTGCTCGAAGCGTGACGGCGCTCGGCCGCAACGGACGAGGGGTGGGCTCGGCCGTGACGATCACGATCCGCGAGAAGCGGCGCCGTCGGCAACGGCAGCGTGCGCTCGCCTATCTCGGGGTGACCGCCGCCTGGGCGCTCTCGATCTGGGTGAGCCAGCTGCTCTCCCCGCCCGACTGGCTGCACGTGATCGCGCTGTTCGGGCATCTGGCCGCGCTCGTCGTCGGGCTCGGGGCGGTGCTCGCGATCGACTGGCATGCGCTGCTCTGGGCCACCGGCTGGAGCTCGGTGCGCGAGCTCCGGCAGGCCGACCGCACGCTCATCATTCCGATCTGGGCGGGCCTGTTCGGGCTGCTCGCGACCGGCGCGCTGCTCGAGCCGCACCTCGACAGTCCGCTCACCATCATCAAGATGGTCGCGGTGCTCGTGCTCTCGCTCAACGGCGTCGCGCTCACCCGCTGGACGGCCGATCTCGCGCGCGTTCCACCGACGGCCAGGTACGCCCAGCTGCCCAAGTCGGCCCGCGTGGGCTTCATGACGAGCGCGATCGTCTCGCAGGTCGCATGGTGGACCGCGGTGTTCATCGGCATGTTGAATGCCACGACCTGAGCCGGCTCGATGCGACGACCTGAACGCCGCCCGAATGCTTCCTGTGTGCACGCTCGGCTTCTCCACAGGGTTCTGAGATAGGCTCACGACGATCCCAGTACCCCCGGACTGAAGGATTCTTCGATGCGCCACGCATTGGACGCCCGTTCCGCCCGCACTGACCGCCCGCCCTACACCGGCCCGTGGCGGTTCGAGGCGACGCCATGAGCGCGGGCCTGCCGTCGCGCAGCAGCGACCGGCGACAGCTTCGCGAGGAGCGCCGTCGGCGCCGCCGGCGGGTCGTCTGGGGTTCCGCGGCCGCCGTGGCGGCCATCGTGCTGCTCGCCGCCGGCGGCGTGACCGCAGCCGTGCTCATGAACCAGGGCGACGGCCAACCCGAGACCACCGCGTCGACGCCGAAGCCCGCCGAGCCCGTCGTCTTCGAGGATGACGAGCCCGCCGCCGCCCAAGGCGCCGAGCCGTGCACGCAGGTGAAGATCATGGCCTCCCTCGAGAACGCCGAGATGGTCACCAAGCTCGCCGAGGGCTACAACGCGCAGCCCCGCGACGTCGAGGGCAACTGCGTCAGCGTGGCGGTCGTCAAGGACAAGTCGGGCATCGCCGCCGAGGACGCGGCCGCCAACTTCAAGGACCTGCCCGAGGACCAGCGGCCCATCGTCTGGATCCCCGACGCGAGCTCGTGGCTCTCCGTCGCGCGGTACAGCGGCGGCGGTGCGAGCGTGCCGAAGGCGGCCGACAGCATCGGGTACTCCGACATCGTGCTGGCCATGCCGCAGTCGCTGGCCACGGCCATCGGATGGGACCAGGAGCGCCCCACCTGGGACGAGATCTTCGGGGCCGCCGACGACGAGAACCTCTGGACCGACCTCGGCCACCCCGAGTGGGGCGCCTTCAAGCTCGGCAAGACGAGTCCGCTGATCGCGAGCTCGGGCGAGGCCGCGCTGCTCGCCTCATACGGCGCGGCCTCGGGGTCCCTCACCGACCTCACGTCCGAGCAGATCGAGGACGAGGAGATCACCGACGAGGTGCGCCAGCACGAGCTGAGCACCAGCCACTACATGGCGACGCCCGAGCACTTCCTCTGGCACGCGCGCCAGGCCGCCGACACCGGATCGGTCGCCGACTTCCTCTCCGCGGTGATCGTCGACGAGAAGTCCGTGTGGGACTACAACCGCGGCATCACGAGTCGCGACGGCGTCAACCGCATCGAGAGCACGCCGCCGGCCGAGCCGCTCGTGCCGATCTACCCGAGCGACGGCTACTACATCGCCGACAACCCGGGCGCCGTGCTCTCCGGCCCCTGGGTCGACGAGACCGAGCGGGCCGCCGGTGCGGACTTCATCCGCTACGCCCGCACCAGCCAGGGACAGCAGATCGTGCGCGACACGGGCTACCGCGACCTCAACGGAGGACTGAGCCCGATCGTCCAGTCGGTCGGCCTGCTCGGCGACCCCACCGAAGCGGGCGGCCTCCCCTTCCCGTCGCAGCGCGTCGTCGTCGCAGCGCACGAGGCGTTCCCCGACGTGCGCAAGCGCGCCCAGCTGCTGTTCCTCGTCGACGTGTCGGGTTCGATGGAGGAGCCCATCGCGACCGGCGAGACGAAGCTCGCGGCCGCGAAGGACGCCATCACCGAGGCGCTCGGGCACTTCTCGGGCGGCGACAACCTCGGCCTCGCCGCGTTCTCGTCGGTCGACGACGGCCCGATCACGCCCGGCAACGTGAGCCCCGTGCAGGACATCGGCGACTCCCGCCCCGACTTCCTTCGTGCGCTCGGCGGCCTGCAGCCGATCGAGTTCACCCCGCTCTACGCGGCGGTCGACACGTTCGCCAAGGAGCAGGCTGCCAACTTCCAGCCCGACCGCATCAACGCGATCGTGCTGCTGAGCGACGGCAAGAACGAGACGATGACGCCGACGATCGACGCCAACCAGATGATCGCGAACCTGAAGGCGCTGCACCACGACACCCCGGTGCTCATCTTCACGCTGGCGTACGGCGCCGACGCGGATGTCGCGACGCTGCAGTCGATCTCGAGCGCCACGGGTGCGCACTACTACGACGCCACCGACCCGACCAAGGTCAGCGACGTGCTGGGCGACCTCGTCACGAGCTTCTAGGCGGGGACGCGGCTCGGCCGGCGCTTCCTCGATCGTGTCCGGTTGCTGGAGGGCGCCGATCGGGCTTGCCCCGCGTCAGGCGGCGAGGTCGTCGACCTCGAGGAATCGGCGCACGACGTCGTCGGGCGCGCCTGCCGCGACCAGGCGCGGCGCGATCGCACGGCGGGCAAGCGCGTACGGCTCAGCCGAGCCCGACATGACCGACTGGGCGTTCGCCGCATCGAGGAGGGCCACGAACTCGAACGCGAGCAGCGCGGCATCCGTGCCCGCGTCGAGCTCGCCCTGCTCGATCGCGTAGCCGACCGAGATGCGCAGGTAGTCGTTCCAGCTCCGGTAAGCGGCAGCGATCGCGTCGCGCACGGGCCCGGGCTTGGCGTCGAAGTCGACGAGGGCGGCGGCGAAGAAGCAGCCGCCGGGGAAGACGCGGTCGCGCGAGTAGGCGATCCAGGCGTCGAGCAGGGCCGCGATGCGGCGGACGCCCCGCGGTTCGACGCGCGCCGGCTCGAGCACGTGCTCGCGGAACCGCTGCGCTGCGGCCTCCACCGTCGCGAGCTGCAGTCGCTCCTTCGAGCCGAACAGCGTGGCGACGCCGCTCTTGCTCACGTCGGCCGCAGCGGCGAGCCGGCCGATCGAGAGCCCGTCGAGTCCCTCGACCGATGCGAGGTCTGCTGCGCGCTCCAGCACGACGCGCCGTGACGCGTCGCCGCGAAGCCGTCGTCCGTCGACCTGGTCCATGTCTTGTATTTTACGCACGATCGTTCGTATAATCTACGTACGATCGTTCGTATTCATTGAAGATCGACCCGCGGATGCCGCGAGCCACGACCATCGGAGGCCGTCATGAACCCCGCCACCACCCTCGCCGTCTCAACGGTCCGCGCCGCCGACCGCGTCTCCCCGTCGCTCGCCGGACGCCTCGCCCTGCCGCTGTTCCGACAGGTGCGGCCCGTGCTGCCCGTGCGCCCGAGCGACCGCGCCGTGCACGAGCAGGCGTCTCGCGGCGCGATCACGGTGCGCGGCCGCGAGGTCGTCACGTACTCGTGGGGCCACGGGCCCGAGACGGTGCTCGTCGTGCACGGGTGGCGCGGGCGCGCGTCGCAGTTCGGGCCGATCGTGCGCGAGCTGCGAGCGGAGGGTCTCCGCGTCGTCGCGTTCGACGCCCCTGCGAACGGCGAATCGGCCGGGCACCGCACCGACATCCGCGATTACCTCGCCGGCATCGAGGAGATGCAGCGCCGGCACGGGATGTTCCGGCTCGTGATCGGCCACTCGTTCGGCGCCCTCGCAGCGCTCACCGCCGTGCGCGAGGGCACCGCGACCGGCGGCGTCGTCGCGATCGCGGGCATGGGCGACGCGCGCTACCTCGTCGACTCGTTCGCCGAGCGCGTCGGCGTCGGCCACGCGAGCGCCGACGTGCTCGCCCGCGAGTTCGCGCGGCGCGTCGTGCCCGACGTCGCCGAGCCGTTCGCGCGCGTCGACGCCGTCTCGAGCCCGCTGCCCGACGGCGTACCGCTGCTGCTCGTGCACGATCGCGGCGACCGCGAGGTGTCGGTCACCGAGTCGGTCCGCCTGCACGACGCCCACGGCGAGCGCTCGCGGCTGGTGGTCACCGATGGCGCGGGCCACGCGCGCGTCCTCGGCGCCGACCCGACGCTCGACGCGGTCACGGCGTTCGCGCTGCGTGGGCTCGCCGGCGTCGACGCGGCGGGCCTCGGCGCGGCGGTCGTGCCCGCGGCATCCGCCTGATCGGGAGGAGATTCCCGCCGCGTGCGTCAGACCGCCGCGAGCACCGCGTCGACCGCGCGCATGATGCGCAGCGTCGCGGCGTGGCTGCTGAGCTCGTGCTCGATCCGCCCGTCGCGCAGCGCGTCGGCGACCGCCTCGAGCATCGGCACATATCCGTTGCCGATCTTCGGGATCAGCACCTCCTCGCGGTCGAGCTCGACGCCGCCGACGGGGCGCTCGAGCACGAAGCCCTCGGTCGCCCAGAACGCGGGCAGGATCCGGATTCGGCCGGCGGTGCCGCCGATCCACGCGTCGCACGGCAGCAGCGAGCGCAGCGACGTCGCGAGCGTCGCCTGCCGCCCGTCGGCGTAGCCCAGGAGCACGGCCAGCTCGCCGTCCACGACGGTCGGCGCGCCGTCGGGGCCGAGCCGCGAGCCCGTGGCCGCCAATGACGCGTACGGCCCGAAGAGCAGGTCGGCGAGCGCGAGCGGGTAGACGCCCTGGTCGAGTGCAGAGCCGCCGCCGTGCTCCGCGTCCCAGAGCCGGTGCGTCGGATCGGGGATGACGAACCCGAACGTCGCGGCGAGGTTGCGCGGCTCGCCGATCGCGCCCTCGGCGAGCAGCGCGGCGACGCGGCGGATGGCGGGGTTGAACCGCATCCACATCGCCTCCATGAGGAAGACGCCGCGCTCGTGCGAGAGCGCGACGAGCTGCTCGGCCTCCGCGGCATCCATCGTGAACGCCTTCTCGAGCAGCACCGGCAGGTCGCGCTCGAGCGCGCGGCGCGCGAGCTCGAAGTGGCTGTCGTGCGTGGTCGCGATGTAGACGAGGTCGAGGTCGTCGCGGCCGAACAGGTCGTCGACCGATCCGGGGTGCGGGATGCCGCGGGCCTCCGCGAAGGCGCGCGTTCGCTCGCCATCGCGCCCCGCGACGGCCACGAGCTCGAACGCGTCGAGGGCTCGGAAGTCGGGCACGATCATGTCGGACATCCAGCCGGTGCCGATGATGCCGACGCGGATGCGGGGAGGGTTCTCCATGGCGGCAACGCTAGCCGAGCCGACGGATGCCGCATCGAGCCGGCCCGCGTCGGGAAGACCCGGGTCGAGCCATCCGGCGTCGGACCGACCGACTCGTCGAGCGGGCAGGCGAGCAGGTGCGAGCATGGACGCATGGCGCAGCGCACCCCCGCCCTCGTGGGCATCTCGCACGGCACCTCGTCGCCCGAGGGGCAGCGCGCCGTGCGCGGCCTGCGCGACGCCGTCACCGAGGCGGTGGGGCAGCGGCATCCGGATGCCCCGCCCAGCGTGCGACTCGGACACGTCGACGTCGAGCAGCCCGACGTGCCCGCGACCCTGGCCTCGCTCGACGGCGGCGAGCCCGCGGTCGTCGTGCCGCTGCTGCTCTCGGCGGGATACCACGTGTACGTGGACCTCACCGAGGCCGTCGCCGACGAGACGACCCGCGCGGTCGTGCTCTCCGGAGCGCTGGGTCCCGACGACCGGCTCGCGACCCTGCTCCTGCGCCGGCTCGAGGAGGCGGGCCTGCGCGACGACGACCGGATCGTGCTCGCGGTGGCGGGCTCGAGCGACCGGCGCGCCGTCGAGGACTGCCGCGACCAGGCCGCGCGGCTCGCCGCGGCATCCGGCCGGGAGATCTCGCTCGGGTTCCTCTCGGCCGCCGAGCCGCGGCTGCCCGACGCGGTCGCGGCGGCCAGGGCCGCGGCCGGCGAGGGAGCCGGCGGCCGAGTCGTGGTCGCGAACTACCTGCTCGCGCCCGGCTACTTCGACGACCTCGCGCGGGCGGCCGGCGCCGACGTCACGGCGCAGCCGCTCCTGTTGCCTGATGGGGCCGCGCCGACGGAACTCGTGGACGTCGTGCTCGACCGGTACGCCGAGGCCGCGGCGACGCTCGAGCGAGCCGGCGGTCAAGCTCGCTGAACGCGCGCCGCGTCAGGCTCCGTCGCGGGTGATGTCCCGCAGCGCCTCGAGGTGCCGTGCGAACGCCTCGCGCCCGCTCGGCGTCACGCGCAGCCAGGTGCGTGGGCGCTTGCCGACGTACCCCTTCTGCACGGACACGAATCCGGCGCCCTCCAGCACGGCGACCTGCTTGCTCAGGACCGAATCGCTCACCTCGACGGTGTCGCGGACGAACGCGAACTCGGCCGAGTCGGTCGCAGAGAGCGTCGCCATGATCGAGAAGCGCACGGCGTGCAGCAGCGACTGCTCGAGACGGTGGCGCGGGTGCTCGCCGCCGCCCGCGCTCGCGCCCGGCACCGTGGCCGTCATTCGCGGATCTCGAGCGCGATGCCGACCATGAGCGGCACGGCGCTCACCACCGCGATGGGCAGCCAGTACGCCAGCTGCCCGGGGAAGAGCGGAAGGCCGATGCCGAGCGCCGCCCCGAGGACGACCAGCCAGACGAGGACGACGCGCCACCATCGGCGCAGCTGCGGCCGAGCGCCTGAGATGTCCGTCGCGAAGAACAACGCGGACACGCTCGTGATCACCGTGCCGAGCAGGCCCGAGAGCATGGCGACCCAGACCCAGTCGGTGCCGGCGGCGCCGACTCCGGTGAGGTAGAAGGCGCTCGCCCCCGCGACGGCGGCGAGCCAGCCGACGACGTTCTGCGACGTGCGCGCCTGCACGAGGGCCGCGATGCGCTCGGCGTCGGCGAGGGACCGCGCGGCAGCGGACTCGCTCGGTTCGTTCATGGCGACCTCCTTTGTTGCTTTCCATTTTGGCAAGTACTTTCTGCTAGGTCAAGGACAATGTCCGACCCAACCGAAACGGAGGCAATCGTCCCATTACCCCCGCGGAGTCGAGCGCAACCCCTCGTGTCGAACAACGACGTCATGTGACGCAATGCGACGGGCCGTGACCGGTCGTGACACAACACCTGTTCGCGGGTGGCCGACTCGCCTACGTTCGAGCGGACACCACCGCGCAGAACGCGCCGGCCGAGAGGAGGACGCCCGTGACGACACCGCCCACGACGACGGGGCCCGCGCCCGCGCGCCCGGCCCGCACCGAGCGCCCGGCCCGGCCCGAGCGTCCGGCAGGCGACCGACCGGTCCGGGGCGATCGCCCCGCCCGCCCGGCCTCCCGCCCCCACGGACAGTGGAAGGTCGACGGCACCGAGCCGCTGAACGCCAACGAGCAGTGGAAGCAGGAGGATGGCGGCCTCGCCGTGCGCGAGCGCATCGAGCGCATCTACGCCGACGGCGGGTTCGCCTCGATCGACCCGACCGACCTGCACGGCCGCTTCCGCTGGTGGGGCCTCTACACGCAGCGCAAGCCCGGCATCGACGGCGGCCGCACCGCCACGCTCGAGCCGCACGAGCTCGAGGACGAGTACTTCATGCTGCGCGTCCGCATCGACGGCGGGCAGCTCACGACCGAGCAGCTGCGCGTCATCGGCGGCATCTCGACCGAGTTCGGTCGTGACACCGCCGACCTCACCGACCGCCAGAACATCCAGCTGCACTGGATCCGCGTCGAGGACGTGCCCGAGATCTGGCGCCGGCTCGAGGCGGTCGGCCTGGGCACGACCGAGGCGTGCGGCGACGTGCCCCGCGTGGTGCTCGGCTCGCCCGTCGCCGGCATCGCCGCGGACGAGCTCATCGACCCGACCCCGCAGATCGACGAGATCACGAGCCGCTTCATCGGCGACGAGTCGCTCGCGAACCTGCCGCGCAAGTTCAAGTCCGCCCTGACCGGCCACCCCAGCCAGGACGTGGTGCACGAGATCAACGACGTCGCGTTCGTCGCGGTCGAGCACCCCGAGCTCGGCGTCGGCTACGACCTCTGGGTCGGCGGCGGCCTCTCGACGGCGCCGCGCCTGGCCGAGCGCCTCGGCGTGTTCGTCGCCCCTGAGCGCGTCGCCGAGGCCTGGCACGGCGTCGCGCAGATCTTCCGCGATTACGGCTACCGGCGGCTGCGCAACAAGGCCCGCCTGAAGTTCCTGCTCGCCGACTGGGGGGTCGCGAAGTTCCGTGAGGTACTCGAGACCGAATACCTCGACGCGCCGCTGCCCGACGGCCCTGCGGCGCCGACGCCCACCACGCCCGGCGACCACGTCGGCGTGCACCGCCAGAAGGACGGCCGGTTCTATGTCGGCGCGACCCCGATCGTCGGTCGCGTCTCCGGCCCGATCCTGACCAGGCTCGCCGACCTCGTCGAGGCGCACGGGTCGACCCGGCTGCGCACCACGCCGCACCAGAAGGTCGTCATCCTCGACATCCCCGAGGACCGGGTGGAGTCGCTCATCGCGGGCCTCGACGAGCTCGGGCTCTCTGCGCGGCCGAGCCTCATCCGCCGCGGCACGATCGCGTGCACGGGCATCGAGTTCTGCAAGCTCGCCATCGTCGAGACCAAGGCGTACGCGACGGCCGCGGTGCTCGAGCTCGAGGAGCGCCTCGCGGGCTTCGACCTGCCGCACCCGATCAGCCTGCACGTCAACGGCTGCCCCAACTCGTGCGCCCGCATCCAGACGGCCGACATCGGCCTCAAGGGCCAGCTCATCATGGACGACTCCGGCGAGCAGGTCCCCGGCTACCAGGTGCACCTCGGCGGCGGGCTCGCCTCGCTCGACCGGGACGAGGCCGGACTCGGCCGCACCGTGCGCGGCCTGAAGGTCACGGCCGACGGCATCGCCGACTACGTCGAGCGCGTGGTCACGCGGTTCCTCGCCGAGCGCGACGGAGCCGCCGACGAATCGTTCGCGCAGTGGGCGCACCGCGCCGACGAGGAGGCCCTGCGATGAGCGCACGCAACATCGCCCCCTCCGGTGGTCGAGTAGCGCCCGGCGCAGCCGGACGCGTATCGAGACCCGGTGACGAGGCGTCTCGATACGAGTCGCCTCCGGCGTCGCTACTCGACGACCGGAGGTCGGCCGACGAGCTGCGCGCCCTCGCCGAGGCGGGCAACCTCGAGCTCGGCAGCCTGACCGACCACGAGGCATCCGCCGCCGAGGTCGTCGCGTGGGTCGCCGAGCACTTCGCGACGGATGCCGCGGCGGTCGCCTGCTCGATGGCCGACGCCGTGCTGCCGCACGTGATCGCCGAGCAGCTGCCCGGCGTCGACGTGCTGTTCCTCGACACGGGGTACCACTTCACCGAGACGTACGTGACGCGCGACGAGGTCGCCCGCGCGCTCGACGTGCGGATCGTCGACGTGCTGCCCGAGCAGACCGTCGCGCAGCAGGACGCCGAGTTCGGCGCCGAGCTCTTCGCCCGCGATCCGGGCCTCTGCTGCGCGCGCCGCAAGGTCGCGCCCCTGCAGCAGGCGCTCGGCGGCTACGAGGTGTGGTTCACGGGCGTGCGCCGCGAGGAGGCGCCGACGCGCACGAACACTCCGCTCGTGTCCTGGGACGAGCGCAACGGGCTCGTGAAGGTCAACCCGCTCGCGGCATGGACCTTCGACGAGCTGCTCGACCACGCCGGCGCGCACCAGGTTCCCGTGAACCTGCTCATGTCGCACGGCTACCCCTCGATCGGCTGCGAGCCGTGCACGAAGCCCGTCGCCGCGGGCGAGGACCCGAGGTCGGGCCGCTGGGCCGGCCTCGCCAAGACCGAATGCGGGTTGCACCTATGAGCGAGATCACAAGCCCCGGTGGTCGAGTAGCGACGGCGGAGCCGACGCGTATCGAGACCGACACGACGCGTCTCGATACGCGTCCGGCTACGCCGGGCGCTACTCGACGAGCGGACGAGGTCGCTCCTCGACCCGCGAGCCGCTCCCTCTCCACCCTCGACGCGCTCGAGTCGGAGTCGATCCACATCATCCGCGAGGTGGTCGCCGAGTTCGAGCGCCCTGTGCTGCTGTTCTCGGGCGGCAAGGACTCCGTGGTCGTGCTGCACCTCGCCGCGAAGGCGTTCTGGCCCGCGAGGGTGCCGTTCCCGGTCCTGCACGTCGACACGGGCCACAACTTCCCCGAGGTCATCGACTTCCGCGACCGCACCGTCGCGCGGCTCGGGCTGCGGCTCGAGGTCGCCGCCGTGCAGGACTACCTCGACGACGGACGCCTCCAGGAGCGCGCCGACGGCACGCGCAACCCGCTGCAGACCCAGCCGCTGCTCGACGCGATCGCCGCCGGCCGCCATGACGCCGTGTTCGGCGGCGCCCGACGCGACGAGGACAAGGCTCGCGCCAAGGAGCGCATTCTGAGCCTGCGCGACGAGTTCGGCCAGTGGGATCCGCGCAACCAGCGCCCAGAGCTCTGGGACCTCTACAACGGCCGCCACACGGTCGGCCAGCACGTGCGCGCGTTCCCGATCTCGAACTGGACCGAGCTCGACGTGTGGCGCTACATCGAGCGGGAGGGCATCGAGCTCCCGCCACTGTACTACGCGCACGAGCGCGAGGTGTACCGCCGCGACGGCATGTGGCGGGCCGTGTCCGACGTGTCGCCGGCGCGCGAGGGCGAGGCGATCGAGCGTCGCGTCGTGCGCTACCGCACGGTGGGCGACATGAGCTGCACCGGCGCGGTCGAGTCCGACGCGGCATCCGTCGCCGACGTGGTGCGCGAGGTGGCCACCTCGACCCTCACCGAGCGCGGCGCGACCCGCGCCGACGACCGGATCTCGGAGGCCGCCATGGAGGACCGCAAGAAGGACGGGTACTTCTGATGGGCGACGCGCTCTTCCGCTTCGCGACGGCCGGCTCGGTCGACGACGGCAAGTCGACCCTCGTCGGGCGCCTGCTGCACGACTCGAAGGCGATCCTCGCCGACCAGCTCGAGTCGGTGGCCCGCACCTCCGCCGAGCGCGGCTTCGGCGGCGAGCCCGGCGCGATCGACTTCGCGCTGCTCACCGACGGCCTGCGCGCCGAGCGCGAGCAGGGCATCACGATCGACGTCGCCTACCGCTACTTCGCGACGGGCCGCCGGTCGTTCATCCTCGCCGACTGCCCCGGTCACGTGCAGTACACGCGCAACATGGTCACCGGCGCCACCACGGCCGACGCGGTCGTCGTGCTCGTCGACGCGCGCAAGGGCGTGCTCGAGCAGACTCGCCGCCACCTCGCCGTCGTGCAGCTGCTGCGCGTGCCGCACGTCATCGTCGCGGTGAACAAGATCGACCTGCTCGACTACTCCGAGGCCGCGTTCACGCGCGTCGCCGACGAGGTCACGGCGCTCACTCGCGAGCTCGGCCTGCCGGAGGCGCACGTGATCCCGGTCTCCGCGCTCGCCGGCGACAACATCGTCGACCGTTCGGCGAACACGCCCTGGTACGCCGGGCCCGCGCTGCTCGAGCTCCTCGAGGCACTGCCGTCGCTCGACGAGCTCGAGACCGAGCTCGAGGCGCTTCGGATGCCGGTGCAGCTCGTCGTGCGGCCGCAGGGCGCGCTGGCGCCCGACGTCGCCGACGCCGAGGCGTTCCGCGACTACCGCGCGTTCGCCGGACGCATCGCCTCGGGCACCGTGCGCGTCGGCGACGCCGTGCAGGTGTTCCCCGGCGGCGCCACGACGACGGTCGTCGGCATCGACGCGGGACCGGCCGAGCTCGAGTCCGCGTCGGCGCCGCAGTCGGTGTCGCTGCGGCTCGCCGACGAGATCGACGCGGCGCGCGGCGCCGTCATCGCGGCATCCGGCTCGCTGCCCGAGCCGCGTCGCGAGCTCGACGCATCCGTCTTCCAGCTCGACCCCCGGCCGCTCGTGCCGGGCGCGCGCGTGCTCGTGAAGACCGGCACGTCGACCGTGCAGGCGCTCGTGACGGCCGTGCACGGCCGCCGCGACCTCGGCACGCTCGCGCTCGAGCCCGCCGAGCGGCTCGACGCCAACGACATCGGCCAGGTCGCCCTGAAGCTCGCCGGCGAGCTCCCGGTCGAACCGTACGCCGACCACCGACGTGCGGGTGCGTTCCTCGTGATCCACCCGCAGGACGGCGCGACCCTCGCGGCCGCGATCGTCACCCCGCCCGTCGCACCCGCGACGGACACCCCCATCCGCACGACCACCACCGAAGGAGCAGCAGCATGAACGCCACGTCCCGCGTCCGATCCCGCCTCGGCCTGGTGGGCGGCATGATGATGGCCGGCGCGATCGTCGCCTCGGCCGTCCTGACCGGATGCAGCGCCCAGTCGGCCGCCGGCGAGACCGCCGCGGCATCCGCCGACGCCGGCACCCCATCCGAGGAGCTTCGCCTCGGCTACTTCGCCAACGTCACGCACGCCCCCGCGCTGGTGGGCCTGCAGGAGGGCCTCTTCGAGGAGGCGCTCGGCGACACGACGCTGTCGACGCAGGTCTTCAACGCCGGACCGGCCGCGATCGAGGCGCTCACCGCGGGGGCCATCGACGCGACCTACATCGGGCCGAACCCGTCGATCAACACGTTCATCCAGTCGGCCGGCGAATCGGCGCGCATCGTCGCCGGTGCCGCGACCGGCGGCGCGGCGCTCGTCGTGCGCGACGACATCGACTCGCCCGAGGACCTCGAGGGCACCACACTCGCGACCCCGCAGCTCGGCAACACGCAGGACGTGGCGCTGCGCAGCTGGCTCGCCGACGAGGGCTTCACGACCGACACCTCGGGCGGCGGCGACGTGCACATCACGCCGACCGAGAACGCCCAGACGCTGACCCTGTTCCAGCAGGGCCAGCTCGACGGCGCGTGGCTCCCCGAGCCGTGGGTCTCCCGGCTCATCGTCGACGCCGGCGCGAAGGTGCTCGTCGACGAGGCCGACCTCTGGGAGGACGGGAACTTCCCGACGACCGTGCTGCTCGTGAACGCGACCTTCCTCGCGGAGCACCCGCAGACGGTCGAGGCGCTGCTCGAGGGCCACCTCGCGTCGCTGGCGTGGCTCGACGAGCACGCGGACGAGGCGGCGACCGTCATCAACGCCGCCCTCGAGGCCGAGACGGGCAAGCCGCTCGCCGACGAGGTCATCACGCGGTCGCTCGAGCACGTCACGTTCTCGGCCGACCCGCACGCCGAGACGTTCGCGACGCTCGTCGAGAACGGCCTCGAGGCCGGCACGCAGAAGGCCGGCTCGATCGAGGGCCTGTTCGACCTGCGACTGCTGAACGGGCTGCTCGAGGATGCCGGCGAGGAGCCGGTCTCCGCGGGCGACCTCGGCGAGGAGTAGGGAGTCGACCCATGAGCGGGCAGACGGCCATCCGCATCGAGCACCTCGGCAAGCGCTTCGGCGCCGGGCCGCTCGTGCTCGACGACGTGAACCTCTCGATCACGGCGGGTGAGTTCGTCTGCCTGCTCGGGGCCTCCGGCTGCGGCAAGTCGACGCTGCTGAACCTCATCGCTGGGCTCGACCAGCCCACGACGGGCTCGATCGACACACCGGCCGAGGGCTCCGCGGTGATGTTCCAGGAGTCGGCGCTCATGCCGTGGCTCACCGCCCGCGCGAACGTCGAGCTCGCCCTGCGTCTGCGCGGCGTGCCGCGCGCCGCCCGCCGCGGCGAGGCGCTCGAGCTGCTCGACGTCGTCAACCTCGCGGATGCCGCCGAGAAGCGTCCGCACGAGCTGTCGGGCGGCATGCGCCAGCGCGTCGCGCTCGCCCGGGCCCTCGCCCAGGACCGGCCCGTCCTGCTCATGGACGAGCCCTTCGCGGCCCTCGACGCCATCACGCGCGACCTCCTGCACGAGGAGCTCGAGCGGGTGTGGCGTCAGACCGGTCGCACCATCGTCTTCGTCACCCACAACGTCCGCGAAGCAGCCCGGCTCGGGCAGCGGGTCGTGCTCCTGTCGAGCCGCCCCGGCCGGGTCGCGGGCGAGTGGCGCATCGCCGAGACCGCCGGGCGGCGCATCGAGTCGCCCGAGGTCGCGGCGCTCTCCATCGAGATCACCGACCAGCTGCGGAAGGAGATCCGCCGAAATGCCGCGTGACACCCTGCTGGAAGCCCCGGTCGCCGCACCGGCGGCCACGGACCACGACGACCTCCGCAGCCTGGAGGCCGGCCTCGACCGACTGCAGACCACCCCCGAGCGCCGCGCCAGCGCATGGCGCCGGTTCACGACCAGCGTGCTGCCGCCGATCCTGTTCGTGGCCGTGCTGGTCGCAGCGTGGCAGCTCTACATCGTGATCGCGCAGCCGCGTCCCGACATCGTGCCCGCACCGGCCGACGTCGTGAACGCGATCTCGGCGGCCTGGGAGTCGGGCCGGCTCCAGCTCGCGATCACCACCAGCCTCGAGCGCGGCATCCTCGGGTTCCTCATCGCGATCGCGGTCGGCACGCCGCTCGGCCTGCTGCTCGCCGAGGTCCGCCCGCTGCGGCGGGCCGTCGGACCGATCATCTCCGGCCTGCAGGTGCTCCCGTCGGTCGCCTGGGTGCCGGCCGCCATCATCTGGTTCGGGCTGTCGGACGCCACGGTGTACTTCGTCATCCTCATGGGCGCGATCCCGTCGATCGTGAACGGCCTCATCGCCGGCGTCGACCAGGTGCCGCCGCAGCTCCGCCGGGTCGGCACGGTGCTCGGCGCCCGCCGCTGGGAGCTCGCGACGCTCGTCGTCCTGCCCGCCGCACTGCCCGGGTACGTCGCCGGCCTCAAGCAGGGCTGGGCGTTCTCGTGGCGCTCGCTCATGGCCGCGGAGATCATCGCCATGGGCGGCACGATCGGCTTCGGCCTCGGCTCGATGCTCCAGCAGACGCGCGAGCTCGCCGACCTCGCGGGCGTGCTCGCGACGATCCTCGTGATCCTCGCGATCGGCATCCTCATCGAGCTCGTGGCCTTCGCCCCGCTCGAGCGACGGATGCTGCGCCGCCGCGGCCTGCTCGTGGAGCGGGACCGATGAGCGGGGTCGGCCGCGTCGTCCTCGTGGGCGCCGGCCCCGGCGACGCGGGCCTCCTGACCATCCGCGGACTGCGTGCGCTCGAGGCCGCAGACGTGATCGTCGCCGACCGCCTCGGCGCCCGCGGGGTGCTCGACGGCCTCGCCGCCGAGGGCGTGGAGCTGCGGGCCGAGGTCGTCGACGTCGGCAAGCTCCCCGGCCACCACGCCGTGCCGCAGGACGCCATCAACGAGCTGCTCGTGACCCTTGCCCGCGCCGGGAAGCAGGTCGTGCGGCTGAAGGGCGGCGACCCGTTCATCTTCGGACGCGGCGGCGAGGAGCTCGCCCACTGCCGCGACCGCGGGATCGACGTCGAGGTCGTGCCCGGCATCACGAGCGCCATCTCGGTGCCGGCGATCGCCGGCATCCCGCTCACCCACCGCGGCCTCGCGACGACGTTCACCGTCGTCACCGGCCACGACCAGATCCGGGCCCTCGGCGGCGGCCGCGACCACACCGTGGTGCTGCTCATGGGCATCGGCACGCTCGCGAACTCCGCGATCACCCTCGCCCGCGGCGAGCGCGGCGGCGACTGCCCCGTCGCGATCATCGAGGACGGCTACGGACCGCGCCAGCGGGTCACGATCGGCACGCTCGACACGATCGCGCTGCAGGCCGCGCGTCGCGGCATCCGCTCGCCCGCCGTCGTCGTGGTCGGCGACGTCGTGACCCTGAGCCCCTATGCACCGGACGCCCTCACCGCCGCCGCCACGGCCGAGCTCGCCGACGACTGACCCCTTCCCCCGACCGACTCCCCGGATCACCCTCGAAAGGCCATGTCCCCATGACCCTCTCCCTTCGCGTCGCGATCGTCGGAGCCGGCCCCGCCGGCATCTACGCCGGCAACATCCTCCACCGCCAGGTCACGGAGGCGGGCGGCGAGGTCGCCATCGACCTGTTCGAGTCGCTGCCGGCGCCCTACGGCCTGATCCGCTACGGCGTCGCGCCCGACCACCCGCGCATCAAGGGCATCGTGAACTCGCTGCACGAGATGCTCGACGCGGGCACGATCCGGCTCATCGGCAACGTCGAGGTGGGCCGCGACGTGACCGTCGAGGAGCTCCGCGAGCGCTACGACGCCGTCGTCTTCGCGACCGGCGCGCTGAAGGACGCCCCCCTCGACATCCCCGGCATCGACCTGCCCGGGTCCTACGGCGCCGCCGACCTCGTGGCCTGGTACGACGGGCACCCCGACGTGCCCCGCGAGTGGCCGCTCGAGGCGGAGCAGATCGCGGTGATCGGCAACGGCAACGTCGCGCTCGACGTCGCCCGCGTGCTCGCGAAGCACCCGAAGGACCTGCTCACGACGGACGTCCCCGCGAACGTCGTGGCGGGCCTCGAGGCGTCGCCCGTGACCGACGTGCATGTGTTCGGCCGCCGCGGCCCGGGCCACGTGAAGTTCACGCCGATCGAGCTGCGCGAGCTCGGCGAGGTGCCCGACGTCGACGTGATCGTCTACGACGAGGACTTCGAGCGCGCGGCCGGCGACCCGCACGCCGAGCAGCTGCACGCGTCGAACAACCAGGTGAAGGTCATGACCCGCACGCTGAACGGGTGGCGCCCCACTCCGGAGACCACCCGCACGGCGTCGCGTCGCCTGCACCTGCACTTCCTGTACAACCCGGTCGAAGTGCTCGGCGACGGGCGCGTCGAGGGCGTCCGGTTCGAGCGCACGCGCCCCGTCGGCGACGGCAGCGTCGCGGGCACGGGCGAGTTCGTCGACGTGCCCGTGCAGGCCGTCTACCGCGCGGTCGGCTACGCGAGCTCGCCGGTCCCGGGCGTCCCGTTCGACGAGCGCAGCGCCGTCATCCCGAACGACGGCGGCCGGGTGACGGATGCCGCGGGCGCCCACCTCCCGGGCGTCTACGCCACGGGCTGGATCAAGCGCGGTCCCGTGGGCCTCATCGGCCACACCAAGGGCGACGCGCTCGAGACGATCACGAACCTGCTCGCGGATGCCGCGGCGGGCGCGCTCCCCGCGACGCTCGTCGAGGCCGCCGGGGGCGACGAGGTGCTCGAGCTGCTCGAGGCCCGCGGCATCCGCTACACGACCTGGGCCGGCTGGCTCGAGCTGGACGGGCACGAACGCGGCCTCGGCGAGGCCTTCGAGGGCGTCGAACGCGAGCGCGTGAAGGTCGTGCCCCGTGACGAGCAGGTGGAGATCTCCCGCGCCGGCGCCCTGGTCGCCTCGTGACGTACGTCATCGCCCTGCCCTGTGTCGACGTCAAGGATCGGGCCTGCATCGACGAGTGCCCCGTCGACTGCATCTACGAGGGTGAACGCTCGCTCTACATCCACCCCGACGAGTGCGTGGACTGCGGCGCCTGCGAGCCCGTGTGCCCCGTCGAGGCGATCTACTACGAGGACGACCTCCCCGAGGAGTGGGCCGACTACTACACGGCCAACGTCGAGTTCTTCGACGTGTCGACCCCCTCGGGCCAGGCGCTCGGCTCGCCGGGCGGTGCCGCGAAGGTCGGGGCGCTCGACTTCGACCACCCGCTGGTCGCGACGCTGCCGCCGCAGGGCGACGGGCACTGAGGCGAAGGCGGTGCCTCGGCCGAGGCCGGGGTCTCTCAGGCCTGGCGGCGGCCTCGAGGCCGCTCGCCGTCGCTCGCCGCCGGTTCGGGTTCGCCCTCGAGCCCGAACCGAGCCGCCTCGACCGCCTCGGCGTAGGCGGCGGCCTCGCCCTCGGGCATCCCGAACAGGAGCCCGGCGATCGAGGTGAGCGCGGGGACCTCCTGGCGCGCCATCAGCCGGTAGTCGTCGTCGTCCCTGCCCTGCGGGTCGACGATGTCGTCGTCATCGCCCGTGCCGGGTGCCATGGCGCGGTTCTCGGCGAGCTTCGCGACCCGTGCCCGCATCTCCTCGGCCGTCGTCGGCGCGGCCGAGGCCTCGAGCAGGTCGGCGATGCGTCCGGCCTCCCGGATCGTGAACGTCGACCGGAGCGCCCCGGGGACGAGCCCGAGCACGTCGTCGCGCTGCCGCGCCGACGAGACCAGCACCAGGTCGGCGTCGCGGATCGCGGCCTCGGAGATCTGCCGAGCCCGGTGCGCCGATCCGTCGGCGCCGAGCGCCTCGGCGATGACCTTGGAGCGCCGGCCCATGGTCGAGCCCTCGGGGGCGCGCAGTCCCGCACTCGTGATGCGCACCTCGCCCGTGGCCTCGGTCGGCAGGTACCACCCCGCCCACGTGTCGAGCAGCACGTGCCCGAGCGCCGACCGGTTCATGTTTCCGGTGCAGACGACGAGCACCGTGAACGGGGCGCTCATGCCGGCTCCGCTGCGCTGATCGCAGCCGACGCTCGCGACCGCTGTCGTACGGCCTCGAGCACCTCACGGTAGAACACGGCGTGCGCCTCGGCCACGGCCGAGTCGTCGAGGAGCCCGGGCGTCGCCGCCGCCGCCGCCCCGAGCCGCTCCCGCAGGGCGGGGCTCTCCCCGAGTCGGCGCAGCACCTCGGCGAGGGACTGCACGTCGCGCGCCGCGAACCGCAGGCCGTTCACGTCGTCGTGGACCCACTCGAGCGGCCCGCCCTCGTCGGCCACGACCACGGCGCGACCGGAGGCGAGGTACTGCAGCACGTTCTGGCCGAGGGGCTCGGGACGGGTCGACGCCTGCACGGCCACGTCCCACGCGTCGATGAGCGCATCGACGTCGTCGACGTGCCCGTGGAACACCACCCGGTCGGCGATCCCGAGCTCGGTCGCGCGATCCTGCAGCGCGCCGAGGAAGTCGTCATGGCCGAACGGCGCCGAGCCGGCGAACTCGACGCGCGCATCGGTGCCGGCGAACGCCTCGGCGAAGGCCTCGAGCAGCACGAGCTGGCCCTTCCAGGGGTCGATCCTGGCGAGCATGCCGACGCGCAGGGCGCCCTCGGTGCGCGCCGGCGGCGCGGCGCGCAGCCGGAGTCCGGACGCGCTCGGGATGACGCGCGCGACCGCGTCGGATCGCAGGTACGGACGAGCCGAGTCGAGCGGCGGGTTGGTGTCGCTGACGACGCCGTCGGCGCGCGGGAGCACGAACCGCGTCATGAGGAGATGGCCCGTGCGGCCGAGCGCCTCGGCGTCGACCATGTCGCGGAGGTGCACGACGAACGGCACTCGCGACGTCCAGGCGGCCAGCGCGCCGTAGGCCGCGGCGCGGGCGGTGTTCGCGTCGACGACCTCTGCGCGGTCGAAGCCGCGATGCAGGCGGGTCGCGATCGCCTGCGCGACGAGCCGGAGCGCAGCGACGACCTGGAGGCCGGGACCGCCGGAGCTCACGCCCGCGGGCTGCCGCACGCCGACGACTCGGCGCGGCACCTCGTCGGGGATGTCCGCGTAGACGCCGAGCCCGTCGTCGGTGGGCGCGAGCATGACGGCCGGGGCCCACGGCGCACCGGCACGCAGCATCCGGACGAGCGCGAACTCGGCGCCGCCGGGGACCGTCGTGTGGTCGAGGTGCAGGACCCTCGGCGTCGTCGCCGCAGTGCGGGCACCATCGGCCACTGGCTCTTCCCCCAAGGTTCGGCCGCTCGGTCGCGTCCCCCCGTGGCGACTCGCGCTGGGTGGCACGCGCACGCACGGATATCTTGTATCTGTCGAAGGCAGTCTACGTTGAGGGGGCGGTGTGCGCGCGCTGAGGGTCTCGCACAGCGCCGTCGTCGATGAATGGCGCGGCCGTGAACGGGCCGTGGCGAGCCTGGGCGTCGAGGTGGCGCTCCTGAGCGCGCGGGCATGGCCCGAAGGAGGCGCGCTGGTGGCCCTGCGCCCACGACCGAGCGAGCGCGTCGAGGGCGTCGCCACGATCGGCCGGCACCCCGCGCTCTTCCTGTACGACCCGCGGCCCCTCTGGCGACGCCTCGGCGAGCACTGGGACGTCATCGACGTGCACGAGGAGCCGTTCTCGCTCGCGACCGCGGAGCTCCTGCTGCTCCGCGGCCTGCGCCGCAACCAGGCGCCCGTCGTCCTCTACACCGCGCAGAACCTCGCGAAGCGCTACCCGATCCCGTTCGGGTGGCTCGAGCGGCACGCCCTGCGCACCGCCTCCGGCGTCTCGGCCTGCAACACGGATGCCGCGCGCATCGCCGAGGCGAAGGGCTTCGCCGGTCGCGCCCGCGTGATCCCGCTCGGCATCGACCTCGAGCGCTTCAGCGACGGGCACGCGGATGTCGCGACGGACGCCCCGGCCGCCGCCGGCGACGCGGCGACCGACGCTTCCGACGCAGCCGCCCGCATCGTCGTCGGCTTCGCCGGCCGCCTCGTTCCCGAGAAGGGCCTCGGTGTGCTCTTCGACGCGATGGCGCGCGACCGCCGCCTGCACGTCCGCATCGCGGGCGGGGGGCCGATGGCGGCCGACCTGCCCGACATCGTGGCGCGACGCGGCCTCGCCGATCGCGTCGAGGTGCTCGGAGCGCTGGCGCCCGAGGACGTGGTCGCGTTCTACCGCTCGATCGACGTGCTCGCCGTGCCGTCGCTCCCGACGCCGACCTGGACCGAGCAGTTCGGCCGCGTCGCGATCGAGGCGATGGCGTGCGGCGTGCCCGTCGTCTCCAGCGATGCGGGGGCGCTCCCCGACGTCGTCGGCGGCGCGGGCATCGTGGTCCCGATCGGCGACGCCGACGCGCTTGCCGCGGCACTGGTGGACGCGGCGGGCCCGCGCGCGGGCGAGCTGCGGTCGCTCGGACGCGAGCGTGCGGCATCCTGCGACTGGAACGAGGTGGGTCGCGCCTACCTCGACCTGTACCGATCAGTGCTGCACGACGGCGACGCGACGGCGCCCGTTCGCTCGCCCGGCGCGGCGGACCACGACCGCGAGATCGAGGTGGTCGTCGTGGCGTACGGCGCCCCCGAGCTCCTGCGTCGGGCGCTGGAGCCGCTGGCCGGCCTGCCGGTCACGGTCGTCGACAATTCCTCGCTGCCCGAGATCGCGGCGCTCTGCGACGAGCTGGGCGTGCGGTACCTCGACCCGGGCCGCAACGGGGGCTTCGCCGCCGGCGTCAACGTCGCGCTGGCCGACCGGCTCCGACCCGGCGCCGACGTGCTGCTCGTCAATCCCGACGCCGTGATCTCGCGCGCCGACATCGACGCGCTGCACGCGGCGCTGCTGGCCGCGCCCGACCTCGCGAGCGTGGGCCCCGCCCAGGTCGACGAGCAGGGCGAGCCCGCGCGGGTGGAGTGGCGGTATCCGTCGCCGACCGCGGCCTGGCTCGAGGCGCTTGGACTGGCCGGGCTCCGACGCGGGCCGACGTTCGTCATCGGCTCAGTGCTCATGCTGCGCGCCGAGGCGCTCGACCAGGTCGGGGGCCTCGACGAGGGGTTCTTCCTCTACGCCGAGGAGACCGACTGGGCCTACCGCGCGCACCGGCTGGGCTGGCGGCACGCCGAGGTCCCGGCCGCTCGCGCCGTGCACACGGGGGCCGGCACGAGCAGCGACCCGTCGCGCCGCGAGGCGCATTTCCACGCCTCGCTCGAGCGCTACCTGCGCAAGCACCACGGGACGGTCGGGTGGCAGACCGCCCGCACGGCGCAGTGGATCGGCTCGATGGCCCGGTCGATCGCGCTCCCCGGCGAGCGCGGCCGAGCCGCCCGCAAGCGCGCCGCGCTCTACCGCCTGGGCCCGGCACGGGTGGAGGCAAGGTACCTCGAGTCGTCGGACGGGTCGGTCGCATGACCCGCATCGTGCAGATCGTGCCGTTCATCGGCCCCGGCTCGGGCGTGGCCGGCGTCGCGTGGAACCTCGAGCAGCAGTTCCGGGCGCTCGGGGCGAGCGTCGAGCGCTACACCTTCGACGACGCCCGGCGCGGACGGCCCCGCCCGTGGCCGCGCTCCAAGCTCATGCGCCGACTCGCGCGCGGCTGGCGCGTGGTGTGGTTCAGCACCTTCGGCACCGCTCGCGCCCGCCGCTTCCTCGCGGAGCGGCCCGACGCGGTCTCGATCTGCCACAACGACGTCATGGCGGGCGACGTGTACGTGAACCACGGCGTGATCCTCGGGTCGATGCGGGCTCGCGGGAACCCCGCGTGGCTGATGGTGCGCAACCCGTTCCACATCTTCGTCCACCTGCGCGACCGCGCCCGGTACCGGGGGCGCACCCATCGAGCCGTGGTCGTGCTGTCGCAGCAGGATGTCGCGGAACTGCGCGACGCGTACGGACGCGTACGGCCCCGCACGGTCGAGATCCCGAACGGCGTCGACCTCGGGCGCTTCCGGCCGCCGACGCACGAGGAGCGCGTCGAGGCGCGGAGCGCCCTCGGCCTCGGCACCGACGAGCGCGTGGCGGTGTTCATCGGGCACGAGTTCCACCGAAAGGGCCTGCGGTACGCGATCGAGGGACTGCGTTACGCGCCGTCGGTCCTGCTGCTCATCGTCGGAGGCTCCGACGACATCATCGCGGAGGCGAACGCGTCGGCACAGGGGCTCGGCGTCGGCGACCGCGTGCTGTTCGTCGGCCCGCGACACGACCTCGCACCGTTCCTCGCGGCATCCGACATGTTCGTGCTGCCGAGCGCCTACGAGGCGAACGCGCTCGTCGTGCTCGAGGCGCTCGCGAGCGGGCTGCCCGTGGTGACCACACGGGTCGGCTACGCGCCCGAGATCGTCGTGGACGGCGACAACGGCTACCTCGTCGACCGTGATCCGCTCGCGGTGGGCGAGCGACTCGAGGAGCTCGCGGGGCTGGAGGACGACGAGCTCGCCGGGTTCCGCCGGCGTGCCCGGGCCAGCGTCGAGGGCCACTCGTGGCGCGCGACCGCCGAGCGCTACCTCGCCCTCGCCGACGAGCTGCTCGCCGAGCGCACGGCCGCGAGCAGACCCGGAGCGCCCGGCGGCACCGAGGCGAAGGCGGCGCCATGACGCGCATCGTGCAGATCGTCCCGACGATCCGGCCCGGCAGCGGCGTGGCCGGCGTCGCGTACGCCCTCGAACGGGAGTTCGCCGCGGCGGGGGCGATCGTCGAGCGCTTCACCCTCGCCGAGGCCGGCAAGCGGCCCGGCCGGTCGACCGGTCGCACCGCGATCGGCAACCACCTCGAGGGCGCCCGCAACGTGATCTGGTTCAGCACGGTCGGCACGCGCCGCGCACGCCGGTTCCTCGCCCAGCGTCCCGACGCCGTCTCGATCTGCCACAACGACGTCATGGCCGGCGACGTCTACGTCAACCACGGACTGCTCCAGGCGGCGATGCGGGCACGGGGGCACTACGCCTGGCGGATGGTGCGCAACCCCGTCCACCTGTTCACGGCGGTCCGCGACCGGATCCGGTACCGCGGACGCACCCACCGCGCGATCGTCGCCCTCACGAGCGCGGAGGCGGACCTGCTGGTCGCGACGTACGGACGCGTGCGCGCCCCCATCCACGTCATCCCCAACGGCGTGGACATCGAGCGGTTCCGTCCACCCGACGCCGATGAGCGCTCGCGGGCGCGTTCCGCGCTCGGCATCGACGACGAGCGCACGGTCGCGGTGTTCGTGGGGCACGAGTACGAGCGCAAGGGACTGCCGCTCGCGATCGAGGGCCTCCGCCGCGCGACCGGCATCACGCTCGTGGTGGTCGGCGGCACCCCCGACATGATCCGTCGTGCCGAGTCGGAGGCGCGCGAGCTCGGCGTCGCAGACCGCGTGCGCTTCGTCGGCACGCACGACGATCCGGTGCCGTACCTCTGGGCCGCCGACGCCCTCGTGCTGCCGAGCGCCTACGAGGCGAACGCGCTGGTGCTGCTCGAGGCGCTGGCGTGCGGCCTGCCCGTCGTGGCGACGCGGGTGGGGTTCGCGCCCGACCTGGTGCGCGACGGCGAGAACGGCCACCTCGTCGACCGCGACGCGGCATCCGTCGGCCATCGCCTCGACGAGCTCGACCGGATCGACCGCACTGCGCTGCGCGGCGCCGCCAGGGCCACGGCCGAGCAGTACTCGTGGCCCGAGGTCGCCCGACGCTACCTCGACCTCGTGGAGTCGCTCCGCGCGGAGCGCGGGGTGCGTCGGTGAACGGCCCGATCCGCATCCTGCACGCGATCCGGTCCGACGGGTTCGCCGGCGTCGAGCAGTTCGTGCTGCGCCTCGCGCTCGCGCAGGCGGCCGACGGCCACGACGTCGCCGTCGTCGGCGGCGCGGCCGAGCGGATGCGTCCCGCCCTCGCCGGGGCCGGCGTCGAGCACGTTCCCGCCGCCCGCACGATCGAGGTCCTGCGAGCCGTGCGGCGTCGTGCCGCCGGCATCGACGTCGTGAACACCCACATGACGGCCGCCGACGTGGGGGCCGTGTTCGGGCTCGCCGGACGGCGGCAGCGCCCGGCCGTCGTCTCCACGCGGCACTTCGCGCAGCCGCGCGGGCGCCTCGGCCCCGTGCCGATCGATGCGCTCGTGGGAGGCCGCATCGACGCGGAGGTCTCGATCAGCGCCGCGGTCGCGGCATCCGTCGATCGCCCGAGCACGGTGGTGCACACCGGTGTCGATGCGCGCCCGCTCGGCGACGGTCGCCCCCGCGATCGCACGGTGCTCATCGCGCAGCGGCTCGAGCCCGAGAAGCACACGCATGTCGGCGTGCGCGCGTTCGCCGCGTCGGGCCTCGCCGCCGACGGCTGGACACTCGAGGTCGCCGGCGACGGGTCCGAGCTCGGCGCCCTGCAGGCGCTCGTCGGCGAGCTGGGTCTCGACGGGGTCGTGCGGTTCTCGGGGTTCCGCTCCGACCTGCCCGCCGTCATGGACCGGGCCGCGATCCTCATCGCGCCGTGCCCCGTCGAGGGGCTCGGGCTCACCGTGCTCGAGGCCATGGCCGGCGGGCTCCCCGTGATCGCCGCCGAGGCGGGTGGGCACGTCGAGCTCCTCGAGGGCCTCGACGAGCGCACGCTGTTCGCGCCCGACGACGCCGACGACGCCGGCCGACGGCTCCGGGGACTGGCGGACGACGAGCCGGGGCGCGCCGACCTGGGCGCGGCGGAGCGCGCGCATCAGCAACAGGCCTTCTCGATCCGGGCACAGGCCGACGGGACCGAGGCCGTCTACCGGGGGGTGCTGTGACCGACCTGGTGGTGGTGTCGCTCGAGCGCTGGGACGACGTGTGGCGACGGAACCAGCACCTCGTGGCCGGGCTGCTCGCGGCCGATCCCGCGCTGCGCGTGCTGTTCGTCGAGCCGCCGGCCGATCCGACGCACGACCTGGCGTCGCGCCGACGTCCTCGCTTCGGGGCGCGCGTGCGCGAGGTCCCCGGCGGCGCGGCCGGTCGGCTGCACGCGGTCCGGCCCGTGAAGTGGCTGCCGCGCCGGTTCGACCGCCGCGCCGACGACCGGCTCGCGCGCGCGATCATGCGCGCTGCGAACCGGCTCGGGATGCGGCATCCGCTGCTCTGGATCAACGACCCCGGCATGGCGCCGCTGGCCGAGCGGTCCGGCTGGCCGACGCTCTACGACGTCACCGACGACTGGCTGGCGGCCGACCGGCCCGCGGCGGAGCTGCAGCGCACCGCCGCGAACGAGGCCGCGCTGTTCCGCGTCTCGCGCGAGGTCGTCGTCTGCTCGCCCGAGCTGGCCCGCCGCAAGGGCGAGCAGCGACCCGTGGTGCTCATCCCGAACGCGGTCGACGTCGACGCCTACCGGCGCCCCCGGCCGCGTCCCGCCGACCTGCCCGCGGGACCCGTCGCGCTCTACCTCGGCACCGTGCACGCCGACCGCATCGACATCGCCCTCTGCGAAGCCACCGCACGGGCGCTCGGACCGACCGGGACGCTCGTGCTCGTGGGCCCGAACCTCCTGGGCGCCGACGACGTGCGACGGCTCGAGGACACCGGAGCGCGCCTGCTCGGCCCCCGACGCCGCGACGAGGTCATCGGCTACCTGCAGCACGCCGACGTGCTCGTCGTGCCCCACGTCGTCGACGCGTTCACCGACAGCCTCGACCCGATCAAGCTCTACGAGTACCAGGCCGTTGGCCGTCCGGTGGTCTCCACGCCGGTCGCCGGCTTCCGTGATGCATCCGATCCGCGCGTTACGATCGCCGACGGCACGGGGTTCGCAGCGGCGGTCGCCGCGGCCGTGCCCGCGCGGTCGGCGTTCCCGGTCGGCGCCGACGGGCCGGTGCCCGACTGGGCCGACCGCACTGCCGCGATGGGCGAGGTGCTCGATCGCCTGCGGGCCGGCAGCGCTCCCGACGCGCGCTCGACGGGGTCCTGACGCCGATGCGGCCCTGATCGGCCGCCAACGGGGGTCCTGCCGCGGCTCAGAGGGTGTCGAGCACCGACCGGAGGTTCGACCACGCCCACGACCAGTCGTGCTCGAGGGCACGCGTCCGGGCCGCCGCGCCCAGCCGATGCCGGAGCCCGCGGTCGTCGGCGAGCTCCGCAAGGGCGGCGGCGAGGGCCTCGGGATCGTCGGGCGAGACGTAGCGGCCCGCCGAGCCGATGACCTCGGGGATGCCGCCGATCCGGCTCGCGACGACCGGGAGCCCGCTCGCGAGGCCCTCGCCCGCCGTGAGCGGGCACGGGTCGGCCCAGCGCGACGGCACGACGAACACGTCGGCGCTCCGCAGCAGGTCGGGGACGGACGCGCGGTCGACGAAGGGCTCGAACGAGACACGGGCACGCCCGTCCCCCGCGAGCCGACGGAGCTCGAGCTCGTACGGCGACGTGTCGGCGTACCGGTCGAAGCCCTCGCTGCCCACGAGCACGAACTCGATGTCATCGCGCCCGAGCAGGCCGGCCGCGCGCACGAGCACGTCGGCGCCCTTGTCGCGGATCATCCGGCCGACGAACAGGACCCGCAGTGGTTCCCCGGCCGACCGCGACGGCGCGGCTGCCGCTGGCGTGAACACCTCGCAGTCGACGCCGTTCCGCACGACGTGGAGGCGTTCGGCGAGGCGGTCGGGGAGGGAGCGCCTGAGCTGCGTCGCGAGCGACTCGCTGACGCACGCGATGCCGGCGACGTCACCGAGCATGCGATCGGCCTCCGCCCTCGTGTAGGTGCCGAGCAGGTCGTTGTGCGCGTAGAGCACCACGTGGTGCGGGGAATCGCGCAGCAGCCACGCCAGGACCGGCGCGTTGTGGGCGAGCACGATCGCCGGCGGCCGGTCGGCGACCGCCGCCGCCGCAGGGGCGAAGTACCGGCCGGCGGCGCGACGCGGCAGTCCGAGCCGACCGAGTCCGACGTCGGTTAGCCGCTGGGCCCGGGTCGGGCCGGGCACGCCCGCGTACTCGATGGGCGTCGCGCTGTCGTAGCGGGGACGCATCGTCGAGGCATCCACCGCTACGAACTGCCGGAACCCCGACCCCTCGCGGCCCGCCGCACCCGCGAGGCCGTGCACGACCGTCGACGTCGCGGACCCCGTGCGCGGCGAGTAGTGGTCGCCCGGCGTGATGACGTGGATGAGGTCCGGCACGACGACATGCTACGACCCCGGTGCGGGTAGCATTCGAATTCAGCGTGCACGCGCCCTCCGCGGCGACGGGCCCACTCGCCCACTCCCGATCGGACCCAGATGCGAACCACCGTGATCACCCCGCCGACGCGGCTGCCGCTGCCTCGGTGGCGCGAGCTCTGGGAGGCACGCGAAGTCGCCCTCCGCTTCGGCCAGCGCGACGTCGTGCTGCGCTACCGGCAGACGGCGATCGGCGTCGCCTGGGTGCTCATCCAGCCGCTCGCCGCAGCCGGCATCTTCTCCATCGTCTTCGGCGGCGTCGCGCAGCTGCCGACCGGCGGCACGCCGTACTTCCTCTTCACCTTCGTGAGCATGCTGGCGTGGACGCTCTTCGCGAGCATCGTCGGCCGCTCCGCGCCGTCGCTCGTCAGCAATCAGGCGCTCGTCTCGAAGGTGTTCTTCCCGCGCATGCTCGTGCCCCTCTCGACGGTCATGTCGTCGCTGCTCGACTTCGCGGTCGGCCTCGGGCTCGGCGTGGTGCTGCTCATCGTCTACGGCGTGAACCCCGGATGGGCCGTGCTCCTGCTGCCGGTCTGGGTGCTGCTCTTCGTGCTGCTCGGCCTCGGCATCGGGCTGGCCGCCTCTGCGTGGATGGTCCGCTATCGCGACGTGGCCTACGTGCTCCCCTGGATCATCCAGGTGGGCCTCTTCGCGACACCCGTCGCGTATTCGCTCGACGCGGTGCCCGCGAACCTCGAACCGCTGTTCCTCGCGAACCCGCTCACGTGGCTGATGGAGGCGTTCCGCTTCTCCATGCTCGGCACCGAGGTGCCCCCGGCGTGGCAGCTGATCGGCGCCGTCGTCGTCAGCGTGGTCGTGTTCTTCGCGGGCGCGATGGTCTTCCAGCGCAACGAGCGGTCGTTCGCCGACCTGATCTAGGCGCGCCCCGCCGCTCCTGCTGCACGGCGACGGATGCCGCGGCACGACGAAGGCGGTGCCCCCACGTTTCCGTGGGGCACGACGACGGATGCCTCGGCACGACGAAGGCGGGTGCCCCCACGTTTCCGTGGTGGCACCCGCCTCGGTCTGGCCTCGTTCGGCTGCTACCCGCAGTCGGGCGGCAGGATGACGCCGCAGCCCGGGTTCTGGATCGGCGGGGTGTCGGCGAACGAGAAGTCGTCGACGGCCGGCGGGTGGTTGTCGGGGTCGGGCGGCGTGGGCGTGTGGCCCCACGGGATCGACACGGAGCCGTTGAGCGACTGGTTGGCGCTGTTGCCGTTCTCGCCCGCGTTCATGATGATCGCGATGGTCTCGCCGTCCGCCAGTTCGAGCGGGAACGTGAGCACATCACCGGTGGTCGCGTCGATGGCCGCCTGGAAGAACAGCGTGATGTCGGGATTGTCCTCGGTGAAGGTGATTTCGAACCCCGCCTGGTTGTACAGGAAGATCGTCTTGCCGGTGTTGTTCGTGATCGTGACGTCGAACACGTAGCCCTTGACGAAGACGTCGCCGCACGAGTTGCCGGGCAGCTTACAGGCGTCGCCGACGACGATGGTGGGCGGGCCGCCCGAGGCCGCGTATGCGGGTGCCGGGACGGCGAGGGCGATAGCGGGCACGGACCACGCCATCGCCTTGGCGACCGTGCGCCGCGAGACGCCGGTCTTCTGCTCTTCGAGGTCGCTCATGCGTGGTCCTCCTGGGTGCTGTGGTCTGGGAACGGATGGCCGTGGCATCCGTTTTGTTCGGGTTGCCTGAGAGTTTGCGTCTCTCGGCCTGAGAGTATCGGGTTTGCGCAGCCAACTCTAGAGGAGAAGCAATCCTCAGTCATATCGAGGAGACCCCGCATTCGGGTGACACGACGCGGATGTTAGCGTGTGAGGCACCGCCTGCGCACCGCGAGCGGCCCACTTGCGAACGAGGAATCGAATGGCGAACGGCACGGCCATCGCGGTCTCGAACCTCTCGAAGACCTACCGCATCAGCCATCGCCACCGCACCAATCGGGCCACCGAGGCGATGGTCGAGTTCATGCGCCGCCCGTTCCGTCGGGCGGAGGTCGAGGAGTTCGCCGCCCTGCGCGGGCTCGACTTCACGATTCCACAGGGCGAGGCCGTCGGGATCATCGGCCGCAACGGTGCCGGCAAGTCGACGCTGCTGAAGCTCCTCACCCGGATCACTGCGCCCACGACCGGCCGCATCGAGCTGAGCGGCCGCGTCGGCAGCCTGCTCGAAGTCGGGACCGGCTTCCACCCCGAGCTGACGGGGCGCGAGAACATCTACCTCAACGGCACGCTGCTCGGCATGCGCCGACGCGAGATCCGGCAGCGATTCGACGAGATCGTCGACTTCGCCGGTGTCGAGCGGTTCCTCGACACCCCGGTCAAGCGGTACTCGTCGGGCATGTACGTGCGGCTCGCGTTCGCGGTTGCCGCACACCTCGACACCGAGATCCTGGCGATCGACGAGGTGCTGGCCGTCGGCGACGCGGAGTTCCAGCGCAAGTCGATCGCCAAGATGCGGGATGCCGCAGCGCACGGTCGAACGGTGCTGTTCGTCAGCCACCAGATGCACACCGTCATGAACCTCTGCACCTCGGCGCTGTTCCTGCAGGCCGGTGAGCTCGCGTACCAGGGCGATGTCGACACGGCCATGCAGCGCTACCGCGACACGTTCGACGACCACGCGCAGGCCCAGCGGGAGGCCTCACGTCGGCCGGGTTCCGGACAGCTCAGGGCCGACGCCGTGACCGTCTCCAAGCCCGCCTACGCCTCGGCCGAGCGCAAGCAGGTCACGATCGGGATCCCCAGCGGGCCGTCGGAGATCGGCCAGTACTACGTCTCCTGCCACGTCACCGACGCGAACGGCGTGACGGTCGTGCAGTGCGACTCGCGGCTCGTCGGCACGTGGCTCGACCCCGAGGTGCCGCACGAGGTCGTCCTCGGGATCGAGGACCTGATGCTGCGCCCCGGGCGCTACTCCGTCGACGTGTTCCTCTGCGCCGCGGGCGTCATGGACGCCTGGGAGGGCGCCGCCGTGTTCGAGGTGCTGCCCACGCTCCCGTACCCCGAGTCGGCCACGGAGGACGCGTGGAGCCACGGCACGGTGCTCTGCGACTTCACCTACCAGGACACGTGAGTCACGACCTGCGTGCGACCTTCGCGAACGCGCCACGCGTGAAGCCGGCCGGCGAGATGCGCACGCCGTCCCAGAGGTCCGCCGCGGCGTCGCCGAATTCGCGCCGACGCAGCCGTTCCGCCACCCGGCCCGGAACGGCCGCGGCCATCATCGACCGGTACCGACGCAGGTTGCGGCGGAGCAGCCGTGCGCTCCGCTCGTCGCCCATCGCGTTCGCGTCGGCGACGTTCGTGCGGATCGCGCGAACACTCGCCCGATAGCGCTCACGCCAGTCCGCGAGCGTGACGTTGCGGTCATGGCGGCGATAGTCGACCACGGTCGTGCCCGTTCCCGCCATGGGGCCGACCCGCAGCATCCGCAGGATGAACTCGTCATCCTCGGCGAACCGGAACGACGGGTCGAATCCGCCCGCCCGCAAGATGGCCTCCCGACGGACGACGAGGGTCACGATGCGCGGGATCGGCGTGGCGCCGCTGAGGAACGCCTCGGGGGGCGCCTCTTCCGTCGTCCACGTGCCGAACGGTCGACCATCAGTGTCGACGTAGCGCCCGTCGCCGAACGCGGCCACCGCGTCGGGCCTCGCCTCGAGCACGCGCACGAGCTGGTCGAGCCGTTCGGGTGGCCAGATGTCGTCGTCGTCGAGGAAGGCCACGAACTCCCCGTCACCGGCGGCGATCCCCGCGTTCCGGCCCACCGAAAGACCTGCGCTCGCCTGGTGCAGGACGATCGCGTCGGGACCCGCGAGTCGTTCGAGCCCGGCGGGGTCTTCGGAACCGTCGTCGACCAGGATCAGCCGCCGGTTCGCGTAGGTCTGGTCGCGCACGGACTGGAGCGCGACGGCGAGGTAGGGGAGCAGGCGGTTCGTCGCCACCACCACATCGACCGTCGGGCGCGCGCTCATCGCTCGGGCCCCCGCGAAGCACGCCGCAGCCGCGAGACGTCGCGGGCGCTGGCGACGACGCCGGCCGCCGTGCCGGCGGTGTCGACCACGGCGCGCCATCCGCCCCCGGCGAGGCCGCGTGCCTTCGAGCGCAGGTCGGGCCGCTCGGGGTCGCCGATCGAACGGACGCCGTCGATGACGTTGCGTCCGATCTGCCGGGCCGCCGTCCGCATCCAGCTGCGGAAATGCGGGTCGCGATAGCCGAGGGTGGTGGCGAGCAGCACGACGTGGTTGCGCGCGCCGAAGTAGCGGTACCTCGCGTCGAAGCGACGCCCCTTGGCGTAGACGCCGGCCACGTGGCGCACGACCGCGAAGGGCGTGTACACGATCCGCATCCCGGCCCTGCGCATGCGCAGCGCGATGTCGGTCTCCTCGCGCAGGCAGGTGCCCGGGTAGAGGTCGCGGATGCCGCCGAGCTCGCGCACCACGGACATCCGGACCGACATGTTGGCTCCGAGCATGTGGTCGACGTCGAGCACTCGCCCGGGGTCCGCGGCGAAGAAGCCCGTGAGCCGCCCGTCGGGCAGCAACAGGCCGATCTGGCCGAGCCCCTCGCGATCCTCGCCGGGCTGGTCGTTGAGGGCGCGACCGCCCACTGCGGCCACCGCCTGGTCGTCGTAGGGCTTCAGCAGCTCCTCCAGACAGTCGGGCTGGGCGAACGCGTCGTCGTCGAGGAACGCGACGACGTCCTCCTCGAGGTCGGCGACGCCGATGGCGCGGCTCGTGGCCGTCGTGCCGATGCCGCGCTCGTTCCGCCGGTACTCGACGCCGGCATGCCGTGCCACGACATCGCGAGTCGCGGTGTCGGGTGACGCGTCCACGACGATGGTGCGCACCGGGCGCACGGTCTGGCGCTCGAGGTGCGCGAGGCACTCCTCGACGAACGTCGCGCGCTGATAGGTCGCGATGACGACGGAAACCGTCGGACGCGTCATCTGGGTCTCCTCGGCTCGGGCACGATGGATTCTAGCCGGGGGTTCGGCGGCGATCGCGCCGCCCGCGTCGAGCGAGCCCGTCGTCGTAGATCCGCTCGTAGGCGTCGACCACCCGTCGCAGGTCGAATGCCCGCGCCCGGCGTGACCCCGCATCGGCCAGCGCCGCCCGACGTCGGGGATCGGTCAGGAGGTCGGCGATCACTGCGCCGAGTTCACCGGGCTGGGCGAGGACTCCCGCGCGTCCGTCGTCGGTGACGAATCGTGCGCCGATGTTCGGCGTGGCCACGACGGGCAGGCCGGCCGCCATGGCTTCGGCGTATGGGATGCCGAAGCCCTCGTACGTCGACGGCAGGCAGAAGACCCACGCCCGCCCGTACTCCGCGACGAGGTCGGCGTCGTCCAGGCGCCCGAGGGCGTGCACGGCGACCGGCAGCGCATCGGGCGCATCGCGCGTGACCATGCGGAGCTCGGCGTCGGGCACCCTGGGGAGCACCTCGCGGACGAACGCCTCCGCGAGCATCGACCCTCGCTTCCTGGCCCCCCAGGTTCCCACGAACAGCACGGTCGGGCGCTCGGCCTTCGCGCCTGAGGTCGTGAAGCGCTCGACGTCCACGCCGTTCGGCACGACCGTCGACACCCACGGCATCCAGCGCCGGGTCCCCGGCGAGACGAGCACGGTGCGGTCGGCCACGAGCGTCGCGAGCGTCTCGGTCACGCCCAGCAGCAGCATCCGGAGCCGTTCCTTGGCGCCCCTGATCCGAAGCGCCTCCTCGAAGCACGATCCGTGCATGGTCCGGACGTGGACCGGCGCACGACGCCGCCACAGCCAGTAGTCGTCGCCGTGGGCGTGGATCACGTCGAACCCGGCGAAGTCCTGTTCGCGCAACGCGAGGGCGAACCTGAACGTGCGCAGGGATCCCGTGAGCGGCACCGCTCGGTGTCCGTACCGGGCGCCTTTCACCGGGGGGCTCGGGCTGAACATGACGACCTCGTGGCCTCGTTCGGCCAGTTCCGTCGCCAGCTCGTGCGCCTGGTAGCCGACGCCCATCTTGCTGTCGCTGGGCAGGTAGTTCGAGACCATCGCGATCCGGAGCCGCCGCGTTCCGTCGTCGGGAGCCGTCATCGCGGTGCGCTCATGCCGGGGAGCGCGGCCCGCTCGCGGTAGAGCCGCTCGTACGCGTCCACGGTGGCAGCCCAGGTGAACGCGGTGACGCGTTCGGCGCCGGCATCCCCCAGTCGAGTCGCCAGCGCCGGATCGCCGAGGAGCTCCTCGAGCGCCCGCCCGAGCGCGACCGGATCCTCGGGGTCGACGAGATACCCGTCTCGGAGGTGCGAGACGAATTCGGCAGGACCGCCGTGATCGGTCGCCACCACCGGCAGGCCGGCGCGCCAGCCCTCGAGCACGACGATGCCGAACGCCTCCACCCGGCTCGGGACGACGAGGAGCGTCGCGCCCGCCATCGCGCGAGCGACCCCGTCGGGATCGAGGCGGCCGAGGAACTCCACGCGGTCGGCGAGGCCGAGACGGTCGACGGATGCCTCGAGTGCGCGCCGCTCGGGTCCGTCTCCGCCGAGCACGAGTCGTGCGCCCTGCGGGAGCGACGCCGCGCGGAAGCCCTCGAGCAGCAGGTCGAACCCCTTCACGCGGACCATGCGCCCGATGGCGAGGACCGTGGGAGCGGCTCCGGCCGCCCCGACGGGCGCGATGGGATCGAGCTCGGGGTCGCGCGCGTCTGGTGCGTCGAGCGCGTCGACGCCGTTGAACACCACGTCTCCCCCGTGCAGCCCGAAGCGGGCGCGGAGATCGGCGAGCGTGTACTCGGAGCAGCCCGTCACGAAGGCGGCCCGGCCGAACGAGGACCTGAGCGCTGCGCGCAGCAGCGCGGACTGCCCGAACACGTCGTCCTCGTCCATGAAGGTCTCGCCGTGAGAGCTGACGGCCAGCGGGATCCGGAAGCGGCGGCTCAGCGCGAGCGCGTAGACGCCGTTGGGGCCGAAGCACTGCACGTGCAGGAGGCTCGGCCGGAATGCCTTGACCGCGTCCGCCCACGCGTTCCAGGCGCGCGGGGCGGACCGGACGAAGCCCGAGAGCGACCGAACCGCCCTCGCCGGGAGCGGCGCGGGCAGACGGAGCACGGGCACGTCGTCGACGACGTCGCGGCTCGGTACGCCGTCGCGGGCGACGGTCCACACCTCGACGGCGTGGCCGCGGGACGTGAGCTCGCGCGCGACGTGCCGCACGTGCTGCTCCACGCCGCCGGGGCTCGGGTACGCGGATGACGCGACCAGGGCGATCCTCGCCCGCACCGGTTCCCCGGGCTCAGCGCTGGGGTCGCGACGGCGGGCAATGGGCGTGGCCATCTCGGTCCCCGGGCCTCCGGCGGTCGGCGTCAGCTGCGCCGACCGCGACGGGCAGCCGGGGTGGTCTCGGGCTCGAGCTCGTCATCGAGCACCGGCGGCACCTCGGTGGAGGTCCCGGCGGGCACCACAGGCACTTCGTCGCCCTTCGCCTTCGATGCGGGGGTGTACTCGCGCCGGTACTCGTACGAGTACGCCGTCGCGTCGGCACCGCGCAGCGGCGCCTTGTTGAGCACGATGCCGAGGGGACGACCACGCGCCTTGCGGAGCGTGTCGAGCGCCTTGTCGAGCAGGTCGTAGGTGGTCTTGCGCAGGGTGACCACGACGAGGGCGCCGTCGGCCTGGTGGGTGAGCACCGCGCCGTCGGTCACCGGGAGCAGTGGCGGGGCGTCGATGATGACCGTGGCGTGCTTCGTGAGGTCGGCGATGAGCGTGTGCATCCGCTCGGAGCCGAGCACCTCGCTCGGGTTCGGGGGCACGCTCCCCGCGGCGAGCACGAGCAGGTTGTTCGACCTGGAGGTGCGCTGCAGGACCTCGGCGAGGGCTGCGCGCCCGGCGAGCACGTCGCTGAGCCCGGCTCCGCCAGGCAGGCCCATGGTCTTCGCGACCATCGAACGGCGCAGGTCGCCGTCGACCAGGACCACCGTGGTTCCGGCAGCCGCGAGCGTCAGCGCGAGGTTGCACGCGATGGTGGACTTGCCGTCGCCCGGCAGCGGGCTCGTGACGACGATGGTCTTCGGCGGGTGGTCGACGTCCATGAACTGCAGGTTCGTGCGCAGCGCCCTCAGCGCCTCCGTGACCGCGAACGTGCCGTTCTTGCCCGTGCTCCCCGACTCCTTCGGGTCGACCAGGCGGGATTCGTCGTCGAGGCCCGGCACGATCGGGATGGTTCCGACGACCGCGACGCCGGTCTTCGACTCGACGTCCTCCGCCGCCCGGATGCGACGGTCGGAGACCGTTCGGATCATCGCGAACGCGATGCCGAAGCCGAGGCCGAGCACGCCGCCGACGATGACGGCCGTCTGCACATCGGGGAACGACGGCGTCGTCGGAAGCGACGCGGAGTCGCCGGCCACGACCGTGACGGCGGCCGAGCCCCTGGAGCCGTCGCCCTCGATCGCGTCGATCTCGACGATCATCGCGCTGATCCACGCCTCGGCGAGATCGCGCGCACCCTCGGGCGTGTCGGCCTCCGCGCTGATCTTCAGGATGACCGTGTCGGCCGGGTTGGAGACCTCGATCCGCTCCACGAGCGCCTCGGGGGTGGTGTCGAGTCCGAGCTCCTCGATGGCGTTCTCGGCGACCGACCGCCAGCCGGCGATGTCGAGGTAGGACTGCACGCGCGACCGGGCGAGCGTGTCGCCGAGCGTGGACGTTCCGATGTCCTCCGTCTGCCGTGAGGCGACGTACCCGCTCGCGCCCGCCGTGTAGACGGGCGTCTGCACCAACGTCCAGGCGTAGCCCGCGCCGACGCCGATGAGCGTCATCAGGAGGATGGCGATCCAATGCCTGCGCAGTCCGCGCAGGTAGTCGCGAAGCTCCATGCAACCTCCGGTGTCGTCCGAGGCTGACCGCGGCGCGGCAGACCATCGATGAGTAGGCTCCATGGTATGCCAACCGCCTTTGACGTGCGCGCGCTGACCTCCACGGTGCGGATCGAGCTCGACGACACCCTCCCCGCCGAGGCGCGTGCGTCGATCCGCTCGAAGTGGACCGACCTCCTGGTCGAGGGCGACGCAGCCCCGACCGCGACCATCACCGGACGGGTCGCGTCCGTGCCCGACGAGACGAAGGCCGGCCGCTCGAAGACCATCGCGCTGCGCTCCGCCGACGACGTCGAGGAACGCATCATGTCCGAGATCACGCTGGCGGCCATCAGCGAGCTCAGCGGGGAGGCGCTCATGCTGCACGCCGCGGCGGTCGCCCTCGACGACGGTCGAGTCGTCGGATTCGTGGGCCCGTCGGGTCGCGGCAAGACGACGGCCGCCCAGGCGCTCGGGCGCGCCTACGACTACGTCACCGACGAGACGCTCGCGGTCCGCCCCGACGGCTCGGTCGTCCCGTACCCCAAGCCGCTCTCACTCGGCCTCCGCCCCGAGCGCAAGCAGGCCGAGTCCGCGTCCGCGCTCGGGATGCGTCCGACGCACGCCGACGACCTCCGGCTCGCCGCGATCGTGGTGCTCGATCGCCGTCCCGGTGTCGAATCACCCTACGTCGAGAGCGTCGGGCTCATCGACGCCCTGCACGACCTCGTCCCCCAGACGAGCTACCTCGCGGCGCTCGACCGGCCGCTCCGCACGATGGCGGAGCTCGTGGCGGCGACCGGTGGGGTGCGCCGGGTCGTGTACTCCGAGGCGGAGACGCTTCCGGGCCTCATCGACACCATCCTCTCCACCGTGCAGGCGGAGCAGCCGGTGCTGTCCGACGTCGTCGCGGCGTACCGTCGCGACTGCGACTGCTTCGCGCAGCTGCTCCCTGGCGCGCCGATCCTGACGGAGGATCCCGAGGGCGTCGTCGTCCGGCCGGGCAGCTACCAGCGGAGCAACCAGACCGACGCGATCATGGTCGACGACCGGCTGGTCGTGCTCCTGCGGTACGACGTGTACGTGCTCGAGGGTCTCGGGCCGATCGTCTGGCTCGCAGCCGACCTGCTGCTCGAGGAGGAGCTGCTCGACGTGGTCGAGCGGCAGCTCCCCGAACCGCCCGAGGGCGTCGATCCGGCCGCGGCCGTCTCCGAAGCCCTGGCACAGCTCGTGGCGGCCGGACTGCTCTTCCGGCGCAGCGGCATGCGACGGCGGTCCGATCCGGCATCCGACGGCGCGGCAGAGCTCGAGCGGGCCGGCGAGACCGCCTAGCTCACCGGAAGACGCCGCAGCGCGGCATCCGATCTCAGTTCGTCACCGACGAGATCGGGATCTCGGGTGCCCTCCCGTGCCATCGCGCCGAGGCAGATGCCGGCGATGACGAACGGGATCGAGACCTGCGCGGCGATCCAGAACAGGTCGAACTGCGCCTGCACGAACCGGCAGAGCACGACGGCGACCGCCAGCGTGCCGAACCGCGGGTCCACCCGCCAGAGGACGACGATGACGCCGATCCACATCACGAGGAAGCCGACGAGCCCGATGATGCCGGCCGACGCCAGCATCTCCATCTCGGCCTGCGGCGGCTGGTAGGGGATCGCGCCCTCGGTGTACCAGTACCGCAGCCCGTGGCCGAAGACCGGAGCCTCGAGCCAGTACGCGTAGACCTCCTTGAACCAGTCCAGCCGCTGGAGCACCGAGTTGTGGCGGTTCTCGGAGCCGAGCTGCTCCACCACCATGTTGACGACGAGCCAGCCCGCGGGGATCAGGAGGAGCAGCACCAGGCGCGAACGCCGTGTCGTGCTGCGGCGCAGCACCGCCACGATGATCGCCGCCATCAGGCCGATGAGCGCCTGGCGGGACTGGGCGAACAGGAGGGCGGCGACGAGCAGCCAGAATGCGAAGCTCGCGTGCGCCTTCTTCCAGCCCACCCAGTCGGGATTGAGGTACGCCACGATCGCCGCGAAGGCCACGACCGTCCCGACGAAGTTCTTGTGCAGTTCGATCGGCCACAGGGGGTACGCCGGCCCGAAGTTGCCGGTGGCGACCTGGAGCACGCCCTGGACCACCGTGAGCGCGGCCATCACGCACGCCGTGACGACGATGAGCGAGAGCCCGAGTCGCGCGTACCCACCGGCGCCGACCGCCCACCCCACGACGAGGGCGCCCGAGACCAGGAGCCAGGCGTGGAACCACTCCACCGTGTTCGCCAGGTACGGGTTGACGATCACGGTGAAGAGCGTCGTGAACTGGTAGAAGAGGTTGATCCAGAGCAGGCTCCGCAGCGGCTTGCTGAATGGACGCTTCCCGAGGAGCACCGCTGCTCCGAACGCCGCGGCGAGCGCCGCGTCGGAGACCGAGAGGTCGCCGCCCCCGATCCCGATGCGCTGCGGGATCAGCAGGAGCGGCATGGAGAGCAGGACGATGGCGAGCGGCATCGAGCCGCTGAGGGCCGCGCCGATGACGAAGACGGAGACCACGATCGCGAGCATGGACCCGTTCTGCACACCCTGCTCGAGCAGTAGGTACGTCGCCGTGACGGCGCCGAACGCCATGAGCACCCAACGCCACGCGTTGGCCCAGAGATCGGCGATGCGCTCCCGCCAGATCTCCGCGCGCGTGCTCGTCGAAGCCATGTCCGCGTCCTTTGCTGAGATTCGCTCCAGTATCGCAGGTGCGCGGCCGAGTTCGAGCGGTCAGGCGGACGCCTCGACGAGCAGCCCGCGGGCGAGCAGCTCCTCCACGAACGCCTCGACGTCGTCGCGGACGTCCGAGATCGAGGCTCCGGTCGCCTCCGCGACGCGCTCGGCGATGGATGCCCTCGACCCGTCGCATGCCGCGACCCAGATGGCCGCGGCACCGCCGTCGAGGACGACGATCGGTCCGGCGGGCAGCACGGCCGCGTAGACGATCTCGCCGTCGTCGACGTGCGCCACCCCGGGCGCCGGCCGGAGGCCGGTCATCGTCGCGCCCCTCGCCGCTGCATCCCCTGCCACGCTTCGCCGATCGCCCGTGCGGGCCGGCCGAAGAACTCCGCGACGACTTCGCGGCGCGTCGGGCGGCGCCCGAGGCGGGCAGCCAGGTGGTCGACGTTCACGAGCGGCGCGCGAGCGATCACGAGCAGGGACTGCGAAAGGGTGGGCGCCGCCCGAACCCGCGCCCACCACTCCTCGGTGCGGCTGCCGCCCGAGGACACCACCTTCCACAATCGGTAGTCGCGCGCTCCGCGATACTGCTCGAGCTCGCCGACGGCGGCGGCGAACGCCACGTGGGCATCGAGGTCGTCGACGAGCGACGTGATCCCGACACGGCGCTCGTCAGGAGCATCCCGCCAGACGGCCGCCAGGTCGTACCGCGCGGCCGATCCCGCACGAGCCGCGTTGAGGATGAGCACGAGCGCCTGCGCAGGCACGTCGGGGACGTTGCATCCGATGCCGGCGATCTCGATGCGGTGCCGGTCGTTCCACAGGCGTTCGAACGCCGGCCCCGGCGCGACGCGGATGCCGGGGAAGAAGCGATGGACGTCGATGTACCCCCACGCGTCGTGGAGGTAGGTCTGGGCATGGCCGAACGGCGAACCCGACGCGAAGGTCGTGTAGAGGATCCACCCGTTCGCGCGCAGCGCGGCGTCGAGGCGAGCGAAGTGGTCGGGACGCACCATCACGTCGACATCGGTACCCGCGTAGCCGCTCGGCCGCAGCGCAGGATCCACCGCGGCGCCCTTGATGTGCAGCAGGTCGACCCCGATCGAGTCCGCGAGGTGCTGCACGGCGGCATGTCCGAATCGCAGGCGCACCGGAAGTGGAACGTCGACTCGAGACTCGCTCACGCCCGCTGCACCACCCCTTCGATCACGTCGGTGAGGCGCGCGACGTGATGGTCGCGTCCGAAGGTGCGACCCCAGGCCCGGCACGCCTCTGCGTCGAGCCGGCGCGCCAGCAGGATCGCCTCCGCGAGCCCGGCCGGGGTCTCGGATGCCGCGTGGAAGCCGTTCACGCCGGGATCCACGGTCTCGAGGTAGCCGCCCGCCGCGACGGTCGCCGCCGGGGTGCCCTCGAGCGACGCCTCGACGACGGTGAGGCCGAAGTCCTCGCGTCCGGCGCCGATGACCACCGCGGCATGGCGGTACAGCCAGCAGAGCTCGGCGTCGCCGATGCGGCCCAGCCCGAAGACGCCGGACTCGGGCTCGTCGAGCGCCTGGGATCCCGATCCGACGATCACGATGGGCAGGTCCGCGAGGCGTGCCGCCGCGACGGCGAGGCCCACGTTCTTGTAGCCGCGGTCGCGGGCGACGATGACGGCGAACTCGGCGGGGAGCTCCCGATCGGGCGCGACGGCGACCGGCGCGACGGGCTCGACCGGCGGATGCACGACGATCGACTCGATGCCGTAGCAGGTGCGGATCCGCTCCCGCGTGACCGCCGAGTTCGCGACGACTGCGCCCGCCCGGCGCATCGCCTCGAGGTCGCCACGCTTGAGCAGCGGCGTGCTGAGGGTCAGGCCGGCGCGCCGAACGCGGCTGAGACGCATCCGGTAGTCGTCGGCGGCGTACAGCCAGCGTGCCGGACTGTGCACGTAGACGACGTGCGGGATCTCGAATCGGAAGCGGTGCGCCCAGCCGCTGCTCGACACGAGCGCGACGTCGCCGCCGTCGACGATGGTGCGCGCCGCGATCGACGGCAGGGCCGGCAGCATCCACTCCACCTGGTTCGCGAAGGCGCTCGGGATCGTCGCACGCACGTCGAGGTCGTCGAACTCGTCGAAGGTCGATCCGGGCGCATGGGCCAGCGTCACGATGCGTCGCGCGCCGAATCCGGCCGCCCACTCCGCCACGACGCGCTCCGCGCCGCCCACCTGCACGAGGTAGTCGTGGGCGAGGATCACCTCGGGCACCGTTCCCCCTCCCGCCATGACCCTGCCGACAACGCGGCCATCGTCGTCATCGTACCTGCACCGGGTCGAGGGCGCAGGCGACCGCGGACGACGCGACTCCCGCGGTCAGCGCCCGGCGGACCCGGCCTCGGTCACGCCGACGTCGGTGCGGTGGAAGTTCTGGAACGACCGCGACGCGGTCGGCCCGCGCTGCCCTTGGTAACGGCTCGAGTAGTCGGCCGAGCCGTAGGGCTTCTCGGCCGGCGACGAGAGCCGGAAGAAGCACATCTGGCCGATCTTCATGCCCGGCCAGAGCTTGATCGGCAGCGTCGCGACGTTGCTCAACTCAAGGGTGACGTGGCCGGTGAACCCCGGGTCGATGAAGCCGGCCGTGGAGTGCGTCAGCAGGCCGAGCCGGCCGAGCGAGCTCTTGCCCTCGAGGCGCGCCGCGACGTCGTCGGGCAGCGTGACCGCCTCGAAGGTCGACGCCAGCACGAACTCCCCCGGGTGCAGGATGAACGGCTCCTCGGGCCGCACCTCGATGAGGTGGGTGAGCTCGGGCTGGTCCTCGGCGGGGTCGATGAACGGGTACTTGTGGTTGTCGAACAGCCGGAAGTACCGGTCGAGTCGCACGTCGATCGACGACGGCTGGATCATCCCGGGCTCGTACGGCTCGAGCCGGATGCGCTCGCGATCGAGCTCCGCCCTGATGTCACGATCCGAGAGCAGCATGCTGGTCAGCCTACCGAGCGACGCGGCCTCGTTTCGCCCGTCGGTGCGGGCGTGGGAATGGGGCTCGCAGTTGCTACGATGGTCACCGCTGCATCCACGGATGCCGCTCGCCGATGTAGTTCAATGGTAGAACTTCTGCTTCCCAAGCAGACAGCGCGGGTTCGATTCCCGTCATCGGCTCCGTGATACTTGACCGGTGAAGACGAGCGCGGCCCGCAAACCCATCAACCGCGAGGATCGCGGCTTGACGATCGTCGGTCTGGTCTTGCTCGCGCCGGCTCTGGGAGCACTGGCTTGGTACGCGGTCGTGGTGCTCTTCGTCGGCGACCGCTGCAATCCGCCCGTGACCGAGTGCAACCGCGAGATCATCCTGGCCGGCCACTACATCGCGAGGTTCGGCACGATCGCCGTCGGCATTGTGGCGCTCGTCACATCGATCGCGCTCCTCCGAGCGCGGCGGCGGGCGGCGTGGGTTCCACCGCTCGCTCTGGGCCTCGCGCTCTGCGTGTTCATGGGCGGAGGCGAGTTCGCGAAGCTGGGCGCGCAGCCCTGAACCGGCGTCACGTCGGTTCACCTGAACTCACCCTTCCGAATGAATGCAGCCTCGTGAGACCGGGTGAACCCGAGTGATCCACGTCGTCCTCGAACTCGCGGACCGGGACCACCGATCGGCAGGCCTACCAGACGGTGCCGCCGCCGACCGAGATGCCGCCCCACGTGAGCGCGATGAAGATCGCGGCGAACACGACGGGCGCGATGCCCTTCCCGTTGCGCGCGAGCCCCTTCAAGAGGGCGATCACGGCGAGGACCGCAGCGACGATGGAGAGGCCGCCGCCCACGATCAACCCGATGAACAATGGAATCGGCATGAGCACGAGACCGGCCAGTGCGAACCAGAACGCGGCCCAGGCGGTCGGGTTGGAGCGGGGCTCGACGGAAGATGACATGCGCCCAGTATCTCGTGTCCGCGGATTCCCACCGCCGTCATGGGCTCCGATCGGGGTCACCGACGCGAGAGCCCGTGCACCGAGCGCTCCGCCATCCGCTTCAGGCCCATGCGGTCGACCTTTCCGGTCGCGGTCGACGGCATCTCGTCGAGCACGACGATCTCCTCGGGTGCCTTGTAGCCGATCTTCGCTCGCGCGAAGCGGATCAGCTCGACGTCGGGGGGCCGCTCGCAGCCCTCACGCAGTGTGATGTACGCGCGCACGTTCTCTCCGTGGACCTCGTCATGGATTCCGACGACCCCGACGCTGTCGACGCTGGGATGCTCCAGCAGGACGTCCTCGATCTCCTGCGGGCTGATGTTCGATCCGTCGTGCACGATGATCTGCTTCCGGCGACCCGTGAAGTAGAGGAAGCCGTCGTGATCCGCGCGGAGGACGTCGCCCGTGTCGAGCCATCCGTCGGCGAAGGCGGCATCCGTCGCGGCGGCGTCACCCCAGTAGCCGACGCAGGCGCCCTTGGTCTTGATCCACGCGCGACCCTCGCCCCCGACCTCGACCTCGGCGCCGAGGTCGTCACGGATCGAGAGCGAGACGCCGGGTGCGGCCAGGCCGACTGAGCCGATCCTGATCTCGGCAGGTGGACTCACGCTCACGAGCCCGGTCTCCGACAGCCCGTAGGCCTCGTCGATCGTGGTTCCGCTGAGCGCGATGAACTCGCGTTCGAGTTGGGCGGACACCTTGTCGCCAGCGGCCCGGCACAGGCGGAGGGACGAGAAGTCCTCCTGCGTGGCACCGTGGTCACGGGTCAGTGCGAAGAGGGCCGACGGCAGCATCGAGAGCACGGTGGGGCGATCGTCGCGCAGGAGCGCAAGCAGCTCGTCTCCGTCGAACGTGCGGGCGACGGCGATGCCCGCACCGGCACTCAGCGCCCCGAACGACACGTAGAAGGCGCCGACGTGCGAGAGCGAAGATCCGGCCAGCACGAGGTCACCGGGGCCGAACTCGAGCGCTGCCGCAGCGGTCGCGAACATCCAGCCGAGCGTCCGTTGCGTGTGCGTGACGCCTTTCGGGGGTCCCGTGCTCCCCGACGTGAAGAAGATGACCGCGGGCGCGGTGGGCTCCGGTGGCTCCAGCGGCCTGGCCGGCCCACCGCGCTCCAGCAACTCCTGGAACGCGGCCCCGCCATGCTCGGCCTCCCGGTAGCCGATCGTGCCCAGCGGGAGCTGCGCCACCCGCTCGCTTGCCGCCAGGTCTTCGTCGCGCTCGACGTGGGCGAGCAGCATCCGTGCGCCGCTGATGCCGAGCGCGTGGTCGATCTCGGCCACCGTGTAGCGGTAGTTGAGCGGGGTCGCCACCAGGCCCGCCTTGAAGCAGGCGAGGTAGTGGACGATGAGTTCGTACCGGTTGGGCATGAGCGACGCGATCCGGTCACCCGGCTCCAGGCCGAGCTCGAGGTACCCGGATGCGACCCGTTCGGTCACGTCCTCGAGCGCCTGCCACGACAGGCGCGCCCGCGCCGAGACGAGCGCGAGCCCGTTCGGATCGCGCTCGAGACCGGCACGCAGCAGGTCGCTCGGCGTTGCCGGCTGTCGCAGCTCTGCTCCGGAGTAGGTCCCCACCAAGGTCTCCCGACGGCGTGTGGCAGGAGCCTACGCCCCTGCCCGTCTCGCCACCACGGCGTGTCTTCACGAACCGCGAGTCCGGGTTCGATCGCGATCATCGCCTCATCACTCCTGTGCTGCGCCTCCACTGCGGTCGCCGGCCGGGCCCCAGAGCCCCATCAGCGCGAGCACCTCCCACGCCGTGTGGGCCGCGGCGAGTCCGGTGATGCCCGCGTGGTCGTACGCCGGCGCGACCTCGACCACATCGCCGCCGACGATCCGGAGCCCGCGCAGCTGCCGGAGCACGGCGAAGAGCTCGCGCGTGGTGATCCCGGCGACCTCGGGCGTACCCGTTCCCGGCGCCTGCGACGGATCCAGCACGTCGATGTCGATCGAGACGTAGACCGGGCCGGATCCGAGCCGCCGACGGACCTGGTCGGCGATGCTCTCGATCGACCGGTGCTGGAACTCCTCGCTCCGGATCGACTCGAACCCGACGCGGCGGTCGTCGGCGAGCTCGTCGGGGCCGTAGACGCCGCCGCGGATGCCGACGTGCTGGCAGTGCTCGAAGTCGAGCAGCCCCTCCTCGGCGGCACGCCGGAAGGGCGATCCGTGCCAGATCGCGGCGCCGTGCAGCGTGTCCCAGGTGTCGAGGTGCGCATCGAAGTGCAGGACCGCCAGCGGCCCGTGCACGGCGGCGGCCGCCCGCAGCAGGGGCAGCGCGATCGTGTGGTCGCCTCCGAGCGCGAGGATCCTCGAGCCGCCCTCGATGAGCCGCGCGACCGTGGAGTGGATCTCCTCGACGGCCTGCTCGATGCCGTAGGGCCCGACGCCGACGTCGCCGGCGTCGGCCACCTGCTGGTCGCGGAACGGGAACGACTCGTGGAACTGGTGGTACGGATGCAGCTGGCGGGAGTGCTCCCGGATGTGCGCCGGGCCGAATCGGGCCCCGGGCCGGAAGCTGGTGCCGGAGTCGAACGGGATGCCGACGACGGCGACGTCAGCGTGGTCGACCTCCTCGAGCCTCGGCAGCAGGGCGAACGTGGCGATCCCCGCGTACCGCGGCAGGTCCGGATCCTCGCGCTGGCCGATGATGTTCCGCTCCGTCGTCACCGCCGGCACCTCGCCTTCCACCCGGGACCGCCGTCCTCGCCGAACGGTCACCTCGCATCGTGCCACGTCGCACCTCCTCCGCGCCCGGCCGGACCCGGGGGCCGAGTCGGGTCCGAACGGCCAGTGCAGCGAACAGGATGACGACGACCCCGCCGACGACCGTGGGCCAGGTCAGCTCCTCGTGCAGGATCATCGCAGCCCACCCGATGGTCAGCACGGGCTGCACGAGCTGGATCTGGCTGACCTGCGCCATCGGCCCGATCGCGAGCCCGCGATACCAGGCGAAGAAGCCGAGGAACATGCTCACGACCGCCAGGTAGCCGAACGCCAGCCACTGCGCGGATGCCGCGACGGGCGGCTGCTCGACGGCCGACCACGCGGTGATCGCGGCGGTGAGCGGCGCCGACAGCACCAGCGCCCACGAGACCGTCTGCCACGACCCGAGCTCGCGCGCGAGCAAGCCGCCCTCCGCGTAGCCGACGGCCGCTGCGACGACCGCCCCGAACAGCAGCAGGTCCGACCATCCGAGCCGTCCGACGCCGCCGTACTGCAGCGACGCGAACACGACCGCCGCGCCCGCGCCGAGCAGCGAGAACACCCAGAAGGACGTCGACGGTCGCTCCCGGCCTCGGATGACCGCCATGACCGCCGTCGCGGCGGGCAGCAGTCCGACCACGACCGCGCCGTGACTGGCGGGCGCGGTCGTCAGCGCGAACGAGGTCAGCACGGGGAATCCGAGCACCACGCCCCCGGCGACGACCCCGAGGCGCACCCATTGCGTGCCGCGCGGCCGCCGCTGGCGGGTCGCGGCCAGGGCGATCGCCGCGAGGACCGCCGCGACCACCGCTCGCCCGGCACCGACGAACACCGGCGAGAGGCCCTCCACCGCGACGCGCGTGAACGGCATCGTGAACGAGAACGCGACCACGCCCACGAGCCCCCACCAGACCCCGGCTCGCGTGAGTAGTGCTTTCGGTGCGGAGAGAGTAACGCTACCCTGTGCTGACATGAGCAACGATAGCACCGAGCGGATCGTCGCCGCGCTGCGCGGGCGGATCGCCGCGGCATCCGTCGGCACGCGCCTGCCGTCGAACCGCGAGCTCACGCTCGAGTACGGCGCCAGCCCGGTCACGGTGCAGAAGGCGATGCGCCGGCTGAGCGCGCTCGGCCTGATCGAGGCCAGGCCCGGCGTGGGAACGTTCGTCCGCGGCATCCGCCCGCCTCGACCGGTCGACCACGGCTGGCAGACCGCGGCGCTCGGCTCACCGCACGCGCGCATCCCGGCGCTCTCGTCCACGCAGCAGACGGTCTCGCCCGACGCGATCGCCCTGCACTCGGGATACCCGACCGCCGACCTGCTGCCGACCGGGTTGGTGCGCGCGGCGATCTCGCGCGCGGCCCGCACCGCGTCGGCGGTCACGCGGTCGCCCGCCGCGGGGCTGCCCGACCTGCAGGCCTGGTTCGCGGCCGAGCTGGCGGATGCCGCGGCGGCGGGCGGCTCGACCGTCACCGCTCGCGACGTCCTCATCCTCTCGGGGAGCCAGAGCGGGCTCAGTTCGATCTTCCGCGCCGTCGTCGGGGTCGGACAGCCGCTCGTCATCGAGTCGCCCACCTACTGGGGCGCGATCCTCGCGGCCGCGCAGGCCGGGGTCACGCTCGTCCCGGTGCCCTCGGGCGCGGACGGGCCCGACCCCGATGATGTCGACCGGGCCCTCGCCGGGTCGGGTGCCCGGGCGTTCTACGCGCAACCCACGTACGCCAATCCGACCGGCGCACAATGGTCGGCCGACCGCTCGCTTGCGATGCTCGACGTCGTCCGGCGCCGGGGCGCGTTCCTCATCGAGGACGACTGGGCGCACGACCTCGCCATCGACACCGTCCCGCACCCGATCGCCGCGATCGACGACGACGGGCACGTGATCCACCTCCGATCCCTCACCAAGAGCGTCTCCCCGGCCCTGCGCGTCGCCGCCGTCGTCGCGCGCGGCCCGGTCCGCGACCGGATCCTCGCCGATCGCGCCGCCGAGGCGATGTACGTGAGCGGACTCCTCCAGACCGCCGCGCTCGACGTGGTCACCCAGCCCGCCTGGCGCACGCACCTCCGCGCCCTGCGCCCGCAGCTGCGCGCCCGGCGCGACGCGCTCGTGGCCGCCCTCCGCGAACACGTGCCCGATGCGCATGTCGAGTGCACGCCTGCGGGCGGCCTCAACCTGTGGGTGCGCCTCCCCGACACCGTCGATCTCCCCGAGCTCGTCCGCGCGGCGGCGGGCCGGAACGTCGTCGTCGCACCCGGCACGGAGTGGTTCCCCGCCGAATCGGCCGGTCCGTACATCCGCCTCAACTACGCCGGCCCCGACCCCGAGCGTTATCCCGAGGCCGCCCAGGTGATCGGCGAAGTCCTCCGCGAGCAGGTCTCGTAGGCTGGGAGGGTCCACGAACGCGTTCCCACGGCGAAGGAGGCGGACGACGATGGAGCACCGGATCTTCGGCCTGAGCTTCGCGAGCATCTACCCGCTCTACGTGCAGAAGGTCGAGCGGAAGAACCGCAGCCAGGACGAGGTCGACGAGGTCATCTGCTGGCTCACCGGGTACGACGACGCGGGCCTCGAGCGCGCGATCGACGACGGGGTCGACCTGCGCACCTTCTTCGCGGATGCCCCCGAGATGAACCCGAACGCGTCCCTCATCACGGGCGTGATCTGCGGCATGCGCGTCGAGGAGATCGAGGATCCGCTCATGCAGCGCATCCGCTACATGGACAAGCTGGTCGACGAGGTGGCTCGGGGCAAGAAGATGGCGTCCATCCTCCGGGGGTCATGACGAACGCCCGACCCGTGGTGCACGGCGCCACCGTCGACGACCAGACCCGGTGCATCCACTACCGCACCGAGCTCGACGTCGTCGCGATCCGATTCGCGTGCTGCGACCGGTACTACCCGTGCCACGCCTGCCACGCCGAAGCCGAGACGCACCCCGCGCGGCAGTGGCCGCGCGACGCGGGCGGCGAGCACGCGATCCTGTGCGGCGTGTGCCGCACCGAGTTGACGATCGACGCCTACCGGGCCACCGACGTATGCCCGGCCTGCGGCGCCGCGTTCAATCCCGGGTGCCGCCTGCACGCGCACCTGTACTTCGAGGACTGAGTCACGTCACGAGCGCGTGGAACAGCTCGTAGACCATGAACGCCGGCCAGAAGATGCCCTGGAAGAACGCCCAGATGAACTCCCAGAACTGATCGGCCCGCTGGAAGAAGAACACCCAGGCACCGATGATCCCGAGCCCGTAGATCGCGCCGCCGCCGGCGAAGCAGCCGGCGTTCGAACTCCTGTCGCTCATGTCGACCTCCGCGGGCCACGATACGCCCGCGCGTGACGCCGCACGGGCCATTCGTCCCATCCGCGATGCGGGGACGCCCACGTGCGAAGCCGGCCCGGTCGGAGGAAGATCGCACACCGCGGACACGACGGACCCCCGCCCGGGGGGAGGGCGGGGGTCCGTCGCTTCGGGTCGCTGAGGGGGGTCAGTGCTTCCCGGAACCGGGGGCGTCCCCGGAACTCTGCTGGCCGGTGGCGCCCTTGTCGTCGGCCGCGTCGCCGGCGCCCTCGGTCGCCTGCTCGGCGTTCTCGAGGCCGGCCTCGCGCTGCTCGACCGCGTTGTCGAGGCCTTCCTGGCCCTGCTCGCTGGCGTTCTCTCCGGCGGTCTCCATGCCGTTCTGGTTGGCGTCGTCGGCGTTCTCGAGTCCGGTCTGGCGCTCGTCGTCTGCCGGCTTGCCCGCGTTCTCGGCGGTTTCGATGCCGAACTCGCTGTTCTCGACGCCGGTGTCGCTCACGTGCTCCCCGCCGGGGTGCCCGGTGACCTGCTCGAAGACCTGCTGCGCGGGGCCGGGGAGGGCGCCGACGGCACCCGCCGCACCTGCTCCTCCGACGCCGACGGCGAGCGCCGCGCCCGCTCCGATCGCGATCTTCGTCGCGAGCCCGAGGCTCGCAAGTCCGGTGAATGCCACTCTTCTTCTCCGTGTTCTCGGCGACGACGCGGGGGTGAGCGCCGTGGCCGGGGTGGTTGCCGGTAGGGACGGCGAGATCCGCTCGGCTCGTTCGAGGTCGAGGCGCAGGGCGAGCTCGGCCGACGGCCGAGGGGGCGCCTGGAACGCCGCCTGCCGCATCTCGGCGACGGCCTCCGCCAGCGCGGTCAAGTCCTCGCGGCCTGCGGGGACCCGACCGCGCAACAGCGCGGGGGCCTCGTCGTCGGTGATCCGGTGCGTGTTCATCTCACTCCCTGCCATCGACGGATGCCCCGAAAGGGGTACGGGTTCGCGCCAACTTCTTGCGCAGCGATTCGAGCGCCCTGCGCTGCAGCGCCTTCACGGCGCCGGGACGCTTGCCGAGCACCTCCGCGGCCTGCTCGATCGTGAGGTCGGCGACGATGCGCAGCAGCATCACGTTGCGCTGGTCGGGTGCGAGGCCGTCGAGGAGCGCTCGCGTCGCGGCATCGCCGAGGCTCGACGTCGCCACGTCTTCGGCGCTCGGACTGCGCCGTGGGTCGCGCTCGTCGACCCACTCCTCGTGGACCCCGTGCCGCGAGCGCCGACGAAGCTCGTCGGTGAGCCGCCGGTAGGCGATGGTGAAGACGAAGGCACGGAAGGCGGGCTCGTCGCCGCGGAAGCGATCGAGCTGGTCGAACACGGCGAGGAACACCTCGCTCGTCAGGTCGTCGGGCTCGAGCGACCCCCGTGCCCGCAGGAACGCGGCGACGGCCGGGGCGTAGTCGACCCACAGGTTCGTGCACGCCCATTTCGCGCCGGCCTGCGCCGCGAGCAGCACGGCAGGGAAGGCGTCGGCGGAGCCTCGGGCGGCGGATGGGCGCGCGGATGCCGCGCTCCTGGACGTCGCGCGTGAGATCGCGCCCTCGTTCTCAGCCATGGCGCGGACGAGTGTAGGCGATGCGACCTGCACGCGCGCCGATGCATCCACAGGGCGGCTCCGCTCCCCGCCTGCTGCGGCGAGCGCTATCGGCCCGACGCGCCCGATTCGTCGGGCCGGTCGGGCCCATCGGAGTCGCCGCCGCCGTGATCGTCGGAGCCGGACGCGCCGGGCTCGTCCGCCCACTTCGTGCCGTCGAGATCGCCGCGGAGCGTCCCGGTGATCTCGTCGACGGCCGCACCGACGGTCGGGGCGAATCGGTCGGGCGTGAACCGGTCGGTCACGCCGTAGGCGCGCAGCACGTCGACGACGGGGTCCTTCATCTCGGCGAGGATCAGCCGGACGCCGTGCGACGCGAGGTACTCGTCGAGCTCGACCAGCTCGTCGATCGCGGTCGTGTCGATGCCCGTGATCGGCTCGGCCGCGAGGATGACCGTCTGGACGCCCGGCCCGGCCGCCTGCACGCGGGACCGCACGAAGTCGTCGAAGATCCCGCCGTTGGCGAAGAACAGCGGCGCGTCGAAGCGCACGATGACGACGCCGGGGATCCGCTCGCCCTCGGGATAGCGCGACAGGTCGTGGTAGCCGCGCAGGCCGCTCACCCGGCCGAGCTCCGCCCGGTAGGGCCGCCACGACTGGTTCACGAACGCGAGCAGGCTCAGCGCGATCGTGACCGCGATGCCCTCGAGCACGCCCACGGCGAGCACCCCGACGAAGGCCGCCAGCGAGAGGAACGCGTCCACCCGGTCCATGCGGACCAGCCGCACGAATCCCCGCACGTCGATGAGCCGCGACGCCGCCGCGATCACGACGGCGGCGAGCGTCGCCTCGGGCAGGAACGCCGTGAGCCCGGGTACCAGCAGCATGAACGCCACGATGAGGAGCGCGCCCACGACCCCGGTGAGCTGCGTCTTCGCGCCGGCCTGCTCGGCCACCGGCGTGCGCGACGAGGAGGCGGAGATCGGGAAGCCGCCGAACAGCCCGCCCGCCACGTTCGCGGCGCCGATCGCCGCCATCTCCCGACTCCCATCCACCGACTCGCCGCGGCGGGCCGCGAGCGTGCGCGAGAGCACCGCGCTGTCGGTGAACGCCACGAGGGCGATGCCGGCGGCCGGCAGCGCGAGCGCCGCGACATCCGACCACTGCAGGCCGCCGAGCGCCGGCGCGGGAAGCCCCTGCGGGAGGGCGCCCACCATGGGCATCAGTTCGGCGAGCCCGAAGATCCACGTGGCGAGGGTCGCCACCACGACCGCCACCAGGACCCCGGGCACGGGCGATCGCAGCCACGTCAGCACGACGATCACCGCGAGCGAGCCGAGCCCGAACGCCGTCGCGATCGGCTCGATCTCGCCGCCCGACGCACCCTCGACGATGTGCGCGACCTGCGTGAACGGCGATCCGGACTCGATCGAGAAGCCGAGCAGCTTCGGCACCTGGGAGATGATCACCAGCAGGGCCACCGCGTTGAGGTAGCCGACGCGGATGGGCTTCGACAGCAGGTCGGTCACGAACCCCAGGCGCAGGAGGCCGCCGACCACCAGGATGGCGCCCACCATGATCGCGAGCAGGCCGGCGAGCGCGATCGCGCGATCGTCGTCGCCGAGTGCGAGCGGGAGGATCGCGGCCGCGATGATCGGGGCGAGCGCCGAGTCGGGCCCCAGGACGAGGATCCGCGACGGCCCGAGCACCGCGTAGACGAGCAGGGGGACGATCGTCGCGTAGAGGCCGGCTTCGGGCGGCAGGCCTGCGACCTGGGCGTAGCCCATTCCGGCGGGGATCAGGAGCGCCGTCACGACGACCCCGGCGCGCAGGTCGGGCACCAGCCACGCGCGCCGGTAGTGCCGGGCGGTGGCGATCCCCGGCAGCCAGGTCGGCCCGCGGTGGTTGATCATCGCCTGCGCATCGCCCCCTCCACCGCGAGCACCACGGCGACGAGGACCACGGCGATCGCGAGCGCCGCCATCGCGGGCACCACGGCAAGCAGGGCGACGGATGCCGCGAGCAGCAGCGTCCCGACGACCCGCACGACCGGCCACCGCCCCTCGGCGAGCCGCGCGAACACCGCCGTCGCGGCGATGTAGGCCGCGAGCCCCGCGGCGAGCGCGGACGCGCCGAACCAGCCGAATGCCTCGGCGTCGCCGATGTGCGCCATCGCGTCCTCGACGCCGAGCGCAGCGAGGATCACCCCGGCGACCACGACCAGGTGCACGTACGTGTACGCATCGATCGCGAGCTGGACGCGCGCGGCATCCGATCGCCGCTCGAGGGCGTGCTCGCCGGCCTCGGCGAGGCGAGCGAAGTACGCCCACCAGAGCAGCACCGAGAGCGCCACCGCGAGCGCCGACCCGATCGCGATCGCCGGCCCGATCGGCTCGCGGGCGACGCCCACGCCGATGGCGACGATCGACTCGCCGAGGGCGAGGATGACGACGAGCCCGTATCGCTCGGCCCAGTGCGCGGTCGAGTGGATGCGCCATCCGCCGACGCTGCGCGAGCTCAGGTACGTGAGTCCGGCGTCGTAGAGCCAGGCCGCCAACCAGATCCAGGTCTGCCACGGCGAGCCGAGCCAGACGCCGACGAGCAGCGCGGCGACGGCCGGCACCATGGCGACCGCCTGCGTGACGAGCACCTGGCGTCGCAGCCCGGCGTCCTCGCCCGCGGCTGCGAGGTAGAGCGTCGCGTGGATGATCCGCACCGCCGTGTACGCGAGCACGAGCACGAGCGGGCCGTTCCACCCGCCGGGCAGGTCCTCGTACGCCTCGGGGATGGTGAGGGCGGCGATGAACACCGCGATCATCGCCGCGGTCATGCCGATCCGCATGCCGGCCTGGTCGGCGGGCGCCTGGTTCGCGAGCCAGCCGAACGCCGCCCACGTCCACCACATGAGCGCGAGCACGATGAGCGCCTGCAGGATGCCGAACGCGCTGTGCGTCTCGGCCATCAGGCGGCTCACCTGGGTGAACGCGAAGACGTACACGAGGTCGAAGAAGAGCTCGAACGTCGTGACGCGGCTCGACTCGCCTGCGGTGCGGAGGCGGCCGACGCGGCCGCCGGTGGTGCCCGATGCATCCTGCATCGCACCAGCATGCACGACCGGCGCCGACGCGATCCAGAGCGGGTGACGGATGCCGCGCCCGCCGCCTCACCGCGACGCGTCGTGCGACGTCCGCACCCAGATCGGCGGGTGCGGCATCCGTTGCTCGCGGTAGAGCCGTTCGGCGAACGGCGCCCACACGATGACCGCCACGCCGGCGCCCACGAGCATGCCGCCGATGGTGTCGGAGACCCAGTGCGCGCCGAGGTAGGTGCGGCTCAGCATCATCAGCACGGTGTAGGCCGCGCCGGCGACCCACACCCAGGCGCGCAGGAAGATGATGCCGAGCGCGGTCGCCACGACGGCCGCGTTCGCGCTGTGCCCCGACGGGAACGAGCCGAAGTCGGGGTGCACGAGGATGTCCTCGGGTCGCGGGCGCGCGACGACGACCTTGATGACGCGCGTGACGGTGGCGCTCGCGAGGGCGGCGACCACGTAGTAGACCGCACCCCACGGCCGTCGCCACAGGAGCAGGCCGCCGACGATGACACCCGGCACGACGAGCGTCGAGATCACGCCGCCGCCGAGCGCGTTGAACACGAGCGCCGGCACGGTCAGCAGGTCGGTGCGGGTCGCCACGAGCACGCCCATGACCTCGACCTCGAACCCGAACGGCTTGTTGCTCTCGCGGTAGACGATGACGAGGCCGAGGAGCACCACGAGTGCGAGCGCCGCGCCTCCCGAGACCACCCACCAGAGGCGGGAGACGCGCACCGGCGCCGGAGCGCCTGCCTCGGGCGGGAGCGCAGGAGTTCGGTCGGGTCCTGCCGCGTCGCCTGTCGGTTCCGGCACGCGCCCGGTCATCCGAGTCCCTCGTTCCCCGGACGCTCGGCGTCGCGTTCGGAGGCCGCGACTTCGGCGGGCGACCCCACGCGCACCGTGCGCCAGGTGTCGACCGCGATCACGATCCCGAGCACCACGAGCGACAGGAAGATCGAGCCGAGGGCGTCGGTGGCCCAGTGGTAGCCGAGGTAGATGCGGCACGCGGCCGTCAGCGCCACCACCGCAGCGGCCGCCGAGTACGCGAGGGCGGCGATCCGGGCGCTTCGGTGACGCGAGAACACGAGGTAGGTCGTGATGAGCAGGAAGTCCGCGACGCCCATCACGTGGCCCGACGGGAAGGACGCGGTCGTGTCGACGTCCATGAGCATGTCCTGGGCCGGTGGGCGCTCCCGATCGATGAGCGGCGCCATGACCTGCACGATGATCACGCCGAGCAGCATGCCGCCCGCGAGCAGCAGGGGGCGCCACGCGTGCTTCGCCAGCACGCCCCACCCCACCGTGGTGACGACGATGATGATCGGCATCACGACCGGCCCGAAGACGACCGCGATGACGCTCATCACGACCGTCAGCCAGTCGCTGCGCGCGGTCTGCAGCCACGCCTCGACCGGGGCGTCGATGCGCGAGAGGTCGTCGGCCTCGACCACGGAGTCGAACACCACGACGAAGCCGACGAGACCGAGCGCGACGAGACCGAGCGACGCGAGCTGCAGGCCACGGCGAGCGGATGCCGGGACCACGCGCTCCTCGACGAGGAACCGCTCGTTGAAGCGGCGGAGCCGCCCGTGGCGCTGCCTCGTCTCGGTGGTCATGCCACCATCCTGTGCCGATGGGACCGCCGCCCGGCAACGGGTTGACGGGGGATCAGCCCCCTGCGCGGCGCCCGCGTCGCAGCCGGTCGACGGTCTCCATCGCGGCCACCACGACGAGCACGCCCGTCGACACCGCGCCGACGGCGAGCGGCGTGAGGAACGGCGAGAACGCGGCGATCGCGACGATGCCCAGCACCCCCGCGACCTGCGCGGTCGGCCAACGACGCTCGAGCAGCCGCCGGAACAGGAGCGTGCCGGCGAGGAACAGCAGCGGGCCGCCGAGCACCGTCACCACCGCCGACGCGCTCTGCTCGTCGGGGTGCCCGAGGAGCTCCTTGTCGCCGACGCTCACCAGCACGACGCCGCCGATCACGAGCAGGTGCACGAAGGTGTACGCCGTGCGGGCGAGGCGGCCCGGGCTGTCGGAGTCCTCCATGGCCTCGGCCCCGATGCGCTCGCCGTGGTCGAAGTAGATCCACCACATCGCCGCGGCGGAGGCGAACGCGAGCAGCATGGCGGTCGCGGAAGCGAACGTGACGTCGAGCTCCACGAACGAGAACCCGGTGACGAGCAGGCCCTCGCCGAGCGCGATGAGCACGAACAGGGCCGACCGCTCGGCGATGTGCGCGCCCGAGAGGTCCCAGCGGCCCATGTCCATCGGCCCCATCATGGGCAGCGGGAAGCCGAGCAGGGCGCCGAGCACCTCGAGGCCGAGCGCCATCGCCCAGAGCGGCAGCTGCGCCGGCAGTGGCAGGAGCGCGCCGACGATCCACAGCACGCTGCCCGCGGCCGTCCATGCGAGCACGCGCGCGAAGTCGAGCGCCGCGTGCCGGTCGTGACGCCACGTGGCGTACACGATGAACCCGGTGCGGCCGAGCTGCAGCACGACGTAGGCGATCGCGAACATCCACGCCCGCTCGCCGAACGCGTCGGCGATGGAGATGCTCATGACCATCGCGACGAGCGCCAGGGCGATGACGGCGCCGCGCACCGGCAGCTTCACGGGATCGAGCCAGTTCGTCACCCACGTGGTCGCCACCCACGACCACCACAGCGCGACGACCATGATCGCGCCCTCGACCGCGCCGAGCGGATCCTGGTGCTCGTAGAGGTACGCCGACAGCTGGGTGAGCGCGAAGACGTAGACGAGGTCGAAGAACAGCTCGACGTAGGTCACCCGGTCGGCGCGCGGCGTCCCCGTGGGGCGGAGCACGTCGCGACGGAGTCCGAAGGGCATGCCACATGATGGCACGGGCGGCAAGGGGGCGACCGGTTCGCGGTGCGTCGCGTCGGGCGTCGCTAGCGTTGGGGGAATGGCGGGCGGCACCTCGGACAGGCAGCGGCAGGTCGCGACGGTCGCCGACCCGTCGCTGCCCGACGGGCGGCAGTTCGCGGTGACGTGGGGCGTCCCCGAGCCGTTCGGCGGCATGACCTCGGCCCTGCTGCACCGCTCGCGCGCGTTCGTGCGGCTGGCGGGCCGCGAGGTCGACGTCGTGACCTTCGACCCGCGCCCCGACCTCCCGGCGGCGCGCGAGCGCCTGGCCCGAGCGGGTGAGCTCATCCCCGGCATCCGGCTGCGAAACCTCTGGGAGGACCTGCGGGGCGGCCCGGGCGGCACCGCGGTGGCCACGCCGCGCGACGACGGCGCGTCGCTCGTCGAGCACCTCCGGGGCGACGGCAGCCTGGCCGCGCGCGACGAGCGGTTCCCAGCGCACGCGGCGGGGCCGTCCCGCCGTATCACGACGTACGACGCCGGCGGTGCCGTCCTGCGGCAGTGGACCCGTGCGTGGGACTGCTACGCGGAGTGGCTCGACGGCGTCGTCGGCGACGAGCGGGCATTCGCCGTCACCGACAGCAAGACGGCCGCCGAGTTCATGGCGCGGTATCGCCGACCGAACGTCGTCTCCCTGCACCTCGTGCACAACTCCCACCTCGTGGGTCCCGACCGGCCATGGGGCATGCTGCGGCCGTCACGCCGACGCGTGTTCGCGCACCTCGAGCGGTTCGACGGCGTGGTCTTCCTCACCGAGCGGCAGCGCGCGGATGCCGCGACCCTCCTCGGCGACCCCGGCAACCTCACCGTGGTCCCCAACGGCATCGACCCCCTCGACGGCGATCCGGCGCCCGACGCCGAGCGCGATCCGGCGGCCGGCGTCGTGCTCGCCCGCCTCACCACCCGAAAGCGCGTCGACCACGCGATCGAGGTGGTGCGCCGGTGCCGCGACCGCGGCGTGCCGGTGACGCTCACCGTCTACGGCGACGGTCCGGATGCCCCGGCCCTCCGCCGCCGGGTCGACGACGCCGGCCTCGGCGACGCCGTGACCTTCGCGGGGCATCGCAGCGGCGCCGCCGATGCGTTCGCCGACGCGTCGTGGACCCTCGTGACGAGCACGTTCGAGGGCTCGCCGCTCGCGCTGGCCGAGGCGATGGCCCGCGGCTGCCTCCCCATCGCGTACGACATCCCCTACGGCCCGGCCGACCTCATCGCCGACGGCGTCGACGGCGTGCTCGTGGCCGACGGCGACCTCGACGCGGCGGCCGACGCCGTGGCCCGCCTGGTCGCGCTGCCCGCGCCCGAGCGCGAGCGGATGCGGCGTGCGGCCCGGGCGACCGCCGCGCGGCACGACGACGCGCACGTGGTCGAGGCGTGGGGCCGGGTGCAGCGCGCCGCCGCCGCCCGTCACGGCCGCACGTCGCCACCGCTCCACGTCGAACTGGAGCGCCTCAGGATGCGGTTCCGGCGCAGGCGCCTGCGGGTGTCGGTGCGGCTGCGCGGCGTGCCACCCGGTGCGTCCGTGACGATCACGCTGCGCCGGCGCGGGCGCGGTGCGCTCGTGCGGGAACGACGCCCGGCACGGGACGGCCGCACGATGTGGCGCCTCGGCGAGCGCGCGTCGCGCCTCGTTGGCGGGCGGCATCCGCTGACCTGCATCGTCGAGGTCGAGCACCTCGGCGCCGTGGTGGAAGCCGGACGCGTCACCGCGCACCCCGATACGCGCTCGGTCCCGCGCCGAGCTGCGCAGCGCGTGCTCGGGCGGTTCGGCCGGCGCCGACGCTAGGCGGAGGCCCGGCCCCGTCGGCCCAGGAGCACCCCGAGCAGGATCATGGCGACGGCGAGCGCGCCGTGCAGCCAGTTGTCGGCGGTGTTCACCGGCACGACGTTGGCCGGGTGGTCGCCGCTCACGAAGAGCCCGTAGACGAGGATCAGCCCGTAGACGACCCCGCCCCAGATGAGGTAGTTGCGCGACCCGGCGAAGCTCGAGGCGAGCCAGAGCCCGGCCGCTCCGAACAGCAGGTGGACGATGTTGTGCAGGATCGACACCTGGAAGATCCCGAGCAGCATCGCGCCCGAGTCGCTGCCCCAGAAGAGCAGGGCGTCGACGTCGGTCGTGAGGCCCGGGATGAAGCCGGCGATGCCGACGGCCAGGAAGACGATGCCGAAGATCAGCGCGACGACCTGCACCGGTGTGCCGGCGTACTTCGCCGTGGTGGACGGTTGGGCGACGCTGTGCATGAGAACCTCCTCGTCTCATCCCGGCACGCCCGGTGCCGGGGGTCGCGGAGCGGGAGGCTCCGCTCACCTCCATCATCCGCCCGCACGGCGGGGGATGCGAGCGATCGGCGGGGCTACGCCCGCGGGCAGACGCCGAGCTCCTGCATCTTCGCCGTCGCCTGGTCGGCCGACCAGGGCAGCTCGATGAGGGGCTGCTCGCCGCCGGCCGCGGGCGGCGCCTTCGATGCGAGCGAGGCGAGGGCGAACGCGACCTCGCGCACGAACGCGGGTCCGGGGGTCGAGTTGTTGAGCGCGACCACGACCGTGAGGCCGCTCGCGGCGTCGGTGAACGCGGCGGTGAGCGCACCGGCCGTCTCGCCGGCGGTGCCGCGCATCGGTCCGTACTGCGCGCCGCCGAGGCCCGCGGACTGCCACGCGGGAGCGTCGCCGCCGAGCGGGACCGTGTTCCACTGGGCGCGCGCCGTGCGCTCGCTGAGGAGCGCGCCCGTCGCGAACGCCTCGCTGAGGGAACGTGCGTCCTCGAGCGTCGAGATCGCGCCCGCGGCCGCACCGCCCATCGAGCTCGACGCCTCGGTGTCGTCGAGCAGGACGGCGCAGTCGACCGCTCCCGTCACCGTGATCGACGAGTAACCGCCCATGACCCCGGCATGCTCGGTCACGGTCCCGGGCGGCAGCGAGGTCTCCTCGAGGCCCAGCGGACCGAGGACGTACTGCTGGGCGAGCTCGTCCCACGTCTTGCTCGTGCGCCGCTCGAGCGCGAGCGCGAGCAGCAGGATGCCCGTACGCGACTCGCGCACCTGCTCGCCCGGCGGTCCGATGCGGTTCAGGGCCATGCCGTTCGCGAGCAGCTCGTTCGCCGGCCAGACGCGGCCGGGATTCGCGCCGAAGGTCGGGCGCAGCACGGGGTAGTAGTCGGCCAGGCCCGAGGTGTGGAGGCACAGCTGCTCGAGGGTGATGCCGTCGAGCTTCGGGATCCAGTCGACGTACTTCGCCACGGGGTCGTCGAGTTGCACCTCGCCCTGGTCCGCGAGGCGCAGCAGCACGGTGCAGGTGATCTCGGTCGTCACGGTGGCGAGTCGGAACCCGGTGTCGGTCGTCATGGGCGGTGGCTTCTCGCCGAAGTCCACGGTGCCGGATGCCGCGGTCCACTCGCCCGCCCACGGCGCCCACACGCCGGCGACGCCGCCGCTCGACCCGCTCAGCGCCACCGCCTGGTCGAGGACGCCCTGGAGTCCATCGGCGAGATCACCGCCGAGCGGGGCATCGACGGGCGAGAACTGCGCCGACGGATCGACGGCCGTGCCGAAGCATCCGGTCAGGGCGATCGTGAGGGCCGCCGCCATCGCGGCGACAGGTCCTCCCCGCCGCCGGGACCTCCCCAGACGGTCAGCCACCGAGCCCCCCTCGCTGTGCGTTCCGCTGCGATTGTAACCCGCAATGGCAGGTCGGCCGATGTCCCATGTCGTCGCGGCTTCGCCGGAGTCGCCGCGGAACGCTGCGGATGCCGCGATCGGATGCCGTCCGCCGCATGTCCCCCGGCGACCAATCCGTTCCTCGAGGCGCGCCGAACCACCCGCATACCCGGCGATCGCCGGGACCATCGAAGGAGGCACCTCATGCGCAACTCCCCGAACCGCATCGTCGCAACCGTGTTCGGCGCGGTCTACGTGCTCGTCGGGTTGCTCGGCTTCGCCGTCACGGGCGGCGTCGGGTTCATCGCCACCGAGGGCGGACTGCTGCTCGGCATCTTCCAGGTGAACCCGCTCCACAACGTGGCGCATCTCCTGATCGGGGCCGCGCTGCTCATCGCCGGGATCGTGTCGGCCGCCGCCGCCAAGACGGTGAACATCGTCGTGGGCGGCGCCTACCTGCTGCTCGGCATCGTCGGCTTCTTCCTGGCCGGCACCGCGGCGAACATCCTCGCCCTCAACACCGCCGACCACTTCCTGCACCTCGCGAGCGCCATCGTGCTGCTCGGCGTGGGGCTCGCGGCCGAGCGCTCGCCACGCGTGGCGACGGCCTAGGGATCCGGGCCGTGCACGCACTGCCGGCGCTCGCGCGAACGTGGCCGATGCTCTGCGCCCTCGGCGCCGGGCTGGTGCTGCTCGCCCTCGCCGCCGGCGCCGGGGGGATGGCGGGGGGCGTCATGGCCGCTGCCGGTGCGTCCGGCCTCGGCTGGGGCGTCCTCTCGCTGCGGGCGGGTCGCGCACTGGTGCCGGGCGTCGTGCTCGGCACGGGCGCGGCCCTGCTCGTCGGGGCAGGGGTGCTCGTCGGCAGCGGCCTCGCCGAGGCGGCCGGCGTTCCGGTCGGCTCGCTGCTGGCGGCATCCGTGTTCATCGCCGTCGTCGCGGGGCACTGCGCCGTGGTGGTGCGCGGGCGGAGCGGCGCCGACGGCGCCCGAGCCGGGCGATCGGATGCCCCGGCACCTCGTGCAGCTGCCGTCGACGGGCGGCTCCCGCTGGTCGGCCTGGTCGTCGGCGCGCTGCTCGTCGCGGGCCTCGCCACGCCCGCGCTCGCGGCCACCGAGGCGGGTCGCGTGGCGGTGCCGCACGGCGAGCACGACCACCAGCAGCACCACTGACGGCGGTCGGGGGCGCGTGGCGACGACGCCCCCGGCCGCATCCCGGGGCGGCGTGCGACGGGGGCGCGCCGCCCCACTCCGCCGTGTTGCGCACGGGCGGGCCGCAACCGGTTCGGCTGGTTACGGCTCCGACGTCGGCCCGACCGCGTCCGCGTCGATCTCGCGCATGGCGCCGGCCATGAACCGCTCGACGTCGCGGTCGACCATGATGTCGCTCGGGCGCAGTGGCCGGGCCAGGTAGAGGCCGTCGAGCGCCGTGAGACGACTGAGCGCAACGTAGGTCTGCCCGGGGCTGAAGGCGCGCGACCCCAGGTCGACGACCGCCGTGTCGTAGCTCGCCCCCTGCGACTTGTGGATCGTGACCGCCCACGCGAGCCGCAGCGGGAACTGCGTGAACTCGGCGACGATCTCGCGCTCGAGCTTCTTGCGCACGGGATCCCACGAGTAGCGGTACTTCTCCCAGGTCGCGGGCTCGACCTCGTGCTCCTCGCCGTCGACCTCGACGCGCAACTCGCGCGTGAGCGACGTCACCGTGCCGATCGTGCCGTTGACCCAGCGCGGGCCCTCGCCGCGCAGGGCCACGTCGTTGCGCAGGAACATGACCTGCGCACCGACCTTGAGCTCGAGGCGCTCGTCGGCGGGGAACGCGCGACCGCCGAAGTCGCCGTTCACCTCGGCCTCGTTGGCCTGCGAGTGCCCGGGCAGGCGATGCAGCTGCTGGGCGTTGATGCGGTTCACCGTGTCGTTGCGGGTGGCGAGCGTGATCGCCCCGTGCTCGGGCAGCGGCCGGCGCGCGCCCACGTCGTTGAGCACGCCCGCGATCTCGGCCGTGACGCGACCGTGCCGCACGGCGTTGAGCATGAACTTGAACTCGTCGTCGTGCTGGCGATGCACCTCGCCGAGCTCGAAGATGCGCAGGTCGGCCTCGCGCCACACTTGCGCGTCGAAGAACCACATCGACTCGTAGGTGTCGGCGAAGTACCGGCGCTCGTCGCCATCGCCCGGCACGGGTGCGAGCTGGTAGGGGTCGCCGAACAGCACGACCTGCGCGCCGCCGAACGGCTCGTGGGGCCGCTGCCGCGCCTGCCGCAGCGACCGGTCCATCGCGTCCATCAGGTCGGCGTTCACCATCGACACCTCGTCGACCACGAGGGTGTCCATGGCGTTCAGGAGCTTGCGCACCGCATCGTTCTGGTCGATCTCGCGGTCGGCGATGACGCCGATGGGCAGCCGGAAGAGCGAGTGGATCGTCTGCCCGCCGACGTTGAGCGCCGCAACGCCCGTTGGCGCGCAGATCACGATCTGCTTCTGCGTGTGCCAGTTCAGGTGGTTGAGCAGCGTCGACTTGCCGGTGCCCGCGCGCCCCGTGACGAAGACGTGCTCGCGGGTGCCCTCGATGGCCTGGAAGACCGCGGCCTGTTCGCGGGTGAGGGTGACGTTCTGCACTGGTGGCCTTCGGCGAGCGGATGCCACGGGCCCGTCCCGCGGCGGCGCCCCTCCGGGCGCGCTCCCACTGTAACCTCGGCGCGGCTCGGATCGACCCGGACGGCGGACGCCTGTGGGCGCGCGCGCACGCCTGGGGATATCCGGGCGTGGATCCGGCGCCCGCTTAGACTGTGCGGGTGGGGAGCTCGGGCGCGCGACGGGGACCGGTGTCGCCCGCCGCGATCGCCGGCTGGGCGATGATGGCGGTGCTGCTCGTCGGGGCGTTCCTCGCCGCCCTGGGCTCGCTGAACCAGACCATCTACGGCGCGTCGAGCTTCGTCGAGCGCTACCTCGAGGCGATCGCCGACGACGACATCGGCGCCGCCTCCACGACGCCGGGGGTCGCCCTCGACGCGGCCGAGCTGGCGGAGCTGGGGCTGCCCGAGAACGTCTCGACGGCGATGTTCCGCTCGGGCGTCGTCGAGAGCGGCCCCGAGGACATCCGCATCGTGAGCGACGTGGCCCTGCCCGACGGATCGCACTCGGTCACGGCGAGCTACCGGCTCGACGTCTCGATCGTCGAGACCACCTTCGACGTGCGGCCCATCGCCCCGCTCTACGGCGTGCTGAACCGCTGGGAGTTCTCGGTCAGCCCGATCGCCGTCATCGACGTCACGGCCGCGCACAATCCGCTGTTCACGGTCGGCTCGCTCACCCTCGACACGCGGGCGACGAAGTCGGGCGACGAGCTCACCGCCTTCACCCAGACCGCCCCCTACCTCGCGATCGCACCGGCGGTCTACGAGTTCGGCTACACGTCGACCCTGCTCGAGGCGGTGCCGACGGCGCTGCCGGTCGAGCCGTCGTCGCGCCCCGCGGTCACGGTCGACTCGCTGCCCACTGCGACATTCGTCGAGCGCGTCCAGGTGCAGGTGAACGGCTACCTCGACCAGTGCACGGCCCAGCCGGTGCTCCAGCCCGCCGGATGCCCCTTCGGGATCGAGATCGACGACAAGGTCGTGAGCGATCCCGTGTGGACGATGGTCACCTACCCGCCCGTGACCCTGGCTGCGGGCGAGAGCGCCTTCGAGATGCCGCCCACCGAGGGCATCGCGCACATCTCGGTCGAGGTGCAGTCGCTCTTCGACGGCGAGTTCTCGCAGCTCGAGGAGGACCGGTCCTTCATGCTGTCGCTCACGGCCACGATCAGGCCCGACGGCAGCATCGCGATCCAGCTCAGGTAGCGACCCGCCACGGCGGCCCGCGGCATCCGCCCGCGCTCAGCCGTGCGCGTCGTGCTTCGCGATCGCCGCGAGCCGCGCGTTGTACTCCTCCAGCTCGGCGTCGCCCGTGCGGTCGGCGTGCCGGTCGCGGCGCCTCGACTCCTTCTCGTCGCTGCGCGCCCACTGCACGGCCACCGTGATCGCGAGGGCGACCGTGGGGATCTCGCCGACCGACCACGCGATGCCGCCACCGAGTTGCTGGTCGGCGAGCGCGTCGGTGCCCCAGCCCATCGCGCCGTACCAGTCGCTGAGCAGCAGCCCCGTGCCCGACATGATCGCGAGGCCGAAGAACGCGTGGAACGCCATCGTGCCGAGTAGCAGCACGAGGCGGAACGGGTAGGGGAGCCGGTACGGCACCGGGTCGATGCCGATGAGCGACTGCACGAAGAGGTAACCGGTGATGAGGAAGTGGGCGATCATCCACTCGTGGCCGATGTGGTCGGTCATCGTCCATCGGAAGAGCGGCGAATAGTAGAACACCCAGAGCGAGCCCACGAAGAGCACCGCGGCGACGATCGGGTTCGCGATGATCGACGCGAACCGGGAGTGCACGGCGAGCAGGATCCACTCGCGGCCGCCGCGGGAGCCGTCCTTCCGCGGGTGGATCGCACGGGCGGCGAGCGTCACCGGCGCACCCGGCACGAGCAGCACCGGCACGCCCATCGTGAGCGCCATGTGCGCACCCATGTGCGCCGAGAAGAGGTACTCCTCGTAGACGTTCACGCCGCCGTTCGTGATGTAGGCGAGCAGCAGCAGGCCCGCGACCCACAGCACGGTGCGGTACACCGGCCAGTGGTCGCCGCGGCGGCGGAGGCGCCACACGCCGGCGAGGTAGAAGAAGATGCCGAACCCGCAGAGCAGCAGCCAGATGAGGTCGACGTTCCACTCGGTGAAGTAGCGGTACCACTCGGGCCACGGCGGCAGCGGCACGCCCGTGAGGATCTGCGCCGGCGTGCGTGCGACCGAGCCGACCTCCTCGGTCACGGGCGTGGCCGTGCGGGCGAGTGCCGCCGCGACACCCGACGCGAGGCCCATGAACGCGAGCTCGATGACCACGAGGAACCAGAAGTCACGGCTCGCGGATGCCTCGCCGCGGGCGATCCTGTTGATGAGGAAGCGGCGCTGCAGCGCGCCGAAGAGGCCCAGCGCGATGAGCGCGGCCACCTTCGCGAGCACGAGCACGCCGTACTGCGTGGCCAGCTGGTCCCACGTGCCGATGCGCAGCGCGGCGCTCGCGTACCCCGAGATCGCGACCACGATGAAGCTGATGAGCGCCACGGTCGAGTAGCGGGCGAGCACGACCGGCAGGCGGTCGGCCTCGAGCTGCCGGCGAAGCAGCACGATCGTGAGCAGGCCGCCGAGCCATGCGGCGGCGAAGACGAGGTGCAGTCCGAGGTCGGCGACCGCCGCGTTGTGCCCGGCGGCGCCCGCGGCGTGGCCCTGCTGCGCCATGGGCACGAGGGAGAAGACGGCCAGGGCCGCGACGAACACGAGGGCGGTGTGGTTGCGCACCGCGAAGGACAGCACGGTGACCGCGGCCGCCACGAGCGTGGTCGTGAGCCACGCCTGGCCGAGCTCGATCGACGTGACGAACAGCCCGAGCTTCTGCCCGAACGCCTCGCCCAGGTCGAGCGTCTCGCCGGTCACGACGAGGAAGGTGAGCACGCCCGTCGCGGCGCTCGCCACGGTCATCACGGCGGCGGATGCCGCGGCGATGTCGAGTGCGAGGTCGAACTCCTTCTTCGCCGGCGCGAGCGCCCACACGGCGAGCACGAGCGCGCCGATCATGCCGGCCGCGCCGAGGTTCACGAGGAGCTTCGCGACGGGGAGTCCCCAGCGTGCGATCGGGCCCGGGTCCTGGATGGGGAAGGGTGCCGCACCGCCGCCGTACGCGAGGGCGCCGAACGTCGCGAGGAGCGCGACGGCGAGGAGCACGGCGGGGCCGAGCACGCGGACGGAGCGGGGCACCGAACCAGCCTAGACGGCTGGACCCGTGCGGGCGCTCGGAGCGGGCCGCCGCGGCATCCGCCCCGCTCCCCCGCCCCCCGGTCCCCGCTCCCCCGCTCCCCCGCTCCCCGCTCCCCCTCCCCGCGCTTCAGGCGTGTGCGAGGCCATGGCCGCCTTCAGGTCACGCGAACCGTCGCAGACGCATGGTCTGATGCGTCCCGACTGTGCACCTGCGACGGTTCGGCGAAGCGTGCGCTGGAACCCGGGCACGACGAAGGGGCGCACGGACATGCCGTACGCCCCTTCGGAGGTCGGATGCTACTTGGCGGCAGCCTTGAGCTTCGAACCAGCCGACACCTTGACCGAGTAGCCGGCCGGGATGTCGATGGTCGCACCCGTCTGCGGGTTGCGGCCGGTGCGCGCGGCACGGTGCGTGCGCTCGACGGCGAGCCAACCCGGGATGGAGACCTTGGTGCCCGAACCGACGGACTCGGCGAGCGTGTCGAAGAGACCGCCGAGCACGGCGTCGACGGTGGCCTGGCTCTGGCCGGTCGACGCAGCGATCTTCGCGACGAGCTCGGTCTTGTTCAGCGACTTGTCAGCCATTGAATGTCCTCCTCGGACTTTCCGCTGTTTCGGTACAGCTATCGATGAGTACTCGGGAACGATCGAACAATCGCCCCCGTGGCCGATCAGGCCGCCTTCAAAGTAGCAGAGAACCGCGGAATCACGCGGATTTCCGGGGCATTCGGTGGCATCGGGGCACGGCGTGTCGCCACACCGTGCCCCGATCCGCCCGCTTCGGACTACTTCAGGAACTTGAACAGCGCCGTGCGCGTCTGCCCGTCATCGAGCTTCAGGGCGAACGTGCCGCACTTGCCCGCCCAGCTCTTGTCGGTCTTCCAGACGTACACGTACTGCCCGGCGACGGGGTCGTACGTGAGGCTGCTGCCGCCCGCCGTCACCGTCGACTCGATCTCGTCGACGGTGGCACCCGTCGAGCACGTCGTGAACGTGACCTTCGGATATCCCGCGGCGATGATGTCGAGGCCCTGGTCGCCGCCGAGGCTGAACTTCATCGGCACGGCGCTGCCGGCCTTGACCGAGTTGACCACCCCGCCCATGTCGACCGGACGGAAGAAGCCGTCGAAGTCGTAGATCACGGAGTACTCGCACGACTTGGCTTCGGACTCGTTGCCGGCCTTGTCGACCGCCGTTCCGGCCGGAGCGACCGCGACCTTGGATCCGACGCTCGACGTGTCGAGCGCGATCGAACCGCTCGGGGCGGTCGCGAGGCCGGAGCCGCCGAGCTCGTCGGCCGCGGTCCAGGTCGCCTCGGCCACCGAGTCGAGCAGCACCGTCGTCGGGCAGGTCAGCACGACGACCGGCGGGGTGCGGTCGACGACGGTGTAGCCGCACGTCGTCTCGAGCGAGGCGTTGCCCGCCCTGTCGTGCGCCGTTCCCGCCACTGCCGTCGCGATCTTGTCGCCGAGCGTCGACGTGTCGAGCTGGATCGAGCCGCTCGACGGCGCCGCGATACCCGAGCCGCCGTCCTCGTCCGTGGCCTCCCACGTCGCGTGGGCGACCGATCCGCGAGCCACCTCGGGCGGGCAGGTCAGCACGACGACGGGCGGCGTCGTGTCGACGACGGTGTACGAGCAGGTCGCCTCGGCCGACGGGTTGTTCGCGTTGTCGACGGCGGTGCCGGCCGGTGCGATCGCGGTGCGGATGCCGAGCGCCGAGGTGTCGAGCGGGATCGTGCCGCTCGACGCGGTCGCGAGGCCCGAGCCGCCCGCCTCATCCGAAGCGACCCACGAAGCGGAGGCCTCGGCGCCCCGACTGACGGGCGCGGGCGGGCAGGTGAGCACCACGACGGGTGCGGTCGTGTCGGCCGGAGGCCCGCTGACGCAGTTCTCGACCTTCCAGGTGACGTCGACCGTGTCGGTGCGCGCCAACGGATCGTCGTTCTCGGCCGTGCCCGACACCTGGTACGTGACACTGCCGTCGAAGGATCCGTTGGCCGTGCCCGCCGCGACCGTGATGGTGGAACGCGACGATGGACTGCTCGCGTGCGAGTTCGGATCGAGGTCGTCCCAGCCTCCGGGGAGGGTGATCGAAGCCGGATTCGGGTCGGTCGCCGAGACGCTGCTCTCGGCGGCGACCGAGTACGTCGCGGTGGACCCGCTCTGGAACGTGTTGTTGGCGGCGTTGCTGGTGCGGCGGATGAACATCGACACGTCGATCTGCTTCGTCGATCCGCACGCGAGCACGCCCAGGTTCGCCGGCGCCGAGATCTCGAGCGAATCGACGCTCAGGTCGGTCTGGAGGTCGTCGGCGTACGCGATCCCACCCCCACCCAGCACGAGGACGGCGGCCGCAGCCACCCCGGTGATCGATCTACGCCAGCGATTCATGTGCTTCCCCCATCGGGCCCGTGGTTCATTCGCATGCATGCATGCGCACTCGGCTCACGGTATGGGAGGAGGATCGAGCACGGGCAGGCCCCCGAGGTGGTGCCCCCTCAACGGGAGTCCCCCGAATCGGGCGTCCCCCGAGCGAGCGACACGCGCCACGCGGCATCCGTCGACCGCACGGGCCGCCCCAGGGACGACGACCAGGGACGACGAAAGGGGCGCCCCATTCGGGACGCCCCTTTCGCTTCAAGCGATGCTTACCAGCTCGACTTCGTGATGCCGGGCATCTCGCCGCGGTGGGCCATGTCACGGAAGCGGACGCGCGAGACGCCGAACTTCGTGAGCACGCCACGGGGGCGGCCGTCGATCGCGTCGCGCGAGCGGACGCGCACCGGCGAGGCGTTGCGGGGAAGCTTCTGCAGGCCGACGCGGGCGGCCTCACGGGTCTCGTCGGTGCCGTTCGGGTCGACGAGCGCCTTCTTCAGCTCGAGGCGCTTGGCCGCGTAGCGGTCCACGACGGCCTTGCGCTGCTCGTTGCGCGCGATCTTGCTCTTCTTCGCCATGTCTTAGCGCTCCTCTCGGAAGTCGACGTGCTTGCGCACCACGGGGTCGTACTTCTTGAGCACGAGACGGTCGGGGTTGTTGCGACGGTTCTTGCGGGTCACGTAGGTGTACCCCGTACCGGCCGTCGAACGGAGCTTGATGATGGGACGGATGTCCTGCTGCTTCGCCATTAGAGCTTCACCCCACGAGCCTGGATGTCCTTGACGACGGCCTCGATGCCACGGGCGTCGATCACCTTGATGCCCTTGGCGGACACGTTCAGGGTGACGTTACGACGAAGCGACGGCACGTAGTAGGTCTTCTTCTGCACGTTCGGGTCGAAGCGGCGCTTCGTCCGGCGGTGCGAGTGCGAGATGTTGTGTCCGAAGCCGGGAACGGCTCCGGTCACCTGGCACACTGCTGCCATTGGTCTTTCCTCCAATACCGAGGGGCGGATGCCCCTCCCAAGGTCTCTTGTCTGCTGACGCTCCCCATGCCGAAGCCCGCGATCGCTCGCGTTCTCGGGTGTGGATTGTCGCGGTCTGGGCAGTGGAAGTACCCAGCCAAACGTCGAGTCTAACAGACGGGCCGATCGCGACCGAAATCGAGCGGATGCCGCGGGGCCGGTCGGCTGCCGATCACTCCGCAGGGAAGTCCTGCACCGTCCCGTGGAGCGGATACACCTCCTCCAGCGTCCCCGATGCCGGCGCGATCACGAGGTCGTCCCGTCCGATGCGTCGAAGTCCAGCGTGCCGACCATGGTGAACTCGTCGAGCACGAACGGCAGGCTGCGTCCCGCGAAGAGGTCGGGCCGGTCCAGCAGGCCGAAGTGCAGGTGCGGCCCGAGCGACGGCCCGGTGTTCCCGAGCCTGCCGATGACGTCACCGGTCTCGACGGTGTCGCCCACCTCGACGGTGATGCTGTCGGCCTGCACGTGCTCGTATGCGGCGTAGACGTCGTCGTCGATCTCGATGATCACGTAATTCCCACCGAAGCCCGACTTCGCTTCGGGTGACTGCGCGACCAACGGCGCCGATTCGGCGACGCCCTCGTTGATCGCGACGACGGTGCCGTCGGCGACCGCGTAGAGCTCCTCGCCGAACGTGTAGTACTGCTCGTTCCGGCTGCCGTCGCCCTCATAGAGGCGGTCGTCCTGCATGCGCGCCCAGTCGACGGCGAAGGTCTCCGCGGTCGCGATGCGCCGTCCGTCGATCGCGAGTCGCAGGTCGCGATGCACGTTCGGCGAGCAGCAGGCGGTCGTGACCACCCAGTCGTCGCCGGCGACCGGAGGACGGATCACCGTGGCATCCGTGCGGTCGATGGCGACCTCCGGGCCGTGCACGATCGTGTCGTCGACGATCACGGCACCGGCCGAGTCGGCGGGGAGGGTGTAGTCGATGCGGTGCGTCACGCGCGCCGGAACCTCGCCGGGCGGCAGGATCAGGTCGACGTCGACCGAGACGGCCGCCGACGGTGCGACGACGGGCGATGCCGCCTTGGTGAACAGCTCCTGCGTGGCCGCCGCGAGCGTGCCGCCTTCGACCTGCTGGAGCTCCTCGCCGTCGGGACCGATCACCGTCACCCTCATCAACGTCACGGGATCGCTGAACACGTTCACGACGAGGAGCTCGTACTCCACGTGCTCCATCTCGTCGCTGCCCAGCACCACCAGGGCGTCCTGGATCGGCTGGACGAGGATCGCGCTGACCTGGTCGGTGGGTTCCGACGGCGGTGCGGATGCCGCGGGCGTCTCCGTCGGCGGTGGCTCCGACGCGCCGGTCGTGCCGGTCGTGCCGAAGAAGCCCGTCTGGTCGAACCCCGTGCACGCGGTGCTCGTGAGCAGCACGGCAACGGCGACGGACGTGATCAGGAAGGTTCGAGCTCGCATCGGATCATCCCCCCACGAGTGACACGACAGTCGTCATGATACGCGCGGGCCCACGGGGGCTGCGGCGGGGCATCCGCCGGCGTAGCCTCATCGCCATGGCGACGTGGGACGACGTGCGCGAGCTGGCGCTGGCCCTGCCCGAGGCGACCGAGCACGTCTCGCGCGGCAGCGCCCAGTGGAAGGTTCGCGCGAAGGGATTCGTGTGGGAGCGCCCGCTGCGTCGCGCCGACCTCGACTCGCTGGGGATCGTCGAGCAGCGCGGGCCGGTGCTGGGCGCGAAGACCGAGGATGAGGCGGTGAAGCTCGCGCTCATCGCAGAGGATCCGTCCGTCTTCTTCACGACGCCGCACTTCGACGGCTACGCCGCCGTGCTCGTGCACCTCGACCGCATCTCGCGGCGGCGACTCTCCGAGCTCGTCGCCGAGGCGTGGGCGGCAGTCGCCCCCGCGCGGCTCGTGCGCGAGCACTTCCACCACGAGTCCGACTAGGCGCTCAGGGCAGCAGGTGGTGCTGCGCGGCGTACGCAGCTGCGGCGGCCCGTGAGTTCACGCCGATCCTGCCGAAGATGTTGCTGATGTGACGATGCACCGTGCGCTCGCTGATGTAGAGCTGGGCGGCGATGGCGCGGTTGGTCATCCCCGCGGCGACCAGTCGCAGCACCTCGATCTCGCGTTCGCTCAGCCCGTCGGGCGCCGCTCCGGCAGTGGTCGCGAGGGACTCGACCCGTCGGAGGTCGGGCGTGGTGCCCAGCTCGGTGAACAGCTGCCGCGCCGACTCCAGTTCGACTCGCGCGCCCTCCTCGTCGCCGAGGGCTCGGCAGGCTCGGGCGATGAGCACGCCGGTGCGCGCCGTCTCGTACGGGGCGGAGAGCCCACGCCACGCGTCGGAGCTGCGCCGCAGGTGCGGCAGCGCGGCCTCGGGTCGGGCGGCTGCGAGCTCGACCTCGGCCCGCGCTCGCGCGGCTTCCGCATCGAGCGCGGAGCTGCCGAGGTTTCGTGCCAGCTCGTCGAGCTCGGCGAGCGCGCGCTCGGCCTCGGCGACCTCACCCGCTTCGAGCGAGACGGTCACCAGCGAGGGCAGGAGGCGTGCTCGCGCCGCCGGAGCTCCCGTTTCCTCCGCCACAGCGCGACGGAGCCCGTGGAGTGCGGCGTCCAGGTCTCCCTGCCGGAGTCGCAGCAGGGCCAGCCCGGGCTGCACGCTCCGGCCGAGCGCGGTGGCCCGACGGTAGGCGACCTCGGCCGCCTCATCCTGGCCGAGCAGCCGATGCACCTCGCCGAGCTCGTAGCACGCGTGACCGGCGACCAGCACGCCGTTGCCGTCGGCGAGGTTTCGGGCGGCCCGATCCAGCTCCGCTTCGGCCTCGGGCAATTGTCCTCGCCGCCGCAGGAGAGCGGCCCGGTAGACCCGGCAGTTGTCGAGGAGCGCCCCGCCGTACGACGTGGGGAACGACGCCATCCAGCGTTCCAGCGCCCGGGCCCACTCCTGGGCGTGGGCGAGCTCGCAGGCCTCCTCCTCGCAGATGCCGATGGCGGCGCAGTACAGCATGCTCGTCATGCGCGGAGACGTCTGCCCGCCGGTGACCCGCACCATCGCATCCTCCAGGCGCGCCATGCCCTCCCTGATCCGGCCCGCCGTCACCATCGATCGGCCGGTGAGCAGGATCGCGTAGGTCTCCAGGTCGGTCTCGCCGCGTTCTCGACCCTGCGCCAGGGCACCGGTGAGCGCGGTTCGTGCGTCGTCGTACCGTTGCTCGACGATGGAGCGGCGTGCCTCGGTGATGGACAGCCAGCCGGGCTCCGCAGCGCCGAGCGTCTCGGCGAGATCGCCCAGCCGCGCCATCCAGCCGCCGGCCCGGGCGAGCTCACCGGCGTAGAGGAACTCCGAGTACAGCCAGAAGGCGCCGGTCGCCGCCGCGGTCAGGTCGGCGGCTGCCGAACGGAGTTCGAAGGCCCGCTCGAGGGCCGACACGGCCTCCTCGTGGCGTCCGGTCAGCTGGGCGACCTCGCCCAGTAGCTCCAGGTCCTCCACGCCCAGTCCGTGCTCGGCGTCGGCCGCGATCCACTCGCGGCAGGCCTCGTCCCAGCGTGCCTGTCGATGAAGCTCCCGCGCGTGGCGGATCCGCTCATCCCGTTCCGGCATCAGCCCGATGATGACACGTCGTGGCGATGGCCCGGAATACCCATCGGGCTCCCGACAGCTCGGCCCGCCCTTCGGATGCCTCCGTCCGCTGGTGCCGCGAGATTGGTGCTGTCCGAAGCAGACCATCACACCACAGGGAGGACATCATGAAGGTCCAGGTGAGCACGATGATCGCGCGTCCGCCGTCCGAGGTGGCGGCCTTCACGTCCGACGCGCGCAACGAGGGACGGTGGCACACCGACATCCTCGAGATGGAGGTCACCAGCGGCGACGGTGTCTCGGCGGGCACCACGTACCACGTGCGGACCAGGCCCGGAATGGGCGTCTCCGAAGGCACGGGGACGGTCCTCGAGCACGAGTCCGACCGCACGGTCTTCGAATGGCGACTCGGCGACCTCACGTCGGTGATCACCCACGCGGTGACGGCGGACGTCGGCGGCACCCGGTTCGTCAGGACCGTGGACCTGCGCTTCCCGCAGCCCATGCGACTGGCGTCGCCGATCATCCGCCCGATGGTGCGCAAGGGCAACACGCGGTTCGTCGCGAACCTCAAGCGCATCCTCGAGGACGGATGAGCGCGCGCTTCCGCACCGTGCGAGTCGGTGCCTCGCCTCGCACGACGGATGCCCCGGCCGCACGCACGCGGCACGGGGCATCCGTCGCTCAGCCCTTCGGGATCGTGCGCCGCGAGAGCAGCGCCGCGACGAAGAAGCAGACCGCGCCGAGCGCGGTGCCGGCGTTCGCCCAGATCTCGTTGAGCAGGGTGCCGCTGTCGGGGATGACGTAGGCGCCCACGGCCGAGATGCCGAAGAAGACGGACCCGACGAGGTTGAGCCAGGTGCCGTGCCAGGTGCGCGCATCCCTGTCCCAGAGCTGCCCGCGGTCCTTCGTGGCGACGACGGCGAGCGTGCTCGCCACGAGGAACGCGATCGATCCCCACGCGTCGGGCCGCCAGCCGATGCCCACCGCGTCGGGGCGCGCGATGGCCGCGGCGAGCGCGGCGCCCGTCGAGATGTTGAACAGCAGGGTGCCGGCGAACTGGACGGCGGCCGCCCACCAGTCCGCGCGGTCGGCCCGGTTCATCTTCGCGTGCGGCGCGACGCGCCCGCTCAGGCTGAGCTGGATGAACGCGGCGAGCGTGAAGAAGATCGAGCCGACGAAGAACGTCAGGTTCGCGCCGACGACGCCGACCCAGTCCGCGTACCAGGGCAGCGCGCCGACGAAGAAGCACAGCGAGCCGACCGCGAAGCCCCAGGCCTCGCGGCGAAGTCGTCGCACGGTCGTGACCGGATGCCGCGTGGCCCCGCCCGCGGCATCCGGTGCGCTCGCGGCATCCCGCTCGCCCACCGCACCCCCGTCGCTCGTCGAACCCGGGTCGCTCATCGCACCTCGCGATCAGTGGTGGAACGTCGGCCCGATGCCCGGATGCGGCATCGGCTGCTCGAGCGCGTCGAGGTAGGCCGTCTCGGTCCTGATGTCCCGCATGAGGTCCTCGGCGAGGTCGCGGCTGAGGCCGTTGCGGCAGACGATGCGCATGACCGTCTGGTCGGCCTGCTTGCCCGACAGCGGGTAGGCGGGCACGAGCCAGCCACGGATGCGCAGCCGCTCCGAGAGGTGGTAGAGGTTCCACTTGTCGGTGTGGCCGGGCTTCAGCCGCCACGCGAACACCGGGATGTCGGAGCCGTCGGTGATGAGCTCGAAGGCGTCGAGCTCGCCGACGCCGTGCGAGAGGTAGCGCGCGACATCCTGCGAGGCCTGCTGGATCGCCGTGTAGCCGTCGCGGCCGAGGCGCAGGAAGCGGTAGTACTGCAGCAGCACCTGGGCGCCCGGCCGGGAGAAGTTCAACGCGAACGTCGGCATCGAGCCGCCGAGGTAGCTCACCTTGAAGACGAGGTCGTCGGGCAGCGCGGCGACGTTGCGCCAGACGATCCAGCCGACGCCGGGGTAGACGAGTCCGTACTTGTGGCCCGAGGTGTTGATCGACTGCACCCGCTTCACGCGGAAGTCCCACTCGAGGTCGGGCTGGAGGAAGGGCGCGACCATGGCACCGGATGCCCCGTCGATGTGCATCGGGATGTCGAGGCCGGTCTTCGCCTGGATCTCGTCGAGCTTCGCGGCGACCTTCGTGACGGGCTCGTACGCACCCGTGTAGGTGACCCCCATGAGCACGACGACGCCGATCGTGTTCTCGTCGACGACGTCCTCGAGGCCCGTGCCGTCCATGAGCGGGTGCTCGTCGGACGTGTCGATGAACCGCATCTCGACGTCGAAGTAGTTGCAGAACTTCTCCCAGCACACCTGCACCGCGGAGCTCATGATGAGGTTCGGCTTCTCGGTGGACTTCCCCGCCGCCCGGCGGGCGTGCTGCCAGCGGCGCTTCAACGCGAGCCCGCCCAGCATGCACGCCTCGGACGAGCCGATCGTGGACGTGCCGATGACGTCGGTCCGATCCGGTGCGTTCCACAGGTCGGCGAGGATGCGCCAGCAGTACTCCTCGATCGCGGCGGTCGCCGGGTACTCGTCCTTGTCGATCATGTTCTTGTCGAACGCGTCCTTGTAGAGGCGATCGGCGTGCTCGTCCATCCACGTGCCGACGAACGTCGCGAGGTTGAGTCGCGCGTTGCCGTCGAGCATCGTCTCGTCGCGCACGATGCGGTAGGCGGTGTCGGGGAGCATCGCGCCCTCCGGGATCCGCGTGTAGCGCGCGGTGGTGGCTTCGCCCTCGCGCGTGAATGTCGGCTCGAGCGCCTCGTCCTGCATGACCATGTCCCCTCCAGGGTCGCTGGATCCCGGTCCCGCACCGGCCGCGGGAACCCGGGAGGCGTCGACCCCAGGAGGTGCCGGACCCCCCGGCCGGTCACCATCTACAGGGTGACACTACGCCGAATGGCCGCCGGAGCACATCACTCACTTCGGGTGACGGCGGGCGTGGCTCCGCGGCGCGGCGGTTGCGTCCGCGCGAGGGTGGCCTCAGCGCGCGTCGGCGCCGAGCGCCTTCGTGCAGTTCGCGCACAGCCCGAACACGTCGACGACGTGGGCGGCGCCCGTGAACCCGTGCTCGGCCGCGACGCGCTTGGCCCACGACTCCACCTCGTCGGCCGCGATCTCGACCGTGAGCCCGCAGTTGCGGCAGATCAGGTGGTGGTGGTGGCCGGTCGTGCTGCACGCGCGGTAGAGCGCCTCGCCCTCCGGCGACTGCAGCGAGTCGGCTTCACCGTTGGCGGCGAGGTCGCCCAGCGCCCGGTAGACCGTCGCCAGCCCGATCGGAGACCCGCTGGCGTGCAGCGTCGAGTGCAGCGCCTGCGCGCTGATGAAGCCCTCGGTCTCGTCGAGCGCCTCGCGAACGGCTTCGCGCTGCCAGGTGTTGCGTTTCATGCGATGCGTGCGTCCTCTGCGGTCTCCACGGGGATGGCGACTCGGTTCAACGGTAGTCCGCGCAGCTTGGAGATACCCAGCGCGAGCGCGAAGAAGGCGGTGGCCGCGAGCACGATGCTCGGACCGGCCGCGACGGCGAGCGCCCGCGATGCCAGCACCCCGATGACGCCGGATGCCGCGCCGATGAGCGGTGCCGTCCACAGGATCGCCCGGTACGTCGGCACGACCAGCCGGGCCGCGGCGGCGGGCGCGGCGATGAGCGCGATCGCGAGGATCGCCCCGACCGCCGGCAGCGCGCTCACGACCGTCGCGGCGATCAGGGCGAGCACGAGCAGCTCGATCGGCCACTCGCGATAGCCGGCGGCGCGGAAGCCCGACGGGTCGAATGTTGAGAACGCGATCTCCTTGCCGAACATCGCGACGAGCACGACGGCGATGAGGGCCACGGATGCCGCGAGCACGATGTCGGCGTCGGACACCGTGAGGATCGAGCCCACGAGCAGCGACTCCGCCCGCACCGGCAGCCCCGGGATGACCGCCTGCAGGATCGCGCCGATCGCGAACCCGCCCGTGAGCACGATGCCCGCGGCGACCTGCGCGCCCTGGCGTCGCACGCGGGCGATGCCCGCCATCACGGCCACGAGCACGACGGATGCCGCGGCCGCCCCGAGCGGCACGCTCACGCCGAGCGCCGCCGCCGCGACCGCGCCCGGGTACGTGCCGTGGGTCAGGGCCTGCGCGAAGAACGTGCGGCGGCGAAGCACGACGAGCGCGCCCACGAACCCCGCGCCCGCGCCGATCACGATCGCGGCGACCAAAGCGCGCTCGAAGTAGCCCATCAGCGCCCCTCCCCCGCCACGGCCGCGCGTGCCTCGCGGGCGTCGTCGAGCGGCCGCTCATCGTCGGGCCGCGGCGCGATGCTGCGCGTGCGGCCGGCCGCCCATGCCACCAGCAGCACGAGTGCGTACCCCGCGACGAAGGTCGCGACGATGGTGCTGCCGGCGGGCAGGTCGACGCCCCAGCCGACGGATCCCCAGAACCCGACCGCGAGCCCGAACCACGAGCAGAGACCCGCGAACACCGCCGCGGCGGGGAACAGCAGCCACAGCCGCTGCGTCGCGAGCCGCGCGACCGCGCCCGGCACGATGAGCAGAGCGAGCACGAGGAGCGTGCCGACCGTGCTCGCCGCGGCCACCACCACGAGCGCGACGGCGCCGTTGAGCACGAGGTCGAGCACGAAGGCGGAGTTGCCGGCAGCCCGGCTGCCGCCCGCGTCGAACGCGCGGAACAGCTGCTGCTTCAGCGAGAGGCCCACGGCGATGAGCGCGATCGCGCAGACCACCACGAGCGGCAGCACCTCGGCCGGCGGGATCGTGAGGACGCGCCCGAACAGGAGCGCCTCGAGCTCGCCCGCGTAGTCGTCGCTGCGTGACACCACGATGACGCCGACGCTGAAGGTCGCCGTGAGCACCACCGCGATCGCCGCGTCGGACGTGACGCCGGCCCGGTCGAGCCAGGTGAGCACGAGCGCGGCCGCCAGCGCGGCGATCGCGGCACCGGGGATCAGGCCTGCCGTGCCGCCCACCGCCAAGCCGATGGCCAGACCGGGGAAGACCGCGTGGGTGAGGCCGTCGCTGATGAACTCGAGGCCGCGCAGGTTGACGAGCACGCCGACGACGCCCGCGACGACGGCGAGCACGAGCATGACGAGCAGGGCGCGGGCCATGAACGGCACCGCGAACGCACCGAACAGGGCGTCGAGCAGGCTCATCGGCCACTCCCCCGGCCTCGGTGGATGCCCGCCGCCACGGTGCATGCCGCGTGCGGCATCAATGCCCCTCGTGCCCGGGAACCACCAGCGTGTGCTCGTCGATCTCGACCTCGACGCCCTCGAAGCACTCCTGCACGTTGCCCAGGGTCAGCACGTCGTCGACGGGACCGAACGCGAGCTGCGTGCCGTTCACGAGCACCACCGCGTCGCAGACGAGCTTCGCGAGCTCGAGGTCGTGCGTCGAGACGAGCACGGCCACGCCCTGCGCCTTCAGCGCGTGCAGCGTGGCGATGAGCGCGTCGCGGTTCTGCTGGTCGAGGCCGTTGAACGGCTCGTCGAGCAGCAGGAGCGCGGGCTCGGAGGCGAGCGCCCGGGCCAGGAGGCCGCGCTGGCGCTGCCCGCCCGACAGCTCGCCGAAGCGGCGCTTCGCCAGCTCGGCCAGTCCGACGGTCTCGAGCGCACGGCGCACCGCGCCGCGATCGGCGCGCCCGGGCCAGCGCAGCAGGCCCATGCGGCGGTACCGACCCTGCATCACGACCTGCTCGAGGCTGATCGGGAAGTCGGGGTCGAGGTCGGCCGACTGAGGGAGGAAGCCGATCATGCCGTTGCGGGCATGCGCTCCGTCACGAGCCGTCGTCGCGGCATCCGACGAACTCGTACCGACGTGCATGCTGCCGGCCGTGAGCGGCACCAGGCCGAGGATGCCCTTCAGCAGCGTCGACTTTCCCGCGCCGTTCGGCCCGATGAGCGCCACCGCCTCGCCCGGCGCGATCTCGAGCTCGAGGTCGGCGACGCCGCCTCCGCCCGGATGCGTGAAGGCGGCATGCTCGAGCCGCAGCACGGAGGAGTCGGTCATGCGGTCATCCTTGCAGCACGGCGGGGAGCGGGGAAGGCGTGACGCCCCACGACTCGAGGATGAGGGTCGCGTTGTGCACCTGGCTGCCGAGGTAGGTCTCGCCGGGCGACCCCTCGACGCCGAGCGAGTCGCCGTAGAGTGCGTCGTCGCCCGAGTAGACGGTGACGCCCGCCTCGGACGCGATCGTCGCGGCCGCCTTCGGCGAGATCGACGCCTCGGAGAAGACCGCCTGCACGCCGGTCGCACGGATCTTCGCGACGAGGTCGTCGATCTCGGCCGCGCTCGGCTCGGCGTTGTCGTCGAAGCTCGGGATGACGCTGCCCACGAAGGTGAGGTCGTACGCGTCGATGAAGTACGTGAACGCGTCGTGGTTCGTCACGAGCAGGCGCTGCGCCTCGGGGACCGTGTCGACGTTCTCCTCGATCCAGGCGTCGAGCGCCTCGAGCTGCGCGAGGTAGGCGTCCTCGTTCGCGGTGACGGCGCCCGCGTCGATGCCCGGCACGGTCTCGAGGCCGTGCGCGATGTTGTGCACCATGTGCTCGGCGAGCTCGGGGTCGGTCCAGATGTGCGGGTTGCCGTCGCCGTGGTCGTGTCCGTCGTGGTCGTCGGATGCCGCGTGGTCGTCGTGCGCGTCGGCGTCGGTGCCTGCGTCGTCGTCGGACGTCGCGTGGCCGGCGTCGGCCGCGGCATCCGCGTCGTCGGCGTCGGCGTCGTCGTCGTGGTCGTCGGTGCCGTAGAGCTCGATGCCGGTGCTCGCGTCGATGAGCACGCCGTCGAAGCCCGACGCGCTCACGGCGTCGTCGAGCCAGCTCTCGAGGCCGGCGCCGTTGACCACGAGCGCGTCGGCGTCGGCGAGCGCGAGCAGCTGCGCGGCCGAGGGGTCGAAGCCGTGGGCGCTCTGGGCGGGCGCGAGCAGCTGGGTGACGTCGGCCGTGTCGCCCACGAGCTCGCGGGTGAAGTCGCCCACCTGGGTGGTCGTCGCCACGATCGACGGGCCCCGCTCCCCCGCCGTGCCGGATGCCACGGGGCTCGCGCACGAGGCGAGCGCCAGGACGCCGGCCGCCAGCGCGGCGCCGACCGCCGTCGCGGTGAGGACACGGCGGCGCACGGAACGCTGGCTCGGGGTCATGGATCGACCGTATCGCTTATTGATAATGATTGTCAAAACCATCTGGCGCATGGGTGCGCGTGCCGGTGAGGCCCTCGGTCATGCATGCAGGAACGCCCACGTCGTCGACGTCATTCCGCGTCATCGTTCACGCCGTGGTTGTGGAGCGTTTCGGCGAGTGTCGCACCGACATGCGAGCATGAAGCACGTGGACCTGACGACGACGCCCCTCACGTTGCACCCGTTCACCGTCGCCGACGCCCAGCGCGTGCTGTCCGGCGAGGTCGACCCGCACGACGGCTGGGAGGGCGGCTACGCCTTCACCGACGAGCCCGAGCTCCTGAGCGAATACGTGCGTGCGGTTCGCGAGACCGGCGACCCCGCCCCATTCGGTCCCTACCTCGTGCGTCGCCAGCGCGACGGCCTGGCCATCGGGGGAGTGAACCTCTTCGGGCCGCCCGACGCCGACGGCGTGGTGGAGTTCGCCTTCGGGCTCGTCCCCGCCGTGCGCGGCCAGGGGCTCGCGGTCGACACGGTGGTCGAGGTGCTCGGGCTCGCCCGCTCCGCGGGCGCCGCCGCAGTGCGGGCCGAAGCCGAGATCGGCAACCTGCCCGCGCGTCGCGCGCTCGAGCGGGCCGGCCTCTTCGAGTCCGGCCGCCTCGGCGACGTGATCACCTACGAGGCGCGACTCTAACCGTCCGTCGTTCGGTCAGACGGTCGCTCGCGCACCGCTCACTCGAGCAGGAGCGCAGGCTCCTCGATGATCGACGCGACGTCGGCGAGGAACCGGCTCGCCACGTCGCCGTCGACCACGCGGTGGTCGAACGACGCGCCGATCGTGGTGACGAAGCGCGGGCGCACCTCGCCGTCGACGACCCACGGCTTCTGCTTGATGGTGCCCAGGGCCACGATGGCGACCTCGCCGGGGTTGAGGATCGGCGTGCCCGTGTCCATGCCGAAGACGCCGATGTTCGTGACGGTGATCGTGCCGCCCTGCATCTCGGCCGGCTGGGTCTTGCCCTCGCGCGCCGTCAGCGTGAGCTGCTCGAGCGCCGTCGCGAGCTCGACCATGGTCATTCCCTGCGCCTCCTTGACATTGGGCACGAGGAGGCCGCGCGGGGTCGCCGCGGCGACGCCGAGGTTGACGAAGTGCTTGACGATGATCTCGTCGTCGGTCCACTGCGCGTTGACCGTGGGGTTGCGCCGCACGGCCCAGATCATGGCCTTCGCCATGATGAGCAGCGGCGAGACCCGCACGCCGGCGTAGTCGGGCGACGCCTTCAGGCGCTTGACGTACTCCATCGTCCGCGAGGCGTCGACGTCGACGAACACGCTCACATGCGGCGCGGAGTATGCGCTCTGCACCATCGCGTTCGCGATGGCCTTGCGCACGCCCTTCACAGGCACGCGCGTCTCGCGGTCGGTGGGCAGCTCGGGCGTCTGGATGTTGCGGAACACGCTCGCCTGGCTCGCCTCGCGGATCACGTCGTCGCGCGTGATCTCGCCCATCGCGCCGGTCGCCGCGACGCGCGAGAGGTCGACGCCGAGGTCCTTCGCGAGCTTGCGGATCGGCGGCTTCGCGATCACGGGCACGCGCGACTCGGGCCGCACGGGCGTCGTCGCGGGCACAGCCACGTCCGTGTCGCCGCCGGCAGCGGGAGCGGGAGGAGCGGGTGCCGGGACCTCGGGCTCGGCCCGCGTGGCGAGCCGCTCATGGGCCCCGCCGGGGATCGGATGCCGCTTCCGCCGCGTCGGCGCGGGGCCCGACGAGCCGTGGCCCACGAGCACGGCGCCGCCGCCCTCCGACGCCGCCGGCGCGTGCGACGCGACGGTGCCCGACGGGGGAGCCGGCACGGTGGGTGCCGTCGGCGCCGCGGCCGCCGGTGCAGGCGCCGCGGCATCCGCGTCAGGGGCATCCGTCTGGATCACGAGGATCGGGGTGCCGACGTCGACCGTGCGGCCCTCGTCGACGAGCAGCTCGGAGACGACGCCCTCGAACGCGCTCGGCAGCTCCACGAGCGACTTCGCCGTCTCGATCTCGACGAAGACCTGGTCGAGGACGATGCGGTCGCCGGGCGCGACGCGCCACTGGACGATCTCGGCCTCGGTGAGTCCCTCACCGACATCGGGCAACGGGAATCGGATCTCGCTCATCTCACGCCTCTCTCGGGTCGCAGCCGGAGCCGCGGGTCAGTACGCCAGGGCGCGGTCGACGGCCTCGAGCACCCGGTCGGGGCTCGGCAGGTACTCGGACTCGAGCGCGGCGGGCGGGAACGGGGTGTCGAAGGCCGAGACGCGCAGCACCGGGGCCTCGAGCGAGTAGAACGCCCGCTCGGCGACGGTCGCGGCGATCTCGGAGCCGACGCTCACGAAGCCGTACGCCTCCTGCGCCACGACCAGCCGGCCGGTGCGCTGCACCGAGTCGAGCAGCGGCCCGTAGTCGATGGGGGAGAGCGAGCGAAGGTCGACGACCTCGATGCTCGTGCCCTCGCCCGCGGCGATGTCGGCGGCCTGCAGCAGCGTCGAGATCATCGCGCCGTGGCCCACCACGGTGATGTCGGTGCCCTGGCGGATGACCCGGCTCGCGTGCAGCGGCATGCCCGAGTGGTCGAGGTCGACCGGTCCCTTCGGCCAGTAGCGGCTCTTGGGCTCGAAGAACAGCACGGGGTCGTTCGACGCGACGGCCTCCTGGATCATCCAGTACGCGTCGTGCGGGCTCGACGGGCTGACCACGCGCAGGCCCGGCGTGTGGGCGAAGTACGCCTCGGGGCTCTCCTGGTGGTGCTCGATCGAGCCGATGTGGCCGCCGTACGGCACGCGGATCACGACGGGCATCGAGATCGAGCCGTCGTGGCGAACGGTCTGGCGTGCGAGCTGCGTGGTGATCTGGTCGAAGGCGGGGAAGATGAACCCGTCGAACTGGATCTCGCACACGGGGCGGTAGCCGCGCATCGCGAGGCCGATCGCGGTGCCGACGATTCCCGACTCCGCGAGCGGCGTGTCGAGCACGCGCTTGTCGCCGAACTCCGCCTGCAGGCCCTCGGTCACGCGGAACACGCCGCCGAGCGGGCCGATGTCCTCGCCCATGAGCAGCACCTTGTCGTCGCCGCGCATGGCCTCGCGCAGACCTGCGGTGATGGCCTTCGCCATCGAGAGGGTCTGGATGCCGCGCATGCCGCTCTCGGCATGTTCGGTCGTCTCGGCTGCCTCGGTCGTCGAGACCTCGGCGCCGTCGGTCGCCGCCTGCGCCTCGGCGGATGCCACGTCGGCCTGTTCCTCGATCGCGTCGGCCACCGCGCGCTCCTCCTCGGTGCGCGCGCTCATGCCGCACCTCCCTCGAAGCCCGACTCGTAGGACTCGAGCCAGGCCAGTTCCTCGTCCATGAGCGGATGCGGCTCGCTGTAGACGTGGGCGAAGATCTTCTCGCGCGTGGGCGCGGGCAGGTCGAGCGCACGACGACGGACGTCGGCCGCGGCATCCGCTGCCTCGCTGTCGGCGTCGTCGAAGAACGCGGCGGATGCCCCGCGGCCCTCGAGCCACGCGCGGTACCGCGTGATCGGATCGCGTTCGGCCCAGTAGGCCACCTCGGCGTCGGTGCGGTACTTCGTCGGGTCGTCGGCCGTGGTGTGCGCGCCCATGCGGTAGGTCTCGGCCTCGATGAGGCTCGGCCCCTCGCCGGCGCGCGCCTCCTCGAGCGACTGGCGGGTGACCGCGTAGCTGATGAGCACGTCGTTGCCGTCGATGCGCACGCCCGGCATGCCGAAGCCGCCGCCGCGCAGCGAGAGCGGGCTGCGGGACTGGCGCGAGACGGGGACCGAGATCGCCCACTGGTTGTTCTGGATGAAGAACACCTGCGGCGTCTGGTAGCTCGAGGCGAACAGGAGCGCTTCGCTGGCGTCGCCCTGCGAGGTCGACCCGTCGCCGTAGTAGACGAGCACGGCGGTGTCGGTCTCGGGATCGCCCGTGCCCGAGAGTCCGTCGAACTGCACGCCCATCGCGTAGCCCGTGGCGTGCAGCGTCTGCGACGCGAGCACGAGCGTGTAGAGGTGGAAGTTGCCGTTCTCGGCGGGGTTCCACCCGCCGAGGGTCGCGCCGCGCAGCAGCGACAGGATGTTCACGGGGTCGAGCCCGCGGATCATGCCGACGACGTGCTCGCGGTACGAGGGGAAGATGTGGTCCTGCGGGCGGGCCGCGTGCGCCGAGCCGACCTGCGCGGCCTCCTGCCCGTGGCTCGGCACCCAGAGCGCGAGCTGGCCCTGGCGCTGCAGGTTCGCACCCGCGACGTCGATGCGGCGCGAGACGAGCATGTCGCGGTAGAACCGCTCGAGCAGGTCGTCGGGAAGCGCCTCGACGAGGGGCAGGTAGGCCTCCGCCTCGGGGGTGGGACGGAGTTCTCCGGTGGGGGTCAGGAGCTGGACCGTCGGCGCGGTGAAGGCTCTCTCGCGGGCTGCCACCGTTCCACGCTACCTGCTAGGCCGGGTGCCCTTCTTGTGAGGCCGGTACAAGCTCACCCAGAATCCTGAGGAGGGTTTCGACAGACTCGGGCTCGCCGACCGAGACGCGGATGCCCTCGGGCGGGAAGGCCCGCGTGACGAGTCCGGCATCGAACAGCCGCTCCGCGACCTCCACCGTGCGGTCGCCCGTGGGCAGCCACACGAAGTTGCCGTGCGCCTCGGGAACGGGCCAGCCCTGCTCGAGCAGCGCCGCGCGGAGGGCCTTGCGCCGCCCGGCGATCGTCTCGACGCGGGCCAGCAGCTCGCGCTCGGCCTCGGGCTCGAGCGAGGCCAGCGCCGCGGCGGCCGACGCGGCGGTCACGCTGAGCGGGATCGCCGTCGACCGCGCGGCGTCGAGGATCGGCACGGGGCCGATCGCATAGCCGACCCGCAGGCCGGCGAGGCCGTAGGCCTTCGAGAAGGTGCGGAGGATGACGAGGTTGGAGTACCGGTCGAGCATGCGGCGGCCGTCGACGGATGCCCCCGGCCCGGTCGGCTCCGTGCGCACGAACTCGATGTAGGCCTCGTCGAGCAGCACGAGCACGTCGTCGGGAACCCGGGCCATGAACGCCTCGAACTCGTCGGCGGTGACGATCATGCCCGTGGGATTGTTGGGGGAGCAGACGATCGCGACGCGGGTGCGCTCGGTGACGGCGTCGGCCATCGCATCGAGATCGTGACCGTGGTCGTCGCGGTTCGACACCTGCACGCTCGTCGCGCCCGAGACCGTGACGAGCCCGGGATACGCCTCGAACGAGCGCCAGGAGTAGACGACCTCGTCGCCGGGACCGGCGGCGGCCGCGATGAACTGCGCGAGGAGCGACACCGAGCCGGCGCCGACGATGACCTCGTCGACCGAGACGTCGAACCGCTCGGCGAGCTTCTCGCGCAGGGCGAGTGCAGTCGCGTCGGGGTAGCGGTTGATCTCGTTCGCGGTAGCCGCCACCGCCGCGGCGACACCGGGGAGCGGCGGGAAGGGGTTCTCGTTGCTCGACAGCTTGTAGCCGTCGGCCGGCGCCGGGCGCCCCTGTCGGTATGCGGGGAGGGCGGCGATCTCGGGGCGGAGGCGCACGCGCGTCGGGGTTGGCTCCGTTGCGGTCACGCGTTCCACCGTACCCCTTCGATCGTGGGGCCTCGTCTGCCAGAGTTGGACCCATGCGGTTCATCGTCAAGGTCATCGTCGTCGCCTTCGCGCTGTGGCTGACCACCTTCATCGTCTCGGGAATCCGGGTGGTGCCGTACGAGGAGACGACCCTCGCCACGGTGCTCACGTACCTGCTCATCGCGCTCATCTTCGGCCTTGTGAACGCCATCGTCGGCACCTTCGTGAGGATCGTCGCGTTCCCCTTGTACGTGCTCACGCTGGGCCTCATCTCGTTCATCGTGAACGGCCTGCTGCTGCTCCTCGTGGCGTGGATCAGCAGCCTGATGGGGTTCGGGCTCGTCATCGACGGCTTCTGGTGGGGCGTGCTCGGCGCCCTGGTGCTCGGCCTCATCAGCTGGCTGATCGGGCTCATCGTGCGCCCGTCGCGGGACTGACCTCGCGGGTCGCGACCCAGTCGCTGCGCAGGCCGGCGGTGCCGCCGGTGACCTCATCGACCAGCACCCGGAACTCGACCAGCCGCTCCTCGTCGGAATCGTCGACGAGAGCGGCGGTCTGCCGGTAACGCGCGAGCTCGTGCGCGGGGACCGCCGACGCGTACTCGCGATCGGGGTCGAGCACGCTGCGCGTCACGGTGACGCGATCGGGTGACGGATGACCTGCGCCGCCGGTCGCGGGAACGAGGTCCTCCTCGTGCTCGAGCGAGAGCAGCCCGACGCCCTCCCGCGTCGGCGCCGAGGCGACCGGTCCGCCGAGGTTCACCGCGCCGACGGCGCCGAGCTCGGGATCGGCGGCGAGCTTCGCCGCGATGATGCCACCGCCCGAGTAGCCGACCGCGAGCAGCGGTTCCCCGGGCTGCGCACCCGCCTCGTCGAGCGCCGCCCGCACCGCCCGCTCGCCCGCGGCCGTGTCGGCACCCGTGAACCGCAGCCGATCGAGCTTCGCGTCGTCGGCGACGCCATGCGTGTTGCTCGTCATGTCGGCGGGCTCGGCGCCGGTCACGAGCCCGAAGTCGGCGGTGCCGCCGACGTAGACGATCCAGCGCGGATCGTCGGCGGTGCCGTAGCGCTCGATCCGGATCTGCGGCGCATCGTCGCCCGAGGGCACTCGGTCGGCGAGGTCGCCGATGCCGGCGGGCGGTGCCACGACGTCGCCCTGGCGAGCCGCCGCCTCGGCGGGGTGCCCGGAAGGTGCAGCATCCGCTCCGGCTCGATCGGCAACGGATCCGCGAGCCCCCGCCTCGACGCGCGTCACCCGCACCGGGCCGTCGACCAGCACCCGGTTGCCGACGGTGCCGAGCAGCCCGGCCGCGGCCAGCACCATCGACGCGCTCTCGGGCGCGCCGATCACCGCTCCGAGTCCTCCCGGCACGGGCAGGTGCAGCGCAGCGGAGAAGGTCTCGTCGGCGTGGTCGGCGGCCAGACGCACCAGCCGGACGAACCCCGGGTCGGAGAGGAGGTCGCGGTGCTCGTCGAGCCAGGCTGCGAGCGGCGTCGGTCCCCATCCGGCCGCCCGCCAGATCCCGGATCCGGCCCATTGGCCGCCCGCGGCGAGCAGCGCGCCGACGACGAGCACGGGCGCGTGCAGGCCGAGCCAGGGCGCCGCGACCGCCGCGCCGAGCTGCCAGAGCCCGTCGACGAGCCGCTCGGTGACGCCGTACCGCTCAGCCGCGTCGAGCAGCGACGACCGCAACGTGAGCGCCAGGTCGCGGGACTGCTCGAGTCGGACGCACCCGACGCCGGCGTGCCAGGCCGGCGACGCTGCGTCGACGGCCGCGACCGGCTCATCGACGTCGAGCAGGTCGAGCCCGCGCCGCAGCACGCCCGCTCGGGCGAGCCATCCGTCGACGACCGGCGCCACCGCGCCGAGCGCCGCGGCCGCGACGAAGAGCTCGTCGACCGCGACGGCGACCGTGCCGCCGCCCGACACGACCAGCCCGCTCCCACCGTCGTCGGGACCGGTCGGCGCCCCACTCACCGGAACCTCGCCGTCGCCTCCGCCTGCACCTCGAGCTGCTGCTCCAGGCGTCGGATGCGCACCTCCAGCGCGGCCTCGGCCTCGGCGAGCGCGCCGGCGGCGCCCGCGAGCCGGACCCGCAGGTCGTCGAGCCGTACCGCGCAGGCATCGGCCGCGGCGGAACGCCAGGTTCGCGGCGGCCCTGGGAGCAGCGCCGGCCACGTGCTGCGCACCTCGTCGAGCAGCGAGCGCAGCATGAGGAGGTGCCGTCGCGCACCCTCGACCTGCTCGGCGCTCACGACGCGGCCGGTGAGTGCGGCGATGATCGGGTCGTCGTCCATGGCGTGAGCCTCGCAGCGCTGCTGGTCGCCGCGAGCGGTGGGCGCGGCATCCGTACGCACCGCACGAGCACGACGGGATGTGGAGGACGGGCCCGGACCGACCCGGGAGACTCGGCGCACGCTCGGCCGCCGAACTGCGCTCAGTCGAGCTGCACCTGCTCGAGCACGTCGGACGCCACGCGCCCGAACGAGCCCGCCGGACCGGTGCGGTCGACGACCGCGCTGGCGATCACGAGCGCCCATCCGCGGGCGCGGTCCCACGTCGCCTCGTCGACGCCGCGGCGCGCCTCGAGCTCGGCGCGGAACACCCGGCGAGCGCGGGCGTCGAACGTGAGCCACGCGGTCGCGAGGTCGGTCGCCGGATCGCCCGCGGTGATGTCGCCGAAGTCGACCACCGCGACGAGCCCGCCCGACGGCGCGAGCAGCAGGTTGTGCGGGTGAAGGTCGCCGTGCAGCCACACGGGTGGGCCGGGCCACGCGGATGCCGCGAGCGACCGGTCCCACACCCGAGTGAGTCGCGCGGCATCCGGGATCCGTCCCCGAGCCAGTCGAGCCCGCACGTCGTCGTCGCGGTGCGCGAGCGGGACGCCGCGATACGCGTTGGCCGGGGCATCCGGCGGCGCCGGGATCGCGCCGAGCTCCGCGACGAACGCGGCGAGGCCGTTCACCGCGACGCCGCGCGTCTCGGCGTCGAACGCGAGCCCGCTCGCGCCGTCGAACCACGGGACGATGCTCCACGGCACGTCGTAGCCGAGGTCGGGGGCGGGCCGTCCGTTCCGCACGGGCGCGGGAACGGCGACCGGCAGGCGCGGGGCCAGCCGGGGGAGCCAGCGCTGCTCGTTCCACATGAGCCCGACCGCCTCGCGACGCCGCGGCATCCGCACGGCCAGTCGGTCGCCGAGCCGGAACATCGCGTTGTCCCAGCCGTTCGCCACGAGCCGTACCTCGCCCGCGAGGTCGGGGTGCTGGTCGGCCACGAGCCGTGCCGCGAGCGCCTCGTCGACGTGGAAGTCGGGCGCAGGGGCATCCGTCATCTCGACCCCCTTCTCAGCGCGGATCGCCCAGCGTAGCGCAGGCGCCATCCACCCCTGTGCGGCCGGGGAGATCTCGTCCAGAATGGGAGGCATGACGCGAGCGGAGCCCGCGGGGGACGCCGCGCAGCCCTTCCGAGTGTCCTTCGTGTGCACCGGCAACATCTGCCGCTCGCCGATGGCGGAGGTCGTGCTGCGCTCCCTCGCCGAACGCGCGGGACTCGGCGATCGCATCGCCATCGAGTCGGCCGCGACGGGGGACTGGCATGTCGGCGAGCAGGCTGACCAGCGCACCATCGACGCCCTCGAGCGCCGCGGCTACGACGGCACCCACCACCGCGCGCGGCAGTTCGACGCGGCGGACTTCCCCGCGCTCGACCTCGTGGTCGCGTTCGACCGCGGCCAGGCCCGCATCCTGCGCAACCAGGCGCCCTCGTCGGTCGACCTCGACAAGGTGCGGCTCCTGCTTGAGTTCGACCCCGAGCTGGCGCCGCTGCAGGACGTGCCCGACCCCTATTACTCCGACGATGCGACCTTCGATCGGGTTCTTGGGATGATAGAGCGGTCGACGTCGGCGCTCTTCCGGCAACTCGCCCCCGCTCTCAGACAAGGAAACCGATGACCTCGCTGCCCCCCCAGCCGCTCAGCCCGCTCGACGGACGGTACCGCGCCGCAGTCGAAGCGCTCGGCGAGTACCTGTCGGAGGCCGGGCTCAACCGCGCCCGCGTGCACGTCGAGGTCGAGTGGCTCATCGCGCAGACCGACCGCGGGTTCTTCGGCTCGTCGCCGCTGTCGGCCGAGCAGAAAGCGCAGCTGCGGTCGGTCGTCACCGAGTTCGGCCAGGTCGACATCGACGAGCTCGCGTCGCTCGAGGCGACCACGCGCCACGACGTGAAGGCCGTCGAGTACTACGTGCGCCGCCGCCTCGAGCTGCTCGGCCTCGACGACATCGCCGAGCTCACCCACTTCGCCTGCACGAGCGAGGACATCAACAACCTCTCCTACGCGATCACCGTGCGCGACGCCGTCGAGCGCGTCTGGCTGCCGAAGTATCGCGGCGTCATCGATGCGCTGAGCGCCCTGTCGGTCGAGCTGCGGGATGCCGCGATGCTCTCGCGCACGCACGGACAGCCCGCGACGCCCACCACGATGGGCAAGGAGCTCGCCGTCTTCGCCTACCGCCTCGAGCGCATCGCCCGCCAGGTCGAGGCCACCGAGTACCTCGGCAAGTTCTCGGGCGCGACCGGCACGTTCTCGGCGCACGTGGTCGCGGCGCCCGATGTCGCGTGGCCCGACGTGTCGCGCGAGTTCGTCGAATCGCTCGGGCTCACCTGGAACCCGCTCACGACCCAGATCGAGTCGCACGACTGGCAGGCCGAGCTCTACGCGAAGGTCTCGCACGCGAACCGCGTGCTGCACAACCTCGCGACCGACATCTGGACCTACATCTCGCTCGGCTACTTCCGGCAGATCCCTGCGGCGGGCGCGACCGGCTCGTCGACCATGCCGCACAAGGTGAACCCGATCCGGTTCGAGAACGCCGAGGCGAACCTCGAGCTCTCGAGCGCCGTGCTCGACTCGCTCGCCGCGACGCTCGTCACGAGCCGGCTACAGCGCGACCTCACCGACTCGAGCGCGCAGCGCAACATCGGCGTGGGCTTCGGCCATTCGCTCCTCGCCCTCGACAACATCGAGCGCGGCCTCGGCGAGATCGACCTCGACCGCAGCCTGCTGCTCGCCGACCTCGACGTGAACTGGGAGGTGCTCGGCGAGGCGATCCAGACGGTCATCCGCGCCGAGGTGGTCGCCGGGCGGTCGACGATCGCCGACCCGTACGCGCTGCTCAAGGAGCTCACCCGCGGCAAGCGGGTCGGCGCGGCCGAGCTCGCGGCCTTCGTCGAGGGCCTCGAGATCGGCGAGGACGCCAAGCGGCGCCTGCTCGAGCTGACTCCGGCGACGTATACCGGGCTCGCATCCGAACTCGTCGACCGGCTCTAGCCTTCGCTGCTCGACGAGCGCCGCGCGGCACCTCGCCTCGAGCCCGCTCTGCGCCACTTCCGCTCGGTGTGCGCCACCTGTACCGGCGCGGAGGGCGCCGAAGTGGCGCAGCGACGACGTCCGCGCATTCGGATGCCGCGTCCGCGCCTCCGCCCTTCCGGCGGGCGGTGATCCGCGGGAGGATGTCGGCATGGTGACCGTCGAACGGTCGCACTCCCGCTATGCCCGACGACGCGTGCTCGCTTGGTCGGCCGTCGGCCTGTCGGCCCTCTGTGTGGCCGCGTACGCCGCCCAGCGCGCAGCGGCGAGACGTGACGCGCGTCGATTCCCGCCGCCCGGCCGCCTCGTCGACCTCGGCCGCGTCCGACTGCACCTCGACGTCCGTGGCGAGAGCCGGGGAGCGCCGACGGTGGTGCTCGAAGCCGGTCTCGGGTCGTTCTCGCCGAACTGGCACTGGGTCCAGCTGGCGTTGGCCGATCACGTGCGGGTCGTCGCGTACGACCGTGCCGGACTCGGCTGGAGCGACCCGAGCCCGGCGCCCCGCGACGGTGCGACGATGGCCGTGGAGCTGCACGGCGCGCTCCGCACCGCCGGGATCGATGGTCCGTACATCCTCGCCGGGCACTCATTCGGCGGGTTGGTCGTGCGCGCGTTCGCCGAGCTCTATCCGCGCGAGACCGCCGGCCTCGTGCTCGTCGACGCGTCGCATCCCGACCAGTGGGCGCGTTGGCCGGTACCGCAGGCGCATCGGCTCCAGGTCATCTCGCTGAGCGCGTCGGCCGCACTGGCGCGGTTCGGCCTGTTCCGCATCGTCGACGCGTTCGGCGCCGTCTCAGACGGACTGCCCGACCGGAAGGTCGCCGAACTGCACGCCGGCTTCGTGCGACCCTCGACCTCGGCGACCGAGGCGGCGCAGATGCGGGAGTGGGAGGCGACCACCCGACCGTTCCTCCACCGCGCCGCTCCGCTCGGCGACCTGCCGCTCGCCGTCATCGGGGTCGGCGTGCAGCCGATAGGCGCCGAGACGCTCACCGCCCTGCAGGAGGAGCTGCCCGGACTCTCGACGAACTCCGCGCGCCGCGTCGTGGCCGATGCCACCCACGAGTCGCTCATCGCCCACCGCGACCATGCGGACGCCGTCGCGTCGGCGATCCTCGCAGTGGTCGACGCGACGGGTGGCGCGCGCGTGGATGACGCGTGGGCGCCGCGCGCCGACTAAGCCCTGCGGTTTCGGCGGGCTGCCGTCGCTGCGCGTCGGCCGTCAGTGCGCGGGCGGCGGCGCCTGCGGGCCGTCGCCGGGGCCGTCGGAACCCGCGTCGCGCGGGCCGCCCGGCTCGCGCGACCCGTCGCCCGCGGCATCCGTCGACTCGTGCCGGTGCGCCTCGTCGTCGCGCAGCTCGGCCGACTCCGACGCGTCGGGCTTGACCGCGAGCGCGAACAGGGCGAGCGCGACGAGCACGATGATGAAGACGCCGCCGGTCGCGATGAGCGCGAGCGTGAAGTCGCGCGTGACCACGAGCGTGATGACGCCCGTGAAGATCGCGGCGATGGCGGAGCCGCCCACGTACTCGACCGGCCGCAGCATGTCACGCCGGCTGGGCTTGTAGTCGCCGGGACCCTGGGTCACGAGTGCTGCTCCGATCCGGATGCCGCGGCGCCCGGCGCCGCAGCCCACTTCAACGAGAACCCGCCGATGACGAGGTAGACGCCGAGGATCACGAAGTACGCGCCGAGCAGGCCGACCGCCGTGACGGAGTCGGGCGGCAGCAGCAGGAACACGATCGCGGCCACGGCCGTGAACGCGCCAGCGGCGATCCAGTCGCGCGCCGCAGGCGTGCGGCCTCGGGCGCGCAGGCCCGCGTAGAGCTCCATGAACCCGGTGACGGCCGCCCACACGCTCACGAGGTAGAGCAGGTAGGGGAGTCCGCCGGGGATCGTGACCGCGAGCAGGCCCGCGGCGGTGGTCGCGACGGCGTTCACGAGGAACAGCGAGCGGATGCCGCGCTCCTCGATGAGGCGCATCGACAGCGCGCCGACGACGAGCCCGGACACGATCGCCCACGCGCCGAACACGACGAGGCCGAGCTCGGGCGCGTGGTTCTGCGAGAACGTGATCACCGCCGCCGGCACGAGTGCGAGGAGTCCGCGCACGACCGGGACGACCCAGTACTGGGTGCGCTCCGGAGCGGCATCGCGGGCGGTGGCCACGGCGACCTCTTTCACATCGGAGGGGGGTACCGATCCATCCTACGTGGGCCGCCGGGCCGTCCCGAATCGGACGGATTCCGGCTCCGAACGGCCGCTTCCCGGCGGCGCACCCGTCGCCGCCCCGGCCGCGTCTCAGCCGCCGTTGCGCTCCACGAGCACGCGACCGAGCCGCATCAGCTCCGCGCGGAGCGACGCGGGCTCCTCCACCTCGAGGTACTCCGCCCAGCCGGCGAGGCCGCGCGCGAGCAGCTGCTCGGTCGGCGCCGTGATGCGCGCCCGGGAGCGCATCGCATCCACGGATGCCTCGTGCACCGCGCGCTGGCCGAACTGCGTGTGCAGCAGCGGCACGATCCCGGTGTCGACGATCACCGTCGCCGAGGCGGCCGCCCGCTGCTCCTCCACCTCCGACGTCACGCGCTCCCAGAGCTCAGCCAGGTCGAGGTCGTCGGGGCGCTCCGCCGGCTCGTCGGTCACGGAAGCCTCGAGCATCCGATCGACGCGATAGGTGCGCTCGGCGCCGTCGACCGCCCCGAGCAGGTACCAGTGGTCGCGCTTGCGCACGAGGCCCCACGGATCGACGAGCCGGTCGACGGGGTCGCGATTCCACGCGGCGTACCGCAGGCGGATGCGGCGGCGCTGCACCACCGCCGACTCGAGCACCGGCAGCAGCTCGGGGCGGTCGGATGCGTCGCGACCCCACTCGCCGGGATCGATGACGACCGCGTCGGCGGCGGCCGCGGCATCCGTGCGGAAGCTCTCGGGCAGCGCGCGCACGAGCTTGCGCAGCGCGGCCTTGGCGTCGGGGTCGACGGATGCCGCAGGCCCCACGAGCAGGAACAGGGCCCGTGCCTCGGGCGCCGTGAGCCCCGACAGGTCGGTACGCGCGCCGCCGAGGAGCTGCCAGCCGCCGCCGCGGCCCGCCTGCGGGTAGACGGGGATGCCGGCAGCCGACAGCGCCTCGAGATCGCGGCGCGCGGTCGCGACCGAGACCTCGAGCTCCTCGGCGAGTTGCGCCGCGGTCACGCGGCCGCGCGCCTGCAGGGTCAGCAGGGTGGCCACGAGGCGATCGGCGCGCATGTTCCGATTCTCCTCGGAAAAGTGGTCAGAGGGTGAGCACTTCTGCGTTGGAGACTGGGATCAGCAGCACGAAGACACGAAACCGGATGATCCGGTCACACGAGAGGAACCGTCCATGCTCAGGGGATTCGCCACCGTCAGCTACTACGCCGCCGACCTCGAGGCCGCCGCCGCCTGGTACGGCGAGGTGCTCGGCATCGAGCCGTACTACCGTCGCCCGGGCTACACCGAGTTCCGCGTCGGCGACACCGGCGACGAGCTCGGGCTCATCGACGCGCAGTACCGGCCGGCGGGCCCGACCGAGCCCGCCGGCGAGGTCGTCTTCTGGCACGTCGACGACCTGGCCGGATCGTACGAGCGCCTCCTCGCGCTCGGGGCGACGCCGTACCAGCCGCCGATCGAGCGCGGGCCGGGCTTCGTGACGGCGGTCGTGGTCGACCCGTTCGGCAACCTCCTCGGAGTCATGTACAACCAGCACTACCTCGACGTACTCGCCGCTGCTCCGGTCGTCGAGTAGCGCCGCCGTAGGCGACGCGTATCGAGACGTGGTCGACGAAGCGTCTCGATACGCGTCCGGCTCCGCCGGCCGCTACTCGACGACCGGCCGAGCCCGGCTACAGCGCCTTCACCGCCGTGAGCACCTTGGTGAGCGAGTCCTTCGCGTCGCCGAAGAGCAGCGTGGTCTGCGGCTCGTAGAGCAGCTCGTTCTCGATGCCCGCGAAGCCCGGCCGCATCGAGCGCTTCAGGAACACCACCTGGCGCGCATCCTCGACCTCGAGGATCGGCATGCCGTAGATCGGCGAGCCCGGCGTCGACTTCGCCGCGGGGTTCACGACGTCGTTCGCGCCGACGACGAGCGCGACATCCGCCTGCTTGAACTCGCCGTTGACCTCGCTCATCTCCTTCAGCGACTCGTAGGGCACGTTCGCCTCGGCGAGCAGCACGTTCATGTGGCCGGGCATGCGGCCTGCCACGGGGTGGATCGCGAACACCACCTCGGTGCCCCGGGCCTCGAGCGCGGCCTGCAGCTCGGCGACCGTGTGCTGGCCCTGGGCCACCGCGAGGCCGTACCCCGGCACGATGATCACGCGCTGGGCGTAGCCGAGCAGCACCGCGACGTCCTCGGCGCTCGACGAGCGCACCGGTCGGTCGGATGCCTCGGTGGACCCCGCCGTGGAGCCGCCGCGGAACGCGCCGAACAGGATGCCCGAGACGCTGCGGCCCATGGCCGACGCCATCGCGCGGGTCAGGATCGTTCCGGAGGCGCCGACGAGCGTGCCCGCCACGACGAGCAGCACGTTGCCGAGCACGAGGCCCGACGCCGCGACCGCGAGTCCGGTGAACGCGTTGAGCAGCGAGATCACGATCGGCACGTCGGCGCCGCCCACGGGCAGCACGAGCAGCACGCCCGCGACGAGGCCGAGCGCGAGCAGCACGACCGCGAGCCAGGCCTCGCCCGTCAGCACGACGAAGACGGATGCCACGATCGCCGCGACGAGGGAGAGTCCCATGAGGACCGGAAGACCGGGGAACACCACCGGCCGGGTCGTCATGAGCTCCTGCAGCTTCGCGAACGTGACGAGCGAGCCCGAGAAGGAGACGGCGCCGACGAGCAGCGTGAACACGATCGCGAGGCGCACCCACGGGTCATCCGTGTGCGGAAGCTCGAGCAGCGCCACGAGCGCCGCTGCACCGCCGCCCACGCCGTTGAAGAGCGCGACGAGCTGGGGCATCTGCGTCATCTGCACGCGACGGGCCACGGGCGCCGCGATCGCCGAGCCGATCGCGATGGCGGCGAGGATCCACGGGATGTTGTCGAGCTTCGTCGAGAGGAACACCGTGATCACGGCCACGAGCGCGCCCGCCGCGCCGATGAGGTTGCCCCGGCGCGCGGTCTTCGGGGAGCTCAGCCCCTTCAGGGCGAGGATGAAGCAGACGGCGGCGACGAGGTAGAGGATGGCGGTCCAGGTGGGGGAGAGGATCGTCATCGACCGGACTCCTTCGGGTCGGTGGAGGCGGCGGCCTCGGCGGGCTTCGGCTTGCGGCCGCGGAACATCTCGAGCATGCGGTCGGTGACGACGAAGCCGCCGACGAGGTTGGCGGTCGCGAGCACGACGGCGACGAGGGCGATGGTGAGCGTCCAGCCGTCGGCGGCCTGGCCGGCGACGATGATCGCGCCGACGAGGATGATGCCGTGGATGGCGTTCGCGCCCGACATGAGCGGGGTGTGCAGGGTGCTCGAGACCTTCGAGACCACCTCGAAGCCCACGAACACCGCGAGCACGGTGATGGTGAGCAGTGCGACGCCGTCCATCAGCGCGCTCCTTCCTGTGCGTCGGTGGCGAGGGCCTCCGCGGTCGCCGGATGCCGCACCTCGCCGTCGTGGGTGAGGCACGCGTCCATCACCACCACGTCGCCGAAGTCGGGCTCGACGGAGCCGTCGTGCGTCATGAGTGCGAGGAGGTTGGCGACGTTCTTCGCATACAGGCGGGAGGCGTCAGCGGGCATCGTCGACGCGGCATCCTTCATGCCCACGACCGTGACCGTGCCCCCGCCGTCGGCGGTCGGCACCGCGACATCCGACCCGGCGACCGACCCTTCGACGTTGCCGCCCGACTCGGCCGCGAGGTCGACGACCACGGAGCCGGGACGCATCGCCCGCACCATGTCGGCCGTGACGAGCAGCGGCGCCGGGCGCCCCGGGATCGCGGCGGTCGTGATGAGCACGTCGGCGTCGGCGACGTGCGGCGCGAGCAGCTGCCGCTGGCGGGCCGCGCGGTCGGCGCCGAGCTCCTTCGCGTAGCCGCCGCTCGCGTCGGCGGCGTCGAGGTCGAGGTTGATGAACGTGCCGCCGAGCGACTGCACCTCGTCGGCGGATGCCGCGCGCACGTCGTTCGCCGACACCCGCGCGCCGAGCCGCTTCGCCGTGCCGATCGCCTGCAGCCCGGCGACGCCCGCGCCGAGCACGAGCACCCGGGCGGGTGGGATCGTGCCCGCAGCCGTCATGTACAGGGGGAAGAATCGCGGGAGCCGCATCGCGGCCTCGAGCACGCAGCGGTAGCCGGCGACGAGCGCCTGGCTCGTGAGGGCGTCCATCGACTGCGCGCGTGAGATGCGCGGCACGAGCTCGAGGGCGAACGCGGTGACGCCGGCGTCGGCGAGCGCGCGCACGGTCGGCAGCTCGGTCGACGGCGAGGCGAGGCCGATCGTGATGGCGCCGCGACGCAGCCGCGGGGGTGTCGCGGGGTCGAGCGGGCGCACGTGCAGCAGCACGTCGAGGTCGCCGAGCTCGAGCACCTCCTCGATCGCCGCGCCGGCCTCCTCGTACGCCGCGTCGGGGTGTCCGGATGCCTCACCGGCGCCGTGCTCGACGAGCACCTCCAGACCCAGGCCGACCAGCTGGCGCACGGTCTCGGGCGTGGCGGCGACCCGGCGTTCGCCCTCTCGTCGCTCTCTCGCGATGCCGACCCTCACGGGCTCTCCTCTCACACGGGAGTGCAGCGGAACCGGGCGTGGGAAGTCCCATGCTGCGGCACTGCTGCACGTGTCGTCCACAGTACGTGCCGACGCGGCATCCGAGCCATGGTTCGCCCGCTTCAGGGGCGAAAGATCGCAGGTTCTTTCACGCTTCGGAACTGCGGGTGTCGACGGATGCCGCGGCGGCATCCTCCACCCGACGGAACGGGATCGAGCTCGCGAGGCACAGCACGACCAGGCACGACGCGGCGAGGATCGCGACCCATGCGCCGCGGGGCTGGTCGAGCGCGAGCCGGATGCCACCGATGGCGGGGACGGTCGCGACGATCCCGCCGATCACCGCGAGTGCGAGAACGCCGCAGGTGATGCGTCCCCAGAGCGGGCCCCTGCCCGACACCGCGAACCCGCCGGCGATGGCCGTGAGGGCGACCGCGACCGCGCCACCGCCGAGGCCCTGGGTCACGAGTGCGATCAGCGCCCCCGGCATCGTGAGCGGCAGGACGGCGAACGTGAGCGGCGCGAGGGCGAGCCAGCGCCAGTGGCGGCGCCCACCGGTGCGCCGGAAGTACTCGGCCAGCCCCAGGAGCACGCCCGTGATCGCACCCGCACCGATGATCGCCACGACCGTGCCGTACCAGTCGACCCGCGAGGCACCGCCGACGATCTCCGACATGTAGGTGCGGAACGCGGCGCCCCACGCGATGCCGCAGACGGCGCCGACGAGTACGTCGGCGACCGCCGACGCGCTCGATCGCGACGGCGCCGTGTCGCGGTTCGGCTCGACCTGCTCGACGACCATGTCGATGCACCTCCATGTCCTCGGGCTGCCGCCCGCGTGCGGCCAGCATAGGTGCGGCGCGGCGAGCCGCCATCGGGGCAGGCCCCGGTGCGGCATGGCGGGCAACCGCCGAGACGACGCCCCCGCCCCGGTCGATGTCGAGATCCGGCTCCCGGATCCGACCCAGTGGTGGAAGCCCGTTGAAGGAGGCATCATGACCATCATGACGACATCGCGCGAGCAGGGCGTCGCCGCCGGCCCGATCGACGCATCGTTCGACGCCGTGCTCGAGAAGAGCCCGGCCGCCGGCGGATGGACCTACCTGATCTGGCCGGAATCGCCCGCGTACTTCGGCACCCACGGACTCGTGAAGGTGTCGGGCGAGGTCGACGGCGTGCCGTTCGACGGCTCGTTCATGGCGCTCGGCGACGGCCGCCACAAGCTCGCCGTCACGGCCGCGGTGCGCCGGGTCATCGGCAAGGAGGCCGGCGACACCGTGCACGTGCAGCTCACCGAGCGGCGTTCCTGACTCGCGGCCGCGGTCCCCGACGACCGCGCGTCAGGCGTCGCGTGGATTCAGCCCTGGCCCTTGGGTCCGCATCCTCCCCACATGCCGTGACGGTGCGGTGCGACGTCGTCGACGACGAGGACCTGCCCGCCGAGCGTCACGATGAACGCCGTGTCTCCGACGAACGACAGCGACGTGGGCCGGTCGAGGTCGTCGACGACGACCGTGAAGGAGCCGTCGCCGTTGAGCCGCAGGAGCTCGCCGCTGTTCGGGAGCCCGGGCGTGCCCGGCTCGACGTCGCCCGGCGAATCGCCCTGCGAGACGGCGTAGAACCCGCAGGCGGCCGCTTCGACGTCCGTGATCAGGCTGAAGCCCGATGCGACGGCACGCTCCGACGGATGCCGCGGGTTGAGCACGACGACCCTGCCCGTCGCCGGGTCGTGCGGGATCGGCCCCGCCTCGGCCATGTACACCCTCGATCCGTCGACCTGCAGGCCGGTGGGCACGATGTTGGCGAACTGCGCGACCTCGGAGACGACGCCGTCGAGCCCGGCGGACAACAGCCGGTTGTGATGGCCGTCGGTGACGAGGAACCCGTCGCCGTACGGCACGAACGCGTACTGCACCCCGCTCGGCACGAAGAAGTCGGCGTCGGGCGGGTTGTCGATCGACCACGTCGCCGTGTCGGCGATCAGCGTCGTGTCGTCGACGTCGTCGATGCGGTAGACCCCGCCGATGTCGCTGCCGCCGACGTCGGGTCCGACGACGCTGATGAGCGCGTACGCGGTGTCGCCGATGAACGCCACGTCGAAGACGCCGCCCGGCGCAGTGACCGGGAGTCCGGCGGCGTAGGTGCTCTTCGCGCCCGTCGTCGTGTCGACGCGCACGACCGCACCACCGGCGCGGTCGGCCACGTAGAGTGCGCCGTCGGGTCCGATGGTGCTGCCGATCGGGCCCGTCAATCCGCTGGCAAGCACCTCGGCGACCGGCGCGGGCGCGTCGCCCGGAGGTGCTGCGTTCGCGGCCGCCGGCAGGAGTGCCACCGGTGCCAGTGCAGCCGTCAAGATCGCGGCGAACGTCGCCGCTCGTCTGGTTCCCATGTCCTGCTCCCCCTCGCATGTGGAACGTGGAGCCACGCCGCCGAGCGGTGCGACCCACTCGCGCAGCCCGGCGCAGGATCACGGATGTCGCTGCGACACGAGCAGCACCGGCCCAGCCTCCTCCTGCCCTGCGAAGAAGTCAAGGAATCCTCAGGATATGACGGGAGCGGTCGGGTCGTCGTCGGGTCGGGGTGTGCGGCCGTCGACGAGCGCCGGTAGGGTCGCGCCATGGCCGAGTCATCGTTCGACGTGCACGTCGTCCGCGAGTTCGACGCGCCGATCGAGCGCGTCTGGGCCGCCTGGACGACCCCTTCCGACCTGCGCGAGTGGTGGGGTCCCGACGGGTTCACGTGCCCGCGAGCCGAAGCAGACGTACGACCCGGCGGTCGGATCCTCGTCACCATGCGGGCACCCGACGACTGGGGCGGCTTCGAGCAGCACAGCGCCTGGGAGATCGTGGAACTGGAAGCCCCGCGCCTCCTGCGCTACGTCTTCCGGTTCACGGATGCCGCGGGCGCCCCGATCACGCCCGCGGATGCCGGGATCCCCGCCGACGGCATCCCGGAACGCGGCGAGCACGAGGTCGTATTGAGCGAGGTCGGCGACGAACGGACTCGTCTCGACATGACCGAGCACGGCTACACGACCGTCGACGCGCGGGACATGTCGCAAGCGGGCCTGGAGCAGTGCCTCGACAAGATGGCCGCGCTCGTCGATCGGCGACCCCTCGGGTCGGGGCGTTGACGCACCCCGTCGAATCCAACGGCTTCACCCCGTCTGGAATCGCCTACGACGAAGCCCCGGGGCCCGGCCTGCCCGTCGTGCTGATCCACGCGGGGATCGCCGATCGCCGGATGTGGGATGCGCAATGGCCGGCGCTGACCGCATCACGACCCGCGGTGCGGCTCGACCTCCGCGGGTTCGGGGACTCCGCGGCGGAGCCCGACGGCGAGCTGTCGCACGCCGCGGACGTACTCGAGACACTGGATCACCTGGGCGTGAAGAGGTGCCATCTCGTCGGCGCGTCCTTCGGCGCCGGCGTGGCCGTCGAGTCGACGGTGACGAGGCCCGAGCTCGTCGAGTCGCTCCTCCTCTGCCCGCCCGGGGGCGCGCTGCTCGCCGAACTGACGGCGGACCTGCAGCGCTTCTTCGACGCCGAGAGCGCCGCGCTCGCTCGCGGCGACCTCGACGCGGCGGTCGAGGCGAACGTGGACACGTGGGTGATCGGGAATCGACGAGCCTCCGCGGCGGTCGATCCTGCTGTCGTCGACGCGGTGCGGAGGATGCAGCGGCGCGCGTTCGAGATCTCCTCCTCGTGGCCCGCGGACGTCCCCGAGGCGCAGCTGGAGCCACCGGCGCTCGAGCAACTGTCCGAGATCGCCGCCCGCACCGTGGTGGTCGTCGGCGGTCATGATCTCGATACGACGCACGACGCTGCGGCTCGAGTGGTCGCCGGCATCTCGGGGGCCCGGCGAATCGATTGGCCCGAGGTCGCCCACCTGCCGTCGATGGAGCGACCGGAGGAATTCCTCGACCTCATCCTCGAGTGGACGACCTAGGCAGGTCGTCCACTGGGTCGGCCCCGAGGAGCAGCTCGAATTCGAGCTCATGGTCGATGCCCACGCCGAACTCGTCACGCAGCGGGATCGAGGGCTTCAAGCGGCGAGCGGTCGCGACGCCGTTGCGGGAGAACGCGCACAGGTCCATGCCCAACCGCTGGTAGAACGCGATCGCGCCGACGTTGTCGTTCGTCGTCGTGAGCCACACTCGACGACAGCCCCGCTTGCGGGCGTCGTCGAAGCATCGCAGCATCAATGCTCGTCCGACCCCTTCACGCCTGACCGTGGCCGACACCGACACCACTTCATATTCATCGCCGCGGACGCAGAACAGGGCCAGTCCGACGGGTTCGCCATGGCGAACAGCGACGAACCCCGGCAACGCGGTGGTGTCGAGCAGTTCGCCTTTGCGCGCGACCGTGCTGGATCCCCACATGGCCGCTTGGGTGAGGTCGACCCATTCTCGGTCCCGTGGTCCGAGCGGTCGCACGGAGAGCGTTCGATCCGTCACGTGGTCCATGTCGCCGGTGTCGTCTGGCGCCTCAGGCCGCCACGGCCTCGGGGGTGAGCTGACGGATCGAGTCGAGCACGACGTCGGCGAGCGCGAGCGCATCGTCGGCGGGCGGGTACGCACGGTTGGGTACGGCCACCACCCGCATCCCTGCCGCGTGCGCCGAGCGGAGCCCGTTCGAGGAGTCCTCCACGGCCACGCAGGCTGTGGGCGCGACGCCGAGGCGCGAAGCGGCCTCGAGGTAGACATCGGGCGCGGGCTTGCCCCGCTCGACCTCCTCGCTCGAGACGACAGCCCGGAACAGGTCGGCCAGTCCCGCGAGCGACAGCGCCAGTTCGATCAGCTCCCGGTTCGACGACGAGGCGACCGCGAGCGGATACCGTGCCGCGAGTGCACGCACGGCCTCGTCCACGCCGGGGATGAGGGGCAGGTCGGCCCGGTAGGTCGCCTCGATCTCGGCGACGACGCGTCGTCCGATCTCGGCCGGAGTGCCGGGGACGCCGAGATCGTCGTGCAAGTACGCCTCCCACTCAGGCGCGCTCATGCCCTGCATCCTCCGCGTCGCCTCATCGGGATAGGGCCGACCTGCGTCCAGGACGAGCTGCCGGCGCACGGCCTCCCACCGCTCCTCGCTGTCGACGATCACCCCGTCCATGTCGAACACGACTGCCTCGATCATGCCCCGAAGCCTACCGAGCACGCCGGGTGGGGTCGTGGCTCGATTCGCAGACGTACGGGTTCTGACCGACGCAACCGGAGGTTGCGTGAGCGTCGCTACGCGGAGGCTCTCAGGGGCTCGAGGGCCGCGAGGATGAGGTCGAGACCGAAGATGAACTCCTCCGCCGGGTCGTAGCCGGCAGCGAGGAGCGCCGCGGCGGATTCGTTGAGGTAGGGAAACTCGTCAGGAGGAAGCTGGGGCAGGTAGACGTCTTCGGCCATGTCCGCGAGCTCATCGGCGGTGTCGAACGGCAGGCCGGCTTCCTGCAGGGCGAAACCGTAGACATAGCTGTCGAGCAACCAGTTGGCGTGCGTCGCCATCAAGACCGAGAAGCCGGCCCTCCGCAGGCAGGCGGTGACCGCTTCGTGGTGGCGGAGGTTCGCGGGCCCTGGCGATGTCCGCGACTCCATCAGGCCGTTCGCCCATGGGTGGCGTGCGAGAACCTGTCGTGCGGACACCGCTCGACGGCGCAGCGCCGACTGCCAGTCGGTGCCTTCGGGCGGGAGCTCGATCTCCTCGAACACGACGTCGATCATCGCGTCCAGCAACTCCTCCTTGCTCGCCACGTAGTGGTACAGCGACATCGCGCCCGCGCCGAGGGCGCCGGCCAGCCGGCGCATGCTCAGCCCGTCGACCCCCTCGCGGTCGGCGAGCCGGATCGCCTCGACTACCACCCGCTGCTTGCTCAGCCCCGCATCTGACGCGACCTGGCGTTGTTCCCTCGCAGTCACGGGTCTCCTCGCTCGTCTCGAATGACTTGACAATCGTACAGCGTACGGTCATAGTACAGCGTACGCGTACGGTGTACGAGCCAGCGAGGGTCGCGGCACGGATGAGGAGGCTTCTGTGGGAATCGAAGAGCGATCGGATGCGGGAGCTCGCCTGGTGCCGGCGGCGAACCCGACCGGGGCGGCGACGATGCGGGCCGCCGTCCAGCGCCGTTACGGCCCGCCCTCCGTGCTCGAGTCGTCCGAGGTCGGGCTGCCGGTGCCCGGTCGAGGCGATGTGCTCGTCCGGGTGGGCGCGGCCTCGGTGCATCCTGGCGACTACTTCGTCATGACCGGTGAGCCGTACGTGGTGCGGCTGGTGTTCGGGCTCCGCCGGCCGCGCCACGGCATCCCCGGCAGGGACCTCGCCGGCGTGGTGGTGGCGGTCGGGAAGGAGGTCACCGCTCTCCGCCCCGGCGACAGGGTGTTCGGCTGGAGCATCGCTGGAACCCTCGCGGAGTACGCCTGCGTCCCGGCGGACCACCTCGTGTCCATGCCCGCCGACCTGTCGGTCGTGGACGCGGCAGCAGTGCCCACGTCGGCCATGACGGCGTTGCAGGCGCTCCGCGAGATCGCGAAGGTCCGACCTGGCCAGACGGTGCTGGTCACGGGCGCGTCTGGCGGCGTGGGCTCCTTCGCCGTACAGATCGCCAAGGTGTTCGGCGCCGAGGTGACGGGTGTGTGCAGCACCCGCAACGTCGACTTGGTCCGGTCGCTCGGTGCCGACCACGTCGTCGACTATACGGAGACCGACTTCACCGGCACCGGGAAGCACTACGACGTCATCCTCGACAACGTGGAAGCCCAGCCCCTGGCTGCTGTCCGCCGAGCGCTGACGCCCACCGGCACCCTCATCCCCAACAACGGACTCGGCGGCCGCTGGTTCGGCCCTCTCGGTCGGATCGCCAAGGCGCGCGTGCTGTCCGGGTTCACCCGTCAGCGGCTGAGGCCCTTCACGTCGGTCGGGAAGCGCCAGGACCTGCTCGCCCTGGCCGACCTGCTCACGACCGGGCAGGTCACGCCCGCCATCGACCGCACCTACACCCTCGACGAAGCAGCCGACGCGCTCCGCCACGTCGCGGCCGGCCACGCCCGAGGGAAGGTCGTCGTCACCATCTGACGACCGGACCGACGAGAACGACCAACCCCCGCGTTTGCACGCCCAGACCTGCCGCCACTCCGGCGGAGGGACCGCCCCTCGAGAAAGAGGAACTGATGACCATCCGAACGACAACCCCGAACCTGCTCGACAACGTGCCGATCCCCGTGCAGGTCAAACTCGCCGCCGCATGGACCAGCTTCATGTTCCTCTACATCTACGTCGACCTCTTCAACTTCTACAAACCCGGCGTAGTCGACGGCATCCTGAATGGTCTCGTCTGGAGGTTCGACATCAGCTCGACGTTGTTGACCATCTTCCTCGTGTCCGTGTCGATCCCGGCCCTGATGGTGGCGCTCTCCATGACGCTGCCCGCCGGGGTGAACCGCGCTACGAACCTCGTCGTTGCATCGCTCCTCATCCCCTATTCGATGTTCAACGCGGCAGGGGCGACCTGGGAGTGGGCCGCCTTCTACGGCCTCTCGATCGGACTCGAGGTGCTGCTCCTGGCCTTCATCCTGCGCTCCGCCTGGACATGGCCGCGAACCCCCGCCGTCCCTGCGGGTCCCGCAACGACCGACCTTCGAGAGGACCTTCGACAGTAGCCATCCGTGTAGGTCCTCGGCGTGAAGCCGCCGCGTGGACGCGCGCCGACCGTGACCGGCTCAGTCGCGGAGGATGCGCAGAGAACCTGCTCACGGTCGGCCCGGTGTCCACGCAACGCATGGCGGTCATGGACGCTGTAGGTTCGACGTCGACTTGGCACTGGACCGAGGCTCCGGGGTTACCGCGAGAGCAATCCCCGGGCAGAATCAGCTGGCACCCGTTACCCGTACATTGCGAACTCAGGGACGCCGTGCGGGAGCATCGGGCCGAATGTCACACCCACCCGCCCGACTCCCGGAATCCGGGTCGACATGACCAGGTTGGTCTCGCGCTCGGCGAGCAGGACCCGCCGGCCCCAGCCCGGCCACGCGGTCACGAGGGCGTCGACGACGGATTGCGCCTGCGCGGGAGTGAGGTGGCGGCAGCCGATGACATCGGAGCTCGGGGTCGACCCGCTCGCGATGTAGGCATCGACCTGGGCGTCGAAGGTCAGGAATCTCGGGCCGGCGGCGAGTACGGCGGCGGCATCCTCGGGGAGGTGGGCCAACGCGGCGTCCCGGTCAGCCGTCGTCGCGAATACACCCCGGTCCGCCCGCATGACCTCGGCGCACACCGCGTACCCGGGTGGTACGTACGCCGTCGTCTCGCGCTGCGCCCACGCGTCGGCGGGCAGCCAGTCGCCGAACCGGATGAGCTGGCCGATGACCTGGTTGAACGCGTCGATCTCATCGACGGCCGGCCAGGGTTGCCAGGCTGCGGTCAGCACGCCGTCGACGCGAAGCTGCACGAACGCGCCCGACCCGATTCCCTGGAGAGGCCCCACGTACCTGTCCGGCCCGAGGATGCCGCTGGCGGTGATCCCGGCCCGGAGCAGCTCGAGGCCGCCCGGGGTCAGCCGCTGCTGCTGCCAACCTCCCGCGCCGTTTGTGGATACGACCCGCCCATCGTCGTACACGTATTTGAAGTTGTCCCCCAGGCCGGTGCCCCAGTGCGTGTAGAACGAGGCGACGAGCTCGGCGCTCGCCACGGGATACGCGGGAACCAGTTCTGCCTTCGTTACCGCGGGCTCCGGCCCGCGCTCACTGGTCGCTCCCGCGAACCCGAACGCGAGTCCGGTCGCCAAGACGACCGCCAATGAGGCCACGACCGCGGTGACCGCGACACGTCGTCTGCGCAGCTTCGCATGCTGCTTCGCTTCTTCGATGAGGGCTTCGCCGCCCCGGTCCGGCTCGACGGTGGATTCGGCATCGCGGGAGTCGGGCTGACGCGGCGGTGCGATGACCGCCATGATCCGTCCCTTCCGCGGATAATGCTAGCATCATTAGCATCATGGTGCACCTCGAAGTCGACAAGGACGACCCCGTCGACCTGCACGAACAGGTCGCCGGCGAGATCCGCCGCGCCATCGCCGACGGCGAGGCCAATCCCGGCGACCGGCTCCCACCCGCGAAGGACCTCGCCGCCGTCCTCGGCGTGAACGCCAACACCGTGCTGCGCGCGCTGCGCACCCTGCGCGACGAGGGCCTGCTGGAATTCCGCAGAGGCCGAGGGATCTCCGTGGCCGCCTCACCAGAGCGAGGCGAAGTCGTGCGCCGCTCGCGCGAACTCGTCGACTACGCGCGACGACACGGCTACCGACTCGACGAGCTCATCGACATCATCCGCAGCGTCGGGTGAACGGGAGCACAGCCGCGTCGGCTACACCTGCACCATGTCGGCGAACCGCGAGAAGTGGCCGTGGAACGCGACCGTGATGGTGCGGGTGGGGCCGTTGCGGTGCTTGGCGACGATGAGGTCGGCCTCGCCTGCGCGGGGGCTGTCGCGCTCGTAGGCGGACTCGCGGTGCAGCAGGATCACCATGTCGGCGTCCTGCTCGATCGAACCCGACTCGCGCAGGTCGGAGAGGGCGGGCATCTTGTCGGCGCGCTGCTCGGGGCCACGGTTGAGCTGCGAGAGGGCGATGACCGGCACCTGCAGCTCCTTGGCGAGCAGCTTGAGCGCACGCGAGAACTCCGAGACCTCCTGCTGGCGGCTCTCGACGCGCTTGCCGCTCGTCATGAGCTGCAGGTAGTCGATGACGACCATCTTGAGCCCGACGCGCTGCTTGAGGCGCCGGCACTTCGCGCGGATCTCGACGAGCGTCATGTTCGGCGAGTCGTCGATGTAGAGCGGCGCGTCGTTGATGCGCCCGCGCGTCGCGGCGATCGTGGTCCAGTCGCGCGAGTCGACCGTGCCCTTGCGCATCATCTGCAGTGGCACGGATGCCTCGGCCGAGAGCAGGCGCATGGCGATCTCGCTCTTGCCCATCTCGAGGGAGAAGAAGATCGAGGGAAGGTCGTTGCCGATCGCCGCCGCGCGCGCGAAGTCGAGCGCGAGCGTCGACTTGCCCATAGCAGGACGCGCGGCGACGATGATCATCTGCCCGGGGTGGAAGCCGTTCGTCAGCTCGTCGAGGTCGGCGAATCCGGTGGGTACGCCGGTGAACTTGCCGTCGGTGTGCTTGGCCGCCTCGATCTCGTCGATCGCGGCCGTGACGGCCTCGGTGAGCGGGACGTAGTCCTCGCTCTCGGTCGAACCCGTGACCGAGTAGATCTCGGCCTGCGCGTTGTTGACGAGCTCGGTGACCTCGCCCTCGCCGGCGTAGCCCATCTGCACGATGCGCGTGCCGGCCTCGACCAGGCGGCGCAGGAGCGCGCGCTCCGCGACGATCGACGCGTAGAACCCGGCATTCGCCGCGGTGGGCACGAGGCTCGTGAGCGTGTGGAGGTACTCGACGCCGCCGGCGCGCTGCAGCTCACCGGTCTTCGTGAGCTCGTCGGTCACGGCGATCACGTCGGTGGGCTCGCCGTGCGAGTAGAGCGAGAGGATCGCGTTGAAGACGACCTCGTGCTTCGGCACGTAGAAGTCGATGCCGCGGACGGTCTCGATGACGTCGGCGACGGCGTCTTTCGAGAGCATCATGCCGCCGAGCGCGCTCTGCTCGGCGAGGAGGTCGTGCGGCGGAGTGCGCTCACCGCGGCGGGCGTCGTCGTCGACCGGTTCGGCGAGTCCGATGTGCGCGATCGACAACTCCATGACCTCCGATTCGGCCTTCGCCGGCAGCGTGCTGGCGCCCGCACTTCAGTGTGGCCGGAGCCTCTGACATGGGCTTTCCGACCGGGGTACACCCGCTGATCGAAGGACGCTGCTTCACGATATGGAAGCGTCGTCCACAGCACAAGCCAGCCTGTGGATAACTCTGGGGACAAACTGGGCGAAACGCCGCGGAACGTGTGCACATCCCCTGTGGAAAACTGTGGAAATCTGGGGAATTACACCGGTTGAATTTCAGAACGATCAGGTGTTTCGCGTTTCCACACCTGTGGGGGAAAACTTCTTCGAGAATCCACGGACGCCCCATGCGCACCTGTGCACAACCATCACAGGATGTCCACAACCTCGTCTTGCGGGCGGGGCCGCGACGGTGTAGACCTGTGCAATCGAAACGGGGGCATCCCGGCCGGCGAGGGGGACGGCCGGGCGGGTCGAACGCGCCCTCCCGAGCACGGCCCCGGAGACACGGAGACGGCGGCCCGGGCCGAAGCCCGAACCGCCGTCTCGGAGTGCGTGCGAACTACTTCGCGGCGACCACCTGGAGGGTGATCGTGGCCGAGACCTCGTCGCGGAGGCGAACGGTCGCCTCGTGCTCGCCGACCGCCTTGATGGGGGTCGGGATCTCGATCTTGCGCTTGTCGAGCTCGCCGAGGCCGGCGGCCTCGACGGCCGACGCGACATCCGCCGTCTTGACCGAGCCGAAGAGGCGACCGCCGAGGCCGGCCTTGACGGCCAGCTTCACCTTGGTCGACTCGAGCTTGGCCTTGAGGGCCTGCGCGTCCTCGAGCGAGTGGAGCTCGCGGGCCGCACGGGCGGCCTTGATCTGCTCGACCTGCTTCTCGCCACCGCGGGTCCACGGCGTCGCGAAGCCCTGGGGGACCAGGTAGTTGCGCGCGTAGCCGTTCTTGACCTCGACCACGTCGCCGGCGGCACCGAGGCCGGTGACCTCGTGCGTGAGAATAACCTTTGCCATTGTCGTGCTCCTTAGCGGCCGGAGCCCGAGTAGGGCAGGAGCGCCATCTCGCGCGCGTTCTTCACGGCACGGGCGATGAGGCGCTGCTCCTGCACGGAGACACCGGTGATACGACGGGCGCGGATCTTGCCGCGCTCCGAGATGAACTTGCGAAGGGTGGCGACATCCTTGTAGTCGATGACGCCGACCTTGATGGACTTCGCCGGGGCGGCGTTCTTCGCGCCCTTCCCGCGGCTCGGCTTGCGGCGGTCGCCGCTGCTCTTTCCAGCCATTGTTGATCCTTTGGTGAGTGCTCGCCGGTCGAGGAACCGGCGTGGATGTTAGAAGGGGGTCTCGTCGCCGTAGTTGGTGCCCGGCGTGTTCCAGACGTCGCCGCCGGCGGCCGCGCCCGACTGGGCGGCAGGCGCGCTCGGAGCCCATGCGTCGTCGGACTGGCCGCCCCCGAAGGAGCCGCCGCCCACGCCGCGGTTGGACTGCGCGCGAGTGACCTGGGCGGTCGCGTACCGGAGCGAGGGGCCGATCTCGTCGACCTCCAGCTCGATCGTGGTGCGCTTCTCGCCTTCCTTGGTCTCGTAGGAACGCTGCTTGAGACGCCCGGAAGCGATGACCCGGGAACCCTTGGTGAGTGAACCCGCGACGTGCTCGGCGAACTCGCGCCAGCAGCTCGCGCGCAGGAACAGCGCTTCACCGTCCTTCCACTCGTTCGCCTGACGGTCGAACGTGCGGGGCGTGGACGCAATGGTGAAGTTGGCAACCGCCAGCCCGTTCTGCGTGTAGCGCAGCTCGGGATCTGCAGTGAGGTTGCCCACCACGGTGATGATGGTCTCGCCGGCCATGGGGACTAGGCGTCCTTCTTGGCGGGGGCCTTCGCGGCGGCGGCGGCCTTCTTCGCGGCGCGCTCCTCCTGGGCCTTGGCGACGGCGGCCACCTGGGCGATGGCCTCCTCGGCGCGGAGCACCTTGGTGCGCATGACGGCCTCGCTGAGGTTCAGCTGGCGGTCGAGCTCCTTGGTGGTCGCGGGCTCGGCGGTGAAGTCGACGACGGCGTAGATGCCCTCGCTCTTCTTCTTGATCTCGTACGCCAGGCGACGGCGTCCCCAGATGTCGACCTTGTCGACGGTGCCGCCATCGTTGCGGATGACGTTGAGGAACTTGTCGAGGCTGGGAGCAACGGTGCGCTCGTCGATCTCGGGATCGAGGATGACCATCAGCTCGTACTGGTGCATGACAGACCCACCTCCTTCGGACTCAAGCGGTCACAGACGGTCTGTGACAGGAGGGTGTACATGCGTCGCACCGAGGAGGCCGCGAATGCGGCGCTCGGGCAACCTGTCAATGGTAACGGATGCCGCGTCGCCGCGCCATTCGACGCTGAGGATGCCTCGTGGTCGATGACGGCCGGCGGCGAGGGCGACCGAAGCGTCAGGCCCGCTCGCGCGCCGCCCACCAGTCGAGCAGGCGCTCCTTCGCGGCATCCGGGCCGATCGGGCCCTCGTCGAGCCGCACCTCGAGGAGGTAGCGGTACGCCTCGCCGACCACCGGTCCGGGCTTCACGTCGAGGAGCTGCATGATCTGCTGCCCGTCGAGCTCGGGGCGGACGGCCGCGAGCTCCTCCTCCTCGGCGAGCACGGCGATGCGCTCCTCGAGGTCGTCGTAGGCGAAGCCGAGGCGGTCGGCCTTGCGGCGGTTGCGGGTGGTGACGTCCGCCCGGGTCAGGATGTGCAGGCGCTCGAGCTGGTCGCCCGCATCGCGCACGTAGCGGCGCACCGCCGAGTCGGTCCACGCGGCATCCGCGTAGCCGAAGAAGCGCAGGTGCAGCTCGATGAGCCGGGAGACCGCCGCGATGGTGTCGTTGTCGAAGCGCAGCTCGCGAAGGCGCTTGCGGGCGAGCTTCGCGCCGACGACGTCGTGATGGTGGAACGACACGGCGCCGCCGGGCTCGAGCCGGCGGGTGGCGGGCTTGCCGATGTCGTGCAGGAGCGCCGCGAGGCGCACGACGAGGTCGGGGGAGTCGAGCACGCCACGCGAGACCTCGTAGTCGATCGCCTGGTCGAGCACGGTGAGCGAGTGCTCGTACACGTCCTTGTGGTGATGGTGCTCGTCGACCTCGAGGCGCAGGGCCGGGATCTCGGGCAGCACGCGCTCGGCGAGGCCCGAGTCCACGAGCAGTCGGATGCCGCCGCGAGGCGCCGGCGTGAGGAGGAGTTTCGACAGCTCGTCGCGCACCCGCTCGGCCGAGATCCGGTCGATCTCGGGGGCGAGCTCGGACATCGCCGCGCGCGTGCCCGCCTCGACCTCGAAGCCGAGCTGGGCCGAGAACCGGGCGGCCCGCAGCATCCGGAGCGGATCGTCGCCGAACGACTGCTCTGGTGCGGCCGGCGTGCGCAGCGTGCGGGAGAGGAGGTCCTCGACGCCGCCCGACGGGTCGACGAGCGCGAGCTGGGGGAGTCGCAGGGCGAGCGCGTTCACCGTGAAGTCGCGTCGGGTCAGGTCGTCCTCGAGGCTCGTGCCGAAGATCACTTCAGGCTTGCGGGATGCCCCGTCGTAGGCGTCGGCGCGGTACGTCGTGATCTCCACGGTCTCGCCGGCGACCTTCGCGCCGATGGTTCCGAACGCCCGGCCGATGTCCCAGTGCGCCTCGGCGATGGGCTTCACGATCGCGAGGATCGCGTCGGGCGTGGCATCCGTCGTGAAGTCGAGGTCGTTCGTGCCGCGACCGAGGAAGGCGTCGCGCACCGGACCGCCGACGAGGGCGAGCTCGTGGCCCGCGGCCGCGAAGGCCTCGGCGAGCTTCGCGACGGTCGGCGAAGCGGCCAGCTCGCCCAGCCGGTCGAGGGCCGCCGCGACACTCTGCATGCCCCCTATGTTAAGCGGGACCCGGCGCTCGGCCATCGGAGGAGGACCTCGTTCGGGGGGTCTCCGTGCGCTGTGGACGTCGAGCGGGCGCCCGGACCCCAACCCGTAGAATCGCCTGCATGGTGCCCGAGTCGAACCCCGCGCTTCAGCGTGCCGACTCGACCGACTCCACGCCCCGCCGCACGTCCCGACGCTCCCGCCTGGCCCTCGCGGGCCTCGCCCTCGCCGCGCTCACGGGCGCGGTGGCGACCCCGCTCGCGGCCAACGCGGGCGTCGATCCGTCGTCGGGCCTGCAGGCGATGCTGGGTCTCGGCGACCCCGGGCCCGCCGCCGAGGCCGGCCTGACCGCATCCGCTCCCGTGCAGGCCATCGGCGCGGAGACGACCGGGCTGAACGTGCGCGTGTCCCCCACCATCTCGACGACCATCTCGCTCGGCGAGCCGGTCGCCCTCTCGGTCGAGATCGAGAACGCGACCGGGGAGGCGCTGGCCCCCGGAACGGTGCGCCTCGTGCGAGCCGAGGGCGCCATCGACGACCAGGCGGAGCTCGACGAGTGGCTCGCCGCCGACGCGCAGGACACCACGGGCGTCGCCGGCGACGCGGTCACGCTGGGCGAGGCCGAGTCCCGGGGCCTCGCCGCCGGCGGCGCCACGCTCGTGTCGTTCACGGTCCCGGGCGAGGTGTTCGAAGACCTCGCGGGCTCGCCCGTGCTCGGCCTCGGCGCCGACTTGCGAGTCGGCGACACCGTCGTGGCCGCGAGCACCGCGGCGTACGCGAACGCCGACGTCCCGGCGTCGGGCTCGGTCGCCGTGGCGCTGGCAGCGCCGCTCACGACTCCCACCGGCACGGTCCCCGCCGGGCTCATCCCCGCCGACCAGCTCGAGAACTGGACCTCGCCGACGGGCCTGCTCACGCGCCAGCTCGACGCCCTCGCCGGACGCCGCGTCGCGATCGGGCTCGACCCCCGCATCGTGGCGTCGATCCGGGTGCTCGGCACCAGCGCTCCGGCCTCGGCGACCGCATGGCTCCAACGCCTCTCGAACGTGCCGAACGAAGTATTCCCGCTCGCGTATGCGGATGCCGACATCGCGGCGCAGGCGCAGCTGGCACTGCCTGGCCTGCTGGCGCCGACGTCGTTCGGCGACGTGCTCGACCCCGCGAACTTCGCCACCTCGCCCGAGGCGGACGGCGCCGACGGTGCCGCGGCGGACGGCGCGCCCGCGACGGACCAGCCCGTCGAGCCCGAGCCGACTCCGGGCGGCGTGCCGACCACCGAGGAGCTGCTCGCCTGGCCGTACACGCGCGCCGACCTCGCGTGGCCCGCCGACGACACGGTGGCGGCCGGCAACCTGGGCTACCTCGACGCTGCGGGGCTCACCACCACGCTGCTCGCGCCGGGCAATGTCGAGCCCGTCGAGGGCCCCTCCTCGTCGTCCGCGAACGTCGACGGCTCGACCGCGCTCGTCGCCGACGCCGAGCTCACCGAGCCCCTGCGCGCGGCATCCGACGCCTCGACCGACGTCGGATGGCGCGAGGCGACCGGCCGGCTGCTCGCCGAGCTCGCACTCGACGCGGGCACGGCGCGCACGACGGTGCTCGCGACGTTCGACCGCGGCGACGCGGCGCAGTCCGGGCGCGTCTCGGCCGTCATCGACGAGATCTCGGGATCGGGCTGGTCGTCGCTCGCCGGCCTCTCCGACGCGATCGGCGCGCCGCCCGAGGCCCGCACCCTCGTCGACGAACCCGAGGCCGAGGGCCGGCTCTCCGCGATCGCCCGGATGGTCGAGACCGAGGCCCGGCTGGCCGAGTTCGCCACCGTGCTCACCGACGAGAGCCTCATCACGGGCCCGACGCGACGCCAGCTGCTGTCACTCCTCGACGTCGCCTGGCTCGAGGACCCCGACGTGTGGGAGGCCGAGGTCGCGGAGTGGCTCGTCGCCCAGCGCGCGACGCTCGGGTCGGTCTCCGTCGTGCCGAGCAGCACGATCAACGTCGTGTCCACCGAGACCGGCGTCCCGACCACCATCGAGAACACGCTCCCGTACCCGGTCACGGTCGTGGTCGACGTCGCGCCATCGAACGGCCGGCTCATCGTCGAGGATCAGGTCGAGGCCACCGTCGAGCCGCAGTCCCGCTCCACCGTGCGCGTACCCGTCGCCGCCGGCGTCGGCAACGGCGAGGTGTCGCTCGCCGTGTCGCTCACCTCGACCACGGGCGTGCCGATCGGCGACACCGTGGAGATCCCGGCCAACGTGCAGGCCGACTGGGAGGGCCTCGGCGCCGCGATCCTCGCCGTGATCGTCGTGCTCGTGTTCGGCATCGGCCTCTGGCGCAACATCCGTCGCCGCCGACGGGCGCGGCTCGCGGCCGCCGAAGGCGGGGCGGGCGCAGCGGATGCCGCGACGGACGCGGATGCTGCCGTCGACACGGGTGACGCGGCATCCGCTGCCCCCGTCGCAGCCGACGCCGACGCTGCTCCGACCGACGCCACCCCGACCGAGGCTGCTCCGACCGGCGCCACCCCGACCGGCGCCGACGAACCGACGGGACCCGAGCGTGGCTGACCCCGACCGGATCGGCCGCGCGAGCGCCTTCCTCGCTTCAGGCACGATCGTCTCCCGCGTGCTGGGCTTCGTGAAGGCCATCGTGCTCGCGGCGGCCATCGGCGTCGTCGGGTCGACCTCCGCCGACGCGTTCGCCGTCGCCAACGGCCTGCCGAACACCGTCTACGTGATCGTGGCGGGCGGCGTGCTCTCGGCCGTGCTCGTGCCGCAGATCGTGCGCGCAAGCACGCACACCGACGGCGGCAGCGCCTACATCAACAAGCTCCTCACGCTCGCGCTCACCGTGATCGGCGCCGCCACCGTGCTCGCGACGGCGCTCGCCCCGGTGCTCACCTGGATCTACGCGGGCTCGAACACCGAGATCCTCCCGCTCGCGGTCGCGTTCGCGTGGTGGTGCCTGCCGCAGATCTTCTTCTACGGGCTCTACACGCTGCTCGGCGAGGTGCTGAACGCCCGCCGCAGCTTCGGGCCGTTCACCTGGGTGCCCGTGCTCAACAACGTGGTGGCGCTCATCGGCCTCGTGATCTTCGGCATCCTCTTCGGGTTCGACCCCGACGGAACCCGGGCCATCGACGACTGGACGCCCGGCATGGTCGCGGTGCTTGCCGGCTCCGCGACGCTCGGCATCGTCGTGCAGGCCGTCGTGCTCTTCTGGTTCTGGCGTCGCGTCGGTCTGCGCTACCGCCCCGACTTCCGGTGGCGCGGCGTCGGGCTGGGAGCGGCGGGCCGCATGGCCGGCTGGACGTTCGGGATGCTGCTGCTCACGACGTTCGCCGGCATCGTGCAGACCCAGGTCGTGCTGCTCGCCTCGGGCGAGGGGGCATCCGTCGCGGCGATCGACAACGCGTGGCTCGTGTTCATGCTGCCGCACTCGGTCATCACCGTCTCGATCGCGACCGCGTACTTCACCCGCATGAGCGAGCACGCGCACGCCGGCGACCTCGACCGGGTCCGCGACGACCTCTCGAGCGCCGTCCGGGGCGTCAGTGTCATCCTCGTGCTCGCGGCGGTCGTGCTCATGGTCGTGGCCTACCCGTTCGGCGCGGTCTTCCAGCCCGGACTCACGCTCGCGTCCGCGCTCGGCAACGTCATCATCGCATTCGCCATCGGCCTGGTCGGGTTCAGCATCCTCTTCGTCGTGCAGCGCACGTTCTACGCGCTGGGCGACACTCGCACCCCGTTCTTCTTCACGCTCTTCCAGGTGATCGTCTTCACAGTCGCCGCGCTCTCATGCATCCTGCTGCCGCTCGAGTGGACGGCGGTCGGCATCGCCCTCTCGACGACGCTCGCCGGAACGGCGCAGCTCGTGCTCGCGCTCGTGCTGCTGCGGCGGCAGCTCCACCGGCTCGACGGACGGCGCATCGCGGTGAGCCTCGGACGCGACCTCGCGGCGGCCGTCCTGCCCGTCATCGCCGGCGTCGTGCTCCTCGTGCTGCTGGGCGGCACGACCGAGGACGGATTCGCTGTCAGCAACCGGGTCGGCGCGATCGTCTCCATGGCGATCATCGGCGCCGTGATGGCGGCGCTCTACTTCGGGGTGCTGTGGGCGCTGCGCTCGCCCGAGCTGCGCGGATTCGCCGAACCGCTGGTCGCGCGAGTGCGGCGACGCTGAGGCATCCGACGCGCGAGCGCCCGGTCGGCGGCGGAATACCCGCCGCCTAGACTGTGTTCACCATGACGTGCCTTTCCAGAACGTCGAGGTTGCCGAAACACCAGTGACCACAGGAGTGAAGTTGCGCGACATCATCATCATCGGCTCGGGCCCGGCCGGATTCACGGCCGCGATCTACGCCGCACGCGCAGAGCTCAAGCCCCTGCTGATCGCCAGCTCGGTCGAGATCGGCGGCGAGCTGATGAACACCACCGAGGTCGAGAACTACCCGGGCTTCCCCGAGGGCATCATGGGCCCCGACCTGATGGCGAAGTTCCAGGCGCAGGCCGAGCGGTTCGGCACCGAGGTCGTCTACGACGATGTCGTGGAGCTCGAGCTCGACGGCCCCGTCAAGCGCGTGAAGCTCGGCAGCGGCGAGGTGCACGAGGCATCCGCCATCATCTACGCGACGGGCTCGGCCTACCGCAAGCTCGGCCTGCCCGAGGAGGAGATCCTCTCGGGTCACGGCCTCTCGTGGTGCGCCACCTGCGACGGCTTCTTCTTCCGCCAGAAGACCATCGCGGTCGTCGGCGGCGGCGACTCGGCGATGGAGGAGGCCACCTTCCTGACGCGATTCGCCGACAAGGTCTACGTCATCCACCGTCGCGACTCGCTGAAGGCGTCGAAGATCATGCAGCAGCGTGCGTTCGACAACGAGAAGATCGAGTTCATCTGGAACGCGGAGGTCACGCAGATCCACGGCACCGAGCAGGTGTCGGGCGTGACGCTTCGCGACACCGTGACGGGCGAGCTCCGCGCGCTCGACCTCGACGGCCTGTTCGTCGCGATCGGCAACGACCCGCGCACCCACCTCGTGCACGGCAAGCTCGAGCTCACGCGCGAGGGCACGATCCACGTCGAGGGTCGCTCGTCGCGCACGTCGGTTCCCGGCGTGTTCGCCGCCGGCGACGTGATCGATCCCTTCTACCGCCAGGCCGTCACGGCCGCCGGCACGGGCACCGTCGCGGCGCTCGACGCCGAGCACTACCTGGCCGCCCTCGCAGAGGCGCCGTCGCCCGAGATCGCCGAGATCGAGGCCGAGGCGATCGAAGAGGCCGCAGCCGTCGAGAACTTCGCCCGCACGCGCTGAGTCGTCCCACACGACGAGCGCGGCATCCGCTTCACCAAAGGAGAAACACATGACTGCACGTGCCGTGAACGAGGCCACCTGGGAGCAGGAGGTCCTGAACAACGAGAAGGCCGTCCTCGTCGACTTCTGGGCCGAGTGGTGCGGGCCGTGTCGCATGGTCAGCCCGATCCTCGACCAGATCGCGACCGAGCACGCCGAGAAGCTCGACATCGTCAAGCTCAACGTCGACGAGAACCCCAACCTCGCGATGAAGTACCAGATCACCGCGATCCCCGCGTTCAAGGTCTTCCAGAAGGGCGAGGTCGTCAAGACCGTCGTCGGCGCCAAGCCGAAGCCCGCTCTCGAGGCCGACCTCGCCGCCTACATCTCGTAGTCGGCCGCCTCGCACACGCAGAGACCCGTCCGGCACCCGCCGGGCGGGTCTTTCGCGTATCCGGATCGACCCCGCCTGCACTCGGCGCTCTGGCGCTGACGCGGTCGATCGAGCGGATGCCCCGGGCGTGACGTCACGCGAACGGGCCGCCCGAACCCAGTGACTAGCATGGAAATCCTGAGCAGAAACGGAAGCGACGTGACCTCTGACGTCCCCCAGCGGACCGGCAACAACCTCGACCCCTGGTACGCGAACTACGCCGAGCGAGCCTCCGGCCTCGCCGCCTCCGAGGTCCGAGCCCTGTTCGCCGTCGCGTCGCGCCCCGAAGTGGTGTCGCTCGCGGGCGGCATGCCGTTCGTCTCGGCGCTTCCGCAGGAGCTCATCGTCTCGTCGATGGAGCGGGTCATGCGAACACAGGGCCCCGTCGCGCTGCAGTACGGATCGGGGCAGGGAATCCCGCAGTTGCGCGAGCACATCCTCGACGTCATGGCGCTCGAGGGCATCCGTGGCTCGGTCGACAACGTCGTGACGGCCACCGGCTCGCAGCAGGCGCTCGACCTCGTGGCGAAGCTCTTCATCGACCCGGGCGACGTGATCCTCGCCGAGTCGCCGAGCTACGTGGGCGCGCTCGGGGTGTTCCGGTCGTACCAGGCGAGCGTCGTGCACGTCGCCATGGACGACGACGGCCTCATCCCCGAGGCACTCCGCCAGACGATCGCCCACCTGCGCGGACAGGGTCGGCGCATCAAGTTCCTCTACACGATCCCGAACTTCCACAACCCGGCAGGCGTGACCCTCTCGGCCTCGCGTCGCCCCGAGATCCTCGAGATCTGCCGCGAGAACGAGATCCTCGTGCTCGAGGACAACCCCTACGGCCTGCTGCACTTCGACGAGCCGGCGCCGAACGCCCTGCGCTCGCTCGACGAGGACCACGTCATCTACCTCGGCTCGTTCTCGAAGACGCTCGCCCCTGGCTTCCGCGTCGGATGGGCGCTCGCGCCGCACGCCATCCGCGAGAAGCTCATCCTCGCGGCCGAGTCGGCGATCCTCTCGCCGAGCTCGTTCAGCCAACTGGTGGTCTCCGAATACCTGTCGACCACCGACTGGCGCGCCCAGATCGACACCTTCCGGGGGGTCTACCGCGAACGCAAGGACGCGATGATCGAGGCGCTGGGGGAGTACCTCCCGCAACTGCGATGGACGAACCCGAACGGCGGCTTCTACGTCTGGGTCACCATGCCCGACGTGCTCGACTCCAAGCAGATGCTGCCGCGCGCGGTGAAGGAGCTCGTCGCATACACGCCCGGCACCGCGTTCTTCGCCGACGGCCGTGGTCGCCACGCGATGCGGCTGTCGTTCTGCTATCCCACGCCCGACGCCATCCGGGTCGGCATCCGTCGCCTGGCCACGGTCGTGAACGGCGAGCTCGACCTTCTCGACACGTTCGCCGGCACCGGCCCGCTGCAACTGCCGCCGAGCGCCGACTTCGACTCCGCCCCGCCATCCGACCTCAAGTGAGCACGCGCATCACAGTTTGGAGAAATCCCAGATCATGAGCGATTCCAGCGGTCTGTACGTGGTCGTTCTGGCCGGCGGCATCTCGCACGAGCGCGACGTGTCCCTGCGTTCGGGTCGTCGCGTCGCCGACGCCCTCGCCGAGGCCGGCCACCGCGTCGTGCTCCGCGATCCCGATGCGGGACTCCTCCCGTATCTCGCGAACGAGCATCCCGATGTGGTGTTCCCGGCGCTGCACGGCTCGAGCGGCGAGGACGGCTCCCTGCTCGACCTCCTCAATGCGCTCGGCGTGCCGACGGTCGGCTCGACCGGCGCCGCTGCGCGACGCGCGTGGTCGAAGCCCGTGGCCAGCTCGCTCGCGACGCACGCCGGCCTCGCCGTGCCACGGTCGATCGTGCTGTCGAACGAGGCGTTCCGCGAGCTCGGGGCCGCCAGCGTGCTCCGCGTGGTGCGCGAGGCGCTCGAGGGAGACCTCGTCGTGAAGCCCGGATCGGGCGGGTCCGCCCAGGGCGTCACCATCGTCGACGAGCCGAACGAGCTTCCGCGCGCGATGGTCGAGGCGTTCACCTATGACGACGTGGCCGTCGTGGAGCACCGTGTGCACGGCACCGAGATCGCAGTCGCCGTGATCGACACCGGTGACGGCCCGCGCGCGCTCACGCCCGTCGAGATCGAGCCGCGGACCGGCGTCTACGGGTTCCAGGCCCGCTACAACGCGGGGGAGACCACCTTCTATGCGCCCTCGCGACTCAGCGATGCGGTCAGCACGTCAGTGGCGGATGCCGCGGTGCACGCGCATCGCACGCTCGGGCTGCGCGACCTCTCGCGTATCGACTTCATCGTCGACACCGAGGGCACCCCGTGGTTCCTCGAGGCGAACGTGATTCCCGGGCTCACCGAGACGTCGCTCGTACCGCTCGCGATCGAGGCCTCGGGCACGGATGCCGCGACGGTCTACAGCGGTCTGGTGCGCGCCGCGGCGGCACGCGCCCAGGTCTGAGCTGAGGTCCCGACCAGCCGTGAGGCCGATCGTCGACCCCGCCCGCGGGCTCCTTCAAGTGGTGCCACAGCTCAGGCGGCTCAAACTGGCTCGCGTGGCTCGCGTGGCGCGAAGCAGGGTGTTTTCAGTTCACCAGGAGCCGTTCTCCGGGCGATCCGGGGTCAGACGCCCTCGAGTTCCTCGCCGAGGTCGCTGAGGATGCGACGGAGATCCTGAACCGTCGCGAAATCGATGCTGATCTGGCCTTTCCGGGCACCGATCGCGATCTTCACACGGGTGTTCAGGCGGTCCCCGAGGCGGGTGGCGAGATCGTCGAGGAAGTCCTGCCGCTTGCCGGCGGCGGGCTTCGCGCGGGACGGCTTCGGGCTGCTCGCCGCGAGCGCCTCGGCGGCGCGCACCGACAGCTCCTCGTTGACGATCTTGTCGGCGAACCGCTGCATCTCCTCAGGATCGTCGCTCACGGCGAGGATGGCCCGCGCGTGGCCCGCGCTCAGCACGCCGGCCGCGACTCGGAGCTGCACCGCCTCGGGGAGCTTGAGCAGGCGGAGGGTGTTGGATATCTGCGGACGGGAGCGACCGATGCGGGAGGCCAGCTCCTCCTGGGTGATCCCGAAGTCGGCGAGGAGCTGCTGGTAGGCGGACGCCTCCTCGAGCGGGTTGAGCTGCGACCGGTGGAGGTTCTCGAGCAGCGCATCGCGCAGCATGTCCTCGTTGGCCGTGTCCTTCACGACCGCCGGGATGGAGTCCAGGCCGGCGGCCTTCGTCGCACGCAGTCGGCGCTCGCCCATGACGAGCTCGTACTTGCCGGGCTCACCGGGGTGCGGGCGGACGACGATGGGCTGCAGGACGCCGAACTCTCGGACGCTGTGGACGAGTTCCTCGAGGTCCTCGGGGTCGAAGACCGTGCGGGGCTGCTGCGCGTTGGGGACGATGTCGTCGGGGCTCAACCGCGCCAGGCGCGCGCCGGGAACCGTGAGCAGGCCCTCCGTCGCGGCGGCCTGCTCGACGGCGGCGATGGCCGTGGCGGGCGTCGAGTCGGCGTCGGGAAAGAAGACGTCGACCGGACGAGTCGCGCGGGCTGCATCATCGACGGTGGGGATGAGAGCGCCGATTCCACGGCCGAGTCCGGTGCGCTTGGTAGCCATCAGTGCATGTCCTTCTGGGTGTTCTGGTTCGCGAGGCCGCGCCGTGCGATCTCCGCCGCTGCTTCGCGATAGGAGAGCGACCCGGTCGAGGCGAAGTCGTAGCTGATCACGCTCTGGCCGTAGCTGGGCGCCTCCGAGACCCGGACGGAGCGGGGGATGATCGTTCCGAGCGTCTGCGTCGGGAAATGATCCCGCACCTCCTGGGCGACCTGCTGCGCGAGGTTCGTGCGCGAGTCGTACATCGTGAGGAGGATCGTCGAGAGCCGGAGGTCGGGATTGAGGTGCTTCTCGATGAGCTCGATGTTGCTCAAGAGCTGGGACAGGCCCTCCAGCGCGTAGTACTCGCACTGGATGGGGATGAGCACCTCGCGCGCAGCGACGAACGCGTTGATCGTGAGCAGGCCGAGCGACGGCGGGCAGTCGATGAACACGTAGTCGTACGGTCGGTCCATCGCGGCGAGGTGCGCGTCGAGCGCACGGCGGAGGCGCTGCTCGCGAGCGACGAGGGACACGAGTTCGATCTCCGCGCCGGCGAGGTGGATGGTCGCGGGAACGCAATCCAAGCGCTCGTGCTCGGTCGACGGTTGGACCACCTCGGAGAGGGGGAGGTCCGCGACGAGCACTTCGTAGACGCTCTGCTGCTCCGACCGGTGATCGACCCCGAGGGCCGTCGACGCGTTGCCCTGCGGGTCGAGGTCGATGACCAGCACATGCGCACCGGTGCGAGCCAGCGCCGCGGCGAGATTGACGGCCGTCGTCGTCTTGCCGACGCCGCCCTTCTGGTTCGAGATCGTCATGATGCGCGTGCGCGCGGGCAGGGGAAGGACCTCACCCTCGAGTGCCTGGCGACGTCGCGTCTCGTCGGCGAGTTGATCGGCCAGGGGAGTTCCTCCGTACTGAGTGGACGTTTCACGTGAAACGGTGGTCGCGGGCTCCTGCGCGGTGGTTTCACGTGAAACGGACGCCGGAATGTCGATGGTGGGCAAGCTCGGCGGGTCTGTCTGGATGCGATCCAGCACAGGCTCGTTGGGCGATTCCCGAGGATCAAGCGTACCGGGCACGACCGTCGCCGACGATGCGGGCTGCGGGTCTGGGTCGGCTTCGATCACAGGATTCTCGGCCTGAGCCTCGTCGACGGAAGTGCTGGCCGGGGCGCTCGGGGGAGGCGTGTCAGTCGCGAGCCGCTGATCGATCCGGGCATCCCATTGGCTGGCGCCGCCCACCGTCGCCGACGTCGCTTCGTCGGCGATCGTGGACGCTGCCGGCGTCGGCTCCGTCCATGGCTCGGCGGCAACGGGGTGCTCGTGCACATCGGCGACGCTGGGCGGTGACGTCTCCCAGGTCGGTGCGAGCTCCAGCCCGTCCTGTTGGACTTCATCCACGTGCTCGTCTGCGCTGCGAGTGACTTCCTGGGCTTCGTGCGGCTGGCCCTCCTCGGCCGACCGAACGGTTGACTCGCTCACGTCCGTTCGCGGCGTCTGCAGTGATGAGACCGTGTCTGCCGCCGCATCACCGACGATCTCGCGGATGAGATCCTCGAGCAGGCGGTCGGGTGAGGTCTTCGGAAGCGAGTGAGGCAATGCGGTGTCATCCGCACCTGTTTCATCCGTGAGCGCGGCAGCGGTCGCGACATCCCAATCGATGCTCGTCGTAACGGGTGGAGGTGACGCTGCAGGAGCTGCCTCACCTGCCGGCGACGTCGGATTCGATGCAGGCCCCGGCAACGATGTGGACGGAGCGGCGGAGCCGGCGTCACCCGCGGTGCCCGAGTTCGCAGGCCCGGTCGGCGACTCGCCCCGTGGGCCAGCCGTCGGCTCACTGGTCACGGAAGCGGTGGGTGCTCCGAACGATGCCGGGGGCGATGACGGGGGTGCCCACTCCGGCGATGCCGTCCACGACTCGGTGGTGGGGTTGGATACGGGAGGCGGTGGCGTTGCTGTCGCGTGCCACGCTGGAACCGTGACGGGCGCAACCTGGTCGGGGATGCTCGGAGAGGCCGCCTCAGGATCTCGGGCCTCGGGGCTCCATTGCTCGTTGTCATCGGAGACGACGACCGACGACTGGGTCAGGGGCGTGCCGGCGTTCCAAGAAGTACCGGGCGTCGGAGTCTCGCTCGACTGAGGGCCGGCAGCCGATCGGGAATCCGGTGCGGGCGGTCGAAGCGTGCTCGCGTGCGTCGTGCCGTTGTCTGGTTCAGGGTCGGGCTGTTGTCGCTTCCGGTGGAACCATCCGCGACCTCCACCCTGTGCCATACCCGCTGCTCCCCGTCAGTCCGCTGCACCGATCGTCGTGCGTTCGGCTCGAGAATCCAGCCTAACCGCCACACCCGTCGGCGCCACGGTTGGATTCCCGTGTCCGCCGGATGGCCCAGGGTTCGTCGTTGTTGAGGACGTGCGTGGCTCGGCGGTCCGCCTGAGTCCCGAGGGTGAGGACGTGTCCATGGTTCGGAGCGACGCATCGCGAACCACCACCGTGGGGTCGCCTGCGCTCCGTCCGAGATCGGGGTCATCGGGCGTAGACGTGGTCGTGCGTTGGTGACATTCGGGAGTTGCATGTTTCACGTGAAACGGCTCTCGTTGTTCGAGGGTGCACGATTGTGGGTGGAGTTCATCCGGCTGCGGTCTTGCCTCGCGCCTCGTTTCACGTGAAACGGCGATCATCCCGTTGGCACTGACGTGCCGCGTCGTCGGCGCCCTCTCGTCATTTGAGACTTCGGTCGACGTTTCACGTGAAACGTCGACCGATCCTCGGCCTCTGGACCACCTCAGTACCCCACTCGTTACGTGAGCCCCTCGCACGAGCTCGCCTCTGTCGGGCCCATGACCGTGGGGCCTTGGTGCAAGCCCGCGCGGCGCCCGCGGCGCCGTTCCAGTCACCCCACCGTTGCCGCCGCGTGCCGCCCCCAGCTCGTCACGCTCCCGTCCCGTCGGGTCCGTAACGTCAGCCGTTCCCGCATCGCCCGCCGTTCCCGCGCTGCCCGCCGTTCCCCGCTGCCCGCCGTTCCCGCGCCGCCCACCGTTCCCGCGCTGCCCACCGTCCCCGCGCTGCCCGCCGTTCCCGCGCTGCCCGCCGTTCCCGCGCCGCCCGCCGTTCCCCCGCCGCCCGCCGTTCCCCCGCCGCCCACCGTCCCCGCGCCGCCCACCGTCCCCGCGCCGCCCGCCGTTCCCGCGCTGCCCGCCGTTCCCCCGCTGCCCACCGTTCCCGCGCTGCCCACCGTTCCCGCTTTCGCCCGCCGTCCCCGCTCCGCCCGTTGTTTCGGACATGTCGGCCATTCCCGCGCTGCCCACCATTCTTTCGCTTCCCCCACCGTCCCCGCTCCGCCCGCTGTCCCTCACGCTTGCCGTCTGCGGCCACGGCCCGTTGCCGCGCGCTGCCCACCGTTCCCGCTTCGCCCGCCCTTCCCGTTCCGGTCATCGGTTTCCGACACGTCGGCCGTTCCCGCTCCGCCCACCCGTTGCCGCCTCGCCCACCCTTTCCTCACCTCCGCAGTTCCCGCTCCGCCCGCCATCACCATTCCCGCCTCGTCCGTCGTTCCCGTCGCACCGATCGCGGGCTTTCGGGGTGAGGGGTCATCTCTCTGCCGTGCGGGTGCGGTCTCCTCCTCGCACAGCGACCGACTGCTTCGAGGGATTCAGACGGGCACGATCACGTCGCACGAGGATCATGTAGTGATGGCGCCACGCCGTCTCACCACCGTTGAGACTGCGCCGGAGCTCCCCGAGGCCGCTCCGTGGGGACTTCGTGGGGACTTCGCGACGGATACCGCCGCGTGGTGGTGGGCCCGGTGAGTGCAGTCAGTGAAGGACAGATTCGGTCGAGTCAGACGTGTTCGATCGATTGCGCGACCGCAGAGGCGACCCGAGCCAAGCACGCTCATCACCGCCGGCGGACTCCGGGGGACGGCGGATCGCCTCGGAGGCGAGCTCATTCAGGAGGGCGTCGGCCACAGCCGGGAGTCGATCGCCTGATCTTGGTCCGGGCGCGCCGGCGCGGGCGCGGGGGGTTGCACGGCAGGAGGGGGTCGGCCACAGCCAGGAGTCGATCGCCAGCTCTTGGTCCGGGCGCGCCGGCTCCTGGGCGGGGGGTTTGCACTACGACGATGCGGGACGTGCGCGACGCCGCCGAATGACGTGCATTCAGGTGTTGCACCGACCCACATGGCTGGACTCCGTGCTCAGTCGGACAGGCGAGGGGGAGTGGGGGCAACTACTCGTTCGGACGATTGCGAGAGAGGTCCTGAGCGCAATCGGGACGCGTGGCTAGCGCGGACGGAGCTCTCGGGCGGGGTGGCTGCTCCGCCGTAATCAGCCGATCCAAAACAGAGCATGTCGAGGAGGCGGCGTACAGCTCCCAGGCACGGTACGTCAGCCAGCCTGCCGGTTGCCCGCGCGCGATGCGGAAATGTGGCGGCGCACTGTGCCAACGTCCCGAAAGGTGAAGATCGTGCCCGTCTCACCCCTTCGCGGGCATGCTCAGACCACTCACCGTCGTCGTCGACATCGGTCGACTGAATCATCGCCGTGCGTCCGCACTTGGAACCGTCCGCCCGAGGGAGGGAAACGGGCCAGTCCCCGCGCGCTCGTTGTGCATTCGAGGTGATTCGTGGCGACCATGGGCCTGCCGGATCGGGCATTGAGCGTCGGATGGAGACACGACGCTCTGCCAATCGCCGGGTGTCACTGACGTCTTCGCGCACCGATCCGAGATCAGCCGGATCGAATGCCCGTGGGCCCCTCGTACGTTCAGCCTTGCTCGGGATGTTTCACGTGAAACGTCCCCGCGAAGCGTCGCTTCAGATCAGAGCCGTGGATGATGGCGACGAGCGGCACCGGTCCCCGCGTCGCCATGATGCGCCTCCGCACCACCGTGCAGCATGTGGGCACCGACGACCCGTCGTCGTCGCCACCGCGTACGTTCCCGAACGAGCGAGCCGGCAGCCGTCACCGACGAAGCGCTCAGCCCACCGTCGCGCGGAACACTCGCGTGACCTCGCTCACGACGCCCTCACCGAGCACGAGCACCTCTGCGTCGTGCACCTTGTACTTGCGGATCGCCTTCTCGGCGGCCCCGATCTCGCCGTCGACGCCGGCGCCCTTCATGAGCACGAGCTCACCACCCGGGCGGAGCAGGGGAGCGGTGATGGGGATGAGGGTGCGGAGTGCGCTGACGGCCCGCGCGGTCACCTGGTCGAGTGCGCCCTTCAGCTTTGCCTCCTCAGCGCGCGCCCGGACGACCTCGACGTTGGCGAGCCCCAACTCGTCGACCTGACGCTCGAGCCACGCGACGCGCCGCTCCATCGGCTCGATGAGGACGAATGACACGTCGGGACGCATGATGCCGAGCACCAAGCCAGGAAGGCCCGCGCCCGATCCGACGTCACCGACCCGGCCCGGACGGAGCAACGGAGCCACAAGTGCGCTGTTGAGCACGTGGCGCGTCCAGAGGCGGGGGAGTTCCAGTGGTCCGACGAGTCCGCGCTCCTCGCCGTGGCGTGCCAGCGCCTCGGTGAACTGCCGTCCCTTCGCGATGTGCTCGCCGAACAGGTCGGCGGCCGCCGCGGGCTCGGGCTCGAGACCGTCGGTCATCGTTTCACGTGAAACGTCGTCGGGTTCAGGCACTGCGAGTGATGACCGTGTGCCGGTCGGCGCCCTCGCCTCGCGACTCCGAGTAGAAGCCGCGCTCGCTCACGAGATCGTGCACGAGCTTCCGCTCATACGACGACATCGGGGGGAGCGCTGCCTCAGCGGCCCCGCCTTCGATGCGCTCCACCGCACGGGAGACGAGACCTGCGAGCTCGTCGCGGCGCGCGTCGCGCGAGCCGCCGATATCGAGGATCAGTCGCGAGAACGCACCGGTCTTGGTCTGCACGGCAAGGCGCGTGAGTTCCTGCAGAGCGCTCACCGTCTCGGGCTTCGACAGCATGCGGAGGTTCGCACCCTCGCCGGCGTTCACCGAGACGTACGCGCGGCCGTTCCGGGCGTCGATGTCGATGTCACCGTCGAGGTCGCAGATGTCGAGGAGTTCCTCGATGTAGTCCGCGGCGATGTCGCCTTCCTCCTCGAGCTGGGCGATCGAGCGGTCCTCGGCTTCGTGCTGCACGTTCGTCATCGTCTACTTTCCGCCCTGCTTCTTCGCACGGGCCTTGCCCATCGGCTGCTGGCGCTGCGTGGTCGTCGGCTTCTTCGGCTCGGCGACGTCGTTCTCGTGCTTCTCCTCGACGACGAGCTTGCCCTTCTTGGCGAGGCGAGCTTCACGAGCACGGGCCGCTTCGGACCCGGGGGTCGGCATGTTGCGGATGACCAGGAACTGCTGACCCATGGTCCAGAAGTTCGAGACGAGCCAGTAGAACATGACGCCGAGCGGGAAGGCGACACCCGAAACCGCGAACACCAGCGGGAGCAGGTACAGCAGGATGCGCTGCTGGCGGAACATGGGGCTCGCCTTGGTCTCGGGCGACATGTTCTTCGAGACGATCTGCAGCTGCGTGATGAACTGCGATGCGGTCATCAGGACGATCATCACCGACGCGACCACCATGGTCTGCCACGGCTGACCGCCGTTGTTCCACGCCTCGATGAAGGTGGAGTTCAACGGGGCTCCGAGGAACACGGCATTCGCGAACGAGTCGGCGAGCTCCTGCGAGAGGGCACCGACGCCGGCTCGGTCGTGCACGGACGCGTCGTTGAGCACCGAGAAGAGGCCGAAGAAGATCGGCATCTGGAGCAGGAGCGGGAGGCACGAGGAGAGCGGGTTGGTCCCGGTCTTCTTGTAGAGCTCCATCGTCTCGCGCGACATGGCCTCGCGCGAGAACTGGTCCTTCTTGCCCTTGTACTTGTCCTGGATCTTCTTGAGCTGGGGAGCGACCTCGAGCATGCGACGCTGGCTCTTGATCTGGCGCACGAAGATCGGGATGAGCGCCGCGCGAACGACGATGACCAGCCCGACGATCGAGAGCACCCAGGTGACACCCGCATCGGGGTCGAGCCCGAAGAACGTCCACATCGAATGGAAGGCGACGAGGATCAACTCGATGGCCCACTTGATGGGCCAGAGGATCAAGCCGAGAAAATCAGGCATGGAACGAGTCAGTCCTTCCGGGACAGGTTGGGGGAGGAGTTCGCGAGGACCGGCTCATCGGCGCGGGGCTCGGCGGCGGCTCGGTGCTCGAGCTCGTGGGCGAGGCGGGCGGCCGCGGCATCCGCTTCGGCCTTGGGGAACATGCCGGCCGGCACGACCCATCCGAACTTCGTGATGCGGTACCGGTCGTGACGCGCGGCGCGCACCTCGTCGATGCCGCCGGCCGTCCACGGGTTGCACCGGACGATGCGCCAGGCCGTCAGGGCGGAACCGACCACCAGTCCGCGCTGCTGCACGGAGCCGAGGCCGTATGCGGAGCAAGAGGGGTAGTACCGGCACACGTCCCCGTAGAGGGGCGAGATCACGGCGCGATACGCGCGGAGCAGCAGGACGCCGAGGTTGCGCGGGATGAGCAGGATGAAGAACGCCAGGTTGCGCATCGTCAGCCGTCCTTCATGGCGGCGGCCGCCGCGACGGCCTCAACCGGGCGGGCGGCGGCACGTGCCGGCCCGCGGGTGAACGCGGCGAGCACCTCGCCGCGCAACTCGGACCATTCCACCTCGGCCGCACCGGGCAATGCCCGGACCACCACATCGACGCCGTGGACGCCGTCGCCCAGGGCTTCGTGGCAGACGGCCTTGAGCCGTCGGCGCAGGAGGTTGCGTCGCACCGCCGTGCCGACCTTCTTGGAGACGATGAAGCCGAAGCGTGCGTCGGTGCCCGACTCCCGTGAGCGCAGATAGCTCACGGTGTGGGCACCGGCGACCTTCGCACCCCGGCGCACGACGGCTCGGTAGTCGTCGGCGCTCGTGATGCGATTGGCTTTGGCGAGCACCGAGGGACTTACGCGGAGAGTTCGGTGCGACCCTTGGCGCGGCGAGCCGAGAGGATGGCGCGGCCCGCGCGGGTGCGCATGCGAAGGCGGAAGCCGTGCTTCTTGGCGCGACGACGGTTGTTCGGCTGGAAGGTACGCTTGCTCATTCTTCTTCTCCGGCTGTCGGAATCTCCGCGCCGCGCAGCGAGTGCGATGCTCCGGAGGGAAACTGGGTGCCCGAAAGGGCTGGGGTCAACCTATTAAAACTACGGCCTCCCGGACCCGTGGTCAAACCAGGCGAAGTCCGAAGCCGGCATAGTGCGAACGGAAGAGTATCCCGCATACCTCGGGATACCCTGTGGATCGACACGCGGGAGGCGTCGAATCCCTCCTCCGGCATTTGTCCCAGGGGGCGAGTTTCGCTAGCGTGTGAGACCAGTTATCCCCAGCCTTGCACGCGGAATCCCGGGCGTCTCGCCGATTCTGCACACAGCCGGTGGATAACGGTGAACACTTCGCCTCGCGCCGCTCGTTCCATCGATCGGGGGATCGATGAGCGGCACACGACGGCACCGAGGGATTGCGGGGAACGATGACAGAGCAGCCCATCTCCGATACATGGGCCACCGTCCTCGACCGACTCAACGACGACGACGCGATCACCCCGATGCTGCAGGGGTTCCTCAACCTGGTCGAGCCCAAGGGCATCGCCGCCGGCACCTTCTACCTCGAGGTCCCGAACGACTTCACGGCCAGCATGCTCAACCAGCGGATGCGCGTCTCGCTCCTCTCGGCGATGAGCGCGATCGAGTCGCCCTCGTCGGTGACCTCCTTCTACGTGGTCGTGAACCCCGAGCTCGAGGAGACGCGGGCGCCCGAGCCGAAGCCCGCCGCGTTCGACGACTACCCCAACCCGGTCGAGCTGCCGGCCTCCCCGCAGTCGGTGTTCGAGAACACGAGCCCCGACCGACCGCGCGACGCACGCCTCAACCCGAAGTACTCGTTCGACAGCTTCGTCATCGGCCAGTCCAACCGCTTCGCCCACGCGGCCGCGGTCGCCGTGGCCGAGGCGCCGGCGAAGGCCTACAACCCCCTCTTCATCTACGGCGACTCCGGGCTCGGCAAGACGCACCTCCTGCACGCGATCGGCCACTACGCGCAGAGCCTCTATCCCGGCATCCGCGTGCGGTACGTCTCGTCGGAGGAGTTCACGAACGACTTCATCAACTCGATCGCGAACAACCGCGGCTCGCTGTTCCAGCAGCGCTACCGCAACATCGACATCCTGCTCATCGACGACATCCAGTTCCTGCAGGGCAAGGCGGAGACGCAGGAGGCGTTCTTCCACACCTTCAACACGCTGCACGACCACAACAAGCAGGTCGTGATCACGAGCGACGTGCCGCCGAAGCACCTCACGGGGTTCGAGGACCGGATGCGCAGCCGCTTCGAGTGGGGCCTCATCACCGACGTGCAGGCGCCCGACCTCGAGACCCGCATCGCCATCCTCCGCAAGAAGGCGCAGTCCGAGCGGCTCCAGGTGCCCGACGAGATCCTCGAGTACATGGCGTCGAAGGTCTCCTCCAACATCCGCGAGCTCGAGGGCACGCTCATCCGCGTCACCGCGTTCGCGAGCCTCAACCGCACGCCCGTCGACATGCCGCTCGTGCAGACCGTGCTCAAGGACCTCATCACCGACGACACCGACAACGTCGTCGCGCCGGTCGACATCATCACGGCCACGGCCGACTACTTCAAGCTCACGGTCGACGACCTCTACGGCTCGAGCCGGTCCCAGGCCGTCGCTACCGCGCGGCAGATCGCCATGTACCTCTGCCGTGAGCTCACGAACCTGTCGCTGCCGAAGATCGGACAGCTCTTCGGCAACCGCGACCACACCACCGTGATGTACGCGAACAAGAAGATCTCGGAGCTCATGAAGGAGCGCCGGTCGATCTACAACCAGGTCACCGAGCTCACCGCACGCATCAAGCAGAACGCCCGCTACCGCTGACGGATGCCGCGAACGGGCGTCGCACGGATGCCGCGCGCCCGCGTCGAACGGATGCCGCGCCACCGCGCGACACCCTCGCACGACGTCATCGAGCCCGCTTCCGCGCCCTCCGCAGGCGCTCCGTGACCCCTGAACGGGCGATTCCCACAACTGTGGAAAAGTTGTGGATTGTTAAGGGGACGGCCCGCAACGCCTGTTGAGACGGCGGGGGAGCCTGTGCAAAACCCCACCCGGCCCACGCGGCCCGCTCGACGCTTCCCGGTCGAATCGCACACGCTGTGCACAGCTCCGATCGGCAGACATCGGCGTGGTTCCGCGCATCGCAGCACACCATCCACAGTTTCCACAGCGGTTAACACCGTTAAGAGAAAGATGGATTAAGCGCGGGCCCGACAACATCGAGGGCGTCGGGGTCGGAGCCGAGGTCTCACATCGTGCGACTCGCGACCCGATGTCGACGGTCGAGGGGTGTGGAATGTCCGTCGCCGTGGTTCAGTCGCGCCCGCAGGGCACGCGACCCTGGGCGCTCACCTCGATGCACGCGGACCCGGGGCGTGCGCCGCGCACCACCGCGTCGACCTGTCGCTCACGACCGCGGTGACGATGCCCGAGCGCACACGGAATGTCCCGACACCGTGCGGAACAGTCCGGATAGCATGGGTGAGCCAGCCAGCAGCACGAGGACGGGAGAACCGTGAAGTTCCAGGTCAATCGCGACGTCTTCAGTGAGGCCGTGTCCTTCGCCGTCAAGCTCCTGCCGCAGCGCACGACGCTGCCCATCCTCTCCGGCGTGCTGATCCAGGCGAACGACGACGGCCTCGTGCTCTCCTCCTTCGACTACGAGGTCTCGTCGCAGACCGAGATCCAAGCCGACGTCGAGGAGTCGGGCACGGTCCTGGTCTCGGGTCGCCTCCTCGCCGAGATCGCCGGCCGCCTGCCGAACGCGCCCGTGCACGTCGCGACCGAGGAGTCCCGCATCTCCGTGACCTGCGGCTCCGCGAGCTTCACCCTCCTCTCGATGCCGGTCGAGGAATACCCGTCGATCCCCGAGGTGGGCACCGAGTCCGGCGTGGTCCCGGCCGAGGAGTTCGCCACGGCCGTCGCGCAGGTCGCCGTCGCGGCATCCCGAGACGACGTGACCCCCGTGATCACCGGGGTGCAGCTCGAGGTGCGCGAGAACAACCTCAGCCTCGTCGCGACCGACCGGTATCGCGTCGCGATCCGCGAGATCGAATGGGACGGCGGCGGTGTCGCCTCCGAGGAGACGCTCGCGGCGCTCGTGCCTGCCCGCACCCTGCAGGAGGTCGGCAAGACCTTCGGGCACTCGGGCACGATCTCGGTCGCGATCACCAGCCGCGACGATCGCGAGCTCATCGCGTTCAGCGCCGACCGCAAGACCGTGACGTCCCTCCTCATCAAGGGCAACTTCCCGCCCGTGCGCCGGCTCTTCCCCGAGACCGTCGACAACTACGCGGTCATGAACACGGCCGAGCTCATCGAGGCCACCCGCCGCGTGGCGCTCGTGCTCGAGCGCGAGGCCGCGCTCCGCTACAGCTTCACCGCCGACGGACTCACGCTCGAGGCGATCGGCAGCCAGCAGGCCCAGGCCTCCGAGACGATCGACGCCATCCTCACGGGCGACGACACGGTCGTGTCGCTCAAGCCGCAGTTCCTGCTCGACGGCCTCGGCGCGGTGCACTCGGAGTTCGTGCGCATCTCCTTCACCAAGACGGAGAACCCCAACAAGCCGGGTCCCGTGCTCATCACGAGCCAGACGTCGCGCGACCAGGCCGGCGCCGACACGTACCGCTACCTGCTGCAGCCGAACCTGCTGCTGCGGTGACGTTCTGCCGGCGCTACCCGACCACCGGGGTGGTGCGATTCCGCGGCCGCTGCTCGACCACCGGAGTCGGTCGGCGCGGGTAGCGTTGAGGCGTCCGGCCGAGGAAGGGAGCCCAGCGTGCACGTCGCCCGCCTCTCCCTCACCGACTACCGCAACTACGAGCGCGCCGAGCTCGTGCTCGGTCCCGGCGCCACCGTGTTCGTCGGCCGCAACGGGCAGGGCAAGACCAACCTCGTCGAGTCGATCGGCTACCTCGCGACGCTCGGGTCCCATCGCGTCTCGGGAGACCAGGCGCTCATCCGGGCCGGGGCGGATGCCGCGATCGTGCGCGCCCTGCTCGCGCACGGCGACCGCGAGCTCCTCATCGAGCTGCAGCTGAACCGCCAGGGCGCCAATCGGGCGCAGCTCAACCGATCACCGGTGAAGACCCGCGAGCTGCCACGCTACGCGCACAGCGTGCTCTTCGCCCCCGAGGACCTCGCGATCGTCCGCGGTGAGCCCTCCGTGCGCCGCCGCCTGCTCGACGAGCTGCTCGTGCAGCGCACTCCGCGCCTCGCGGGGGTCATGGCCGACTACGAGCGGGTGCTGAAGCAGCGCAACTCGCTCCTGAAGAGCGCCCGTGCCCGAGGCCTCGCCGCGGCCCAGCTCCCGACGCTCGACATCTGGGACGAGCGGCTCGTGCAGCTCGGCTCCGAGCTCATCGACCAGCGCGTGGCGCTCGTGGGGGAGCTCGCCGCCCCGCTCGCCGCGGCCTACCACTCCATCGTCGACGCCGATCACGCGCCAGGGCTGCGTCCGCTCCTCTCGATCGACGGGGCCGACCCCGAGTCCGAGACCCCGGCGGATGCCGCGCCGCGGTCGGCCGCGGCATCCGAAGCGATCGCCGCCATCGCCGGCGACGGGGCATCCGCCACAGCCGTCCGCTTCGCCGAGGCGATCCGCAACCTGCGGCCGAAGGAGCTCGAGCGGGGGATCACGCTCGTCGGCCCGCACCGCGACGATGTGGTGCTGCTCCTCAACGGCCTGCCCGCGAAGGGGTACGCGAGCCACGGCGAGTCGTGGTCGTTCGCGCTCGCGCTGCGCCTGGCATCCGCGGAGCTGCTGCGCCGGGACTCGACCACCGGCGACCCGGTGCTCGTGCTCGACGACGTCTTCGCCGAACTCGACCGGCTGCGCCGGGAGCGCCTGGCCGCGGCGATCGGCGGGTTCGAGCAGGTGCTCGTGACCGCGGCGGTGCTCGAGGACGTGCCCGAGCCGCTCATCGCACGCATCGTGCACATCGACGCCGGCCACATCGTCGAGGAGGAGGCGACGACGGATGCCTGAAGCTCCCGAGCGCTCCGAGGCCGCGCGCGTCTACCAGCACTTCCGCGAGATCTTCGGCGACACCCGTCCACGCCCCGGTCGCGCACGCAGCCGCACCCGCGACACGACCGGCGGCGAGCCATTCACCCCCGGCCGCGACCCGAAGCCGCTCGCCGACGCGATCGACGGGCTCACCAGCCAGCTCGGCTGGACCGCGCCGCTGTCGCAGCACGAGGTGCTCGCCTCGTGGTCCGAGGTCGCCGGCGACGAGATCGCGCGGCACTCCGACGCGATCGCCATCGAGAACGGCGTGCTGCAGGTGCGCTGCGAGTCGACGGCATGGGCGACGCAGCTCCGGCTGATGCGTTCCGAGCTCGTCACCCGCATCCTCGACCGGTACCCGGGAGCCGGGGTCGAGACGATCCGCTTCCAAGGACCCGATGCCCCCACCTGGAAAAGGGGTCCCAGATCGGTTCCAGGGCGTGGTCCGCGCGATACCTACGGCTGAGGTGGCAAATTCGGTCACTTCCCCTGCGTCATCGCCTCAGATCGGCGCTTCCGGGCCGGTGAGGACCCTCCGTTTGATAGGATTGAGAGTCGCCAGAACGACGGTCAGGAGCCCGATTCACCCATGACAGCGGAACCGACGAAGGCCCAGCAGACGCCTGAATACGGTGCAGACGCGATCCAGGTTCTCGAGGGCCTCGAAGCGGTTCGCAAGCGCCCCGGTATGTACATCGGTTCGACCGGGCCACGGGGTCTCCACCACCTCGTCTACGAGATCGTCGACAACTCGGTCGACGAGGCGCTCGCGGGCTTCGCCGACGACATCGACGTGACGATCCTGCCCGACGGCGCCATCCGCGTGATCGACAACGGCCGCGGCATCCCCGTCGACATCCACAAGACCGAGGGCCGTTCGACGGTCGAGGTCGTGCTCACGGTGCTGCACGCCGGCGGCAAGTTCGGCGGTGGCGGGTACGCCGTGTCCGGCGGACTGCACGGTGTCGGGTCATCCGTCGTCAACGCCCTCTCGTCGCGCCTCGAGGTCGAGGTGAAGCGGCAGGGCCACGTGTGGCGCCAGTCCTACACGGTCGGCGTTCCCGATGCCCCGCTCTCGCAGGACGAGGCATCCGAGGCCACCGGCACGACGATCACCTTCTGGCCGAGTCCCGACATCTTCGAGACCGTCGAGTTCGACTACGAGACGCTGCGCACCCGCTTCCAGCAGTACGCCTTCCTCAACAAGGGGTTGCGCATCACCCTCACCGACCTGCGGGTCGGGCACATCGAGATCGATCCCGAGGACACGGCCGAGTCCGAGGCGGATGCCCCGGAGCCGCGTTCCGACACCTTCTTCTACGAGCGCGGCCTCGTCGACTACGTCGAGTACCTCAACCGCTCGAAGAAGGCCGACCTCGTGAACGACGAGATCATCTCGTTCGAATCCGAGGACACCGAGCGCAAGATCGCGCTCGAGGTCGCGATGCAGTGGACCACCGCCTATACGGAGTCCGTGCACACGTACGCGAACACGATCAACACGCACGAGGGCGGCACGCACGAGGAGGGGTTCCGCGCGGCGCTCACCACGCTCATGAACCGCTACGCGCGCGAGAAGGGCATCCTCAAGGACAAGGACGACAACCTCTCGGGCGACGACGTGCGCGAGGGACTCACCGCGGTCATCTCGGTGAAGCTGTCCGAGCCGCAGTTCGAGGGCCAGACCAAGACGAAGCTCGGCAACACCGAGGCCAAGTCGTTCGTGCAGAAGGTCACGGGCGACCAGCTCGGCGACTGGTTCGAGCGCAACCCCAACCAGGCGCGTGACATCATCCGCAAGGCGATCCAGGCGGCCACGGCCCGTATCGCCGCCCGCAAGGCGCGAGAGGCCACCCGACGCAAGGGCTTCCTGGAGTCGAGCGGCATGCCCGGCAAGCTCTCCGACTGCACGAGCAAGGACCCGACGATCTCCGAGATCTTCCTCGTCGAGGGCGACTCGGCCGGCGGCTCCGCCAAGACGGGTCGCAACCCCGAGACGCAGGCGATCCTGCCGCTGCGCGGCAAGATCCTCAACGTCGAGAAGGCACGACTCGACCGGGCGCTCGGCAACGCCGAGATCCAGGCGATGATCACCGCATTCGGAACCGGCATCGGCGAGGACTTCAACGCCGAGAAGGCCAGGTACCACAAGATCGTGCTCATGGCCGACGCCGACGTCGACGGCCAGCACATCACGACCCTGCTGCTCACCCTGCTGTTCCGCTACATGCGGCCGCTCATCGAGATGGGCTACGTGTACCTCGCGCAGCCCCCGCTCTACCGGCTGAAGTGGACGAACGCCGAGCACGAGTACGTCTACTCCGACCGCGAGCGCGACGCGTTGCTCACGGCCGGCCTGGCCGAGGGCAAGCGCATCGCCAAGGAGAACGGCGTGCAGCGCTACAAGGGCCTCGGCGAGATGAACCACCAGGAGCTGTGGGACACGACGATGAACCCCGAGACCCGCACGCTGCTGCAGGTCACGGTCGACGACGCGGCCGCGGCCGACGAGATCTTCTCCACGCTGATGGGCGACGACGTCGAGAGCCGCCGCAGCTTCATCCAGAAGAACGCGAAGGACGTGCGTTTCCTTGACATCTGACGTGATCAACCCCGGCGGCGACGGCGAGGGCTTCGGCATCCACGGTCGGATCGACCAGGTCGACCTGCAGCTCGAGATGCAGCGGTCGTACCTCGACTACGCGATGAGCGTGATCATCGGTCGTGCGCTGCCCGACGTGCGCGACGGCCTGAAGCCCGTGCACCGCCGCGTCATCTACACGATGTACGACGGCGGCTACCGACCCGACCGCGCGTTCTCGAAGTGCACGCGCATCATCGGCGACGTCATGGGCCAGTTCCACCCGCACGGCGACACCGCGGTGTACGACTCGCTCGTGCGCCTCGTGCAGCCGTGGAGCCTGCGCTACCCGCTCGCGCTCGGCCAGGGCAACTTCGGCTCGCCCGGCAACGACGGCGCCGCGGCGCACCGGTACACCGAGACGAAGATGGCCCCGCTCGCCATGGAGATGGTGCGGGACATCGACGAGGAGACCGTCGACTTCCAGGACAACTACGACGGCCGCACCCAGGAGCCGACCGTCCTGCCGAGCCGGTTCCCGAACCTGCTCGTCAACGGGTCCGTCGGCATCGCCGTCGGCATGGCGACGAACATCCCGCCGCACAACCTCCGCGAGGTCGCGTCCGGCGCGCAGTGGTTCCTCGAGCACCCCGACGCCTCGCGCGAGGAGCTCCAGGAGGCGCTCATCCAGCGCATCAAGGGGCCCGACTTCCCGACCGGTGCGCAGATCCTCGGGGTGAAGGGCATCAACGACGCCTACCGCACCGGTCGCGGGTCGATCACCATGCGCGCCGTCGTCAACGTCGAGGAGATCCAGGGCCGCACCTGCCTCGTCGTCACCGAGCTGCCCTACCAGGTGAACCCCGACAACCTCGCGATCAAGATCGCCGACCTCGTGAAGGACGGCAAGATCGCGGGCATCGCCGACATCCGCGACGAGACCTCGGGCCGCACCGGCCAGCGCCTCGTGATCGTGCTGAAGCGCGACGCGGTCGCGAAGGTCGTGCTCAACAACCTGTACAAGCACACGCAGTTGCAGGACAACTTCGGTGCCAACATGCTCGCGATCGTCGACGGCGTGCCGCGCACCCTCTCGATCGACGGCTTCATCGCGCACTGGGTCGACCACCAGATCGACGTCATCGTTCGCCGCACCCAGTTCCGCCTGCGCCAGGCCGAGGAGCGGATGCACATCCTGCGCGGCTACCTCAAGGCGCTCGACGCGCTCGACGAGGTCATCGCCCTCATCCGCCGCTCGCCGACGGTCGAGGACGCGCGCGACGGACTCATCGACCTGCTCGGCGTCGACGAGGTGCAGGCCCGCGCCATCCTCGACCTGCAGCTCCGTCGCCTCGCGGCCCTCGAGCGCCAGAAGATCATGGACGAGGCATCCGAGCTCGAGACGAAGATCGCGGACTACAACGCGATCCTCGCGAGCCCGACCCGCCAGCGCAGCATCATCTCCGACGAGCTCGCCGAGATCGCCGCGAAGTACGGCGACGACCGCCGCACGCACATCCTCCCGGGCTTCGACGGCGACATGTCGGTCGAAGACCTGATCCCCGAGGAGGAGATGGTCGTCACCGTCACGCGCGGCGGTTACGTCAAGCGCACCCGCAGCGACAACTACCGCTCGCAGCACCGCGGCGGCAAGGGCGTGAAGGGGGCGCAACTGCGCGCCGACGACGTGGTGGAGCACTTCTTCGTCACGACGACGCACCACTGGCTGCTCTTCTTCACGAACATGGGCCGCGTCTACCGCGCCAAGGCCTACGAGATCCAGGAGGGCGGCCGCGACGCCAAGGGCCAGCACGTCGCCAACCTGCTCGAGATGCAGCCCGACGAGCAGATCGCCGAGATCCTCGACATCCGCGACTACGAGGTGGCGACGTACCTCGTGCTCGCCACGCGCGACGGGCTCGTGAAGAAGACCGATCTCACCGCCTACGACACCAATCGCTCCCGCGGAATCATCGCGATCAACCTCCGCGAGGGCGACGAGCTCGTCTCGGCGATGCTGGTCGACGAGCACGACGAGATCCTGCTCGTGTCGCGCAAGGGGATGTCCCTCCGGTTCGAGGCGACGGATGACGCGCTCCGCCCCATGGGCCGGTCGACGTCGGGCGTGAAGGGCATGTCGTTCCGCTCGGGCGACAGCCTGCTCGAGGCATCCGTCGTGCCCGGATCGAACGGCAACGAGGCCGAGATCGAGGCCGTCGACGCATCCGCCGAGGACAACGGCCAGAAGCTCAGCCCGAGCGACACCTACGTGTTCGTCGTGACCGAGGGCGGCTACGCGAAGCGCACCAGGGTCGAGGACTACCGCAAGCAGCAGCGCGGCGGACTCGGCATCAAGGTGGCCAAGCTCAGCGAGGACCGCGGCGACCTGGCCGGCGCCCTCATCGCCTCCCGAGGCGACGAGGTCCTTGTGGTTCTTGCCAGCGGCAAGGTGGTACGCTCTGACGTCGCCGAGGTTCCCGCCAAGGGCAGGGACACGATGGGCGTCGTGTTCGCGAAGTTCGCGGACGACGACCGGATCATCGCCATCGCGAGGAATTCCGAACGGAATCTCGTGGAGGAGGCCGCAGAGTCCGAAGCGGCCGAGCCCGCGCGAGAGGAGTAACCGTCAATGAGTAGCGTCGCCGAGAAGCTGGCCCGCAAGTCGAACCGCCGGCCCCCGGCCAAGCAGGTGCGCCTGCGCCTCGTCTACATCGACTTCTGGTCGGCGGTGAAGCTGTCCTTCCTCGTGGCCGTGTGCTTCGCGGTCATCAGCATCGTCGTGACCTTCCTGATCCACACGGTGCTGAGCTCGACCGGCATCTTCGAGCAGGTCAACTCGCTCGTGCAGGACGTGGCCGGCTCGAGCGGCGACCTGACCGCGGTGCTCTCGCTCGGCAACGTGATGGGCTTCGCGGTCGTCGCCGCGCTGCTCAACCTGGTCGTGACCACCGCGCTCGGCGCGATCGTGGCCGTGCTCTACAACCTCAGCGTCAAGATCACGGGCGGCCTGCTGGTCGGCTTCACCAACAACTGACGCCGACCTCGGCTCGATTCGGAGATTCCCGCACCGTCGGGTAGTCTTTCCTTCGGCCGAAATTCGGGGATATAGCTCAGGCGGTTAGAGCGCTTCGCTGATAACGAAGAGGTCCGAGGTTCAAGTCCTCGTATCCCCACTCCACAACTCCACACCCGCGGATGCCGCGACATCCGCTCGGGGGCCTTAGCTCAGTTGGTAGAGCGCCTGCTTTGCAAGCAGGATGTCAGGAGTTCGAATCTCCTAGGCTCCACCCAGTCTTCATCGGCTCGCCTGTCCAGTCAGGCGAGCCGCGGTCGTCTCAGGGGACGGCGACGATCATGTCGATGAGCTCCTGGGTGCTGTAACCCTGCTGGCGTGCGAACGCCACGAGTTCGCGGGTGCGTTGGAGCACCGCGCCGCGCTCGGGGACCCCCGCTACCGAGATGCCGCGCCCGCGCCGGAACTCGAGCAGTCCCTCGTCTCGCAGGAGGCGCAGCGCGCGCAGCACCGTGTTGGTGTTCACGTCGAGTACGGCCGCCAGGTCTCTCGCCGGGGGCAGGCGATCACCCGGCAGAGCCTCGCCATCTGCGATCGACCGACGGATCTCGGCGGCCACCTGCTCGTAGAGGTCGGTCCGATCGTTCCGATCGAGCTTGACATCGATCATGGTGCTAATGATAATATCGTCATTGGTTGGAGCAGGCAACATGAGCACCACCACCTCCGAACACGTGCCCCCTTCCGTCGACGATGACGGTCCGGTCTCCAGCGAGCACTTGGCCAGAGCCGAGAGCGCCGATGACTCCTTCGCCGATGCTCCGCCCGTCATTGAGGACGGTGCGATCTCCGACGCACGTCATCATGCACGCCAGCGTCGGAGTCGGATCACGCTCATCGTCGTGGCATCCGCCGTTGTCGTCGCTGGAGGCATCGCGGCGTTCTTCTCCGACACGGCTGGAAGTCGGGTCGCGGCGCCCGAACCGAACGGGCCACCGGCAGCGGATGCTCCGGCGTCCGCAGCGACCGTGAAATATCGATGGGCCAGGATCCACGTCGGCTGGGCATACGTGTACGACGACGGCTTGGTGCTCTCCTACGCGGATCGACCGCCGATCCGCGCACGCCACCTGAGCCCACTCGGCATGACGCTCCTCAGCGATGGGGTCTTCGATGCGGAGGACCTCGTCGGGCCGGCCGGGACCGTCCCCGCTGAGGCGTGGGCCGACGAGCGCTCCGGGGCTTACCGAGCGACGGAGTACGCGTTGTGCCACCTCGCGAAGGTACCCGCTCCCGAACCGGACTTCCTGACTGACGTCGGCACGATAGCCATGAAGCTACCGCGTCCGGTCCGAGCGCTCCTCGAGCACGCCGACGTGCGGAGCTTCACCCAACCCGTCCTGGACGAGGATGGGCGCTTCGTCGGGATCGACGGCCATCATGGCGATCCCGGTCCCGGGGTGGACTGTCACGTGATGAGCGCGGACCTGGTCCGTGCCATCTGGGCGCACACCCGTCCGGATCTCGGCCAGACCGAGCAGGACGTCCGTTTCCGCACCGACGATTCGGCGTTCGCGACCATGGACGGGATCGACGGCAGCGAGATGATCCTGATCTCGATCCCGATCATGCCCCACGGCGGCTGGGTCCTTTGGGGCGGCTGAACGCCGACTCGGTGTCCATCATCGGTTGGAGCAGGCAACGTGAGCACCACCACCACCGCACGCGCACACCCTTCCGTCGACGGGTCGTCGCCGCCGGTTGAAGCCGGCGTCATCCGGGAGGCCGGGATCCGGACACGGCATCGGCATCTGCGCTACGCCATCGGCGTCGCCCTCGGCGTGTTGCTGCTCGGCGCAGGAGCGCTCGCGATGTCGGGCGGTCCATGGTCCTCGTCTGAGGAGAGGACTGCCGAGGGAATCCCACCACCGATCGCTGGAGCGACGTTCGATGACGGACGGATCCTGGCGCAGTGGAGCAAGCTCCACGTCGGGTGGCTGTACGTCTACGCGGACGGTCGGGTGCTCTCCTATCCCGATCGCCAGGCGGCTGCGGGCCATCCGAACGGTGGGATACTCGAGCGGCGACTCAGCCCCGTCGGCGTGGAGATGGTGCGGACCGGCGAGGTCGAGCTCCGCGAGTTCCTGTCGCTGTCCGACCCGCTTCCGACGGCCGCCTGGTCGGACCCGTCCGCGGCGAACTACCGGCCGTCGAGGTTCGCGTTGTGCCATGCACCCGTCAGCGAGAGCCCGCCGCGCGAGGGGCTCCGCGACGTGAAGCTGATCGGGGATCAGATCCCGATCCAGCTGCGCTCGGTTCTCAGCGGCACCGAGCGGAGCTTCGCCGATCCGGTCGTCGGGCCGTGGCCCGGAGTGGACTGCTTCGTCCTCGATGCCCGCGAGGCCGGGGTGGTGTGGGACGTGAGCCTGCCTCGGGACGATCCCGCGATGTACCCGAGTGATGCGAACTACACCACGTTGACCGCCACGAACGGAGCCGAGCTCGACGTCGTGCTCCTTCCGATCCTTCCCCACGGCGGATTCGTGCAGTGGGGTGGATGAGGCGCGCGTTCGGGTCGCCCGGAAGGACATCATGATGAAGGCACCGTGTGCCGCCGTAGCGGTGGCCCTCGCACTCATGCTGGTCGGGTGCGCCAGCATCTCGAACCGGACCGCGGCGAACACGTCCTCGCCGCCTTCGTCCCCATCCGCTTCCTCGAACACGGCCCCGCTGGTCGCTCTCGAACCGGGGACGCAAGCCGCCCCGAGCTTCTGGCCGCCGCTCACCTTCACAGTTCCCGCCGGATGGCTCACCGAGCCCGCGGCCGAGGGACAGCTCACGCTCGTGCCCGACACGTCCGAGAACCGCGAACTGATCGGAAGCGGTGGGTATCCCACCATCTTCCTCAACGTCTTCCCCAGCATCCAAGTCGCGGCCGAGGACTGCAGTGATGAAGCCGCTCCCGGAGTGGAGTGGACGGCGGACGACATCGTCGGCGCCCTCGCGACCCGTCCTGGGCTGAGCACGGAGGAACCCGTCCCGGTCGCCGTCGGCGGACTCTCGGGGCAGCAGATCGACCTCGCCATCGACCCCGATTGGACGGCGAACTGTGGAGGCGACGGGCCCTACGTGCCGCTCCTGTACTCGCAGGACTTCATCACATGGGGGGCCGAGCCCGATGAGCAGTGGCGGATCATCGTCCTCGACGTCGCCGGCCTCCCGAGCGGGATGTACGCCACGGTCATGGTCGTCGTCTACTCCGCTGCGGCAGAAGGGTGGGACGACCACCTGGCGGCCTCGACCGCGGTCATCGAGTCGTTCGAGTTCGACACGACCCCGCCCGGTCCTTGATCCGGCGGGGGCTGACCGACCCTCGCCGACGGGAGGCAACAGTGCGAGGATGGCGTCGGAAGAGGGGGACCGACGCGGATCGACCGCACGCACTCGAGTCCCGCACGCCGCCGGTGGCGCACGGGTTATGTCGTCGCGGCCGTCGCGGCGGTGGTCGCCTACGCGAGCGTGGGGGCGCTGGCCGTGGTCGGGGCATCCGACACGGCCGGCCAGGCACCTGCCGCGGCGGCCGAGCGGGCCGACGTGAGCGGGCATGACGAGGACGACGCGAACATCATCGCGGCGTGGAGCCGGCTGCGTATCGGGTGGATCTACGTGTACGGGGACGGGCGCGTCGTGCTCCGGCACGACAACGGGCGGCTCCTCACGTCAGAGGGCAGCGTCTCGTACGGGATCATCCAGCGGCACCTCAGCCCGTTCGGCCTGCGCCTCGTGCAGTCGGGGGCCGTCAACTTCGCGGCCGTCCTGGGCGAGCCCGACAACGTCGAATCCAGCTTCTGGTCGCCGACGGCGGCGGCGCTCTACCGACCGACCTCGTACGCGCTCTGCCTGGTCAACACGTCGCCGAATCCGGCCCCCGACCAACTGCTGCTCGACGTCCCCGACATCATCGACCGCGTCTCGGGCGCAGCTCATGAGGTGCTCCGGGACGGCATCGTTCGCAGCTTCACCGACGACTTCCTCGATGAGGACGGGAACTTCGCCGGCCTGGCCGGATTCCACAGTGCGCCGGGACCGGGCGTCGAGTGCATCCTCCTCGACAAGGCGGGCATGCTCAGGCTGTGGGCGCAGACCAGGCTGCCGCTCAGCGGACCCGACGACCGCGGCGTCCTGCGGTTCAGCGACGCGACGTTCGGCGTCCTGACCGATGTCGACGGGGTGGAGGAATACCTCGTCGCTGCGATCCCGATCCTGCCGCACGGCGGCTGGGTGGTCTGGGCCGGGTGAACCCGATGGCCGCTGTCGTACAGTGGCCGGATGGACATCCGCATCGCCGCGTATGGCGTGATCATCCGTGACGGCGAGATCCTGCTCGCGCACTGGAACGAGCACGGCCGGTCCGGGTGGACGCTGCCGGGCGGCGGTATCGAGGGCTCGGAGCACCCGGTCGAGGCGGTCCGGCGCGAGATCTTCGAGGAGACGGGGTACGAGGCATCCGTCGACCGCCTGCTCGGCATCGACACGATGGTCGTGCCCGCCGAGCGGCGGCACTCGGGCGACGTGCCGCTCTACGCGATGCGGGTCGTGTACCGCGCGACGGTGACCGGCGGCGAGCTGCGCAGCGAGGTCGGCGGTTCGAGCGACGATGCCCGGTGGTTCCCGCTCGCCGAGGTGGCCCGGCTGAAGCGGGTGAGCCTGCTCGACATCGCGCTGCGGCTGAACGCCCAGGAGCCGGCGGACGGCTTCCCGCCCGCCGCCCCCTGAGCGTCGGACCCCAGCAGCCGCGACGACGACGACGGCGACGACGACAGCGCAGCGGCCCGTGCGGCCGATGCCCTCTCGACGTCGCCGTCGTGCGTTGCCGAGACCCCCGCGGAGCACATCCCCGTCGAGCGGGATGGCGTCCCGGGATGCGGATGGTTCCGCGGGGGCTCGGTGTGTACGGTGCCCATGATCAGATGAGGCCGGCACCGCCCAGCGCGAGGCGACGGAACTGCTCGTCGCGGGCGCGGGTGGCGTCCTGCTCGGTCTGGCGGCGCAGGGTCACGGCGTCGGTGCTCCGACGCTCCTCCTGGCGACGGCTCCACGCGAGCAGCGCGAGGCCGGCGCGGCGGGCCAGTCGCTCGCGCAACTGGCGTGCCTGGGCACTCATGGTGGTGGCTCGGCTCTGCTGAGCCGAACCGGCGGTGAGTGATGTGGTATTCACGATCATTCCTTCTGGTGGTGGGTTCCCGGCCGGACGATCGCCGGTCGGGGTGGTGCGATCCGTGGTGTGCGAACTGCGGGAGGCGAGCCCTCGGACGGATCGGCGCGAGGGCGCGCCAGTGGGGACGTTCCGGGCGCGCGGGCGCGCCGGCGAGGCGGGAAGCCTGGCGGCTCCGGGCTGCTGTCCGGCGCGGCATCCGATGGTCGGGGTGATCGATTCGATCGGGTCGACGGATGCTGCGGCGGATGCCGCAGGGTCACGCCCGAGTGGGCTGCGCTCGAGTGAACGCTGTGACGGTCAGGCGCTGAGGCGCCGAGTGCCGGTGCGGGCTAGCAGGCCGGGTACGCGAGGAGGACTCCCGTGTGCGGCTCAGTGAACGAAATGATGTGCATCATCGGTATCAACTCCTCTCCGGTTTCGTGTTGCCAGGACCGAGAGTTGACAGTAGCGGGATTCTCAGGTGGAACGCAAGGCGATTTCCCAGATTCGTCGGAATCGGTTCGGAATTCAGTACCAGCACTGAGGTCGAGCGCTCGGCGGAGACGACGAAGGGCCCCGCCTGATCGGATCAGGACGGGGCCTTCGCGGAAGACCTGGTTCAGGCGGCGGGCGTGCCGCTCGCCGTGCCGGGCTCGTCGTCGGCGACCCAGAGCTCGTCGTCGGCGCGGAACGTCTGCCAGACGGCGTAGGCCACGCCGACGGCCGCGACGATGCCGGCGCCGATCGCGAGGTACGTGCCGACGCCCGGGCCCTTCTTCTGCTCGACCACCGCGGCGGCGCGCGGCGAAACGCGCTCGACGGCGCGGCGGACCCGCGCGTCGTTCGCGATGTCGCCGATCGCGAGCAGCGACCCGAGGGCGTTGCCGAGGCCCACCTGGGCGGCGTCGCCCGCCGAGCGAGCGTAGCCGCGTGCGGTGTCCATGCCGGGTCGTACGTAGCTCTCGTAGCCCGAGCGCATGCGCGGAACGACCTCTTCACGGGTGACGTGGCCGAGCTGGCGGCTCGCCTCCCTGGCGACCGAGTTGGCGTGCGCGAGCACCTGCTGCTGGTTCCCCCAGAGTTCTTCCGCACTGCTGCGCAGTCGCTTGAGTTCCTTGCGGCGCTTGCGTGACAGGCTCATCTCGACCTCCATCGTTGTGCAGCGAACCACTCCATCTTGCCACCGAAACCGCTGGAAACGGGGTGGGAGTCGCAATCCTGCATGCCGGTTGACGAATCTGCGCGTGACAGAATAATGGCCATGGCGAATCCCACCGCAGTCGCGACGATCAACACGAACCACGGCCCCATCAAGGTCGACCTCTACGGCCACCAGGCCCCGAAGACCGTCAAGAACTTCGTCGGCCTCGCGACGGGCGAGATCGAGTGGACCCACCCCGGCACGGGCGCGACGTCGAACGACCCGCTGTACGACGGCGTGATCTTCCACCGCATCATCCCGGGCTTCATGATCCAGGGCGGCGACCCGCTCGGCCAGGGCGTGGGCGGCCCGGGCTACCAGTTCGACGACGAGATCAGCCCCGAGCTCGACTTCACCGAGCCCTACGTGCTCGCGATGGCGAACGCCGGCCGCGACCGCGTCACGGGCGGCGGCACCAACGGCTCGCAGTTCTTCATCACCGTCGGGCCGACCACCTGGCTGCAGGGCAAGCACACCATCTTCGGCAAGGTGACGGATGCCGCGAGTCAGGCCGTGGTCGAGAAGCTCGCCTCCGTGCCGACCGACGGTCGCGACAAGCCCCTCGAGGACGTCGTCATCGAGAGCATCACGATCGAAGAGGCCTGATCCGCAGGTGAGCACCGAGCCTGCCGGGGAAGACCGCGACGCCGAGCGGCCCGACGTCTGCTACCGGCACCCCGATCGGCCGAGCTACATCCTCTGCCAGCGATGCGGCCGCACGATCTGCCCCGAGTGCCAGACGCAGGCGCCCGTCGGCGTCATCTGCCCCGAGTGCATGCGCGAGCAGCGCGCGTCGGCGCCGCGCACGAAGTCGGCGGTGCTCAAGCGTGCCCGCTCGGCGGCCGGGCGCGGCGCGCCGGTGGTGACGTATACGCTCATCGGCATCACGCTCGCGGTGTTCGTGCTGCAGCTGATCCCCGGGCTCGCGGTCACCGATCGGCTGCTCTACGCCGGCGTCTACTCGATCCCCGGCAACTTCGAGCCGTGGCGCATGCTCACCTCGGTGTTCGTGCACTCGACGGGCCTGATCTTCCACGTGCTGCTGAACATGTACACGCTGTGGATCTTCGGGCAGTTGCTCGAAGGACTGCTCGGGCGGTGGCGCTTCCTGACGCTCTACCTCGTCTCGGGCCTCGCCGGCTCGGTGGGGGTGCTCTGGCTCGGTGATCCGCGCACGGGGGTCGTCGGGGCATCCGGGGCGATCTTCGGCCTGATGGGCGCGTTCCTCGTGATCCAGCGCCGACTCGGCGGGGACGCCACGCAGCTCTTCGTGCTGCTGGGCATCAACCTCGTGATCGGATTCGTGCCGGGTTTCAACATCGCCTGGCAGGCACACCTCGGCGGACTGGTCGGAGGTGCGATCGTCGGACTCATCCTCGTCGAGACCCGCAAGCGGTCGCAGCAGGCACTCCAGGTGGGGCTGCTGGTCGCGTTCGTCGTGGTATTGCTCGTGCTCAGCCTGCGGTACTTCTACTTCCCCATCACCTGAGGGTTATCCACATCCCCGTCCACAGGTGGGGAGAGTTACACGCGTGTAGTTGTGGCCATTCCGGGGGACACGGGCGTATCCACAGGGGTATCCCCTTGTGGACAACATGTGGAGAACTCGCGCCCCGCGGCATCCGCGAGCACACGAAACGGGCGGATGCCGCAGCATCCGCCCGCTCGGTCGCGTGGAGCCGGCTAGCGCCAGCGTGTGGTCATCAGGAAGCCGACGAAGGCGATGCCGAAGCCGATGAGGATGTTCCAGGAGCCGAGGTCGGCGATGGGCAGCCGGCCCTGGCTCACGTAGAAGACGATGATCCAGGCGAGTCCGAGCAGCATGAAGCCGAACATCACGGGCTTGAACCAGACCGGGTTCGGCGCCTCTTCGCCGCTCGCCTGCTCCGCGCGCGCGGGCTTCGATGATTTCGTACGTGCCATGCGGGCGATTCTATCCGAGCCGGATGCGTACTCCCAGTCGAGGGGCTCCGGGCCGGGAATAGAATCGCTCCCATGTCCGACCCGCAGCCCGAGCACGGTCGTGCAGCCGGCGCTTCCGGAGGCGCCCGGGGGCGTCGCCGGGTCGGCGTCGTCGGGGTGATCGGGGAGCTCCTCGTCACCGCGGGCGTGCTGGTGCTGCTGTTCCTCGGGTGGCAGCTGTGGTGGAACGACGCGATGATGGCGGGTCAGCAGTCGAACGCGGCATCCGACCTCAGCAGCCGATGGCTCGAGCAGGGGCGCGCCGCCCACGGCGGCACCGAGCCGCCCGCGCCCCCCGACTACGGCGACCCCGTCGTCGATACGGCGGACCATGCGAACGGGGAGGCGTTCGCGGTCATGTACGTGCCGCGGTTCGGGGCGGACTCGCAGCGGAACATCGCCGAGGGCACCGGCCTCGACGTGCTGAACAGCACCGAGCTCGGGGTGGGCCACTATCCCGACACGCAGATGCCCGGGGCGGTCGGCAACTTCGCCATCGCCGCGCATCGCAGCGCGTACGGCGGCGGGATGCACGAGATCGACCAGCTGCAGCTCGGCGACGCCATCTACATCCAGACGCGCGACGGCTGGTACACCTACCGGTTCCGCGACCTCGAGTACGTCACGCCCGAGACGGTCGAGGTGCTCGCACCCGTGCCGCACCACCCCGACCTGCAGCCGGTCGACCGCATCATCACGCTGACGAGCTGCAACCCGCTCTACTCGACGGCAGAGCGCATCATCGCGTACGGCGTGCTCGAGTCGTGGCAGCCGGCCGCGGCCGGCCCGCCCGCGGAGATCGCCGACGTCGTCGCAACCTGGGGGGCCTGAGATGTACGCTGCTCTGTGGCGGATCCTGCCCGGCCCGGCCTGGGTTCGGGTCATCCTGCTCCTGCTGCTCCTCGCAGCAGTGGTCTTCGCCCTCTTCACCTGGGTGTTCCCCTGGGTGGACGGCATCGTCAATCCGATCGAAGTCACGGTGGACTCATGACCCGCGTTCTCGTCATCGACAACTACGACAGCTTCGTCTACACGCTCAACGGCTACCTGCAGGAGCTCGGCGCCGAGACCGAGGTGGTGCGCAACGACGACATCGACGTCTCCGACGTGCCCGCGCGCATGGCGGAGTACGACGCCGTGCTCATCTCGCCGGGGCCCGGCAAGCCGGGCGACGCCGGCGTCTCGATCCCGGTCGTCGAGGCGGCACTCGCCTCGGGGCAGCCGCTGCTCGGCGTGTGCCTCGGCCACCAGGCGATCGCCGAGGCGTTCGGCGCCACGGTGACCAACGCCGAGGAGCTCATGCACGGCAAGACGTCGCGGATCACGCACGACGACAGCGACTTCTACGACGGCGTGCCGCAGCCGTTCACCGCGACGCGGTACCACTCGCTCGCCGTGGTCGACGGCACCGTGCCGTCCGAGCTCGTGGTGACGAGTCGCACCCAGGGCGGCGTGATCATGGGGCTCCGCCACGAGTCCGCACCCATCTACGGCGTGCAGTTCCACCCCGAGTCGGTGCTCACCGAGGGCGGCTACCGCATGCTCGGCAACTGGCTCGCCGTCGCCGGGCTACCCGAGGCGCGCGAGAAGGCGGTGGGCCTCAATCCGCTGGTGCGAGCGGACTGAGGGGATCAGCCGGCGCAGTAGGTGAGCTCGACCTCGGAGCGCTGCGGAACGTCGCCCGGCGGCAGCGACTGCTGCGTGACCGGTGAACCGGGCTGCGACTCGCACGACGGGTCGGGCTTCGGCACCGGGGTCAGCTGCAGGTTCTCGGCCGACAGGTACGACGAGGCCGCGGCCAGCGTCTGCCCGGTCAGGTCGGTCAGGGTGACGAGGCCGCTCGAGATGCGGAAGTCGACCGACGACCCGGCCTCGGCCGAGGTGCCGGCCTCGGGCGTCGTGCCCATGACCGTGTCGGCGGGCACCGTCGGCGAGTTCTCGCGATTCTCGGTGCCGGGCACGAGCCCGGCCGCCTGCACGTCGGCCTTCGCCTGTTCGAGCGTCTTGTTGCGCACGTCGGGGACCGTCACGGGTTCTCGACCCGACGAGACGTAGACCGTCACCGCGGTGTTGGTGTCGACGATCTCGCCCTCGGGCGGGTCTGTGCGGATCACCTGGCCCGCGGCCACCGTGTCGTTGGTCTCGTCGATGCGCGTCGCCGGCAGCCCGAGCTCCTGCAGCTGCGAGACCGCCTCCTCGTAGGTGACGCCGGCCAGGGCCGGGATCTCGCGCGCGTTCGACGGGAGGTCGTCGGTCGGCTGCAGGTTGAACGCCCAGTACATGACCGCGATCACGATGACGACGACGCCGATGATGCCCGACCAGATCCAGATGGCCGGAGGACGCCGCTGGGTGCGCGACATCGTCTCGTCTTCGGTGAGCTGGCGGAGCGCGAGCTCGGAGCTCGTCAGCGAGCTCGTGGGTGCGCCGAACAGCAGGGTCGCCTCGTCGGGCTGGCGGTGCACGGGCACGCGACCGGATGCCGCGATGTCGACGTCGGCCCGGAACTCCGCCGCCGTCTGATAGCGCTCGTCACGGTTCTTGGTGAGCGCGTGCAGCACGACGGCGTCGAGCGCGGGGGAGACCTTGGGGTTGATGGCGCTCGGCTTCACCGGGCGCTCGCTCACGTGCTGGTACGCGACCGCGACCGGGGTGTCGCCGCGGAACGGCGGCCGGCCCGTGAGCATCTCGAACAGCACGACACCCGTCGAGTAGAGGTCGGTGCGCGCGTCGACGGTCTCGCCCTTGGCCTGCTCGGGCGAGAAGTACGAGGCCGTGCCCAGGATGGCCGTGGTCTGCGCGACCGTCGTCGACGAGTCGGACACCGCGCGCGCGATGCCGAAGTCCATCACCTTCACCTGGCCGGTGGTGGTGATCATGATGTTGCCGGGCTTGATGTCGCGGTGCACGACGCCCGCCCGGTGCGAGTACTCGAGTGCGGTGAGCACCCCGTCGATCACGCGCACGGCGGCGACCGGCTCGAGTGGGCCGTCGTGGATGATGTCCTTGAGCAGCCGTCCCTCGACGAACTCCATCACGATGAACGGCAGCTGCACCTCGTGTCCGGCGGAGTCGACGACCGTCTCCTCGCCGGCATCGAACACGCGGACGATCGTGGGGTGCGCCATTCGCGCCGCGGACTGCGCCTCCTGGCGGAACCGCATGCGGAAGGCCGGGTCGGTGGCGAGCTGTGGCTTCAGGAGCTTGATCGCGACCTTGCGGCCGAGTCGAGTGTCGGAGCCGACGTGGACGTCGGACATGCCGCCGCGACCGATGAGCGCGCCCACGCGATACCGCCCCGCGAGCACGCGTCCCTCATCGCTCACCCTGCAGCTCCGTCCTTCGTCCTGTTCGCCTCGGTCAGTTCTCGATGCCCACCGTGAGGGGAGGCGAGAAGGGCGAGTCGAGCTGGCCGCAGAAGTAGCGGAACGTGACGTCGAACGAGCCGCCGGGCGTGTTGTTCACGTTGACCTGCGCACTGGTCGTGCCGGGGCCGAACACGGGGTTGTTCGGCACGGAGGCGTCGCCGGTGACGGCGACCTCGTAGCCGCTCAGCGTCTGGCCCGCCGGGCAGCTCTGGGCCGGCCAGTTGACCGTGATCTGGCCGACGTCGGGCTCGACGGGGTTCGTGTTCGTCGTGGGCGGCGACGAGGGCGCGCTCGGTGCCACGGGGTCGGTGAGGTACGTCAGCGTGATCGTGGTGCCGGGCTGCACCGGGCCGCTCGGGTTGACCTCCGACACCGTGTTGGCGAGCCCGGGCTCCGTCGCCGCCGCGCCGGCCTCGCGCACGACGGGCAGGCCGAGCGCCTCGATCTGCGCCGCCGCCTCGTCGACGTTCATGCCGATGTAGGCGTTGCGGTCGACCTGGATCGTCTGCGGAGCCTCGGTGGTCGGCGGTGCGCTCGGCGTGGTGGGCGGGGCGCTCGTGGACGTGGGCCGGCCGGTGGTCGCCGGGGGATCGTCGTTGCCCTGGTTCAGCGCCAGGGCGATGAGCGTGCCGATGAGCACGATCGCGAGGATGGCGATGAGCACGATGAGCGGCCACGTCCAGGGGCTCCGCTTCTTGGGAGCTGCCTCCTCCTCGATCGTCTCCTCTTCGCTCATGCCGGCTGCGCCGATCCCGGCGCCCGCGGAGGGGAGCACGGTGGTGGCCGCGGTGGCACCGGCGGCCGCGGGCATGAGCATCGTCGCCGCGGTGGCACCGGCGGCGCCGAGCACCGCGGGAACCGCGGCGGCCGCACCCTGCACGTCGCCGCGCCGCAGCGCCTGCGCGGCACGCGCGAGGTGCGCCGCCGACTGCGGACGGTCGGCAGGGTTCTTCGCGATGCACGCGTAGACGAGGTTGCGCACCGGCTCCGACACCGTGACGGGGAGGTCGGGCGGCGTCTCGTTGATCTGCGCCATCGCGATGGCGACCTGCGACTCGCCCGTGAACGGGCGGCGCCCGGCGAGGGCCTCGTAGGCGACGATGCCGAGCGAGTAGATGTCGGTCGTGGGTGACGCGGGGTGCCCCGACGCCTGCTCGGGCGAGAGGTACTGCACCGTGCCCATGACCTGGCCGGTCGCGGTGAGCGGCACCTGGTCGGCGATGCGCGCGATGCCGAAGTCGGTGATCTTCACGCGCCCGTCGGGCGTGATGAGCAGGTTGCCGGGCTTGATGTCGCGGTGCACGAGGCCCGCCGCGTGGGCGGCCTGGAGCGCCGCGGCGGTCTGGGCGACGATGTCGAGCACCTTGTCGGTGGAGAGCACGTGCTCGCGCTCGAGGATCGTCGAGAGCGCCTCGCCCGGGACGAGCTCCATCACGAGGTAGGCGCTGCCCTCCTCCTCGCCGTAGTCGAAGACGTTGGCGATGCCCTCGTGGTTCACGAGCGCGGCGTGGCGGGCCTCGGCGCGGAACCGCTCGAGGAAGCCGGGGTCGCCGAGGTACTCGTCCTTCAGGATCTTGATCGCGACCTGCCGCCCGATGACGAGGTCGGTGGCCTGCCACACCTCGCCCATGCCGCCGATGGCGATCCGGGACTGCAGTTCGTAGCGCCCTCCGAAGGTGAGCCCTGCGCTCGGTCTCATGTGTTCAGCACCGCCTCTAGTACCTGCTTTGCGATGGGTGCGGCGATGAGATTGCCGTACCCCTCCTGACCAAGTCCCCCGCCATCCTCCACGAGTACCGTGATCGCATACTGAGGGTTGTCGGCGGGGGCAAAACCTGTGAACCAGAGAGTGTAGGGGTCACTCTCTCCGTTCTCTGCTGTACCCGTCTTACCGGCCACGCTGACGCCGTCTATTCTTGCATTACTCGCGGCCCCGTTCTCGACGCCGTTCACCATCATCTGCACCATGGTGTTCGCCGTCTCCTCGCTGATCGCACGGCCGAATTCCGCGGGCTCGAACTCCTGCAGCGGCGTGAAGTCGGGAGCCGTGATGGCGTCGACGAGGTTGGGGTTCATCACGATGCCGCCGTTGGCGATCGCCGCGGAGACCATCGCCATCTGCATCGGCGTCGCGCGCACGTCGCCCTGTCCGAACGCGGTCAGCGCGGTCTGCGGCTCGTCGAGCACGCGGGGATAGGTGCTCACCTCGGTGAGGTTGGGGATGACGAACTCGGAGTTGAAGCCGAACTTCTCGGCCTGGTCGCGGATGGCGGCGTCGCCGAGCTCCATGCCGAGCTCGGCCATCGGGATGTTGCACGAGAGTCGCAGCGCGTCGGCCAGCGTGACCTCGGCGCCGGGGCCGCAGGTGCCACCGCCTGAGTTCCGCACGACCGCGTCGGTGCCGGGAAGCGTGAGCGACGCAGGGTTCGGGAACGTCGACTCGGGCGTGTAGCGCCCGGACTCGAGGGCCGCGGCGGTGACGACGAGCTTGAACGTCGATCCGGGGGGGTTCATGTCGCCGCCGGTCGCGCGGTTGAACAGCGGGTCGCTCGGGTCGGCGAGCAGGCCGTCGAACGTCGCCTGCACCTGCTCGCTGTCGTGCACCGCGAGCGAGTTGGGGTCGTACGTCGGCTTCGTCACCATGGCGAGGATGCGTCCGGTCGCCGGCTCGGTGAGGATGACCGCGCCCGTGTAGTCGCCGAGCGCGTCCCATGCGGCCTGCTGCGCGACGGGGTCGATGGCGACCTCCACGGACGCCCCCATCGGGTCCTGGCCGGAGATGATGCGGTTGAGCGAGTCGAAGAACTGGCTCGAGCTCTGCCCGCTCAGGTAGTCGTTGAGCGAGCGCTCGAGGCCGGTCGCCTCGCCGTTGACGGGGATGTACCCGGTCACGGGCGCGAACAGCGGGCCATTCGGGTAGACGCGCTGGAACTTGTAGACGTCGTCGGACGGCTGCGAGAACGCGATCGGCTCGCCGCCGACCAGGATCGGGCCGCGCTCGACCGAGTAGCTCTCGTAGAGCGTGCGCGAGTTGCGCGGGTCCGCGGCGAGGGCCTCGGCCTGGGCGTACTGGATGACCGTCGTCGACACGAAGAGCGTGAGGAACATGAGCAGCACGACGATCGTGACGCGCTTGAGTTCGCGGTTCATCCGTCGATCACCAGCCTCGGATGGTTGCGCACGGTGTCGGACAGCCTGAGCAGCAGCGCGACGATGATCCAGTTCGCGACGAGCGACGAACCGCCCGCAGCCAGGAACGGCGTGGTCAGGCCCGTCAGCGGGATGACACGGGTGACGCCGCCCACCACGATGAAGACCTGCAGGGCGATGACGAACGCGAGTCCGACGCCGAGGAGCTTGCCGAAGTCGTCCTGGCCGGCGAAGCCGATGCGGAACCCGCGCGCGACGAGCAGCACGTAGAGCGCGAGGATCGCGAAGATGCCGGCCAGCCCGAGCTCCTCGCCGAGGCTCGCGATGATGTAGTCGCTCTGCGGGACCGGCGTGATGTCGGGCCGGCCCTGTCCCCAGCCGGTGCCGATGAGGCCGCCGTTCGCGAGGCCGAACAGCCCCTGCACGAGCTGGTAGCTGCCGCCGAACTCCTGGTCGAAGCGGTCGGGGCTGAACGGGTCGAGCCAGTTCGCGAAGCGGTTGCTCACGTAGTCGAGCGTCTGGCTCGCCACCAGTGCGCCGCCGATGAACAGCGTGAGTCCGAGCACGACCCACGACAGGCGGCTGGTGGCGACGTAGAGCATCACGAGGAACAGCCCGAAGTAGAGGAGGGCGGTGCCGAGGTCGCGCTGGAACACGATGACGGCCATCGACAGGGCCCAGACGACGAGCAGCGGACCGAGGTCGCGGGCGCGCGGGAACTGCATGCCGAGGAACTTCGTGCCCACCATCGACAGTGAGTCGCGGTTGCGCACGAGGTAGCCGGCGAAGAACACCGCGAGCGCGATCTTCGCGATCTCGCCGGGCTGGAAGGTGGCGAAGTCGCCCACGCCGATCCACACGCGCGCGCCGCTCACCTCGCGACCAATGCCGGGCACGAGCGGCAGCAGGAGCAGCACGATGGCGATGAGACCCGAGAGGTAGGTGTAGCGGAACAGCACGCGGTGGTTGCGGATCAGCAGCATCGTGGCGATGGCGGCCACGATCGCGATCGCGCTCCAGACGATCTGGCGCACCGACGCGCTCTCCCAGCCGCCCTCGCCGTTGGCGATGTCGATGCGGTAGATCATCGCGATGCCGAGTCCGTTGAGCACGGTGGCGATCGGCAGCAGGAACGGGTCGGCGTCGCGGGCGACGAAGCGCATCGCGATGTGCAGGCCGAACACGAGCGCCGAGAGGCCGGCGCCGAGCAGCACGAGCTGCGTGTCGATGCGGCCCATGGCGCCGAGCTGCACGAGCACGATCGCAGCGGAGTTGATGATGCACGCCACGACGAGGAGCCAGAGCTCCATGTTGCGCAGCTTCTGCGGCAGGCGGATGCGACGCACGGATGCGGTGGGCGGCCCGCCCGAGCGGGGTGCCTCCGCCGTGCGTCCTGCGGCGTCAGTCAACGGAGTCCTCCAGTCGCTGGACGATGCGGTAGGCCTCGGAGAACGAGCTCGCGCTGATCGTCTGCTCCACGCGCTGCTGGTCGTACGTGCGCAGGTCGGCCACGTCGATGGTGGTCTCGGTGTGCAGCTCGTGCAGCGAGATCGGCCCGAGGTCCTGCTGGATGCCCTGGTAGATGGCAACCCGGCCGTTGTACTCGCCCACGTAGTAGCGCGTCTGCGTCCACTGGTAGCCGAGCACGAACGTCGTGACGATCGCGGCGACGAGCAGCACGATCCAGAAGCCCCACATCCAGCGGCGACGGCGACGGCGACGCGCGTCCTCCTCGATGAGCTCGTCGAAGTAGTCCTGGGAGTCGGGCTCGAAGTGCGTCTCCTGCACCGGGTGGGGGCGCAGGGTGGGTAGGCGGATGCCGCGGGCGCGCACCGGCTCCGCCGCTGCGCCGAACGCGAGCGGGGCGGCCGCCGAGCCGACGACGAGGGGCGGCGTCTCGGGGGCGGGCGGATCGCCCACGTCGATGACGACCACGGTCACGTTGTCGGGCGCTCCGCCGTCGAGCGAGGCCTTCACGAGCCGGTCGGCGACCTGCTTCGCGCCGGCGTCCGCGGACATGAACTCCTGGATCTCGTCGAACGAGACGACACCGGACAGGCCGTCGGAGCAGAGCATCCACCGGTCGCCCGGAGCGGTGTCGAGCACCATCGAGTCGATCTCGGGCGAGCTCTCGACGTCGCCGAGCACGCGCATGAGCACCGAGCGACGCGGATGCACCATGGCCTCCTCGGCCGTGATGCGACCGGCGTCGACGAGACGCTGCACGAACGTGTGGTCGGTCGTGATCTGGCTGAGCTCGCCGGAGCGCAGCAGGTAGATCCGGGAGTCGCCGATGTGGGCGATGACGACGCGGTCTTCCTCGAGGAGCAGCGAGCTGACGGTCGTGCCCATGCCGGTGAGCTCCGAGTGGTCGGCGACCGTCTCGGCGAGCTGGCGGTTGGCGGCGACCAGGGCACCCTCGAGGGCGGCCGCGGCCTCGGGCGCCGTGCCGTAGTCGGCGTCGGCCTCGGCGATGCGGCGGGTCGCGATGGCGCTCGCGATGTCGCCGCCGGCGTGTCCGCCCATGCCGTCGGCGACGAGGAAGAGCCGCCGCCCGGCGTAGCCGGAGTCCTGGTTGTTCGAGCGGATCCGGCCGACGTGCGAGACCGCCGCGCTCGCCTTGACGTTCGCCATCGGCTACCGTCGCAGCTCGAACGTCGTCGCTCCGACCTTGACCGTGGCTCCGAGCGGGATCGGCGTCGGCACGGTCACTCGGGAGCCGTTGAGGAACGTGCCGTTCGTGGAGTCGAGGTCCTGGATCATCCAGCGGCCGTTCCACAGCATGAGTCGGGCGTGGTGGGTGGACGTGTAGTCGTCGCGGATGATGATCGCCGAGTCGCTCGACCGGCCGATGGTGATCTCGTCGCGGCCGAGCGGGAACTCCGCCCCGGCCTTCTGCCCGCTCGTGATGACGAGGCGGGTGGCGTTCTCGGTGGAGGCGGTCTCGCCTCCGGGGCCCGAGGCGGGCGCGGCCGGGTGAGCCGACGGGGCGGGCGCTGCGGCGGGGAAGGCGGCCGCGGGCGCCGGCGCGGCCGCCGCGGCTTCGGGCTGCAGCTTGCGCACGCGCTGTCCGAACAGGTCGCTGCGCAGCGAGTACACGATCGCGAAGACGAAGACCCAGAGCAGGACGAGGAAACCGAGTTGGAGGACCAGGAGGGTGAGTTCGCTCATTCGCCGGGCCCCCAGAACCCGCCCATGTCGTGGCGCTGCGTGGCGGGGTCGGCGCCATGGCCGGCGGGCGCGGAGGCCTGGGCCAGCACGCGGAACACGATCCGCGAGCGGCCGATGGTGATGACGGCGTCGGGCTCGAGCACGGCCTCGCGCACGGGCGCGCCGTTGAGCTGGGTGCCGTTCGTCGAGCCGAGGTCGCGCACGCGGGCGCGCGTGCCGTCCCACTGCACCTCGGCGTGACGACGCGAGGCGCCGGAGTCGTCGAGGGTCAGGTCGGCGTCGCTGCCGCGGCCGATGACCGTGCGGCCCTTCAGGATCGGGTAGCGCTTGCCGCCCACGTCGAGCACGGGCGTCCAGGCGACCTGGCCCTTCACGTTGCGGGAGTCGACCTGCACCATCCCCTCGGAGAGGCCCGGATCGGGCTGGAGCGCGATCGAGATGCCGCCCGCGAACTGGAAGCGCTGGCTGGCGGCGTGCTTCTGCACGAGGTCGGTGAGCTCGTCGATGAGGGCCGGGCCGAGGCCCGCCATGCGGTCGTGGTCGGTCGGCGACATGCGCACGGTGAACGTGTTCGGCACGAGCACGCGGTCGCGCGAGACGACCGCCGCCTTCGTGTCGATCTCGCGCTTCAGCGCCGCCGTGATCTCCACGGGCTGCAGCCCCGAGCGGAAGGTCTTCGCGAATGCGCCGTTCACGGCGCGTTCGAGACCCTTCTCGAAGTTGTCCAGTAGGCCCACAGGTCTCCCGATCCCGTTCGTGATGGTGTCATGGTAGCCGCAGCGGCTGTGAACGCCCGATGTCAGTCGATCGGAATCGCCGTTTCCTCCTCGTCGACGTCGAGCGACAGCGTGGGGATCGATGCGGTGAGCAGCGTGCCGTCCGCGCGGCGCGATCCGGCGACGTCGCGCATGGTCGGAGCGCCGTACAGCCGGGGGCCCTGGCCGTCGAGCGGGACGCTGACCGGGGCATCCGCCGTGACGACCACGTCGGCGCCGCGCACCTTCACCCGCGCCTCGTCACCGGCCTCCACGACGAACGTGATCGACTCGGCCTCGAGCTCCACGCGCAGGCGGGTTCCGCGAAGCGTCAGGCGGTAGACCAGCTTGCGCCAGTCGTCGGGCAGGCGCGGGTCGAACGAGAAGACGCCGTTGTGGTCGCGGAACCCGCCGAAGCCCGACACGAGCGCGGCCCACACGCCGCCCGTCGAGGCCACGTGCACGCCGTCGGCCGCATTGTGGTGCAGGTCGGCGAGGTCGACGAAGAGCGCCGATCGGAAGTACCGCATGGCCAGCTCGTGGTAGCCGACCTCGGCGGCGATGATGGACTGCACGACCGCCGACAGCGTCGAGTCGCCCGTGGTCAGCGGGTCGTAGTACTCGAAGTTCGCGCGCTTCGCCTCGGTCGAGAACCGGTCGCCCTGCAGGTACAGCGCGAGCACCACGTCGGCCTGCTTCAGCACCTGGAACCGGTAGATGACGAGCGGGTGGTAGTGGAGCAGCAGCGGCCGGCGGTCCTCGGGGGTGTTCTCGAGGTCCCACAGCTCCTTCTGCAGGAACGCGGAGTCCTGCGGGTGGATGCCGAGCTGCTCGTCGTAGGGGATGTGCATGTGCGCGGCCGCGCGACGCCAGCTCGCCACCTCGGCCGGGGTGACCTCGAGGCGTGCGACCAGCTTGTGGTACGCGATCGGGTCGTTGACCTGCAGGTTGTCGACCGCGGATGCCGCGGCAGCGAGGTTCGCCCGCGCCATGACGTTCGTGTAGAGGTTGTCGTTCACGACCGTCGTGTACTCGTCGGGCCCGGTGACGCCGTGGATGTGGAACACGTCGTCGGCGCCCGTGCGCCAGAACCCGAGGTCCTCCCACATGCGCGCGGTCTCGACGAGGATGTCGATCGCGCCGCGGGCGAGGAAGTCGACGTCGCCCGTCGCGGCCACGTACTGGCAGAGGGCGAAGGCGATGTCCGCGTCGATGTGGTACTGCGCGGTGCCGGCCGCGTAGTACGCGCTCGACTCGAGGCCGTTGATGGTGCGCCAGGGGAAGAGGGCCCCGCGCTGGTTGAGCTCGAGCGCGCGGCCGCGGGCGGCGTCGAGCATCCGCTGCCGGAATCGCAGCACGTTGCGCGCCACCACGGGGGCCGTGTAGCTGAGGAACGGCATGACGTAGATCTCGCTGTCCCAGAAGTAGTGGCCGCCGTAGCCCGACCCCGAGACGCCCTTCGCGGCGACGCCGTCGCCGTCGGTGCGCGCGGTGGCCTGCGCGAGCTGGAACAGGTTCCAGCGGATGGCCTGCTGCAGCGCCGGGTGGCCCTCGATCTCGACGTCGGAGCGCGCCCAGTAGTCGTCGAGCCACGAGTGCTGCTGGTCGAAGATCTCGGCCACGCCGAGCTCGGCCGCCCGATCGAGCGTGCGGTCGGCGCGGTCGACGAGCTCGCGCGCCGGAACGGTGCGGGCCGTGTGGTAGCTGATCGCCTTCGTGATGCGGATCGGCTGGCCCTGCTTCGCGTGCACCCGGTAGATGTGCTTGGCGAGGTCGTCGCCGATCGTGCCCGACTCGGTGAACTCGTTCTCGGTCTCGATCGAGTGCTCGGCGCCGATCGCCATGGTCATGCCCGAGTTCGTGGACTGGTAGCCGAGCATGTAGCGCGATCCCTCGGCGCGCTTCACTCGCGGCTGCAGCACGCGCTCGGTGAACTGCTCCGCCTTGCGCGGGTCGAAGGCGCCCTGCGGCTCCTGCACGCCCGACCGGTACTCGTCGCGGCCGTCCTGGCGGTTCAGGATCTGGCTCGAGATGGTGACCGCGGCATCCGCGTCGAGCAGTTCGACCTCGTAGTCGATGAGGGCGAGGTGCCGGTCGGTGAACGACACCATGCGCCTGCTCGTGATGAGCACGCGCTTGCCCGACGGCGTGCGCCACTCGATCGAGCGCGAGAGGGAGCCGAGGCGGAAGTCGAGTCGGCGCTCGTAGGCGAGGATCTCGGCGACCGTGATGACGAGCGGCTCGTCGTCGACGTAGAGGCGGATGACCTTGGCGTCGGGTGCGTTCACGATCGTCTGGCCGACGCGGGCGAATCCGAACGCCTCCTCGGCGTGACGGATCGGCCATGTCTCGTGGAACCCGTTCACGAACGTGCCGTGCATGTGGCCGTCGCGGCCCTCCTCGACGTTGCCGCGCAGGCCGAGGTAGCCGTTGCCCACGGCGAAGAGGGTCTCGGTGCGGCCCATGTCGGCCACGCCGAACTCCGTCTCGATGAACGCCCACTCGTCGATGGGGAACCGGCTGCGGTTCAGCGGGTCGTGGTCGGCGAACCTCATGCAGGTTCCTCTCGGGTGCTGGGGGCGGGGGAGTCGGTGGGGTTCGGGGGGACATCGGAGGCCGCGGTGCCGGCCGATGCGGTGCCGGATGCCGCGGCGGCGCGCTCGACGGCGGGGATGAGCTCGTCGAGCTCGTCGACGATCACGTCGGCGCCGAGCTCCCGGAGGGCATCGCGGCCGACGCCGCGATCGACCCCGATGACGATACCGAACTCTCCCGCCGCTCCGGCCTTCACGCCGGACTCCGCGTCCTCGACCACGGCGCACTCCGCGGTGTCGAGGCCGAGCAGCTCGGCGGCGCGCTCGAAGGTGTCGGGCTCGGGCTTGCCGGGCAGGCCGTCGCGGGCGGCGACGGCGCCGTCGACGACGACCTCGAACCGCTCGGCGAGGCCCGCGGCGGCGAGCACCGACGGCGCGTTCTTCGAGCTCGAGACCACGGCGACCCTCGCTCCCGCGCGCGTGACCGCGTCGAGGAACGCGACGCTCGCCGGATAGGCCGCCACGCCCTCCTCGGCGAGCGTGGCGTTGAAGGCGTCGTTCTTGCGGTTGCCGAGGCCGTGGACCGTGTCGGCGGTCGCGGCATCCGTCACCTCGCCCTCGTCGACGACGATGCCGCGGCTGGCGAGCAGCGACCGGACCCCGTCGTACCGGGGCTTGCCGTCGATGTAGGCGAAGTAGTCGTCGTCGGAGTACGGCTTCGCGCCATGCGCCTCAAGGAAGGGCGTGAACAGCCGCGACCACGCGTGCATGTGCACGACCGCGGTGGGCGTGAGCACGCCGTCGAGGTCGAACAGGTAGCCGCGGATGCCGCTGAGGTCGGCCGCCTCGGGGGCGATGGGGGAATGGGTCACGGGGCGATCCTTTCGTCTCGTCGCGTCGGTGGGGGAACGTCTCGTCGCTTCGGTCGGTGCGGGCGCCAGAACCTCTGTCGATGCTAGGGCTGCATCGAGGGTGAGCGCGAGGGCCGGATGCCACGTTGCCGGGGTGGTTGCGGGTCGGGGGTCGGGTCTGGGAGCATGGGCGCCCCTCGGCGGGGGCGTGTCGCGAGCTCGGGGTGGCCCGACCGGCGATGCAGGAACTCCCGGGTCGACCACGGCGTGTCGGGGTCAGCTGAGCGGCGAGTCTCCGATTCCTTCCTGCATCCGGTGCTCGATTCGGAGGCCGTGGCCGCCGAATGGCGATCGCCGCGACGAGATGTTAGTCTCGGTTGGCTGGTTCGCACCTGTGTGCGTCGCAGCATGCGCAAGTGGCGGAATAGGCAGACGCGCACGGTTCAGGTCCGTGTGCCCGTGAGGGCGTGGGGGTTCAACTCCCCCCTTGCGCACCAAGGTCAGACAGAACGGCCCGGGTCATCGACCCGGGCCGTTCTGTCTGTCGGGGCCGACCCCCCGACGAAGACGGTGCTGAGCAGCGTCAGGACCGCTCAGTCGCAGAGACCCCTGGCGATCTCCTTCTTGCCCTGGCCGCCGACGGCCGTGACGACGTCTCCGACGTTCGTGAATCCGAGGGCGCCTTCGGTGTTGATGGTCTTGTGCACCTGGCCGAAGCAGGCAGCATCGGAGGGTGCGGCGTGGGCGGCGCCGGCGGCGCCGACGACGCCGAACGCAGCGAGAGCGGCGATGAATCCGGTGGCGAGAATGCGCTTCATTGGAATTCCCTTCAATCGGCGGGCGCGAATGCACCCGATACCAGTACTTCTCCTCCCGGGGCGGGTTCGGATGCACGTCGTCGCATGATTCTTCCGGCCGGGCCCGGTGGCTAGGCTGCGGGCATGCGCTCGTTCCTCCGCTCGTTCGTCCTTCCGGGGCTCGGGGCGATCGCGGTGCTCGCCGCAACCGGTCGAGTCGTACGGCTCGTCGGCGGCGACAACCCCCTCGAGGACCGGCCGGTACGCGCGCTGCAGGCGGCGTTCGGCCACCGGCCCGACGACGACGGCGCGCTGCTCGATCCGCCCGAGACTCGCGAGCTGCTCGATCGCGTCACCGCCCCGCTCTCCTGGTACTCGGGGGTGCCGCAGACGATCGCGAACGGGGCGTTGTGGTGCGGCGTGACGTGGTGGCTCACGCGCGACCGCCGCTCCGCCATCGCCCCGGGTGCGGTCCTCGCGCTCGAGACGGCATGCTTCGTCGGATCCGCGGCACTCGTCGGACGGCCGCGACCCCGGGGCGTGTGGCGGCCGGAGCATCCGCACGCGACGTCGTCGTTCCCGTCGGGGCACACGGCGGCGGCGGTCGCGATCCACACCACCCTCGCCGACCTGCTCGAACGGCATGGAGGCCGCGGCACCCGCGTCCTCGGGCCGCTGCTGCGGTACGGGATTCCCGGTGGCATCGCGCTGTCGCGGATCTACCGCGGCCAGCACCACATCTCGGACACGGTCGCGGGCGTGCTGCTCGGGCGCTGGAGTGCAGCCGTGGTCCGGCGGGAGCTGCTCTCGGCCGAGCGGTGACGCGCCACCGCTGCACCACTTCGGCGTGGTCTGCGCCAGTCGAATGGGCGCGTCGGAGGCCGAAGTGGCGCAGAACCGCCGGGGAAGACCGGTCAGGCGGCGGCGGCCGCCGCGTCGGGGATCTCGTCGATCGAGGCGTAGACCGGGATGCCGCGCTCCCGTGCGATGGCGACGTCGAGGTCGGCCCCGCGTGAGTCGCCCGGCAGGCGCAGCACGGCGTCGCAGTGCTGGAGGAGCCGGTGCGCGGTGGGGTAGACCACCTCATCGGCCAGGGGATCGGCGATGCCGGCCGCGCCGGCGCTCGAGAGCACGGGCAGCGCGACCCACTCGCCGATCATCGGCACGTGGCCCTTGCGGAAGATCGGCCACGCGGCCTCCTCGAGCCGGCGGAGGTTCCGGTCGAGGAGGACGGGGTCGTCGCCCGTGCCCGAACGGTAGGGGCCGGCGATGAGGATGAGCTTGGATTCCATGGTTCGACACCATAGTATGGATAAACGCGCAAAAACAAGGAGAACCGTGTGCTGACTGCGCAACGCCGGGATCTGCTGCTCGAACGACTCCGTCGCGACGGACGGCTCGTCGCGCGCGAGATCGCGGGCGAGCTGGGCGTCACCGAGGACATGATCCGCCGCGACCTGCGCGAGCTCGCCTCCGCGGGACTCGTGCAGCGCGTCTACGGCGGCGCGCTCCCCGTGTCGCCCGCCGTGGCCGACTACGCCGCGCGCACCTCGGTCGCGCCCGGGGGCAAGCGTCACGTCGCGGCATCCGCTGCGGCCCTCGTCACGCCGGGATCGGTGGTCGCCCTCGACGGCGGAACGACCGCGCTCGCCGTGGTCGATGCGCTGCCGCGCGACCTGCGGGCGACGATCGTGACGCACAGCCCCACGATCGCGGTGGCGCTCGCCGGCCACCCCGACATCGACGTGGAGATCATCGGCGGCCGGCTGTTCCGGCACTCGATGGTCGCCTCGGGCGCGACGGCGCTCGAGGCCGTCTCCCGCCTGCGGGTCGACCTGTTCCTGCTCGGCGTCACCGGCGTGCACGCCGAGGCGGGACTCACGACCGGCGATCGCGACGAGGCCGCGCTGAAGCGCGCGATCGCGGCGCGGGCCGGTGACACCTACGTGCTCGCGAGCTCCGAGAAGATCGGCGCGGCATCCGCGTTCGAGGTGCTGCCGCTGGCGGCCGTGAGCGGCGTCGTGACCGACGCCGACGACGGCCCGGCGATGGCGGCGCTCGCTGCGGCCGGGGTGCAGCTCATCCGCGCCTGACGTCGTCGGGCGCGACGGATGCCGCAAGGGCCGCCTCGAGCGCCGCGAGCCGCTGCACCGGGGTGCCCGAGATCTCCACGACGGCGGCGTGCTCGCCGACGAGACCGGTGTCGTGGACGAGCTCGAGCAGGACGTCGTTCATCGCCTCGCGAAGCGCCGGGTCCTCGGACCCGTCGACGTCGATGCGATCGGAGCCCGAGCCGAGGGGGAGCACGACGAGCAGGTCGATGCAGCGCATGCCCGCCGCCGCCAGCGGCTCGGCGCGCGCGGTGAGATCGGCCGATCGGCCACCACGGTCGAGCTCGTCGAGCGCCATGAGATAGGCGAGGAAGTCGAGCGGCGATCGCTCGGCGATCGCTCGCTCGCCCGGACCGTGTTCGCCGGAACTCCGCACCGCGAGCTGCAGTTGGCGGAAGAAGCTGCCCGCATCGGGCGCCTCGAGGTCCTCGTCGAGCCACTCGTAGGGCTCGGGCTCGTGCTCGTACTCTCGATGCGCCGCCAGGAAGTCGGCGACGAGCGTGCTCTTGCCGCTCGCGTGCGTGCCCGCGACCGCGATGCGCATCAGATGAGCGGGGCGTGCGTGGTCGACGCGATGAGCGCGTCGCGGCGGTGACGGGCCTCGGATGCCTCGGCGGCGAGGCGGACCGCCTCGAGGTGCTGCGCGCGTCGGCGCAGGGCGTGGGCTCGGCCCCAGGCCTCGAGGGCTCGGCCGGCGCGGATGGCGGCGGCGGCGATCCCCGTGGCGGGGGAGGCGGGTCGGGTGAGAGTGGCGCTCATGACGGGTCCTCCGTTCGTGCGTCGTGTTCGGTTCGTGCGTCTTCGGTTCGTGCGTCGTCTTCGGTGGCCGCGCCCCGCACGAGCGGGAACGCGTTGAGGTGCAGCTGCACCGGGCGTGCGCCCGGCGAGGGGTTGCCGCGGAATCGGTCGATGTAGCCCTGCACGACGACCTCGACGTCGCGCGCGACGGCGCGGAGCTCGTCGGGCGTGAGGCGGAGGTTCACCGTGTCGCTCGTCGCGGCGTCGATCCATTCGGGACCGAAGGCGCCCTCCCCCTCGACGAGGAACTCGTGGTAGTTCTGCTGGCGCCCGCGCTCCCACTCGTTGGTGATGAGCTGGGTCGCCAGGCGCTCGGCGCTGCCGGCTGCGAAGACGCGGGCGTCGGGGGTGGCGATGCCGCCGGGCCGACGTTCCCACCAGCGCTCGCGTGCGGTGCCGCGCCCCTTCACCTCGCGCACGAGGTCGTGCTTCTCGAGCTGCCGGAGGTGATAGCTGGTCGCTCCGCTCGATTCGCCCAACCGGTCGGCCAAGCCGGTCGCCGTGAGCGGCCCGTAGGCCGAGAGCTCGTCGAGGATGCGGATGCGGAGCGGGTGGGCGAGCGCCCTCAGGGCCGCCGCATCGAGCATCGCCTCGTGCAGCTTCGGGGTCTCGTCGTGCTCGCTCATGATGCAAAGGTACCTCTGCAAAGTTTTATTTGCAAGTGTTTCTTTGGAAGATTCCGAACGTCGGGCGCGCCTGTCACACTGGGGCCATGGCCGAGGGGATCGTCACGACGACGGACGCCGAGTTCCGCGGCATCCTCGAGGGCCGCCCAGAGGCGGTCGTCGAGGTCGCGCTCGCTGCGCGCCGCCTGATCCTCGACGTGTTGCCGCAGACGGTCGAGGTCGTCTGGCCGACGCAGCGCAGCGCGGGCTACGGCACGGGTCCCCGCAAGATGACCGACCACTTCGCGTGGATCCTGCCCTACGACCGGCACGTCGCGATGGCGTTCCCGTACGGCGTCGAGCTCGACGACCCGGCTGGGCTGCTGCAGGGCACCGGCGCAAAGATCCGCAACGTGCGGCTCGCGACGCTCGACGACGTGGCGCGCCCCGAGCTCCGCCGGCTCCTCGAGACGGCGATCGGGCATCGGGTGCCGCCGCCGCCCGCCGAGATCACGGTCGAGTCGTAGTCGATCCGGCGGGCGCATGCCGCGACGAACCCGCCGGATGCCGCGTCCCGCTCGGTGAGCGTCGTCGTCACGGCATCCGCAACCCTCTGCTGCTTCGTCGGCACGCTCCGTAGCGTGGCGACGGAGAGTGAGGAGAGATCATGCCCACCTACCGCGTCGGCTACTTCGTCGGGAGCCTGTCGTCGACCTCGATCAACCGCGTGCTGTCGAAGGCGCTCATCAACCTGGCGCCGCCCGACCTCGAGTTCACCGAGATCCCGATCGGCAGCCTGCCGCTCTACAGCCAGGACTACGACGACGACTACCCGCCCGAGGCCATGGAGCTGAAGGAGGCGATCGGACGCTCGGACGCCGTGCTGTTCGTCACGCCCGAGTACAACCGGTCGATCCCGGGAGCCCTGAAGAATGCCATCGACTGGGCGTCACGCCCGTGGGGCCAGAACTCGTTCGACCACATCCCGGCGGCCGTCATCGGGGCATCCGTCGGCTCGATCGGCACGGCTGTCGCGCAGCAGAGCCTGCGCGCCGTGCTGAGCTTCTGCAACGCGCGGCAGATGACCGCGCCCGAGGCCTACATCCAGTTCTCGCCCGAGGTGTTCCGGGACGACGGGAGCGTCGCGAAGGAGAGCACCGAGGCATTCCTCACCGAGTTCATGCGGGAGTTCCGCGTGCACATCGAGCGCGTGCTGACGGTGCTGCCTCGGCAGTGACGACGGGCGTTGTCGTCGCCGGGTCGATGTGCGACGGCCCGGACGATGCCGGCCGCGGCGGCGGAGGAGAATGGCCGACATGATCGACGCGATCCCCGCCCTCACCGAGATGCCGTCGCCGCAGTACGTGATGTCGGGCGACGGCCGCCGCATCGCGACCTACCTCTGGGGCGAGGAGGACGCCCCGACCGTGCTCGCGGTCCACGGGTTCGCGTCGAGCTGCCGCGACAACTGGGTGAACACGGGCTGGGTGCGCGACCTGACGCGCGCGGGCTACCGCGTGCTGGGCGTCGACCAGCGCGGACACGGAGCGAGCGACAAGCCGCACGACCCGGGTGAGTACACGATGGACGCCCTGGTCGGCGACCTCGTCACGGTGCTCGACACCTACCTCCTCGACACCGTGCTCTACGTCGGGTACTCGCTCGGCGCGCGCGTGGGCTGGCAGGTCGCCGTGCAGGTGCCGCATCACGTCGAGCGCGCGGTGCTCGGCGGCATCCCCGACGGTCGCCCCCTCGCGCGCCTGCAGATCGACCAGGCCCGCGCGTATGCCGAGCACGGCACGCCCGTCGAGGACCCGGTCACCCGGAACTACGTGACGCTCGCCGAGCGCGTCGCGGGCAACGACCTGCGTGCGCTCATCGCGCTCGCCGAGGGCATGCGGCTCGGCGACGCCGACCCCGACCCGTCGAATCCGCCCGCGCAGCGCGTCCTGTTCGCGACGGGCTCCGAGGACGCGATCCTCGAGCGCTCGCGCTCGCTCGCCGCGGCCACGCCGAACGGCACGTTCGTCGAGCTGCCCGACCGGCACCACTTCAATGCGCCGGGGTCGCGCGTGTTCCGCACGGCCGCGCTCGAGTTCCTCGCCGGGCGCGACTGAATCGCGCCGTCCGGCCGCGGCATCCGCTCGCTTGACACGCTCGATGCTTTTGTGGCAAAACTGTTCACACCACGGAGCAAGGAGGCCCCTCGTGCGCATCGTCATCGTCGGAGCCGGGATCGGCGGACTCGTCGCCGCGCTGAGCCTGCACGCGGCCGGGCACCGCGGCATCCGGGTCGTCGAGCGGGTGCGCGAGCTGCGGCCCCTCGGCGTCGGCATCAACCTGTTGCCGCATGCGGTGCGCGAGCTCACCGAGCTCGGCCTGGGGGAGCAGGTGGCGCGCATCGGCGTCGCACCCGCGCGGCTCGCGTACTTCAACCGCCACGGCCAGCCGATCTGGAGCGAGCCGCGCGGCCTCGAGGCCGGCTACCGCTGGCCGCAGCTGTCGGTGCATCGCGGCGAGTTCCAGCTGCTGCTCGTCGAGGAGGTGGAGCGGCGGCTCGGCGCCGGCACCGTGCGGCAGGGCCTGCGGCTGACCGCGGTCGACCACGGCGCGGGCGACGGCGGCGCCGACGTGGCGCGCTTCGCCGACGCATCCGGTGCGATCACCTCGATGGAGGCCGACGTGATCGTCGCGGCCGACGGCATCCACTCCGCGATCCGCCGGCAGCATCATCCCGACGAGCACGGCCCCGTCTGGAACGGGCTGGTCCTCTGGCGCGGCACGGCGATCGTGCCCGCCTACCTCGACGGCCGCACGATGATCATGGCCGGCGACGGCGAGCAGAAGTTCGTCGCGTACCCCCTGGCGGCACCGGATGCCCCGGCCGGCCTGTCGCGGGTCAACTTCATCGCCGAGCGACGCGCGCCCGAGGGCGCTGAGGCCCAGTCCGACTGGAACCGCCCGGTCGACCCCGCGCCGATCGTCGACCTGTTCGCCCACTGGAGGTTCGACTGGCTCGACGTGCCGTCGGTCATCGGGTCGGCGGAGCGCATCCTCGAATACCCGATGGTCGACCGCGACCCGATCCCGCGGTGGACGTTCGTCCGCACGGTGCTCCTCGGCGACGCTGCGCACGCGATGTACCCGAACGGCTCGAACGGCGCGTCGCAGGCGATCCTCGATGCCCGCACCCTCGCGCATCGGCTGGCGACGGAGCCGACGATCGAGGGCGCGCTCGCCGCGTACGAGGACGAGCGTCGACCGGCCACGGCGCGCCTGCTCGAGATGACCCGGCGTCTCGGCCCCGAGCAGGTCATGCAGCTCGCCTACGAGCGCGCGCCGGGCGGCTTCGCCGACGTCCACGACGTGATCCCGCAGGCTGAGCTCGAGCGCATCGCCCGCGACTACAAGGTGGCCGCCGGCTTCGACCCGGCGCGCCTCAACGAGCGGTCGTCGCTGAGCGTGCCGGCCACGTCGCCGCAGGGGGTGTGACGGATGCCGGATACCGCCGCCAGGCTCGGCAGCCTCATCTCGCCGCTGCGTCGTTCGCTGCTCCGGGTCGCCCGGTCGTCGGAGCACCTGCCCGAGATCCCCGACGCGCAGGTCGAGCTGCTCCGGGCGCTGCCCGCCGGGCGCGAGTCCTCGCCGGGCGAGCTCGCCGACGAGCTGGGCCTCAGCCGCCCGACGATCAGCAACCTGCTGCGGGACATGGAGCGCGCGAAGCTCGTGACCCGGCGGGGCGCCACCGACGATCGTCGCAGGGTCGTCGTCGCGGCATCCGATCGAGCCCTCGACCTCCTCGCGCGGTTCGACCGGGCCAGCGCCGCCGTGCTCGCCGAGGTGCTCGGTCGGCTGAGCGACGACGACCGTCGCGCGCTCGACGCCGCCCTGCCCGCGCTCGAGCGATTGCGCGACGCGGTCGAGGACGTGTCGCATCACCGCGCCGAAGGAGGCCTCCGATGACGGCTCCATGGGGACATCGGCGCAAGGGGTCGCCGATCTCGGGCCCGGGTGTCAGGATCGAGCCATGAGCACCTGGACGAGCGACGAGCTCGACCGCATCGCGGGAGCGGAGGAGCTGCGCGTCTCCTCCCGCCGCCGAGACGGCAGCTTCAGCAGGCCGATCATCATCTGGGTCGTGCGCGTCGGCGACGACCTCTTCGTGCGCAGCGCGTACGGGCCCGACAACCCCTGGTTCGTCAACGCGCGGCGTCGCGGTCGCGGGCGCATCACGGCGGGCGGCGTCGAGCGCGAGGTCGACTTCGCGGATGCCTCGGGCGCCGATCCCGAGGCGATCGATGCGGCGTACCACGCGAAGTACGACCCCATCAGCAGCCCGCGCATCGTCGCGACGGTCGTCGGCGAGAAGGTGCATCCGCTCACGCTGCGGCTCGACGCGCGCGGGGACTGAGCGCGACGCGCTCGGGCACGACGCGCGCCGCGGCAACGGCGCAGCCCCCTCAGCCGAGCGGCTCGATGAGCGTCGCGTCGTCGGGGTTCGCGGTGCGCGAGTTGTTGACCTTCCGGTCGACCTCGTAGCTCGTGATCGACGAGGCGACCTTGTCGGACTCGCCCGTGAGCAGCGCGACCATCTGCTCCTTGCCGGAGTCGTCGAGCTTGACGGGCGCGAGGTACTCGTCCCACACGTCGCGCTCGAGGAACACGGGCATGCGGTCGTGGATCTCGCCCGAGGCATCCTTCGCCTCGCGCGTGATGATCGACATCGAGACCTCCCACTCGTCGTCGACCTTGCGCGCGGTGTAGATGCCGGCCGCGGCGAGCAGCGGCGCCTCGCCGTGCAGGAACCAGGCCTGCTTGCTTCCCGGCTCACCCGTCCACTCGTAGTAGCCCCGCATCGGCACGAGGCAGCGCGAGGAGGCGAAGGCGCCCTTCCACAGCCCGTTGGTGGCGACCGTCTCGATGCGCGTGTTGAACTGCGGCCGCTTCGAGTCCTTCATGAACGACGGGTGGAAGTTCCACACCGCGGCGTCGACCGAGCGGGTGACCTCGCCCGTGTCGGAGTTCTTTCGCTCGCGCACGATCGGCACGACCTGCGTAGGTGCGATCGAGTACGAGGGCCTCCAGTCGCGGTAGTCGCCGCCCTCGGCGACGAACTCCTGGATCATCTCGTCGACCTTGGCGTCGTTCGCGAAGCGTCCGCACATGCTGCCAGTCTGCACCCGCCCGCCGACACGGGGTACCCGTCGAGCGCGGAGCTAGGCGCCCTGCGCCAGCGCGAGCACCTCGGCGTTCGGCAGCGCCGCGAGGAACGACCCCGGCACGAGCAGCTTCGAGCCGCGGATGCCGCTGCCGATGATCAGTCGCTCGTGCGTCGCCACCGACTCGTCGATGAGGATCGGCCAATCGGCAGGCAGCCCGACGGGCGTGATCCCGCCGTACTCCATGCCCGTCAGGGCGACGGCGTCGTCCATCGAGGCGAACGAGAGCTTGCGCGCGTCCAAGTGGCGGCGCACCACGCCGTTCACGTCGGCGCGGTCGGAGCCCCGCACGAGGCACGCCGCATGCCAGGTGCGCTCGCCGCGGCGGGCCTGCACGACGACGCAGTTGGCCCCGTCGGCCATGGAGATCTCGTAGTGCTCGCAGAAGGCGGCGGTGTCGGCGAGGCCCGGGTCGATCTCGGCGACGAGGGCGCCCGCGGCATCCGCCGTCGACTCGGCGTCGGTGGCGGCGAGGAACTCGGCGGTCGGTGCGGCGAGCAGGTCGGGGCGTGCGAGGGCCGGCACGAAGTCGAGCGTTCCGAAGCGCATGCAGCGAGCCTACGCGGATGCCGCGCGCAGCGGTCGTCGGGGCATCCGTCTGCTCAGGCGGCCGTCAGCGGCCGGCGTCGTCTCCCGCGGGTTCGGGCGCTCCGCCCGACGCGGTGTCGGCGGCCACCGTCTCGTCGCCGGCTTCCTGCTCCTCGGGCAGTCGGATGTCGTTGCCGTCCGGCCGATCGCGGTCGGCACCGTCGCCGGTGCCGTCGTCGGGGTTCTCGCCCGGGCCGTCGGGCTCGGTGGGGGTGATCTCCGGATCGGACATGGGACTCCTCACGCTCGGGATGCGTCGACCGTAGGTCTCCTCCCGACCCGGCGTCGAGGCCCTTGCGGGGCGCGGGTCGGCGGGGGTATGCATCGAGCGCCGGCGCTCGCGGTTCCGCCCGGCGACCCCTGCGGCGGCTGGCCGGCGACCCTTGCGGAGGGCCCGCGAGCGACCCTTGCGGCGGGCCCGCGCCGCGAGGAGGATGCGGACATGCCCGAGAGCCTTCGGGACGCGCATCCGCCCGACCCGCACCCCGAGCCCGAGCCCGGACCGCCGGCGATGATCGTCGGGGTCGACGGCTCGGAGTCCTCGATCGCAGCGCTCCGCTACGCGGCCGGACTCGCCCCGCGACTCGACCTGCGCGTCCGGGCGCTCGCCGTGTGGAACTACCCGTCGTTCATCTACGGCGGCTACTACCCGCAGCTCGACTGGACCCCCGAGGACGACGCCGAGCGCATCGTGGGCCGGGCCGCCGACGAGGTGTTCGGCGAGGTGCGCCCCGAGTGGTTCGCGACCCGGACGCGCCGCGGTCGACCGGCCGAGGTGCTCATCGACGAGTCGGCGCACGCCGAGATGCTCGTGCTCGGCAGCCGCGGGCACGGCGGTTTCGCCGGGCTCCTGCTCGGATCGGTGAGCGCCGCGTGCGCCGAGCACGCGCACTGCCCGGTGCTCGTCGTTCACGGGCGGTGAGCGGATGCCGCATCCCGCTGTCAGCCCGGTGGTGCACACTGGACGCGTGATCGCCGAGCACGAGCTGACCTGGAGCCCGCGGCATCCGACCGACCTGGTGCAGACCGTCGGCTCGCTGCGCCGTGGCCCGGCCGACCCCACGTACCTCCGCGACGCCTCGGGCGCCGTGTGGCGCACCACGCGCACCGACGAGGGCGTCGCCACGCTGCGCTTCACGCAGCCCGCGGCCGACGAGCTCCGCTGCGAGGGGTGGGGTCCCGGAGCGCGTGCGGCGGTCGCGACGGCGCCCGACGTGCTCGGGGAGCGCGACGATCCCGCGACGTTCGCCCCCCGCATCGGCCTCCTCGACGACGCGCACCGCCGCAACCCCGGCCTGCGCATCCCGCGTACCGGCCGCGTGTTCGAATCGCTCGTGCCCGCGATCCTCGAGCAGAAGGTCATCTCGGTGCAGGCGCACGACTCGTGGCGCACGCTCGTGTGGCGGTTCGGCGAGGAGGCGCCCGGTCCGACGCCGCGCCGCATGCGCGTGACCCCGTCGCCGTCCCGCTGGGCCTCGATTCCGACGTGGGAGTGGCACAAGGCCGGCGTGGACCCGCGACGGGCGCGCACGATCGCGAACGCCGCCCGCTACGCGTCACGCCTCGAGGAGGCGGCGGGCATGAGCACGACGGATGCCGCAGCTCGCCTCACCCTGATGCCCGGCGTCGGCGCGTGGACTGCGGCCGAGGTCGCGCAGCGCGCGTTCGGCGACGCCGACGCGCTGTCGGTGGGCGACTACCACCTCTCGAACTACGTCGGCCACGCGCTCTGGGGCCGTGACATGACCGATGACGAGATGCTCGAGGCGATGACGCCCTGGGCCGGACACCGCTACCGCGTCGTGCGCCTGCTCGAGGCGGCGGGCGTGCGCGGTCGCCCGCGGCGCGGGCCACGCATGTCGTTCGTCGACCACCGGGCGATCTGACGCGGCATCCGTCGTCCGAACGCCCGACGTGTTCAGGCGCTCGGCGTGATGCCCTGCGCGGAGGCGAACACGCCTCGCGGGTCCCACGTCGACTTCACCTCGCGGAGTCGCTCGAGGTTCTCCGCGAAGTACTGCGCCTCCCAGTCCTCGATCGCACGATTCGGGAAGTTCTGGTAGCTCTCCCTGGGCGTGTGCGGGTCGAGCACGTCGATGGCCGCGGCCGTCCACTCCTCGAGATCGGCGACGAGCGAGGCATCCGTGAGGTTCGCCCAGACCGGCGTGGGCCGCAGCAACGACGTCATCCCGCGATGGACGTAGGCGGTGTCGGTGCGGCCGACGGCATCGATCACGGGCCCGCCGACCCACCCGATCATCCAGAACTGCACGTTGGTGGTCGCCGAGCGGCTCGGTGCGTCCGCCAGCAGGTCGACGACGCGTGCGAGCGCCGCCTCGGGCAGGGGTGCGTCGGCATACCGCGAGATGTCGCCCCACGAGTGGTTCTCGGATGCGGGGTTGGTGAAGCGGGGGGCGACCTCCCAGAACGGCTCCACCCGGACATCGGTGGTCGACGGTTCCGCCGCCTCGAGGAGCGGGGCCACGATGGCCCGGAAGTCCTCCTCGGATCCGAGGAACTGGCCGCGCACGAAGACGTCCATCGCCGCCCGGGGTCCGTCGTCGCCGACCGGCGTGGCCTGCACGCCCGCCGACGCGATGAACTCGGCCGGCGCCGACTGCTGGATGCGATCGAGTTCCACGAGGACGGCGAGTGCGGCATCCGCGCCCGTCCACGCGAAGCGGTAGTAGACGATGTCGTCACGCGGCACCCGGGCGGCGTCGAACCGGAACTCGGTGACGACGCCGAAGGTGCCGCCCGTGCCGCCACGCAGCGCCCAGAACAGGTCGGGATGCTCGTCGGCGCTCGCGTCGACGACCTCGCCGTCGGCCGTGACGACGCGCGCCGATCGCAGGTGGTCGCTCGTGAGTCCCGCCCAGCGGGAGTGGTAGCCGATGCCGCCCCCGAGCGCGAGCCCTCCGACGCACACGCTGAGGCACGTGCCGGCGGGGAGCAGCCAGTCGCTACCGACTGTCGCCTCGAGCACGTCGGCGTTGGTCGCCGCGCCGCCCACCGTCATCAGCCCATCGGACCCCACGTCGACGTCGGAGAGCTGCGACAGGTCGATCACGAGGCCCCTCGTCGTCGAGAGGCCGCCGTAGCTGTGGCCGCCGCCGCGCACGGCGATCGGCAGCCCCTGTTCGGCGGACCACGAGAGGCACGTCGCGACGTCACGGTCGTCGGCGACGCGGACGGCGAGCTGCGGCACGGTGTCGGCGTACCGCCCGTTCCGCGGCATCCAGGCCTCGGTGAAGCCGCCATCGCCCGACACGAGGACCGTGCCGCGGATCCGGCGCCGCAGTGATTCGACGGCGGATGCCTCGAGCCGCACCCAATCGGTCGGGAACGTGCATCCGGCGAGACCGACGCCCGCCGCGGCGAGTGCCCCGGCGAGCAGGAAGGTGCGGCGGTCGATCGTCGACACGTTGCCGACGCTATCGAGGCGTGCGGTCGGGCGCCAGACCGCGAGCGGGGGTCGCCGCGCTCGCACCGGATCGGTGTCATCGGGTGCGCTCACGGCAGTTGCTGCAGCACGATGGATTATGTCCAAGGCGTTCGTCGATCGGAGCACGATGCACTACGGCCACGAGTTGCAGTTCGGCACCTTCGTCACGCCGCGGAACGACCCGCCCGACTTCGCGGTGCGGCTCGCCCTGCTCGCCGAGGCCTCGGGCTTCGACCTCGTGACGTTCCAGGACCACCCGTACCAGCCGCGGTTCCACGACACGTCGACCCTGCTCGCGTGGGTCGCGGCGCGGACCGAGCGGGTGCACCTCGCGGCGAACGTCGCGAACCAGCCGCTGCGCCAGCCCGCCGTGCTCGCCCGGGCGACCGCGAGCCTCGACCTGCTCTCGGGCGGTCGATTCGAGCTCGCCCTCGGCGCCGGCGCCTTCTGGGACGCGATCGAGGCGATGGGCGGTCGTCGGCTCTCGCCCGGGCAGGCCGTCGACGCGCTCTCGGAGGCGATCGACATCATCCGCGGCATCTGGGATCCCGCGGATCGGACCCGTTTCGAGGTGGACGGCGCCTACCACCACGTCAGCGGCGCGAAGCGCGGACCCGCTCCGGCGCACGACATCCCGATCTGGATCGGCGCCGTGAAGCCGCGGATGCTGCGCCTGACCGGCCGCAAGGGCGACGGCTGGGTGCCGTCGCTCGCCCGGCTCGAGCCCGGCGCGCTCGCCGAGGGCAACGCCCGAATCGACGAGGCCGCGGCCGACGCCGGACGCGACCCGCGCGAGATCAGGCGCCTGCTCAACGTCGGCGGACGCTTCTCCGCCGACGGCACCGGATTCCTCGACGGACCGCCTGCGGAGTGGGTCGAGGACCTCCTGCCGTACGCGATCGACGACGGCATCGCGACGTTCATCCTCGCGAGCGACGACGCCTCGACGATCGAGCGCTTCGCGGCCGAGGTCGCGCCCGCATTGCGCGAGGCGGTCGCGCGCGAACTCGCGCGGTAGGGGCGTCGGCACGCATCGGTCCGCGTGGGGCATCGGCGCAGGTGATCGGGTCGTCTCTCGGAAACGAAGTGCCGAAGTTCCGAAGTTCCGAAGTTCCGAAGTTCCGAAGTTCTGGAACACTCGGTGCCCTAGTGCCCTAGTGCCCTAGTGCCCAAGTGCCCCAAGTGCCCTAGTGCCCAAGTGCCTAAGTGCCCGAGGTTCTCAGGTCGAACGATCGCGAGGACTGTTGGATGCGCTCGGACCGTCGGCCCGAGCGGACGGTGGTGGTCGTCGGCCGCCGGCGGCGGTGAGCCAGCCGAACGGGCCATCGGACCCCTCGGACGAGTGGTTCAGCCGAGCACGGCGTCCAGGCTCGGGTGCAGGTGCCGCGTCGTGAGCACGGATGCCGCGTGCCGGGCGCCCGCCCGCAACGCGTCGGGCACGTCGGCGCCCGCGAGCGTCGCGTCGAGCACGCCCGCCATGAACGCGTCGCCCGCGCCGTTGGTGTCGAGCACCTCGACCGGCTCCGCCAGGACGCGGTGCCGCTGCATCCGCGCGTCGACCGCGACGGCGCCCTCGGCGCCCAGCGTGCAGACCACGAGCGAGGCGCCACCGGCGATGCACCGTTCCATGAAGGGGAGCGGGTCGCCGCCGAGCCCGTCGGCGTTCATGAAGATCGCGTCGGCCGACTCGATGAACGGGCGGTGGAACTCCGCGGTGCCGTCGTAGTCGTGGATGTCGGTCCAGATCGGGCGGCCGGCAGCGCGCGCGGCGGGGATGAGATCGACCGACAGGGGTGCGAGGTCGAGCACGATCGCCGCGGCATCCGACATCGCGGCGATCGCCTCGGGGGAGGGGGGCTCGTCGCGGGGCTGCGGCGTCGCGAGGTAGAGCGAGACGCGGCCGCCGTCGCGCGTCATGAGGTTGAGGTGCCGCTCCGTCGTGACGCCGTCGCCGACGAGCAGGTCGACGCCCGCCGCCGTCAGTGCGTCGCGCACGCGGTCGCCCTCGACGTCGCCGCCGAGGAGGGCGTGCAGCGTGACGAGCCGCCCGAGTGACGCCAGGCTGAGCGCCTTGCCGGCCGACGTGCCGCCGATCGTCTCCCAGTCGCCGAGCGCGAACTGCATGTGCGGCACGGGCTCGGGCAGGCGGTCGAGCTCGACGATGCGGTTCCAGGAGGCGGGGCCGGCGATGAGGACGTGGTCGGTCACCCGTCCATTCTGGTGGCGGGACCCGACGCGCGTGCGCCGTCAGCCGGCGACGCCCGGCACCGACGGGCCCCGGGGAGACTGCTCCTTTCCGCAACGCGCGCACCGAAGGTAGCCCTCGCCCGTCTCGGGTTCATGATCGGCCACCCACTTGTGGATGCCCAGCCGGCACCGCAGGGTCTTCCCGGCCATGATCCCCTCCCGTCTCCGTCGTCAGGGGGAACTGAGGCACAGGGTACTCCGGTGACGGCGCAGCCGCCCGCACCGGCCGGGGCAGACTACTCCAGCCACTCCGTCTCGAACGTCGGGTTCGCGTGGATGTTCGTCGAGACGAACGGGTCGGAGCCCATGACGGCGAACTTGTGCGGCGTGAACGCGGGCACCACGAGCACCTGCCCGCCGACCGCCTCGAGCCGCTCGTCGCCGACCGTGAACAGCGCGCGGCCGTGCCGCACGACGAACGTCTCGGTGTACGGATGCCGGTGCAGCCGCGGTCCCGCGCCCTCCCGGGTCGAGTACACCATGATGAGCGACACCTGCGAGCCGATCGTCTCGCCCTCGATGGACTCGTTCCAGCCCACGTCGTCGGTCGCGGCATCCGCTCGCTCGTGTACGAGCACCATCGGACCACTTCCCCTCGCGTCGAATGCGCCGCCACGATAACGCCGCGGGCCGGATGCCGCCACCGGCGCCGCGCGCGCCGAACCTGTCGCTCGGGCCGCCCGGTGTGGTGGGATGACTGCGTGGGGGCGATCGTCGCGAGTGCAACGGGCCTGAGCTCCGCGGAGGTCGCGGAGCGCGTCGCGCGCGGCGAGACCAACGCGTTCGAGAGCCCCACGAGCCGCAGCGCGTGGAGCATCATCCGCGCCAACGTGTTCACGCTGTTCAACGGCATCGTGCTGGCGTGCTTCATGGTGCTGCTGCTCATCGGCCGTTGGCAGGACGCGCTCTTCGGGTTCAGCGCCATCGCGAACACGATCATCGGGTCGGTGCAGGAGTTCCGCGCCAAGCGCTCGCTCGACAAGCTCGCGCTGCTGCACGCACCGAGCGCGCGGGTGGTGCGCGACGGGGGCGAGGCCGAGATCGCGATCGCCGACGTCGTGCTCGGCGACCTCATCGTGCTGCGCGCCGGCGACCAGGTGCCGGCGGATGCCGCGGTCGCGACCTCCGAGCGCCTGCAGCTCGACGAGTCCATGCTCACGGGCGAGTCCGACGCCGTCGACAAGCAGCCCGGCGAGGCCGTGCTGTCGGGGTCGATCGTGATCGGCGGAGGCGGCACCGCGGTCGTCGACAAGGTCGGCGCCGATTCGTTCGCGAACCGGCTCTCGAGCGAGGCCAAGCAGTTCTCGCTCGTGGCATCCGAGCTGCGCAACTCCATCAACAAGGTGCTGCGCTGGGTCGCGTGGATCATCGGGCCGGTCTTCCTGCTCGTGCTCAACGCGCAGATGATCGTGGCGGGCGGCTGGGTCGAGGCGATCGAGCAGGACGACTGGCAGGATGCCGCGGTCGGCACGATCGCCGCGATCGTCGCGATGGTGCCGCTCGGGCTCGTGCTCATGACGAGCATCGCGTTCGCGGTCGGCGCCGTGAAGCTCGCGAACCGCAAGGTGCTCGTGCAGGAGCTGCCCGCCGTCGAGGGGCTCGCCCGCGTCGACCTGATCTGCCTCGACAAGACCGGCACGCTCACCGAGGGCGACATCGTGTTCGACGCGTCCCATGCGCTCGCCGACGCGCCGCCCGACGGCTGGACCGACGTGCTCGCCTGGTACGGCGCCGAGCCCGAGGCGAACGCCACCGCGCGGTGCCTCGTCGAGCCGTATCCGGTGCAGCGCGTGCTCGACCCGGGCGCCCGCATCGCCTTCTCGTCGGCGCGGAAGTGGAGTGCCGTCGGGTTCCCGGGCCGGGGCACGTGGGTGCTCGGCGGCCCCGAGATGGTGTTCGCGGCATCCGGTGACGACACGAGCACGGATGCCGCGGGGCGCGCGGACCTCCGCACGCGGGCGGCCGACCTCGCCGCGACCGGCCGGCGCACGCTCGTGCTCGCGCACAGCCCCGAGGAGCTCACCGAGGAGCGTGCCGACGCCGAGCGCCTCCCCGGCGCGCTGACGCCCGTGTCCCTGCTCACGTTCCGCGAGTCGGTGCGACCCGACGCGAAGGAGACGCTCGAGTTCTTCGCCGAGCAGGGTGTCGCCGTGCGCATCATCTCGGGCGACAACCCGCAGACCGTCGCCGCCATCGCCCGCGAGGTGGGCGTCGACGCGCCGCAGGGCTTCGACGCGCGCGACCTGCCGGCCGACCTCGACGAGCTCGGCGAGGTGCTCGAACTGCACAAGGTGTTCGGCCGGGTCACCCCGTCGCAGAAGAAGGACATCGTGCTGGCGCTGCAGCAGCGCGGGCACACCGTGGCGATGACGGGCGACGGCGTGAACGACGCGCTCGCCATCAAGGAGGCCGACATCGGCATCGCGATGGAGTCGGGGTCTGCGGCGACGAAGGCGGTCGCCCGGCTCGTGCTGCTCGACGGGCGCTTCTCGCGGCTGCCGGGCGTCGTGGCCGAGGGGCGCCAGGTCATCGCGAACATCGAGCGCGTCTCGATGCTGTTCCTCACGAAGACCGCGTATGCCACGGGGCTCGCGTTGCTCTTCGGCGTCATGCTGCTGCCGTTCCCGTTCCTGCCGCGCCAGCTCTCGGTCGTCGACGGGCTCACGATCGGCATCCCGGCCTTCTTCCTCGCCCTCATGCCGAACACACGTCGCTACATCCCCGGGTTCCTGCGCCGGTCGCTGGGCTTCGCGCTGCCCGCGGGAGCCGTCATCGCGCTCACGCTCGCGCTGTACAGCCAGATGGCGACCGACGCCGGCATTCCCGTGACGGAGCTGCGCACCGGCTCGACGCTGATCCTCGCGATCGTCGGCCTCTGGGTGCTCATCGTGCTCTCGCGGCCGATCGACGGCTGGAAGATCCTCATCATCGGCGCCATGATGGTCGGCCTCGTGCTCGTCTACGCGATCCCGTTCATCAACGACTTCCTGCAGTTCGACGACCCGTCGCTCACGACCACGCTGCTCGTGATCGCATCGTCGGGCATCGCGATCCTCGGCGTCGAGGTCGTGCGGTTCGTGCACCGACGGGCCGTGGCGCGTATGGAGTATGTGCCGGCGCCCGCGCTCGTCGCGGCGATCAAGCAGCAGGAAGCGCTCGCGAACGCCGGAAGAACTCCGCCGACCGCCCCGCCCACAGCGCCAGGATGACGAGCGCCGAGAACAGGCCGCCGATGCCGAGCGACCACCAGCTCGAGGCATCCGTGGGGCTGATCACGACGTCGACGATCGAGAGCACCAGCGAGATCGACATCAGCACGGTGACGAAGATGCGCGCCGAGTTGCGGCCGCGCGTGAGACCCGACGCCATCGCGATCGTGAGCAGGCCGAGCAGGATCATCGCGGCACCCCACAGCGTGACCGAGTAGGCCTCGCCGTCGGCCTGCACGACGTCGTCGTAGCGCAGCAGGATCAGCAGGATCCCGGCGATGATGTCGAGGATGCCCGCGATGTAGGTGAGCACCACGACGACGATGACGCGCGCCGGCGGGCGCGGCCGGTCGATGCCGTCCTCGTCGCGCATGTCGCCCCCTCCCGGCGCCGCCTGCGGTTCGTGACCAGCATACGAGCGACCGCCCGCGCGCCGGCAGCCCCGCCGATAGCATGACGCCATGCTCAGGGGAACGGATGGCGCCGGCGGCGCGCCGGCCGGCGGCTCGCTCGCGATCGACGCGGGCCAGTCGGGCATCAAGGTGCGCCACGCGGATGCCGCGGGTGCGAGCGAGTGGGCCGGACCCGGCATCCGCACCGACCTGCCGCTGCTGCCCCAGCTCGCCCGCGTGATCGAGCAGGCGCTCGAGCAGGATCGCGCCGCCACGACCGTCGGCCTCGGCGTCTCGGGCCTCACCGACGACGTCGCCGACGCGGGCTATCTCCTCGCCGCAGCGTCGGCGTTCGGCGTTCGCAGCGTGCACCTCGCGCACGACTCGATCACCGCGTACCTCGGCGCGCTCGGCGACGAGCGCGGCGCCGTGGTCGCGTCGGGCACCGGCGTGGTGACCCTCGCGGTCGGCGCCTCGGAGGTCGCGCGGGTCGACGGCTGGGGCTACCTCATCGGCGACGCGGGGAGCGGCTACTGGCTCGGCCGCGCCGCGCTCGACGCGGTCATGCGCGCCCACGACGGACGCGGGGCGCCCACCGCACTCACGGCGATCGTCGCCGCAGACTTCCCCGACCTCGAGCGCGCGTACATCGACCTGCAGTCCGATCCCGAGCGGGTCGGGCGCATCGCGGCGTATGCGCGTCCGGTGGCCGATCTCGCCGAGACCGATGCCGTCGCGGGCGCGATCGTCGAGGCCGCGGGGCGCGAGCTCGCGGCATCCGTGGTCGCCGGCCTTCGACGGGTGGGCGAAGCGGATGCCGCAGCCCCGCGCGTGCGCGCCATCGGCGGGGTCTTCGGGGGCACCGCGCTCGCCCGCGCCTTCACGGCGGCGGTGCTGGAGCAGGTGCCGACCGCCGACGTGCGGATCGGCGAGGCCCATCCGCTCGACGGCGCGGCCGCGCTCGCCGGGGTGGCCCCGACGAGCGCCCTGGCCGCGCGCATCGCGACCGCGGGTCGCTAACCCCGAACCAGGAACGCCTCGATGCGGTCGAACGCGCCGACCCACACCATGGTCGAGAAGAAGTCGCGGATCTCGGGCGTCGGGAAGCCGGTCTGCTCGACGGTGACGAGGGTGCCCGCCTCGATCGCCTCGAAGGTGACGACGACGTGCGTGGTCATGGTCTGCCCGCTCGGGTCGCTGCCCGACGACTCGGTGACGAGCCGGTGCGGGCGGTCGATCTCGAGGAACACCTGCTCCTCGCGGAACAGCGTGTCGCGGTTGGGACCCCACACCGCGACCTGCCTGCCGCCGACCCGGAGGTCGACCTCGATCTCGACGATGCCCGGCTCCTCATCGAGGATCGAGTACCAGATCTTCTGCTTCTCGGCGTCGGTGTAGGCGTCGAAGACCTCCTCGGGCGTCGCTGGGAGCTCCCGCGTCATCCGCAGCCCGATGGTCTCGCTCGTGTCGATGTCGCTCATGATTCCGTTCCCTTCCTGAGGGTGAAGTAGACCTGGAGGCCGTCGAGGCGGCGCTCCCAGAGTCGCTGGTAGAAGCTGATCCATGCCATCGCGTCGTCCAACCGCTCGGTGCCGAGCTGGACCTGCCGCACGCGGCCGACCTTCTCGGTGGTGACGAGGCCCGCCGCCTCGAGCACGTCGACGTGCTTGCGGATGCCGGTGAGCGTCATGCCCGCCGGCTCGGCCAGCTCGGTGATCGTCGCCGGGCCGTCGCCGAGGCGCGTCAGGATGTTGCGCCGCGTCTCGTCGGCGAGGGCGGCGAACGCCCGATCGAGTGCCTGTTGCTGAACCATGTGGTTCAGTGTATAACACTGAACCGATAAGTTCAATGTTGAATCGGATGGTGGTGGTCGGCTTGTCGCCGTCGATTCGCGAGTCGAAGGACGGATGCCGCGACACGCCGAGCTGCGGTCGGCGTGTCGCGCGAGGCATCCTTCGACTGGCGGATCCACGCGCGCGGCCGCGCGTCAGGCCGCGCTGGTCAACTCCTCGCTGACCGGTCGGCTACGAGCGCCGGAGCGCGCAGGGGCTCGGGGTGGCGGCTCGGCTGCGCGAACTCGAGTAGCCCGCGGCATCCGCTCGAGCTCAGGCCATCGTGTCGAGGATCGCCACGAGATGCTCGAACGTCGTCGTCGGGTTCACGATCGCGAAGCGGGTGTTCGTGCGACCCGCGTGCGAGCTCGGCGTGACGAACGCGCGCTGCTCGTCGAGCAGGCGCGCCGACCAGCGGTCGTAGTCCGCCTTCGTCCAGCCCTCGCGCTCGAAGACGACGACCGAGAGCTGCGGCTCGCGCACGAGGCGGAAGCCGTCGCGTGAGGCGATCTCGCGGGCGATGTCCTGCGCGAGTTGCAGCGAGTGCGTGATCGCGTCGCGGTAGGCCGCCGCGCCGTGGGTGGCGAGCGAGAACCAGAGCGGCAGTCCGCGGGGCCGGCGCGTGAGGTGGGCGGCGTAGTCCGAGGGGCTCCACTCGCTCGTCTCGGTGAGCGTGTCGAGGTACTCGGCGTGCTGCGTGTGCGCGCGGCGTCCGGTCTCAGGGTCGCGGTAGATGAGCGCGCACGCGTCGAACGGCGCGAACAGCCACTTGTGCGGGTCCACGATGACGGAGTCGGCGCGCTCGACGCCCGCGAACCGGTCGCGCGCGAGCGGCGAGAGCATCGCCGCGAGGCCGTAGGCGCCGTCGACGTGGAGCCAGAAGTCGTGCTCGTCCTTCAGCGCGGCGATCGAGGCGATGTCGTCGACGATGCCGAAGTTCGTCGAGCCCGAGGTGGCCACCACGGCGAACACGGATGCCCCGTGCTCCTCGAGCGCGGCCCGCACGGCGTCGCCGCGCAGCATCCCGTCCTCCCCGGGGGCCACGGGCACGACGTCCACGTCCATGACGCGCGCCGCGGACGCGATCGACGAGTGCGCCTCGGCGCTGCACACGACCTTCCAGCGGCCCGGGGCATCCGTGCCGGCCTCGTGCAGCGTCGCTCGGGCGTGCTCGCGCGCGGCGACGAGCGCCGAGAGGTTGCCGAGTGTGCCGCCCTGCACGAACACGCCCCCGGCGGTGGCGGGCAGGCGGAACTCGTTCGCGAGCCAGGCGAGCACCTCGTTCTCGGCGTAGACGGCGCCCGCGCCCTCGAGCCACGAGCCGCCGTAGAGGGCGCTCGCGGACACGACGAGGTCGAACGCGATCGCGGCCTTCGTGGGCGCGGTCGGGATGAACGAGAGGTACTGCGGATGGTCGGTCGTGATGCAGGCGGGCGCGAGCACGTGCTCGAACAGCGAGAGGGCGCGGCCGGCGCCGATGCCGCGCTCGTCGATCGTGCGGCCGGCGAGCCGCGCGAGGTCCGCTTCGGTGCTCGGCTTGTCGAGCGGGGTGTCGCTCGAGAGCATCCGGCGACGCGAGTAGTCGAGCACGAGGTCCACGAGGCGCGTGGTCTCGCTCGAGACCTCGTGCATGCGGGTCGGGTTCGACGTCAGGGGCTCGGCGTGCACGCGGCATCCTCTCGCTCGGCGCGGGTGTGGGTCGGGGGGCAGCCAGCAGCGTGTCACACGTCGGCGCATCCGCAAAATTCGCGAGCGATCGCTGCGCAATGCGCACGGAAGGGTCATCGAAACCTCGATCGACGCAATGGACCGTGGCACTCGTGGCGATTCCGTGCAGACACCTGTGCGCGGTCCGACGTGCCGTTCCGCCGCGACTCCGTGCGACCCCTGATGCCGGCTCCACACCGGAGGGGTAGACCTGTCCTGAGGAACCCTCAGAGTCGTGGGGCCGGGCGCGGCCCGGAGCACGGAGGCACATCATGGACATCGACGAGCGATCGACGAAGACCCGCGCGGACGTGACCGGCGCACCGGACGTCCCGCCCGACGCCGCGACGGGCGAGGCCGCAGGCTTCGACCCCGGATTCCTGAGCGTGCCGGCGACGATGCCGACGATGCCCGACCCGCAGGCCGCGGCATCCGTCGAGCTCGCCTACGAGCACTTCACGGTGATGCTCGAAACCACGCGTCGCTTCGCGGGCGTGACCGGCGTGAACATCGACGGCACCCGGCTCGTGCAGGTGCCGCGCGACGACCGCTGGGTCTTCGACGACCGGATCCCCGAGGAGCTGCAGGCGGGACCCGAGGTCTACGCCGACAACGACCTCGACCGCGGGCACCTCGTGCGCCGGAACGACCCGGTGTGGGGAGAGCCCGCCGAGGCGGCACGGGCGAACACCGACACGTTCAGGTTCACGAACGCGGCGCCGCAGGCGTCGGGGTTCAACCAGTCGCGGGAGCTCTGGCTCGGCCTCGAGGACCACGTGCTCGAGCACGCCCGCGTCCACGAGCTGAAGCTCAGCGTGTTCACGGGTCCCGTGCTCGCCGACGACGACCCGCCGTACCGGGGCATCCGGATCCCGCTGCGGTTCTGGAAGGTCGAGGCCTGGCACGACGGCACGGGCCTCGCCACCACGGGGTTCGTGGTCGACCAGTCGCCGCTCGTCGACGTCGACAAGCTGCCGCGCGAGCTCGGCGCGGTGCCGCCGCTCGGGCCGTTCCGCACGTTCCAGGTGCGCATCGCCGACATCGTCGCGCTGACTGGGCTCAGCATGCCCGACCTCGTCGCCGCCGAGCACCTGCCGCGCGGGGTCGAGGGCTGGCGCGCCATCGAGTCGCCCGAGGACATCCTCGTCTGAGGGCAGCGACCGACCGTCGGCATCCGCTCGGACCGGGGACCGGGAGGGTGCCGGCGGTTCGAACGCAGTCGGCCCTTCGCGGGTGTGCGTGCGAGCGCGGTTCGCGTGCGCGGTTCGGCGGTTCGCGCGCGACGTGTCGGCGGGTCGTGGTCGAGTGGGCGCATGGGCTTCGACGCGCGCTTCCTGGGGGTGGTCGCGGCGCTGCCGCGGGTCGACGAGGCGGATGCCGCGAGCTCGGTCGAGCTCGACTACGTGCACTTCACCGTGGTGCTCGACACCGTGCGCCGCCTCGCGCGCGTGACGGGCGTCAATGTCGACGGTGCCGAGCTCGTCGAGATCGAGCGCGGCGACCGGTGGCGGTTCGACGATCGCATCCCCGTCGACTGGCAGGCGGGCCCGGCGATCTACGCCGACAACGACCTCGACCGCGGGCACCTCGTGCGGCGGCGCGATCCGGTGTGGGGTCAGCTCGACGTCGCGGCGCGCGCGAACGCCGACACCTTCCGCTACACGAACGCCGCACCGCAGGCGTCGGGCTTCAACCAGTCCGAGCAGCTGTGGCTCGGCCTGGAGGACCACGTGCTCGAGCACGCCAGGGCGCACCGGCTGCGGTTGAGCGTGTTCACGGCGCCGGTGCTCGCGGCGGGCGACCCGCCGTATCGCGGCATCCGGGTGCCCCTGCGGTTCTGGAAGATCGCGGCGTGGAACACCGGCGTCGACGACACCCTCGCGGCGGTCGGCTTCGTCGTCGACCAGGCGCCACTCGTCGACACCGGGGTGCGCGAGCCCGCGCCCGGTGAGGCGCCGCCGCTCGGACCGTTCCGCACGTTCCAGGTTCCGATCGCCGACATCGCCGCGCTGACGCGCCTGTCCATGCCCGAGCTCGTGGCGGCCGACCGCATGCCCGCGACGGTGGCGGCGGCCGGCTGGCGGCAGGTCGAGGCGCTCGACGAGATCCTGCTGTAGGGCCGCGCGCGTCGGCGTCGGCGTCGGCGTCGGCCGTCGGTGCCGGTCCGGTCCATCCCAGCGCATGTGTCGGCCGAGCGCGGCACCCTCTGGTCGCCGTCGCCGGCGGATGCCACAGTGGAGGCATGGCCGGGGGCGAGGAGCTGCGCACCGACGTGCTCGTCGTCGGGGCGGGCCCGAGCGGGCTCATGCTCGCCGTCTGCCTCGCGAAGCAGGGCGTCGACGCGATCATCGTCGACGGCAAGGACGGCCCGACGCGCGAGTCGCGGGCGTTGGCCGTGCAGGCCCGATCGATGGAGCTCTACGAGCAGCTCGGCCTCGTCGACCGGGTGCTCGCCGAGCGGTCGCCCGCGGTCACGGTCGTGCCGGGAGCGGGTCGGCGGGCGTTCGGCCGCGTCGAGCTCCGCGGGATCGGGAAGGGGACGACCCGGTACACCGAGCTCACCGTGTTCGAGCAGAGTCGCAACGAGCGGCTCCTCGTCGACGCGCTCCGCGACCTCGGTCGGGAGGTGCGGTGGGGGCACGCGCTGGCGGGACTCGAGGTGCATGACGGGGACGAGGGCGGCGCGGCATCCGTCACCGCGACGCTCGACGGACCAGACGGGCCGGTCACCGTGCGCGCCAGGTACTGCGTCGGCGCCGACGGGTCGCACTCGCGCGTGCGCGAGGCGCTCGGCATCCCGTTCGAGGGCATCACGAACGTGCACACCTTCTACGTCGCCGACGCGGCGGGCGTGACCGGGCTCGTCGAAGGCGCCGTGAACATCCGGGTCACGGCCGAGCACTTCCTGCTCGCGTTTCCCATGGGGCCCGGGCGGATGCGCCTGCTCGGCGTCGTGCACGACCGCGACCTCGATGCCTCGGGTGAGCTGCGCGAGGCGAACGTGCTGGCGCTCGTGCACCGCGAGTTCGGCGTCGACTACGCCGAGTCCTCATGGTTCGCGACCTATCGCCTGCACCACCGGCTCGCGGCGCGGTTCCGCCAGGGTCCGTGCTTCCTCGCCGGCGATGCGGCGCACATCCACTCGCCCGTCGGCGCGCAGGGCATGAACACGGGGCTGCAGGAGGCGCACGACCTCGCGTGCGCGTTCGCCGACGTGCTCGTGCGCGGCATGCCGGATGCGCGCCTCGATCGCTACGAGGCCGAGCGCCGTCCGGTCGGCCGCACGCTCGTCGCGACGACCGACCGGGCGTTCGCAGTCGTGACGTCCGACGGCCGGATCGCCCGGTTCGTGCGCGGCCGCATCGTGCCCCTCATCGGGCCGATCGTCGTGCGCGTGGTCCCACGCATCGCGGGCGGCTCGCGGGTGTTCGGCTACCTCTCGCAGACCCGCATCCACTACCGGATGTCGTGGCGGCACCCGACCCGTGACCGAATCGTCGGGCGCCGGCTGCCGTGGACCGGCGGCGAGCCCGACAACTTCGCGGTGCTGCGGTCATTCACGTGGCAGGTGCACGTGTACGGCGCGTACGAGCCCGAGGTGCGGGCCATCGCGGCGTCGCTCGGGCTCGAGGCGCACGCGTTCCCGCCCGACCCGTACCGACGGCTCGACCCGTCGCTCGTGTACCTCGTGCGTCCCGACGGGTTCGTCGCCGCCGCGGCATCCGCTCGCGCCGTGCCCGGCGGCCCGCCGGCGTTCCGCGAGCAGCTCGCGGGCTGACGGGCGTCGGGTGGACCCCGCCCACCCTCGAGCCATGCGGACGGCACCCGGCCGCGGTCGGCGTATCGTCGTCGGGTGACCCGACCCACGCGCTCGGCGCGCGGGCAAGTGTGCAGGAATGCACACCCGCTGTGCGGGATACGCGATTGCCGCTCACCAGTGCACATGGTGAGAATCGCCTGCAGCGCGTCCCCCTAACCCGCGTCGCCAACTACAAGGAGGTAGTCGACCATGGCCGTCGGCAATTCGACCCAGGGCACGTCCCAGCAATCCCCATCGTCCGGGGCATCCGGCTCGACCGCGCGCAGCGGACTGCGCAAGGTCGTCGCGGCCTCGATGGCCGGCACCATCGTGGAGTGGTACGAGTTCTTCCTCTACGCCACCGCCGCCACGCTCGTCTTCAACGTGATCTTCTTCCCGCCGAGCGAGAACCCGCTCGACAACATCATCAAGGCGTTCCTCACCTACGCGGTCGGCTTCATCGCCCGCCCGCTCGGCGGCATCGTGTTCGGCCACTTCGGCGACAAGTACGGCCGCAAGCGCCTGCTGCAGCTCGCGATCATCCTCGTGGGCGTCAGTACGTTCCTCATGGGCTGCCTGCCGACGTTCGACGCGATCGGCTACGCCGCGCCGATCCTGCTCGTGGTGCTCCGCTTCTTCCAGGGCTTTGCGGTCGGCGGCGAGTGGGGCGGTGCCGTGCTCCTCGTCGCCGAGCACTCGCCCGACAAGGAGCGCGGTTTCTGGGCGAGCTGGCCGCAGGCCGCCGTGCCCGCCGGCAACCTCATCGCGACCGTCGTGCTCCTCACGCTCTCGTGGACGCTCTCCGAGGAGGCGTTCCTCAGCTGGGGCTGGCGCGTCGCGTTCTGGCTGTCGGTCGTGATCGTCGCGGTCGGCTACTACATCCGCACCAAGGTCACCGATGCGCCGATCTTCATCGAGGCGCAGGCCGAGGCCGAGCAGGACAAGCGCACCCGCTACGGCGTGCTCGAGGTGCTCAAGCGCTACCCGCGCGGCGTCTTCACCGCCATGGGACTGCGCTTCGGCGAGAACATCATGTACTACCTCGTCGTGACGTTCTCGATCACCTACATGTCCGCGCACCTCGGCATGAACACGTCGACGATCCTCACGCTCATCCTGTTCGCGCATGTCGTGCACTTCGCGGTGATCCCCGTCGTCGGCCGCTTCAGCGACAAGCTCGGCCGCAAGCCGGTCTACGCGACCGGCGCCGTGCTCGCGGCCGTCTGGGGCTTCATCGCCTTCCCGCTGTTCGACACCGAGAACGACTGGCTCATCGTCGGCGTGCTCATCCTCGGCCTCATGATCCACGCGCTCATGTACGCCGGCCAGCCCGCCATCATGGCCGAGATGTTCCCGACGCGCATGCGCTACTCGGGCGTCTCGCTCGGCTACCAGGTCACGTCGATCGTCGCCGGATCGCTCGCGCCGATCATCGCGACCCTGCTCCTTTCGACCTACGGCTCGTGGGTGCCCGTGGCGATCTACCTCGCGCTCGCCGCGGCGGTCACGCTCGTCGCGGTCATCGCGCTCCGCGAGACGGTGGGCATCTCGCTGCGCTCGATCGACGACGCCGACCGCGAAAAGCTCGCCGAGCGGGTCGAGGCGTAAGGGCTCAGCGGATGCCGCGGGCGGCTGGTACTCCGGAACCGGCCGTGCCGCGGCATCCGTGCGCGTCCGCCTCCCCGACGATTCCCTCACCTTCCCCGCACATCCCGCGAGTGGGCGATCTCGGCGCGGCATCGGCGCCGGGATTCGCCGGGACCGCCCACTCGTCGCGTCCTTCGATTCAGGAGTCACCATGACCGAACCCGCGACCGGAGCGACAACCACCGCGACCGAACCCACCGGCACTGCCGCGACCGCGACCGCCCGCAGCCGCACGATCACGGGCGCCGTGCTCGAGGAGCTCGGGCGCGACTGGCCCTACGCCGACTCGAAGCCGATCACCGTCTCGGAGCTCCAGCTCGATGCGCCCGGTCCCGACGAGTTGCTCGTGCGCATCGAGGCGGCCGGCGTCTGCCACTCCGACCTCTCGGTGGTCGACGGCAATCGGCCGCGTCCGGTGCCGATGCTGCTCGGCCACGAGGCCGCGGGCATCGTCGAGGAGGTCGGCGCCGCGGCATCCGCTGCTGGCTTCGCCGTCGGCGACCGGGTGGTCACCGCGTTCCTGCCGCGGTGCGGCGACTGCGACGGATGCCGCACCGGCGGCGTCATGCCCTGCGTGCCCGGCACCGCCGCGAACACGGCGGGGACGCTGTTCGACGGGAGCATCCGCCTGCACCGCGGCGGCGAGCCCGTGCACCACCACCTCGGCGTCTCGGGGTTCGCGACCCACGCCGTGGTCGATCGCCGCTCGGCGGTGGTCGTCGGATCCGACGTGCCGGCGGATGTCGCGGCGGTGCTCGGCTGCGCGGTGCTCACCGGCGGCGGGGCGGTCGTGAACGCGGGCGCGGTGCAGCCCGGACAGGACGTGGTCGTCGTCGGGCTCGGCGGCGTCGGCATGGCGGCGCTCATCACCGCGGTGTCGCTGCGGCACGGGCGCGTCATCGGCGTCGACGCCGTCCCGGCGAAGCTCGATCGCGCCCGCGAGCTGGGCGCCACGGCGGCGATGACGCCCGACGAGGCGGTCGCGGCGGGCTTGCGCGCACCGCTCGTGGTCGAGGCGGCGGGGCATCCGCGCGCCTTCGAGACGGCGTTCGCGCTGACCGCGCCGGGCGGGCGCACCGTGACAGTCGGGCTGCCGTCGCCGACCGCGCTCGCGCAGGTGTCGCCGCTCACGATCACCGCCGAGGCGCGCACGATCGTCGGGAGCTACCTCGGGTCCGCCGTGCCGTCGCGGGACATCCCGCGCTACGCCGAGCTGTGGCGCGAGGGCCGGCTGCCGGTCGAGGCGCTCATCTCGTCGCACATCGCGCTCGACGAGATCGCCGCCGCGATGGATACGCTCGCCGAGGGCCGGGCGATCCGCCAGGTGATCCGGTTCTGAGGGTCGGCGGCGGCCCGCGGCATCCGTTGCCCGCCGGATGCCGCGAACGTATCGTGGGAAACGCGGGCACCCCGTGGTGCGACACCTGCCGCACTCCGCGTCGATGAAGTCGGGAGGGGCCATGGCGACGATCGCCTGGATCGGTCTGGGGCACATGGGCGGCCCGATGTCGGGCAACCTCGTCGCCGCGGGGCACGAGGTGCGCGGGGTCGATCCCGACCCGGCGTGCCGAGCGGCCGCGGCCGAGCACGGCGTGCAGGTCGTCGACTCGATCGCCGACGCGGTGCAGGGCGCCGATGCCGCATTCACGTCGTTGCCACGCGGCGAGCACGTGCGCGAGGTGCTGGGTGGCGCGGGCGGCGTGTGGGAGACCGCTCCGACGACGGCGCTGCTGCTCGACACGTCGACCGTCGACGTCGAGACGTCGCGGTGGTCGCACGACCAGTCCGCCGCGCGCGGCTTCCGCTTCGTCGACTCGCCCGTCTCGGGCGGCATCGCGGGTGCGCACGCCGGCACGCTCACGTTCATGCTCGGGGGCGAGGAGGCGGCCGTCGCCGAGGCCGCCGAGCTCGTCGAGCCGATGGCCGGGCACGTGTTCCGCGTCGGCGGGCCGACCATGGGCATCGCGGCGAAGCTCGCGAACAACCTCATGCTGTTCGTGTCGCTGCTCGGCGTCTCCGAGGGGTCGCAGCTCGCGGCGGAGCTCGGGCTCGACGCCGAGACCTTCTTCCAGGTCGCGTCGGTGTCGTCGGGCGACTCGTGGCCGCTGCGCACCTGGTACCCGGTGCCGGGCGTCGTGCCGACGAGCCCGGCCAACCGCAACTTCGACGCCACGTTCACGACCGTGCTGGCGCAGAAGGACCTCTCGTTCGCGGTCGCCGCGGGCGACGTCGCCGGGCTGCACCTGCCTGCGTCGCGCATCGCGCTCGACCAGTTCGACCAGCTCATCGACGAGGGCTACGGCGGCAAGGACTGCAGCCTCATCGTGAAGTACGCGTCGGCCGACGGGAGCATCGAGGGGTTCGATCCCGATGCCTGACGCACCCGACCCGGTCGACCGCGCCACGGATGCCGCAGCACCGCGGTCGGGCCGGCGCCGGGTGTGGTGGTGGGTCATCGGCGGCGTCCTCGTGGCCGGCGCCGTGATCGCAGCCCTCGTGTTCCAGCCGTGGCTGCTCTTCATCGACGTGCGGGTCGACGACGCGATCCCGGTGACGTCGCCGACGGCCGCTGCGACACCGTCGGCGGGCGACGACTCCTCGTCGCCGCCGGTGGCCCGCGACACCCCGCTTCCGTCGACGCCGGCGGAACCCGCGGGACCCGTCGAGCTGTCGAGCGGCTCGCTCATCAGCCACGAGCACGAGACGACCGGCACGGTGCGCGTGATCCAGTTGCCCGACGGAACCCGTCAGCTCGCGATCGAAGACCTCCAGACGACGAACGGTCCCGACGTGCACGTGTGGCTCAGCGCCGGACCGGTGATCGAGGGGTTCGACGGCTGGTTCACCGCAGGCGGTCACCCCTACGTCGACCTCGGCATGATCAAGGGCAACCAGGGGAACCAGCTCTACGACATCCCCGTCGACGTCGACCTCGCCGCGTATCCGACCGTCGACCTCTGGTGCGTGCAGTTCAGCGTCTCGTTCGGCGCCGCCGCGCTCGTCCCGAGCTGAGCGCGGCGCGGCCGATCAGCCGCGCTGCACCGCCGCGATCACCTCGGCGAGGCGGTCGCGCAGCGCGCCGAGCTCGTCGAGGCTCATCCCGAGCCGGTCGACGACCTGCGGCGGGATCGCGAGCGCCCGCTCGCGGAGGGCACGCCCGGCGTCCGTCAGCGCGACGTCGAGCGCGCGCTCGTCGCGGGCGCTGCGCTCGCGGGTCACGTAGCCCTGCGCCTCGAGCCGCTTGAGCAGCGGCGAGAGCGTCGCCGGCTCGAGCTGCAGGGCCTCGCCGAGGTCGCGCACGGTGCGCGGGCTGCGGCCCCAGAGCGCGAGCATCACGAGGTACTGCGGGTGCGTGAGCCCGAGCGGCTCGAGGATCGGCCGGTACACCCCGATCACGCCGCGCGCGGCCACCGCCAGCGCGAAGCAGACCTGGTTCTCGAGGGCGAGCAGGTCGTCGGATGCCACGACGCCGGCGTTGCCGACGGTGGTCGCCGACCTCGGGGTGGTCGCCGACCTCGGGGTGGTCGCCATCTGGCTCGCCGCCGCCGTCTCGGGCGTCACCGGGTCAGCGGTGGCGGTCGTCGTTCGTCGGTCGTCCATGGCTCCAGTATGCATCGCGTGCGAATAGTTAGTACACTAATGATATGACACGACCCACCCGTGGCGACCGCACGGGCTCGCGCGGCTACGCGGGCTTCATCGAGCGCCTCAACGCCCGCCTGCTGCCCTACATCGGGCCGCCGCCCCTCGGCCCCTACGACGAAGAGCCCGTCGCGGCGCGCCCGGCGGCGTGCCCGCTCTGCGGCGCACCCATGTCGGAGCACGACATCGACCGCTCGGGGGAGCGCACGCAGCTCTACTGCCCGTGAGCCCGGGCCGAGCGCGCCGACCCCGAGAACCCGGTGCTCGCCGGGCCGCTGCCCGCGGCATCCGTCGCCGTCGACCCACCTCGACCTGACCCGGATGCAGGAAGAATTCGCCGACACGCCGCCGTGAGCGGCCGCCCGACCGGCGTTTCGCCCGGAAGTTCCTGCAGTCGCTCATGTCGACGCGGATCCACGGGCGCAACTCGAGGTATCGCCGGCATCCGTCGCCGTGCCGCCGCTACGACGTGCGCAGCGCCACCCGCCGCAGCACCCAGCGCTCGTACTCGCGCCACGGGTCGTCGACCCCCGCCGACAGCTCGGCGATGTGCTCGAGCAGCGCGTCGTGCACCGCGAACCACTCGGTGCCCGCGAACCGGTGCGCCGCGAACTGGACGTGTCGCCGCTGCTCGACCGCGCGACCGCCGCGCTCGAAGGCGAGGACCTCGTCGTGGGGCAGGCTCGCGAGCCGCAGGCGCGGATTGACCGACGTGCCGATCTTGATCTGGTCGCGGTAGCGGATGTAGTAGACCACCTCGACGCGCGGCCGATCGAGCTCGTCGTCGGGCACCTCGCCCACGCGCCACTCGCACTCGGCGCACACCCACCCCGACGGGTATCGCACCCCGATGCGCGAGCCGCAGGCGAGGCACGGCGACGGCAGCAGATCGGTCGTGCCGACGGCCCGCGCCACCCAATCGTGCGCCTCGAGCAGGTGCCCGGTGCACAGGTTCAGGGGCGCGCCGGCCTCGACGGGCTCGTCGCACGCGCGCCCGTCGGCGAGGATGATCCCGCACGTCATGCGAGCAGGCTACCCACGACCGCCGACACCCGACGGGCGTCCACCCGCCCGCGATAGGCTCGTTCTCCGACCGCCGACCGGCGTTCGGACGCGGGGGTTCGGAGGCGAAGGGCAGCGCGATGCGGTTCTGGCGGCGGCGGCAGGAGCGGAAGCGGTTCACGCCCTTCGACCGCAAGGCCCTGCCCGAGGTCGAGCCGCTCACGTTCGAGGAGTCCTTCACCGAGGGCCTCCTCGTCGCAGAGGCCGCGGGTCGCATGGCCCTGAAGAACCGCATCATCGTCGAGGCGTTGCGTGGCGCTGAGCCGTGGGATGCCGACCGGGCGGCCGCGGCCGCGCGCGAGGTGCTGCACGAGCTCGTCGTGGAGCTCGACGAGGTCGCGGAGTGGTCGGCGGCCGAGCGGGAGTCCGCGGCGCAGCGCGAGGGTCGCTCCGAGCACCAGCACGACTACCACCGCGCGGATTCCTGGAACCTCCGCTTGCGCGAGCGCATCAACGTCGCCGTGGCGGCGCGGCTCACCGAGCTCCGCAACGACGACGCGTACCTCGCCGAATTCGCCGAGCGCGCCCGCCGCGAGGCGTGGGACGAGATCGCCGGCGTCATCGACCAGCGACTCGCGCGCGAGTGGACGGGCTACGAGGTCGACGAGGACTACGAGCTGGAGCGCGACGACCGCCTCGAGGGGCTCTCGCTCGACCTCGCACGCGACCTCGAGGCGGCCCGCCGCAAGCGCGAGGAGCGCGACGAGCTCGACGACTCCTTCGGCGCCTGGGGCTGACCGGGTCCGCGGCGCCCCGAGAGACGGAGGCCGCGGTCGACGAGGACGTGATGCCGCCCCGAACCGCGCCTACAGCTCGAGCTCGTGGATCAGCTCGCGCACGCGCCGCTCGATGTCGCCGCGGATCTCGCGCACGCGCTCGATCGGCAGCCCGGCCGGATCCTCGAGCTCCCAGTCCAGGTAGCGGGTTCCCGGATACACGGGGCACGCGTCGCCGCAACCCATCGTGACGACCACGTCGGACGCGCACCACCTCGTCGGTGAGGGGCTTCGGGAACTCGCCGCCGAGCGACAGCCCGATCTCGTCGAGCGCCGTGATGATCGTGGACTTCACCGTGCTCGCGGGCCGCGACCCCGCGCTGCGCACGCGGACGCGATCGCCGGCCAGCTGCTTGAGCATCGCGGCCGCCAGCTGCGACCGGCCGGAGTTCTGCACGCACACGAAGAGCACCCGTGGGAGGCGGTCACGCGACGGCGCAGCTTCGGTCGCGAGCGCCTCGAGACGGATCGCCGCGAACGTCGCCGTGCGCGACGGCACGAAGCGGGTGAGCGGCGAGTGGTCGATGAGCAGGTCGTGGCTCTCGCGCACATAGCGGCCGACGGTCTCGGGCGAGAACACACCCGCGTAGCGATCGGCGAGATCGGATGCCACGCGCGCGAGCACCTCGCTCGAAGCATGATCGGCGGCATCCGCCTGCTGAACTGCGCGCGTCGGGTTGCTCGCGGGGGTGCTCATCGAGGGCAGTCTAGGCGCTCGCCGCATTAGCGTGGACCCATGGAGCAACGGCGGGTGGAGTGGACGGCCGGGCGGTGGACGCGGGACCCCGTGTCGACCCGGCAGGACGGCGACGACCTCGTGGTCCGCGCCGCCGAGGGCAGCGACTACTGGCGCACGACCCACTACGGGTTCATCCACGACGACGGGCACGGCCTCCTGGCACCGTGGCCGGCGGATGCCGCGGTCGAGGTGACCTTCGACGCGTCGGCGCTGACCGCGCTCTACGACCAGGCGGGCATCCTGCTGTGGGTCGGCGACGAGCAGTGGGTGAAGGCGGGACTCGAGGTCTCCGACGGGGTGCTGCACCTGGGTGCGGTCGTCACGAACGGGGTGTCGGACTGGTCGATGGCTCCGGTGCCGGAGTGGGCCGGGCAGCTCGTCACGATCCGCGCGAGCCGGAGCGGCGAGCTCGGCGACGACATCACGTTGCGCGCCCGCACGGCGTCGAGCGGCTGGCGTACGCTGCGCGTCGCGCCGTTCCCGGCCGCCGCGGCATCCGCCGGACCCATGGTGTGCGCGCCGCTGCGTGGCGACCTCGAGGTGCGGTTCACCGGCTGGGTCCTCGCGCCGGCCGATGACGACCTGCACGAGGACCCGCCGCTGGGGTGACCTGTCGGGTGGCGAGCCCTACGCCGGCGTGATGTGGTGCGCCGGCCGGAACACGTCGTCGGGGTCGACGTCGGCCTTCACCCGCTTGAGGCGCGCGAGCGTCTCGGGCGGGTAGATGATCGCGGTGACGTCGTCGCCGAACTCCTGCGTGAAGTTCGAGTAGTGCCCGGCCGTGTGCGAGAGCGGTTCGTCGACGACGAGCCGCACCGCGGCGACGTCGGACGCGGGAGCGTCGAGCGGCAGCAGGCTGTTGACCATGAAGAACGCCTGCGCGTCGCGGTAGGCGACCGCTGTCGCGTCGGATTCGACGCGCGTGAACGCGCCGCCGAGGGCACGCAGCATGACCATGGTCGGCGCGGGCCCCGCGTAGGCGCGCTCGGCGGCGGCGAGCAGCTCGTCGGAGACGTCGGCGACGAAGCCGTTGCCGCCGACGAACTGGAACGGCGGACGACCGGGCGGCGCCGCTTCGAGCAGCTCGGCGTACGCGACGGGGCCGAGCGACACGTCGGTGATCGACGGGAGCGACAGCAGCGGCTCGAGCAGGCGGCGGAGCTCCTCCTCGGTGCCGCGGAGCGCCACGGCGAGCTGCGGGCCCGCGGGCAGCTCGGGCATGATCGCGGGCATCACGATCAGCGTGGAGTTGAGCTCGTCGGGGGAGGCGAGCGTGATGTCACGCCACGCGCGAAGCACGTCGCCGACCTGCGACTGGTCGAAGTGCAGGTGGCCGCCGACGAGCTCGCCGACCGGCGAGGCCTGCAGCACGAAGCGGGTGGCGATGCCGAAGTTGCCGCCACCGCCGCGAAGCGCCCAGAACAGGTCGGGGTGCGACTCCGCAGTGACCGTGAGCACCGCACCGGCGGCCGTGACGAACTCGATCTCGCGCACGAGGTCGATCGTGAGGCCGTGCGTGCGGACGAGCCAGCCGATGCCGCCGCCGAGCGCCAGCCCGCCGACGCCGACGTCGAGCGTGTCGCCCGACGTGATGGCGAGGCCGTGCGGCGCGATCGCCGCCGCGACGTCGCCCCAGTGGGCGCCGGTGCCGACCCGCACCAGGTCGCCGTCGAGCAGGTCGACGCCGTCGAACTCGGCCATGTCGATGACCACGCCGCCGGTGGCGGGCATGCTGCCGTGGCCGCCGCTGCGCACGGCGATCGGGAGGTTCGCGTCGACGGCCGCCCGCACGGCGGCCGCGACCTCCTCGGCGGTCGTGGGGCGGAAGACGGCCTCGGGGTCGCCGGGGCCGTAGAAGACGGTGCGACCGTCGTCGTACTCGGTGGAGCCGGGTCCGAATGCCCGGCCGGGAACGCGTTCGCTCAACTCGGAGAGGATCGACATGAGGGGCAGTCTGGCAGCGGCCCCCGACATCCGTCACCCGTGCTCGCTGCCCGCGAACGGCGGATTCCTGCCATCGAGGCCGACCGCGCTACTCGCCCGTCGGGTGCGCCTTCGCCCGGTCGATGACCCACGCGTACGCGAACGCGCGCTCGCGCCACGCGGAGTACCGCCCCGACACGCCGCCGTGCCCGGCCGCCATCTCGGTCTTCAGCAGGGGATCGGCGCCTGCGTCGCGGAGCCGCGCCACCCATTTCGCCGGCTCGACGTAGAGCACGCGCGTGTCGTTGAGCGAGGTGACCGCGAGGATCGGCGGGTAGTGGTTCTGGTGCACGTTCTCGTACGGCGAGTACGACTTCATGTAGGCGTACACCTCGGCGTCGTCGAGCGGGTTGCCCCACTCGTCCCATTCGATCACGGTGAGCGGGAGCGACGGGTCGAGGATCGACGTGAGCGGGTCGACGAACGGCACCTCGGCGAGGATCCCCGAGAAGAACCGCGGTCCCATGTTCGCGACGGCGCCCATGAGCAGCCCGCCGGCGCTGCCGCCCTGCGCGACCAGCCGGTCGGGCGCGGTGACGTCCTCGTCGATGAGGTGCCTGGCCACCGTGACGAAGTCCGTGAAGGTGTTGCGCTTGTCGAACTTCTTGCCGTGCTCGTACCAGAGCCGGCCCATCTCGCCGCCGCCGCGCACGTGCGCGACCGCGAAGATCATGCCGCGGTCGAGCAGCGACAGCCGCGGGATGCCGAACGCGGGGTCGATCGAGTGCTCGTAGGAGCCGTAGCCGTAGAGCAGCGTCGGCGCGGGCACGCCGAGGTCGACGAGGTCGTCGCGGTACACGAGCGAGATCGGGATGCGCGTGCCGTCGTCGGCCACCGCCCACTCGCGGCGCTGCGAGTAGCGCGTCGGGTCGTAGCCGCCGAGCACGGGCTGCTGCTTGCGCAGGCGTCGCTCGCCGGTCGCGATGACCACGTCGTACACCGTGGTCGGCGTCACGAAGCTCGAGAACCCGATGCGCAGGCTCGGCTGCTCCCAGTCGGGGTTGCTGCCGACGCCCACCGAGAACAGCGCCTCGTCGAACGGCAGCTCGTGCAGCGTGTCGTCGGGCGTGGCACCGTCCGTCGGCGCTGTCGCGGGGATGCCGGCCGGCGGCACCTTCGCGATCGCGACCCTGGGCAGCCCCTCACGCCGGTACTCGACGGCCACGAAGTCGCGGAACGCGTCGACGCCCTCGAGGCGCACGGCGGGGTCGTGCGGCAGCAGCATCCGTCGCGGTCCCTGCGGGTCAGATGCCGCGACGCTCACGAGCTCGAAGTTCACCGCGCCGTCGTTGTGCACGATCAGCAGGCGGTCCTTGCCGCCCGCGACGACGTGCTCGACGTCGTACTCGACGCCGTCCTTGCGCGGCCACACCACGCGGAACTCACCCGCTGGATCGTCGGCGTCGAGCAGCCAGGTCTCGCTCGTGACGTTCGACCCGGCCTCGATCATGAGGAACTTCCGGCTGCGGGTGATGCCCACCCCGAGCCAGAACCGCTCGTCGGGCTCACTGAAGACCGAGACGTCGTCGGATGCCGCGGTGCCGACCTCGTGCCGCCAGATCGTGTCGGGCCGCCACGACTCGTCGACCGTCGCGTAGAACAGGTATCGCCCGCTCGGATCGAACACCGCGCCCGCGGCCGTGCCCTCGATCACGTCGTCGTACTCGCGGCCCGAGCCGTCGAGCGAGCGCAGGCGGATCGTGTACCGCTCGTCGCCCTCGACGTCGATCGCGTAGAGGAGCGTCGATCCGTCGGCGGTCACGTCGAAGCTCCCGAGCGCGTAGTACTCGTGGCCCTCGGCCTCGACGTTGTCGTCGAGGAGCACCTGCTCGCCGGGGAGCCGCTCGAACGAGGCATCCGCCAGCTCGTCGCCCGTGGTCTCGGGCAGCACCGGCGGCTCCCAGTCGTCGCCCGTCGCGGGCACCCGGCAGTGGATGCCGTACTGCGCGCCCTCGACCGTGCGGGTGAAGTACCACCAGTCGCCCTCGCGGGTGGGAACGCTGAGGTCGGTCTCCTTGGTGCGCGCCCGGATCTCCTCGAAGAGCTGCTCCTGCAGCAGCGAGAGGTGCTCGGTGCGGGCCTTCGTGTAGGCGTTCTCCTCGTGCAGGTGGGCGAGGACGGCCGGATCGTCCTTGGCCCGCAGCCACTCGTACTCGTCGACCACCACGTCGCCGTGGTGCTCGCGTTCGATCGGTCGCTTCGCGGTCTTCGGAGGAGTGAGCACGAGTCCACGCTACGCCCAAGCGCCGACCCCGTTCGAGGGCGTCGTCCCCTGACCCGCCGCGTCTGCGCCACTTCGACATCCCCTGCGCCAGTCCAAGTGGCGCGGACACCGTAGACGTGGCGCAACGGGCGCAGCGGCAGCGCGGCGGAGTGCTCTGGCCCCCGGGTACCTCAGGCCCCGGGTACCTCAGGCCCGAGCCGGCCGCCTCAGCCCGAAGATACGGCGATCTCCCGATGGGCGACGGATGCCTCAGCGCGCACGCTGAGGTCATCACGCACCACCTGGGAGGGACCCCATGCAGCACTCGGCCGACTTCACGTCGTTCCACGGACACCTCGCCGACGTCGCACGCGCGGAGCGCGAGATCGAGCTCCGCCGACTCATCGCCGAGCGTCGCGCGCTCGACCCGGAGCCGCCCGTCGCGGCATCCGTCGCCCGTCGTCGGCGTGCACGTCGCTCGCCGAGGCTGGCGCTGCGATGACGGCGGTGCGGCTCACCTCGACGGCGCCCGGGCCCCGTCCGACGTCACTCGGGCAGCTCGCGGATCTCCCACCGGTCGCCGTCGAGGGGATGCAGCACGCCGCGCACGCGCTCGCCGTCGCGGATCGCCTGCCACGCCATGGGCGGCAGCTCGCCCCCCACCACGTCAGTGGTGCCCGAGAAGGTCGGCGACTCGTAGCCGGCGGCCACGAGCGCCTCCTCGCGGGCGCTCGCGTCCCAGAGGCCGGACATCGACCAGGTCATCCACGCGGCCGCGAGTCCGCCCACCACGAAGAGCGCGTAGCCCGACTCCCGCATGGTCTTCGAGCGGTAGTGGCCGCCGACGAATGACGCCATGACCGCCACGACGAGCACGATGCCCGGGAACACCAGCGGCCACGGATTCCACGGTGCGATGGTGACCACCTCGCTCACGACCACGGGATCACCCCGTCTTCGTCCAGTCGAGGTTGATGACGTCGCCGATGTAGACCGTCTCCCCGTAGTTGTGGATCTGGGGGTTCATGCGCAGGAGCTGCTGCTGCGGCAGCTCGAAGCGCTGCGCGATGTCGAAGAAGCTGTCGCCCTCGACGACGGCGTAACTGTACGGGACGCCGTTGCCGTCGAGCACCGGGGTGCCGTTCGCGCCCGGTCGGGGGCCTGTGTCGTACGCCGGACCCCATTCGACGACGGGAGCGGGCGCGTTGGGCACCGGCTCGGGCGCGACGGGCTCGGGCGCAGCCGCGGGCGGTGGCGTGGTGACGGGCGGCGGCGTGGGGGTCGCCGTGACGGTCGCGAAGACGGTGACCGGTGGCGGGGTCGCGGCGGGTTGCGCGATGCATCCGCTCAGCGCGACGACCGCGACGACCACGCCGACGATCACGCCGCCGACGGCGCGCGCCGACCTGCCGAGTCCACTCCCCACCGAGCCTCCCCACCGACGTGCCGAACGGCGCGTCAGCATCGGGCGCGCCGCTCGCGCCAGCCTATCGACCGTGCCGGGAAGCGCAATCCCTCGCAGGGCGGATCCGGACGGGCGCCGCGCGGCTCAGAGCACCGCGAGGATCGCCGCGCGGATGCGTCCCAGGCCCTCCACGAGCTGCGTGTCGGCGACGCCCGCGTAGCCGATCACGATGCCCGGCTCCTCCTCGCCCGGCACGGCGGAGTAGTCGCCGAGCGGCGCCACCGCGACGCCCTCGTCGTCGAGCCGTCCGAGCACGGCAGCGGATGCCGCGGCGCCGGGCAGGCGCACCACGGCGTGCAGCCCGCCGTCGAGTCCGCTGAGCGGCGCGCCGGGCAGGCCGTCGAGCGCGTCGAGCACGAGCCGGCGCCGGTGCGCGTAGTCGCGCCGCGTTCCGGCGATGTGGCGCCGCACCGAGCCGTTCGCGAGCAGGTTCGCCACGGCGTCCTGCACCACCCCGGGCACCGGGCACCGGTCGTCGGCGCGCATGGTCGCGTACGCCGCGCGCAGCCCGGGGTTGTCGGGCAGCACGACGTAGCCCAGGCGCAGCCACGGCGTGAGCACCTTCGAGAAGCTGCCCACGAGCACCGCGCGGCCGGCGTCGTCGAGCGACGCGAGTGCGGGCAGGGGCGGGCCGAGGTGCCGGTACTCGCTGTCGTAGTCGTCCTCGAGCACGATCGCGCCCGCCTCGCGGGCCCACTCGAGCAGCTCGAGGCGGATCGCCACCGGCAGCCGCCCGCCGAGCGGGTACTGGTGGCTCGGCGTGACCATGACCGCGTCGGGCGGCCGCGGCATCCGTCGCAGCGACTCGACCACGATGCCGTCGGCGTCGACCGCGACGGGCACGGTGCGCGCGCCGTGCAGCTCGAGCGTGCGCCGGGCCGATGGGTAGCCGGGGTGCTCGACCGCGACGACCGGAGGGCGACCGAGCGCCACAGCCAGGGCGGAGGCGCTCAGCGAGAGCGCCTCGCTCGTGCCCGCAGTGACGACGATGTCGTCGGCCTCGCACGCGACGCCGCGAGCCATGCGCAAGTGGTCGGCGATCTCCTCGCGCAGGCGCGGCACGCCGAAGCGCCGCGGGGACTCCGACGGGATGTCGCGGGCCGCCGCCTCGCGCCAGGCCGACCGCCAGGCGCGCGTGTCGATGCGCGACGTCGAGGGCCGGCCCGGCAGCAGGTCGATGCGGGGCACGGTCCGCTCGCCCACGGCCCGCGCGGCGCGCCCGGCCGTCGTCGACTCGCGTCGGGTGTCCGGCCGACCCTCCTGCGGTCGGTCGCCCGACGCGACCTCCATGCCGACGGATGCCGCGACGTCGCGCCGCGCGAGGTCCGCGACGCGCGTGGGCGCACCCTGCCGCATCTCGAGGTAGCCCTCGCCCGCGAGCTGCTCGTAGGCGCCGACGACGGCGCTGCGCGAGACGCCGAGCTCGGATGCGAGGCCGCGCGTGGAAGGCATCCGGTCGCCCGCACGCAGGGCGCCGTCGAGGATGCCGCGGCGCAGCCCGTCGACGAGCTGCACGCCGATCGGCAGGCCGCCGTCGCGGTCGATCACGAGGATGGGTCCGTCCACGGCGCCCTCCGATCCGCTCGACTGGACTGCCGGATGCTGCGAGAACTGGTCTGCACGGCGAACCAGTGTGCTCGCGAGACTAGCAGCGTGACCATGACGAACACCACCGCCGCCCGCCGCATCCGACGCCTGTCCGAGCGCCAGACCACCGACCGCGACGAGCTCTTCGAGCTGCTCGACACCGAGCTCGTGGGGCACCTCGTGGCCGTGGCCGACGGCACGCCGATCGTGGTGCCCATGGGCTTCGCGCGGGTGGGGGAGCACGTGCTCGTGCACGGCTCGACGGGCGGCGGCTTCGCGCTCCGCGCGGCGGCCGAGCGTTCGACGGTCGCCTTCTCGGTGACCGCGCTCGACGGGCTCGTGTTCGCACGGTCGCTGTTCGACAGCTCCATGAACTACCGCAGCGCCGTGGTCTACGGCGTGCTCGAGCCGGTCGACGACGAGCAGGCGGATGCCGCGCTGCTCGCGCTCTCCGAACGGCTCATGCCCGGCCGGTCCGCCGAGGTGCGTGCGATGACGCGCAAGGAGACGGCGGCCACGCGCGTGCTGCGGCTCGCCCTGGACGACGTCGTCATGAAGCGACGCGCCGCCGGGGCATCCGAGGACCCCGACGACGGCGAGGACCACGCGGTCTGGGCCGGCGTCGTGCCGCTCGCGCGCGCCTGGGGTGCGCCCGAGCCGTCCCCCCTCACTCCAGAGGGGACCCCGATCCCCGATTCCGTGCTCGCCCTGACGACGGGGTCGGGCCGGGTCGACAGACTTCGATGATGGAAAGGAGGTGCGCGATGTTCGCGACCTTGCTCGTGCTGGGCCTGCTCGCCGCTGCGGCGATCACGACCTCGCTCGTGCAGTTCCGGCGTGACGGGTACCACCGTACGCCGACGCTGCTGCACTGAGCCGACACGACCCGACGAACGAACGCGCCTCGCCGATCGACCCCGTCGACCGGCACGCCCGGGCCCCCTGCCGCCCGGGCGCTCGAGGGCACCTCAGGTGCCCCGCATCCCACCGTGCCCGGAAATAGGGCGATCGCCCGATGGGTCCAGGGTGCCTTAGCGCGCACGCTGCAGGCATCCGATCGGAAGCATCGGAACGACTCCAGGAGGAATCATGCAGTTCTCGGCAGACTTCGTCGTCCTCGGCTCGCACCGCGCCGACGTGCTCGCGGCCGAGCGCGAGATCAGCCGCCGCATGGCCGCCGACGAGCGCGACTCGGGTGACGCGGGGGCGTCGCACGAGCCGGTCGCCCACCGCGTCCACCGCCGCCACCGTGCGCACCGCCGTGCGCCGCAGCTCGCCCTGCGGTGAGCCTCGCGGCCGCCATGCGCGGCGATGACGTCCCGCGCGGCGTCGTCGGACCCGATCCCGGTCCCGACGGCGCCGTGCGCGGTGTCGGCGGTGAGTGGCACCATGAGAGGGTGACCACGTCAGCGCCGGCAATGATCGGCCGCGACGCCGACCTCGCGATGCTGAACGAACGCCTCGCCGAGGTGCGCGCGGGCGCCCCCTTCACCGTCATCATCGGCGGCGAGGCCGGCATCGGCAAGACCCGCCTCATCCGCGAGTTCGAGGCCGGCCTCCCCGACGACGTGCGCCTGCTCGCCGGGCAGTGCGTCGACCTCGGCAGCGTCGCGGCACCCTACGCCCCCGTCAAGACCGCGCTCCGCACGCTGCTCTCCGAGGTGGGCGCGCAGCGCATGCTCGACGCCGTCGGCCCCGGCCGCGCGGCGCTCATCGCGCTGCTGCCCGAGCTCGTGTCCGGCGAGTCATCCGTGGCCACCATCGTGCCGCCCGTCACGCCGGTCGCGGCGGGGTCGGCCACCGGCCAGCTGCACGAGGCCATCGCGGTGCTGCTCGAGACGTTCTCGCGCGAGCACCCCATCGTCTTCGTGATCGAAGACCTCCACTGGATCGACGCGGCCAGCCTGGCCCTGCTCCGGTTCCTGATGCGCGCGCTCGGCTCGAGCCGGGTGCTCACGGTGCTGAGCTACCGCACCGAAGACCTGACCCGGGGCCACCCGGTGCGCGACTTCCTCTCCGAGGCCGAGCGCGATCGCTGGGTCGAGCGCCGCGAGCTCGGGCGGCTCACCAAGGTGCAGGTCAAGAAGCTCACGAAGTCGCTCATCGTCGACGAGGTGCCGAGCGAGCGCGTGCTCGACACCGTGTTCCGCCGCAGCGACGGCGTGCCGTTCTTCGTCGAGGAGCTCGTCGGCATCGACGGATGCCGCGACGAGGGCTTCGTGCCCGACACGCTCCGCGACCTGCTGCTCGCCCGCTACGAGCGCCTGCCCGAGCCGGCGCAGGGGCTGCTCCGCCTGATCTCAACGGGCGGGGTGCGCGTCTCCCACGCCATGCTCGAGGCCGTCTACACCGGCACGGCCGACGAGCTCGACGCCGCGGCCCGCCAGGCCGTCCTGTTCGGCGTGCTCACCATCGAGGGCGACGACTACGCCTTCCGGCACGCGCTCGTGCGCGAGGCCATCCTCTCCGACCTGCTGCCCGGCGAGCGTGCGCGGTTCCACGCGCGTTACGCCGAGGCCTACGAGGCCGCGGCTGCGGCGGGCGCCAGGCGTCTCGCCGCCGAGATCTCCTACCACTGGCTCGGCGCCCACGACGCCGCGAAGGCCTTCCCGGCCACCATGCAGGCCATGCGCGAGGCGCGAGCCGCCGCCGCGTACGGCACGGCGGCCCAGCTCGGCGAGCGGGCGCTCGGACTGTGGGACGTGGTGCCCGACGCGGCCGCGCTCGCGGGCATGAGCAAGCTCGAGCTCATGGGCCGCACCGCCTCGCACCTGCGCAACGCCGGCGAGGGCGACCGCAGCCTCGCGCTCGTGAAGGCGGCGCTCGCCGAGTGCCCGCGCGACGACCCCAACTACCCGCGGCTGCTGCGCGACAAGGGCCTCTACCTCGCCAACGTCGGCAAGGCCGGCTCGGTCGCCGTGCTCGAGGAGGCGCTCGCCGCGCTCGACGCCCGCGGCGACACCGGACCCACCGAGCTGCGGGCGACCACGCTCACCGCGCTCGCCGGCCGCCTCATGATCGACGGTCGGCTCGACGACGCCGTCGAGACCGCCGACCGCGCCCTCGCGGTCGCGACCGAGATCGGCTCGCCGCGCTACTCGTCCATCGCCACGAACATCGCCGGCATCAGCCGCGCCGACCGGGGCGACGTCGTCGAGGGGCTCGCGCTCCTCGAGCGCGCCCGCGAGCTCGCCGACGGCGACGGCGCCGCGCTGCTGCGCTACTGGACCAACGCCTCCGACCAGCACTACCTCGTCGGGCACTACCACGAGGCCGTGCGCCTCGCCGAAGAGGGGCTCGCGCAGGCGCGCGCGCAGGGCGTCGAGCGCAGCTCGGGGGTCATCCTCGCGTCGAACGCCGTCGACCCGCTATTCGCGCTCGGCGAGTGGGAGCGCGCAGAGGAGCTCATCGACCGCGCCCTCGCGCTCGACCCGCCGACGCCCTTCACGGTGTACCTGCTGCGCGCGCGCATCTGGGCGCTGCTCTGGCGCGGTGAGACCGAGCGCGCGACGCGACTCTGGCAGAGCTCGCGTCCATCGATGGCCGCGGTCATGGAGGTCGAGATGCAGACGCGCCTCGGCGTCGGTCGCGTCGCCGCCGAGATCGCGCTCGCCAACGACGACCTGCCCGCGGCCTGGCGCGAGGTGCGTCCGCTGCTGCACGAGCGGCACGCCCCGCTCGCCGGCTACGCGCTGCCGTTCCTCTGGGTCGCCGCGCGCGTGGTCGCGGCGGTCCGCGCGCGGCCGCACGCGGTGAGCGAGGCCGTCGCCATCGAGGTCGCCGAGGCCGTGCCCGAGTTCCGTTCGCTCCTCGAGCAGCTGTCGTACTGGCCGACGCAGCCGGTGTGGGCGGCCGCGTTCGAGGCCGAGCTCGCGGAGGCATCCGAGGGCGCAGGAGCCGGCGACGCGGGCACCGACGTCGCGGCATGGCGCGCCGCCGTCGAGGCCGCCGCGGCTCCCGAGGCACCCGGATTCCTCATCGCCTACGCGCTGCTGCGCCAGGGCGAGGCCGAGCTGGCGGGCGCCGACCGCGCGGCCGCGCGCACGTCGCTGCAGGCCGCGCTCGACGTCGCCGACTCGGGCGGCGTCATCGCGGTGCACGATCGGGTCGTGCGCGTCGCCGCGGCGGCCGGCATCGCGCTCGAGGGCGTGGGCGGCGGCGCGGGGCTCGTCGCGCCCGAGGCGGGCGTGGCCGGCACGCCGTCCGACGCCGACGTGCTCGCCGCCGCGGAGCTCACCGCGCGGGAGCGGCAGGTACTCGAACTCATCGCCGAGGGTCTCAGCAACCGCCAGATCGGCGAGCGGCTCTTCATCAGCGGCAAGACCGCGAGCGTGCACGTCTCGGCGATCCTGCGCAAGCTCGGCGCGGCCACGCGCACCGAGGCGGCGTACCGCGCGGGCGCCCTGCGCTGACGGTCGGCTACTTCCACTCCCAGTACTCCGACGTGGTCGCGCCGTCGGCGCCCACGCCGTACTCGAACAGCACGAGCACGTCGGCCAGCCGGGCCCACTCGTCGGGCATCGTCTGATAGCACAGCGATCCACGGTGACTGGCCGCGCCGGCGTGGTCCGACCGGCCGAGGCCGTGGCCGGTCCAGGTGGCAGTCCGCCCGTCCTCGGTCGTCATGATGCCGCGCCCCTCGCTGTACTGCGTCCCGTCGGGGCGCAGCACCGTCACGTAGGTCCCGACGTCGCTGACGCTCACCCCGAGGAACGTCCCGGTCGCCTGGAACGATGTCTCGAGCTTCATGCCGTCGTCGTCGCGGAGCACTCGCTGGTACGTGACGCTCCCCGTGATCTCACCCAACCGGTCTCCGAGCACGATCTCCCCCTTCCGTGCGGTATGCGTCCCGCACGCTCACTTCGCGGGCCGGAACTCCCGCGCCACCTCGATGAGCAGGCGCGCGCCGAAGCCGGTCGCGCCCTTCGACCGCAAGGCGTCGTCCGCCTCCGACTGCATGGTGCCCGCGATGTCGAGGTGCGCCCACGGCGTCTCGCCCACGAACTCCGCGAGGAACAGCGCCGCCGTGGTCGCCCCGGCATAGGGGCCGCCGATGTTCGCGAGGTCTGCGACATCCGAATCGAGCTGCGTGCGGTACTTCCGCTCGAGGGGCAACTCCCACACACGCTCGTCCGTGGCTGCCGCGGCATCCTTCACCAGCGCGATCATCGTCGCGTCGTTGCCGATCACCGCCGCGAGCGACGGGCCGAGCGCCATGAGCGCCGTGCCGGTGAGCGTGGCGATGTCGACGATCGCGTCGACGCCCTCCTCGTTCGCGAGCACGAGCGCGTCCATCATGACGAGCCGGCCCTCGGCATCGGTGTTCCTCACCTCGACCGTCGTGCCGCCGCGGGCGGTCAGCACGTCGCCGAGCTTGTACGCCGACCCCGACGGCATGTTGTCGGTGCACATGAGCCAGCCGGTCACCGTCGCGGTCGCCCGGAGTGCGCGCAGCGTCGTGAACGTCGCGAGCACGGATGCCGCGCCGCCCATGTCCATCTTCATGAGCAGGTGCATCGGGTCCGACGGCTTCAGGCTGATGCCGCCCGAGTCGTACATGATGCCCTTGCCGACGAGGCCGAGGTGGCCGGTGGACGCGCCGCCCGGCGGGGCGTAGCGGAGCTTGACCATGCGCGGCTCCTCGGCACTGCCGGCGTTCACGCCGAGCAGGCCGCCGCAGCCCAGCTCGATGAGCTGCTGCCGGTCGAAGACCTCGACGTCGAACCCGAACCGGCGACCGAGCTGGACCGCCACGTCGGCCAGGTCGGTCGCGGTCAGGTGTCCGGGCGGCGCGTTCGCGAGGTCCCGCGCGATCGCCGCGGCGCTCGCCGTGACGACCCCGGTCTTCACGCCGGCGGATGCCGCGGCGCGATCGAACCCGTCGAGCAGCAGTTCCACGCGTTCGAGCGGGGTGTCCTTCGGCTTCCGCTGCAGCTCGGAGTAGCGGTAGCGGGCGAGGATCGCGCCCTCGGCCAGCGCCTGGGCAGCCGCCGCGGCATCCGTCGACCCGATCGTCGGCACCCGGACCCCGATGCGGCCGAACCGCGAGGTGGCGCGGGTGAGCGCGGCGGCCGCGTCGCGGAGCACCGCCGTGCCGAGGTCGGCCGACGGGCCGGCGCCCACGAGCACGATGAGCGGCGTGCCGCGACCGGGGAGCGCGAGGACCGTGCCCGGCTTCGCCTCGAACCCGGCGCGCGCCTGCGCCTCGCGATCGAGCGGCACGCCTGCCGGCAGGTCGCCGTCGGTCGTGACCACCACGCCGATGGCGTCGAGGCGCTGTTCGTCGAGCTCGCCGACGACCGCGACCGCCGGAATCGCGTCGAGCGACGGGACGGCCGTGAAGTCGTCGGGGATGAGCTTCACCGGATTGCGCGACATGCCAGCGCCTCCTTCGTCGGTGCGCCGATGCAGACGGGACTCACTGTATTGCGCGTCGGACCGGCTGGGAACCGGTCGGGCGGGTGATCCGACAGTATGTGGGGATGGACGATCGGCGATCACTGGGGGAGCGGTCCCCGAGCGAGGCCCGCGCCGAGCTGCTGGCGGCTGCGCGGGCGTTCGCCGCACGACGCCGCCCGGCCGACCTGCTCGCCCAGTGGGCCGACGACCCGAGCGTGCGGCCGAGCCACGTCGACCAGCGCCGGTCGACCCGTCTCGATGCGATGGCGCTCGACGCGGCATCCGAGTACGAGGCGCTGTTGCTGTCGCCGGTCGCCCCCCTCGGCGCGAGTTCGGTGGTCGCGCCGACGTCGCAGGATCGCACGCTCACGACGATGCGCACCACGGAGGTCGTGTCGGATCCGTCCAACGTGCTCGCAGTCGTGGCCGCCTCCCGACTCCGGCGCGAGCCACGGGCGTCGGTGCGGCTCTGCACGGCGCATCAGGTGCTGCGCATGCAGGCGCCGCCTCCGGGACGGGGCTACACGAAGCACTTCCGGATGTTCGCGCTCGCCGACGCCGGGCGCGGACTCCCGTCCGACGGATTCGAGGTCGCCGCGGTGATCCGCCAGCTCGGGGCCCACCGCCGGTTGGTCGACGCAGCGGTGGCCGAGTTCGGCTGGATCGCGGATCGTCCGACCATCGTCGTCCGAACCGACGATCGGTACCCCGCGCTCGCCGAACGCCTCGGGTCGGCGCTCGCCGAGGCCATGCCCGAGGTGGCCGTGCGGACGGAGGCCCTCTCCTCGGGCTACTACGCGGGACTCCGGGTCGGCTTCGGCGTCCACGGTCCGGTCGGCGCGCACCTCGGGCTCGTCGACCTGGGTGTGCACGACTGGGTCGCCCGGCTGACGGGCGACGACCGCCAGCGCTTCGTCGCGAGCGCGATGGGGATCCAGCTGCTGCCGCTCCTCGCGCCGGAACGGTGACGGCGCCCTGAGGGCGGTGGGCCGGGGCGTCGGCGTCAGCCGTCGGTGGTGTCCAGCAGGTCGCGGAGCGTGGCCACGGTCCAGTCCTCCGGCGGATGGACCTGGCGCTCCATCGCCCGTTCGAGCGTCGCGACGCTCAGGTCGCTGAGCGCCCAGCCGAACGGCGGGACCACGGCGGGGACGGTCGACGGCGCGACCGTCACGGCGAGCCCGGGGAATTCGGATTCCACCGCCTCGATGGCCTTCTCGGCAGCCCCGCCCTCGTCGCCGACCGTGCCGAGCGCGCTGGAGGCCCGCTGGAGCAGGACGTCGGCCGTGCCGGCCTTCGACAACGCGGCCATCCCGACGATCGGGACGAGCGGCTCCGCGGCCACGCTCTCGAGATCCTCCCGAAGGTCGTACCCGGCGGAGTTCTTGAGGTACACCACGATCGGCACCATGGGCGGGTCGCCCCTGTCGGCCTCCGCGTTGTGGACCGCGATGCGGTCGGCGATGATCGGCGCGAGGTCGGCCGCGGTGCCGAGCCCCGAGCCCTCCGCGTACCCGCCGTCGACGAGTTGCATCTGCTCCGGCCCGCAGACGCCGTCCTCCACCCTCGCAGCGGGCGTGATCACCGGAGCCCTCGCCGACAGCATCGCCGCGGTCGCCCACTCCATGCCGTCGAAGCACTCCGCCGGGACGGGGAGGCTCGCCGCCGGAGCGGTCGATGCGGTCTCGCAGTCGGGCACTGCCTCCACGGATCCAGCGGTGTCATCCGGCCCATCGCCGGTGTCCGCTGCGACCGAGGTCGCGACGTCGTTCGAGACGAGCACCTTGCACTTCGTGCGGACGTCGGTGGAGTTGAGCACCGGAATGCCGATCCGGCCTGATGCCGCGAGTTCGGCGGGGCTGGCGAGCGCGGGCACCTTGTCGATCCAGACCTCCTCGATGAGCGCGGCCCGGTCGCGCCACTCGATGCCCTCCGCGAGCACCGACGGGAACCGCAGGCCGGTCGCCGACGCGACGGTGTCGCCCACGAGCAACGCGGCGGCGCCCGTGCCGACCGCGTCGGGATCCGCCAGGGCGCGGAGCTCGGTATCGGCCGCCTGCCCACGGACTGCGGTGAGCGCGAGCCCCACCGAGCCGCCGCTGACGCCGCTCGAGAGCAGCACCGACTCCCCGAGGCACGTGTCCTCGGCGAGCTTCTCCATCGCCCGTGCCGTCCAGTAGGCGGCGCGGATGCCCCCGCCTTCCGCGACCACGATCAGTGCCGGGATGAACGTCTCGCCTCCGGCGGTCGCCTCGCATCCGTCCGTCGCGAGGTCGTCGAGCCGGGCGTCGAGCCGATCGGCGAACGCCGATTCGTCGACCTCGTCGGGGGCGCTCGTCGAGGTCTCGGCCACCGGATCAGGCCCCGTCCGCGTGGCGTGCAGCCGGGCGTCGTCGTAGCCGAGGCCGGCGGCCACGACCGACCAGACGAGCGGCACCGTGATGGCGAGTGTGAGCACCGGGTCGGCCCGCAGGCGCATGAACCGGAAGATCGGGGCGGGCGGGTGCTCCTGCACGCCGACCGTGAACGCGCCGAGCACGGCGCCCCAGGACGTGAGCAACAGCACTGTGAGGCCCGGGGCACCGACGAACGACGCGGCGTCCACCGGGAAGAAGCCCACCCACGCGAGGACGAGGATTCCGGCGACGAAGAACCCCACCATGAGGATCAGGTGGAGCCGTCGCAGGGCTCCTGCTCCGGACAGTTCGTCGACCCGCCGCTCAGGGTCGAGGAGGGCGACGAGCCGCTGGGATGTGGAAACCTCGGGCGCGCCTGGCTGGGGTGCGCGAAGTTCGGGCGCCCGAAGCAGGAACGGGGACGCCACCGCCATCGCAAGGCCCATGATCAGGAGCCCGAGCGACAGGAAATAGGTGAGGCTCGCGAGGTCGGGCAGTGCCCCGGTGAAGACGGGCGCCGTGAAGGAGCGCACGAGGCCGAGTCCGGCGATGCCCGCGATCGAGACGGCGATGGCGTCCCCGGTGAGCCAGGCCCATCGCGCTCGCGCGCCCCGGTCGGGACGCTGGATGATCGGCCATGGGGCGTCCCACCAGAGCAGGTAGCTCAGGATGACCAGGCCCGGGACGACCAGGAACGCGATTGCCGACGCGCCGGGTGCCCACGTGCCGGTCGTGAGGCCGGTGACGATCCACAGCGCCGCCCAGACCAGGACGGGGGCCAACCACCAGCGCGCGTGCTTCCGCAACGGCGGGATGTCGAACGCGGTCACCGACGTCGCGAGCGCGCGCGTCCGTGCCCGGCCCAGGATCACGGCCGCGAGCGCGGCGATCGCGATCGCCCCCAGGGCGAGGAGGGTGTGGCGAACGGCCTCGCCGGCAGCGTTCGGGTCGGAGCCCCAGTCGTTCGGCACCCACTGCCGCTGCAGGTCGGGCAGCTGGTCGAGCACATCGGCTGCGGGAATGCACGTGAAGACGAACAGGGCCAGCACGAGCACTGCCGACAGGCGGTGAAGCCAGACCGCCTGCGCGAGCCGCTTCACCAGCCGGCCGAGGTATCCTCGGGCGGCGCCGTCCCGGAGCACCAGGATCGCGAAGAGCACGATCGCTGCGCACTTGAGGGTCGCCAGCACGGCGACCACCCCGGCGAAGACGCCGTCGGCCGCGAGGATCCCGCGCGAGAGGTCGCCGAGATCGCCGGGGTCCAATGACAGCATCAGGAGGATCGCGCCCGCGACGAGGACGACCGCCTCGAGCGCCTCGATGAGGATCAACGCGAACAGGACCCAGCCCGCGGCTCTGCGGAAGGCGGTGACGACGATCCGGCGGAGCACCCGGCTGAGGAGCCACACGTAGGACGCGACGAACACCGCGTCGAACAGCACCGACGCGATGATCCACCAGCCGACGGAGTCGGCGGCCGGCGACGACGCCCAGTCGGCCCATCCGTCCCGTCCGATCAACGCGAGCGGACCGATCACGCTCACGAGGGGCGAACTCCGGCCCTCTGGAGTGAGGACGCCCGCGATGAGCCGATCGATCTCACCCATCGCGATGAGGGTCGCGGCGGCCACGAAGAACGCGACCATGACGTACGACGCCCGCCGGCGTCGTTCCACCACCCACGCCGCGATGGGACCGACCTCGGGTGCCACCGGTACCGGTTGTTGCGACGCTGTCGTCTCGGTCACGGGTTTCCCCCCTCCCCGACCTGATCCGGATGCTAGTCCTGTGCACCAGTTCCCCGTCGCCCCCCGTTCCGGTGGCAGCAGCTGAGGCGATGAGCAAGCGGTCAGGCGGTGACCGGCGCCTCGGCCCCGACCGGCCCCGTCGCGTAGCGCAGGGCCGCCCGACGCGACATCGCGCGTCCGTGGTCGCGCGCGGCCTCGAACACGCCCGCGTACTCGGAGGCGAGCACGCGCTCCACGATGGGGCCCGACGTGGCGTAGGTGCGCTGGTCGACGCTGCCCGTGCGCGTGCGGAGCATGTCGGTGACGCCGAGCAGGATGCCGCCGCGCTCGAGGTCGCCCATCACGATGGCGCAGGCGGCGAGTCCGTCGACGGCGTCGACGACCCCCTCCTCGTTGCCGAGCTGCAGGGTCAGCTCGAGGTGACGGGCGAAGAGCGCGGGCGTGGGCTCGCCCATCGCGATCTTCGCCCATCCGGCGTTCGTGTACTCGATCATCTCGACGAACCGATCGCCGATGCGTTCCGCGATCCCGATGACCTGGTGGAAGGTCTCGAGCGCACGGGCCGGGTCGCCCTGCATGAGCGTGATGCTGCCCAGCTGGCCGCGGAAGAGCGCGTTGAACGTCGCGTCCTCGTCGGGACCGACGAGTTCGAGGGCCTTGCGCTGGAGTTCCTCCGCACCCACGAGGTCGGGCGTCGCGGCCATCGCGCACGCCATGCCCTGCACCGTCAGCGCGGCGCCCTCGCCGAACCGGTCGCCCGCCGCTCGGAACAGGTCGGCCGCCTCGTGCAGTGGTCGGCCGTCCATCTCCGTGCTCCGATGCGCCAGTGCGACCCACGACGAGAAGGTGATCGCGATCGCACGGCTGCGGTCGGTGAGCGGCACGCCCGCGTCGAGCAGCCGATCCATCCAGGCCTTCGCCACCGGGAGCTGGTTGCGGATCCACCAGTACAGGAGCACCCGCCAGATCGCGTCGGCGACGATGTCGACCTCGCCGACGGCGATGAGGTGACGATAGGCCGCTCGCACGTTGTCTCGCTCGGCCTGCAGACGCTCGATGGTCGCCTGCTGCGTGAAGCCGCGCAGGAGCGGTTCGGCCTCGGCGGCGAGTCGCACGTAGTACATGGCATGGGCGGTGCGGACCGCATCGGCGTCGGGCTCGCGCCCGAAGCGCAGCGCCGCGAGCTCGCGCACCGGGACGAGCATCGAGAAGAACGAGACGCCCGCGACGTCGTGCTGTCGCAGCAGGCTGCCGTCGACGAGCTCGAGGAGCGTCCCCGGGAGGTCGACCGCCCACGGCTCGTCGCCGGCCACGGCCTCGGCGGCCTCGAGGCTGAAGTCGCCGACGAACACGCCGAGCCTCACGAACAGGGCCCGGGCGAACGGTCCGAGCAGGTCGATGCTCCATTCCACGGTCGCCCGGATCGTGCGCTGGCGCTCGGGCATGTCCCGGTCGGACGTCGTCAGGATCGGGAGGACGTGGTTGAGCTTCTCGAGCATCACAGTGGGCGTGAGCACGCGGATGCAGGCCGCGGCGAGCTCGATCGCGAGCGGCACGCCGTCGAGGGCGTCGCAGATGCGCGCGATGTCCTGCGCGTTCTCGGCGGTGAGGTCGAACCTCGCGTCGGCGGCGTGCGCGCGATCCAGGAACAGGCGCACTGCCGGCGCGGTGGCGATCTCGTCGAGGGTGCCGCTCTCGGGGTCCTCGGGCAGCCCGAGCGGCTCGACATCGAACACCTGCTCGCCGTGGATGCGCAGGCGCGACCGGCTGGTCACGAGCACCGTCGCCCCTTGGAGCTCGGTGAGCAGCGCGGTGACCTGCGGCGCCGCGGCGACGATCTGCTCGAAGTTGTCGAGCACGATGAGGTCCCGACGGCCGCGGCGCGCGACCGCCAGCCGCTCGAGCGTGGGCGCCGCGTCGTTGTCGCGCACGCCGAGCTCCCGGGCGACCGCGGGCAGCACCCCCGCGCCGTCGCGCACGTTCTGGAGGGGGACGAACGTCACCCGATCGAACCGGTCGCGGGCCTGGCGTCCCGCCTCGATGGCGAGCCGCGTCTTGCCGATGCCGCCCGGACCGACGAGCGTGACCAGTCGGCGGGGTTCGTCGCCGCCCAACCACTCGTGCAGGGTCATGAGGTCGGTCTCACGGCCGAGCACCTCGTCGGGGGAGACGGGCAGGTGATCGGCCGCGTCGTCGGACGGGCCCGAGTCGACCGTCGCGGGGTCGACGACGTGGTCGTCCGCGGCCGCGGCTCGCGACGCGTCGAATCGCTCGGCGAGCAGGATCGCGAGGTCGCCCTCGATGAGCTCGGCGAGCTCCTCGGCCGTCTCGAAGCTCTTGTACGAGGTCGAGTCGTCGTCGCGGATCTCCTCGACGAGCTGCGCCAGCCGCTCCTCGCGCTCGGCCGGTTGCTTCAGGTAGATGAGCTTCGGCATGTCGCGCGGCGCCAGCCGGTACTCGTCCTCGAGGCCCGAGGACTCCTCGTCGGGCGCGATCCAGCCGTACTCCTGCCAGTAGAGGCCCACGAACACCTCGCTCTGGTCGAGGTACGCGCGGTACAGCTCGCGGGGCGGATGCGGCCGCGCCCCGAGTTCGAACATCACGGGCGCGAGGTGCATCCGCTCGATCGCGGCGCGGGCGGCGCGGCGCTCGGGCTGCAGCTCCTGGAGCGTCGAGCTCACGAAGACCCGCAGGCGCTGGTCGGGCGTCCGGATGCCGCGCGCCTCTGCGGAGCCGCCCATCAGGACGGCTCCCTCGACCACTGGGTGCATCCGCAGTGACGCCCCATATGCCCATTGTCCGCGCGCTCGGGCCACCCGTCCAGCACCCGGACGGGTGGCGCTACGCCCAGGCCGCGGCGGCGAGCTCGGGACCGAGCGCGAGGTCGAGCACGGCACGGCGCGGCATCCGTCGACCGGTGGTGCGCGCGGCCTCGAACTCGGCCGCCCTGTCCGAGGCGGCCGCCGCCTCGACGAACGGCTGGTACGTGATGTACGAGCGCTGGTCGCTCAGGCCGGTGCGGGCACGGAGCGCCTCGGACGCCCCGAGGAAGAGGCCGGCATGGGCGAGGTCGCCCGTCGCGGCATCCGTGGCGGCGAGCCCCTCGAGCGCGTAGGCCATGCCGTCGTCGTTCCGGAGTCGGGCGGCGAGCTCGAGGTTCCGCACGAAGGACGCGCGGTCGGGCTCGCCGAGGCCGAGGTGCGCGTAGCCGATCTGGGTCAGGGCGATCGACTCGACGAACACGTCGCCGAGTCGCACCGCGTCGTCCCGCGCCGCCTCGAAGAACGGGAGCGACTCCGCGAATCGCCCTCGAGCCAGGTAGATGCGCCCGAGCGCGCTCCGGAAGAGCGCGTGGAAGGAGGGGTCGCGCCGCATGCCGGGGAGTTCGAGGGCGGTGCGCTGCCGTGCCTCGGCGAGATCGAGGTCGGGCGGCTCGGCCGACATGTAGGCGAGCGCCAGCACGGTGAGCGCGAGGCCCTCGCTGAAGTCGTCGCCCAGCTCGCGGAAGATCGCCACGCTCTCCTCGAGCGGCTCGGCGCGCACCTCGCCGTCGGTCTGCCAGAGCGGCACCCATGCCGAGAAGGCCAGGGCGATCGCTCGCGTGCGCGGGGAGAGCGGCTGCCCCGCGTCGAGCATGAGGTCCGTCCACGCCTTGGCCTCGGGCAGGAACCCGCGGATCCACCAGTACAGGAGCAGCCGCCAGACCGCGTCCGCGACGGGATCCACCTCCGCGATCGCGATGAGGTGGCGGTAGGCGGCGCGCAGGTTGTCCCGCTCCGCCTCGAGCCGCGCCAGCGCCGACAGCTGGGTCGTGCCGCGCAGCAGCGGCTCGGTCTCGACGGCGAGCTGCACGTAGTGGTCGGCGTGCGCGCGGCGGACAGTGGCGGCATCCGACTCGCCGTCGAATCGCGCCGTGGCGATCTCGCGCACGGGAGCGAGCATCGAGAAGAGCGGCATGCCCGCGTCGGCGTGCTGGCGCAGCAGGCTGCTGTCGACGAGCGTGAGCAGCGTGCCGAGCAGGTCGGTCGCGAACGGCGCCCCGACCGTGACGGCCTCGACGGCGTCGAGGCCGAAGTCGCCGGCGAAGACCCCGAGCCGCACGAAGAGCGCACGCGGGCCGGGTTCGAGCAGGTCGATGCTCCACTCGACGGTCGCCTGGATGGTGCGCTGGCGCTCGGGCACGTCGCGCGCCGCATTCACGAGCAGGGGCAGCATCTGGTCGAGCTTCGCGAGCATGGCCGCCGGGGTGAGCGCGCGGATGCAGGCCGCGGCGAGCTCGATCGCGAGTGGCACTCCCTCGAGCGCACGGCAGATGCGGGCGACGTCGACGGCGTTCGCAGGCGTGACCTCGAAGCGCGGATCGGCCGCCTGCGCCCGGTCACGGAACAGCTGCACCGCGGGCGACGCGAGGACCTCCTCGACCGTGGACTGGGCGTACTCGTCGGGCAGGTCGAGCGGCTCGACGTCGAAGACGCGCTCGCCGCGCACACGGAGCCGCGAGCGACTCGTCACGAGGAAGGTCGCACCGGGCACGTCGTTGAGCAGCGACACCACGTCGGTCGCGGCGTCGAGCACCTGCTCGAAGTTGTCGAGCACGACGAGGTCGCGACGGCCTGCACGTGCGACGCCGAGCTGCTCGGAGAGCGGGCGGTCGCCGGTGTCGCGCACCCCCAGCGCGCGGGCGATCGCGGGCAGGACCTCGCTGCCGTCGCGGAGGTGCTCGAGCGTCACGAAGGTCACCCGGTCGAAGGCGTCGCCGGCGCGGTGGGCGATCTCGATCGCGAGGCGGCTCTTGCCGATGCCGCCCGGGCCGGCCAGCGTCACGAGCCTGGTGGCGTCGTCTCGCACCCAGTCGAGCAGGGTCGCGAGCTCGCGGTCGCGGCCAACGGCGTCGGCGTACGGCGCGGGCAACCGGCTCGGCGTCTCGGACGCGGGCGCGGGTGCGGACGCGGTCGCGGCGGGCGCCGGCACGCGCAACGCATCGAAGCGCTCGGCCAGGAGCGTCGCGAGGTCGGCCTCGACGAGCTCGGCGAGCTCGGCGGCATCCGTGAACGGCTTGTAGGAGGCGCGGTCGTCGTCGCGGATGCGGGCGAGCAGGGCCGCGAGGCGTTCGTCGCGGTCGGGTGCCTGCTTCACGTAGATGAGCCTGGGCATGTCGCGGGGCGCGAGCCGCCATTCGTCCTCGAGACCCGAGATCTCCTCGTCGGGCGCGATCCAGCCGTACTCGCGCCAGTAGACGCCCACGAAGACGTCGCTCTGGTCGAGGTAGGCGCGGTAGAGCTCGCGGGGCGGATGCGGCCGTGCGCCGAGCTCGAACATGACCGGGGCGAGCCGGAGCCGTTCGATGGCGGCGCGGGCGGCTCGGCGCTCGGGCTCCAGCTCCTTCAGCGTGGAGCTCACGAACACCCGCAGGCGCTGGTCGGGCGTGCGGATGGGCGTGTCGCCGGAGCCGCTCACACCCCGCTCCCCGTGGTCACGATCGCACCTCCGACGGCCGCGGGATCCCTGTGGCGGCCGCCACCGTCTGAGGATCGAGCGCGAACTCCAGCACCGCCTGACGCGGCATCCGTCGCCCCACGACCCGCGCCGCCTCGAACTCGGCCGCTCGATCGGTGGCGAGCATGGCGTCGATGAACGGCTGGTACGTGCTGTACGAGCGCTGCTCGTGCAGACCCGTGCGCGCCCGGAGCGCTTCGGCTGCGCCGAAGAGGAAGCCGGCGCGCTCGATGTCGCCCATCACCGCGGCCGAGCCGGCCAGTCCTTCGAGCGCATAGGCGTCGCCATCCTCATTGCGCAGGCGCAGCGAGAGTTCCAAGGCACGCCGGAACAGCTCGGGTTGCGGTTCGCCAGCCGCGATGCGGGACCAGCCGATCTGATTGAGCGCGATCCGCTCGGCGAACTCATCGCCCGCGCGCCCGGCGATGTCCCGCGCGCGCCCGTAGCACTCGACCGCTCCGGCGGCATCGCCACGGAGGTGCAGGATGCGCCCGAGCACGCTCTCGAACAGCGAGTGGAACGTCGGATCGCGCTGGACGGCGGGGATCGTGAGCGCCGAGCGCTGCCGCTCCGCGGCGCGGTCGAGGTCGGCGGGGGTGGCCGACGTATAGGAGAGCGACGCGATCGCGAGGGCCAGCCCGACGCTGAACTCGTCGTCGACTGCGCGGAAGAGCGCGACGGCCTCCTCCATGCGCTCGGTGCGGATCTCCGAATCGGGCTGCCAGAGCGCCACCCATTCCGAGAACGCGAGCGCGATCGCCCTCGTCCGGGGTGAGAGCTGCCGGCCGGATTCGAGCACGGCCTCCATCCACGCCTTCACCTCCGGCAGCAGGCTGCGGATCCACCAGTAGAGGAACAGGCGCCACACCACGTCGGCGACGACGTCGACCTCGCCGACCGCGATGAGGTGCCGGCATCCGGCGCGGAGGTCGTCGCGTTCCGCCTCGAGCCGGTCGAGCGCGGCGGACTGCGTCGCGCCGCGGAGGAGCGGCTCCGTCTCGGCGGCGAGTCCGACGTAGTAGTCGGCGTGCGCGCGTCGCACTGCCGCGGCATCCGGGTCGGTCTCGAGGCGTGCGGCCGCGAGTTCGCGAACCGGCACCAGCATCGAGTAGAACGGCACGCCGTGGTCGTCGTGCTGCCGCAGGAGGCTGCCGTCGACGAGCTCGAGCAGCGTGCCGAGCAGATCGGCGGCCCATGGCTCGCCGGCCGTGACGGCCTCCACCGCATCGAGGCTGAAGGCACCGGCGAACACCCCGAGTCGCTCGAACAGCGCCCGCGCGTCGGCCCCGAGCAGGTCGATGCTCCACTCGATCGTCGCCCGGATCGTGCGCTGGCGTTCGGGGAGGTCCCTCGCCGCCGTGACGAGCAGGGGCAGCACCCGGTCGAGCCTCCCGAGCATGGCCGCGGGCGTGAGGGCGCGGATGCGCGCGGCCGCGAGCTCGATCGCCAGGGGCACGCCCTCGAGCCCACGGCAGATGCGTGCGACGTCCTCGGCGTTGTCGTCGGTCACGTCGAACCTGGGGTCCGCCGACCGTGCCCGGTCGCGGAACAGTCGCACGGCCGGAGCTTCGAGGATGGCCCGGATCGACGACTGCGAGGGCTCGGGAGGCAGGCCGAGCGGCTCGACGTCGAAGACCCGCTCGCCCCGCACCCGCAGCCGCACCCGGCTCGTCACGAGGAAGGTCGCGCCGGGCAGGTCGGTGAGCAGCGAGACGACGTCGGGAGCGGCGTCGACCACCTGCTCGAAATTGTCGAGCACGATCAGGTCGCGCCGGCCGGCACGCGCGATCCCCAGTTGCTCGCTCAGCGGCGAGTCGCTCGTGTCGCGGACCCCGAGGTCGCGTGCGATCGCTCCGAGCACCTCATCAGGGTCGCGCACTCGTGCCAGCGACACGAACGTCACCTGGTCGAAGCGTGGGCCGGCGTTCCGGGCGATCTCGATCGCGAGGCGGCTCTTGCCGATCCCGCCGGGGCCCACGAGCGTGACGAGCCGCTGGGCCTCCTCGCCGAGCCATTCGAGCAGGGTCGCGACGTCGCGCTCGCGGCCGACGGCCTCCGAGTACGGGCTCGGGATGCGACCGCCGGGCGTCGCCTCGACCGCGGGCGCCGACGCGGCGGGCGCGGACGCGGCGCGCGAAGCGTCGAATCGCTCGGCCAGGAGCGTCGCGAGGTCCGCTTCGACGAGCTCGGCGAGCTCGGCGGCGTCCGCGAACGGCTTGTAGGAGGCACGGTCGTCGTCGCGGATGCGGGCCAGGAGGCCGGTCAGCCGCTCCTCGCGGTCGGGCGCCTGCTTCACGTAGATGAGCCTGGGCATGTCGCGCGGCGCGAGCCGCCACTCGTCCTCGAGGCCCGACACCTCCTCTCCCGGGGCGATCCACCCGTACTGCTGCCAGTAGAGGCCGACGAACACGTCGCTCTGCTCGAGGTAGGCGCGGTAGAGCTCGCGCGGCGGATGCGGGCGCGCGCCGAGCTCGAACATGACGGGGGCGAGGCGCAACCGTTCGATGGCGGCGCGGGCGGCTCGGCGCTCGGGCTCCAGTTCCTTCAGGGTCGAGCTGACGAACACGCGCAGGCGCTGGTCGGGCGTGCGGATGGGCGGCCCCGAGCGTCCGTCGCTCACGGCACCGCCGTTCCGGCCGGATCGAGCACGAGGTCGAGCACCGTCCGCCGCGTCATCCGGCGGCCTCGGGCGCGTGCGGTCTCGAACTCGTCGGCCCGGTCGGACCCGAGCACCCGGTCGACGATCGGCCGGTACGTGAGGTCGGGTCGCTGGTCGACGAGGCCGGTGCGCAGGCGCACGGTCTCGCTGGCGCCGAGCAGCAGGCCGGCGCGCTCGATGTCGCCGACCGCCGCGGCGCAGGCGGCCAGCCCCTCGAGCCCGATGCCCACGCCGTCCTCGTTGCCGAGCTGCAGCGACAGCTCGAGGTGCCTGGCGAACAGGTCGGGGCGGGGTTCGCCGCGACCGAGGCGCGCCCAGCCGCCGTTCGCCAGTGCGAGGCTCTCCACGAACACGTCGCCCATGCGGCGCGCGTCGTCGAGCACGCCGTCGAAGAGCTCGATCGCGCCGTCATGGTCGCCGCGCAGGGTCGTGAGGGCACCCAGGTTGAGGCGGAACATCGCCTCGAACACGGGCTGGTCGGACGCCGTGACGAGCTCGAGCGCCCGGCGCTGGAGCTTCTCGGCCCGCTCGAGGTCGGGCGGCGACAGCTTCGTCGAGGCGATGCTCAGCACCGTGAGCGCGCAGCCCTCGCCCACCACGTCGCTGACGGAGTGGAACAGGGCGACGCTCCACTCGATCGGACCGAGGTCGACGTTCGATCCCGGCTGGGACAGCGAGACCCACGACGAGAGTCCGAGCGCGATGGCCCGCGTGCGCGTGCGCAACGGGAGGCCCGTCCGGAGGATCTCGTCCATCCACACCTTCGCCTCGGGCAGCTGGCTGCGGATCCACCAGTAGAGGAAGAGTCGCCAGACGGCGTCGGCGACCTGGTCGACCGCGCCGATGCCGATGAGGTAGTGCGCTGCCGCGCGCAGGTTGTCGCGCTCGGCCTCGATGCGGGCGAGGCCGCCGGCCTGCGCGGAGCCCTGCAGCTGCGGCCCGATCTCGGCCGCGAGTCGGAGGTAGTGATCGCCGAAGGCACGTCGCGCCTTCGTCGCGCCCGGTTCGCGCTCGAACCGCCCGGCGGCGATCTCGCGCACCGGGACGAGCATCGAGAACAGCGGAACGCCGTGATCGTCGTGCTGCCGCACGAGGCTGCCGTCGACGAGCTCCAGCAGCGTGCCGAGCAGGTCCTCGGCCCACGGCTCGCCATGCGTCACCGCCTCGATGGCGTCGAGGCTGAAGTCGCCGGCGAACACCCCGAGCCGCGCGAAGAGCCGTTGCGCCTCGTCGCTCAGCAGGTCGAGGCTCCAGGCGACCGTCGATTCGATCGTGCGCTGCCGTTCGGGTATGTCGCGCGCGCCCGTGACGAGCAGCGGCAGCATCCGGTCGAGCCGTCCGAGCATCGCCGACGGCGTGAGCGCCCGGATGCGCGCGGCGGCGAGCTCGATCGCCAGCGGCACCCCCTCGAGTGCGCGGCAGATGCGCGCGATGCCCTCGGCGTTGTCGGGCGTCAGCTCGAAGCGCGGATCCGCCGCACGCGCGCGGTCCACGAAGAGCCGGACCGCCGACGCGTCCCTGATCGCCTCGAACGAGGCGCGGGTCGGATCGGGCGGCACGACGAGCGGCGCCACGTCGAACACGCGCTCGCCGCGCACGCGGAGCCGGGCACGGCTCGTGACGAGGAACGACGCGTCGGGCAGGTCGTTCAGGAGCTGCACGAGCTGCGGCGCCGCGCCGAGCACCTGCTCGAAGCTGTCGAGCACGATGAGGTCGCGGCGCCCCGCGCGCGCGACCCCGAGCTGCTCGCTCAGGGGACGGCCGGACGTGTCGCGCACGCCGAGCTCGCGCGCGATGGCGGGGAGCACGTCGCCCGGCTCGCGCAGGTGCTCGAGCAGCACGAACGTCACGCGGTCGAACGGGTCGCCCGCGTTGTGGGCGACCTCGATCGCCAGCCGGCTCTTGCCGATGCCGCCAGGGCCGACGAGCGTGATGATGCGCCGCGCGTCGTCGGCGAGCCAGCCGAGGAGCGTCGCGACATCCTGTTCCCGGCCGACCGCCTCGGTGTAGGGGACCGGCAGGTGCTCCACCGGGTCCACGGCCTCGAGCGGCTCGTGCGCCGCGACGGGCCCGCGCGAGGCGTCGAAGCGCTCGGCGAGCAGGGTGGCGAGGTCGGCCTCCACGAGGTCGGCGAGCTCCTCGGCGGTCGAGAACGGCGTGTACGACGCGGTGTCGTCGTCGCGGATCCGGCCGAGCAGCTCGGCGAGGCGCTCCTCGCGCTCGGCGGGCTGCTTGATGTAGATGAGCTTCGGCATGTCCCGCGGCGCGAGCCGGTACTCGTCCTCCAGGCCCGAGATCTCCTCGTCGGGCGCGATCCACCCGTAGTGCTGCCAGTAGATGCCGACGAAGACGTCGCTCTGCTCCAGATACGCCCGGTAGAGCTGCTGGGGCGGGTGCGGGCGCGCGCCCAGCTCGAACATCACGGGTGCGAGGCGCAGTCGCTCGATCGCGGTGCGTGCGACCTTGCGCTCGGGCTCGAGCTCCTTCAGCGTCGAGCTCACGAAGACCCGCAGCCGCTGGTCGGGCGTGCGGATCTGGGCCTCGGGAGCGCTGCCGCTCATGGCGAGACCCCCGGCCTCACCAGGGTGCATCCGCTTCGGCGCCCCATTCACACATTGTGGGGCGCGTCGGGGCCGTCGTCCACCACCCGAGCTGGGGATGTCGCGCACGCGCCTGGGACGGTCGCGGTCGGGGTCGCGACGCCGGAGTGCACGGCGGGCGGGATGCTCGGTCAGCAGCGCGCACCCCGCCCGCGTGGCTCAGCCGGCGACGCGCACGACGAGGGTCGCCCCGTCGGTGGTGCCGGCCGAGTTCTCCAGCTCGACCGCGTACCGGTGCTCGCCCGGCGCGGCATCCGTGATCGGGAATTCGACGACCCGATCGGACGACGCCGAGCGGTACACCCGGCCGACGACCGAGCCGTCCTCGACGAGCCGCACGACGGTGGTGGGCTGGCCCTTGCCGACCTTGACCTTCACGACGTAGTCGCCGTCGGCGTCCGGCCCGTGCTTCGGGCCGGTGAGGGCCGTCACCTCCGCGGCGGGCGGCGTCGTGGTGGCCCCGTCCACGCCCGCCTCCCGGTACATCGCGCCATGCAGCGGCGTCACGGTGAGCGACTCGAGCGCGGCTCCCGCGCCTTCCGCCCAGAGTCCGATCGCATCGGCCCCGGCGTTCGGGAACACCTGGTCGGTGATCGTCGTGCGCCCGTCGGCGGTGAACACCTCCACCGAGGCGCGGTCCACGTAGGCGGTGATCGCGATCCGGCCGTCGACGAGCGGCACCGGCGCGTCGTCGAGCGACGCGAACGCCGGGTGGAAGCCCGTGTTCCCCGAGTCGCGGCGGTCGACGAACAGGCGACCGGATGCCGCGTCGTAGCCGATCCACGTCGCGGTCTCGTCGTCGCCGAGCACGCTGATCCCCACCGCCTCCGCGTCGCCCGGCCTGAGCACGGCGTCGATGCGCACGACGTCACCCGAGACGGGCAGCACCTCGGATCCCGGCGCGATGGGCCGCGCGGCATCCGTCCAGGCGAGATCGCGCTGCTCGAGCTGCGCGAACTCCGGCACGACCTGCTGCACGAGCCGCGGGCCGCGTTCGGTCGTCACGAGCGAGACGTCGCGCGGCAGGGCCATGGCGCTCCGCCAGGTGCCCGTCGGGATGTCGTTCGCGTAGTCCCAGTCGTTCATCCAGCCGAGCATCACCCGGCGTCCGTCGGGCGCGTTCGCGAACGACACGGTGGCGTAGTAGTCGCGGCCCCAGTCGAGCCAGTCGTAGCCCTCGATGCGCGGCGCGGCCGGGGCATCCGCGAACATCACCTGGTCGACGAGCACGTGGCCCCAGCCGAACCGGTTGTTGTCGACGATGCGCACGGATGCCTCGCGGCCGGCGTAGTCCGCGACGTCCCAGCTCACCCAGTCGAGGTTCTCGCTGTTGCGCCCGGTCGCCGTGCGCACGACCTCGCCGTCGACGACGAGGCTGACGCTCGTCTCGTCGGACCGCACCTGCGCCGGCTCGGCGCCGAGCACCAGGTGGTCGACGGTCAGATGGCCCCAGCCGCCCGTCGCGTCGTCGTGCACCTGGAAGCTCGCGTCGCGGCCGGCGAACTCCGACACGTCCCACGACTGCCAGTTGAGCTGGCCCGCCTCGGGGCCGGTGGCGGTGCGCACGACCTCGCCGTCGACGAGGAGGCGCGTTTCCAGCGTGCCGTCGATCCGCTTGCCGCCGCCGACGAGGAACGAGAGGTGGTCCTCGCCCGGCTGGATCGTGAACGACGGCGAGGTGAGGTCGCCGAGGTTGTCGTCGCCCTTCGGGCCGCCCTCCCACGTGTTGATCCGCTTCGCGCCGAGGTAGTAGTCGCCGCCCGCGGTCGACGGATTGCGCCACGGCTCGGTCGCGAAGTCGCCCGTGATCCGCCACCCCGAGTCGGCGAGGGTCGTGCCGTCGGGCAGCTCGAACCCGTCGAACAGCAGCCGTCCGGCGGGCGGCTCGTTGCCGAGCTGCGTGCCCTCGACGCGCGGGTGGTTCCCGCCGCCCACGAGCAGGTTCACGAAGGTCCGGTCGATCGTGAAGGTCGGCGACTCCATGGAGCCGACGGGCCAGTCGCCGTCGGTGAAGCCGTTGACGAGGCCGGCCCCGATGAAGCCCGAGACCGGGTTCTGGCCCGCGAGCGTGCCGGCGGCCGGGGCATCCGTCCACGGTCCGTTCTTCCAGTTGCCCGGCTCGTTCTCGACCGACCACCCCTCGTACGTCCCGTCGTCGAACCCGGCGAACACCTCGCCGGCCGGCAGTGCGGCATCCGGCACCGTGCTCTCGGACGTGAAGGTCGTGCCGTCGAAGTCGCCGACGAAGTACTGCCCGCCCGAGCCGCCGGCGACGGAGCCCGGGTTGAGGTTCACCACGAGCACCCACCTGGTGTTCGCGGGATCGCCGTCGACCGCGAGGGGGAACAGGTCGGGGCACTCCCAGATGCCGCCGGTCGCGTTGGCCGGGCCGAAGTCGCTGAGGTGGGTCCAGGTCTTCAGGTCGTCGCTGCGGTAGAGCACGACCTTGTACTGCACCGCCTCGACCGCGACCATGACCCAATAGGACTCGCCCGTCGCGGGGTCGGTGTAGCGGAACACCTTCGGGTCGCGGAAGTTCGACGAGCCCCGGTCGAGCACGGGGTTGGCCGCGTACTTCGTCCAGGTCAGGCCGTGGTCGGTGCTGTAGGCGAGCGACTGCGCCTGCCGTCCGGCGAGCGTCGGGTGCGCCGGGGTGTACGCGCTCGTGTAGATCGCGACCATCGGCGGATCCTCGGTCGTGCCGAAGCCGCTCGTGTTCTGCTCGTCGACTACGACCGAGCCCGAGAAGATGTCCTCGATGGCGCGACCCTCGCCGTCGAATCCCTGCGGGATCGCGATCGGCTGCTCCTCCCAGTGCACCAGGTCGGTGCTCGTCGCGTGGCCCCAGCTCATGTTCCCCCAGCGGGTGCCGTAGGGGTTGTGCTGGAAGAACAGGTGCCACGTGCCGTCCTCGTGCACGAGGCCGTTCGGGTCGTTCATCCAGTTGCGCTCCGGCGAGAAGTGCAGGTACGGCCGGTACTGCTCGCTCGCCGGGTCAGGTCCGTCGTCGGCCATGGCGGGCATGGCGCCCGCCACGCCCAGCGCGAGCACCGCGACGGCTGCCGCCGCCACCGTCGCGCGCCAACGTGATTTCGTGGTCATCGTCTGTTTCGCCCTCCATTGCGCGAGTCACGGGTTCATCGTGACATCGTTGTCAGTCAACGGGCGCGATGCTACGCAGTGTCCGCCGGACAATGCAAGGGCGTCGCTGCCGTAGCCTCGACGCATGGACGCGCACATCCGCCGGGCACAGGTCGCGGATGCCCCGGGCATCGCGCGCGTGCACTGGGACAGCCACCAGACGACCTACGTGCTGCCCGGCCGGGTCGCACGCGACAAGGTCGAGGCGTGGACCATGCGGATCCGCATCTCGACCTGGACCGCGAACCTCGCCATCGCGAACGACGTGTACCCGGCGCCCGAGGGGTTCCACCGCATGGAGATCTGGGTGGCCGAGGTCGACGGCGAGGTCGTGGGCTGGGCCAACACGAGCGCCGGCCGCGATGCCGACGGCCCGCGCGATCTCGAGCTCGAGGGGCTCTACGTGCTCGACGCGCACCACGGCACGGGGGTCGGGCAGGCCCTCGTCGACGCGGCGCTCGGCGGCCGGCCGGCGTACCTCTGGGTGCTCGCCGACAACCCGCGAGCCCGCGCGTTCTACCGGCGCAACGGCTTCGAGCCCGACGGCTCCGAGAAGTTCGACGACGAGTGGCAGGTCACCGAGGTGCGCCTCGTGCGCTGACGGATGCCGCGGCAGCCGTGCTCAGCGTCGATCCGTCGCACCTGCATGGTGATGCCGCGGCAACCGTGCTCAGCGTCGATCCGTCGCACCAGCATGGTGATGCCGCCGTCGACCCTGCATCCGCGACGGTTCGCTCACCAGTCGGCGGAGCGATCCGCGCGTCAGCTCGGGTAGATCGTCTCGTGCGCCGGAACGCGCAGCAGCGCCCCCTCGTGGCGCACCGTGGCCGCCGCGATCGTCATCGCCTCGCGAAGGGTGGCCGCCCAGGCATCCGTCGTCTCGGGCACGCCCTGCGTCGCGACATGGTGCACGATCGCCGACAGCGTCGCATCGCCGGCGCCCATGGTGTCGACGACCGGACCGGGCAGGGGGACGATGTCCGCGTGCACGACGTCGTCGCCGGCGTGCACGGTGGCGCCGTGCCGACCCGCGGTGGCGAGGACCGCGCCCGCGCCGCCCGCCGCGCCCGCGCCGCCCGCGCGGCCCGCTCCGTCCCCGCTCGCGCCGTCGCCCCCGCCCGCGCCGCCGGCTCGGCGGAGTCGCTCGACGAACGCGTCGAGCGTGTCGTCGAGGAGCAGCTCCGCGTCCTCGTCGCCCACCTTCACGAGCAGCGACCGGGCCGCGACGTCCTCGAAGTTGGCGAGGAACCGCTCGCGGTCGGCCATCATGCCCGAGCGGGGGTTGCCGTCGACGATGAGGCGCTCGCCCGGGCGCTCGATGGCCGCGACGAGCGACGCGACCTGCGCGTCGTCGTCGAACGGGTAGCAGCTCACGACCACGAGGTCGGCCTCGTCGAGCGCGGCATGAGTGGCGTCGTCGAAGCGCAGGGCGCGACGCTTGGCCGCCTCGTTGAACTCGTAGCGCGGCTCGCCGCCCTCGCTGCGGTCGGAGACGGCGCGCGACGTGCCGTACGGCGAGGGGCTCTCGACGAGGCGGACGCCGTAGTCGTGGAGGAAGGCGCGGATGCGGTCGGCGGGCTCGTCGTCGCCGAGCATCGCGACGAGCGTCACGTCCTCGCCGAGCAGGGCGAGGCCGACGGCGACGTTGAGCGCGGCGCCGCCGACGAACTCGCGGGAGCCGTGCTCGTCGCGGAGCTCGTCGATCAGGGCGTCGCCGACGACGGCGACCCGCCTCGGCGAAGGTGTCGGGTCGGTCATGCGATCAGCCTCCCTGGCGCGGCGGGAGTTCACCGGAGCCGCGCTCGATCAGTCGGGTCGGCACGATCGTACGCGCCGCGGGCGAGTGGTCGCCGTCGAGCCGGGCGAAGACCCGCTCGGCCGCGATGCGCCCGATCTCCTGCGGATCCTGTGCGACGACGGTGAGGCCGGGCTCGAGCAGGTCGCCGAGCGGCACGTCGTCGAAGCCGACGAGCGCGGTGTCGTGGTGCCGGCCGAGCTCGCGAAGGGCGTGGATGACGCCGATCGTGACGAGGTTCTGGCTGCTGAAGATCGCCGTCGGCGGATTCGGCGAGTCGAAGAGCGCGATCGTGGCCGCACGTGCGGACTCCTCGTCATGGAGTCCTTCGAGCACCGGCACGTCGCGCGTCGCGACCCCTGCGCGGCCGAGCTCCTCGAGGAACCCCCGCCGCCGCTCGCGTGCGGTCTGGATGACGGGACGGTCGCCGAGGTAGGCGAGCCGCCGATGGCCGCGCTCGAGGAGGTGGCGGGTGGCGAGCGCGGCTCCCTCGGCGTTGTCGCTGACCACCGCGTCGGACGTGATGCCGGCGGGCTCGCGGTCGACGAACACGACCGGGGTGCCGCGCCGCAGCTCGGGCGCGAGGTAGGCCTGGCTCTGGGACACGGTCGTGAGGATGAGCCCGTCGACCCGGCGTCGCAGGAACGCGTGGACGGCCTCCTGCTCGCGGTCGGGGTCGTCGTCGAGGCTCGAGGCGAAGACCGCGACCCCGTGCGAGAGCGCGACGTCCTCGACGGCGCGGTGGACGGCGCCCGCGAACGGGTTGTCGACGCTGCCGACGAGGAGCCCCAATGTCCGAGTCCGTCCATCGGCGCGGCGGAGGTTCCCCGCGTGCAGGTCGGGCTGGTAGTCGAGCGTGCGCGCGGCCGCCGTGACCTTCGCGATCGTGGCCGCCGAGACGTTGGGCTCGCCGTTGATCACTCGAGAGACGGTCTTGACCCCGACGCCGGCGAGGGCGGCGACGTGCCGCATCGTGGGGCGGGATCTCGGGTCCGCGGCGGCGCCCGAAGCGCGTTGCGGGGCACGTTCCGCCGCGCTTCCCGCTGCGCCCCCCGAGGCCGGCGGTGTCGCGTTTGACAACGATGTCACCTTCTGATCTCCAATATGCAAGTTCGACTTGACTATACACACGGGCATGGTCTAGACCTAACGTGACATCGTTGTCAGGTCGGCAACGATCGCCACGAAACCGGAGGAGATTCATCGATGAATCGCACAGCACCTGCGGCGTTCCGTCGCCGCATCATCACGGCGGGCGCGCTGACCGCGGCCGCCGCCCTCGCCTTCACCGGATGCGCCTCGGGCGGGTCCGCGTCGGGCGACGACGCGAGCGGCGACGGTCCGATCGGCGTCTCGCTCATCGTCAAGACGACCACCAACCCCTTCTTCGTCGCGATGCAGGACGGCGCCGAGGCGGCCGCCGAGGAACTGGGTGTCGAGCTCACGATGGCGGCCGGCAAGGAGGACGGTGACGAGGACACCCAGATCCAGGCGATCGAGAACGCCATCTCGAAGGGTGACGCCGGCATCCTCATCACGCCGAACGGTCCCGCGGTCGAGGACGCGCTCGTGAAGGCCCGCGACGCCGGGCTCTACGTCATCGCGCTCGACACCCCGCCGGCCGACCCCGAGTCGGTCGACATCACGTTCGCGACCGACAACTTCCAGGCCGGCCAGGAGATCGGCAAGTGGACCGCGGCGAAGCTCGGCGGCGAGAAGGCCACGATCGCCCTCATCGACCTCTTCGACGACAAGGTCGTCTCGGTGGACTACAACCGCGACCAGGGCTTCCTCGACGGCATGGGCATCGACACCGCCGATCCCGAGGCGAACGGCGACGAGGCACCGACCGGCACGTACAGCGGCGGCGACTACGAGATCGTCGGCAACGAGGCCTCCCAGGGCGCCGAGGACGGCGGCCGTACCGCGGCGGAGACGCTCCTGTCGAAGAACCCCGACATCAACGTCGTCTACACGATCAACGAGCCCGCGGCCTACGGCGCGTACGAGGCGTTCAAGGCGGCCGGCAAGACCGACGGGCTCATCGTGGTCTCGGTCGACGGCGGCTGCGCCGGCATCGACGCCGTGAAGGACGGCCTCATCGGCGCGACCAGCCAGCAGTATCCGGTGAAGATGGCCGAGCTCGGCGTGCAGGCGATCTTCGACCTCGTCGACTCCGGCACGGCGCCCGAGGTCACCGACGGCCTCGACTTCTACAACACCGGCGTCGCGCTCGTCACCGACGAGGCCCAGGACGGCGTCGAGTCGATCGACACCGCGGAGGGCGGCGAGATCTGCTGGGGCTGATCCCCGGCACCCGACCGTGAGGCGGTGCGGGTCGGGAGGCGGATGTCGCGAGCGGGCCGCGCCCCGCGGCATCCGTCGCCCCCGCCCGACCCGCACCGCCTCACCTCACCGCATCACGAGACAACGGAGAACCACGTGAGTCAGCACACGACCGAGCCGGCGGCATCCGGCAGCCCACCGCAGGGCGAGCCGCCGACGTCGGCGCTCGACCTGGCCGAGGAGTTCCTCGACCGCACCACCCCGCTCAGCCGCATCCGCAACACGCTGCACCGGTATCCGGCGATCAGCCCGGCCATCGTGCTCGTGCTCGCCGTCATCGTGTTCGGCCTGCTCAACGATCGCTTCCTGAACCCGGCGAACCTCTCGCTCATCACCCAGCAGGTCGCCGTGGTCGGCACGCTCGCGATCGCCCAGACGCTCATCATCCTCACCGCCGGCATCGACCTCTCGGTCGGCGCGGTCATGGTGCTGAGCTCGATGGTCATCGCGCAGACGACCGTGCAGGCGGGGCTGCCCGCGGTGCTCGGGCTGTTCCTGGGCCTCGTCGTCGGCCTCGGCGCGGGCGCCATGAACGGGTTCCTCGTCACTCGGCTCAAGCTGCCGCCGTTCATCGTGACGCTCGGCACGCTCAACATCTTCGTCGCGCTGACGCTGCTCTACTCGGGCGGCGCCACCGTGCGCGGCGCCGAGATGCCGCCGCTGCTCACCTGGACGGGCGCGACCTTCGACGTGCTCGGCGTGAACTTCACGGTCGGCGTCGTCATGATGCTGCTCCTGTACGTGGTCGTCGCGTTCATCCTCGCGAAGACGGCGTGGGGCCGGCACGTCTACGCCGTCGGCGACGACCCCGAGTCGGCGCGCCTCGCCGGCATCCGGGTCAACCGCGTGCTCATGAGCGTCTACCTCGCGGCGGGCGCGATCCTCGCGATCGGCGCGTGGATCCAGATCGGCCGCACCAACGCGGCCTCGCCGAACGCGGGAGTCGACCTCAACCTCGACTCCATCACCGCCGTCGTCATCGGCGGCACGAGCCTCTTCGGCGGGCGCGGAACGGTGTGGGGCACGCTGCTCGGCGCCCTCATCGTCGGCGTGTTCCGCAACGGCCTCTCGCTCGCCGGGCTCGACGTGCTCTGGCAGACGTTCGCGGTGGGCGTGCTCATCATCGTCGCCGTCTCCGTCGACCAGTGGATCCGAAAGGTACGCAAATGACCGACACCATCGCAGCGGATGCCGCGGGCGGCCCGGCCTCGGGCGAGACCCGTACTCCCATCCTGCGGGCCCGCCGGCTCGTGAAGACGTTCGGCCGCGTCGTCGGCCTCGACGGGGTGAGCCTCGAGCTCTATCCCGGGGAGGTGCTCGCGGTGATCGGCGACAACGGCGCCGGCAAGTCGACGCTCATCAAGTGCCTCACGGGCGCCGAGGTGCCCGACGAGGGCGAGATCTTCCTCGACGGCCGGCCGGTGCACTTCAAGCGGCCGCAGGACGCTCGCGCGGCGGGCATCGAGACCGTCTACCAGAACCTCGCCGTCTCGCCCGCGCTCGACGTGGCCTCCAACCTCTTCCTCGGCCGCGAGGAGCGGAAGAAGGGCGTCCTCGGCTCCGTCTTCCGAGTGGTCGACCAGAAGGGCATGCGTCAGAAGGCGAAGGCCGAGCTCACCGCGCTCGGGATCTCGACCCTGCAGGACGTCACCGTCGCCGTCGAGAACCTCTCGGGCGGGCAGCGCCAGGCCGTCGCGGTCGCCCGCGCCGCGGCATTCGGGTCGAAGGTCGTGGTGCTCGACGAGCCGACGGCCGCCCTCGGCGTTCGCGAGTCCAACCAGGTGCTCGAGCTCATCCGGAACCTGCGCGATCGGGGCATCCCCGTGATCCTCATCTCGCACAACATGCCGCACGTGTTCGACGTGGCCGATCGCATCCACGTGCAGCGGCTCGGCAAGCGCGCGGCGACCATCACGCCGCAGACCCACTCGATGACCGACGCGGTCGCGATCATGACCGGCGCGGCGCGCGCATGAGCTGGTCGAGCGAGGAGGGCCGCGTCGAGCTCGTCGCGCGCTTCACGGCACGGCCCGGGCGTGAGGAGGAGGTCGCCGGCCTCCTCCTCGCGCTCACCGCGAAGGTGCGGGAGGAACCCGGATGCCTCGCCTTCGAGCCGTACCGGGTCGCCCCGGCGCCTGCAGGAGCGGGCGTCGCGGCCGGGCCCGAGCGCGCCGGTGCGGCGTTCGCGGTGCTCGAGGCCTATCGCGACGAGGCGGCATTCGCCGCGCACCTCGCCGCGCCGTACGGCGCCGAGTTCAACGCGGCGCTCGGCCCGCTCATCGTCGAGGACCGGTCGGTGCTCACGTTCCTCGCGCCGCTTTCCTGACCGAGCCCTCACGGCGGGGCCCGGAGTCGTCGGAGCGTCCGGGCCCGCCGTACCGAGCGGGTACGGTGGGGAGGACCTCGAGGAGCACCATGAGACCCGGACCCCGGCGCAGCATCAGCCAGGCCGACATCGTCGACGCCGCGTTCGAGCTCCTCGAGCAGAAGGGGATGCCGGCGGTGTCGGTGCGCGGCGTGGCCGCCTCCCTCGGGCTCACGCCCACCGCGATGTACACGTACTTCCCGTCGAAGAACGCGCTGCTGCGCGCGATGGTCGAGCAGCTGCTGTCGACGATCGACCTCGCCGCGGCATCCGATGCCGACATCGCCTGGCGCGACCGGGTGCATGTGCTCGCCGGAGCACTGCTCGCCCGGCTCGGCGAGCACTCGGGCTCGCTCGTGCTCGTCACGAGCGGACCGCTCGACGGCACGCACGCGCTCGGCCTCAACGAGGCGCTCATCGCGGGGTTCACGGGCGAGGGGATGCCGCACGCCGAGGCCGCCCGTGCGGCCGTCGCCGTGCGCGCCTACGTGCTCGGCGCCGCAGCGCTCGACGCCGCGGAGCGTGCGGGCCGCGAGACGTCGGCCGACAACGCCGCGCCCGAGGCCCTATGGTCGGATGCCGCGGCGTTCCCGCTCACCGAGGCGTCGACGGATGCCGCGGGCGACGGGTTCGCGTGGGGGCTCGACCGCCTGCTCGACGGGTTCGAGCGCCGCGCCGCCTGAGGACCCCCTGCCGGTGATCGAGTAGCGCCCGGCGCAGCCGGACGCGTATCGAGATCCTCGCTCCCGGTTGAATTCGGGATCGCGTCTCGATATGCGTCGCCTGCGGCGGCGCTACTCGACGACCGGGCCGAGCGCCTGCGGCGACGCTACTCGACGGCCGGAAACGCGGCGAGGCGCCGACCCCGAAGGGCCGACGCCTCACCGGTGCATCCGGTCAGCTCACTGCGCGCTCGGCGGGGTGATGCTGATCAGCGCGGCGCGGTTGTCGTCCATCGCCTTCATGACCTGGATGACGGTGCCGTAGCCGACACCCGAGTCCGCCGGGTTGCCCGAGCCGAACGGCCCGAGCCCGATGTCCAAGCCGTCGTACGCCGGCAGGCGGTTGCCCAGCATGTCGTACAGCGGCGTCGTGTACTGCGCATTGCCGACCGACGGCATGACGGTCGAGGCGTCACGGTCGCGGTAGTACAGCTGCCCGGTGGCCTCGTTCAAGGCGAAGCCGGGCACCCAGCCCTGGTCGTCGGTGAAGGTGCTCACCGGCGCCTGGCCCGCGATGTCGGTGCAGTACTCCTTCAGCGCCGCATCCGTGATGCACTCCGTGAAGGGGTACGTCTCGGTCAGGCCGAAGGCCGCGTTCGAGGACTGCGCCCGCGACGGCATCACGTTGAGCGCCGACGGGTCGAGGACGGCCGCCGAACCCGTGCGCTGCAGGGGGTCGAAGTGGCTGTCGACGATGAGCAGGCCGCCCTTGGCACCGTAGCTGGGCAGAGCCGTCTCGTTGGCCGTGATCTGGTTCGAGCTGCCGTAGGTGGTGTCGCGGTACCAGACCAGCGCGCCGGGCGCGTTGTAGGCGAGCTTCTCGACCTTCCACGCGTCGACGCTGTACGTCGAGTTGTAGGCGTACTTCAGGCCCTCGTCGAAGCCGTCGAGGTTGCGCCACTCGACCAGGTAGTACTGCGCCTTGATCGAGGTGCCCGTGTCGACGCGCCAGCCGGGGCCGGCGGTCGTCGTGAACGACGAGACCTCGGCCTTCCAGCCGTTGTCACCGCTCTCGACGTCGTCGCTCCAGACGGTGGTGGCGCCGCTCGTCAGCGAGAAGTCGTCGCTGAACCAGCCGCGGTCCTGGTAGGCCGCATCCGTCGCGAGGCGCAGGCGGAGCTGGATGTCCTGGCCGGCGTAGGCCGAGAGGTCGACGTACTGGTGCGCCCAGCCGTGCGAGTCGCCCGTGAGGCCGTACTTCTTGTTGCCGTAGTCCGCCATGCGACCGTTCGGGTCGGCGTAGCCGTCGGGCGTGGAGGCCTCGGTGCCGTCTTCGGCGCGCACCTTCAGCTCGGTCCAGTCGGCGCCGCCGTTCGTCGAGACCTCGACGAAGCCGTAGTCCCAGTCCGCCTCGATGACGAAGTTGTTCCACATCCAGAACTTGGCGTCAGCCGGCACGTTCGTGATCGAGCGGCCCAGGCGCAGGTCGGCCCAGTCCTGGTCGGCGCCGGTGTACCACATGTTCTCGCCGCTGTGCGGCTCGGCCAGGGTCACCACCTTGTCGGGCAGGTTGACCTTGACGCCGTCCTGCGTGCCCTTCTTCGGGCGCGACGTCTGGCCGACCTTGACCGTGGTGGGCTCGTCGCCCGGGTTCAGCTCGACCGGGTCGACCCAGCCGAGCACCCACTTGTCCCAGAGGCCCATGTGCGTCGGCATCGACTGGAAGATCGGGCCCGAGTGCGAACCCGAGCTCATGAGGTCCCAGAAGTCGACGTCGGAGCTGGCCGCGTTCGACGTGTCGTACAGGTCGGGCAGGCCGAGGTCGTGGCCGTACTCGTGCGCGAACACGCCGACGCCCGAGTCCTCGGGCTGCACGATGTAGTTCGACAGCTTCAGCTCGGTGCCGGGGATGTCGGCGCCGCCGGCGACGGCCGACGAGTGCGCCCAGACGGCGTACGTGCCCTGGGCACCGCCGCCGCCCGACTTGTCCTCACCGGCGTGCACGAGCACGACGTGGTCGATCACCCCGTCGGGCTCGAGCAGGTCGCCGTCGTCGTCGCGATCGCCCTGGTCCTCGATGTCGTAGTCGGCCCACGGGAAGTCGGGCTGCGCCGCGGCGAGGGCCGCGACCGCGTCGATCGGCAGCTGGCCGGGCCCGAGCGGGTTGTCGGGGTGGCCCTGCATGTCCTGGATCGCGCCGGCCTGGTACTGGCCCTGCTCGTTCTTGAAGCAGAGGCTCGCGCCGTAGTACGCCTCGGAGTGGGGGACGGTCACCCACGGGGTGGCCGAGCCGTGCACGGTGTAGGCGCCGCGCGACATCTCCTCGTACATGTTCTTCATGGTGTAGCCCGAGATGTCGAAGCCGGGCTTGCCGTCGGGACCGGTGAGGTCCGTGCGCACGCGCTCCGTGATGCCTTCGTCGGTGAAGAGCATCTTGTTGTAGTGCTCGGAGGAGAAGTCGGGCACCCACATCGAGTTGTTGTCGTCGAGGTCGTAGCTCGCCGGGTCAGGGATGTTGTTGTGGAGCGGGCCGTTCTGCACGTCACCGGGCTTGCACTGCGTGGAGCCGAACGCGGTCGGCACGTAGCTGTCGGTGAAGTCGTCGTTCGCGTTGTCGTCGAACTCCACGAGGATCGTGAGGAGCTTCGCCTCCTGCGTCGTCTTCGACTGCTTCAGCTGCTGCTGCTTGAGCTGCTTCGGGCTCTGGCCCGTCTCGACCGACTCCGCCTCGAGCTTCGCGAGCCCGCCGGCCGCGACCGGGTTGCCCTGGCCGAACTTCCGGTCCAGCGCATCGGCCTTCTCGATGGCGGCCTGCGTCGTGTCGCCGCCCAGCGCGGATGCCCCGCCCGAGATCGACCCGACGACGGCCTCCTGGTCGACGCCGAAGGCCTCCTCGGCGCGAGGCGCGACGTAGTTCATGTAGTACTCGTCGTCGCCGATCACCGGCGCGGAGACGTGCGATGGCGCCGCGTTCGCCGTGGTCGTGCCCAGGGTCGCCAGACCGGCGGCCGCGAGCGCGAGCACGGGGATCGTCGCCACCGCGCGCCTGCGCGCGCGAGTGGTGTTTCCGAACATGCTTCTCCCTCCAGGTGCCCGGGGGATGACCCTCGGAGCACGAAACAACGTCCGCCGGGTAGACGGACGTAAGCGGCATCCTGCACTGCCACGACGCCCTATGGAAGGGCTTTCCGAAATCTGTGGATGACGTGCGCACTTCCATTGCGCGGAGCTGCACGAAATCGTCGATTCACCCCCGAAGGGGGCACGGATCCGCTGAAGCTGAGGGGCCCTCGGAAGCCGTCGTGTTGGCGATGCCGCAATCGTGGGGCATAGCCTTGGCGCGATGGGAAGACGGATTCGGATCAACGCCTACGTCCTGGCCGCGGATCCGTGGTGGCTCGAGGAGAGCGTTCGGGCCTACTATCCCGTCGTCGACCGCATCGTCGTGTCCTACGACGAGGACTCGACGTCGTGGACGGGCACGCCGATCCCCGTCGAGGACTGCCTGTCCCGGCTCCGCGCCATCGACGTCGAGGGCAAGTGCGACTTCCGCCCCGGGCACTACGCGCGGCTCGACGAGCACCCGCTCGACAACGACACGTTCCAGCGCGCCGACGCGCTCGCCGCGGCATCCGACGGCGCCGACTGGGTGCTGCAGCTCGACACCGACGAGGTGATCGCCGACGTCGGCGAGTTCGTCTCGTGCCTCGAGGAGGCAGACGAGCGAGGCGCCACCGGGCTCGAGTATCCGTCGCGCTACCTCTACACCCGCACGCGCTCGGGGCGGTTCCTCGAGATGTCGTCGCGACTCTGGGGGACCATCGGGAACTACCCGGGCCCGGTCGCCGTCGTGGCGGGGACGGTGCCGCGGCACGCCCGCCAGGCCGACGTCAGCCCGTTCCGGGTGGACTTCGCGGCGAACAACACCGACCCACGGCATCCGTCGGACGCCATCGTGCAGCGCGTCATCCGGCCCCGTGCCGGGATCCTGCACTACTACTGGGTGCGCAGCGAGGAGCACATGCGTCGCAAGGCCGGGTGGTCGGGCCATGCCGACACCTACTCGGAGCCCGCGCGAATGCGCGCCTGGCGGTGGCGCACGCGGCATCCGCTGCTCACCACCCTGAGCGCGCCGTTCCAGCCGATGGACAACCGGTTCCGGCTGACCACGCTGCCGCCGAGTCGTCGGCACTGGGTGGGGGAGTCGTGAGCGCGTCGGCCGCCCGCGGGACCGTCGCATTCGTGAACAACAGTCGCGAGACGTTCACGCCGACGGTGAGCGGCGCGATCGCGACCTGCGTCCTCGAGGTCGGTCGGGTCGCGCTCGCCGAAGGGTTCGACTGCCCGGTCATCACGCGTCCGGCGGATGCCGCGCCCCACGACTGGCCCGACCTGCGCCTGGTGAGCCCGATCCGGCAGCATCGGGGGGTGTCCGCGAAGGCACTGCGGGCGCGCCGGCGGCTCAACGGCTGGGCGCGTCCCGACCAGTGGGCGTTCGCGCGCGAGGCGCTCGCGGAGCTCGAGCAGCTTCGGCCGCGAGCCGTCGTCGTGAACAACGACCCCGAGGTCGCGGTCTTCCTGAGCCGGAAGCTGCCGGAAGTGCCGGTCGTGCATTGGTTCCACAACCTCGAGATGTCGAGCGACCGGTTCCGGCGCCGGTTCGCCGCCGGCCGCGGCATCCGCTCGGTCGCGGTCAGCGCGTACCTGGCTCGAGCGGTCGAGCAGGTCTACCAGCTCACGCCGCTGACGGTCACGGGCGCGCTCAACGGCGTGGCGGCCGACCGGTTCACCACGGAGCGCACGTCGCCGCTCGTGACCGTCGGCTACGTCGGCCGGCTCGCCGTGGAAAAGGCGCCAGACACGCTCGTCGCGGCCTGCATCCGCGTCGCGGAGCGCGGGGCGCGCTTCCGGTTGCAGCTCGTCGGCGACACGAACTTCGGGTTCTCGAGCCGCAACCCCTACATCAACCGGGTGTACGCGCTCGTCGCCGAGCTCGAGGACCTCGGCGTCGAGGTCGTGCGCACGGGGCACCTCGAGCGGGCGGACATCCCCGGCGCGCTCGCCGCGAGCGACATCCACGTCACGCCCTCCCGATGGGATGAGCCGTGCGGTCTCACGACGCTCGAGGGCCTCGCGAGCGGTCAGGCCGTGGTCGGCAGCGCGACCGGGGGGACGCCAGAGCTGCTCGACGGCGCGGGGCTCCTCTTCCCACGCGACGACGTCGATGCGCTCGCCGACGTGCTGGAGGGGCTGATCCGCGACCCCGTGGCGCGCGCCTCCTGGGGTGCCCGTGCGCGAGCCCGTGCGGAATCGCTCACGTGGGAGCAGACCTGGGACGGCCTGGCCCGCGCCGCGGGGCTTCGCGCCGACGGCAGGAACTGAGCCCGCATGCACATCGTCTTCGTGCTGCCGATCGGCGAGTACTACAGCCAGGCGTGGACGGGCGCCATCGCCACCATCACCCGGCACGTCGCCGGTGAGCTGACGGCGGAGGGCCACGCCGTCACCGTCATCACGCCCGACGACGGTGGGGCGGACTTCACCGAGGGCCGGGTCGTCCGGCTCCGCCACGGGTCGGCCCACCCCGTGCCGTCCGTGCGGCGCAAAGCGGAGACCGCCCGGGCGCGCCTCCGACGGTGGACCTGGCCCGACTACGGGCCGTACCTCCGCGAGGTGCGGCGCGCGCTCCGTTCGCTCGACGCCCCGATCGACGCAGTGGTCGTCGCGAACGATCCGGGCACCGCCGGACGGCTGGCCGAGGACGGCGTCGCGGGTCGCACCGTGCTGTGGCTGCACAACCGTCTCGAGGGCCCCGAGACCCGGCCGTTCGCGACGCTGCCCGACCGCGTCGCGGTCGTCGCCGTGAGCCGGGCGGTCGCCGACTGGACGCGCGACCGCTACCTGCCGGCGACCGAGATCGCGGTCGTGTACAGCGGGGTCGACCACGAGGTCTTCCACCCCCGGAGCGAGTGGCTCGAGGCTCGCGATCCGGTCCGCGTGATCTGCCACGGACGCATCGATCCCAACAAGGGGCACGAGGTCGCCGCGGCCGCCGTCGCCCGCCTCCGCGGCGAGGGCCTGCCCGTCGAGATCACGCTCATCGGGCAGGTGCGCACGTTCGGATTCAGCGCGGAGGAGGAGGCCGAGTACGGGCGGCGGGTGACGGCCGCGATGGAGGCCGCCGGCGGAACCGTGCTGGGCTGGATGCCGCACGCCGTGCTGGCAGAGCAGCTGCGCGAGAACGACGTGGCCTGCGTGCTCTCGCGCGTCGACGAACCGTTCGGGCTCGTGAACCTCGAGGCCATGGCGTCGGGCTGCGCGATCATCGCGACGCGACGCGGGGGCATCCCCGAGGCGGTGGGCACGGCCGGGGCGTTCGTCGACGCGGACTCACCCGATCAGGTCGCCGACGTGCTCGCATCCTGGGTCCGTGATCGGGCGCAGCTCGCCGCGATGAAGCGCGCGGCGGTCGAGCGCGCGAGCGAGTTCACGTGGTCGGCGACGGCGAGGGAGCTGCTCCGGGTGCTGGGCTGAGGCTCGCAGTCGCTCCGCTGCGTCGCGTTCGTGCAACGGATGCCGCGACGTGAACACGGCGTAACAGACCCTGGCGGGCACTGGCCGATGTCGCCGGGCGGACGTACCCTGAGCCGGTGCCGCAGGTGCGGCCTGCGGGTGAGGAGGCGGCGATGAGCGACGCGACGGGATCGACCCTGGCGGACTGGGAGCTGGCCGAGATCGAGCGCGCCAACGCCTCCGATCTCACGCCCATCGTGTTCGTGCACGGACTCTGGCTGCTGTCGAGCAGCTGGCGGCCGTGGCGCGACCTGTTCGAGGACAACGGCTTCATCACGCTCGCGCCGGGCTGGCCCGACGACCCGGCCACCGTCGCCGAGGCGCGCGAGCACCCCGAGGTGTTCGCCCGAAAGATGGTGCAACAGGTCACCGACCACTACCTCGACGCCATCTCCCGGCTCGAGCAGGCGCCCGTCGTGATCGGCCACTCCTTCGGCGGGCTCATCGCGCAGAAGATCGCGGGCGAGGGCGCCGCCGCCGCGACCGTCGCGATCGACAACGCGCCCTTCAAGGGGGTGCTGCCGCTGCCCGCGTCGTCGCTCAAGTCGGCCGCGCCCGTGCTGTCGAACCCCGCGAATGCCAAGCGGGGAGTCGCGCTGTCGTTCGAGCAGTTCCAATACGGCTGGGCGAACGCGCTCGACGACGAGGAAGCCCGGCACCTCTACGACACCTTCCACGTGCCGGCGGCCGGGGCGCCGCTGTTCCAGGCGGCGTTCGCGAACTTCAATCCGTTCGGCGGTGAGACCGCGGTCGACTCGAGGAACCCCGAGCGCGGCCCGATGCTCATCATCGCCGGCGAGGAGGACCACACCGTCGCGCCCGCGATCTCGCACGCGAGCTACCGGATCCAGTCGAGGAACCCCGGTACGACCGAGGAGATCGTCATGCCGAGCCGCGGGCACTCGCTCACGATCGACTCCGGCTGGCGCGCGGTCGCCGACGAGGCGCTCGCGTTCGTGCAGCGGTTCATCCAATAGCAAGCGGATGCCGCGGCGCGCGCCGTCGCGGCGCAGTGTCGAGGCGGATGCCCGGGCGTACGATCGGTCGCGGGGGTGGTTCGCGATGTCGGGAATCGGGAGTTCGGTGCGGCGAGGCCGCGTGGCGGCATCCGTCGCCGTGGTGCTCGGAGTGGCCCTTGGCGGCTTCGGCCTGACGGGCTGCACGGCGTCGGGGGGCTCGAGCGACGACGGCTCGTCGGCGCTGCCGCCGGTCATCGCCGACCTCGGCGACGTCGACGGGACGACCGTCGAGGTGCCCGAGGGCGGGTCGATCGACCTGACGGGAGACGACGAGACCTACACCGACTGGACGGCCGACATCGCCGACCCGGCGGTCGTGGCGTTCGTGCCCGGCCGCGACGACGGGAGCGCGCAGTTCAACCCGGGCCTCACGGCCGAGTCGGTCGGGACCACCGAGGTGACGCTGGACAACAGCGAGAGCGGCGAGTCCGTCACGTTCACCGTCGAGGTCGTGCCGAAGTCCGACGGCTCCTGATGCCTCGGCCTCGCGCCGGCTGCTCGAGTCAGTCGACCCGGAAGGGTCAGCCGAGCAGCAGGTTGCGCAGCTGGTCCGTCGAGTGCACGACCGCGATCGTGTCGGCTGCCTCGGCCGGGGAGCCGTAGCCCCACTCGACGAGGATCGTCGGCACCCCGTTCGCGGCGGCGCCGAGCGTGTCGTAGCCGCGGTCGCCGATCATGACGGCGTTCGAGGTGTCGATGCCCTTGGCCTGCAGGCGGCGGAGCGCCTCGCGCACGACATCGGCCTTCGTGCTCAGCTCCTCGTCGTCGCTCGCGCCCGTGATCTCGGTGAAGTACTGCGAGAGGCCGGCGTGGTCGAGCACCTGGCGGGCCATCGACTCGGGCTTCGAGGTCGCGAGGGCGATGGGGATGCCGGCGGCGTGGAGCCGCTCGAGCAGGCCGGCGACGCCGGGGAAGACGGGCGAGCGCAGGAAGTGCTCGCCGTAGTGGTCGCGATAGACGTTCAGGGCCTCCCACGCCTCGGCGTCGTCGAAGCCGGCGGTGAGACGCAGGCTGTCGAGCAGCGGCGGACCGACGTACGAGCGCAGCACGTCGTCGGACGGGACGTCGAGTCCGAGCGAGCTGAACATGTGCGCGAGCGACGCCGTGATGTCGGCGGCCGAGTCGACGATGGTGCCGTCGAGGTCGAACAGCACCGTCGACCACGTGCGCGTCGGCGCCAGCGTCTGGGTGGGCATCGTGGAAGTCACCGTGTCATCCTACGGCGGCAAAGCTTGAACGATTCTCAGGTACCAGAGGTCGTTCGGCGATCGTGATGCATGCAATCGCATGGGATCCGAGTGTTTCCGCGCCTCGGGCCCGACCCTGCGAATCCGCTGAAACGACTCAGAACAGTCTGGCGTGCCCACTGTCGATGCCGCGCATCGCGTCGTAGTCGAGCACGACGCAGCGGATGCCCCGGTCTTCGGCGAGCGTGCGCGCCTGGGGCTTGATCTCCTGTGCGGCGAACACGCCGCTGACGGGCGCGAGCCGCGGGTCGCGGTTCATGAGCTCGAGGTAGCGGGTGAGCTGCTCGACGCCGTCGATGTCGCCGCGGCGCTTGAGCTCGACGGCGACCGAGGCGCCCGAGGCATCCGTCGCGAGGATGTCGACGGGGCCGATCGCGGTCATGTACTCGCGGCGCACGAGCCGGTGGCCCTCGCCGAGGAGCTCGATCTGCTCGGCGAGGAGCTGCTGCAGGTGGGCCTCGACGCCGTCCTTCTGCAGGCCGGGGTCGACGCCGAGTTCGTGCGCGGAGTCGTGCAGCACCTCGTGGATCGAGACGACGAGCTGGTCGGCGGTCTTCTTGTGCGTGACCTTCCAGACCTCGACGATGCCGGCGGACTGCTGCTCGTCGTCGGGCGCGACGGCCTCGAGCGTGCAGGGCGGGCTCATCCAGTTGAGCGGCTTGTAGCTGCCGCCGTCGGAGTGCACGAGGAGGCTGCCGTCGCCCTTCACCATGAGCAGACGCGTCGCGAGCGGCAGGTGGGCGGAGAGCCGACCCGCATAGTCGACGGAGCAGCGGGCGATGACGAGGCGCACCTGTCGAGTGTACGGCGGGCCGCCGACGCGCTCAGGCCCTCACGCGCGCTTCAGGCCTTCGCGCGCGCCCGCGGCCCCGACTGCTCGCGTGCGGCGGGCGCCGCGATGCCCGCGAGCACCATGAGGCCGAGGAGCACGAGCAGCGCGTTGAGGAGGCCGAAGTGCTCGCCGAGGAAGCCGAGGAACGGCGGGCCGGCGAGGAACGCGCAGTAGCCGATGATCGCCACGGCGCTCACGCGCGAGGCGGCGAGCCGGCGGTCGGGCACGTCGGCGGCGGCCGACATGCCGACCGGGAAGCCGAGCGAGCAGCCGATGCCCCAGAGCACGGTGCCGACGATGAGCATCCAGGGCTCGCTGCTGAAGATGAAGAGCGTGAGGCCGATGACGCCGATCGCGGCGAGGGCCTGCAGCATCCGCACGCGCCCGAAGCGGTCGATGAGCGGACCGCCGACGATGCGGGCGGCGGTGATGGCCACCGTGAAGACCGTGAACACGGCCGCGCCGATCGTCGCGTCGTAGCCGTGCCCGTCGACGACCGCGAGCGCCAACCAGTCGTTGGCGCCGCCCTCGGCGAACGACATGCCGAGCATGACGACGCCGATGAGGAGCAGCCGCACGTCGGCCCACACGGCGAGGCTCTCGCGCAGGCGCTGCGTCCAGGGCGCGCGCGGTGTGTCGTCGTGCGGGTCGTCGCCGAGCTCCTCGCGCACGGGCACGTAGCGCACGGCGACCACGACGCCGCCCGCGATGAGCAGCGCGATCACGCCGAGGTGCACGGCCACCGAGATGGCGAGGGCCGATGCCACGGCGGCGAGTCCGGCGCCGGCGACCGTGCCGAAGCTGAAGAACGCGTGCATGAGCGGCATGAGCGTCTTGCCGATCTCGCGCTCGGCCTCGGCGCCCTCGACGTTCATCATCACGTCGACCGCGCCGTTGCCGAAGCCGAACAGGAAGAGCCCGATGACCACGAGCGGGACGGACGGCAGGAGCGAGCCGCCGACGCCGACCGACACGAGCCCGACCGACACGGTCACGAGCACGCCGATCATGCCGGCGCGCGCGCCGACGCGCGCCATCAGCCACGGGGCGGCGATGAGGCCGAGCACGGCGCCGATGGATCCGCCCATGATGACGAGGCCGACGCCCTGCGTGCTGAGCTCGGTGTAGTCGCGCACCGCGGGCAGGCGGGCGACCCAGCTCGCCATGCTCAGGCCCGAGAGGAAGAAGACGGCGAAGACCGCGTTGCGCCAGGCGGTGAGCTCGCGGCGCGGCCGACCGGCCGCGGATCCGCCGGGCGCGGGGGACGCGTCGCTGCGCTCTGCGAGGGCGGATTCGTCGTCTCGGTTGTGCGACATGGTTCCTCGTCGTCGAAGGGGCCGGCGGCCGGGATGCTGAAGGTGGTTCCAGTGTAGTCGAATCGATTCGAGCGTCAATATCGACCTGCGCTCGGTTTTGCCGCGGCATCCGTTCGAGTGACCCAAGATGAGTCGGATGCCGCAGCATCAGCCGCACCGAATGCAGGAAGTGCTGGCCAGGTGCGGCGTGTCGGCACGGCCTGAGACGGCGCGTGGCGCGGAACTTCCTGCACTCGGATCGAGAGGTCGGGATCCGTGACATCCGCTCGCCGTCGCCCCCCGGCGTCATCCGCCCGCGGCCGCGATTACGATGAACGGGTCACCTCGACGTGCGTCGTGACCCTCGGCGCACGAGCCCGGCGCCGGCCCACCCCGCAGGCGCCCGTACGAAGAAGGCGTCGCCGATGAAGGCCCTGTACAAGCCCGCGCCCGCAGCGGGACTCGAACTCGTCGACCGACCCGAGCCCGAGCCCGGGCCCGAGGAGGTCAAGATCCGGGTGCTCCGCACGGGCATCTGCGGCACCGACCTGCACATCGAGCAGTGGGACGACTGGGCCGCATCCGAGATCCAGGCGCCGCTCATCCCGGGCCACGAGTTCTACGGCGAGGTCGTCGAGGTCGGCGAGCTCGTGCACGACGTCGCGGTCGGCGACCGCGTGTCGGGCGAGGGCCACATCGTGTGCGGCATGTGCCGCAACTGCCGCGCCGGTCGCCGCCAGATGTGCATCCGCACGAAGGGCCTCGGCCTCCACCGCGACGGCGCGTTCGCCGAGTACGTCGTGATCCCCGGCGAGAACGTGTGGGTGCACCACGCCGATGTCGAGCCCGAGGTCGGCGCGATCTTCGACCCGTTCGGCAACGCCGTGCACACCGCGCTCGCGTTCTCGGTCGTCGGCGAGGACGTGCTCGTCACCGGCTGCGGCCCCATCGGCCTCATGTCCATCGCGGTCGCTCGGCACGTCGGCGCCCGGTTCATCGTCGCGAGCGACGTGAGCCCGGCTCGCCTCGAGCTGGCACTCGCGATGGGGGCGGATGCCGCGGTCGACGTGTCGCGCGAACGCATCCGCGACGTGCAGCCGCGCCTCGGGATGCGCGAGGGCTTCGACGTGGGCTTCGAGATGTCGGGATCGGCGAAGGCGCTGCCCGAGATGATCGAGAACATGAACCATGGCGGACGCATCGCGCTCCTCGGCCTGCCGAGCGAGCCCTACGCGATCGACTGGGGCAAGGTCGTGACCCACATGCTCACGCTCAAGGGCATCTACGGGCGCGAGATGTTCGAGACGTGGAACTCCATGAGCGCGATGCTGCAGACGAGCGCCGAGCTGCGTTCGCGCGTGGCATCCATCATCAGCGACCGCTACCCGGCGCGCGAGTGGCGGGCGGCGTTCGATGCGGCCGCATCGGGCGGCGTCGGCAAGGTCATCCTCGACTGGACGGAGGTCTGAGCGTGTACGGATCGGTGAAGGAGCAGCTCCGGGCGGAGCTCGACGAGATCGAGGCCGCCGGGCTCACGAAGCGCGAGCGCGGCATCCACGGACCGCAGTCCTCGGAGATCGAGGTGGCCGGCCGCGAGGTGCTGAACTTCTGCGCGAACAACTACCTCGGGCTCGCGAACGACGAGCGCATCAAGCAGGCCGCGCACCGCGGGCTCGACGAGTGGGGCTACGGGCTCGCGAGCGTGCGGTTCATCTGCGGCACGCAGGAGCTGCACCTGGAGCTCGAGCGCAAGGTCTCGGACTTCCTGGGCTACGACGACACGATCCTCTTCTCGTCGTGCTTCGACGCGAACGGCGGCGTCTTCGAGGTGCTCTTCGGGCCCGATGACGCGATCATCTCCGACGAGCTCAACCACGCCTCGATCATCGACGGCATCCGCCTGTCGAAGGCGCAGCGTTTCCGCTACCGCAACCGCGACATGGCCGACCTCGAGGCGAAGCTGCAGGAGGCGGCGGGCGCCCGCCGCCGCGTGATCGTCACCGACGGCGTCTTCTCGATGGACGGCTACATCGCGCCGCTGCGGGAGATCTGCGACCTCGCCGAGCAGTACGACGCGCTCGTGTTCGTCGACGACTCCCACGCCGTCGGGTTCGTCGGCGACAACGGCCGGGGTACGCCCGAGTACTGCGGCGTCGAGGGGCGGATCGACATCACGACCGGCACGTTCGGCAAGGCGCTCGGCGGGGCATCCGGCGGCTACGTCGCGGCCCGCCAGGAGATCGTCGACCTGCTGCGCCAGCGTGCGCGGCCGTACCTCTTCTCGAACACGCTCGCGCCCGCGATCGTATCGGGCACGCTGCAGGCGATCGACCTGCTCGAGTCGTCGGGCGAGCTGCGCGAGCGGCTGAAGGCGAACGCGGCGCTGTTCCGGTCGCTGATGACGGATGCCGGCTTCGACCTGTTGCCCGGCGAGCACCCCATCGTGCCGGTCATGTTCGGCGACGCCGCGCTCACCGCGCGCATCGCCGACGCCCTGCAGCAGCGGGGGGTGTACGTGACGGCGTTCAGCTTCCCGGTCGTGCCGCGCGGGCTCGCGCGCATCCGCGTGCAGCTCTCGGCGGCGCACTCCGAGGAGGAGATCCGCCGCTGCGTCGAGGCGTTCGCCGCGGCGCGCGACGAGGTCATGGCCGCCGCCGAGTCGTGACGAGATGACGGATGCCGCGGCGCGACGCCGCGGCATCCGATGGGGCCGACCGAAGGGAGCCGACCATGGCGGAGGGATTCGTCGCGACGTCGACGATCACGATCGGTGCGCCGCGCGAGCGCGTCTGGGCGGTGCTGACCGACCCCGATGCCACGCGCGAGTTCATGTTCGGGACCGACCTCGAGACCGACTGGACGGTCGGCGGGCCGATCCGTTGGCACGGGGTCTGGGAGGGCCGCCCGTACTCGGATCACGGCGTGGTCCTCGAGTTCGAGCCCGGACGGCGCCTCGTGAACACGCACTTCAGCCCGCTGAGCGGCGACGCCGACGTGCCCGAGAACCACCACACGCTCACCTGGACGCTCGAGGACGCCGACGGCGGAACCGTGCTCACGCTCGAGCAGGACGGCAACCGCACGACCGAGGCGCGCGACCACTCCCAGGGCATGTGGGACTCGGCACTCGCGAAGATCAAGGAACTCGCCGAGCGGGAGTGAACGAGCGGGCTCGACTCCGGCGCGCCCGGGCCGCGCCTCCCAGCCGGCATCGAATCGATTCGGCCTACAATCAGGGCGAAGGCCGGTTCCGCCGACCGCCGAGGAGCGACCAGACCATGACCGACACCGCAGCACGTCCCACCCTCGCCGACGTCGCGGCGAAGGCCGGCGTCTCCGCGTCGACCGCGTCGCTCGCCTTCAGCGGCTCCGGCCCGGTGTCGGATGCCACGAAGGAGCGCGTGCTCGCCGCCGCCGCCGAGCTCGGCTACGCGGGCCCCGACCCGCGGGCGCGCTCGCTGCGCCGCGGCCGCTCGGGCATCGTCGGCGTCGTGCTGGAGGAGCGCGTGCGCGCGGCCTTCCTCGATCCCGTGAAGATCCAGATGCTCGACGGCATCACCGAGGGCATCGCGCCGCTCGGCGCCGGCCTGCTCCTGCTCACCGACACGGGCGAGGCGGGCGGCAACGCGGTCGGCATCGAGTCCGCGCCCGTCGACGCCGTCGTGCTCGTCGGCTGCAGCCCGCGCCTCGAGCACTCCGTCGACGCGCTGCGACGCCGCGGCATCCCCGCGGTCGCCATCGAGGGAGACCCCGGCGAGGACGTGCCGCAGATCTCCATCGACAACCGCGAGGCCACGCGTCGCGGGGCCGAGCACCTTCGACAGCTCGGGCACACGGATGTCGCGCTCGTCACGCTCCCGTTCGACGCCGCCCGCACGCGGGGCCCGCTCACCGCCGCGCTCGTCGACTCGAGCACGGCCGACACCGCCACCGAGCGACTCATCGGCGCGCGCGAGGTGTTCCCCGACGCGACCGGCCGCGTCGCCGGTGCGAGCTCGATCGAGGAGGGCCTCGAGGCCGGACGCGCCCTGCTCGCCGACCCTTCGCACCGACCGACGGCGATCCTCGCGCAGAGCGACCTGCTCGCCGCCGGCGTGATCTGGGCCGCGGAGGAGCTCGGGATCGCGGTCCCCGCGGAGCTCAGCGTGGTGGGCTTCGACGGCATCCGGGTCGACGGCCTGCAGCACGACCTCACCACACTCGTGCAGCCGTCGGTCGCGAAGGGCCGCGCCGCGGGCGAGGCGATCGTTCGCCTCCTCGACGGCGAGCCCGGGCAGCCCGCCGAGTCGGTGCAGTTCACGAGCACGCTCCACGTCGGGAGCACGACGGCCCCGCCGCGCGCCTGACCGCCCCCGCGCGCGGCACCACGGAGGCGCTACATTCGGCACATGCTCGAAGGCTTCCTCGCCTGGCACGTCGTCATCATCGCCGCCGTCCTGCTCGTGCCCGCCGCCGTCGTCGCGCTGGCGGTCGTGCTCCTGCGCCGATTCCGCCGCGACTGACTCAGGCGGTCGCGCCCACGACCATCCAGCGTGTGCCCCGCGCCCGGAGCGACAGCGTCACCGCCCGCGCGGCGAGGTAGCCGATCGCGAACGACGCCGTGAGCCAGGCGAGGGATGCCGCGCCGGGGAGGCCCGCGGCATCCGCCCACCAGACGGTGCCGAGCGCCAGGGGCACGAACGCCGCGAGGTTCACCAGGCCGGTCCAGGCGAGGTAGCGGGCGTCGCCCGCGCCGATGAGCACGCCGTCGAGCACGAAGACGAGTCCGCCGAGCGGCGCCGACAGCCCGAGCACCACGAGCGACGGCGGCAGCAGCGCCGCGACCTCGGGCGACGAGGTGAACAGCGCGGGCAGCACCCATGCCGTCGCGACCACGACTCCGCCGAGCACGACGCCCGACCAGACACCCCACTCCACGCAGCGGCGGAGCACCGCGCGCACGTGCTCCACGTCGCCCGAGCCGAGGCCCTTGCCGATGAGCGCCTGTGCGGCGATCGCGAGCGCGTCGAGCGCGAACCCGAGCGTGAAGTAGATCGTGATCGCCACTTGGTAGGCCGCGAGCTCGTCGGACCCGAGCGAGGTCGCCGCCCAGGTCGCGAGCAGCAGCGCCACGCGCAGGCTCGCCGTGCGCAGGAACAGCCAGCCGCCCGACACGGCCCCGCGCAGCACGCCCGCGTGATGCGGCCACGGGCTCGCGCCCACCCGGCCGACATGCCGCGCGATGACCACGAGGTACACCGCGACCATGCCCCATTGGGCGACGACCGTGCCGATGGCCGATCCGGCGATGCCCCACCCGAACCCGTAGATGAAGAGCGCGTTGAGCGCGATGTTCGCGGCGAAGCCGATGCCCGCCACCCAGAGCGGCGTGCGCGTGTCCTGCAGGCCGCGCAGCAGGCCGGTGGCCGCGAACACGACGAGCATGGCCGGCAGTCCGGCCATCGAGATCGAGAGGTACGCGGATGCCGCGTCGCTCACCTCGGCGGATGCCCCGAACACCCCGACGAGCCACGGCGTCGCCGCCCAGCCGGCGAGCGCGAGCACTGCGCCGAGCCCGAGCGCGAGCCACAACCCGTCGACCCCGGATGCCACCGCGCCGCGCTCGTCGCCGGCACCGACACGGCGGGCCACCGACGGCGTCGTCGCGTAGGCGAGGAACACCATCAGCCCGATGATCGTCTGCAGTACGGCGCTCGCGAGCCCGAGGCCGGCGAGCGGGGTCGCGCCGAGGTGGCCGACCATCGCCGTGTCGGCGAGGAGGAACAGCGGCTCGGCGATCAGGGCGCCGAGCGCGGGCACGGCGAGTCGCAGGATGTCGCGGTCGACGGCGCGGCGAGTGAGGGTGGTGCTCATGTGCTCCCGAGCCTATGCGGCGCCCCTGACAAGCCGATCATCCGAAAACGGATGCATTGGAACCGCTTTCCTCGGTACGTTGGTCCGAGGTCGGCCCTCGGGCCGGCGAGCGGCACGAGGAAGTGCCGCCGCTCGTCGGAGGGCATCGATCGTTGCGAGACAGATTCGAGAAGCACGAGAAGAGAGGGCATCACCGATGAGAACCTCATCAACACCCGTCCGATGGCGCAGGAGAGCGCTCGCGGCAGTCGGAGCGCTGGTGCTCGGCACGTCGCTGTTCGCCGCCACGAGCGCGAGCGCCGAAGAGGACGACCCGCGCGAAGGCCTTGCGCCCGGGTACCACGACGCAGGCGAGGCTGTGAGCAACATCGAGTGGCTCGCGAAGCTGCCCCGCGTCGCCCCGTTCGACGCGGCTCCGGGCAACTTCGGGTTCGTGAACTCCGACCTGGCGTTCACGGGCGACAACGCCATCGTCGGCAACTTCAACGGCTTCCAGGTCTACGACATCTCGGATCCCGGCGAGCCGACGCTGCAGTCGTCGTTCGTGTGTCCCGGCGGCCAGGGTGACGTGTCCGTCTACGGCGACCTGCTGTTCATGTCGGTCGAGGAGACGCGCGGCCGCATCGACTGCGGCACGCAGGGCGCCGGCGGCTCCGTGAACCTCGAGCGGTTCCGCGGCGTGCGCATCTTCGATATCAGCGACATCTCGAACCCGGTGCAGCTGCCGGGCGTGCAGACCTGTCGCGGATCGCACACGCACACGCTCGTGACCGACCCCGACGACCCGAACAACGTCTACATCTACAACTCGGGCACGTCGGGCGTCCGTCCGGCGGCTGAGCTCGCGGGCTGCGAGAACGCCAACACGAACACGCAGACCCCCGTCACCACGGGCAACCCCACGCAGTGGCGCATCGACGTCATCAAGGTGCCGCTCGCGGCGCCGCAGACGGCGGCGATCGTGAGCCAGCCGCGCATCTTCACCGACCCGGCGACGGGCGCGTTCAACGGCCTGCAGAACACGCCCACCGGCACTCTGCACCCGAGCGGCATCCCGTACAGCCCGCTGCCGAACACCAACACGTGCCATGACGTGACGGCGTTCCCCGAGATCGGGCTCCTCGCGGGCGCGTGCCAGGGCAACGGCATCCTCGTCGACATCACCGACCCGGTGAACCCGGTGCGCCTCGACGCGGTCGCCGACCCGAACTTCTCGTACTGGCACTCGGCGACGTTCAACAACGACGGCACGAAGGTCATCTTCACCGACGAGTGGGGCGGCGGCACGTCGGCCCGCTGCCGTGTGACCGACCAGCCCGAGTGGGGCGCCAATGCGCTGTTCGACATCGTCGACGGCAAGATGGAGTTCCAGAGCTACTACAAGCTCCCGGCCGTGCAGACCTCGCAGGAGAACTGCGTGGCGCACAACGGCTCGATCGTGCCGGTTCCGGGTCGCGACATCATGGTGCAGGCTTGGTACCAGGGCGGCCTCTCGGTGATCGACTTCACCGACACGGCCAACCCCGTGGAGATCGCCTACGCCGATCGCGGTCCGATCAACACGCCGAACCCGACGGGGCTGAACCTCGGCGGGTTCTGGTCGACGTACTGGTACAACGGCAACGTGCTCGGCAGCGAGATCGCGCGAGGGTTCGAGAGCCTGGCGTTCACGCCGAGCGCGATATTGACGGCCAACGAGATCGCGGCTGCGGGGGAGATCCAGCTCGACGAGTTCAACGCGCAGCTGCAGTCGAAGCTCGTGCACGACCCGAGCTACGCGGTCGTGCGGTCGTTCGTCGACCAGGCCGAGCGCGACGGCAGCCTGAGCGGCAACGCGCTCAAGCAGGTGCGCAAGTCGATCGACCAGGCCGAGAAGCTCTCGGCCGGCGGGTCGGCGAGCGCCAATGCGGTCGCCACGCACCTCGGCAACGCGGGTCGCACCTCGGGCCTGCCCGCCGACTCGAACCTCGTGCAGGCGCTCGACGCGCTCGCCGAGGCGGGGAGTTGACGAGCGGATCCGACTGATCGGATGAGGGGGGGGCCGGGCTTCGTGCCCGGCCTCCTTTCGCATCCCGGCCGGGTCGAGCGCGTCGGGTCGTCAGTGCGACGATGGGCTCGGACTCAGGACGTGCGCTCCGCGAGCATCTCCTGCATGCGGGCGATCTCGATGCCCTGGTCGCCTTCGACGTGGGCCGCGAACTGGCCGACGCCCGGCTCCTGGCCGCCGCCCGCCTGGTAGAGGTCCTGCACCATCTGCAGGGCGCCCTGGTGATGCTGGATCATGTACTCGAGGAACAGCAGGTCGAACGCGTCGCCCTTCGCGGCCTCGAGCTCAGCGAGCTGCTCCTCGGTGAGCATGCCCGGCATCCCGTGCCCGCCGCCGTGCCCGTCGTGGCCGTTCTCGCGCAGCGGCTGCGCGCGGTCCTGGAGCCACTGCGCCATCTGGTCGATCTCGTCCTCCTGGCTGACCTCCATGCGCTCGGCGAGCAGGCGGATGTCGCGGTCGTCCGTGTTCTCCTTCACGTACCCGGTCATCACCAGGGCCTGGGAGTGGTGGTCGATCATGTCGAGCATGAACGTCACGTCGGCGTCGACGTGTTCGGGCACACCGATCTCGCGGGCCTCCTCGGGCGTGAGCGTGCGGTTCGGCTCGCCGGGCGCGCCCAGTTGCACGACCGGATCGGTGGAGGCGGGCTCGCCGCCCACCGTGCACGCCGTCAGGCCGAGCGCCAGCACGACCGCCGTCCCAAGCCCCAGAGACCGCCCCATCGCCGTCATCCCGCTCCTCGCCCTCGATTCGACCGACCGCGGCGATCATCGGTGTCGACGTACCCGCGGCGGTGCAGATGACCTCCAGTCAAGCCGATGTCGGCGCAGATGTCGAAGCCGGGGCAAGCGCATGCCAACCGGGAGCGCCGAGCCGCCGGCCGAACGACCACGACGGCGTACCTGCTGCCGAACCTCCGCCCGCGGGCGTATGGTGTGCCCGTGGCCACCCGCAAGCCGGGCGACGAAGGCCCGGCCGAGCAACTGCGCCGTCGATTCCGACTGCATCCGGCGCAGGTGGTGGTCGTCGGGTTCATGGCCGCCATCGCCGCGGGCACGCTGCTCCTGCTGCTGCCGGGGATGACGGCGCCCGGCCGCTCGACGAGCTTCGTCGACGCACTGTTCACCGCGGCATCCGCCGTGACGACGACGGGGCTCGACTCGGTCGGCACCGCGACGCACTGGACCTTCCTCGGCCAGCTCGTCATCATCGTGATGACCCAGCTCGGCGGCCTCGGAATCCTCGTGTCGGCCGCGCTCGTCGGCGTGCTGCTCGCGCGCCGCCTGTCGCTGCGCACGCGCCTGAACGCCGCCGGCGAGTTCCGCGCCGAGGGGTTCACCGACCTGCGCCGGCTCGTGCGCGCCGTCATCGGCATCACGCTGCTCATCGAGGCGGTCGTCGCCGCGCTGCTGTTCCTCCGCTACGTCACCCACTACGGCTGGGGGCCGGGCAAGGCCGTCTGGAACGCGGTGTTCACGTCCATCTCGGCGTTCACGAATCTCGGCTTCACCCTGCAGTCCGACAGCATGATGGGCTTCGTCGGCGACCCGTTCGTCTGCCTCCCGGTCTGCGCCGCGGTCATCCTCGGCGGCTTGGGATTCCCCGTCATCGTGCAGCTCTGGAAGGAGTGGCGGCATCCGCTGCGCTGGAGCATGAACACGAACCTCGTGATCGTGGGCACGATCCTGCTGCTCGCCGGCGGTTGGGCCTACCTCACGGCGGTGGAGTGGTCGAATCCCGGGACCCTCGGCCCGCTCGATCCGGCGACGAAGGTGCTCGCCGGGTTCTTCGCGTCCGTGATGACCCGCTCCGCCGGGTTCAACACCGTCGACATCGCGGCCATGAGCAGCGAGAGCTGGTTCGCCATCGACGTGCTGATGTTCATCGGCACCGGGCCGGCGAGCGTCGGCGGCGGCATCCGCATCACCACCTTCCTCGTGCTGTTCTTCGTCATGCTCGCCGAGCTTCGCGGCGAGGCCCAGGTGAACATCTTCGGCAAGCGGTTGTCGCGCGCGGTGCACCGACAGGCCATCACGGTCGTGCTCGTGGCCGTCGCCGCCGTCGTCGGGCCGACGCTCCTGCTGCTCCAGATCACCGAATCCTCGCTGGACCGGATCCTGTTCGAGGTGATCTCGGCCTTCAGCACGACCGGGATGTCCACGGGCATCACGCCGGAGTTGCCCGATTCCGCCAAGGTCGTGCTCGTGCTGCTCATGCTCCTCGGCCGCGTCGGACCGCTCACCCTCGGCAGCGCGCTCATCCTGCGCGACCGCCGCATCCTGTACGAGTTCCCGAGAGAGAGGCCCGTCGTTGGCTAGACGCTCATTGTTCGGCGACCAGGGGTACACGCGTCGCATCGCGGAGGCCGACTCGGTCGCGGTCATCGGGCTCGGTCGGTTCGGCCGCTCGCTCGCGCTCGAGCTCATGGCGGGCGGCACCGAGGTGCTCGGCGTCGACATCCGCGACGACAACGTGCAGAGCCTCAACGGCCAGCTCACCCAGGTGGTGCGGGCCGACCCGACCAAGCCCGAGGTGCTGCGTCAGCTGTCGATCGACCAGTTCGACCGGGTCGTCGTGGCGATCGGCGGCAACCTCGAGGCATCCATCCTCACGTCGTCGGCCCTGCTCGCGATGGGCCTGCCGTCGATCTGGGCGAAGGCCGACAGCGCCGAGCACGCGGTCATCCTCGAGCAGCTCGGCGTGCACCACGTGGTGCAGCCCGAGAGCGACATGGGCCGCAAGGTCGCGCACCTCGTGCGCGGAGCCGCGCTCGACTACATCGAGATCGAGCGCGGATACGCGATCGTGAAGTCGGCGCCGCCCGAGCGGCTCTGGGGGATCCCCCTCGGCAAGACCGGGCTGCGCAAGGAGTTCGGGGTCACGATCGCGGCATTCAAGAAGCCCGGCGCCGACTGGACCAACGCCGATGCCGAGACCGTGCTGGGAGCCGACGACACGATCCTCATCGTGGGCCCGACGCGCAAGGCCGAGGGGTTCGCGCAGCTGAGATGAGCGGGCGGCGCTCGCACGTGCTCGCCGGGCGGGGACCGGCGAGCGAATAAGCTCAGGGGATGACGAAGCTCCCCTCAGGCATCGCGAAGGACGAACTCGACGACGAGGTGCGCCCGCAGGACGACCTCTTCCGGCACGTCAACGGCAAGTGGATCGAACGCACCGAGATCCCGGCCGACAAGGCCCGCTACGGCTCGTTCCTCGTGCTGCACGAGGAGGCCGAGAAGGCCGTGCGCGAGATCATCGAGGAGGCGCAGCAGGCCGATCCGGGCACCGAGGCCCGCAAGGTCGGCGACCTCTACGCCAGCTTCATGAACGAGCAGCGCGCCGACCTCCTGGGCGCCACGCCCATCGCCGCGCAGCTCGTCGAGGTATCGCTCGTCAACTCGGTCGAGTCGTTCCTCGAGACGCTGGGCAAGCTCGAGCGCCAGGGCATCGCGGGGCTCGTGCAGCTCTACGTCGACAACGACCCGGGCGACCCCGAGCGCTACCTCGTGTTCGTCGAGCAGGGCGGCATCGGCCTGCCCGACGAGAGCTACTTCCGCGAGGAGCGCTTCGCCGCGGTGCGCACCGCGTACAGCGCCCACCTCGAGCGCATGTTCGCGCTGGCGAAGCTGCCCGACCCGGCCGACCGCGCGGTGCGCGTGTTCGACCTCGAGACCGACCTCGCGAAGGCGCACTGGAACAACGTCGACACCCGCGACAGCGAGAAGACCTACAACCTCTACGCCTGGGGGGATGCCGCGGCCGCGTCGTCGCTCGACCTGCAGGTGTGGCGCGACGCCATGGGCGTGCCCGAGGGCGCGTTCGCCGAGCTCGTGCTGCGCGAGCCGTCGTTCGTCGAGGCGCTCGGCGGCCTGCTCACCGAGGAGCGCCTGGAGGCGTGGAAGGACTGGCTCGCCTGGCAGGTCATCCGCTCGACGGCCGCCTACCTGTCGAACGACTTCGTCGAGGCGAACTTCGACTTCTACGGTCGCACGCTGACCGGCACCCCGCAGATGCGCGAGCGCTGGAAGCGCGGCGTCTCGCTCGTCGAGGGCGCCATGGGCGAGGCCGTCGGCCGCATCTACGTGGAGCGCCATTTCCCGCCCGCGGCGAAGGACGCGATGGACGACCTCGTCGCCAACCTCGTCGAGGCGTACCGCGAGTCGATCACCGGGCTCGAGTGGATGGGCGACGAGACGCGCGCGAAGGCGCTCGAGAAGCTCGACAAGTTCACGCCGAAGATCGGCTTCCCCGTGAAGTGGCGCGACTACTCGACGCTCGAGATCGACGCCGACGACCTCGTCGGCAACGTGCGGGCGACGGCCGAGTTCGAGTTCAACCGCGAGCTCGCCAAGATCGGCAAGCCGATCGACCGCGACGAGTGGTTCATGACGCCGCAGACGATCAACGCGTACTACAACCCGGGCTTCAACGAGATCGTGTTCCCGGCGGCGATCCTGCAGTACCCGTTCTTCGACGCCGGCCGCGACGCCGCTGCGAACTACGGCGCGATCGGCGCCGTGATCGGCCACGAGATCGGGCACGGGTTCGACGACCAGGGCTCGAAGTACGACGGCGACGGCCGGCTCACCGACTGGTGGACCGAGGCCGACCGCGCGGCGTTCGAGGACCGCACGAAGGCGCTCATCGCGCAGTACGACGCCCTGAGGCCCGCGCAGCTCGACGGCGAGAACGGCGACGACCACCACGTGAACGGCGCCCTCACCATCGGCGAGAACATCGGCGACCTCGGGGGACTCGCCATCGCCTGGAAGGCGTACGTGCTGTCGCTCGACGGGAAGAAGTCGCCCGCCGTCGACGGCCTCTCGGGCGCCGAGCGGTTCTTCCTCTCGTGGGCGCAGGCCTGGCAGATGAAGGGCCGCGACGAGGAGGTCATCCGCCTGCTCGCGATCGATCCGCACTCGCCGAACGAGTTCCGGTGCAACCAGATCGTGAGGAACATCGACGAGTTCTACACTGGCTTCGGTGTGACTGACGACGACGCCCTCTGGCTCGATCCGGCCGAGCGGGTGACGATCTGGTAGATCGCGCCGAAGAACGATCCGAACCAACCTTCTCGAGCGCGCCGCTGACCGCGGTGGGGGAGCGCCGACCGTCCGAGGAAGAGCGTGCAATCACCGTGGTGACGTCGTCGCAGGGTTCCGAGCGGCGAGCGCGCCACGCGAGCATCCGGAGGGGACGACACCGCACGGACGAGCACAACGAGGACTTCACCCGCGGGTTCAACGCCCTCGGCGAGCTCGCGCTCGCGGGGGTGCAGGTCTCCGCCCGCGCGACCGACCTCGCCACCGGGAAGGTGCTCTTCTCGGTCGACGACCACGTCGTGATGCCGACCGCCTCGATCGGCAAGGTGCTGCTGCTCGTCGAGGTCGCGTCGAGGCTCGCGGGCGCCACGGCGGAGGCGTTCACGGTGCTCGACCGGGCCCCGCGCGACGCCGTCGGCGATTCGGGCATCTGGCAGCACATGCAGTCGCCGTCGCTGCCGCTCGCCGACCTCGCCGCGCTCATCGGCGCGTCCAGCGACAACCTCGCCACGAACGTGCTCATCCGCCACGTCGGCCTCGAGGCGGTGCGCGCCCGCACCGAGGCGCTCGGCCTCACCCGCACGGCGCTGCTCGACCTCGTGCGCGACCACCGCGGCCCCGACGACGCCCCGCAGCTCTCGATCGGCTCGGCCAAGGAGCTCACCTGGCTCTTCGCCTCGCTCGCCCGCGGCGAGGTCGTGAGCCCCGAGGTGTCGCAGCGCGTGGTCGGCTGGCTGTCGCTCAACGCCGACCTCTCGCTCGTGGCGTCGGCGTTCGGACTCGACCCGCTCGCGCACCGCATGCCCGACCACGGCGTGCTGCTCATGAACAAGACGGGCACCGACGGGGGCGTGCGCAGCGAGGTCGGCGTGCTCCGCGGCCCGCGCGCGAGCGTCGCCTACGCCGTGTCGATGTACTTCGCCGACACCATGCTCACCTCGCGCCTCGCCGTGCTCGACGGCATGCGCCAGGTCGGGCTCGACCTGCTCGAGTACGTGCACTGAGCGGGTGCCGCGCGCCCGCGCTCGTGCGTCAGGCGTCGAGCGGATGCCGCAGCAGCCGCACGAGCACCGCGCCGTGCACGGCGCCGACCACGGCCCCTGCGGCGAGGACGCAGGCGAGGAGGATGCCGACGCCGAGCGCGTTCACGCCCACGTCGAACATGAGGCTCGGGCCGAGGTAGGTGAGCGGCAGGGCGATGGCCCACGCGACGGCGTTCGCGGGGATCCACCGCCAGGCGTGCTCGACGTGGCGCCGCAGGACGACGACCTGCGCGCTCGCGAGGACCGGCCCGAGGAGCAGCCCGACTCCGGCCGCGGCGAGGAGGATCACGGCGAGCGGCGGCTCGGCGATGGTCGGGGCGGACGCGGCATCCGTCGTCTCGACCTGGCCGGTGACCAGCGAGATCACGGTGCTCGGGACCATGCCGAGCAGCCAGGCAACGCCCGCGCCGATGGCCGTGGCCCAGACCCACGAGCCGCGCGAGAGCGTCGGCAGCGGTTCGCGCAGCACCCGCCACTGCGCGTACCCGACGACCACGCCCTCGAAGAGCGTGCCGAGCGCGACCGCGGCGATCGCCGTCGCGACCTCGAACCATGGCCCGAACTGCGCGCCGAGCAGCACGACGAGCCCGGCGCCGACGAGGAACGAGCCGCCGAGCCCGACGCCCTCGCCGATCGCGTTGGCGAGCACCCAGCGGACATAGAGGCGGCGGTCGGTGTCGGCGCGTGCCTCGACGTCGGTCATGCCCATGCCTGCAGGGTAGGTCGCGCCGACCCAGCCGCGCGGGCCGTTCGTCCCGTGCCCCGACATCGCCCAGCGACATGTCGGATCCGCCTCACCTGCGGCGGATTCGGTAGCTCACTGAGGGGACGCCGGCCCCGAGGGTTCGGCGAGGTCGACGGCGTCGGAGCGGGTCGGGTCCTGCGTGAGCAGCGCGATGCCCTCGTGCACCGCCTCGAGCGTCTCGGGCGCGGCGAGCACGCGGAAGTGGCCCGCGACCGGCACCTGCACGTTCGTCGCGCCCTCGAGCGCGCTGCCGTCGGGCACGTGCGGGTCGAACGTGCCGAACACCGAGACGATGCGCGCGTTCACGGATGCCGCGTCCCCGAGCATCACGATCGTCTCGTCGCTCGGCAGCAGCGCCCGGATGCTCGGATCCCCGAACAGCCGCGCGCGCCGCGCGCCCGCGAACGGCGTGCAGATCGCCACGACCCCGCGCACGCCGAGCGCCGCGCCCTCGTCGTCGATGAGCACGTGCTTGCCGATGAGCCCGCCCTTGCTGTGCGCCACGATCACGCGTCCGGCCGGCGGCGGTGCCGACCGGGCGAGCGCCTTCGCGACGCGCGCGGCGGTCTCGGCGATCGGACGCCGGTTCGCGCGCATGCCGTGCACGACGACGACGCGGTGTCCGGCCGCGTGCAGCGCGTCGCCGAGGGGGCGCAGGAACGACCAGTGCTCGTACACGCCGGGCAGCAGCACGACCTGCGGCTTGTCGGGGTCGCCGTGGCGCCATCCGGCCGGTTCCCGCCCGGCGCCGAAGACGGCGAGCTGGTGCCATCCCGCGAACGCGTAGTCCCGGGCCATCACGCCGAGCGCGGCCGGCACCCCGAGGTGCGGCGCCGCGGCCCCGGGCGCCTCGACGAGCGACACCGGACGTCCGGCCGGCAGCCCCTGCGCGTGCCGCACGATCAGCTCGCCGACGCGACGGCCGGCCCGGATCATGGTCTCGTGCCCGCGGCCCGGCACCTCGACGTACCGCCCGTCGGGCACGAGCCGGGCGACTTCCTCCGCCCACTCCCGCGGCACGACGCGGTCGTGCTCGCCGCGGACGACGAGCGTCGGCGCCGAGATCTCGGGGAGGATGAGCTCGATGCGATGCTCGAGCATCGGCCGGAGGTTCGCGGCATACCAGCGCGGGCCCGCCTTCGCGTAGAGGGCGATGCCCCAGCCGAGGGCCTTCGGATGCACCAGGGCGATGTCCTGCAGGAACCGCAGGGTCTGCTTCCCGAGCGTACGCTCGCGCGGGTTCACGGTCGGCGCGATGAGCACGAGCCGGTCGACGAGGTCGGGATGCTGCGCCGCCGTCTCGGCGACGACCTGCGCGCCCGTCGAGTGGCCCACGAGCACCGGCCGGTCGATGCCCTCGGCCACGAGCAGCTCGGCGAGGAGCTCGCCAGCCGCCGGCATGCTCAACGGCTCGCGGGGCTGGGGCGCGTCGCCGAAGCCGGGCAGGTCGAGCGCATGCACCGTGCCGGTGGCCTCGAGCACGCCGGCGAGCTCCGCCCAGTAGTCGTGCGCCATGCCGAGGCCGTGCACGAGCACGTAGTCGGGTCCGTCGGGCCGGCCCGACTCGTGGATCACGACGACGTCCTCGCCGCGGCGGAACTCGCGGGTCGGCGCCATGACCGCAGTCTATGGGCGCGTCAGTCGATGACGCCGGATGCCGCGAGCCGACGCAGCACCTCGGCGCCGGCGGGCGGGCAGCGGTCGACGTCGGCCGTCGTGACCCAGTGCAGCTCGCCGACCTCCGCCGAGGCGGCGGGCGCGGCATCCGTCTCGGCTCGGAACACCCGCATGCGCACGAGCCGACCCTCGGGCTCGCCGTGCGCCTGCACGACCACCTCGAAGAGCTCGACGAGTCCGTCGGGATCCAGCTCGAGGGCCACTTCCTCGAACGCCTCGCGGGCGGCCGCCTCGGCGGCGGACTCGCCTCGGTCGATCTTGCCGCCCGGCATGTAGTGCACGTCGCGGTCGCGCGCGGTGACCATGAGCACGCGGCGGTCGCGCACGAGCGCGATCGCGGCGACGAGCAGGGCGGGCAGCTGGGACATCCACTCCACCCTAGGCGGCGGCTACGCTGGCTCGCAGTCCGGTCGCGACGGCGCGACGGAGCGGAGGAGCCGAACGATGGGCGAAGCGCAGCGCGGGTACGCACGGGTCGTGCAGTCGGAGGTGTACCGGGCGGGCGTCGGCGGCGCGAAGCCGGCCGTGCCGGTCGACCACGCGGCGCTCGAGCAGGCGGCCCGCAAGGCGATCTCGGCCGAGGCGTTCGCCTACCTGGCGGGCGGAGCGGGCGGCGAGGCGACCATGGCGGCGAACCGCGCGGCGTTCTCGCGCTGGCAGGTCTGGCCGCGCGTCCTCCGCGACGTCGCCGCGCGCGACCTCTCGATCGAGCTGCTCGGGCGGCGTCGCGCGACCCCGTTCATCCTGTCGCCCATCGGCGTCGCCGAGCTCGCGCACGCCGATGCCGACGTGGCCGTCGGGCGTGCGGCATCCGAGCTCGACGTGCCCTACGTGCTCTCGAACCAGGCGTCGCGGCCCATGGAGGAGGTCGCCGCCGCGATGGGGGCGGGCTCGCGGTGGTTCCAGCTGTACTGGAGCCGCTCCGACGAGCTCAACGCGTCGTTCCTGCGCCGTGCGGAGGCGGTCGGCTGCGAGGCCGTCGTCGTGACCCTCGACACCCACCTGCTCGGCTGGCGCACCCGCGACCTCGACGCGGCGTTCCTGCCGTTCACGCGCGGCCAGGGCATCGCGCAGTACACGAGCGACCCCGTCTTCGCCGAGCTCGTGCGCGACCGCGTCGCTCGCAGCACCGGGCCCGGGGAACGGCCGAGGGTCACGCCGACGCTGCTCCGGTCAGCGTTCTCCATCGCACGCTCGGCCGTCGGCACGCGGCTCGTCGACGGCGGCGTGCGCGACGCCCTGCGCTCGCCGCTGCCGCGCGCCGCGGTGGAGACGTTCCTCGACGTGTTCTCCGACCCGAGCCTCACGTGGGACGACCTCGCCCGCCTGCGCGAATGGACGTCGTTGCCCGTGCTCCTGAAGGGCGTGCTGCATCCCGACGACGCGAGCCGGGCCCTCGACCACGGCGTGGACGGCATCGTCGTGTCGAACCACGGCGGGCGCCAGGTCGACCGCTCGGTCGCGACGCTCGACGCGCTCCCCGCGATCGTCGAACGCGTCGCCGGCAGCGTGCCGATCGTGCTCGACAGCGGCATCCGGGGCGGCGCCGACGCCGTCATCGCGCTCTCGCTCGGCGCGACGGCCGTCGGCATCGGACGCCCGTACGCCTACGGGCTCGCCGTCGCCGGGCAGGAGGGCGTGCGCGAGGTCGTGCGCAACCACATCGCCGAGCTCGACCTCACGCTGGGCCTCGCGGGTCACCGCTCGGTCGCCGAGCTGGGTCCCGAGACGCTGCGGGCCGCCGGCTGACGCAGCGGGCGGCCGGGGCCGAGTGACACAGCCGGCTGCGCCGGCGAGGCATCCGTCGGCTACTTCGTCAGCGTCCGCACGAGCGCGACCGCCTCCTTCGGCGAGACCTCGGGCAGGTAGGCGCGTCCGATCGCCACGCCGATGGTCGGCAGCGCGAGCGGGTCGGGGTAGGCCATCGAGATGGTCTCGTACTCGGGATTGAACTTGGCCTTGAACCGGAACAGCGACGAGAAGCCGTAGGCGGGCTCGAGCGTGCGTCCGAGGAACTCGAGCAGGCGGGTCATCGCGGTCGGCTCGGGCGGCTCTTCGCCGGGGGCGAGCGGCTTCGCGGCGAGCGGAGCACCCGAGAGGCTCAGCACCTCTTGGCCCTCCTCCTTCATGTGCAGGGCGGCCGACGCGATGAGGAACTCCATGATGCCGTTCATGCTGTGGTCGGTGCGCCGCATGAAGTCGATCGTCCAGCCGACGACGTCGCCGTCGCGGTACACCGGCAACCAGCTCGTGATCGCCTGCAGGCGCCCGTCGGGCCCGACCGCGAGCATGAGGCGCACGTCGGGGTCCTTCAGCTCGTCCATGCCGCCGAGCGTGAAGCCCATCTCCGGCAGCTCCTTCTCGGACACCCACTCCTCGGAGATCGCGGTGATCTCGGCGACGGTCGGCCGGGGGAGCTCGTCCCACGTCGTCCAGACCGTGGTCATGCCCTCCTTGATGCCGCGGTTCAGCGCCTGCCGCACCTTCTGCCACGGCTTGCCCGTGAGCTCGAGGCCGGTCGTGCGCACGAGCGTCTCCTCGCCCACCGACATGTGCTGCCAGCCGAGCTCCTCGAACACGGCCAGGTACTGCGGGTGCACGCTGTAGAACACGGGCACCCAGCTGTTCGCGTCGCAGAACGCGGTGAACTCGCGGATGACGCGACCGGCCTCCTCGGGCCGGCAGATGGGGTCGGACATCGTGATCGCGATCCCGTTGATGACGCGGTACGCCACCGCCGACTCGCCGTCCGCGCTGAACCACGGCACGTTGCCGGGCCACGTGCCCATGAAGCCGAGCGTGCCACCGCCGTTGCGCCGGATGATCGTGCGCAGCTTCAGGCGGTCGGCGAAGCCGAGCTCGGCGCGCGTGTGCCGCATCAGCCGGATCGCGGCCACGATGAAGATCGCCCAGAACAGCGGCCCGATCAGCTGGTAGGCGATGCTCGTGAGGTCGTGCGCCGGGATCACGATCGGGTCGACCACGGCGAGGAAGTGCGGCGGCACGAACCGCTTGAGCGTGTCGACGAGGAGGTCGACCGGGGTCGCCGCCGGCCAGTACTCGCCGAGGGTCGCGAACCCGATGGCGTAATACGCGGCCGCGAGCACCACGAACGACACGACGACCGTGGTCACGAACCGCGCGAACGAACCGCGCGGCGAACGGACCTGGAAGTGCCGCCGGGTCACCGTGAGCATCACGATGATGCCGATCGGCAGCGCGAGCACCGCCAGCGCCCAGACGATCAGCTCGCCGATGTCGAACACCGTCCACGCGCCGCTCTCCACGTCGGCGGTCGTGACGGTCACGTCGAACGCCGTGCGGGCGAACAGCAGGATCGCCACGTTCACCGAGATCGCGAGCCAGCGGGCGAACCGACGGCCGGAGCGCAGGCCCCACGCCGCGAGCAGGAGCAGCAGCACCGGCACGAACGACAGGAGGAACATCCCGAAGCCCTGCGAGCTGAGCACCGCGAGCTGCTTCAGGCACTCGTCGCCGACGGCGGATGCCGCGGCCCCGCACTGCGAGATCACCACGTCGATGTCCACCGGGTCGTCGTCGTAGAGGTACGAGCCGAACCCGAACGGCGTGAGCTCCGTGCGGTTGACGAACGCGACGACCGGACCGATCGCCGTCACCGCGACGACGGCCGCGACGAGCGTGCGGGTCTCGGCGTGCGAGCTGCGGCGGGCACGCAGGGTCGACGCGTCGCGCGAAAGCAGTGCTCCGAGGAACAGTCCGACGATCCCTGCAATGAGCCGGTAGACGTTCGAGGAGTCGCCGTCGTAGAGCACGAACACGAGGATGAACGCGAACGTCACGATCCGGATGCGGCGACGCCACAGCACGCCCATGAACGCCGTCGAGGTGATGAGCGCGCCGACGATGCCCGCGAGCGGGTCGAGCGTGAGGTCGGCCGCCGTGCCGGTCGCCCACCACTCGCCGAAGAGCGACCCGATCCACTGCAGCCACGTGCCGATCGCGACCCCGAGCACGCCCGTGACGAGGAACGCGACGATCGCGCGCCACGTGCCCATGCGCCGCTCGGCGATGCCGAGCAGCAGGAACGACAGGACGACGCCGAACACGAGCTGGAACGGGTCGAACGGGATGAACAGGGCAGTCACGACGGTCCACCACTGCGCCCCGTCGATCGTCGTGACGACCCCGGCCGCCCAGGCGTTCGCCGTGGCATCCGATGCCTCGCCGACGATCGTGCCGGTGACGATGGAGGTGACGAGCAGCAGCACCGCGAACGCGATGCTGAAGGGCACGCGCCGAGCGAAGCCTGCGAGCGCCTCGCCCGTGGTGCGGAGCCGGCCCTTCGGCTCGACGTCGGTGATCGCGGGATCGGTCTCGGTCACGGGGCCGCCAATCCGAGTCGTGGGTAGAGCACCTCGAATCCCTTCTCGAGTCCGCCGAGCAGGCCGCTGACGCCGTGGTCGGCGTCGGGCACCACGTAGAAGGTCGTCTGCATGCCGGCCTGCGCCGCGGCATCCGACAGCCGTTGCGCGCCCGGCGCGAACGTGCCGTCGTTCGCGCCGATCGTGAAGATCGCCACCGAGTCCGGGTACGGCGCCTTCAGGGCCATGATCGTCGTCGGCTTCACGGCGTCGTAGGCCGCCTGGTCGCCGTTGAAGACGGAGGCCAGCACGTTCGCCGGCTGCTCCGCGCCCTGGTACTCGGTGGGCGACACGGCGAGGAGGTTTCCGAACACCTCGGGGTACTTCGCGCCGAAGTACGCGGCGCACTGCCCGCCGTTCGAGTAACCTGCCACGGTCGTGAACTGCGGGCCCTGCAGCACGTCGAGGTGCGACTTCGCCCACGGCACCACGTCCTGCATCACGTAGGTCTCGACGTTCCCCATCGAGGTGTCGAGGCAGAGCGGATCGACGTTCGGGTCGCCGAGCTGGTCGACGACGAGTGCGATCGGCGCGAGGCCCTCATTCCGCGATGCGAAGTCGTCGAGCACCTGCGCGATGAACGAGGCGTCGGGATCGCCGGGCTGGCCCATCATCATGATCACGAGCGGCAGCCGTGGCGGATCGTCGACGAGCGCCGCGGGCGGCAGGTACAGCTCGGCGTCGCGCGCGGCGAACCCCGACTGCGTGTTCGGCACGCCGCCCTCGGGCGTGCCGACGCGCCCCTGCGCGGGCATGCCGGCCGGCGGCGTCCACGTGAGGTAGAGCGGTTCCGTCGGGTCGGCCGACGGGCTGGCGCTCGGGTCGTCGAGGTCGATCGTGCCCGCCGTCGAGATGCCGAGGAGGGCGCCGAGCGTGCGGTCGATGCCGTAGGCGGCGTTGATGCCGAAGAGCGCCGTGAGCGAGAAGATCGGCACCGCGAGGATCGCGATCAGCTTGCGCCACCAACGGGAGTACCAGAGGTTCCAGATGGCGAGCGCGCAGCCCGCGAAGGCACCGGCCACCCAGAACCACACTTCGGGCAGGATCGGCCCGGGGATCGCCCCCAGCACGTTCACGCTGACCCAGAGGATGCCCGCGCCGACGAGGGCGCCGACGATCAGGACGACGATGACGGTGAGCACCCACGACCAGCCGGGGCCGCGGCCGAGCAGGTAGATGAACACGGCGGCGGCGATGGCGTACACCGTGTACAGGAACGGTCCGTCGACGATGTTGACGTCAAGCAGGAAGTTCCACACCCTCGCCCCCCTCGGACACCGGCCGTGATGGGGCACAGCGTAGCGCCCGTAGGATGGTGGGACCGTGTCGTCTCCGGGCAATTCGCCCGATCCCCGCACCATTGGAGCCACCGTGGCCGCACCCAGCCGTCTCGAGTCCGTCATCGCCCTCGCCCAGCACCGGGGCTTCGTCTTCCAGGCCGGCGAGATCTACGGCGGTTCCCGGTCCGCGTGGGACTACGG